>JAYRTC010000024.1:0-22865 GCA_041919795.1 Pseudoxanthomonas sp. | reverse complement strand
CAACGCCTGGCTCCAGAAATCCGCCGATTCGCGCAACGTGCCTTGCTTGCAATCGATGATGAAACCGGCGAGTCGGCTGCGATGGGTCATGGCGTTCTCCACATCAGGCATTTGTAGGAGCGGGCCCGGCCCGCGATGCTCTTCGGACAGATCATGCAAGAGCGTCGCGGGCAGGGCCCGCTCCTACAAGGGCAGGGCCAGGTCGTCGATCAGTGCTTTCAGGAAGCGTGCCGCCTCGCCGCCGGTCGCGGCGCGATGATCGAAGGTCACCGACAGCGGGATGATCTTGTGCGATTCGAAGCCACCCATCACCGGCATGACCTGATGGCGGGCGCGACCAGCGGCCACGATCGCCACGCACGGTGGCACCACCACCGGCGTGGCGTAGCGACCGGCGAACATGCCGAAGTTGGACAGGGAAATCGTGTAGCCGCTCAACTCCGAGGCCGGGATGCTGCGATCTTCCACCTGCGCGCGCAGGCGGTTGAGGCTTTCGCGGATGCCGCCTGCATCCAGGATGTCGGCATTGCGCAGCGCCGGCACGAACAGGCCATCGTCGGTGTCCACGGCGATGCCGATGTCCACTTGCGGGTGCAGGGTGCGGCTCAGTTTTTCGCCATCGAACCAGGCGTTGAGCGCCGGCACCGCCTTGCAGGCGCGGACGATGGCACGGATCAGGCGCACGGTGACATCGTTGCCCGGCGTCCAGGCCTGCACGTCGGCATCGTCGCAGAGCGTGGTCGGCACGACCTTGGCATGCGCATCGGCCATGACCCGCGCCATGTTGCGGCGCACGCCCTTGAGTTGTTCGGGCTGGCCGCTGACGGAGACGCTCGGCGGTTGCGTGCGCATGGGCTTGCCGTTTGCCGACAAGGTGGTGCGCGCAGGTGTTGTGGGAGGGGCTTCAGCCCCGACTCGGACACCTGTCGGGGCTGAAGCCCCTCCCACAACAGCGGAGCCATTCGCGGCGGCCTGTTTCACGTCGGCCATGGTCACCGCGCCATCGGCGCCGGTGGCGCGAACGCGGGAAAGGTCCACGCCGAGTTTCTTCGCTTGCGCGCGCACTGCGGGCATCGCCTTGATGCCGCCGACTGCGATGGCCTGTTCCTGGCGCACGGCGTTGGAGGATTGCATCGCGCCGACCACGGTGCCCGCATCGTCGCGTTCGCTGGTGGTGGGGGGGGGGTGGCCCCCCCCCCCCCCCCCCCCCCGGGGGGGGGGCCCCCCCCCCCCCCCCCCGCCCGGGGGGGGGGGGGGGCCCGGCCCCCCCCCCCGCCCCCCGGGCGCCCCCACCGCCCCCCCCCGCGCCGTCCGCTGGCGGTGGCTGTGTGTCCCCAGCCCCGACCCGGACACCCGTCGGGGCTGAAGCCCCTCCCACAACAGCAGAGCCGGCGCTTTTAGGCGGACCATGCGCATGTCCGGTGTCCTGTCCATCGGCGCGCTGCGGCAGGTTGGGGTCGGGTTCGAATTCGGCCAGCATCGCCCCGGTGACCACGATATCGCCGGCGTTGCCGGCCAGCTTCAGCACCTTGCCGGACACCGGCGAGGGCACTTCCACCACCGCCTTGGCGGTTTCCATCGACACCAGCGGCTCGTCCAGGCGGATCACGTCGCCCTCCTTGACGAACCATTCGACGATGGTCGCGTCGGGCAGACCTTCGCCCAGGTCGGGAAGGTGGAAGGTTTTGCTTTCGCTCATGAGGGGTCTCGTTGTCTTGATACTTGCTTGTAGATATTCCTCCTCCCTTTCGCCGCAGGCGAAGGGGAGGGCAGGGTGGGGTGCTTTCGATCTTGCTTTTGATCTTGCTTGTGCTTTTGCTTCAAGTGCGAGCTGGAAAAAAACAGCAAAGGCAAAAGCACCCCTCCCCAACCCTCCCCTGCGCTTCGCGCAAGGGAGGGGGCTTGTTCATGCCACCGCTACTTCATGCCGCCATCACCCGCTTTGCCGCCGCGACGATCTTCTCGACGCTGGGCAGGTATTTCATTTCCAGCCGGAACAGCGGGATATGGGTGTCGTAGCCGGTGACGCGTTCGACCGGCGCCAACAGGTCGTACATCGACTGCTCGGCCAGGCGCGCGGCGATCTCGGCACCGAAGCCCGCCGTGCGCGGCGCCTCGTGCACGATCACGCAGCGACCGGTCTTGCACACCGATTCGGCGATGGTGTCGAAGTCCAGCGGTTTCAGCGTGGCCACGTCGATCACTTCGGCGCTGATCCCTTCCTTCGCCAATGCTTCCGCAGCCTCCAGCGTCTCCTTCACTTGCGCGCCCCAGGTCACCAGGGTCACGTCGCTGCCGTCGCGCAGCACGAAGCACACGTCCAGCGGCAAGGCCTCGCCATCGTCGACCACCAGTTCCTTGTACTGGCGATAGATACGCTTGGGTTCCATGTAGATGACCGGATCCGGGTCGCGGATCGCGGCCAGCAGCAGGCCATAGGCGCGCTGCGGTGAGGACGGCATGACCACGCGCAGGCCGGGCACGTTGGTGAAGATGGATTCGTTGGCTTCGGAATGGTGCTCCGGCGCGCGGATGCCGCCGCCCCACGGCACCCGCAGCACCATCGGGCAATGCAGGCGGCCGCGGGTGCGATAACGCATGCGCGCGGCGTGGCAGATCAGGTGATCGACCATCGGGTAGACGAAGCCGTCGAACTGCGCCTCGGCCACCGGTTTCATGCCCATCGCGGCCATGCCCACGCTGAGGCCGGCGATGGTGGTTTCGTCCAGCGGCGTATCGAGGATGCGCTCGGAACCGAAGCGTTGCTGCAGGCCGGCGGTGGCGCGGAACACGCCGCCGTTCACGCCCACGTCCTCGCCCAGCACCACCACTGAATCGTCATGGGCGATTTCCCAGGCCAGGGCCTGGGTGATGGCTTCGATCAGGGTGATCGGCAGCGTTGCCTTTGTGGGAGGGATTTCAGTCCCGATTCCCGCCGAAGCGGTCGGGGCTGAAGCCCCTCCTACAGTTTTTGCGACTTCGACGTTCATGGCCGCGGCTCCCGCAAGGAATGCTCCGCGGCGATGGCGGCGGCGCGTTGCGCCAGCAATTCCGGTGGCGGATCGGCGTACAGATGATCGAACATGGCCTCCACCGGTTGCACCGGCGTTTCCAGGTAGGCATTGACCTCGATGTCGACCAGGCGCCCGCATTCCTCCTTCCATGCGGCTTCCTCGGCCTCGCTCCACAGGCCTTGCGCCGTGAGCCAGGTGCGCAGGCGCGGGATCGGGTCGCGTTCCCAGGCCGCCTTCACTTCGGCATCGTCGCGGTAGCGGCGTGCGTCGTCCGCGGTGGTGTGGTCGCCGAGGCGATAGGTGACGAATTCCAGCACGCTGGTGCCTTGTCCGCTGCGCGCGCGCTCGGTGGCGATGCGCATCGCTTCAAGCACCGCGATCAGGTCGTTGCCATCCACCTGCAGGCAGAAATTGCCGCCGGCCAGGCCCTTCTGGGCCAGGGTCTGGGCACCGGTCTGGGCCGAGCGCGGCACCGAGATCGCCCAGCCGTTGTTGATCACGCACAACACCAGCGGCAAGGAATAGGCGCCGCCGGAATTGAGCGCGGCGTAGAAATCGGTCTTCGACGAGCCGCCGTCGCCGCAAGTGCTCACCGCGATGCGCTCTTCGCCGCGCAGCTTGAACGCCAGCGCCGCGCCGGCCGCGTGCAGGCATTGGGTGGAAATCGGCACGCACCAGGAGAAGTCGTGGCGCGCATTGGCGAAATCGTTGCCGCGTTCGTCGCCGCCCCAGTACAGCAGCACCTCGCGCGGGCGCACGCCGCGCATGAACTGCGCGCCGTATTCGCGATAGCTGGGGGCGAAGGTGTCTTCCGGGCGCATCGAGGCGCCGATGCCGATGTGGGTGGCTTCGTGGCCCAGGCAGGAGGCGTAGGTGCCCAGCTTGCCGGTGCGCTGCAGGGCCACCGACTTGGTGTCGAAGGTGCGCACGAACAGCATCTGCTTGAACAGCTCCAGCAGCCGTTGGGTATCGCGGGCGGCTTCAGGCAGGTCGTCGCGGACGGGCTTTCCATCCGCGCCAAGGTATTGAAGATATTCGATCTGGAATTGTGCGGCGATGGTCATCGCGTGGTGATCCTTGAATCGCGTACAGCGAATGATAGTGGCGTCATGTTAAGGACCCGGCGTTGGAAAACCGTCGTGCGGCGCAGCAATACGCCGGGTCATGGTCGCTGGAGATCGCTTTCAGCGACCGGGACGGCGATGCGGGCGCGACGGAACCGTTAACATGCGCATTCCACAGTCCACAGGTTCCGCATGAGCATCCAGGACAACCTCCAGGCTAACCAGCGCCCGCTGGAAGAAGGCATCCACACCGATCTGGCCGGGCGCACGACTTATGGTGGCTACCTGCGCCTGGATCATCTGCTGTCGGCGCAACAACCGTTATCCGATCCGCCGCACCACGACGAGATGCTTTTCATCGTCCAGCACCAGACTTCGGAGCTGTGGATGAAGTTGCTGATCCATGAACTGTCGGCGGCGCTCGCGCATTTGCGCCGCGACCAGGTGTGGCAATGCCAGAAGGGCCTGGCGCGCTGCAAGCAGGTATTGCAGCAGCTGACCGCGCAATGGTCGGTGCTGGAAACCCTGACTCCGTCCGAATACATGGGCTTCCGCGACGTGCTGGGGCCCTCGTCCGGCTTCCAGTCCTTGCAGTACCGCACCATCGAATTCCTGCTGGGCAACAAGAACGCGGCGATGCTCAAGGTGTTCGGCCACGATCCCGAGGCCCAGGCCGGACTGCGGCAGGTGCTGGAAGCGCCGGGCCTGTACGACGAGTTCCTGCAATACCTGGCCCGTTTCGGCCATGCCGTGCCGCAAGGGCATTTGCAGCGCGACTGGAGCCTGCCGCATGTCTCGGATCCGGACTTGCTGCCGGTATTCGAGAATATTTACGAGAACACCGACCGCTACTGGCGCGAGTACGCCTTGAGCGAGGACCTGGTGGACCTGGAAAGCCAGTTCCAGCTGTGGCGTTTCCGGCACATGCGCACGGTGCTGCGGATCATCGGCTTCAAGCGCGGCACCGGTGGTTCCAGCGGCGTGGGCTTCCTCAAGCAGGCGCTGGAGCTGACCTTCTTCCCGGAGTTGTTCGAGGTCCGCACAATGATCGGCGGCAAGCCCGGATCGCCTGTTCAGGGTTATTGAAATCGTCGATCCAGCCAGCAAGAAACCCGGTTTTATTTGACGCGAGCCGCGCCGTTCGGTGATCCTCGCCCGTCCCGCGGCTCGCTGCGGACACCCAATCCTGTCTTTGAATACCCAACAAGGGGCACCTGAATGAGCGCATCCATCCCGAACGCTGCGGAACCTGCGGGTCCACCGATGGAAGCGCCTGGCGGCGCGGGTTCGCCGCCGCCGTTCGACAATCTGATGGGGCATCCCAAGCCGTTGTGGATGCTGTTCATGTCGGAGTTCTGGGAGCGCTTCGCGTTCTACGGCATCCGCTGGGCGATGGTGCTGTACATCGTCGCGCAGTTCCATGGCGGCGATGCCTCCGGCGAGAAACCCGCAAGCGAGCTCTACGGTGCGTATCTGGCGCTGGTGTACGCCGGCGCGATCTTCGGTGGTTTCATCGCAGACAAGTTGATTGGCCACCAGCGTTCGATCCTGTTGGGCGCGATCATCATGTCCGCCGGACTATTCCTGTTGGCGATGCCGTCGGAATCGATGTTCAAGCTGGGCCTGGCCACGGTCATTGTCGGCAACGGCCTGTTCAAGCCGATCATCTCGACCCTGGTCGGCAAGCTCTACGCCCAGAGTGACGATCGCCGCGATTCCGGCTTCACCATCTTCTACATGGGCATCAACATGGGCGCCCTGGTGGCCCCGCTGATCACCCAGTATCTGGCCAAGAAGATCTTCGGCATCGAGGACATGCCGGCCTACAAAGTGGTGTTCATCGCCTCCGGCATCGGCATGCTGCTCAGCCTGGTGTGGTTCTGGTTCGGTCGTCGCCAGCTCAAGGGCATAGGCATGCCCGCTGTCCACCAGGAAGGCATGCGCAACGTCTCGCTGGTGCTGCTGGGCGGCGTGCTGATCGGCGTACCGGTCTTCTACACGTTGCTGACGATCGATGCCAATCTGCTGCAGTACATCCTGATGGCGCTGTTCGTGATCCCGGCAGTGATGCTGTTCCGCGAGGGCGTGCGCGAAGGCAGCGTGCCGCGCGACAAGGTGCTGGCGATGCTGACCATCTTCGTCTTCAACGTGCTGTTCTGGATGTTCTTCGAGCAGGCCGGCAGTTCGTTCAACTTCCTGGCCGACAAGATCGTCGACCGCGACATCGGCATGGTCGGCCTGTTCAATGCGCTGGCCGGCACCGATGACTTCCCGGTGTCCTGGTTCCAGTCAGTGAACTCGGTGGCGATCATCGTGGTGGCGCCGGTCCTCGCCTGGCTGTGGGTCAGGATGGGCAGGAACAACCCGACCATCCCGCGCAAGTTCGGCTTGGGCCTGATCTTCAATGGCCTGGCCTTCCTGCTGCTGATGGTGGCGCTCAAGGGCATGGTCGACGATGCCGGCAAGATCCCGTTCTGGACCCTGTTCATGGTTTACGTGATCCAGTCCGTCGGTGAGCTGTGCCTGTCGCCCATTGGCCTGTCGATGACCACCAAGCTGGCCCCGGCCAAGCTGACCGGCTTCGCTATGGGTTGCTGGTTCCTGTCGATCGCGATCGGCAACAACCTGGCCGGCATCTTCGCCGGCAAGGTCAGCGGCGAAGGCGGCATGACCGTTGAATCGGCGCACGCCGGTTATACCTTCGGCTTCTACGCGCTGGTCGGTGCGGGTGTGGTTCTGTTCCTGATAGCGCCGCTGATCCAGAAGATGATGCACGGCGTGAAGTGATGCGGAAGGCATCGGTCGGTGCGGGCGTATTACTGCTTGCGGTCGCAATGACCGCGTGCGGCGCGCGTGAACCGGCGCAGCCCAATCCGCCATCGCCGACTCCGAACGTTTCGACCAAACCGGACACCTCGCAACCGGTCGCTTCCGGGAACACGCCCGCCGCCGCGGACATCGCGGCGGTGGCGGCGTTGAACGCCTCGTTCGATCCGCTGCGCGATCCGGCCAAGGACCTGGAAACGGCGAAGGTCGAAGCGCAACGCGGCGGCAAGCGGATCATGCTCGACGTGGGCGGAGAGTGGTGCAGCTGGTGCCACCTCCTCGACAAGTTCGTCGAAGGGGACGCGGAAGTCCGCAGTTTCCGCGATGCCAACTTCGTCTGGCTGAAGGTCAACTACAGCGAAGAGAACGAGAACAAGCCGTTCCTTTCCGCCTATCCCGAAATCAAGGGCTATCCGCACCTGTTCGTGCTGGATGCCGGCGGCAAGCTGCTGCATTCGCAGTTCACCGGCGAGCTGGAAAAAGGCAAGGGCTACGACCGGGCGAAGTTCTTCGATTTCATGAAGGCCTGGGCGCCGGCCGCATCCCCCGCCTTGTAGAGCCGAGCTTGCTCGGCTGCTTTTTTGCATGAAGGGCAAGAGCAGCCGAGCAAGCTCGGCTCTACAAGAGGGCAAGAACAACCGAGCAAGCTCGGCTCTACTTGCCGGTGAGGTTGCTCACGCCGTCGGCCAGCTTGGCCAGCAGCACGTCGAGTTGCGCGAGGTCGGTTTCGTCCAGGTTGGACAGCAACTGGCGCTCCCATTCCAGCGTCATCGGTGCGACCTCGTCATAGACCGTGTAACCGACCGGCGACAGTTCCAGCACCGAACGACGACGGTCCGAACCATGGGTGTCGCGCTGGACCAGGCCGCGCTCCAGCAGACGCGCCAGCGCCCGGCTTACCGCGACCTTGTCCATCGCCGTGCGTTCGGCCACTTCGCCCGCCGACAACTCGGGGTAGCGCCCCAGCACCGCCATGATCCGCCACTCGGTCACCGCCAGGCCGAAGCGCTGGCCGTACAGGCCGGAGATGGTCTGGCTGATGTGGTTGGAAAGGATGCTCAGGCGGTAGGGCAGGAAGTGCTCCAGCTCAAGAACCGCATGCTCCTGCGGGGCATGTTCCTGTGGGGCGTGCTCCTGCGGGGCATGTTCCCGGGAAGCGTCTTCGGTGGGGGTATTCATGGATTTTCCTTGGTGAATGGCGCGCCGCCGCTTGCAATTGGTTTCACATGAAACTATAAAGTCAGGTTCCAGAGACAAGCCCGCGAGGCAGGAACCATGAGCGCACAGCCCAATCTTGGCATGCAGGTCGCCACGTTCGAAAACCCGATGGGTATCGACGGCTTCGAATTCGTCGAATTCGCCGCCCCCGAGGGCCAGGGCGAACTATTGCACGCCTATTTCCAGAAAATGGGTTTCACCGCGGTGATGCACCACAAGACCCGGCCGATCACTGTCTATCGCCAGGGCACGGTCAATTTCCTGCTCAATGAAGATCCCGACTCCTTCGCCGCCGATTTCGCCAAGGCCCACGGCCCCAGCGCCTGCGGTTTCGCCATCCGTTTCCAGAAGCCGGGCGCGGAAGTGCTGAAGACCGTGCTGGGCAATGGCGGCGAAGCGATTACCGACAAGGCCGCCAGCAAGGCGGTCGATGCGCCCGTGGTCAAGGGCATTGGCGATTGCATGTTGTATCTGGTTGATCGTTACGGCGACAGGGGTTCGGTGTACGAGGATTACCTGCCTGTGCAGGGCGCCGAGCAGCATCCGAAAGGCTTTGGCCTGACCTTCATCGATCACCTGACCCACAACCTGTATTTCGGCAACATGCAGAAGTGGTCGGACTACTACGAGCGCTTGTTCAATTTCCGCGAGATCCGTTATTTCGACATCAAGGGCGCCAAGACCGGACTGGTGTCCAAGGCGATGACCGCGCCGGACGGCATCGTGCGCATCCCGCTCAACGAATCCAGCGACCCCAAGTCGCAGATCAACGAATACCTGGACGCCTACCAGGGCGAGGGCATCCAGCACATCGCCTGCTTCACCGATGACATCTATTCCACGGTGGAAGCGATGCGCGAGGCCGGGGTCGAGTTCCTGGATACGCCCGAGGCGTATTTCGAAGTGATCGACCAGCGCGTGCCCAACCATGGCGAGGACGTGCCGCGCCTGGCGAAGAACAAGATCCTGATCGACGCCGACCCGGAAACGCACCAGCGCAAACTGCTGCAGATCTTCACCCAGAACGCGATCGGCCCGATCTTCTTCGAGATCATCCAGCGCAAGGGCAATGAAGGTTTCGGCGAAGGCAACTTCCAGGCGCTGTTCGAGAGCATCGAGCGCGACCAGATGAAGCGCGGGTTTCTCTGACACATGACGTAGGAGCGACGTGAGTCGCGAAACAATCCTCATTGTGGCTGGATAGAATCGGACTTCTCAAATTTGTTAGCGACCGACGTCGCTCCTGCGGTCGCTCCAACAAGCTCTTGCGTCATCGACAATCAAAGGCGTCGCGGGCAGGGCCCGCTCCTACAGGATCAGGATCATGGCGATCGACAATCACCGCTACCAATCCGGCTTCGGCAACGAATTCGCCACCGAGGCGATCCCCGGCACCTTGCCAATCGGCCGCAACTCGCCGCAACGGGTCGCGCATGGCCTCTACGCCGAGCAGCTTTCCGGCACCGCGTTCACCGCCCCGCGCGCGGAGAACCGGCGCAGCTGGCTGTACCGGATCCGGCCTGCGGCGATGCATGGCCGTTTCGAGCCGTTCCTGCACTCATGGTTCCACAACGATTTCGGCGACGGCCCGGTCACGCCCGACCAGTTGCGCTGGAATCCGTTGCCGATCGGCGCGGCTCCGGTCGATTTCATCGATGGCCTGTTCACCATGGCCGGCAATGGCTCGGCCGCCGCGCAAACCGGCATCGGCATCCACCTGTATGCCGCCAACCGCTCGATGCAGGGCCGCTATTTCTACAATGCCGATGGCGAGTTGCTGATCGTGCCGCAACAAGGCGCGTTGCGCATCGCCACCGAACTCGGCGTGCTGGAAGTGGAGCCGCAGCAGATCGCGGCGATCCCGCGCGGCGTGCGCTTCCGCGTCGACCTGCCCGATGGCGCGTCGCGCGGTTATGTCTGCGAGAACCTGGGCGCGCAACTGCGCCTGCCCGACCTGGGGCCGATTGGTTCGAATGGCCTGGCCAATGCGCGCGATTTAGAGACGCCGGTGGCGGCGTATGAAGACCTGGAAGGCGAGTTCGAATTGATCGCCAAGTTCCAGGGCCATCTGTGGCGCGCTCCGATGGGCCATTCGCCGCTGGACGTGGTCGGCTGGCACGGCAACTACGCGCCGTACCGCTACGACCTGCGCCGCTTCAACACCATCGGTTCGATCAGTTACGACCATCCCGATCCGTCGATCTTCACCGTGCTGACCTCGCCCAGCGACACGCCCGGCACCGCCAACATCGATTTCGCCATCTTCCCGCCGCGCTGGCTGGTGGCGCAGGACACGTTCCGGCCGCCGTGGTTCCATCGCAACATCGCCAGCGAGTTCATGGGCCTGATCCATGGTGTCTACGACGCCAAGGCCGAGGGCTTCGCCCCCGGCGGCGCGTCGTTGCACAACTGCATGAGCGGGCACGGCCCGGATGCGGCGACTTTCGAGAAAGCCAGCCACGCCGATCTGTCGAAGCCCGACGTGATCGCCGACACCATGGCCTTCATGTTCGAGACCCGGGCGGTGATCCGGCCGACGCGCCAGGCCATGGAGGCGGCGCATCGCCAGCGCGATTACCAGGACTGCTGGGCTGGATTGCGCAAGGGCTTCATCGCGCCGAAGGCTTGAGTCGCGGCCGATCAAGCCGTGGAGGATCGAGGCGCGGCCAGGTCGGGCCGCTCCAGTGCAGGCAGATAGGCCTCCGGCAACACTTCGCCTAGTCGCTCGCGTACCCGTTGCGCCAGCGACGTACTGGCGATGCGCTGCAGGCAATGCACGCTGGCGAGCAGGTGGGCCATGATCGCATCCGGATCCTGGCAGGCCTGCAGTTGCTTCCTCTGCGCGACCGCCGACTCGTCGCGCTGCAGTTCCAGCATGCCGATCAGGTAGAGCTTGGCGGCGACCAGCGAGCGACGCGTGCCTGTGGCTTGCGTTTGCGGGGCTGGAACGGCTGCCGATACGCGAACCGGTAGTGGTGCGGGAGCCTTGGCCACAAGCCCGACAACGGTATTGCCGAGATAGCCGGCTTCGTACAAGTGCATGACCAGTGCAGGCGCACCCACTCCGAGCAATGCGGTGAGTTCCTTGAGGTCACGCCGGCCATCGCACAGGATCAGCGCACGACGCTCGCGCAGGCTCAACGGCCCCGCATGCGATTGCAGGGCCAGGCGTGCCTGGTCGGTCTTGTTGGGTTGCATGAAGCAGGCTTCGCGTGATCCCCCTGGAGCGGACGCAAGCTACCGGACAACGATTAAACGCGCATGACAACCCCATCGGCGTCACATTCGGTCGGCGTTCCTGCAGGCGCGGCCTTGGCCGGATTTGCGACGGATTAACACGCAAGTGCTAGCGTACGGTTCTTCCAATCACCCGCGGGGTCCAGCCATGCGTCGTTCGCCCTTCTTCCTGGCCATGGCCATCGCCACCACCTCGCTGGTTGCCTGCAAGCCCGCTGCGCCCACGGCAGAAGACGCGCCTGTCGCCACTGCGGAGCAGCCTGCCGAAGCGCCACCTGTTCCCACGCCCGAGACGGCCGCCCCCGTCGCCACGGAATCCCCGTTCGCCAGCGAAGGCCAGGCCGGCTTCGCCGGCTACGGCGACATGAAACTCGGTAGCACGGTGGAGGAAGCGAAGACCGCGTTGGCCGGTGAACTCAATGGCAAGCCGGGCGAAACCGGTGGCTGCTATTACCTGACCCCGAAGTGGGTGAAGAAGCCTTCCGATTTCTCCTTCATGATCGAAGGCGACAAGTTCGTGCGCTATGACGTGGGCACCGACAAGGAAATCGCCCCCGGTGGCGGCAAGGTCGGCATGAGCGTGGAGGAACTCAGGAAACTCTACGGCGATGCGCTGCAGTCCATGCCGCACAAGTACGTGCAAGGCGGGCAGTATCTTTCCATCAATGCCAGCGGCGTGGCGCCGGGCAAGCTGGTGTTCGAAACCGATGCGGCGGGCAAGGTCAGCGCATGGCGCGTGGGTTTGTTGCCGCAGGCGGATTACGTCGAGGGTTGTTCCTGAAGTAATTGTTATGGGAGCGGCTTCCTGTGGGAGCGGCGTAAGCCGCGAGCTTTTTGATTCTGCTCCTCCCCTTGCGCACAGCGCAGGGGGAGGTTGGGAGGGGGTGCTTTTGCTCTTGCTTTGTTTCTCCGTTACAGCAAAAGCCAAGATCAAAAGCACCCCTCCCCAGCCCTCCCCTTCGCTACGCGAAAGGGAGGGGGCTTGTAACGCGCTCTTGCGGGAAGCTTTGACATAGAATCAGCCGCAACACAGACGGGGGAGTAGCGATGATGGCCGAAGCCTGGGGATTTTTCGCGTTGGGTCTGGTGCTGCTGGCGCTGGGGGGCGACTCCATCGTCAAGGGCGCTTCGGGACTGGCCCAGAAATTCGGTGCCTCGCCCTTCCTCGCCGGCTTGTTGCTGGTCGCTTTCGGCACTTCATTGCCGGAATTGTTCGTCAATGCGCGCGCCTACCTGGTTGGCGCGCAGGATCTTGCCCTGGGCAATGCGGTGGGCAGCAATATCGTCAACGTCGGCCTGACCCTGGGCCTGGCCGCGATTGCCGCGCCCTTGCTGGTGCGCATGCGCCTGCTGTCGCCGTTGCTGGTGCTGCTGGCGCTCGCCAGCCTGGCCTTGATCGTGTTCGGCCTGGATGGCGTCATCAGCCGCGTTGAAGGCAGCGTGCTGTTGCTCGCCTTCGTCGCGGTGCTGGGTTTCATGCTGGCGCGCAGCGGGCGCGAGCAGGCCGGAGTGCGTGAAAGCGTCGCCGCTTATGCGGCCACCCGCAGCGTGCTGTGGATGAACCTGCTGCGTTTCGCGGTAGCGGTGGCGCTGTTGTACTTCGGTGCGAAGTTCGTGGTCCAGAGCGCACCGATGATCGGTGCGGCCTGGGGCTGGTCGCCGTTGCTGGTCGGCTTGTTGCCGGTGGCGATCGGCACGGCCTTGCCGGAAGTCGCCGCCGCCATCGCCGCGGCGCGGCGCGGACAGGGCGACATGGTGGTCGGTCACGTGATCGGTTCCAGCTTGTTCAACTTGCTGGTCGTCGTCGGCGGCATGGCCGCGCTGCGCCCGTTGCCGCTGCCCGAGTCCTTCGTCAAGCTGGAACTGCCGGCCGCGATCGCCTTCGTGCTGGTCCTGTATCCGATGCTGCGTGGCGACCTGCGTATCAGCAAGACCGAAGGCACGATCCTGTTCGTTGCCTTGCTAGGCTGGATCGCGCTGGAACTGCTGTTGATCCTGGGTTGAGAGCAGTCGTGGCAGTAGCCGGGATTCACCTTCCCCCCGTGTCACTCGGCGCATGAGCCGAGCCCGTCCCGTCGCGCGCGCCGTCGAACTGCTGCGCGATTTCTTCCGCCTGCAGGCCGCCGCCGGCATCGTGCTGATGGCGGCCGCCGCGCTGGCGATGATCGTGGCCAACTCGCCCTGGCACGACGCCTACGAAGCCTTCCGGCATTTGCCTATCGGTTTCACCCTCGGCGATTTCGGCCTGGTCAAGGGCGCAGAACACTGGATCAACGACGGCTTGATGGCGGTATTTTTCCTGCTGGTCGCGCTGGAGATCAAGCGCGAGACGCTCAGCGGCCAGCTTTCCAGTCGCGAACAGATGTTGCTGCCGGTGTTGTGCGCGATTGGCGGCGTGGCGGTGCCGGCGGTCCTGTTCTGGGGCGTCAATCAGGGCGATGCCACCGCGTTGCGTGGCTGGGCCATCCCCACCGCCACCGACATCGCCTTCGCGCTCGGCATCCTGGCCTTGCTGGGGTCGCGCGTGCCACTGGGAATGAAATTGCTGTTGTCCACGATCGCGGTCGTCGATGACCTGGTCGCGATTCTGATCATCGCCATTTTCTACACCCACGAACTGGCCGCGCAGCAGCTGGCCTGGGCCGGCGCGGGCATCGGCTTGATGCTGCTGCTCAACTGGCGCGGGGTGACGCGGTTGTGGCCTTACCTGTTGCTTGGCGTGCTGGTCTGGTATTTCGTGTTGAAGTCGGGCGTGCATGCGACGCTTGCCGGCGTGGTCACCGGCCTGTTGATCCCGTTGCGCGGCGACACACTTGATTCAACGCAGGCCGATGCGCCTTCGCCGCTGGAATCGCTGGAACATGCGCTGCATCCCTGGGTCGCGTACCTGGTGTTGCCGTTGTTCGCTTTCGCCAATGCGGGACTGGCGCTGGGCGGCCTGCGGATGGGCGATGTACTGGCGCCGGTGCCGCTGGGTATCGTGCTGGGCCTGGTGTTGGGCAAGCCGGTGGGCATCGTCGCGGTGGCGTTGCTCGCGCGCGCCACCGGCATCGCGCGGTTCCCGGAGGGCATGGATTTCAAGGCCATGCTTGGCCTGGGCATGTTGTGTGGCGTCGGTTTCACCATGAGTCTTTTCATCTCCAACCTCGCTTATTCCGCCGTCGGCGGGCATTTCGGCCAGGCCTCGGTGCTGGGCGTGTTGTGCGCGTCGATGATCTCGGCATCGATCGGATGGGTGTGGCTGCGCTGCACCTTGAAACCGGGCAGGGATTGAATGCGCAGCGCGCTGGTCTTCGGCGGCAGCGGCCAGATCGGCGTGCCGGTGATCGAACGCTTGCTGGCCGAAGGCTGGCAGGTCGTCGCGGTCTCGCGCACGCCGCAAGCAGCTCGCGAGCGGTTGACCTGGTTGCACGGCGACCTGCAACAGGCGCCGGGTTTGCCCGGGCAGGTCGATGCGATCTTCAGCCTGGGGCCGCTGGATCGTTTCTCGCACTGGTATGCGGGGACCAAGGTCATCGCGCCGCGTGTGATCGCCTTTGGTTCGACCAGCATCGAAACCAAGCAGGATTCGGGTGATGCGCATGAGCGGGATATCGTGGCGCGACTGCAAGCTGCGGAAGCACGGATATTCGCAATCTCGGCCCAGCGGCTGGCCGCTGCCACGGTGCTGCGCCCGACCCTGGTCTATGGCGCGGCACGCGACCGCAACCTGACCCTGATTGCGGGCATGGCGCGGCGCGCCGGTTTCTTCGTCCTGCCGCGCGGTGCCGATGGCTTGCGCCAGCCGGTGCATGTGGAAGACCTCGCCGACGCAACTTTGGCGATAGTGGATGTCGATGCGGCCGGGGGACGCAGTTATGCGTTGCCTGGGGGTGAAGCGCTCGCCTATGCGCAGATGGTGGAGCGCACGCTTGCGTCGCTGCGACCACCGGCGCGATTGATCCAGGTGCCTGCGCCCTTGTTCAAGATCACGTTGGCGACCGCGCATGCATTCGGGAAACTGCAAGGTCTCGGCGATGCGGCGGTGGCGCGCATGGGCGAGGACCTGGTTTTCGATGCGGAACCGGCGCGCCGGGATTTCGGCTATGCGCCGCGTGGATTCCATCCCACGGCCGCGATGTTTTCCTTGCCCCCCAAGGGGACTTCCTTCGGTGCGTAGAGCCGAGCTTGCTCGGCTGCTCCTTGCGTTGGATCAAGAGCAGCCGAGCAAGCTCGGCTCTACAAAGCCGCGGTCAGTATTTCCAGTCCATCTTGCGGTAGAACTTGGACAGCACCCAGATCGGGCCGATCAGCAGATAGGTGAGGTCGGTGAAGAAGCTGGGCTTCTTGCCTTCGTACCTCTTGCTGTGGCCGATGAACTGCGCGATCCATGCCACCACGAACACGGCGATGGCCAGGTACAGCAGGCCTTGCAAACCCAGCTTGGCCTGCAGGAGCCGGCACAGGCAGCCGATGGTGAAGAAGGCCACCAGCATCCCGTAGCCGATGGGCCGGGACAGGCGGTTGTAGAACATCCAGGCAGCGAACATCGCCAGCGCCGCCCAGATCCCGTTGTTGAACAGCGTGCCCAACGGCGGAATGCACCAGATCAGCGCCACCACCGACCACAGGATCGCCGGCACGGCGAACACATGGATCAACTGGTTGGTCTGGTTCTGGTGGTCGCGCGAGTAGCTGGCGAAAAACCGGTCGATGGGGCGTTCTGCCGTTGCATTCATACATCCCTCCCGAGGATCAGTGCGCATGGGTATGGAGCATAGCGGATTCGGGTGGGGGTGTTCGGGGATTTGGGAGCCAGGGGAGGGTTGGAGTAACTGTGGTCGTTGTGGAAGTCGGTAGCCGGTAGCCGGTAGCCGGTAGCCGGTAGCCGGAGAGCGTCTCTTGACTTCCGGCTACCGGCTACCGGCTCACGACTCACGACTCACGACTCACGCGACGGTTTTCGAGAACAACTGGATCACCGCCACGCCGGCCACGATCAAGCCGATGCCCAGCAAGGCGGGAAGATCCAGCGACTGCTTCATCAGCAGCCAGCCGATGGCGGCGATCAGCACGATGCCCGCTCCCGACCAGATCGCGTAAGCCACGCCCATCGGCACGGTCTTCAGCACCAGCGAGAGGAAGTAGAAGGCGATGCCATAGCCGATGGTGACGATGAGGCTGGGCCCGGTCCTGGTGAAACCTTCGGAAGCCTTCAGCGCGCTGGTGGCGATAACTTCGGCGACGATGGCGATGCCGAGGTAGAGATAGCCGATCTTCATGGGTGGATCCTCGGGTGAGGCGTATGCAGTGGCGTGGGGATCGCAGTTGCGGAATCACCGGGGCCGAGAAATTATTGAATCGTCATTCCCGCGCAGGCGGGAACCCAGTGACTTTGCCCTTCGTTCCGATCAACGTCGCGTTCTTCCAACTCGCGAAAGTCACTGGGTTCCCGCCTACGCGGGAATGACGATCAAATGCAAATACGGAATGCGCTCCGGCGTAGGACCACAATCAATCGACGCCGATATCCGCCAGCTTCCGCAACGCTTCCGCATACTTCGCCCGCGTGCGTTCGATCACTTCCGCCGGCAGCTTCGGTCCCGGCGCGGTCTTGTTCCAGTCCAGGGTTTCCAGATGGTCGCGCACGAACTGCTTGTCGTAGCTCGGCGGACTGGTGCCCACTTCGTATTCGTCCGCCGGCCAGTAGCGCGAGGAATCGGGGGTCAGCATCTCGTCCATCACGTACAGGCGGCCGTCGGCGTCGGTGCCGAATTCGAACTTGGTGTCGGCCAGCAGGATCCCGCGCTGCGCGGCGTAGTCGGCGGCGAAGGCGTAGATGCGCAGGGTCGCGTCGCGCACGCGTTCGGCCAGCTCCGGTCCCACGGCCTTGACCATGGTGTCGAAGTCGATGTTCTCGTCGTGGTCGCCGACCGCGGCCTTGGTCGAAGGGGTGAAGATGGGTTCCGGCAATTTTTCCGCCTGGCGCAGGTTGCCGGGCAGGGCGATGCCGCTGACCGCGCCGGTGCGCTGGTAATCCTTCCAGCCGCTGCCGATCAGGTAGCCGCGGGCGATGGCTTCCACCGGCACCGGCTTCAGGCGCTTGGTCACCACGCTGCGTTTCGCATACAGCGCCGGGTCGACGCCGTCCGGCAACACCGAAGCCACGTCGATGCCGGTGAGGTGGTTGGGCAACAGGTGCGCGGTCTTCTCGAACCAGAAGTTGGAAATCTGGCACAGCATCTCGCCCTTGCCGGGAATCGGGTCCGGCAGGACCACGTCGAACGCGCTCAGGCGGTCGGTCGCCACCATCAACAAGTAGTCTCCTGTGGGCGCATCGGCGGGCAGGCGCTCGCGCGGCAGGTCGAAGACATCCCGGACCTTGCCGCGATGGCGCAGGGTCAGGCCGGGCAGATCCGATTCAAGCAGGTAGGGTCGCAGCAAGGTCGTGGACATGGAGCCTGGGTCCGCCATACGAAAGGGAGCAGGCCGCCTAGTTTACGGCGCGCAGGCGTGCCTGTGCCGTAAAATGCCTGCAACGACGGGCAAAAGGCTGCCGATGAACCGCTGGTACGGAAAACTCCTGGGCCTGATCGCCGGTGCGCTGCTGTTCCGCCCCAATCCCATCTTTGGCGCGCTGATCGGCCTGATCATCGGCCACGCCTTCGACGAGGACTGGTTCAAGCTGGCCCGCGACAATCCCTACCGCGTGTTCGACCTGACCAGCGATGCCAGCGATGCCGAAATCGACCAGGCCTACCGGCGGCTGATTTCCCAGTACCACCCCGACAAGATGGCTGGCGCGGCGGAAGAGCTGCGCCGCCAGGCCGAGAAGAAGGCCGGCGAGATCAACGCCGCCTACGACCGCATCAAGAAGCTGCGCAAGCGCGGCTAGAATTCACGCCATCGCTGTGGGAGCGACTTCAGTCGCGACGCTCCTGCGCAATGGCAGTCGGGGCTGAAGCCCCTCCCACAAGGGATGAGCTCCCTCCCGCAACGGAATTCCCCATGCAAACTACCATCATCGCCCCGTCCATCCTCTCCGCCGATTTCGCCCGCCTGGGCGAGGAAGTGGACAACGTCATCGCCGCCGGCGCCGACTGGGTGCACTTCGACGTGATGGACAACCATTACGTGCCCAACCTGACCATCGGCCCCCTGGTGTGCAGCGCGTTGCGCCAGCACGGCATCACCGCGCCGATCGACGTGCACCTGATGGTGCAGCCGGTGGACCGGATCGTGCCGGACTTCGCCAACGCCGGCGCCAGCCTGATCAGCTTCCATCCCGAAGCCAGCAACCACGTCCACCGCACCATCCAGCTGATCAAGTCGCATGGCTGCCAGGCCGGCCTGGTGCTGAATCCGGCCACCCCGGTCGATGCGCTGGACTGGGTGCTGGAAGACCTGGACCTGGTGTTGATCATGTCGGTCAATCCGGGGTTCGGCGGCCAGGCCTTCATTCCCTCGGCGCTGGACAAGCTGCGCGCGGTGCGCAAGAAGATCGATGCGACCGGCAAGCCCATCCGCCTGGAGATCGACGGCGGGGTCAAGGCCGACAACATCGGCGAGATCGCGGCAGCGGGCGCGGACACCTTCGTCGCCGGTTCGGCGATCTTCAATGCACCGGACTATGCGGACGTGATCGGCCGGATGCGCGCCGCGGTCGCCGCAAGAATGTAGGAGCGGGCCTTGCCCGCGATGCTTTTCGATCAGCTGGCGATAAGAGACAAGAGCATCGCGGCAAGGCCCGCTCCTGCAAGGAAGCGGGCTTCGCGCCCCTTCCCGGAATATTGGAGGCTTATCCTGCCTCCGCCAGTCGTCCCTGCCATGGCCTTCGATATTGCGGGCGGCACATGACAGCCGTATGAAATCCGTCCGCCAGAGCGCAACCGTGGCGTGAGGTCGATGCGCCGGGTGTCGACCAGGAAGGTCGACGTTCCGGGTAAATCGGTCCTCCCTCCGACCAGAAAGGTCGGTACGCCGGGTAAAAAGGTCGGGACTCCGACCGAAAAGGTCGATACGCCGGGTAAAAAGGTCGGTGTTCCGGGTAAATCGGTCGGGATTCCGACCAAAATGGTCGGCACGCCGGGTAAAACGGTCGGGACTCCGACCAAAAAGGTCGGCACGCCGGGTAAATCGGTCGGGATTCCGACCAAAAAGGTCGGCGCTCGGACCAAAATGCTTCGCTCGGGTTAAAGTAGCCCCGTGATCACGCAGATGCTCCCCCGCGCCCTTCCTTCCGCTCGCCCAAGCTGGCGATGGTGGCCTGTTGCCGTCGTCTGCCTGACCCCCGCGACCCGGAAGGAAATCCGTTTTGATCACGCACCCGCAATTCCAGCAGCACGCTGACCAAGGCCACACCCGCATCCCGGTAGTCCGCGAAGTGCTGTCCGACCTGGACACACCGCTCTCGGTCTACCTGAAACTCGCCGACGCCCCGCATACCTATCTGCTGGAATCGGTGGAAGGCGGCGAGCGCTTCGGCCGTTATTCCATCATCGGCTTGCCGGCGAAACGGGTGGTCACCTTCCGTGGCCACGCCATGGAAATCAGCGACCACGGCCAGGTCGTCGAATCCCGCGAGGTCGCCGATCCCTTCGCAGAAGTGGAAGCGTTGCGTGCTGCGTACTCGGTGCCGAAACTCGAAGGCCTGCCTGGGTTTACTGGCGGCTTGGTGGGTTGGTTCGGTTTCGAGTGCATCGGCTACATCGAGCCGCGCCTGGCCGGCGGCGACGACATGCCTGGTAAACGCCGTGACGAGCTGGACACGCCCGATATCCTGCTGATGTTGTCCGAGGAGCTTGCTGTCTTCGACAACCTCAAGGGCCGCCTGTACCTGATCGTCCACGCCGATCCGCGCGAGGACGGCGCCTGGGAAAACGCGCAGTCGCGGCTCGATGCACTGACCACCAAGCTGCGCCAGCCGGGCTCGTACCCGACACCGATCACCCGCGACGTGCTGGACGAAAGCCATTTCGTTTCCGGCTTCACCCACGATGGTTTCATCGACGCGGTGGAGAAATCGAAGGAATACATCCGCGCCGGCGACATCTTCCAGGTGGTGCTGTCGCAGCGGCTCAGTGTGCCGTTCAGCGCGCGACCGGTGGACGTATACCGGGCGCTGCGTGCGCTGAATCCGTCGCCATACATGTATTTCCTGGACGTGGGCGACGTGCAGGTGGTGGGCTCCTCGCCGGAGATTCTCGTCCGTCTAGAAGATGGCGAAGTCACCGTGCGTCCCATCGCCGGCACCCGTCCGCGCGGCAAGACCCATGACGAAGATATTGCGCTGGAAGCGGAACTGCTGGCCGATCCCAAGGAGCGCGCCGAACACCTGATGCTGATCGATCTGGGCCGCAACGATGCCGGCCGCGTGTCCGCGGCGGGCACGGTGCAGGTGGGCGAGCAGTTCGTGATCGAGCGCTACAGCCACGTCATGCATATCGTCAGCGAGGTCACCGGCAAGTTGTTGCCCGGGCTGAGCTATGCGGATGTTCTACGAGCGACGTTCCCGGCCGGCACGGTCAGCGGCGCGCCGAAGATCCGCGCGCTGGAAGTGATCCGCGAGCTGGAACCGATCAAGCGCAACGTCTACGCCGGCAGCATCGGCTACATCGGCTGGCATGGCGACGCGGATACCGCCATCGCCATCCGCACGGCGGTGATCAAGGACGGGCGGCTGCATGTGCAGGCCGGCGCCGGGATCGTTTACGACTCGGATCCGGAGAAGGAATGGGACGAGACGATGAACAAGGGCAGGGCGTTGTTCAGGGCGGTGGCGGAAGCGGCGAAGGGGTTGTGATGAAGATCCTTGTCATCGGCAACCCCGAATATCGAGAAGAGGCGTTGAACAAGGCTGACGACCGCACGTCGCCTATGCATTGGCCACATTCGGATCGTCGTCCCCGCGAAGGCGGGGATCCAGCGACTTCCGCCGTTGGAAGCAAAGTTGCTGGGTTTCCATCCCTGACTACAGCATTCGAGGGCAGGCTCTTCGCGGGAATGACGTTCGCTTTTATCTTCTCTTCTTCGGCCAGTCAGGCGCAGCCATGAAACAGTCATCCAGAAAAGGAATGTCATGATGAATCTTAAAACCCCAGCACTCCTTCTCCTGTCGCTGATCGCAGTAGATGCATCCGCGCAAGTCAATGCCTTGCCGCCGACTCGCCACATCCTGGTATATGGAGACGCGCAGGCGCGAGCTATTCCGGACCGCTTCAAGATCGATATCCAGTTCGAAGCGGTGGACGTGAATCCGGATGTGGCGCGGCGCAATGTGGAGACCAACGTCAAGGACATACTTTCCAAGCTAAAGGCTGCTGGCGTATCCGAACGGGAGATCGTTGCTACTTCCTTGCAGATCGGTTCCCGTCAGCGCTATGACCAGAAGCTGCAGGACCAAGTGTTTATCGGTACAGCGGTGACTCGTTCGCTGACCGCCAGATTCTTGCGCCAAGCAGATCTGGAGAAATTTCTGGCAGGAGTGCAGACATCCCAGGCTTTGAGGATTTCCGACATAACTACGGAGTTGAGTAGCGAGTCGGCATTGAGGGAGGCGCTGCGCGAGAAGACGATCATTTCTTCACGTGAAAAGGCGGAAGTCATCGCCAAGGCCTACGGGGCCAGGCTCGCCGGCCTTTACAGTGTTTCCGACGTGGCCCCGCAGTTCGAGTACGGCATTCGTGAAGGCGCATGGCCGCAGGCCTATGTGTGGTCTGGCGGCGGCACGCTTGATCGCATCGAGGTAACTGGAAGCCGCACGGCTGCTATCGCTGCTTCGGATGTCGTGAGCAGGGAGTCTTTCCAGGCCGGCTATGTCTCGTTCCAAGACAAAATCTACGCAGTGTTCCTGCTGGCGGACTAATTCATGCTCTTGATGCTCGACAACTACGACAGCTTCACCTACAACCTCGTGCAGTACCTGCAATCGCTGGGGGCCGAGGTCAAGGTGGTGCGCAACGATGCGCTGAGCGTGGACGAGATCGAGAAGCTCGCGCCCGAGCGCATCGTCATCTCACCCGGTCCTTGCACGCCAAACGAGGCCGGCGTGTCGCTGGAGCTGATCGAACGCCTTGGCCGCAACACCCCGATCCTCGGCGTCTGCCTGGGCCACCAGAGCATCGGCCAGGCCTATGGTGGCGACGTGGTCCGGGCCAAGACCATCATGCACGGCAAGACCTCGCGCATCCGCCATGAAGGCAAGGGTGTGTTCGCCCATCTGCCCGACGCCTACGAAGCCACCCGCTACCACTCGCTGGTGGTGGATCGTGCCACCTTGCCGGATGCGCTGGAGATCACTGCCTGGACCGAGCTGGACGACGGCTCCTTCGAGGAAATCATGGGCCTGCGCCACCGGGAATTCCCCGTGCAGGGCGTGCAGTTCCACCCCGAGTCCATCCTGACCGAGCATGGCCATGCGTTGCTGAAGAATTTCCTGGAACAATAATTCCCATTGACCCCATACCCTTGTAGGAGCGGGCCCTGCCCGCGATGCTCTTGCCTCCACGCCCGAAAAGCATCGCGGGCA
>JAYRTC010000023.1:0-38017 GCA_041919795.1 Pseudoxanthomonas sp. | reverse complement strand
ACGCTCTCGCCGCTTAAGGCGTAAGCCCCGAACCCACTTGTGCCCGTGCTCGTGGATGTAGGGTCATTATCACGGAACCGGCTGTGATGGCTGCCTGTCAGTCACGGCTTAACCAAAACAGGCTGGTTCCCGGATGCGCTTTGCGCGCCGTGCTGTCCGGGGACGAGACCTAACGGAGCGCTAAGCATGTAGTACCGGGGATGGAGTGCCTTCGGACGGGGGTTCAATTCCCCCCACCTCCACCATCCAGTGAAGAAACGGGCCGCGCGAGCGGCCCGTTTTTTATTGCGCCCGTGCGCCTGCGTGGGAGCGGCGTCCCCGCCGCGAGCTCTTGATCTTTGTAGGAGCGGCGCAAGCCGCGAAGGCGAAAACCCTTGGCCATCGATTTGTCTGGTCCCAGTTGGTTTCTGTGCGCGGCTTGCGCCGCTCCCACGAATCACCCTCTCCCCTTGTGGGAGAGGGACAGCTTCGCGTAGCGAAGCAGAGAGAGGGGTCGGCTTTTGACTTTTCAAGCAAGTGCACGTTCGCTTCGCTCACGCCCCCTCTCCTGCCCTTCGGGCATCCTCTCCCACAAGGGGAGAGGAAGAATCAAACGGGTGCAATAACGGGCGCAGAATGGCACCAACTTTTTTGCCGGACGACACGGGAGGTCCGTAGCGCCACGGAAGAATGATGCGGCGCCGGCAACCGTTCGTTCGTGGTGTTGGTTGGCTTGAGAACCTTCGCGCCGGCGAACCTGCGCGGCGCAATGCCCTTCGGTTATTGCGCCCTACTTGCTACGCTGGCTAACCCAGCCTACGGCCCTATACTCATCTCGACCAAGCATATTCATGACGTTCCATCTATCGCATGAGCACTGATCTCCAACAACTGCAAGCTGAACTTCGCAAATTCGCCAAGGATCGCGACTGGGATCAGTTCCATTCGCCAAAGAATCTGGCGGCCGCGCTATCCGTCGAAGCTGCGGAACTACTGGAGCATTTCCAGTGGTTGACCGAAGAACAGAGCAAAGCCCTGTCGCAAGACCGCTTGGATCAGGTCGGCGAAGAGATCGCAGATGTACTGCTGTACCTGGTGCGCTTGTCGGACAAACTGGGGATAGATCCGATGGAAGCCGCCAAACGCAAATTAATCAGGAATGCAGAGAAATACCCCATCGATCGCGCCAAAGGCAGCATCAAGAAGTACACGGAACTCTAATTCCGCCAAGCCAAGGGGAAGGATCAAGTGATCGTTTACCACGCGACCAAGACGAAGTTCCTGGATGACAATGACAATCGAAACATCGCAGATGTCATTGAATCGGCATACGTCCAGAAGACCGGACGATATGCCGCCCACGGCGAGTTCAAGTCCTGGAAGGCATCGCTGCAAGAAATGGCGCGGGTACTACGGGACAAGCAAATACCGGACGATGTAGGCGTTGGTATCGAGTTCGGCATTCCTCAAACCGCGAAGCGCATCGACTTCATCCTTTCCGGACTTTCATCCGATGGAACCCCGCACGCCATTATCGTGGAGTTGAAGCAGTGGTCCACTTCACGCATCAGCGAGAAGGACGGCATCATCATCGCGCAGCGTGGTGGCCCACATGAAAGAGAGGGCGCCCATCCGAGCTACCAGGCCTGGTCCTACGCGGCGCTCCTCACTGGCTTCAACGAGGCGGTTTACGAGTCAGGCACCGAGCTTCGTCCCTGCGCCTATCTCCACAACTACAAAGACGACGGCGTTATCCGCCACCCACACTACGGCCCGTACCTGGAAAAGGCCCCGCTCTTCCTTTATGGCGAGGAGGAATTGAGCAAGCTGAGGAGCTTCATCAAGCAGCATGTCAAGCAGGGCGACAAGGGCGAACTGCTGTTCAAGATGGAGAACGGCCGCATCCGCCCCTCCAAGATGCTGGCGGACAGCCTTGCCAAGATGCTCAAGGGCAACGAAGAGTTCGTATTGATCGATGACCAGAAGGTGGTCTACGAGACCTGCCTCTCCCGCGCCCGTCACGCCAGCGTTGCGCAGAAGCAGGTGGTCATCATCAAGGGCGGCCCGGGCACCGGCAAATCGGTGGTCGCGGTCAATTTGCTGGTGGAACTGACCAAGCGCGGCCTGTTGACCAAGTACGTCTCCAAGAATGCCGCTCCCCGCGAGGTCTACAAGAACAATCTGGCGGGTCACCTGAAGAAGGTCGAGATAGCCAGCCTGTTCTCCGGGTCGGGTACGTTCCATGAAACCGAGCCGAATGTGTTCGACGCGCTAGTGGTGGACGAAGCGCATCGCCTGAACGCCAAGAGTGGCCTGTACGGCAATCTGGGGCAGAACCAGGTCATGGAGCTGATCCGCAGCGCCAAGTGCACCATCTTCTTCGTCGATGACGACCAGATAGTGACGCTGTCAGATATCGGCCATTCCAATGAGCTGGGTCATTGGGCCGCCAATCTTGGCGCGCAGGTCACCCACCTTGAACTGAGTTCCCAGTTTCGCTGCAACGGCTCGGATGGTTACATCGCCTGGCTGGACAACCTGCTGGGTATCCGCGAAACCGCCAACGACACCTTCGACCGCAATTCGTTCGATTTCCGGGTAGTGGGCTCGCCTGTCGAGCTGCACGAGATCATCCGGGAGAAGAATCGCGCCAACAACAAATCCCGGGTGGTAGCGGGCTATTGCTGGGACTGGAAGAGCAAGAAGGACCCCGACGCGTACGATATCGTCATTCCGGAGTTCAGCTATCAGAAGCAATGGAATCTCGGCAGCGATGGAAGCCTGTGGATCATCGGCGAGAAGTCGATTGACCAAGTGGGCTGCATCCATACTTGCCAAGGCCTGGAGCTCGATTACGTAGGCGTGATCATTGGCCCTGACTTGATATATCGCGATGGCGCACTCAGGACAGACCCGACAAAGCGCTCGCGTCAGGATCGTTCGATACGCGGCTACTCAAGTCGGGCCAGGTTGGATCCTTCAGTGCAGGACAGCGTCGACCGAGTCATTCGGAACACATACAAGACTCTTATGACCAGGGGCATGAAGGGGTGTTATGTGCACTTTACGGACACAGACACAAGCGCCTTTGTTAGCGCCAAATTCTCGCAAGAAGAACACGGTTAGCGACCGCTTCCGGCGGTGGATTCGTGTGGTGTCATTGGCCCGGCGCATTCCCCATGTCCCGGGCATTATGCCCGCCGCGCGCATCGGGGCTGTGCGAGGGCTGTAAGAGCGACCGCAGGAGCGACGCGAGTCGCGAAGGCGACAATCCCGATGATGCTGTGGGAGGGGCTTCAGCCCCGACGCCCTTTTCGCGAAGAGCGTCGGGGCTGAAGCCCCTCCTACATTTCGATGGTCCGGGATTGTCGCCTTCGCGACTTGCGTCGCTCCTGCAAAAGCGGGCGCCGGAATTTTCCTACACGGACCCGCGCCTTCCCCCGACTGACACGCGCCCCATTCCCCTGCCACATTCCCACCCGCACCACACGTGACAGGGACGGCGTGGCGCATCACCGGGCCGGAGTCCCCGGCCCTCACATGGAATGCAACAAGGAGCAGTGCAAGTGGCCCAGAACCTGATTTCCCTCAACATCACCGAAGAACAGCAGACCGCCGCCCTCGCGGGCCTGGCCCAGATCGAGGCCGCCTTGCCGGGCCTGTTGTCGCTGGACGCCGACGAACGCAAGCGCCTGACCTACATGGGCGACAAGTCCGAGGTCTTCACCCGCCAGACCATCCGCGTGCTGGAACAGAACCCGCAGATCGTCCCGCCCAGCCTCAACCTGGCCGACGCCCAGGCCGACCTGCTGGCCCTGGACCGCCTGCGCCCCGTGCTGGAACGCCTGCAACGCCTGCGCGCCCAGGTGGAAGACACCGCCAACGCCCTGGGCAGCGACGCCATGGCCACCGCCCTGGAAGGCTACGGCCAGATCAAGCTCTCCGGCTCGAACCACGGCCTGGACGAACTGCGCAAGGAAATCGGCGGGCGCTTCGCCCGATCCCCACGCAAACCGACTGTCGTCGCCGCCTGAGCCCTTCGACCCCACCGCAACAGGAAAAGCCGCCTCCGGGCGGCTTTTTTCATGCGCAACCCCCGACTAGAGCATTCGAGGGCAGGCTCTGTCGTTTCGACCCGATTCGCCCATGCGCCGACGAAAAAACCCCGTGCATGGGGTTTTTCACCCGGCGCGCGGGGTAATTTTGTCGGCGTGCCGGGTTTTTTCGTCGGCGCATGAGGTTTTTCAGTCGGCGCACGGGGTGGAATCGTCGGCGTGCGGGGTTTTTGGGTCGGCGTGCCGGGTGAAATCGTCGGCGCACGAGGTTCCGGGGTCGGCGTGCCGGGCTTTTCAGCCGGCGCATGCAGGTCGGCGCATGCAGGGCGGCACCTGGGCGATACGTCCGCGCGTCGCAACCGGGACGGGGAACGGGTCGGTTGGCGCATTGATTCCAGTCGCGACTCACGTCGCTCCTACGCCAATTCCAGTTCCGAGCATTCGGGGAGGGGTTCTACCCCCTCTCCCCTCGTGGGAGAGGGACCGCTTCGCGTAGCGAAGCAGGGAGAGGGGTCGGCTTTACCTGTAGGAGGGGCTTCAGCCCCGACAGTGAAAACAGGTGAAGCGTCGGGGCTGAAGCCCCTCCCACAAGTTTTGCAGGGCTACGCGGCGAGGACGCCGCTCCCACGTGGACCACCCTCTCCCCTTGTCCCCCAAGGGGACTTCCTGCGGGGCGTGGGAGAGGGACAGCTTCGCGCAGCGAAGCAGAGCCTGCCCCCGCGAAGGCGGGGGGAGAGGGGTCGGCTTTTGACTTTGAGAAAGGCAAGTGCAAAGCAAAAGCACGCTCGCTTCGCTCACGCCCCCTCTCCTGCCCTTCGGGCATCCTCTCCCACAAGGGGAGAGGAAGACGCTCTTGATCCTTGCAGGAGCGGCACAAGAGTTCGCGGCTGACGCCGCTCCCACAACGGCGCAGAATGCACGCTATCGTTTTCTGGACGACACGGGAGCACGCATGGAACTGGGCATGATCGGCTTGGGCAAGATGGGTGCGAACATGGCGCAACGGCTGCTGCGTGGTGGCCACCGCGTGGTGGGTTTCGACCCGGGCGCCGAGGCGCGTGCGCGTGCCGGGCAATTTGGCGCGGAAACGGTCGACTCGTTGCAGGCGATGGTGGCCGCGCTGGCCGCGCCGCGCGCGGTGTGGATGATGGTGCCGGCGGGCGATATCACCGGCGGCACGGTCGATGCGTTGCTGTCCCTGCTTGCGCCCGGCGACACGATCATCGATGGCGGCAATTCCAACTACAAGAACACCGTGGACCGGGCCAGGGCGGCGGCCGACAAGGGCCTGCATTACGTCGATTGCGGCACCAGCGGCGGCGTGTGGGGACTGGCGGAGGGCTACAGCCTGATGATCGGCGGCGAGGCCGATGCGGTGGAGCGCCTGCGCCCCATCTTCGAGACCCTGGCGCCTGCAAAGGACCAGGGCTGGGGCCGGGTCGGGCCGGCCGGTTCCGGGCACTTCACCAAGATGATCCACAACGGCATCGAATACGGAATGATGCAGGCCTATGCCGAAGGTTTTTCCATCCTGGAACACAAGAAAGAGTTCGACCTGGACCTGCACCAGATCGCCGAGATCTGGCGCAACGGCAGCGTGGTGCGTTCGTGGCTGCTGGACCTGACCGCCGATGCGCTGGGCGAAAACCCGACCCTGGACGGCATCGCCCCGTTCGTCCCCGATTCCGGCGAAGGCCGCTGGACCGTGGCCGAAGCGATCGACCTCAATGTGCCGGCGCCGGTGATCACCCTTTCGTTGATCGCACGCCTGCGCTCACGCGACACCGACTCCTTCGCCGACAAGCTGCTGTCGATGATGCGCAATGGATTTGGCGGGCATGCGGTGAAGAAGGAATAGTTTTTGCACCGGGAGCCGGGAAAAGGAAAATGACGAAGAGGGAAGCACCTTGTGCTTTGACTTCCCCCTTTGGAAAAGGGGGATTGAGGGGGATTTGCTCTTGCTTCAGAGCAAGATCAAGAGCAAATCCCCCGTAGCCCCCTTTGCAAAGGGGGCAAAGCAGAATCTGTACCGCTCTTCCCTCTTCCCTCTTCCCGGCTCCTCCTAGCCCCCCGCAATCGCCGTATCCACAATCCCCTGCGCCTCGGCAAGAATCGCCTGCAAATGCTGGTGGCTGTCGAAGCTTTCCGCATAGATCTTGTAGATGTCTTCGGTGCCGGACGGACGCGCGGCGAACCAGCCGTTTTCGGCGACGACCTTGATGCCGCCGATGGCCGCGCCATTGCCGGGCGCCTTGTCCAGCACCTGCTGGATCTTCGCGCCCGCCAGGCGATCGACTTGCAGTTGCGAGGGCGTCAGTTTCGACAGCAAGCGTTTCTGCCGCGGATTGGCGGGTGCGTCGATGCGGCTGGAAAACGATTCGCCGAATTCACGGCACAGGCCCGCGTAACGTTCACCCGGATCCTGTCCGTGGCGCGCGGTGATCTCCGCCGCGAACAGCGCCGGCACCAGGCCGTCCTTGTCGGTCGTCCAGGCCGTGCCGTCGCGGCGCAGGAAACTGGCGCCGGCGCTCTCTTCGCCCCCCAGGCCCAGCGAGCCGTCGGACAGGCCATCGGCGAACCACTTGAAGCCGACCGGCGTCTCGTACAACTTGCGGCCCAGTCGTGCGGCGACCCGGTCGATCATGCCGCTGCTGACCGCGGTCTTGCCGACCGCGGCATCGACGCGCCAGCCCGCGCGATGCTGGAACAGGTCATCGACCATCGCCGCCAGGTAGTGATTCGACGGCAGCAATCCGGCGCTGCGGGTCACGATGCCGTGGCGGTCGTGGTCGGTGTCGCAGGCGAAGGCGATGTCGTAGCGGTCCTTCAACCCGATCAATCGCTGCATGGCGAAGGACGAGGAAGGATCCATGCGGATCCGGCCATCCCAGTCCAGGGTCATGAAGGCGAAGCCGGGGTCGACCTGTTCGCTGACCACGTCCAGGTCGATGCGATAGCGTTCGGCGATGCGCGCCCAGTAGTGCACGCCGGCGCCGCCCAGCGGATCCACGCCCATGCGGATGCCGGAAGCGCGGATCAGGTCGAAATCGAGTACGTTGCCCAGGTCGGCGACATAGGCGCCCAGGTAGTCGTGCACCCGCGTGGTTACGGCCTTGCGCGCCTGTTGCAAGGGCACGCGAAGGACTTGTTTCAATCCACTTTCGAGCAAGACATTGGCCCGGTCCTGGATCCACGCGGTGATCGCGGTATCGGCCGGCCCGCCATTGCGGCTGTTGTACTTGAAGCCGCCGTCGCCGGGCGGATTGTGCGAAGGCGTGATCACGATGCCATCGGCCACGCCGGACGTGCGGCCACGGTTGTGGACGATGATCGCGTGCGAAATGGCCGGCGTAGGCGTGTACTCGCCACCCGGGGCGATGCGCACTTCGACGCCATTGGCCGCCAGCACTTCCAGCGCGCTGTCGCAGGCCGGCTTCGACAATGCATGCGTATCGATGCCGAGGAACAACGGCCCGTCGATACCTTCCTGTGCGCGGTACTCGCAGATCGCCTGGGTGATCGCCAGCACATGCGCTTCGTTGAAGCTGCAGTCGAACGAGCAACCACGATGGCCGGAAGTACCGAACACTACCCGTTGCGCGGCGATGGACGGATCGGGCTTGAGATCGAAATAGGCGGCGAGCAGTTTGCCGATATCGACCAGTTGCGCTGCCTGGGCGGGTTTTCCCGCCAACGGGTGGGTTGTCGCAGTCATCGGCAATGCGCCCTGCCCCGCGATTTGCGACAGGTGGGGTTGGGGTGGTTGCTGGTGCGATGCTCGCAGGACACCGGGAATCGTGTTGCGTTGGAAAAGATCGTCAAACAGATTTCCCTGGTTTGCGTGTATTCGAAATTTTAACTTGTCGAACGTGAAAACAAGGTTGCTTGGGTGGTGGCATCTTGTGGGAGCGGCTTCCAGCCGCGAGCTCTTTTCTCTATCTGTCCAGGCAATCAAGAGCTCGCGCCCAGGGGGCGCTCCTACAGGGAAACAAAAGAATCGGGCCGCTAATGCGGCCCGATTTTTCATTCGCGATGCTTTCCGTACTTACGAACGCACCGGCACCACCCGGATCTCCACGCGACGGTTGAGGGCGCGGCCCGAGTCGGTATCGTTGTTGGCTACCGGCCGGGTTTCGCCGAAACCGACGATCTCGAAACGCTCGCGGACCAGGCCCCTGCCCATCAGGTAATTGCCGACCGCGTTGGCGCGCTGCACCGACAAGGTCTGGTTGGCGGCATCGCTGCCGACGCTGTCGGTATGGCCGGAGACTTCGACGATGGTCTGGTTGAACTCGGCCAGGGTGCTGGCGACGTTGTCGAGCGCCGGATAGAACTGCGACTTCAGGTTGGCCTTGCCGAAATCGAAGGTGACGCCGTCGGGCAGGTTGAGCTTGATCACATCGCCATCGCGGCTGACTTCCACGCCGGTGCCTGCGGTCTGGCGACGCAGCTCCGCTTCCTGTCTGTCCTGGTAAGCGCCGATCGCGCCACCGGCAACGCCACCCACGCCTGCACCGACCATGGCGCGCTGGCGACGTTCGGTGGCATCGCCACCGCTGAGCAGGCCGGCGACCGCGCCGATACCCGCGCCGATCAAGGCATTGTTGCGGGTGCGGTTGGGATCGTTGGGGTCGTTGGTCTGCCCGGTGTAGGTGGCGCAGCCGCCCAGGGTGACCGTGGCGGCGAGTGCGGTGGCCAGGACCATCATTGCTTGCTTCTTCATCGCGTTCTCCTTGCTGGTGGACATTCTTCAGGCAGGTGGTTCAGCTTTGAAAAGCTACCGGCGCGGAGATGTCTGGCAGGTGAAACGGACAAGCCAGACGCGGGTTTTGTTCAGGAAGGGTCTCCAACCAGCTGGGTCGCGGCTTCGGAATCCAGGCCGTGGTCCCAATTGCCCATCAGCGACAGGTACAGCAATTTCTCGAATTCCGGGCCGAAACGCTGGATCACCGCGTCGGGATCGGGCACCAGCTTGGCATCGGAAATCAGGCCGAAATGAACCCGGTTGTTGTAACTCAGGATCGAGATACCGATCCCGACCGAGCCGGTCTGCGGCACCCAGAACATCATTTCGCGCATCCCGCAGCCGCCCATGTACAACGGCTGCTGCGGCCCCGGCACATTGGTCGCCACCGCGGTCGCCTTGCGGCTGAACAGGTCCAGGGCAATGCCCTGCACTGCCGCCGGCGCCATACCAAGCGCCGCCAGTAGTCCAAAAGAAACAATGGCTTGTCGCGAGTTCTTGAGCTCTGTCATGCACTGTGCAACGCGCTCGACGCGGCGGATCGGATTGTCTTCGCCCACCGGCAGCTCCAGGAACACCAGGCCGAAATGGTTGCCCAGCTTCCTGGCGTGTTCCAGCGGACGCAGGTTGACCGGCACGGTAGCCCGCAAGGTCACGCCGTCGAGGACCTCGCCACGCTCCAGCATGTAGCCACGCAAGGCGCCGGCAGCCGCCGCCATCAGCACGTCGTTGACCGTGCAATCGCAGGCGCGGCCGACCGCCTTCACTTCATCCAGGTCCAGCGGCTCGGCCCAGGCCACGCGTTTGCTGACCCCCAGGCTGCCGCGCAACAGCGTAGGCGGATCGTCGGACAGGGCCAGTGCGGCCAGCAGTTCGCGGCCGATCTCGCCACCTTCTTTCGCCAGCACCGTGGCCAGGGTCGGGTCGCGGTACATGTCCATGCCCTTGCCCAGCACCTTGCCGCCGATCTTCATGTAGCGGTCGATGGCGCCGACCCGGCGCTCGACCTTGCTGCCGTCGTCTTTCAGCCATGCGGCGCGCAGCTGGCTGCTCTTTTCGGGTTTGCGGGTGGTGTCGGTCATCGACAGCATCACCTGGACCAGGGCCATGCCGTCGGCATAGCAATGATGGATGCGCACGACCACCGCCGAGCCAGTGCCGTATTTCTCGACCAGGTGGAATTGCCAAAGCGGCTTGGACTTGTCCAGCGGCGAGGACGCCAACTGGCTGACGAAGCGCTCGAAGGCTTTTTTCTCGGATTTGCGATCGCTGCGTCCCGGCAGCGCGGTGATGCGCACATGCAGGTCCAGGTCGAAATTCTCGTCCTCCACCCAGGAGGCGCCAGCGGGCGTGTCCACCGCCTTCTGCCGGAAGCGCGGATAGGCAAGGAAGCGTTTCCTGACCACGTCCCTGAGTTTCTCGATGGTCATCGGCTCGTCGAACATCAACACGCCGGTGATCATCATCGGGTTGGTCGGCCGCTCCATCCGCAGCCACGCGGTATCGACCCGCGACATGGGTTCCTTGCGCGGCTTGCGCGGCGCTTTGCTGGTTGCCATCGTGTTCTCCTCTCCCGCGGCGAGTGAAGCATGCGGCGGCGAAGGGCGTCAACGCATGCGGGAACAACGTGGCGCGATACCCCGGCGTAGGAGCGACGTGAGTCGCGACTGTGACCCGACAATGGCATCCGGTAGCGACACAAGGCGTATGCGGAAATATCGATGGCCGGCCGGTGCGGGAGCCTTGGCTTCGCGACTTACGTCGCTCCTACGCCATCGGTGCTGTCCTTGCAACGTCTCGTTTTACGTATGATCCAAAGACTTCGCATCCGGCGGGAAGCAAACCATGGAACCGACCATCAACCCCGACAGTTCGGTCTACCGGATCCTCTATTTCGAGGAGGTCTATCCCAGCCGCGCGGCCGAGGAACAAGCGGAAAAGAGCAAGCTCGCCGCCTTTGGCACCCTGGCCCGGCTCAATCCACTGAACCGGCCCAAGGCCGATACGGTGCACCTGTCCAAGTGGGAGCTGCGCTACGAGCCTTTCTGGCACCTGGTGGCGCGGCGCGAGATCGATTACCTGCACGAGGCCGTGTATCCGCTGCAGATCACCAACCCCTATGCGCGCAAGGTGGAAATCGCCGGGACCGCTTTCGAGATCCTGCCCAATAGCGCAAGCAAGCCGCGCATCGACGTGTAACTGCAGGAATTCTGCCACCGCAAGATCGACGTGGCCGTGCACCAGGACGGGCTGAAACGCGGGATCAAGCCGGTCAAGCTGCAGAGTTACATCGAGCGCTACAAGGCCGCCGAGCGCACTCAACTGGATGTCGAAGGAACGATTCCGCCGCAACTGTCTTTCAACGCCGCGGTGCAGATCGTGAAGGCGAAACTGGCCGCCGAACCGATCGATGCGCACTCGATCCAGGGCGACGCGATCGAGTTCACCACCGCGCACCTCTACTTCCGCCCGGTGTTCGCTTTCGAATACAACTGGAACAACAAGCTGGGGGTGATCGAGATCGACGGATTGACCGGCGAGGTGATCGAGAACGGCGAATGGTTCCGCGAGAAGGTCGACATCATGATGTCGCGCGAAATGATGTTCGAACTGGGGGCGGAAGTCGCCTCGGCGGTGGTCCCGGGCAGCGGTTATGCGGTGAAGCTGTTGAACAAGGTGACGCAGGAAAAGCCGAAGACCGATCCGGCTTGAAGTCAGCACAGGGCGGGGCTCGACCCGCCATTCTGCAGTCGCGATCTTTCGGAAGGTGGGCCAAGGCCCACCCTACGGTTACTCGAAGCTGCCGACGGCGTCGTGGGCCAGGTTGTCGAAACGGGTGTATTCGCCGAAGAACTTCAGCTTGATCGAGCCGGTGGGGCCGTTACGCTGCTTGCCGATGATGACTTCGGCCAGGCCCTTGTCGGCCGAATCCTTGTGGTAGTAGTCGTCGCGGTAGATGAAGATGATGACGTCGGCGTCCTGCTCGATGGCGCCGGATTCGCGCAGGTCGGCCATCACCGGGCGCTTGTCGGTGCGGGTTTCCAGCGAGCGGTTGAGCTGCGACAGGGCGATCACCGGCACGTTCAATTCCTTGGCCAGTCCTTTCAGCGAACGCGAGATCTCGGAAATTTCCGTGGCGCGATTTTCGCTGTTGCCGGGCACGCCCATCAGCTGCAGATAGTCGATCACGATCAGGCCCAGGTCGTGTTCGCGCTTCAACCGGCGCGCCTTGGAGCGCAACACGTCCGGCGACAGCGCCGGGGTGTCGTCGATGAAGATCTTGGTTTCCTTCAACATGCGGATCGCGCTGGTGACCCGGCTCCAGTCCTCGTCCTCCAGCTGACCGGTGCGCAGGCGGGTGGCGTTGACCCGGCCGTTGGAGGAAATCAGGCGCAAGGCCAGCTGCGAGGCCGACATTTCCATCGAGAACACGGCCACCGCCTTCTTCGACTTGATCGCGGCGTACTCGGCGATGTTCAAGGCCAGCGTGGTCTTGCCCATGGCCGGGCGCGCGGCCAGGATCAGCAGATCGGTGGGCTGCAGGCCCGCGGTCATTTCGTCGAACTCGTGGTAGCCGGTGGGCAGGCCGGTGATGCTGCCGCCATTCTCGAAGCGGCTCTGCAGCACTTCGAATGCCTCCTTCAACGCGGTGTTGACCGCGGTGAAGTCGGTGCGCCCGCGCGCGCCGGCCTCGGCGATGGCGAACACATCCTGCTCGGCCTTTGCCAGCAGTTCGGCGCTGTCGCGGCCATCGGGCTGGAAGCCGTCGTTGATGATCGCGGTGCCGACCTCGATCAGCTGCCGCATCACCGCCTTGTCGCGCACGATCTCCGCGTAGGCCACGATATTCGCGGCCGAAGGCGTGGTGCTGGCCAGCTCGACCAGGTAGGCGCCGCCGGCGACCTGTTCGATCTGGCCCTGGGATTCGAACCACTCGCCCAAGGTCACCGCATCGTAAGGGCGGCTCTTTTCCGCCAGCTCGCTGATCGCGCGATAGATCAGCTGGTGGTCGCGACGATAGAAATCGACATCGTTGAGCTTGTCGTTGATGCGGTCGTAGGCTTCCGGCGCCAGCATCAACCCGCCCAGCACCGCCTGCTCCGCTTCGATGGAGTGCGGCGGCACGCGCAGTTGTTCGATGCGGGCGTCGTGCTGGTCGTAACGGAAACCGGGGCGTGCGGACATGGGTGCTGGGGATTCCTTTGTGGAGCTTGCGATGCGGCGCGCGCGGATGAAGGGCGTCGCCTGAAGATTCCGACCCCTTATCGTAGGTGTTCCGCCTGTGCGCACGCGATGGCACAACCTGTGGATAAGTACGATTGTCTGGATACCCGTCGACCGTCTCAATGACTGCGACCGTAGGAGCGCCCCATGGGCGCGAGCTCTTCGATCCGTTAGCGGAACAAGCCAAGTGCTCGCGCCCATGGGGCGCTCCTACGTGGGAATTCAACAGGTTTGCTACGGGGACAAACGAAACGGGCGCCTTTCGGCGCCCGTCGCGGTGTTGCTTGCAGCCAGGCTCAGACGTCGGCGATGACGATGACCTTGGCCGTGGTTTCCACGTCGGCATGCAGGTGCAGGACCACGTCGTATTCGCCGATATGGCGGAACGCGCCCTCGCCCAGGATGACTTCGCTCTTCTCGACCGGGAAACCGGCCTTGGTGAAGGCCTCGGCGATGTCGCGCGGACCGACCGAACCGAACAGCTTGCCTTCGGTGGCGGCGTTGGCGCTGATGGTGACGCTGGCGCCTTCCAGCTTGGCGCGGCGCGCTTCGGCCTGGTCATGGACCGACTTGGCCTTGGCTTCGTATTCGGCGCGCTTGGCTTCGAACTCGGCGATGTTGGCGGCGGTGGCCGGAACGGCCTTGCCCTGCGGCACCAGGTAGTTGCGGCCGTAGCCCGGCTTCACGTCGACCTTGTCGCCGAGTACGCCCAGGTTGGTCACTTTTTGCAGGAGGATCAGTTGCATGGTCTTGCTCCGTATTCGTTAGCGGGATTGATCCCGCAGCGGTGGGCTGTCCGAATTGGACTTTGGGGTGAAGAGTGAAGGGTGAAGTCGCCCGCTGCGCGGGCTGCGAATGGTTGGGGCAACCGCTTTACTTCACCCTTCACCCTTTGCAGGCGGCACCGCCGCCGACTTCACCTCATTACCGCTTCAATCAATTGTCGTGGCTGTCGGTGTAGGGAATCAGGGCCAGGAAACGGGCGCGCTTGACGGCCGTCTGCAGCTGGCGCTGGTAGCGCGCCTTGGTGCCGGTCACGCGGCTGGGGACGATCTTGCCGGTTTCGGTCAGGTACTGGCGCAGGGTGTTGAGATCCTTGTAGTCGATCTCTTTCACGCCTTCGGCGGTGAACTTGCAGAACTTGCGGCGACGGAAGAACTTGGACATGGAGGTGCTCCTTAGGCGGCTTCGGCAGAGTCGGAATCGGTGTCGCTCGCGGCCTCGGCCGTTTCGCCACCCTCATCATCATCACGACGACGACGTTCGCCACGCTCGGGCTTGTCGCCCTTCTCGTCCTTGCTCTTCATGATGATCGACATCTCGGTGTCGGCTTCATCGCGCTTCATGATCAGGTGGCGCAGCACCGCGTCGTTGAAGCGGAAGCTTTCGGTCAGCTCGGCCAGGATCGCCTGTTCGACTTCGATGTTGAACAGCACGTAGTGGGCCTTGACCAGGTTCTGGATCGGGTACGCCAGCTGGCGGCGGCCCCAGTCTTCCAGGCGGTGGATCTTGCCGTTGCCGTTCTCGACCAGCGTCTTGTAACGCTCGATCATGGCCGGCACTTGCTCGCTCTGGTCAGGGTGGACCAGGAACACGACTTCATAATGACGCATCGTTGTATACCTTTCGGATGAAGGCCCGGCAGGAAGCCGGACCGGACAGCCCCCCGACCGTCCCCAACACAGGGGTGGAGAACGCGGTGGGGCAAGGGTTCCCACGGGCAGGCCCGCAGGAAGCCGGAAATTATGTCAGGTCAAGGGGTTAGGTGCAAATGCGGGGGAGCCAGGAGTGAAAAACGAGGAGTGAGGAACGAGGCACAGGCTGCGGGCTCGGCTTTTCCGGCTCCCGGCTCCCGGCTACCGGTTACCGGTTACCGGCTCTCAGCAATCCACGCATCGATATGCCGCTCCAGCGCTTCCAGCGGCACCGAGCCGGTCTCCAGCACCGCGTCGTTGTAGGCCCTCAGGTCGAACTTCGGCCCCAGCTCCCTTTTCGCCTTGTCCCGCAGCGCGGAAATCTTCAGCTGGCCGATCTTGTAGGCCAGGGCCTGGCCGGGGGTGCCGATGTAGCGGTCGACCTCGTTGACGATGTCCTGGTCGGTCTTGGCCGCGTTGTCCTTGAAATAGGCGATGGCCTGGTCCCGGGTCCAGCCCTTGGCGTGCATGCCGGTGTCGACCACCAGCCGCACCGCCCGCCACATTTCATAGGTCAACTGGCCGAAACGGTCGTAGGGGTCGTCGTACAGGCCCATTTCATAACCCAGCTGCTCCGCGTACAGGCCCCAACCCTCGCCGTAGGCGACGAAATAGGCGGTGCGGCGGAACATCGGCGCGTCCGGCAGTTCCAGCGCGCGGGCGAACTGGAAGTGGTGCCCGGGCACGGCCTCGTGCAGCGACAGCGGCATCATTTCCCAGCGCGGCCGCATTTCCGGCTTGTACAGGTTGACGTAGTAATAGCCGGCACGGGTGCCGTCGGAGGCGCCTGGCAGGTAGTAGGCGGTGGTGGTGTCGGGAGCGATGTTGTCCGGGATCGGACGCACGCCGTACGGCAGGCGCGGAATGGTCTTGAACACCTTCACCAGCTCGGGGTCGATGCGCTTGGACAGGGCGCGGTAAGCGGTGAGCAGTTCGTCCGGGGTCTGGTAGAAGAACTTCGGGTCGCTGCGCAGGTAGGTGAAGAACTCGGCCAACGAGCCCTTGAAGCCGGTCTGTGCCTTGACCTTTTCCATCTCGGCGCGGATCCGCGCGACTTCCTTGAGGCCGGTGGCGTGGATCTGATCGGCGGTCAGGTCGGTGGTGGTGTAGTAGCGGGCCAGGAAATCGTAATAGGCCTTGCCATCGGGCAGCTCGGTCGCGGCGATCGATGCGCGGGTCTTGGGCAGGTATTCGTCATTGAAGTAAGCCTGCAGCTTGCGATAGGCCGGGACCACCTCGCCGGCGATGATCCGCTTCGCTTCCGCCTGCAGTTGGCCGCGGTCGCTGGCGGGAATCGAATCCGGGAATTTCAGCAACGGCTTGTAGAAGGCGCTCGCGGCCGGATCATCGACCACCTGCCCGGCGATCTGCGCCGGCACCCGCTGCATCAGCACGCGCGGCGGCACGTTGCCCGCCTTCACCCCTTCCTGCATCAGCACGATGACCTGGTCGATGACCGTGGGCAGCGCCCGCAGGCGCTTCAGCCAATCCTGGTAATCCCTGGAACTGGCGAAAGGCAGCACTTCGGCGATTCCGTCCGCGGTCTGCGGTCCGCCCTGGTGGTTGATCGGTTGCTGGTATTCGTGGAACTTCTGCCGCTCGATGCTGCGTTGCAGGTTCCATTCGAAGGTGTCGTAGTCCAGCTGGTCGGCGGCCGACAAGCCCTTGCGATCGATCGCGTGCAGTTGCTCCAGCGCCGCGCGGTCCCCGGCTTCGCGCTGGGCGATGGCGGCCAGGCTCAGGTCGGTCCAGCGGTCGTTGAAACGGGGATCGCCGTTGTAGCTGGCGTTCTCCGGGCTCTCGCGCAGGCCGCGCTCCCACTGGTCGGCGAAGAACTTGTGCAACACAGGGTTCTGGCTGCTTGTCTGGGCGCTTGTCTGGGCTCGTGCAGGCACGACGGCAGCGCACAACACGGCTGCCAACAATAGGTAACGGAACATGGGGGACTCCGGTTTCGGTGAACCGGGAGCTTATGCTTTTCCTTCTCCTGTCGGGAGAAGGACACCAAGGTTTCAGCCCAGATCAGCCTGGGTCGTGAAGCTTTCGCCACAGCCGCATTCGGCGGTGGCATTCGGATTGCGGAACAGGAACGCCTCGCTGAGGCCCTGCTTGCCGAAATCGATCTCGGTGCCATCGACCAGCGCCAGGCTGTCGGCGTCGACGAAGATCTTGACGCCCTGCTGCTCGAACACGGTGTCGTCCGCGCGCTGGTCGCGGGCCAGGTCGGCCATATGGCCCCAGCCCGAGCAACCGGTGCGGCTGACGCCGAAACGCAGGCCCAGGGCGCCCGATTCGGCGACGAAACGCTGTACTCGCTGGAACGCGACCGGGGTTAGGGTGATGGCCATGGACTCTCCTTTCTCGCAGCGATTATAGACTGGAGGATCAGGCGTTCCCGGCGCTGCTCCGGTAAACTCCGCGTTCCATTAATGGTTGCGTCGCACAAGGATTACAAGTCATGACGGTGGTTAGCGTCGAACATGCGCTGGCGGGAAAGATCCCGGCCGGCGGCGAAGTCACGGTCCGCGGCTGGGTGCGCACGCGGCGCGATTCCAAGGCCGGGCTGTCCTTCGTCAACGTCAGCGACGGCTCCTGCTTCGCGCCCATCCAGGTCGTCGTGCCGGACACGCTGGGGAATTACGAATCCGAAGTGAAGCGGTTGACCGCCAGCTGCGCGGTCGTCGCCACCGGCACCCTGGTCGCCTCGCAGGGCCAGGGCCAGAGTTTCGAAATCCAGGCCAGCGCGCTGGAAGTGGTCGGCTGGGTCGAAGACCCCGAGACCTACCCGATCCAGCCCAAGGCGCATTCGCTGGAATTCCTGCGCGAAGTCGCCCACCTGCGCCCGCGCACCAACCTGTTCGGCGCGGTCACCCGCATCCGCAATTGCCTGTCGCAGGCGGTGCACCGTTATTTCCACCAGAACGGCTACTGCTGGATCAGCACGCCCATCATCACCACCTCCGATGCCGAAGGCGCCGGGCAGATGTTCCGCGTATCCACCCTGGATACCGCCAACCTCCCGCGCAACAGCAAGGGCGAAGTGGATTTCTCGCGCGACTTCTTCGGCAAGGAGACCTTCCTCACCGTCTCCGGCCAGCTCAATGTCGAGGCCTACTGCCTGGCCCTGAGCAAGGTCTACACCTTCGGCCCGACCTTCCGTGCCGAGAACAGCAACACCACCCGGCACCTGGCCGAATTCTGGATGATCGAACCGGAGATCGCCTTCGCCGACCTGGCCGAGGATGCGCGGGTCGCCGAGGACTTCCTCAAGTACCTGTTCCGCGCGGTGCTGGAGGAACGCGGCGACGACCTCGCCTTCCTGGCCGAACGCGTGGACAAGACCGCGATCAGCAAGCTGGAGGATTTCATCAACGCGCCGTTCGAGCGCATCGACTACACCGATGCGATCAAACTGCTGCAGGAGTCGAAGCACAAGTTCGAATTCCCGGTCGAATGGGGCCTGGACCTGCAGACCGAACACGAGCGCTGGCTGACCGAGCAGCACGTCGGCCGCCCGGTCGTGGTCACCAACTACCCCGAGCACATCAAGGCGTTCTACATGCGCCTCAACGACGACGGCAAGACCGTCGCGGCGATGGACGTGCTGGCGCCGGGCATCGGCGAGATCATCGGCGGCAGCCAGCGCGAGGAGCGCCTCGACGTGCTGGACGCGCGCATGGCCCAGTTCGGCCTGGATCCCGTGCATTACGGTTGGTATCGCGATTTCCGCCGCTACGGCACGGTGCCGCATGCGGGCTTCGGTTTGGGCTTCGAGCGCCTGGTGGTCTATGTCTGCGGCCTGTCCAACATCCGCGACTCGATCCCCTACCCGCGCGCGCCGGGCAATGCGGAGTTCTGATCGGTGATCCTGTTCCTCGCCCTGTGTTTCGTCGGCATCGCCATCGCCGGCCTCACCGCGTTCGTGATCTTCTGGCCGCTGACCCTGGTGCATGTGCGTGATCGCCACCCCGAGATCACCGCGCAGCTCGGCACCGGCGCGTTCCTCAAGCCGGCGGCATTGGCCTGGCTGTTGGGCGGCCGTTATCAGGAAAGCCGCGACAGTTCGCTGAGTGGACTGGCGACGCCGGCGAAGATCTCGTTGCTGGTCATTTTCGGCAGCCTGGCCTGCGCCGGGCTGCTCTGGCTCGTTTCAGTGGTGATGGCATGAACGACGACAACGACACAACCGCCACCCAGTGGTATGTCGCCTCACTGGGGCGGACCCTGGTGTGGGCGCGCTTGCGCCTGCTCGACGCGGGCACGGCGGAAGTCTTCGACAGCGATGGCAACACCCTGGCCTACGACAGCGACGACACCGCGCGTGCTGCGCTGTTCGATGCCGAGTTCGTGGCCTACAACGGGCTGGACGAGGACGATGCATTGGCCCGCGGTTTTTCGCTGCGCGAGGTCTCGCCACCAAGCGCGGACAACGACACGGCGCTGCGCGGGTTGATGGTGCAATCGCTGGGTGCGCGGGCCTGACCGCTGTCGATGTATTCGCCACGCGCTTTCGCTGAAACCGACCTGGGCGAACTGGACAAGCTGCTGGCGCGCGATGCCTTCGTCACCCTGCTCACCACCGGCGACGACGGCGAACCTTTCGCCAGCCACTTGCCGGTGCTGTATTCGCGCGAAGGCGAACAAGTACTGATCGAAGGCCATTGGGCCAGACCGAATCCGCAGGCGACACATGGCGGAACTGCGCTGCTGATCGTGCATGGACCTCACGCCTATATTTCACCCGGCTGGTATGCCGACAAGGAAGAAGCCGCGCGGGTCCCGACCTGGAATTACGCGGTCGCCCACCTGCGCGGCAAGCTGGAGGCCTCGACCGATGAGGCCTTCCTGGCCAGCATCGTCGACCGGCTGAGCGTCCGGCACGAAGCGGCGATCGGCAGCGACTGGCGTTACGAACACCACCGCGAAGACCACCGCAAACAATTGCGGGGGATCACCGGCTTCCGTTTCGTGCCGGATCGCATCGAGTTGAAATTCAAGTTCAGCCAGAACCACCCCGCCGCCAATGTGCGCGGCGCGGCGCAGGCCCTGCGCGAGCAGGACGATCCGCGGTCTCGGGAAGTCGCGGCCATGATGCTGGAACGGCTCGAGCGCCGCCCACACGACTGAGGAACGACATGGACCTGGATCTCGACGGCAAGCACGCGCTGGTCTGCGGCGGATCGGAAGGCATCGGCCGCGCGACCGCACTGGAACTGGCGCAGCTGGGCGCGGACGTCACTTTGCTGGCGCGACGCGCGGACGTGCTTGAAAGCGCCGCCGCCGCCTTGCCCCGCACGGCCGAAGGGCAACGGCATGGCTGGATCGCCGCCGATGTTTCCCGGCACGACGAACTCGCCGCCCAGGTGCAGGCGCTGGCCGAAGCCCATCCAGTGCATATCCTGGTCAACAACACCGGTGGTCCGCCCAGCGGCCGCGCCATCGATGCCGAGGCCAGCGCCTACCTCGATGCCTTCCACAAGCACCTGCTCGCCAACCAGGTCCTGGTACGCGCGGTGTTGCCCGGCATGCAGGCCGCGCGGTGGGGCCGCATCGTCAACGTGATTTCCACATCGGTGAAGGAGCCCATCGTCAACCTGGGCGTGTCCAACAGCATCCGCGGCGCGGTGGCCAGCTGGGCCAAGACCCTGTCGCGCGAATTGGCCCCGGCAGGGATCACGGTCAACAACGTATTGCCCGGCTACACGCGCACGCAACGGCTGGAACAGATCCTGGATGATCGCTCCGCGTCCACCGGCAAATCCCGCGACGCCATCGCCGCGACCATGCTCACCACGGTGCCGGTGGGACGCTTCGCCGAAGCCGGCGAGATCGCGGCGGCCATCGCCTTCCTCGCCAGCCCAGCCGCCGCCTACATCAACGGGGTCAGCCTGGCGGTGGATGGCGGGCGGATGCAGTCGATTTGACCGTCGCCAACCCAGGGGAATTTCGCATGCTCAGGACAACCATGCTCAGGACAACCTGGATTCGCACTGTCGCATGCGCACTCATCTTCGGCATTGCCGGAGGTTGTGCCAGCACGGCCCCTGGCCCGCATGACGCTCCAGCAAAAGCCAAGGCGGCAGTCGTGGATAGCGGCACGCTGGGCAACGCGCCCTATAGAATCGAAATTCCCGGCGACTGGAATGGCGAACTGGTGATGCTCCTTCATGGCTACGAGCCCAAGGGAGTTCCACGCGCCTCTCCCTGGCCGCAGAACGAAGCGACACCGGTCTTTCTGTCCCAGGGCTATGCGGTTGCGGAAAGCGCCTATTCTTCGCAAGGATGGTCGGTCGCCGATGCGGTGCCCGACAACGAGAAACTGCGCTCCTACTTCACCCGCAAGCATGCCAGGCCCGCGCGCACCTACCTGGTCGGATTCTCGCTGGGTGGACATGTCGCGCTTGCCAGCCTGGAAAAGTACGCAGGCCACTATGACGGCGCACTATCGCTATGCGGCGTCAATCTGCCGGCGGCCACCGCCTTCAACGAGGCGATTCTGACCTCGCTGGTGTCATTCGACTACTTCTTTCCGGGAGTCATGGGACTCGCACCCGGAGGCCTGCCTGATCCGGCATCGCCGCCGATGCTGGACATGCAGGCTATCGAGACTGCTCTTGCGGGAAATGAAGCCACGGCGGCAATCCTGGCGAATCGCCTCGATATCACGAGGACCGGCCTGGCCGGCGCATTGATGCTGAATTACATGGTGCTGCGCGAGGCTCAAGCGCGTGCGGGAGGTTTTCCCGTGGACAACATGGCGACTTCGTACGCGGGCTTTGGTAACGATGCGGCGTTCGACAAGGGCGTGCGGCGTTATCCGGGCAACCACAACGCCATGGACCAGGTGGCTGGCGCCGCAAACCTCACGGGTCGCATTGACGACCCGGTAGTGCTCCAGTCGAACAACAACGACCCGACGGTTCCAGGGCGATTCAGTGCGATCTATCCCGCACTGGCCGCGAACGCGGGTCATGCGGACCAGTTGATCTCACTGCCTCCCGTCGGCGAAGGGCATTGCGACTTCTCTCCGGAACAAATCCACGCAGCCTTCAAGACACTAACCAACTGGGTGAATAGTGGGCATCGGCCGGAGAAACCCCAGACCGAAGATCCGGCGATTTTGCGTGACTGATACCCTTCGTTGCAGTGAAGGCATGGCAAAAGCGCGCTTGCCGCACCCTTGCCTCCAACACGAACTCCCATCCATCCCCCGCCAGCCCTTGCTTCAACATCAGGATCATCTTGTGCCCAAGTACCAGGCGTTGCTGTTCGTCATTGGAATTGCTCTTGTCGGATCGCGGCCGGCACAAGCGCAGACAGGATCGGAGTCGAAGGAGGCAGCCGCAATCCAGCAAGTCGTGGAATCGTTCAGGACCTCCCTGATCAACAAGGACAAGGCGACTTACATGAGCCTTTTCTTTTCCGACAAGCCGGAAGACATCGGCTGGCAATTCGTCTCCGAAGACACGCGGCTTGAACACATCAGGAAGACCAAGCCGGACGCTATCAAGGCCCGCCGGATCCCAAGCAACAACTTCATCAGCCTGATCGACGGCGCCGTTGCCACCAAGGAACCCAGGGAAGAAACCTTCTCCAACATCAGCATCGACACCGATGGCGAAATCGCCTCGGTCTCGTTCGACTACGCGTTCCTGGCCAACGGCAAGCAAACCAACTGGGGCAAGGAGATGTGGCAGCTCGTCCGCACCGAGCAAGGCTGGAAGATCTTTTCCGTGGTCTACACCATTCGTGATCAGTGGTCCGTCGGTGAAGGCTGACGCCCGATTGCGCGGAAACCCCTTCGTGGCGCTTGATCAGCGAAGGTCTGAATCACTCATCTCCGCTTCCACAATCAAAAGCTCGCGCCCATGGGGCGCTCCTACTAAGCTATTGGCATGCAGACCCTGACCCACTGGATCGATGGCGAGGCGCGACCCGCGGCCAGCGGGCGTTGGCTGGAGGTATTCGATCCCGCCACCGGTCAGGCTCATGCGCAAGTCGCCGCTGGCGACAGCCAGGACGTGGAACTCGCGGTCGCCGCCGCCGAACGGGCCTTCCCGGCCTGGTCCGCGTTGCGCAACAGCGAGCGCGCCGCCTGGCTGGAAAAGCTCGCCGCCGCGCTGGAATCGCGCATCGATGCCTTCGCCCGCGCCGAATCGCTGGATGGCGGCAAGCCCCTCACCCTGGCCCGCGACATCGAAATTCCACGCGCGGTCGCCAACCTGCGCTTCTTCGCCCAGGCGGCCACCCAGTTCGCCAGCGAATCGCATCACGGCGAAGCCGGGCTCAACTACACCTTGCGCACGCCGCTGGGCGTGATCGCCACGATCTCGCCGTGGAATCTGCCGCTGTACCTGTTCACCTGGAAGATCGCCCCGGCCCTGGCCGCAGGCAATACGGTGGTCGCCAAGCCTTCGGAAGTGACTCCGCTGACCGCGACGATGCTGGGCGAGCTGGTGGCCGAGATAGGTTTTCCCCAAGGCGTGCTCAATATCGTCCACGGACTGGGCGCCGACGCCGGCGAACCGCTGGTGACGAATCCACGGGTTCGCGCGGTGTCGTTCACCGGCAGCACCGTGGTGGGAAAACGCATTGCCGCGCTCGCCGCGCCGGCGCTGAAGAAAATCTCGCTGGAACTGGGCGGAAAGAATCCCACCCTGGTCTTCGCCGACAGCGACTGGCGCAACCAGCTGGACACGCTGGTGCGCTCGGCCTTCCAGAATTCCGGGCAGATCTGCCTGTGCGGATCGCGCCTGTTGATCGAACGTTCGATCTACGACGAATTCCGCGATGCCTTCGTCGAACAAGTACGCGGCTTGCGCGTGGGCGATCCGATGGCCGAGGGAACCCGGCTGGGTCCGCTGGTTTCGCAGGCGCATTTCAACAAGGTGGTCGCCGCCATCGCCCGCGCCCGCGATGAAGGCGGCCAGGTACTGTGCGGTGGCGAGGCGCTGGATCGCGCGGGCTGGTTCGTGGCGCCGACGGTGATCGACGGCCTGGGTCCGGATTGCGCCAGCAATCGCGAGGAAATCTTCGGCCCGGTCGCGACCCTGCAAGCTTTCGACAACGACGACGAGGCGCTGATGCTGGCCAACGCTGGCGAATACGGACTGGCGGCCTCGGTCTGGACCCGCGATCTGGATCGCGCGCATTTGTTCGCCGCCGGCCTCCGCGTCGGCATGGTCTGGATCAACTGCTGGCTGATGCGCGACCTGCGCACGCCGTTCGGCGGCATGGGCCAGTCGGGCCTTGGCCGCGAAGGCGGCGCCGAAGCCATGCGCTTTTTCACCGAACCCAAGAATGTGGGCATTGCCCTGCAAGGAGGTCGCACGGCATGAATACCTTGAAAGAACTGCTGCACAACAACCGCGAATGGGCCGAACGCGCACGCCGCGAAGACCCGGACTTCTTCCTGCGCCTGTCGCAGTTGCAGGCGCCGAAATACCTGTGGATCGGCTGCTCCGATTCGCGCGTGCCGGCCAACCAGATCATGGGCCTGGCGCCGGGCGAGGTCTTCGTCCACCGCAACATCGCCAACGTCATGGTCCATACCGACCTCAACTGCATGTCGGTGATCCAGTTCGCCGTGGACGTGTTGAAGATCGAACACATCCTGGTCGTTGGCCACTACGGCTGCGGTGGCGTCAACGCGGCGCTGCATGGCGCCCGCATCGGCCTGGCCGACAACTGGATCCGCCACGTCGGCGACGTCGCCCAGAAGCATGCGGCGCTGCTGAAAGGTTTCGAACCCGCGCAGCGCAGCGACCGCCTGTGCGAACTCAACGCGATCGAACAGGCTGAAAACGTTTGCCTGTCGACAGTCGTGCAGGATGCGTGGGCGCGCGGGCAGAAGCTGTCGGTGCACGGCTGGGTCTACAGCCTGCTGGATGGCTGCGTGCGCGAACTGGGCATGGATGTGGATTCGGCGGACCGGCTTGTGTCGGCCTACAACCACGCCCTCGCCGGCCTGCTTCGCGACCGGGAGCCGCTGCGATGAGCGACTCCATCCATGCAGCCGGCGCGCCGGTGCCGGTCGGCGCCTATCCGCACGCGCGCCGCGTCGGCAACCCCGGATCGGGTCCGGGGCAGGCGCTGTTGTTCCTGTCCGGCATCGGCCCGCGCGATCCAGCCAGCAACGAGATCGCCGGCAACGAATATTTCGCCGACGGACGCGTGCGCAAGTACGACATCCAGGCGCAGGCGCGCGCGGTATTCGCCAATGTGCGCGCCGTGCTGGAAGCCAGCGGCGCACGCTGGGAAGACCTGGTGGACGTGACCGTCTATCTCACCGACATGGGCCGCGACTTCAAGGCCTACAACCAGGTATGGGCCGAGCATTTCCCCGATCCCGCGGCCGCCCCCTGCCGCACCACCCTGGGCATCACCGCGCTGCCGACGCCGATCGCCATCGAGCTGAAGTGCGTCGCCGTGCTCAAGGAATCCCACTGAAGGAAAGCCGCCGATGCTGCCGAACCCGCTCAACCTGCAAGCCTGGATCGAGGAACACCGCCACCTGCTGAAGCCGCCGGTCGGCAACAAGGTGGTCCATAGCGGTGATTTCTACATCATGGTCGTGGGCGGGCCGAATGCGCGCACCGACTACCACTGGGACGAAGGCCCGGAATGGTTCTACCAACTGGAAGGCGAGATGGTCTTGCGCATCCAGGAAGACGGCAAACCCCGCGACATCCCGATCAAGGCCGGAGAGACCTTCCTGCTGCCGCCGCGCGTGCCGCATTCGCCGCAGCGCATGCCGGATTCCATCGGCCTGGTGATCGAGCGCAAGCGCCTGGCCCACGAGGACGACGGCCTGCTGTGGTTCTGCGAGCAGTGCAACCACAAGCTGTACGAGGAATATTTCCACCTGCACGACATCGAAAAGGATTTCCCGCCGGTGTTCGACCGGTTCTATTCCTCGGTGGAACGGCGCACCTGCAAGCAGTGCGGGTACTTGAACCCCACGCCACAGCGTTATGTGATGCCGGATACCTGAGTTCGGTAGCCGGTAGCCGGTAGCCGGAGAGCGGAAGGCGAAGGCGGAAGCAGAAGCAACACTTGATTTCCGGCTACCGGCCCACTGCTTCCGCAACCATTCCAAGCTCACTGCCCCGCAAACAACAGCACCAACCTTGCATTTGCCCAATTCGGGCATTATCGTGCCCGATATGGGCATGAACCAGACACCCGGATCGGGGCGGATCAGCGAGGCTGCGGCGCGTTATGCCAGCGCCAGCCTGTCCGATGCCTTGTTCACCACCACCCAGCAGCGTGTGCTGGCCTGCCTGTTTGGCGAGCCCGGCCGCAGCTACGCCGTCAACGAGCTGATCCAGACCACCGGGGCCGGCAGCGGCGCGGTGCAGCGCGAACTTGCCCGTCTGGCCGGCAGTGGCCTGCTGACTGTCGAGCAGGTCGGCAACCAGAAGCGCTACCGCGCCAATCCGGACAGCCCGATCCACGATGAACTGGCCGCGATCGTGCGCAAGACCTTCGGCCTGGCCATCCCGCTGCAACAGGCGCTCGCGCCACTTGCCGGGCAGATCCACGCGGCTTTCGTCTACGGGTCGGTTGCCAAGGGCAGCGATACCGCCAGCAGCGACATCGATGTGATGCTGGTGTCCAGCACGTTGGCCTATCCGGACGTGATGGCCGTGCTGGATCCGCTGATCGCGCGGCTGGGGCGCGAGGTCAAACCGACGCTGTATACGCGCGGTGAATTGCGAAAGCGCATCGACGCCGGCAACAGCTTCATCACCCGCGTGTTGCAGCAGCCGCGCATCTGGCTGATCGGGGGCGACGATGACCTCGCCGCTTGAGAACCTTGCCGGTGCTGGCAAACCGCTCGCAGCCGAACCACCGGACGACACGGAGATCACCGGCCTGCTGCACTCGGGGCGCGTGCGCCTCGCCGATGCGCTCAACACTGCGCTCTCTCTTGAAAGCCGTTTCGACCTGGCCTACAACGCCGCCCATGCGCTGTGCCTGGCCGCGTTGCGCCGGGCGGGCTACCGTCCACGCCATCGCTACATCGTGTTCCAGACCCTGCCCCACACCCTCGGCCAGGGTCCGGAAGTCTGGCGCGTGCTGGCCAAGGCGCATGACCTGCGCAACCTGGCCGAATATGAAGGCCATGTGGAGGTGGAGGCGCGCCTGGTGACCGATGTGATCGCCGCGTGCGGGATCGTCCTGGCCAGGATCGATGGCCTCACGCATGAACATCAGGACGAGCGCTGATGTACGCGTCTGGATGGTTGCGCTCAATCTTCGTGACCATCTTCGTGACGGCCCGCTGACGAGACACCCATGCTGCGTTCGCTGATCGCCCTCAAGCCCCGCGACGTGCCGTTCCGCGTGGCCTTGCGCAACACCGTCGCGGTGATCGCGCCGCTGGCGCTGGGGCTGGCGTTCGACCAGGTTTCGGCCGGACTGGCGATGACCACCGGCGCGATCAACACCATGTTCACCGACCAGCCCGGCCCTTACCGGCAGCGCATGCAACGGATGCTGCTGGGTGCGCTGGCCGCCGGGCTGTCGGCATTGATCGGCATCCTGATCGGCGAGCACACGGTGTTGTTCGTGATCGCGGCGATCGTGTTCGGATTGATTGGCGGCCTGCTGGTGGCATTGGGCCCGGTCGTCGGCCGCGCCGGGCTGACCAGCATGATCGTGATGATGATCACCGCCGACATGGGCCTGCCGGTGGCGCACGCGGCCGGGGTGGCGACGCTGATCTTCGCTGGCGGCCTGCTGCAGATGTTGCTGGCGGTAGCGGCATGGCCCTTGCAGCGCTACCGGCCCGAACGTTTCGCCCTGGCCACCGTGCTGCAGCAACTGGCGGTGGCCGCGCGCACGCGCCCGGATCCCTTGCAGCCGCCGCCGGTGTCGCTGGCGGCAATGGAGGCACTTGAAACCCTGCACGGCCAGCATCGTTCGCGCGGCGTGGCGGTGCAGTCGTTCCGTATCATTGCCGAGTTGTGCGAACGCGTGCGCATCGACCTGCTTGCATTGGGCGACCTGCATGTCCGGATCGAGGACAACGATGCCTGCCTGCGCATCGAAGGCGTACTGGACGCCGCCGATACCATCCTCATGCACTTGTCCGATGCCATGCGCGCGGCGGAAAAACCCTATCGCGCCGAGCAGGAAGTCGCCACCTTCGGCGCGCGCGTCGCCGCGCTGTCGCGCGCGGTCGCGGATATCTCCGGTACCCGCGACCGTCGCCTGCTGCGCATAGCCGCGGCGCGCGCGCAAAGCCTCGCCGGCCAGTTGCGCTCGCTGGTGCGCAATAGCGACTGGGCAAGCAGCCGTGGCGAAATCCGCGCCGAACTGGCAGAAGCCCGCCTGCCTTCGGCCTTGCGTCCACGCAACCCCTGGCAGACCTTGCGCGCCAATCTGAAGATCTCATCGATGGCGATGCGCCATGCGATCCGCTGCGCCGTGTGCCTCGGACTAGCCGTGGCCTGCGAACGCGCACTGGCTATCCCGCACGGCGTTTGGATCCCGATGACCGCCGCGATCGTGCTGAAGCCGGATTTCGGCGGCACCCTGCGCTTCGGCCTGCTGCGCGTGGCCGGCACTTTCGCCGGCTTGTTGCTGACCACCTTGATCGTGCATTACGTGACCGACGACGTGGTGTCGACGTTGCTGCTGATGACCGTGCTGTGCCTGGCATTCCGCCTGCTGGTGCAGGTCAACTACGGCATCGGCGTGGCGATGCTGTCGGGCATGCTGGTGTTGCTGCTGTCGTTCGAAGGCATCGCCCCGGGCGATGCGATCCAGATGCGCCTGTTCGGCACCCTGCTCGGCAGCGCGCTGGCGCTGGTCGCCTACCTCGTGTGGCCCACCTGGGAAGGTCGACGCGCCAATATCGCACTGGCCAAACTGATCGAAAGCTACCGCGCGCATATCCGCGCGGTGCTTGGCGAGGACATCGCGGCCCTGCATGAAACCCGCAGTTCCGCCCGTGCCGCGCGCACGGGGGTGCTGGCCTCGCTCGAACGCCTGCAGGCCGAACCCAAGCGCGCACCGGCGCGCAGGGAACTGGCATCGACCGAATCCTTCCTGGCCAACGCGCACCGCCTGATCCGGACTTCGCTGTCGCTGGAAGCGGTGCTGCGCGATGAAGGCGGCTTGCCGAAGTTGCCGGAACTCGCTGATTTTTCAGCACAGGTGGATCGCGCCCTGGCCGCGATCGCGGCGACGCTGCGCGACGACACGGCATTGCAGTTGCATTCCCCGCGCCCGGCCGAGCGTCGTCTTGCCGAAGCGATCGAGAAGGACCCGGTGCTGGCCCATTCGCCCACCGGCCTGGCCCTGGCCGACACTTGCGACCGCATCGCCGACAGCGTCGATGCGCTGGCCCATCTGTTGCGCCGGGCCAGACCGCAGACACCACAGGCAGCCACGGCATCGGCCGGTTAAACTCCCCGCATGCTCAAGATCGATACCCACGCCCACTACCTGCCACGCACCTGGCCGGACCTTGCGAAGAAGTACAACGACGAACGTTTCCCCGTGATCCATCACGGCGACGATGGTCGCGCGCGGATCTACAAGGACGGCAAGTTCTTCCGCGAAATCTGGCCCAAGACCTGGGACCCGCAGGTGCGCATCGACGACTACGCCAGGTACGGCGTGCAGGTGCAGGTGCTGAGCACGGTGCCGGTGATGTTCAGCTACTGGGCAAAACCCGATCAGGCGCTGGCCCTGCACCAAGCACTCAACGACCACACCGCCGAAGCCTGCCGCCAGCACCCGCGCCATTACGCCGGGATCGGCACCGTGCCGTTGCAATCCCCGCGCCTGGCCGTGCAGGAACTGGAACGCTGCATGGACCAGTTGGGTCTGCAGGGCGTGCAGATCGGTAGTCATGTCGAGATCGCACCCGACAAGAACTGGAATCTCGATGCACCCGAGCTGTTCGAATTCTTCCAGGCCGCGGCCGAGCTCGAAGCCGCAATCCTCGTGCATCCCTGGGACATGATGGGCGCGGCGGGCATGCCCAAATACTGGATGCCGTGGCTGGTCGGCATGCCGGCCGAGCAATCGCGCGCCGCGTGTTGCCTGATCTTCGGCGGCGTGCTGGAACGCCTGCCGAAGCTGAAGATCTGCCTGGCCCATGGCGGCGGCAGTTTCCCCTACACCATCGGTCGCATCGAACACGGCTTCAACATGCGCCCGGACCTGGTCGCCACCGACAACCCGGGCAATCCGCGCGACTACATCAAACAGCTGTATTTCGATTCCTGGGTCGCCGATCCACGCGCCCTGCAATACCTGCTGGATACCGTCGGCGCCGACCGGGTGATGCTGGGCACCGACTATCCGTTTCCGCTGGGCGAACAGGAGCCAGGCGCGGGCATCGCCGCACTCGACCTGGATCCCGTCGGCCAGGCCCGCCTGTACCACGGCACGGCGCTGGAATGGCTGGGCCTGCCCGCCTCGCGTTTCGCATGAACCCAAACCTTCCACACCTTCGTAGGAGCGACGTGAGTCGCGATGGAAACTCCACGATGGATCCCTTCGCGACTCACGTCGCTCCTACACACGCCAGATTGATTCCCACATGACCGACCCGCTCTCACGCACCCACGCAATCGCACTCGACGCCGCCGATCCGTTGCGTCCGTTGCGCAACGATTTCCTGATTCCCAAGCACAAGCACAACGAACAGATCTATTTCTGCGGCAACTCGCTGGGCCTGCAGCCGCGCGGCGCCCGCGAGCATGTGCTGCAGGTGCTGGACAAGTGGAGCCACGAAGCGGTGGAAGGCCACTTCACCGGCCACGCGCAATGGCTGACCTATCACGAACAGGTCCGCGACCCATTGGCGCGCGTGGTCGGCGCACTGCCTTCGGAAGTGGTGGCGATGAATTCGCTGACCACCAACCTGCACCTGATGATGGTGAGCTTCTACCGGCCCACGCCCGCGCGCCCGGCGATCCTGATCGAAGCCGGTGCGTTCCCGTCCGACCGGCATGCGGTCGAATCGCAGATCCGCTTCCACGGCTTCGACCCCGAAACCGACCTCATCGAAGTGCTGTCCGATGAAACGGACGGCACCATCTCCATGCAGGCGATCGAACGCGCCATCGCCGAACACGGCCCGCGCCTGGCGCTGGTGCTGTGGCCCGGCATCCAGTACCGCACGGGACAGGCCTTCGACCTGAAGGAAATCGCGCGCCTGGCCCATGCGCAGGGCGCGGTGACCGGTTTCGACCTGGCCCACGCGGCCGGCAACCTGCCCTTGCAACTGCACGACAGCGGCGCGGATTTCGCGGTCTGGTGCCACTACAAATACATGAACGCCGGTCCCGGCGCGGTTGCCGGCTGTTTCGTCCACGAGCGTCATGCGCATACCGATCGCCCGCGCTTCGCCGGTTGGTGGGGCCACGAAAGGAAGACCCGTTTCCAGATGGGGCCTGAGTTCGTGCCCACGCCTGGTGCCGACGGCTGGCAGCTGAGCAACCCGCCGATCCTGGGGCTGGCGCCGCTGCTGGCCTCGCTGGAGTTGTTCGACAAGGCCGGCGGCGTCGCCGCATTGCGCACCAAGTCGGAGAAACTGACCGGCTTCCTGGAAGCGCTGATCCGCGCCCGCGTATCCGACACCCTGCAGATCGTGACCCCCACAGAACCCGAACGCCGCGGCTGCCAGCTGTCGCTGCGCGTCACCGGCGGACGCGAGCGCGGGCGCGAACTGTTCGACTACCTGGCTTCCATCGGCACGATAGGCGATTGGCGCGAACCCGACGTGATCCGCATTTCCCCGGCACCGCTGTACAACAAGTTCATGGATGTGTATCGGTTTGTCGAGGAAGTGGAATCATGGCGCGGGGTGTAGGCATTTCTTCGCGACACACTCTCAAATCGTCATTCCCGCGAAGGCGGGAACCCAGTGACTTGCATTCAAGGAAGAATGCCCATGTGCAAAGAACCCGCTGTGTATCTGCTGGCAAGCAAGAGGAACGGTACTTTGTATATCGGCGTGACCAGCAACTTGATTGCCAGGACATGGCAACACCGTGAGCATCAGGTAGCCGGTTTCACCAAAGAGCATGCGGTAACGATGCTGGTCTGGTTCGAGATGCATGCCACCATGGATTCTGCAATTCGCAGGGAAAAACAGCTTAAGAAATGGAACCGAACTTGGAAGATCCGATTGATCGAAGAACAGAATCCGTATTGGCGTGATTTATGGGTTGATATCACGGGCTAAGGCCAAGTCGCTAGGTTCCCGCCTACGCGGGAATGACGAAGAAGAGGTGACGCGTTGAACCAAACAGACACAAAATCCATCACCCTCATCGGCGCCGGCCTCGCTGGCGCCCTGCTGGCCATCCTGCTGGCGCGCCGTGGTTGGCAGGTGGACGTGCATGAGAAGCGCGGCGATCCGCGGGTCAAGGGTTACCAGGGGGGGCGTTCGATCAACCTGGCCCTGGCCGAGCGCGGGCGCAATGCGTTGCGCCAGGCGGATGCCGACGATGCGGTGATGACCCAGGCGGTGATGATGCGCGGCCGCATGATCCACTTCCTCGATGGACGCCAGCAGCTGCAGCGCTACGGTCGCGATGATTCGGAAGTGATCTGGTCGATCCATCGCGGCGATCTCAATATCTGCCTGCTGGATCTGGCCGAAAAAGCGGGAGCCAGGCTGCATTTCCACCGGCGCCTGGACAGCGTGGATTTCGAAGCGAAGATCGCACGCTTCATCGACGACCGCGACGCCAGCACGCACGAACTGCCTTTCACCGCGCTGGTCGGCGCCGATGGCGCGGGCTCATCGCTGCGGGCGGCGATGATGGGCCAGTCCGATCTGGGCGAGCGCACCGAAATGCTGGGCCATTCCTACAAGGAACTGGAGATCCCGCCGAGCGCCGACGGCGGCTTCAAGATCGAACCCAACGCCCTGCATATCTGGCCGCGCGGACGCTACATGTGCATCGCCCTGCCCAATGACGAGAAGACCTTCACCGTCACCTTGTTCATGGCGAATGAATCCCCGGCGCATGCCAGCGAACCCAGCTTCGCCACCATCAAGAGCGGTGCGGAGGCGATGGCGCTGTTCCAGCGCGACTTCGCCGATGCCGTTCCGCTGATCCCGGAGCTGGAACAGGACTGGGAGCGCAATCCGCCCGGCCTGCTCGCCACCCTGTACCTGGATCGCTGGCATATCGACGGTCGCGCCGTGCTGCTTGGCGATGCCGCGCACGCCATGGTGCCGTTCCATGGCCAGGGCATGAACTGCGCCTTCGAGGATTGCGTGGTACTGGCGCGCAAGCTGGAGGAACACACCGACCTGGCCGAGGCCTTCGCCGCGTTCCAGGCCGAGCGCAAGCCCAACGCGCTCGCCATCCAGCAGATGGCGCTGGAAAACTACCTGGAAATGCGCGACCGCGTCGATGACCCCGACTTCCTGTTGCAACGCGAACTGGAACGCGCGCTGCAGGAGCGCCATCCCGGGCGTTTCGTGCCGCACTACACCATGGTCACCTTCATGCTGATCCCCTACTCCGTCGCCCTGGCGCGCAGCGACATCCAGCGCGAGATCCTGGTGGCCGCCACGCGGGGCAAGGATTCGCTGGACGCCATCGACTGGGAGGCCACCGACGCCGACGTCATGGCCCGCCTGGATCCGCTGGTGGATGCCGCCTAGATGGCTGCCAGCTTCCTGTTCTACGATCTGGAAACCTTCGGCAGCGATCCGCGTCGCACCCGCATCGCCCAGTTCGCCGCAGTGCGGACGGATGCCGAGCTCAAGCTGATCGAGGAACCGGTCAGCTTCTTCGTGCAGCCGGCCGACGACCTGCTGCCCTCGCCCGTCGCCACCCTGATCACCGGGATCACCCCGCAGCATGCCTTGCGCGAAGGCGTGAACGAGGCCGACGCCTTCGCCCGCATCGCCGAGGAAATGTCGCGGCCCGAAACCTGCACCCTGGGCTGGAATTCCTTGCGTTTCGACGACGAGTTCGTCCGTCACGGCCTGTTCCGCAACTTCCATGATCCCTACGAGCGCGAGTGGCGCGGCGGCAACACGCGCTGGGACATGCTGGACATGATGCGCCTGGCCCACGCCCTGCGACCGCAAGGCATCGAATGGCCGCAGCGCGAGGATGGCAAGGGCGCTTCGTTCAAGCTGGAACACCTGGCCCTGGCCAATGGCGTACGCGAGGGCGATGCGCATGAAGCGCTTTCCGACGTGTATGCGACGCTGGGAATGGCGCGGAAGTTCCGCGATGCGCAACCACGGCTATGGGACTACGCGCTGAAGCTGCGCGACAAGAAGTTCGCCGCGTCGCTGCTCGACACCATTGCAATGACTCCAGCGCTGCATGTTTCCCAGCGCTACCCCGCCAGCCGCCTGTGCGCCGCGCCGGTGTTGCCGCTGGCCCGGCATCCACGCTTCGACAACCGGATCATCGTGTTCGACCTGGATGGCGATGTCGATGCGCTGCTGCGACTCGATGCGGAAGAAATAGCGGATCGCCTGTACACGCCCGCGGCGGATCTCCCGCCGGGCGAGAAGCGCGTGCCCTTGAAGGAAGTGCACCTCAACCGTTCGCCCGCGCTGGTGGCCTGGTCGCATTTGCGCGAGGAGGATTTCGCGCGGCTTCAGATCGACAGGACGGCCGTGGAAGCGGTAGCCGACCAGCTTCACCCCCACGCCGCGCAACTCGCCGAGAAGATGCGCCAGGTATTCGGCGGCGAGCGTGCCTACGACCAGCCCGATGCCGATGCCTCGCTGTACGACGGCTTCATCGCCGATGGCGACAAGCGCCGCCTGGCGGAAGTACGGGCCACACCGCCCGAGCACCTGGACAAGCGCGAGTTCGGTTTCAAGGATCCGCGCCTGCCGGAATTGTTGTTCCGCTATCGCGCACGCAACTGGCCCGGCACCTTGACCCATTCGGAACAGCGGCGATGGGATGCTTATCGCAGGCAGCGATTGAGTGTGGATGCTGGATTGTCGGAAATGACTTTCGAGAGCTACTTCCACGAAATAGACGCATTGCGTGCGCAGCATGCAGGCGATGGCGAGAAACTGGCCTTGCTCGACCATCTTCAGCTGTGGGGCGATGATCTTCAAATCACCCTTTCCTAGAAGCTTCATTTGAATGACGTAGGAGCGACGTGAGTCGCGAAACCATTGTTCCTGGCGTGCGCTCCTTCGCGACTCACGTCGCTCCTACGGTACCTTCACGAGTGAATGAGATGCCCAGCTATTTTTCCGATGCCAGCTTCAAGTTCCTGCGCGCCTTGGCCAAGAACAACGACAAGACCTGGTTCGCCGCGCACAAGCAGCAATACGAAGACCATGTGCGCCAACCGTTCCTGCGCCTGCTGGTCGACCTGCAACCTGACCTGGCGGCGGTGAGCACGCATTTCCGCTCCGATCCCAAGACCATCGGCGGCTCGCTGTTCCGCATCTATCGCGACGCGCGCTTCTCCAACGATAAGTCCCCGTACAAGGCGTGGCAAGGCGCGCGCCTGTACCACGAGCGGCGCAAGCAGGTGGCGGCGCCTTCCTACTACCTGCACCTGCAGCCGGGCGAATGCTTCGTCGGTGCGGGCCTGTGGCATCCGGAACCCGACACCCAGCGCCGCGTCCGCCAGTTCATCCACGACAATCCCGGCAGTTGGAAAGCCGCGGCGCATGCACCGAAGTTCCGCAAGCGCTACGATTTCGAGGAGGGCGAGATGCTGACCCGGCCGCCGCGCGGCTTCCCGGCGGATTTTGAATTCATCGATGACTTGAAGCACAAGAACTTCGTATTCTGGCGCTCGTTGGACAACGACACCATGACCGGACCGAAACTGCGGCAGATCGTGGCCACCGACCTGGCCGCATTGGCGCCGTTCGTGGATTACCTTTGCGCGGCGCTGGACCTGGAGTTCTGAAATGAAGAAGTGGATCGCACTGCTCGTTGTCCTGTTGCTTGCGCTGGGCGGCTACATTGCCGCCGGCCCCTACCTGGCCATCAATGGCATCCGCGAGGCGCTGGCCGAGCAGGACACCGCAAAACTGGAAAAGCACGTGGATTTCCCCGCGCTGCGGGTCAGCATCAAGGCGCAGGTGGAGGATTCGCTGGCCCGGCGCGCCGGCAGCGAAGTCCAGTCGAACCTGTTCGGCGCCCTCGCCTTGTCCGTGGCTGGAAACCTGTTGGGTAGCGGTGTCGACGCCATGGTCACGCCGCTGGGCATCGGCGCGTTGTTGCAGGGGCGCAGCATGTGGAAGAAATCGCTGGGCGACACCGTGGATGGCGACACCTACGGAAAACCGGTGCCGGCCGATCCGTTGAAGAACGCCGAGCATCACTACGAATCGCCGTCGCGCTTCACCGCGACCGTGCGTGACGAAGACGGCAAGCCGGTGGTGTTCGTGTTCAAGCGCAACGGACTTAGCTGGAAGCTAGCCGATATCCGCCTGCCCCTGTAGGAGCGCCCCCTGGGCGCGATGCTCTTCGTTCACATCGCGCAAGAGCATCGCGCCCAAGGGGTGCTCCTACAGGGGATTCGCCACGCCGTGCGGCACGTGCCCGGTGGCTACGTGCCGGGCCGCACTGTCGATATTGTGCTGCGAATCGTCGAAGAAGATATCGGCGCCGAAGGCTTCCAGGAACGGCCCCTTGTGGCGGCCGCCAAGGAAGAGCGCCTCGTCCAGGCGCACGCCCCAATCGCGCAGGGTGCGGATCACGCGTTCATGCGCGGGCGCGGAGCGCGCGGTGACCAGGGCGGTGCGGATCGGCGCGTCCTTGCCGGCGGGAAATGCAGCCTGCAGGTCATGCAGCGCGGACAGGAAACCCTTGAATGGCCCGCCCGACAAGGGCTCCTTCGCCTTGTCCCGTTCATGCCGGCCGAACGCTTCCACGCCTTGCTCGCGGGAAACGCGCTCGCTCTCGTCGCCGAAGATCACCGCATCGCCGTCGAAAGCGATGCGTAACTGGTCGTGACGTTGCTGCAGGGCCTTGGCTGGAAGGATGGTGGCCGCGGCGATGCCGTGTTCGAGCGAGCGTCGCACGGACTCGGGGTTGGCCGACAGGAACAGGTCCGCGCCGAACGGCCGCGCGTACGGCCAGGTCGGTTCGCCGGAAGTGAAGGTCGCACGGACGATGCCGAGTTGGTGGTGCTGGATGGAATTGAAGATGCGCAGCCCGGTATCGGCGGAATTTCGCGACAGCAGGATCACCTCGACCCGCGGCGCTTCGACCGGCGCGCCTTCGTTCAGGGCCAGCAGCTTGCGCACCACCGGAAAGGCCATACCCGGCGCCAGCACGTCGTCTTCGTGGCTGCGCTGGAAATTGCTGTAGGCATCCACCCCTTCGCTTTCGTACAGGGCGTGGCTTTCCTCCAGGTCGAAGAGCGCGCGTGAGGTCACGGCGACGGTCAACAAGCGGGGAGTGTTGTCGGAAGACATGCAGCGATTATCCGCCACCCGGGTCTCGCCAGGCGAGACTTCAGACCACGAACTGCTCGCTGAGGATGCGTTCTTCCAGGTTGTGCTCGGGATCGAACAACAGGGTCACGATGCGTTCGCGCGATTCGCGGATGGTCACTTCGACCACGTCGCGCACTTCATGCGAGTCGGCAGTGGCGCTGACCGGGCGCTTGTACGGATCCAGCACATGGAAACGCACTTCGGTATCGGCCTTGAGGATCGCCCCACGCCAACGGCGTGGCCGGTATGGTGCGATCGGGGTCAGCGCGATGGTATGCGAACCCAGCGGCAGGATCGGCCCGTGCGCGGAGAAGTTGTAGGCGGTGCTGCCGGCCGGGCTGGCGACGAGCACGCCATCGCAGACCAGTTCGTCCACGCGGGTCTGGCCGTTGAGGTCGATGCCCAGATGCGCGGCCTGGCGCGTCTGCCGCAACAGCGAGACTTCGTTGTAGGCCAGCGAACTGATGCTTGCGCCCGACTCGGTGAGCGCCAACATTTCCAATGGCCGCAGCTTGGCGGGCTCGGCCGCGGCGATGCGTTCGAGCAGATCGTCTTCGCGGTAGTGGTTCATGAGGAAGCCGACGGTTCCCAGCTTCATGCCGAACACCGGTTTCCCCAGGCCGCCATGACGATGCAGGGTCTGCAGCATGAAGCCGTCGCCACCGAGCGCGCAAAGCACGTCCGCGTCTTCCGGGTCGCAGGTTCCGTGCCGCGACTGCAACACGGACAGGGCCTGCCGGGCTTCGTCGGACGGGCTGGCAAGAAAGGCGATACGCGACGCATGGATGCTCATGGCCGCAGCATACCGTGTCCCACAACCAATGTAGGAGCGGGCCCTGCCCGCGACGCTCTTGCTTCTATACGAAGCGCAAGAGCATCGCGGGCAGGGCCC
>JAYRTC010000022.1:0-41942 GCA_041919795.1 Pseudoxanthomonas sp. | reverse complement strand
TCGGTTCCAGCGAGGCGATGATCTCGACCAGCTTGTCCGGGTCGTGCTCGTCGATCTCCAGGTCGAACACGTCGATGCCGGCGAATTTCTGGAACAGCACGCCCTTGCCTTCCATCACCGGCTTGCCGGCCAACGGGCCGATATTGCCCAGGCCCAGCACCGCCGTGCCGTTGGTCACCACCGCCACCAGATTGCCGCGCGCGGTCATCTCGCTGGCCGCGTTGGGATCTTCGACGATGGCTTCGCAAGCAAACGCCACGCCCGGCGAATACGCCAGCGCCAGATCCCGCTGGGTCACCATCGGCTTGGTCGGCGCGACCTTGATCTTGCCCGGCGGCGACAGCCGGTGGTACTCCAGCGCCGCTTGCTTCAGGTCGGATTGTTTCTGGTCTTCGTTGGACATTTCGACGGGGCTTTTCGTGGGCAAGAGTCGATTCTACCCCAGCCCTTGAAAACCTCTCATCGAAGATCTCTTTTGACACGGATCAAGGCGGATGAGTGCGGATGAAGCTCTTTCTATGATCCGCGGTTATCCGCTCTGATCCGCGTCCAATTGCCTTCTGCCTTCTGCCTTCTGCCTTCTGCCTTCTGCCTTCAGACACCTGCCGCAGGTCCGCCGGTCAGCTGATCCAGACGGATGCGGTTGGCGAACAGCGAGAACGCGAGCATGCCGGCCAGACCATTCGCGCGCCGGACCCAGTCGGGCAGCCAACGCGGCGGCGCCAGCACCCCGGTTTCGAACAGCGGCGCGAACGCCTGCGCATCGCCCAGGGTCATCTTCCCGGCGAACAGCCAGCGGCACAGCTGCAGCCGGTCCTGCTGCAGCGAGCAACGGAAGAAGGTATGCACGCCGATCAGCCCGCGCAGGTACACGGTGTCCTTGGTGAACGCCGCGCCACCGCCGACCGGCACCCCTCGGAACACGCGCTGGGCCGAGGAGAAACTTTCCTCCGGACCCTGCCCGGCGGCGATGAAATAACGGAAGACTTCGATGAAATCGGCTCCGTCCAGGGCCATCGCTACCGCCTCGATGCGCAGGCTGATGCGCTTCATCCGCGCGATATCGATGCTGCCGGTGATCTGCTCGGCGAACGTGGCCAGCCCTTCCTGGGTTTCGGTGGCGCGCGGCGAGGACAGGCCCAGGCTTGGCAGCAACGGCTGTTCGCGCCCGTTGAGCGCGGTCAGCGAATGCACCAGCGCTTCGTGGTGGAACAACTGGCGGCGGTCGTAATCGCTGAACGCGGCGCCCTGGCGCAGGCGGATGCGGGTGGCGCCGGCCGCGGCCTTGGCGATCAGGTCCGGATCCAGCTCCACGTCGATCACCCGGCCATCGAAAAACTCGTCGAGGTCGTTCTGCAGCTGCAATTGCAGGGCGGTGGCCGATACCGGGACTTGTTCCTCGGGTGCGAGCAATTCGTGGTCCAGCTCGTTGGCGATGGCGATGAAATGCCGCGCCGCCTCGCGCGTAGTCGGACCATTGCCCGGCAAGGCCTGGTCGGGCGCGCCGAACAAGGCCAGCGAATGCGTGCCGACCTCGGCGCTACCCAGCGCTTCCAGCAGCTGCGCCGCCAGCACCCAGCTGCGTGTCGATTCGACCAGGTAGCGACCCAGCGGATGTGCGGGATCGGCTTCGGCCGCGATCGCATCCAGCTCGCGCCGTTCCGCGCTGAAATCCAATTTCTCGTATTCGACGCGCGGCAGCCGCGCCTGCCCGCGCGCGAACGATTCCAGGAACGGAGCCTGCACGGAAGCCGGCCAACTGGCCAGGCTCAGCAACCTGATCCCGCGCGCCGCCTTGACCATGCGTGCGTCGAGAGCGGCGTGGTGGTGGATGTCGGGAGCCAATTCGGTCATGGGATTGCCTTTGTTGCTGTTGCTGTTGCCTTTGTTGTTGCCTTTGCTCTTCCACTTGCCCCGTGAGGCGCGGCAAGCGGGACGGGCAAACCCGAAGGGCGGCGCACAGGGATGTGCGCCGTTTTCGTAGGCGCAGGATGCGCCTTACGGAAATTCCCGGCCCGCTTGCGGACCCGGCGGCTTCATCGCCGGGCGCGCCGTAGGGCGGCTTTCTTTTGGTTACTTTTCTTTGCCGTTCAAAGAAAAGTGACTCGCGCGTCAGCGCGAAACGCTTTTCTCATGGTAAGCCGAGAAAAGGTTACGGGACTCCCTCTTTCACAGGGATGACGAGCAAGGGCAACATCAAGAGCACCCCTCCTCAATCCTCCCCTGCGCTGCGCGCAAGGGATGAGGCCAGGAGCAAGAGCAAAAGCACCCCTCATCCGCCCTTCGGGCACCTTCTCCCACAAGGGGAGAAGGACCGCCTCATCGCCTGCCGTATTTATCATCCAACCGCTTGTGCAAGGCCTTGCCCTGCACCTTCGCCACCGACTTCTGCGCCAGCCGCGCCGCCAGCTTGTCGGCAGCGGCGGCGACCTCGTCGCGTAGCTTCAGGTAATTGAGGAAACGCTCCTCGTCGATATCGCCACGCTCTATCGCCGCGCGCACCGCGCAGCCCGGCTCGGTCTGGTGCGAACAGTCGCGGAACTTGCACTGTTCGGCCAGCGCCTCGATATCGGCGAAACCGCTTTCGGCCAATTCCTCCTCGCCGGTCGGCTTCAACTCGCGCATGCCCGGCGTGTCGATCAGACACGCGCCCGACGGCAGCGGAATCAGCGCGCGATGGGTGGTGGTGTGACGTCCGCGCGAATCGTTCTCGCGCACCGCCGCGGTCTTCATCCTGTCGATGCCCAACAGGGTGTTGGTCAACGTGGACTTGCCCGCGCCCGAGGAACCGACCAGCACCGCGGTCCTGCCCGCGCCCAGCCAGCCATGTAGCGAGGCGACACTGGCCGGGTCCTTGGCGTTGACCGCGCATACGGTGATGTCCTGCGCGGCCAGCTCGGCCAGGGTTTCGACCGCATCGGCGGAATAGTCGGTCTGGTCGGCCTTGGTCAGTACGACGACGGGTTCGGCCCCGCCGCCGCCGACCAGCATCAGGTAACGCTCGATGCGGCGCGGATTGAAGTCGTCATCCAGCCCGCAGACGATGAAAACCGTATCGACATTGGCCGCGATCACCTGCTGGTGGTAGTGCTCGCCGGCCGCGCCGCGCTTGATCGAGGTGTGGCGCGGCAACAACGCGACGATTTTCTTTCCCTCCAGCAACACCCAGTCGCCGACCGCGGCGCGCTCGTGCGAAGGAAAGCGCGGCTTCTGCCATTCAGGCAGGGATTCGGCCTTGAACGCGGCTTCGGGCCCGTCGGCGACCACGTAGCCGGAGCGGTGCTGCTCGCTGACCCGGGCCGGTTTCGCCTGCGGATGGGCGGCGAAAGCCGCGGCCCAGGCCGGGTCTTCGGGCAGGCCGGCATAGGGCCAGCCGATCAGGCGCAGGGTCGGGAAATCAGGGGAAGTGCCAAGCATGGGCCCATTCTAGGGGTGGAAGCGCGGTGGGAGCGGCTTCCAGCCGCGAGCTCTTGCACCCCTGGACAAGATGCAGGTTCAAGCACAGGAGCTCGCGGTTGGAGGCCGCTCCCACCATTCACCGCGATTCGCGACATTTCCGCTAAGATTTCGATCTTTCCGCCGCCAGACCGCGCCAATGTCCACCCCACCGAACAAGCCCTTGGCCACCCGCGAACGCCTGTCCGAGGTCCGCTACGAGATCCGCGGCGAACTGGCCCGGCGCGCCCGCGACCTGGAGGCCCAGGGCCGCAAGCTGATCAAGCTGAACATCGGCAACCCCGGCGCCTTCGGTTTCCGCGCCCCCGAGCACCTGCAGCGCGCGATCACCGGCGACATCGACCGCACCGACCCCTACACCCATCAGCAAGGCCTGCCGGCCGCACGCGAAGCCATCGCCGCCGCGTATGCGCGCCGTGGCATGCCCAACGCGCATCCTGACCGGGTATTCGTCGGCAACGGCGTCAGCGAACTGATCGACCTGTCGCTGCGCGCCCTGCTCAACCCCGGCGACGAAGTGCTGGTGCCGTCGCCCGACTATCCGCTGTGGTCGGCCGCGACCATCCTCAACGACGGCCGTCCGGTCTATTACCGCTGCGATGCGGACAATGGCTTCCTGCCTGACCCGGCCGAGATCGAGACCCTGGTGTCCTCGCGCACCCGCGCCATCGTCCTGATCAATCCCAACAACCCGACCGGCGCCACCTATCCGCGCGCCTTGCTGGAACGCATCGTCGCCATCGCCGCCAAGCACCGGTTGCTGCTGCTGGTCGACGAGATCTACGACCAGGTGCTGTACGACGACGCGAAGTTCGAACCGGTCGCGCCGCTGGCCGGCGACGTGCCGTGCCTGACCTTCAGCGGCCTGAGCAAGGTCCACCGCGCCTGCGGCTGGCGCATCGGCTGGGCGCTGCTGTCCGGCGACAGCGAGGCGGTCGGCAATTTCCAGCACGCCATGGACCTGCTCGGCGCGCTGCGCCTGTGCGCCAACGTGCCCGGCCAGTACGCGGTGGATGCGGCGGTCAACGGCCCGGACACGATTTCGCCGCTGTGCGCGCCGGGAGGCCGCCTGTACGAAACCCGCCGCGCGGTGATCGAGGCCTGCGCGGCCAGCGAACACCTGGAACTGGTCGCGCCGGCCGGCGCGCTGTATGCGTTCCCGGCCGTGGTCGGCGACGCGGCCAAGGGTTTCGACGACCACGATTTCGCCCTGGAACTGATGGAAAGCGAAGGCGTGCTGGTGGTACCGGGTTCCAGCTTCAACGTGCCCTACCGCAACCATTTCCGCGTGACCTTGTTGCCCGAAGCCAGCGTGATGCGCGAAGTGTTCGCGCGCATCGACCGGGTGCTGGCGCGGCGTGCGGACGCGGCGACCAAGGTCGTGCCGATCAAGGTGAAGTCGCGGCCGGCGGCGGCGTGATTTTTATGCTCGTCGTCCCCGCGCAGGCGGGGACCCAGTGACTTTGCCTGTTGCGACGCGTGAGCATAAATCAGGAAGATGCAAGATCTTGAAGTCACTGGGTCCCCGCCTTCGCGGGGATGACGAGCGGATAATTGATGACTGAAACTTTCCTGGTTCCGCCAATCGGCAAACCAACCGAACTGCGCTACCTCGCCCTCGGCGACTCCTACACCATTGGCGAAGGCGTGCCGGAATCCGGCCGCTGGCCCGTGCAACTCGCACACGCCCTGCGCAATGAGGGCGTGCCGATATCCGACCCCCGGATCATCGCCCAGACCGGCTGGACCACCGATGAGCTGGACGCGGCCATCGACGCCGGACAACCACTGGCCGAATACGACCTGGTCAGCCTGCTGATCGGGGTCAACAACCAGTATCGCGGCTGGGGCGTGGACGAATACCGTATCCAGTTTTCCGCCTTGCTGGAACGCGCGACCGGTTTCGCGCAGGGGCGCCGCGAACGCGTGCTGGCGCTGTCGATTCCCGACTGGGGCGTCACCCCTTTCGCAAGACGCGAGTTGCGCAGTGCGGCGCGCATCGCCGACGAGATCGACGCCTTCAACCGCGCCGCGCAGGAAATCTGCGTGCAACGTGGAATCGTCTTCGTCGATATCACCGCGATCAGCCGCGTGCGTGGCGCCGAGCCGCTGATGCTGGTCGAGGACGAATTGCATCCCTCCGCGGCGATGTATGCCGAATGGACCCGACTGGCGTTGCCGTCGGCGCGCGGCTTGCTGGCCTCGCCTTGAACACTGCCTCCACCCGCCCTTTCGACCGCGCCAGCGCGACGCGCATCGCCAGCGCGTTCCTGCCCGCGCATGCGCTGGGCAATCGCTGGGATTACTACTACACCCGCAGCAAGCTGGGCAGCGACCCGCTGTATCCCGGCGTGCTGCACGCCTTGCGTGGCAGCACGGCGCCCGTGCTCGACCTGGGCTGTGGCCTGGGCCTGCTGGCCCACGCGCTGCGGCTCGACGGGCAGGCCATGGCGTATCGCGGCGTGGACAACGACGCGGCCAAGATCAAGCGGGCGCAGCTCGTGGCGGGCAAGAGCGACCTGGCGGACACGGCCTTCGAAGTGCTTGACCTGGCCAAGGGCCCGCCGGCCCACCAGGGCAGCGTGGCGATCCTCGACGTCCTTCAATACCTCGATGCGGCTGCGCAGAAGGCGTTGCTGGGCGAAGCGATCAACATGCTCACTCCCGGCGCGCGACTGGTGATCCGCACCGCGCTGGGCGACAGCAGCCGTCGCGGGAAAACCAGTCGAATCACCGACCGGCTGGCCAACCTGATCGGCTGGATGCAATCGCGGCCACGCTGCTATCCCGACGCCGGCGCGATGCGTGCGCGGTTGATCGAAGCCGGCCTGCGGACCACGTTCTCGCCGCTGTACGGCAATACCCCGTTCAACAACTGGCTGATCGTGGCCGAGAAGCCTTTGTAGGAGCGCCCCATGGGCGCGAGCTCTTGGGTTTTCCGCGGTCGTATCGAAGAGCTCGCACCCATGGGGCGCTCCTACAATTCTTCCGGCAGGATCGCGGTGTAACCGCGTTCGCGCATCGCTTCCAGCACGCCTTCGATGATCGCCAGGTTGTTGCCGTGCGGCGCGCCCTCGTGCAGCAACACGATCGCGCCCGGCTGCAGCTTGGCGACGATGCGCGCCACCACTTCAACGGGCTCGCCGCGCACGCCATCGAAACCGCGCGCGCTCCACGCCACCCGCGCCAGTCCGTGCTGCTGCAACGGCATGGAAACAAACGGATTGGCCATGCCCACCACCGCGCGGAACCAGCGCGGCGCCTGCCCGGTGATATCGCGCAGGATCGCCTGGGATTGGCCGATTTCAGCGGCCATGCGTCGCGGCCCCAGCGCCCAGAACCAGGCCTGCGGATGCGAACGGCTGTGATTGCCGATGCCATGGCCGCGACGCAGGATCTCGCGCGCAAGCTCGGGATGCGCCACGGCGCGGTCGGCGACCAGGAAAAAGGTGGCCTTGGCTTCATGCCGGTCCAGCAAGTCCAGCAAGGCCGGAGTTTCCGCAGAAGGCCCGTCGTCGATGGTCAGCCAGACCTGCTTTTCCCGCGTCGGCAGGCGCACGAGCACCGGGCTGAAAAGCGGCGACTGCGGCATCAGGGTGCCCCAGACAAACAGCAGATGGGTGGCGAACAACGCCACCAGGCCGATGCCCCAGCCGAACTGCCACCACAACGCGACCACGCCCAGTTGCGAAACCAGCGCCAGCCAGATCCACGCCCGCGGATGGCGCGGGACGCGATGCAGTGTGAGATGCAGTGTTTCCGTCGGGGTCATGCCGCAATCATGCCACGCGGCGTAAAATGGCTTATTCCCCGCAAATCGGTAAATCCAGATGTCCCTCGACCCCGCACTGCGTTCCCGCATCGAATCCCTGCTGCAATCCAACCGCGTCGTGCTGTTCATGAAGGGCCAGCCGACCATGCCGCAATGCGGCTTCTCGGCCAAGGCCGTGGGCGCGCTGTCCACGCTGGGCGTCGATTACGCGCACGTCAACGTGCTGGCCGACCAGGAGATCCGTGAAGGCATCAAGGCCTACGGCGACTGGCCGACCATCCCGCAGTTGTACGTCGATGGCGAGTTGATCGGCGGCAGCGACATCATCGAGCAGATGAGCAACTCCGGCGAACTGGCCTCGCTGCTGGGCGTGCCTGCGCCGGACCGCAGTCCGCCGAAGATCACCGTGACCCCGGCCGCCGCCGAAATGCTGGCCAATGCCGCCGCCGATGCCGGACCGGGTGGCGCGCTTTCCCTGTCGATCAATGCGCAGTTCCAGCCCAACTTCCAGCTGGCGCAGTTCGACGCCAATGCCATCGCCGCCGAATCGAACGGGATCCGCATCCAGTTCGACCTGGCCAGCGCGCGCCGCGCCGACGGTCTCACCATCGACTGGGTCGACGATATCCGCGGCAAGGGCCTGGCCATCGACAATCCCAATGCGCCCAAGCCAGTGCAGGCCATGTCGCCCACGCAGGCCGATGCGCGCATCGCCGCCGGTGAAGTGCTGCTGGTCGATGTGCGCCCGGCCGAGGAACGCGCGGTCGCGTCGGTGAAACTTCCGTTCAAGACCTTCGACGGCAATGGCCGCGCCGAACTCGAAGCGCTGCCGAAAGACACCGCCATCGCCTTCCTCTGCCGCAGCGGCGGCCGCAGCCAGCAGGCCGCGGAGGAATTCGTCGCGCTGGGCTTCAAGGACGTCTACAACATCGTCGGCGGGACCAATGCCTGGGCGGACGAAGCGGGTTCGGGCCTGACGAAATACTGAGCCAGGCAATGTAGGAGTGCCCCATGGGCGCGAGCTCTTTTTTCAACCTGACGAAGAGCTCGCGCCCATGGGGCGCTCCTACGGGATTCGCGGGATTCGGTCAGCCGCTGAAGCCACCGCTGGCCAGGTAGTCGATTTCCTCCCGGGTCGATTCACGCCCCAGCGCCGCATTGCGATGCGGGAAGCGGCCGAAACGCTCGATCAGGTCGCGGTGCAGCTTCGCGTACTTCATCAGTTCCGCATCGCCGATCCCGCCGAACAATTCCATCGACCGGTCCTGGTCGGCGGTCGCTTCGGAATGTTCGTACGGCAAATAGAAGAACATCCGCAGCGCCCCCTCGACCCTCAGGTCGAACCCGGCCTGCACCGCCCTGCCCGCGTAATGCCGGGCCAGGCCATCGGTGGCATAGGAATGCGCATTGCCGCGAAAGCAGTTGCGTGGAAACTGGTCCAGCAGGATCAGCAGCGCCAGCGCACCGTCGGCCGATTCCATCCACGCTTCGCACTCGCCGCGCGCTGCGGCGAAATGCGCCACCTCGAAACGCTGGCGGAACTCCGCATCGAAGGCATTGTCGCGGGCGAACCATTTCCGGTAACCCGCGCTGCGCCAGAAATCGACGATCTCATCGTATACAGCCGTTGCCGCTCCCATATCTCCCGCCCTCACTCGTCGAAGCGCAAATGCCGCACCGACTTGCCGTTGCGCCGGATCAGTTTCAGCGCTTCGATGCCGATGGTGATGTGGTTTTCCACGAACTGCGAGCTGACCTTGCTGTCCGAGGCCTCGGTCTTGACCCCTTCCGGGATCATCGGCTGGTCGCTGACCAGCAGCAGCGCGCCGCAGGGAATGCGGTTGGCGAAGCCGGCGGCGAAGATGGTCGCGGTTTCCATGTCGATGGCCATGCAGCGCAGCTTGCGCAGGTATTCCTTGAACTCGGTGTCGTGTTCCCACACGCGGCGGTTGGTGGTGAACACGGTGCCGGTCCAGTAGTCGTGGCCCAGGTCGCGGATCATGGTGGAGACCGCGCGCTGCAGGGCGAACGCGGGCAGCGCCGGCACCTCGGGCAGCAGATAATCGTTGCTGGTGCCTTCGCCGCGGATCGCCGCGATCGGCAACACCAGGTCGCCGAGTTCGTTCTTCTTCTTCAGGCCGCCGCACTTGCCCAGGAACAGCACCGCCTTGGGCATGATCGCCGACAGCAGGTCCATCATCGTCGCCGCGTTCGGGCTGCCCATGCCGAAGTTGATCATGCTGATGCCGTCGATGGTCGCGCTGGCCATCGGCCGATCCAGGCCAACGATGGGCGCGCCGGTCAATTGCGAAAAGGCGTTGAGGTAACCGCCGAAATTGGTCAGCAGGATGTGCTCGCCGAACTGGTCCAGGGGCACGCCGGTGTAGCGCGGCAGCCAGTTGTCGACGATCTCGGTCTTGTCTTTCATCGTGATTCTCCTTGGTTCTTCTTGATCTTCTTGTTTGCGCTAGTGTGTGTCACCAGTCAACTTATTGCACTTGGCAGCAGCGTCCAGCCCGGTTAGGTTTGATCACGGGAACCTTGGGGAAACGCCATGCTTTCGAATTCAACCAGGACGGGCTTCGTCCTGCTGGCCGTTTTCGGCCTCACCTCGCTGCAAGTCAACGCCGCAACTTCCAAGTCCCGTTTCACCCAGGACCCGTATCCCAGCACCTACCACGCGATCGCCGCGGGCCCGGTATTGATCGAACACGCCACCGTGCTGACCGGCACCGGCGAACGCCTGGACGATGCCGATGTGCTGCTGCAGGACGGCAAGGTGGCTGCGGTGGGTCGTGGTCTGCCGGCGCCGGCCGATGCGATCCGCGTCGACGGTACCGGGCGCTGGGTCACGCCGGGCATGATCGACGTGCATTCGCACCTGGGCGTGTATCCGAGTCCCGGCATGAAGGCGCATAGCGATGGCAACGAAGCCACCGCGCCGGTCACCGCCAACGTCTGGGCCGAGCATTCGGTCTGGCCGCAGGATCCCGGCTTCCAGGCCGCGCTGGCCGGCGGCATCACCACGCTGCAGATATTGCCGGGTTCGGCCAATCTCATCGGCGGTCGCGGCGTGACCCTGAAGAACGTGCCAGCCACGACCTACCAAAGCATGAAATTCCCGGACGCGCCGTGGGGCCTGAAGATGGCCTGCGGCGAGAATCCCAAGCGCGTCTATGGCCAGAAGGGCGGCCCTTCGACGCGCATGGGCAACATCGCCGGGTATCGCGCGGCCTTCATCGACGCCAGCGAATATTTGAAGAAGAACCAGGCCAAGCCGGCCACGCCGAAGAAGAAGCACTGGTGGACACGCGCCTCCGGTGGCGACAAGGCTGACAGTTCCGGCGACAGTGGCGGCAAGCGCGACCTGAAACTGGACACGCTGGCGGGCGCGATCAATGGCGAGATCCGCGTGCACATCCACTGCTACCGCGCCGACGAAATGGCGACGATGCTGGACCTGGCCAGGGAGTTCGGTTTCAAGATCGCCGCGTTCCACCACGGCGTGGAAGCCTACAAGATCGCCGACCGGCTGGCCGCGGAAAACGTCTGCGGCGCGCTGTGGGCCGACTGGTGGGGCTTCAAGATGGAAGCCTTCGACGGCATCCAGGAAAACATCGCCCTGGTCGATCGGCCGGCCAACAGTTGCGCCATCGTGCATTCGGATTCGGAGGAAGGCATCCAGCGACTGAACCAGGAAGCCGCGAAAGTGATGGCGCATGCGCAACAGGTGGGCATCGACATTCCGCCGGAGCGCGCGATCCGCTGGTTGACGCAGAACCCGGCCAAGGCCATGGGCATCCTCGACCGGACCGGCACCCTGGAGGTCGGCAAGATGGCCGACGTGGTGGTCTGGAACCGCAACCCCTTCAGCGTGTACGCGCAGGCCGAACAGGTCTACATCGACGGTGCGCGCCTCTACGACCGCAACGATCCGGCACGGCAACCGAAGTCGGATTTCATGCTGGGGCAGGGTGTGATGAGCGGGGGTGGGAAATGAATGCGCTTGGTCGTCATTCCCGCGAAGGCGGGAATCGCTCTTGTACAACATCACCGCAATCCGGCCGAAGAGCGATCCCCGCCTTCGCGGGGATGACGATATCGAGGTTCTGCGCAGCGTTACTGACGACCGGCATCTTCTTTTCCGCAGCTGCTTCCGCCCAGGACCTCCTCATCCGCCACGCCACCGTGCACACCGCCGGCGCGCAAGGCACGCTGCAGAACGCGGACGTGCTGGTCCAGGGCGGCATCATCCGCGCGGTCGGCATGAACCTGCCGGCGCCCGCTTCGGTCCCCGTGGTCGAAGCCAATGGCAAGCCGCTGACCCCGGCCCTGTTCGGCGGCATCACCGAGATCGGGATCGAGGAAGTGTCGGGCGAAGCCGAGACCGTGGACAGCGCGGTGAACCTGGCCAGAGACCAGCCGATGCGGCCGGAATTCGACGTGACCCTCGCGTACAACCCGGACTCGGTGCTGGTGCCCGTCGCTCGGGTGGAAGGCCTGGGCTTCACCCTGCTGGGCGCGAATACCGGCGGCTCCTTCGTCGCCGGACAGGGCGGCGTGGTCCGGCTGGATGGCGGCGCCGATCCGATCGGCGCGCGCGTGCTGTTCCTGAAACTGGGCAACGACGTGCTGGGCCTGAGCGGCAGCTCGCGCGCGGCGCAGTGGATGTTGCTCGACCAGCTGGTCGGTGAAGCGCGTGGCCGCATCGCCGCCGATTCGCCGCATGCCTTGCTGACTCCCAGTGGACGCGCGGTGCTGGCGCGTTACCTGGCCGGCAACGGACGCATCGTGGTCACCGTGAACCGCGCCGCCGACATCCGCCAGCTATTGCGCTGGGCGCAGCGCGAACGCGTGCGCATCGCCATCGCCAGCGGCATCGAGGCATGGAAACTGGCGCCCGAGCTCGCGCGGGCCAGGGTGCCGGTATTCGTCGATGCGCTGGCCGACCTGCCGGGCGATTTCGACCAGATCGGCGCGACGTTGGAAAACGCGGCGAGGCTGCACGAGGCCGGCGTGGAAGTGAGCTTCGCCCAGTTCGGCGACGCCTCGCACAACGCGCGCAAGATCCGCCAGTACGCGGGCAATGCGGTGGCCAATGGCTTGCCGTGGGAGGCCGGGTTGGCTGGGCTGACGCGCGTCCCCGCACAGGTACTGGGCGTGGACGACAAACTGGGGACCATCGCCCCGGGCAAGCTCGCCGACCTGGTGCTGTGGACCGGCGATCCGCTGGACGTGTCCAGCGTGGCCACGCAGTTGTGGCTGGGCGGAAAGACCATCCCGATGCGTTCGCGGCAAACCGAGCTGCGCGATCGCTACCTGCGTGCGGCGGGGATGTTGCCGCGCGCGTACATGCCCTGATCCGGGGGTCGCGCGGCCGGCGATTCAACCGGCCGCCGCATCCAGCTCCGCCACCCGGTTGCGACCGCCATGCTTGGCGGCATACATCGCCTTGTCGGCGCGCTTGATCAGGCTGGCGACGGTGTCGGTGGGGCCGCATTCGGCCACGCCGATGCTCACCGTCAAGGCGACTTCGACGCCTTCCACGTTGCGGCATTCGGTTTCGATCTTGCGCCGCAGGTGTTCGGCCTTGGCCATGGCCCGCGCGCGGTCCGCGCCCGGCAGGCCCAGCACGAACTCCTCGCCGCCCAGGCGCCCGAGGTTATCGCCATAGTGCAGTTCCGCACTGATCGCCCGCACTACCGCGCGCAGGCAGTTGTCGCCGACCGCATGGCCGTGGCGGTCGTTGACCTGCTTGAAATCATCCAGGTCCAGGAACAGCAGCGACAACGGCCACTGTTCCCGACGCGTGTTGAGCACCGCCCAGTCCAGCCGGTGCTCGATGCCGCCACGATTCATCACCCCGGTCAGCCAGTCGCGTTCGGCGTGTTGCTGGGCGGTATCGCGCTCCTGGCGGAAGGTCAGCATGCGGTCGGCCAGGCCCAGCGCCAGGACCACGGCGGTGCCGGCCAGGACCAGCGGCAGACCGTACTGCAACCAGGATTCGATCGCGATGCCCAGGCTCAGTTGCACCGCGCGCGCGGTGCTGAAGAACACCAGCGGCACCCAGGCGATGAGGATGAAACCCGCCTGCCGCCCGCCACCCCGCCAGGCCAGGGCCAGGGCGGCGATCGCCAGCAGGTTGGTCAGCAGGAACAGCGCATTACCGGCGTTGGGGAACCAGTCCTTGCCTTCCGGCCAGGGCGAAACCAGCAGCAACAGGAGCATCGCCGGCAGATAGATGCCAAGCCAGCGCATCAGTCGGCCCAGGCGCGGCACACGCATGCGCAGTTCGGCGTAGTCGAGCAGCAGCAGCACCGAGACCATGGTCGAAACCGTGGCCAGGAACCAGATGCCGGGCGCGCCGAAGACCGCCAGCGAGCGCAATACCGGTATCGCGTAAGCCTCGCCATAGGAGCACAGCAGGAACAGCATCTGCAGGGCCATGCTCGCCGAATAAAGCAGGTACACGCGCTCGCGCAGCATCGCCCAGAACAGCAGCACGGTCAGCGATACCCCCACCAGTACCCCGACCGCCAGTTGCATGACGCGCACCTGGTCCAGGTCGTCGGCGATATGCCGGCCGCGCGGAACCACGGCGACCTGCAATGGGTAACGCGCGCCCTCCACCCGGATTTCGACTGGCCCCTTGCCGGACAGCGGGAACACCAGCGCATGCCGTGAATACTGTGGATCCAGGCCCGGATCGAACAGGGTCTGGGTCAAGGGCGTCGCATCAGGCGCCAGCCGCACGCTGACGCGGGCGCTATAGGGGTGATAGACCAGCAGCAGCGGTTGCTCGATGCCGCCGGCCGGCTGCAGGCGCCAGCTGCCGTTGCCGACCACCGTAGGCACGGCGGGATCGGCCTTGAAATCGCGTTCGTGGAAGATCCCGGCGGTCTGGGTAGCCGCCTGCCCGGCGGCGGGAAGGGGGTCGATGCGAACGATGCCGCCTTGCTGTGCGGCCGCCGGCAGCGCAAGCATGCCTCCCACCATCGCCAGCAGCAGCCACCGCTTGATCATTTCGCCCCTTGCATGCGCCACTGCAGTGTCGGCATGGACGACGGCTCGTGGCGAGCCTCCCTCCCTGCGTCAATATTGCTTTATCGCATCTTTTTTCGAGAACCGGTCTGCCGCAAGCCGCACCCAGCGGATCGCGTGCGATCCGACCGGGTCTTCGATGCTTGTCGCGACAAAGGCGATTCTTCTCCGGCACTGTCACTCAGAATGCGATAGTGTGTGTTGTATCACGTATCCATAACGCACCTGGTAACAGATTTGCGTTACGTTTCCGGGCCTGATCGCGACGCATGCCGGGAGGGGCTTCATGCGCATAGGAATAGTGGTGGACTCCGCCTGCGACCTGCCGCAGGACTACATCCAGAAGAACGACATCGTGGTCCTGCCCATCACCGTACGCATCGGCGACGCCGTGCTGGCCGACCACCGCGACGAGGAAGCGACCCTGAGCTTCCTGCACTCGCACGTGGCCGAACGCGGCCATGAGGCCGAGACCATCCCGTTCTCGGTCGCCCAGATCCGCGACCTGTTCCTCAGCAGGCTGGTCATCGACTACGACCACGTCTATTGCATGACCATCACCAAGACCCGCAGCCCGATCCACGACAACGCGATGCAGGCCAGCTTCGCCATCCTCAACGACTACAAGCCGGTGCGCCAGGCCGCAGGCCACAACTCGCCCTTCGCCTTGCGCGTGATCGACACCCAGACCTTGTTCGCCGCGCAGGGCATCACCGCGGTGGAAGCGGTGCGCATGCGCGCGGCCGGCGCCAACGTGCAGCACATGCGCACCAAGCTGGAATTCCTGGCTTCCAACAGCCATGGCTACATGATCCCGCGCGATCTTTATTACCTGCGCGCCCGCGCGCGGACCAAGGGCGACCGCAGCGTCGGCCTGCTCAGCGCCGCGCTGGGCAGCGCGCTGGACATCAAGCCGGTGCTGCACGGCCATGCCGGCAAGACCGAACCGGTGGCCAAGCTCAAGGGCTTCGATCATGCGGTGGAACAGATGTTCAAGTTCGCCGGCAACCGGGTCATCGCCGGCCTGCTCACCCCGACCGTATGCATGAGCTACGGCGGCGAGCTGTCGGAATTGCGCGCCCTGCCCGGCTACACGCGACTGCGCGAGATCTGCGCCAACAACAACGTGGAAGTGTTCGAGAGCGTGATGAGCCTTACCGGCATGGTCAACGTGGGCAAGGGCGCGGTGGTGGTCGCGTTCGCCGCAGAGCCGCATTCCTTCAGTGTTTCCTAGGAAATTTTCTTGAACAATTCCGGGAAGCGCGAAAAAGGGAATTATTCACAGATTTTCTTAGGCACGGATCAGAGCGGAAACTACGGATAAAGCAACCGCTCTATCTGCCTTTCGCTGTATCTGCCTTTTCCGCTCTGATCCGTGTCCAAAGGCCCTGCCTTTCCTGCTTCGTGCAATGGCGCGAAAGGGAGTTATTCAGAGGCTCCCTAACGTATAGCTAACGCGTGGCGGCTAGGCTGGTGGCTACGCCGAAGAAATGGAAACAGCAGCCGCATGCCGATCCGCTACTACATCAGCCTCAAGCACCCGGAACAGGCGCGCGGCAACGACGACGCCTTCAGCTTCACCGCCCACGGTGCGCCCGAGTTCGCCGCGCAGCTGCAGGCGACGCTACGCGGCGACGGATTCTTCCAGCGCTGGAAGCAGGCGCAGCCCGACCCGGATGCGGTCGATCCCGGCCTGGGCGCGACCGATCCCGCCGCCACGGTGGCGGGCGAACAGCACAACCTGCAGATCGACCTGATCGTGGTGACCACGATTCCCGGCAGCGTATTCAAGCATCGCCTGCGCCTGCTCGCCGGCAATGCCTGGGAATTGCGTGACGTTTCCGCAGTCTGACGCACCCCCCCAAGAGGGCGGCACCATGACCGGACGCACACCGGTATTGTTGTCGTGGAGCGGCGGCAAGGATGCGGCGTGGGCCTTGCACGCATTGCGGCAAGGCGGCGAGGTCGAGGTGGTCGCGCTGTTGACCACGATCACCGCGGAATTCCAGCGCGTTTCGATGCAGGGCATCCGTCGCGAGGTGCTGGAGGCGCAGGCGGTTGCCACGGGCCTGCCGCTGCTCGCGGCGGAAATTCCCGCGCACTGCGACAACGCCACCTACGAAGCGGCGATGGCGCAGGCCCTGGCCGAGGCCGGAACGCGCTGGCCCGGCCTGCGCAGCGTCGCGTTCGGCGATCTGTTCCTGGCCGACGTCCGCGCCTATCGCGAAAGCAGATGCGCGCAAGCCGGCTGGCAGCCGCTGTTCCCCTTGTTCGGCAGCGACACCGCGCGCCTCGCGCGCGAGATGATCGACGACGGCCTGCGCGCGACGCTGTGCTGCGTGGACACGCAACAACTCGATCCCGGTTTCGCCGGCCGCGATTTCGATGCGTCGTTGCTGGGCGAATTGCCGGAGGATATCGATCCCTGCGGCGAGAACGGCGAATTCCATACCTGCGTCCATGCAGGACCGATGTTCGACCACCCGATCAGGATCGAACGCGGCGAGACCGTGCTGCGCGACGGACGTTTCGCCTACACCGATTTCCAGCTCTTGTAGGAGCGCCCATGGGCGCGAGCTCTTCGCATGGATTTCCGCAATCTGGACGGAAAGCTCGCGCCCATGGGGCGCTCCTACGGGATCACGATTTCAAGACGCGCGCATGGTGGGCGATATGCTCGCCGATGAAACTGGAGATGAAGTAGTAGCTGTGGTCGTAACCGGGCTGCAGGCGCAGTTGCAGCGGATGGCCGGCGGCCTTGCACGCGGCCTGCAACAGTTCCGGCTTCAATTGCGTGGTCAGGAATTCATCGTCTTCGCCCTGGTCGATCAGCAACGGCAAACGTTCCTGCGCAGCGGCGATCAGCGCGGTCGCATCCCAGGCTTGCCAGGCTTCGTGGTCGTCGCCCAGATAGGCTGCGAACGCTTTTTCGCCCCATGGCACGCGTGACGGCGCGACGATCGGCGAGAACGCGGACACGCTGCGATAGCGGCCCGGATTCTTCAACGCGACGACCAGGGCGCCGTGCCCGCCCATCGAATGCCCGCTGATGCCGCGCGCGTCGGTCGCCGGGAAATTCGCTTCGATCAGCGCGGGCAGTTCCGACGCCACGTAGTCGTACATGCGGTAATGCTTCGACCACGGCGTTTGCGTGGCGTTGATGTAGAAGCCGGCGCCCTTGCCCAGGTCGTAACCGTCCGCATCGGCGACCGCCTCGCCACGCGGGCTGGTGTCCGGCACGACCAGGATCACGCCGTGTTCCGCCGCATAGCGTTGCGCGCCCGCCTTGGTAATGAAGTTCTGCTCGGTGCAGGTCAGGCCGGACAGCCAGTACAGCACGGGCAAATTCAGCATTTCGGCCTGCGGCGGCAGGCAGATGGCGAAATCCATGTCGCAACCGAGCGCGTCGGCGCGATGCCGGTACACGTCCTGCCAGCCGCCGAAGCAGGCGCGGTGTTCGATGCGTTCGAGAGTCATGGTTGCCTTTTCGTTTTCCTTCTCCCTCCGGGAGAAGGAAACAGCATCAGAAATGAATCACCGTCCGGATCGACTTGCCTTCATGCATCAGATCGAAGGCTTGGTTGATTCCCTCCAGCGGCAGCGTGTGGGTGACGAAGGGCGCGAGCTGGATGTCGCCGCGCATCGCGTCCTCGACCATGCCCGGCAACTGGGTACGGCCCTTGACCCCGCCGAACGCGGTGCCCATCCACTTGCGCCCCGTCACCAGTTGGAACGGGCGCGTGCTGATCTCCTGCCCCGCACCGGCCACGCCGATGATCACCGACTGGCCCCAACCACGATGCGCGCATTCCAGCGCCGCGCGCATCACGTTGACGTTGCCGATGCATTCGAAGGAATGGTCGACGCCCCAGCCGGTCATCTCGACGATGACCTGCTGGACCGGCTTGTCGTGGTCCTTGGGGTTGACGCAATCGGTGGCGCCCATTTCTTTCGCCATCACGAATTTGTCGGGATTGGTATCGATGGCGATGACGCGGCCGGCCCTGGCCTGGCGCGCGCCCTGGATCACCGCCAGGCCGATGCCGCCGAGTCCGAATACCGCGACCGAATCGCCTGCCTGCACCTTGGCGGTGTTGTGCACGGCGCCGATGCCGGTGGTGACGCCGCAACCGAGCAGGCAGACCTGTTCGTGGTTGGCTTCGGGATTTATTTTCGCCAGCGACACTTCAGCCACGACCGTGTACTCGCTGAAAGTGGAGCAGCCCATGTAGTGGTACAGCGGCTGGCCGTTGTAGCTGAAGCGCGTCGTGCCATCCGGCATCACGCCCTTGCCCTGGGTGGCGCGCACCGAGATGCACAGGTTGGTCTTGCCGGATTTGCAGAACAGGCACTCGCCGCACTCGGCGGTGTACAACGGGATCACATGATCGCCCGGCTTCACGCTGGTCACGCCCTCGCCCACCTCGATCACCACGCCCGCGCCTTCGTGCCCGAGCACCGCCGGGAACAGGCCTTCCGGATCGTCGCCCGACAGGGTGAACGCATCGGTGTGGCAGACGCCGGTGTGGGTGATCTTCACCAGTACCTCGCCCTTCTGCGGCGGGGCGACGTCGATCTCGACGATCTGCAGCGGTTCGCCCGCGGCAAAGGCGACGGCGGCGCGTGATTTCATGGGGGGACTCCGGAAAATATGCGGCGTGCGTATTCTAGCCCGACAGCCTGATGCACGCAGGAGCGACGCAGGAATAACGCAGGAGCGACGTGAGTCGCGAAAGATGGATCCGGGAAAACTATTCGCGACTTACGTCGCTCCTACGTCGTCCCTACGCCACCCTAACCAAACTCTCGCTCAATACGCGAACTCGCGGAACACGCGGTCGATGTCGCCCTTCCATTCGCCATGGAACAGCGCCAGCTTGCGTTCGGCCGGGGTCTCGTTGGCTTCGACGATCTCGACCAGGGCGTCCAGGAAACCGGATTCGTCCGTACCCTTGCTGTTGAGCACGGCGCGGCGTTGCAGCCCGGCCACGGCGATCTTCAATGCGGCCGCCGCCAGGTCGCGCGCGGTGCCGCCGCGGAACGGCAGTTTCAAGGCCTGCTTCGGCACGCCGTCGCGCAAGGCGTTGCGTTCTTCCAGGCTGAAGTCCTTGACCAGGTCCCACGCGGCATCCAGCGAAACCTGGTCGTAGAGCAGGCCGACCCAGAACGCGGGCAATGCGCACAACCGTCCCCACGGTCCGCCATCGGCGCCGCGCATCTCCAGGAATTTCTTCATCCGCACTTCCGGGAACGCGGTGGTCATGTGGTCGGACCAGTCGGTCATGGTCGGCAATGCGCCCGGCAGCGCGGGCAGCTTGCCGGCCATGAAATCGCGGAAGCTCTGGCCCGAGCAATCGATATATTCGCCGTTGCGGTAACTGAAATACATCGGCACATCGAGCAGGTACTCGACGTAACGCTCGTAGCCGAAACCGTCCTCGAACACGAAGTCGAGCATGCCGGTGCGGCCAGGATCGGTATCGGTCCAGATGTGGGAGCGGTAGCTGAGGTAACCGTTGGGCTTGCCTTCGGTGAACGGCGAATCGGCGAACAGCGCGGTGGCGATGGGCTGCAGCGCCAGCGACACGCGGAATTTCTTCACCATGTCCGCTTCGCTGGAGAAATCCAGGTTGACCTGCACGGTGCAGGTGCGTTTCATCATGTCCAGGCCCAGCGAACCGACCTTGGGCATGTAGTTGCGCATGATCTGGTAGCGGCCCTTGGGCATCCAGGGCATTTCGTCGCGTGTCCACTTGGGCTGGAAACCCATGCCGAGGAAGCCAAGCTGCAATTCGTCGGCGACTTCCTTCACTTCCTTGAGATGGCTGCCGACTTCCTTGCAGGTCTGGTGGATGTTCTCGAGCATGCCGCCGGAAAGCTCCAGTTGCCCGGCCGGCTCCAGCGTCACCGAAGCACCATCGCGGGCCAGGGCGATGACTTTGCCGTGCTCTTCGACCGGCTCCCAACCGAAGCGGGTCAATCCTTTCAGCAGCGCTTCGATGCCGCGCTCGCCTTCGAAGGCGGGTGGGCGCAGATCGTCGAGACGGAAGCCGAATTTCTCGTGCTCGGTGCCGATGCGCCACTCGCTCTTCGGCTTCTCGCCGGAGGCGATGTAATCGACCAGCTGGTGGCGGTCGGTGATGGGCGTACCCGCAACGTGACTGGGACTGGACAAGGGCGATGCTCGACGTTGAGGGGGTTACGATCTGGGGTTGTTCGCCCGCTATCGCAAGTCCCGCACTATATCGTGGGCCGATGCACCCATCGTTGCCGTGTTGTTGCTTCTGTGTTCTGCCGGCGCCTGCCGCCACCGCAGTCACCGGGTGATGAGGCGCGTAGCCTGGGTGAAACACAACACGAGCCACTGCGCACCCTTGCTCCATGGCCGTACCGGTTACGCTGTTCGCTGGTCCCTGGGGAAACCCCGCATGCGTGGCAAACATCGCGAAGTACACCGCTCGCACCGTGCCGGCTGGCTACGCGCCTCGGTCCTCGGCGCCAACGATGGGGTCGTGTCGGTAGCCGGACTGGTGGTGGGCGTGGCGGCAAGCGGTGCCGGCCACGACACCATCCTGATGACAGGCGTGGCAGGGCTGGTCGCTGGCGCCATGTCGATGGCGGCGGGCGAATACGTGTCCGTGCAATCGCAAGCCGATGCCGAACGGGCGGACCTGGGGCAGGAGAAGAAGGAACTGGCCGATGATCCGATCACCGAACTGGCCGAGCTGGAACATATCTACGTGCGCAGGGGATTGACGCACGACCTGGCCCGGCAAGTGGCTCGGCAATTGACCGCACACGACGCCCTTGCCGCCCATGCGCGCGACGAACTGGGCCTGACCGACACCTTGCGCGCGCGTCCACTGCAGGCGGCGCTGGCATCGGCAGCCGCCTTCACTGTCGGTGCGGCAGTGCCGATCATCGCGATCCTGGCGGCGCCGCAGGCACGCATGGTGCCAGCGACCATTGCGGTCACCGTGGCCAGCCTTCTGCTCTCGGGCGCGCTGGCGGCATATGCGGGCGGCGCCCCGATGCTGCGAGGCGCACTGCGGGTTGGCTTCTGGGGCGCGATGGCGATGGTCGCCTCGCACCTGGTCGGCAATCTGTTCCACGTAAGCGTGTAACCGCGCCCCGGAAGTGGATCGGTTGCATGTCGCAAACCTGGCGGAGGCGCCCGCGCGAAGCGATCAGGGAGCCGGTTCTTCGCCGCCGAAACCCAACCACCCGTTCACCACCGCGCGCGCCTCGTCCACGCCCTGCTTGGACTCGCCGGAGAAGGCCTGCACGCTGACCGTGTCGCCGAAGGCGCTGAACAACTCCTTCTTCACCGCCTGCAAGGCGTTGGCCTGCTGGCCGCGGCCGAGCTTGTCGGCCTTGGTCAGCAACGCATGCGCGGGAATGCCGCGCTCGACCGCATAGGTCAGCATGTGCCGGTCGTATTCCTTGAGCGGGTGGCGGATGTCCATGACCACGACCAGGCCCTTGAGCGCGTTGCGGGTGCGGAAGTAACGGTCCAGGAACGCCTGCCAGTGATCCTTGAGCTCGTGCGGGACCTTGGCGTAGCCGTAGCCGGGCAGGTCGACCAGGTACTTGTCCTGTTCGATTTCGAAGAACACCAGCTGCTGGGTGCGGCCGGGGGTCTTGGACACCCGGGCCAGCGCGTTCTGCCGGGTCAGCGCATTGAGCGCGGTGGACTTGCCGGCATTGGAGCGTCCGGCAAAGGCGACCTCGTGGCCCACGTCGGCGGGAAGCTGGCTGGGAATATGCGCCGCCAGCACGTATTTGGCTCTTTCTAGGGGATTGAACATGGCACTAGGATGGCACGCGGGGCCGGAATCGTGATCGAACGAGGCCCAGCCGGGACCGGGAAACCGGGCGAATGCCCGCTTTCATTGACCGGCAAGGCCTGCCGCGACGATAATTCCCCTGTTTCTTCCACTATTTCGCGGTCGCCATGCGGTGCCGCTTTCCCAAGGTTTACGGAGCTTCAGCATGCGCCACGCTCGTGTTTTGGTACTTGCCGGATTGGCCGCCGCGGTCGTGGGGGCGGTTGCCTTCGCCCAGACCACGGTCGCGCCACTGCCGGACAATGCGCCGGTGGAAGTCGCGCCGCTGGAGATCGACCTGTCCAAGACCACCTGGGGCGATGCCACCGCCGGCCAGGCCAAGGCCGCGGCTTGCGCCGCCTGCCATGGCGCCGACGGCAACCCCAGCATTCCTTCCTACCCGCGCATCGCCGGCCAGAGCGAGCGTTACACCGCCCACCAGATGGCCCTGATCGCCAGCGGCCAGCGCGGCGGCATGGCCGTGGCCATGGTCCCGTTCGTGCAGGACCTGAGCCCGCAGGACATGCGTGACATCGGCGCCTACTTCGCCACCCAGAAGAGCGGCGCCGGCCTGGCCGACGACAGCCTGATCGCCGACGGCGCCTACAAGGGCATGAAGTTCTACGAAGTCGGCCAGCAGCTTTATCGCGGTGGCGATGCCGCCCGCGGCATCCCGGCCTGCATGGCTTGCCACGGCCCCAGCGGCGCCGGCAACCCGGGCCCGGCCTACCCGCACGTCGGTGGCCAGCACCAGGATTACGTGGCCCGCCGCTTGCAGGAATACCGCGCCGGCACCAGCACCGAGAAGGATCCGGCGCTGTTCAACGTCATGGCCCAGGTGACCCATTCCCTGACCGACCAGGAAATCCAGGCGTTGGCGACCTACCTGCAGGGCCTGCACGACCGCGCCGACGATGCCGCCGTAGGCAACACCAGCGCCCCGGCCGCTGCGCCGGCTGCCGCCGCAACGCCCGCCGCTGCCGCCGAGCCCGCACCGCAACAGTCGTAAGCCACAGCGCCCGGTGCGGTGCGGAATTCACGGCGTGGATCCCTCACAGCTCATGTTCATTGCGCCGGCCCGATCATGGCCGGCGTTTCTTTTTGTGCCTGGAGTTCTCCGCCCATGAAAGCGCGCTTCGCTGTCCTCCTGCTGCTGTTGCTGATGCCCTGGCTGGCCGTCGCCGCCGAGCCGGTCGCCGGCACCGACTACGTGGAAATCCCCGGCGGCAAGCCGTATGCGCCGCTCGATGGCAAGGTGGAAGTGGTCGAGGTATTCGGCTACACCTGCATCCATTGCGCGCATTTCCAGCCAGTGATCGGCGCCTGGCAGAAGAAGCAACCGTCGTGGGTGCGCTTCACCCCGCTGCCGGCGGCGTTCGGCGGCTACTGGATGCCGTATGCGCGCGCCTATTACGCCGCGGCCAGGCTGCGGGTGCTGGGCAAGACCCACGACGCGATGTTCAAGGCGCTGCATGAAACCGGCAGCCTGCCGATCCAGAACGCCTCGGATGAGGAAATCGCAACGTTCTATGCGGGCCATGGCGCCGACCCCAAGGCTTTCATCGCCGCCATGCGCAGCCCGGCCACGGACCTGCTGCTGGACCGCTCCCGCGATTTCGCCCTGGCCACCGGTATCGAAGGCACGCCCACGCTGGTGGTCAACGGCAGGTACCGGGTGCTCGGCAGGAGTTTCGACGACACCTTGCGGATCACCGACTACCTGGTCGCCCGGGAGCGCGCCGCGCGCAAATGAGCCGCTTCGTGATGGCGTTGGTTTGATTCTTTCCCCGTGGCCCGCATAGTGCGAGCCGCCTTCCCGCTTCAGCTCCCTCTGTTTCCATGCCCCCTGTTTCCATGTCCGGAGTCCGAATCATGAAATTCCGTTATGCACTGACGCTGATCGCCTTGTTGCCGATCCTCGCCGCCTGCGGCAAGCAGGAAGCCGCCGCACCCGCCACCGACACCGCGCCGGCAACCGAAGCCGTGGCCGCTTCGACGGAAGCGCCGGCCACCGCTCCCGCCGAAGCGGCCGCCGAACCCGCGGTCAACAACAACCCGATCGTCGCCCCCACCGGCCCGGCGCTGGTCCCGGGCACGGACTATGTCGAGATCAAGGGCGGGCAGCCATTCGATCCGCTGGATGGCAAGATCGAAGTGGTCGAGGTGTTTGGTTATGTCTGCCCGGCCTGCAACGCGTTCCAGTCCACGGTCCGCGCCTGGAAGGCCAAGCTGCCCGCCGACGTGCGCGTGACCTATGTGCCGGCGTTGTTCGGCCCGGACTGGATCCCGTATGCGCACGCGTTCTACGCCGCCGAATCGCTGGGCCTGGTGGACAAGACCCACGAAGCCGTCTACGACGCGATCCACAACAAGCAAACCCTGCCGGGCGAAGGCGACAAGCCGACCATGGCGCCGATCGCCGCGTTCTACGCCAACTACGGGGTCAGCGCCGAGCAATTCACCAATGCCATGAACAGTTTCGCGATCAACGGCAAGCTCAACAAGGCCAAGCAGTTCGCGGTCCGCAGCCAGATCGGCGGCACCCCGTCGCTGATCGTCAACGGCAAATACCTGGTCAAGGGCAGGAGCTGGGACGACATGCTGCGCATCACCGACCAGCTGATCGCCCAGGAGCGAGCGGCGAAGTAAGCCGACCGGCCCTCCCACGTGACTTCATCGGACACGCGCCCATCGGACACGCGCCGGCTCAAGCTGCTCAGCGCCAACATCCAGGCCGGCTCCAGCACGCGTCGCTACAGCGACTACGTGACCCGCAGCTGGTCGCATGCGTTGCCGGCCGGCAACAAGCGCGGCAGCCTGGATGCCATCGCGAAGATGGCCGGCGAACACGATATCGTCGGCCTGCAGGAAGCGGACCCGGGCAGCCTGCGCTCGGGTTTCACCAACCAGACCCACTACCTGGCCGAACAGGCTCGCTTCGACTACTGGAGCCACCAACCCAACCGCAGCGTCGGTCGCGTGGCCTCCAGCGCCAACGGCCTGCTGAGCCGGCTGGAACCGGTGGAAGTCAGCGACCATGCGTTGCCGGGCCGGATCGGCGGACGCGGCGTGTTGCTGGCCAGGTTCGGCGGCGGCGATGAAGGCCTGGTGGTGGCGGTGGCGCACCTGTCGCTGGGCTCGACTTCGCGGCGCGCGCAGTTGAGCTTCATCGCCGAGTTGCTGGCCGACCACAAGCACGCGGTTCTGATGGGCGATTTCAACTGCGTGCCGGACCGCCCGGAAATGGAGCTGTTGTACAACCGCACCCACCTGCGCCCGCCCGCGTCCTGCGTGCCCACCTTCCCCAGCTGGCGCCCGCAACGCGCCATCGACCATATCCTGGTCAGCGAGAAACTCGACTTCGCCGATGCCCGCGCGATCCCCGCCGCATTCTCCGACCACCTGGCCCTGGCCATGAGCATCGACGTGCCGCTGGCGGCGTTGAAGTAAAAGACCGCAAGCATCATGCGAAAGGCCGGCGTCATGCCGGCTTTTTGCTGGAATCTGTCAGCAACTTCCGTGTGAACCGGTAGCCGGGCTGCTCTTCGTCTCCCGTCTCCCGTCTCTCGTCTCCCGTCTCCCGGCCCTAACACCTACACCAGCAACGTCACTCCCACCGTGACCAGGAACAACGCGAACACCCGCTTCAACGCCAGCCCGCTGAGCCGGTGCGCCAGACGTGTCCCGTACGGCGCGGCCAATACCGAGGCCACCGCCACCCCGATCGCGGCCGGCAGATACACATAACCGATCGCGTAGTGCGGCAACGCATCCGCAGGCGCATGCAGCGCGTAGCCGAAGGCGCTGGCCAGGCCGATGGCGACGCCGCAGGCGCTGGAAGTCCCCACCGCGCGCACCGGGGCCACGCCGCGCCAGACCAGCAGCGGCACGGTCATGCTGCCACCACCGATCCCGACCACCGCCGACATCGCCCCGATGCCGGCGCCTGCCGCCATCATCGGCAGTCCCGCCGGTGCCGGCACGGTCATTCCGGCCTGCGTCGCGCGGGTTTTGCCGAACAACAACTGCGCCGCGGCCAACAGGCAATAGCCGGCCACGATCCAGCGCAGCACCTGGTCGTCCAGCTTGACCGCCAGGCCACTGCCCAGCCATCCGCCCAGCAACAGGCCCTGCACCATCCACTTCACCGTCGGCCACAGCACGCTGCCGCGTTGATGATGCGAATACGCAGACGAAGCGGCGGTCATCACGATGCTCGCCAGCGAACTGGCCAGGGCCGCATGCATCGCTGCTTCCTGCGGCACGCCATACAACGGCAGCAACCAGGCCAGCGCGCCGACCAGCACCAGCCCGCCACCGACGCCGAGCAAGCCGGCAAGAATCCCGGCGACCACGCCAAGCAAGGGGAAGATCCAGATACCTTCGAACACGCCGGCTCCTGTTGATTTCGCGGTTGCGACGGCGCGTGGTCAGCCATGAGAAAGCGCGATTCATCCGCCCTCCCTTACTATTCCGGCCATGATCCGATTCCGCCACGCCATCGTACTCGCTGCCGCTTGCGGCTTGTTTCTTTCCGGTATCGCGCGTGCGCAGGGCCTCGGTGCACAAAGCCTCGACGCGCAACGTCCACGGATCCAGGCGGCGCTGCAGGCGGCGGAGAGCGGGCAGTTCGATGCCGCGCAATATCCGGGCCTGGCGACTCATCCGTTGTACGGTTGGGTGGAATTCGCGGCGCTCAAGCGCGACATCGACACGCTGTCCACGGCGCGGGCGCAGTCCTTCCTCAAACGTTACGAAGGCCAGGCGGTGGCCGAGGCATTCCGCGCCGCGTGGTTGCCGGCACTGTCGCGGCGCCAGGACTGGCCGACCCTGCTTTCGGCATGGAAACCCACCCCCGGTGTCGGCCTGCAATGCGCCGAACTCAACGCGCGCCAGGCGCTGGGCAAGGCCGATGCGCAATGGACCCGCGATGCACAGAAGATCTGGGCCAGCAGCGGCAAATCCTTGCCGGACAGCTGCGATCCGGTGTTCGCGCTGCTTGCCGCGCAAGGCGGCCTGCCGCCCGCGTTGCGCTGGGAACGGATCGACAAGGCCGCCGGCGAACAACAGCCCGCGGTCATGCGCAGCGCCGCGCGCGGCTTGCCAGCGGCCGAAGCCATGCAGGCCAACGACTACGCCGCATTCCTTGAAACGGCGACTCCGCGCGCGTTGAACTGGCCGCGGACCGAACGCAGCCGCAAGATCGCCATGTACGGCCTGATGCGGCTGGCCAAGTCGGATCCGGCCGCGGCCGAATTGCAGTTGCCGCAATATGCCGCTGCGCTGGGCATGGATGAAGCCGAACGCGGCAAGGTGCTGTACGAAATAGCGTTGTGGACGGTGGCCTCGTACGATCCGGATTCGGCACGTCGGCTCAATGCGGTGCCCGAATCGGTCTACGACGAAAGATTGCACGAATGGCGGGTGCGCGAAGCCCTGGCGCGCGGCGACTGGCGTGCGGCGCTCGCCGCGATCCACAAGATGCCCCAGACCCAGCGCAATGATTCGCGCTGGCTGTATTTCGAGGGACGCCTGGACGAGGAAACCGGCGACCAGGCCGAGGCCCGGCGCTTGTTCGGCGAAGCGGCGAAATCCCCCACCTTCCACGGCTTCCTCGCCGCCGACCGCCTCGAGCAGCCGTATGCGCTGTGCGCGTGGATTCCCAACGACAGCGCCCAGGCCAAGGCGGCGATCGCGCGCGACCCGGCCATGGTCCGGGCGATGGAGTTGTGGAAGCTGGAGCGCACGGGTTGGGCGACCAGCGAATGGAACAGCGCGCTGGCGCGGTTCGACGACACCCAGCGCCGGATCGCGGTGGAAGTGGCGCGCGACAACGGCTGGTTCGACCGTGCGGTGTTCTCGCTGAAAGGCGCGGAAGAAAACCGCCTGTACCAGTTGCGTTTCCCGCTGCACCACGACGCGACCATCCGTCGCGAGGCGGCGAAGCAGGCCATCGATCCGGCCTGGGTCGCGGCCGAGATCCGCGCCGAAAGCATCTTCAATCCCAAGGCGCGCTCGGGCGCCAACGCGATGGGCCTGATGCAGGTGCTGCCCGGCACCGGCGCCACCGTGGCCGCAAACCTGGGCCTGCCGTGGGGCGGCGCCGCCAGCCTGTACGACTCGGACACCAACATCATGCTCGGCACCGCCTACCTGCGGCAGATGTTGAACAAGTACGGCCTGCCCTACCTGGCCATCGCCGCCTACAACGCCGGCCCGACCCCGACCGCGCGCTGGCAATCGCAACGCCCCGGCTTCGACGCCGATTTCTGGATCGAGACGATCAGCTACAAGGAAACCCGCGAATACGTGGCGCGGATCCTCGCCTTCAGCGTGATCTACGACTGGCGCTTGAACGGCAACGCGCTGCCGGTCACCGACCGCATGCTCGGCCGCAGCGGCGGCAAGCGCAAATCCTTCACTTGTCCTACGGCGCAGGTGCCGAAGAGCTGAGCTGTGCCCCCTCCCTTGCCTGCGTAGCAGGTAGGGGAGGGTTGGGGAGGGGTGCTTTTGATCTTTGCTCTTGCCTTGGCAGTTCTTCAAGCATCCCGCGAAGAGCACCCCTCCCAACCTCCCCTACCCGCTACGCGGGCAAGGGAGGAGACCAGCAGGGCATCGCTTCGGCTCCGCATCGCTCGCGTCAGATGCAGGAATGAAAATCGGGCATCATCGATCCATGAAAACTTACCTCGTTGGCGGCGCAGTCCGTGATCGCTTGCTGGGCCTCGCCCCCGGCGACAACGACTACGTCGTGGTCGGCAGCACCCAGGAGGAAATGCTGGCGCGCGGCTTCAAGCCGGTCGGGCGCGACTTCCCCGTGTTCCTTCATCCACAAACCGGGGAAGAGCACGCACTGGCCCGGACCGAACGCAAGAGCGGGCGCGGCTATCGTGGCTTCGTCGTCGATGCCGATCCGTCGGTAACGCTGGAGGAAGACCTGGCTCGCCGCGATTTCACCATCAACGCGATCGCCCAGGACGAGCGCGGCACGCTGGTGGACCCGCTGGATGGCGCACGCGATATCGAACAGCGCGTGCTGCGGCATGCCGGCGCCGCGTTCGTCGAGGATCCGTTGCGGATCTTGCGCGCCGCGCGCTTCATGGCGCGTTTCGCCGCACTCGGTTTCCGCATCGCGCCAGAAACGATGGCCTTGATGCGGGACATGGCCCGTGGCGGCGAACTGGCCGAACTGGTGCCCGAGCGCGTGTGGCAGGAACTGGGCAAGGCCTTGCGCACCGCCACGCCTTCCGCCTTCCTGGCCACGTTGCGCGCCTGCGATGCGCTGGCCGCGGTGTTGCCGGAAATCGACGCGCTGTACGGCGTCCCGCAACGCGCCGAATACCACCCGGAAGTCGACACCGGCCTGCACCAGGAAATGGTCAGCGACCTGGCCGCGCGGCTGGCGCCCGGCGACGACGTGATCGGTTTCGCCGCCTTGACCCACGACTTGGGCAAAGCGCTCACCCCGGCCGAGGTGTTGCCGAAGCACATCGGCCACGAACACGCCGGCCTCGCACCGGTGAAGGCGTTGTGCGAGCGCCTGAAAGTTCCCATGGCACACCGCGAACTGGCGGTCATGGCCTGCCGCGAACACCTCAATGTGCATCGCCTGGATGAATTGCGCGATGCGACGGTGTTCGAATTGCTGACGCGATGCGACGCCTTCCGCAAGCCCGAACGCATCGTCCAACTGGCGCAGGTCTGCGAAGCGGACAAGCGCGGCCGCCTGGGTAGCGCGGAAGCGGATTACCCGCAAGGCCGCGAGTTGCTCCGGCTGCATGCCGCCGCATTCGCCATCAACGCACGCGACATCGACAACGAATCCCTCAGCGGTCCGGCCATCGGCGAAGCGCTGCGCAAGGCAAGAATCGCGGCCATCGCCCAAGCCAGAAACCCGGCCCCGTAGGAGCGCCCCATGGGCGCGAGCTCTCCGACCCGATCGCAAAACAAATCAAGAGCTCGCGCCCATGGGGCGCTCCTACGGATGCAGGATTCCCCTACCCGTTGTTCGGCGTCAGCTTCAGCAGGCGCGCGTTGCTGCCGTCTTCCAGCAGCCAGATCGCACCATCCGGTCCCTGCTCCACTTCGCGGATGCGCTGGCCCATGGGATAGCGTCTGGCCTCGTGCCCTTGGCTGCCGTTGAACTCGATCCGGATCAATGCCTGCGAGGCCAGCCCGCCGATGAAACCGTTGCCCTGGAAATACGGGAACATCGAGCCGCTGTAGATGATGAAGCCAGAAGGCGCGATCACCGGTGTCCACCAGGCTTCAGGCGCGTTGAACTCCGGCCGCGTCGAATGATCCGGAATCACGCTGCCATCGTAGTTGTCGCCATTGGAAACGACCGGCCAGCCGTAATTGGAACCGCGCTCGATCAGGTTGAGTTCGTCGCCGCCGGCCGGGCCCATCTCGTGTTCCCAGAGCTGGCCCTGCGCATCGAAGGCCAGGCCCAGCACGTTGCGATGGCCCAGCGTCCACACCTGCGCCGCGACACCGCCCTGGCTGTAGTAAGGATTGTCGGTGGGCACGCTGCCATCGGCATTGAGGCGCACGATCTTGCCCAGGCTGCTCTGCATATCCTGCGCCGGAGTGAATTTCTGCCGCTCGCCGGAGCTGATGAACAGCATGCCGTTTCGGTCGAAGGCGATGCGGTGGCTGTAGTGGTTTTCCCCGCTCACTTTCGGAACCTGTCGCCAGATCACCTGCAGGCCGGACAGACTGCCGTTGTTGCTGCCAGGCGTCAGGTTCAAAGTCGCGCGCGCCACCGCCGCGCCGCGCGTGTCATTGGCGCCCTGCTCCGCATAACTCAAATACACCAGCTTGTTGCTGGCGAACTGCGGATGCAGGACCACGTCGCCGAAACCACCTTGCCCGCCGTATGCCACCGTCGGCACGCCGCTGATTTCGCCGATAGCGCCGGTGCTCACATCGATCAGCCGCAGGTGGCCTTGTTTCTCGGTGACCAGCAAGCGCCCATCGGGCAGGAAGGTCATTGCCCAGGGCTGGTTGAAACGCGCGACCTCGATGCTCTTGAATGGCGGGTCGAGGACGCGGCGCGCCGGTGCGTTGCCGCCCGTTACCCGTGGTCCGGCCGCGGCCTGGACCCGGGCGGCCTGCTGTGCGGAAAGCTCCTGCACTGGAGAGGAAGGCTTTGCACCGGGGAATCCCGCGAGCGGACGAGTCCGGGTTTCTTCGGCTGAGCTTTTCCCCGTTCCAGGAGACGTCGGACGTTGGCACGCGGTCAACAGCAGGACTGTGCAGGCGGCCAGGGTGAGAATGAACTTCATGGCGCGGGCTCGCATCGGAATGCCTGAAAGTTTTTACGCCTGCAGGCGGAATAAAAATGTGATTGTCCTACCGGAGTCGGAGTCGGCCGTGGCGCGTAGGACCCGGCACGGAGCCAAAAGAATCCTGCCGTTGCCGTGTCCCCCAAGGGGACTTCCTCCGGCGTGTAGAGCCGAGCTTGCTCGGCTGCTTTCCGCGAAGATCAAGAGCAGCCGAGCAAGCTCGGCTCTACAAGGCATCGCGGGCAAGCCCGGATTCACGCACCGAAGGAAGTCCCCTCGGGAGGCAAGGCTGGAGAGGGCGATTCCCGGGCTCAGACCTTCACATGCCAGCCGCGCCTGTCCATCCAGCGCACCACCATCCACCAGAACGCCACAAAGGCCAGGGCGAATGCCAGCGAAGGCAGGTACGGCCCGAAGCGCGGCGTCATCCAGTCGCTGAAGCCATGGCGGTAGATCGGATCCCACCAACCCAGCGCGGCGAACACATAGACCATCACCGACGAACCCGCATAAGCGGCGATCGCATTGACCCCGAAACTGCGTCCCACGGCTGGCCACTTCCGTACATCGACCAGCGCATGGAAAAACGCCAGCGCCAGCATCGCCCAACCCGCCGTCCACAGCACGTACGACGACGTCCACAGGTTCTTGTTGAACGGAAATACCCGCGACCAGGCCCAGCCCAGCATCAGCGCAACCACTGCCGCCAGCAACAACCGGCGGGTTTGTCCATGACGCAGCCAGTCGCCCGCGCGCAGGCCCAGCAACGTGGTCGCGATCGCAGGCAGCGTGCTCAACAAACCTTCCGGATCGTGGCCATGGCCCGTCGCCGGATCGAACTGGTAGGCCAGCGGCCCCAGCATCGCGGTATCGATGCGACTGGCCAGGTTGTCCCACGGCGCATACGAACCGCCTGCGGCGAGCAAGGCCCAGTAGCCCAGCAACAGAAACGCGATCAGCACCCATTGCGCGCGCGCGCGCGTCGCCAGCGCGAGCAGGCCGACCACCGCGAAGCACAAACCGATCCTTTGCAGCACGCCCCAGGGCCGGAACCAGGGCTTGTCCAGCAACCAGAAGGCGAGCGCATGCAGGATTAGGCCGAGACCGATGATCTTCGTGGCACGCAGCAACACCGCGCGGCGCAGCACGGCGACATCCGAGCCCGCTTCGACACGCGGCACGATGCCCAGCGCGATCGATACGCCGACGATGAACAGGAAGAACGGGAATACCAGGTCGGTTGGCGTGCAGCCGTTCCATTCCGAATGCAATAACGGCCAGTACACATGGCCCCAGTCGCCCGGATCGTTGACCAGCAGCATCGCCGCGACGGTGAGCCCGCGCAGCGCATCGACCGAAGCAAAACGCGAGGGCCTGGTCATCGGTGGCGCTGGCTGTTGTGGGAGCAGCTGTTGTGGGAGCGGCTTCCAGCCGCGAGCTCTGCCTGGGAGTGAAAAAAGAATCAAGAGCTCGCGGCTGGAAGCCGCTCCCGCAGAAGTTCCTACTACTGGAATACACGACCTATGCGACATCACCGGCAATCCAGGTGTTGACCACCTGCAGGTCCGCATCCAGCGCCACCAGGTCGGCGTGGTAGCCCGGTGCGATGCGCCCGTAGCGGTCGCCGATGCCCAGGAACTGCGCCGGATAAGCCGAAGCCATGCGCGCGGCTTCCTCCAATGGCACGCCGAGTATCGCCACGCTGTTGCGCACCGCGGTGGCCATGTCCAGGGCGGAACCGGCGAGCGAACCGGCGGCGTTGCGCACCACGCCATCGCGCGCGGTGATGGTTTCGCCATACAACTCGTAGCTGGGATCGTCGGCGCCGACCGGCGGCATCGCATCGGTGACCAGGAAGACCTTGCCGCGCGGCTTGGCCGCCAGCGCCACGCGCAGGCTGGCCGGATGCACGTGGTGGCCATCGACGATGACCCCGCACCAGGCATGCGCATCTTCCAGCGCCGCGCCGACCGCGCCGGGTTCGCGCCCGGTCAGCGGCGACATCGCGTTGTACAGATGGGTGAAACCGCTGATGCCGGCCTCGATGCCGGCACGCGCCTCTTCGTAACTGGCCGCGGTATGGCCGGCGCAGACCAGCGCGCCGCGTTGCACGAAAGCGCGGATCGTCTCTGGACCAACGCGCTCCGGCGCCAGGGTAATGAGCGTGATGCCGTTGTCCAGGGCGGTGGCCAGCGCGATTTCGTCCGCATCGGGCACGCGGAATTTCCTTGCATCGTGCGTGCCCTTGCGGGCGTCGGCCAGGTAAGGCCCTTCCAGGTGGATGCCGAGCACGCCGGACACACCTTCTACGATGGCGTCGCGGGCTGCGATGATCGCTTCACGCATCTTTTCGACATCATCGCTGATCAACGTCGGCAGGAAGCCGGTGGTGCCGAACTTGCGATGCGCCGACCCGATCCGCCGCAACGCGGCGACATCCGTGGAGTTGTTGAACAGCACGCCACCGCCGCCGTTGACCTGGCAATCGATGAACCCCGGCAACAAGGTGGCGCCATTCAGGTCGTGCACTTGCGCCGCATGCTGCCTTGCCTGAGCGGGCGCGGTGATCGCGGCAATGCGCCCGTCTTCGATCAGCACCGCCAGTCCGTCCTCGATCCCGCGATCGGTCAGCACACGGCCATTGACCAGAGCGAGACCGCTCATACGGTTTCGGTGACCTTGTTCAAGTGCGGCGGAACATCGGGATTGTGCCCACGGCGCAGCGCCAGCGCATTGATCGCGCGATAGAAACTCTGGATGGTCAGCAACGGCGCGCAGGCCGGGTGCGAAGCCTTCACCAAGGGCAACTCACCGTGCGCGGACGACACCCACACTTCCGCACCACGCGCGCGGAATTCCTTCGCCAAGGCCAGTGTGCCGACTTCGGTTTCATCGGGCTGGGCGAAACACAGCACCGGGAATCCGGGGCCCACCAGCGCCATCGGCCCGTGCTTCACTTCCGCCGAACTGTAGGCCTCGGCATGCAGGCCGCAGGTTTCCTTGAACTTGAGCGCCGCTTCCTGCGCGGCGGCCAGGCCAAGACCGCGGCCCAGCACGAACAGGTTGTGCGCATCGACCAGGCCTTCGGTCAACGACGACCAGTCGGCCTGCCATGCGGCGCGCAATTCGTCGGGCAGTTTCATCAATGCATCGAGCAGCGGCGCCTCGTTCTTCCAGTGCGCGGCCAGCTGCAGGATCGCCGACAACGACGACAGGTAACTCTTGGTCGCCGCCACGCTGCGCTCTGGTCCGGCATGCAACGGGATCACGGTATGCGCCAGTTGCGCGAGCGGCGAATCTTCCACATTGACCAGCGCGACCACGCGCGCGCCGGCTGCGCGCGCGGCCTCGGCGTTGCGCAGCAGGTCCGGACTCTTCCCCGATTGCGATATCACCAGGTACAGCGCGCCTTGCAGTTTCTGTTTCGCCTCGTAGACCGAACCCACCGATGGCGAGGCCGAAGCGGTGACGATGCCCAGCTGGGTTTCGAACAGATACTTGGCGTAGGTCGCGGCATGGTCGGAACTGCCGCGCGCGCAGGTCGCCACGAACGGTGGCGGATTGCGGCGCAGGTCTTCGGCCAGCGCGGCGATCACCGCTTCGTTGCGCGCGAACTGCGCGGCGACCACCTCGGCGGTTTGTGCGGCCTCCGCATGCATCAGGGTCTGGTCGGGATCGGGCAGGCGCGGGGTATTCATCGGTGTTGGTTCATCCGGCAGGGTTCGTTTCAATCGTTGCGCGGGCGTACCGGCGCGGTGGAGCCACGCACCACCAGTTGCGGCACGAAGCCCTGGTTTTGCAGCGGCGTTGGGTTTTCGTCGTAGGCGTCGTGGCGCAGTCCGGCGATCAGCAGGCGCGCGGCCTGTTTGGCGATGTCCTCGGTGGCCTGCTTGGCGGTGGTCAGCGCGGGCCAGGACTGCTTGGAAAACGGGCTGTCCTCGAAGCCGGCGATGGACAGGTCGTAAGGCACGTTCATGCCCGCCGACTTGGCCGCGGCGAGCACGCCGGCGGCGATTTCGTCATTGGAACCGAAGATCGCGGTCGGCGGTTCGCGCAACGCCAGCAGGCGGCGCGCGCCACGGAAACCGTCGTCGAAGGTGTAGTCGCCCTGCACCACCAGGTGCTTGTCCAGGGTGATCCCGTAATCCTTCAGCGCGCGCTCGTAGCCGCTGTAGCGCTCGATGCTGGAACGATGCGCGAGTCCGCCCCAGAGGAAGCCTATGCGCTGGTGGCCCAGCTGGATCAGGTGTTCGGTGATTTCGTAGGCGGCATCGTTGTCGTCCACGTACACGCAGGGATGGCCGTCGTCGGGATCCTCGGTGGCGGCGATGATCCGCACCAGCTTGACTCCGCGCGCGGCCAGCGCGCTGACCAGTTCCATGCTTTCGGACATCGGCGCGGTCAGCACCAGGCCGGCCAGCCGCGAACGATGGACCAGTTCGGACAACTCCTCGGCCAGCAGCGGCGAGGTGGAATCGCAGGGATGGATCTGCAGGCCGAAGCCGGTCTCCCGGCATGCGGCCAGCACGCCGTTCTGCACGCCGATGATGTGGTACGGGTTGGGGTTGTCGTAGATCAGGCCGATCACGAACGGCGTGCCGCTGCGCAGGTTGCGCGCGGACTGGTCGGGTTCGTAATCCAGTTCGGCGATGGCATGCAGCACCCGCGCGCGCGTGCCCTGCATCACCGAGGGTTCGTTGTTGATCACCCGCGACACCGTCTTCAGCGACACTTTGGCGCGTTCGGCGACATCCTTGATGGTTGGCCTGCGCAGGGTCGGGTCGGTCATGGTCGTGGCTCGCTTCAGGACTGCATGGGATCGGCAAGGATACGCAGGCGTGTCACTTCATGCCGGCGCGGTGGCCGCGCAACGCGAAGAACAGGATGTAGAGATAGCACGGCACCATCAGCAGAGCGAAAACTGCCTGAAAGTCGTAATGCTGCTTCAATATCGCAAACGCCTGTGGAATGATCGCGCCACCGGAGATGCCCATGATCAACAGCGCCGATCCGGTTTCGGTAAAGCGACCCAGGCCTTTGATCGCCAGAGGGAAAATCGCCGGCCACATCATCGCGTTGGCGAAACCCAGCGCCGCGACGAAACCCACCGACAGATACCCCTGGGTGAGGAACGCACCCAGTGCGAACAACACGCCCAGCACCGCCGAGAAACTCAGGTATCGCTCCTGCGAAACGAAGCGCGGAATCAGAATCAGCCCGACGATGTAACCCAGCAGCATGCTGCCGATCGTGAACATGGTGAAGTATTTGGTGGCATCGAGCGGTATGCCAAAGCCCTGCCCGTAGATCCCGATCGCGTCGCCAGCCATCACTTCCGCACCCACATACACGAAGATACACAACGCCCCCAGCCACACGTGCGGAAACTGGAACAAGCTGCGACCCCCGGTTGCACTTGCGCCAGAAGTATTGACCTCCTCCGCGCGCACCTCCGGCAATGGCGAAAACAGGATGCCGATGGCCAGTGCGGCAAGCACGACCGCCATCGCCAGGTACGGCCCATGGATCCGCGCGGCGAATTCGTTCAACAGCGAATCCTTGGCTTCAGGCGCCGCCACCGCCACCTGCGAAGCGATGTCGCCCATGCCATGCAGGACGAAGGTAGCCAGTGCCCATGGCGCGAGCAGGCCGGCTATCTTGTTGCAGATGCCCATCACGGCGATACGTTGGGCCGCACCTTCTATCGCGCCCAGGATGCTGACGTAAGGATTGACCGCGGTCTGCAGGATGGCCAGGCCGGCGCCGATCACGAAGATTCCACCTACCGCACCTGGATACAAGCGTTGCGTCGTGAACTGCCCGAAGGCCAAGGCGCCGACCGCCATCGCGAAGAGGCCAAGGGCCATGCCCTTTTTCATCCCGGTGGCCTTGAGGATCGCCGATGAAGGCAAGGCCAGGCAGAAGTAGGAAATATAGAAGGCGCTGGGAATCAGGAAGGCATACGACTCACTGACGTCGAAGGCCAACTTCGCGAACTGGATCAGCGGTCCATTGAGCCAGGTGACGAAGCCGAAGATGAAAAACAACGCACCGATGATGGCGATGGAGCCGACGTGCCGGTTTGCCGCGGCGGTGGCGGTGGCGGGTACTGCGGTCATGGCTGATGGACTCCCCTGTTGACGGTGGCTGCGATGGCGCCCTGGGGGGCCATACCCGGATGGGCGCGCGGGTCGAACTGGGAATAACGTTGTCATACTTTTTCGTCTGGAGCCACTTTCCACTCTCCGGCAATGCGTCCAGAGGTGACTTCGCCGCCTTGTTTTTTCTTGCGCCGCAACATGATGACCGCATCGGAGACAGCGCTATTCGCTTGAATATGAACATGAATTACTATTTTTGTATTGAATCAATCTTCAATTACCTGTTCAGTTTCCTCCTTGCTGCGATCACTGGCTGCATTATCGGTTTTTCATGACCACCTGTTGACAACGTTGTCAAACCGCTCCCACACTCCGGCACCATGGCACTGCGGATTCCTGCACTGCCGCCGCGAAAGACATGGGGAGATGTGTGGTCGCAAACGCCAATCCAACGCCGGTCGTTTCCCTGGACACGCTGCGCGAGCGGTACATCGCCGCCGATGTGGGCGGCACCCATGTGCGCATCGGCCTGGTCCAGGAAAGCGGCGACCCCGCCCATCCGGTCAACGTGCTGCAGTACCGCAAGTATGTCTGCGCGCAGTACCCCGGCCTGGCCGAGATCATCGAAGACTTCATCGGCACCCTGGAAGGGGAAACCGTCAGCCGTGGCGTGATCGCCAGCGCCGGTTACCCGCTGGAGGACGGCACCGTCATCACCGCCAACCTGCCGTGGCGGCTGTCTCCGCGCGAGATCGGCGAACGCCTGGGTTTCCGCGAACTGCGCCTGGTCAACGATTTCGAAGCCGTCGCCCATGCGGCGGCTTACGTGGACGCCAGCGAAGTGCTGCGCCTGACCGGCCCCGAAGTCGCCCCGGTCGCCGGCCCGACCCTGGTGCTCGGCCCCGGTACCGGCCTGGGCGCGGCGGTGTGGATTCCCACCGGCAAGCGCGCCGTGGTCCTGGCCACCGAAGCCGGCCAGGCGGCACTGACCGCGGGCAACGCCATCGAGATGGCGCTGCTGTCCGAGATGCTGAAGGACCGCAGCCACGTGCCGGTCGAATACGCACTCTCCGGCCCCGGCCTGATGAACCTGCATAGCGCGCTTTGCGTCCTGCGCAACGCCCGGAACACTTACCAGACACCCGGCGGGATCACCGCCGCCGCCACCTCGGGCAGCGACCCGCTGGCGCGCGAAAGCCTGGAGATCTTCTGCGGCCTGCTGGGCAGCGCGGTCGGCGACATGGCCCTGCTCTATGGCGTGCAGGGCGGCGTTTACCTGGCCGGCGGGATCCTGCCGCAGATCCGCGAATTCCTTCTGAACAGCAGCTTCGTCGAACGGTTCCTCAACAAGGGACCGATGCGCGCGGCGCTGGAACGCATACCCGTGCGATTGGTCGAGCACGGTCAACTCGGCGTCATCGGCGCCGCGAACTGGTACCTCGGCCAATGCGAGGGTGGGTAGGAGAAAAGTCGTCGGAACGACCACGGATCACCTGCCGGTTTTGCACAGCCAGGACAGGAGCGATCCAGCAACAAGAAGCTACAGGCACGGCAGCGGTCTTCGTTGCCTCAATTCAACCAGTGATGGGGAAGAGCATCATGAATTACAAGCAATCAATCCTCTCGGCTGCGATCGTGGCGAGCCTCGGCTTCGCTGCGCAATTGCATGCGCAGGAAACGGCAACAGCACCAGCACCGCAAGCCAGCACGAATGCGGCACAGGACGCCACCGACCTGGACACGGTCACCGTGGTCGGCATCCGCGGCAGCATGGAGAAGTCGCTCGACACCAAGCGCAATGCTGACGCCCGCGTGGAAGTGGTCACCGCCGAAGACGTCGGCAAGCTGCCGGCGCACAACGTGGCCGACACCCTGCAACGCCTGCCGGGCGTGAACATCAGTTCCTCCAGCGCCGACGAAGGCGGCTTCGACGAAGCCGACCGCGTCAGCCTGCGCGGTACCAGCCCCAGCCTGACCCAGACCCTGATCAACGGCCACAGCGTCGGCTCGGCCGACTGGTTCGTGCTCAGCCAGGGCAGCAACGTCGGCCGCAGCGTCAGCTACACCCTGCTGCCGTCCGAGCTGGTCAGCTCGGTGGAAGTGAACAAGTCCTCGCAGGCCAAGCTGCAGGATGGCGGCACCACCGGCACCGTCAACGTCATCACCCGCAGGCCGCTGCAGTTCGCCGACCAGATCACCGCCGAAGCCTCGGTAGGCGCGGTCCGTTCCGACCAGGCCCAGAGCACCGATCCGCAACTGTCGGGCTTGTTCAACTACAAGAACGACGCCGGCACCTTCGGCGTGATGGTCCAGGCATTCAAGCAGAAGCGCGAACTGCGCCGCGAAGCCCAGGAAGTCCCGGGCGGCTTCTTCCAGATCGGAGCCGCCGATGCGGCAGGCATCAGCAACCCGGACCTGGTTGGCGTCTACGCCCCGGGTCTGCTGGGTTCGACCCTGTTCGAACAGACCCGCGACCGCAAGGGCGGCCTGATCGACCTCCAGTTCAAGCCCAACGACGACCTGACCCTGGGCCTGAGCCATTTCACCTCGGACATGCAGGCCAACAACTACAACCGCAACTTCATGCTGTGGGGTGGCAACTTCGCCCGGTCCCAGGCGCCCAACCCCGGCTATGTGGTCGAGAACGGCGTGCTGACCCAAGCCACCTATGCTGGCGTTGCCGGCACGGACTATGCGGTCTACGACATGATCTACCGCGAAGCCTCGGCCAAGAGCAGCTACACCACCCTCGATGCGGACTGGCAGATCACCGACAACCTGAGCTCCAAATTCCAGGCCGGCACCACCAGCGGCGAAGGTTCGACCCCGCGCCAGTTCATCGCCGAAGTGACCCTGGCCAGGGGCGGCGGCGCCAGCTGGAGCACCCATGGCGCTGGTTCGCCGGTGGATTGGACCGTTGGCGGCGATATCTCGCCGGCCGGCGTCACCGGCTTCGGCACCTGGGGCAACCAGCAGGTGACCGCCAAGGACGACGAGGATTGGTTCACCGCCGACTTCAGCCAGTACTTCAACAGTGGGGTCCTGTCGTCGATCGACTTCGGCGCCCGCTACGCCGATCACACCCGCGAAGCCCTGTCGCCGGAAGGCGCCAGCCCGGGCAACATCTGGCCCGCGCTGCAGAACGGCGCCACCGGTTCGTATCCGGGCGGTTTCGCCGGCGACATCGGCGGCGACTTCCCGCGCAACCTGTGGTACTTCACCCCGGGCGCGCTGCAGGAAGCGATCCTCGGCAACTCGACCTGGCTGTCCGACAACGACGGTCCCACCGGCCGCCACAACTATGGCGGCGAATGGAAGGTGAGCGAGAAGAACTTCGCCGCCTACGTCCAGGCCAATTTCGCCGGCGACCGCTGGAGCGGCAATTTCGGCCTGCGTTACGTCAACGTCGACCAGGACATCGACACCTACTTCGCCGACACCGCCACCCCCGAGGTGAGCAGCCTGTTCGGCGCCTGGGATCGTCGCCACTACAACAACAAGCACAGCCGCGTGCTGCCCAGCGCCAACCTCAAGTTCGAGCTGGCCGACGACCTGTTGTTCCGCTTCGCCGCCTCGCAGACCCAGACCCTGCCGGACTACTCCGCACTGGGCGCTTCGAGCTGGGGTTCGGACCTGAACCGTACCGGTGGCGGCGGCAACCCGAACCTGAAGCCGGTGTTGTCCACCAACTTCGACGCCAACCTGGAGTGGTACTTCATGCCTCGCGGCCTGTTGTCGGTCGGCGCCTTCGCGATGGACCTGAAGGACTACGTCGCCTTCGGCGTGGAAACGCAGATGCTGTTCAGCGAGCTGACCCACCAGCTGGAGGCCTATCAGGTTTCCGTGCCGATCAACGCCGACGGCAAGGTCCATGGCCTGGAAGTGGCGTACGAACAGCCGATCGGCGAGCACTTCGGGGTCAACGCCAACTACACCTACTCCGATGGCAGCAGCTCGCACACCTGGGCCGATGGCAGCAACAACCTGCAGGGCAACTCGCAGGACACCTACAACGTGGGCGCGTATTTCGAGAACGACACCTTCGGCGCCCGGGTCAGCTACACCCGCCGCTCGTCGTTCCTGATCGCCCTGTCCGGCGCCAACCCGTACTACCAGGATGATTTCGGCACGCTGTCGGCCTCGTTGAACTACAAGGCCGCCGACTGGCTGAGCATCAGCCTGGATGGGTTGAATCTCAACAACCCGACCATCAAGTACTACCAGAGCGCGGCCATCCCGACCTCGTTCTACAGCAACGGCCGCCAGTACTACCTGAACTTCCGCTTCAAGTTCTAAGCGGCAACGTACTATCGCTTGATGTGCTTTCCCTCACGGGCCTGGACTTGTCCGGGCCCGTTTTTTATGAGGGATGATGACCGTGGGAGCGGCGTCCCCGCCGCGAGCTCTTGCGCTTGCTTTTTTTCCTGGCGAACAAGCAAATGCTCGCAGCGGGGACGCC
>JAYRTC010000021.1:0-42167 GCA_041919795.1 Pseudoxanthomonas sp. | reverse complement strand
TTCCCGCAACATCACGCCCAACAAATCGTTCAAGCCGAACCTGCTTCGTTACGGCAACGGCGTGGCAGAGAAAGCTTGCCACGCCGTTACCTCCACTGCGCAGGTCGGCTTAACTCAGGCGTTAGGCGCCCATGAGATATATCGGCCTACTACTTGTTCTCTGTCTACTAGCGTTCATCGCTAACGACGTGATCTACATGGCCGAGAGATGGGCAGACTTTGAGCCTGACGACGCTGCCCGGCATATCAAACTCCAAGTTGCGGAAGTAGTGGCGGCTATCTGGCACTGTTGGCTAACTTGGCGCGCTTGGGATCGGCCGGTTCATGGCAGGCTACTTCTTTCGTTTCTGAGCCTTCTTTCCCTGGCAGTTCTATTTTTCTTGTGCCTCCCTCTTTTCAAGCACGACGGGGTGTCTGGTGGCCTAGTCTTTCTCAGCATCTCGCTACTTGCGGCAATCGGCCTGATGGCTTGGGGGTGGCGCGTGGCTGGGGCGCCTAACAATTCGTTCAAGCCGAAACCGCATCGGGGCGGCGCCTAGCTGCACGCCTTCGGCTATATTTGCATCCAGTCGCCGCCCCGCTACGGTTCGGCTTAACTCAGGCGTTAGGCCGCTACCAACACACCACGTGAACTCTGGAGATCATCTTGAAGCTTAGATTTGCCGCAATGGGTCTTATCCTTGTCTCTTTGACTTGCCAAGCAGAAATTGGTGATGAGAGCGAAATTGGTCTGTATGCAATTGACTGCGCCAATCCAGACAAAGGAGCTATTTCCATAAATGCTTTGCATGTCATCCTGGCCGCAAACGGCAGGACTCTTGAGTTAACCAGCCCAAATGATGACCTGACTTTCGATTATTTCGGTAGAACTGAGCCGCCGAAAGACTTTATTAAAGTCATAAGCGCTGAGATTGACGATGATCGGAGCGTTGACATTGAAGTATTTAAGGACAAAGAAGGTTATTACGTTCAAACCAGCACCGGGCATGATGCAGTTACCATGAAAATATCGCCCGCATTTTCTTCTGGCAACACAAGCTTCAGAAAATGCAAATAACAGGAAGCTTGACATGAGCAAATAGATTCACGGCTGGACAAATGTTCGCGAATTCCCGAGCGAACAAAAATCAGAAGAATCCTATATTCGTAATGAGGCAATCCAGCGCGTCTCCATTGTTGAAAACGACGACAGCACCACGTCAGTACTTGTGCACGCTCTTGGCGAAACGTACCTAGCGGTAGTATCGGATAACCCGCAAGAGGCTCAACGCCAACTCGAAAATATCGTCCAAAGCATCAACGGACAATGAGACGCGGCCTAACAATTCGTTCAAGCCGAAACCGCTTCGTTACAGCAAAGTCATGGCAGGAAGAGCTTGCCATGACTTTGCCTCCACTACGCGGTTCGGCTTAACTCAGGCGTTAGGCCCCATGACTCGATTATTGGTAGCCATCGCATTTCCACTGGCAATTTGCTCATGCGCTACTGGCCCGGTAAGCGATTATTCCCTGCAGTGGGATTCACAGTCTGCGACCTTGTACGTTTTCTCTGCTGACGGTGCTCAGATACCCGCGTTAGGAGATGCGACCTTGGCGGTACCCGGTTATCTAATTGCCCATGGCGCAATTCATATGCATCCGGGCGATCAGACTCTCAGTTATGCCTGTCCTCGCTCTGACGACATCGTAATTACAGATGGCGCGCCGTCTGTTCACTACAATTTCCAAGCTGGGCACGTCTACGAGCTTCGCTGTAGGGACGGTGTCCCGGTTATTGTGGAGCGAGAGAATGGGGCCTAACAATTCATTCAAGCCGAACCTGCTTCGTGGCGGCTCCATGCGCTTTTCGCTACGCTAGCGCATGTCGCCGACCACTCTCGCAGGTCGGCTTAATTCAGGCGTTAGGCCTCATGGAAAGCATTACGGACACCCAGACATTTAAAGAGTCGCTAGTTGCTGCAGCTCGTGGCCCGTTCTTTCCGGATTGGGAGTTCCACTCGTTGTTTGGCCTTGATCGGATCGAGGTTGAGTCCATCGCAGATTCTTTCTCTTCCGCCACTCTGCTCACGGGTGACGTAGCTCTCGCGCTCAACAATGCAATGGACAATCTGCTTGGCTACCCGCATGGTCAGGAGGCAGCTTGGTCACAATGGCTATCTGTCACGCCCGCTGAGCTGCAGGTTATCTTTTCGCGGTGGCGGGTCCTCGCCGATGAGGCCTAACAATTCGTTCAAGCCGAACCCGCATCGGGGCACCGCCTGGGTGCTTTTCCGCTACGCTAGCACCCAGTCGCCACCCCGCTACGGGTCGGCTTAACTCAGGCGTTGGGCCTTTGCACCGGCCACTTGCGCGCTGGGTAGTGATACTGTAGTGTCACTTTATGCGTACCGAACTCGTCACAACTCTCAAACGCCAGGCCACTGAACTCCTCTCAGACATTGAGCGGGACAAAGAGCCAATTCTCATCACTCAGCACGGCCTGCCAAGCGCCTATCTGCTGGACGTTGAAACCTATCAGCTAATGCAGCAACGCATGGCCATCCTTGAAGGCATTGCCCGTGGCGAACAAGCAATTGCTGAGGGCCGCGTGGCGACTCATGCCCAAGCCAAGAAGCGTCTCGCCAGATGGCTGAAATAGTATGGTCGGAGCCAGCGCTGGCTGACCTTGATGCAATCGCAGACTACATTGCACTGGAGAACCCAGTCGCGGCCTCGGAAGTTGTCAAACGCATCTTTGGTCACGTCGAGCAGCTCGCTGACCATCCGGACAGTGGCAGTCGCCCTCAAGAACTTGGGCGCTCTCGCTATCGGCAGATTGTTGAACCGCCATGCCGTGTTTTCTATCGTTATGACGGGCACAAGGTCTTTATCCTGCATGTCATGCGTTCAGAGCGTCTGCTGCGCAAGGGACGGCTTGCCGCTCGTGCCAAGCAAGCAAAGACCTAACAATTCGTTCAAGCCGAGCCCGCTTCGCGGCCTCGGCGCCACCCAGTTCGCCTCGGGCGGGCCGGCTTAACTCAGACGTTAGGCAGCGCCATCCAGCTTCATCGCAAAGGCCGGCATATGAATTCGTTTGAGTACATATTTGCCATCGCTTCAATTCTGCTCGGCCTGGCGATCGCCGAACTTTTGACTGGCTTCAGTCGCATCTTGCGCCAAGAGTTGAAACCAGGCTGGCTTCATCTTCTCTGGATAGCTGTCGTCTTCCAGATGCAATTACAGCTTGCTTGGGCCTTCTGGAAACTAAGATCCAAAGAAACTTGGCTCTACCCGGAGTTCTTACTCGTCCTCGCCGGGCCAATCCTTTTATATATTGCAGCCTCAGTACTGTTCCCGCGCACAAGTACCACAGACAAGAATCTTAGTCTTCACTTGCTTGAAAGGCGGCTGGCATTCTTTCTCGTCATGGCCACATATGTAGCCTATACAAGTCTGCTCGGCGCCTACTTCTTCAATCAGCCATTCCTGCAGACTGGCTCAACTGCACTGCGAATCGTTGGAATTGCTTCATTTATTTTCCTCGCAATAACTGACAAGCCTCGTGTCCATTGGATTCTCGCATTTGCAGTTCTCGGTTCCCATCTTGTTTTTGCGTACTTATATTCGTTTTCCATGGCTGCAGCAGGCGCTGCCTAACAATTCGTTCAAGCCGAAACCGCTTCGTTACAGCAAAGTCATGGCAGGAAAAGCTTGCCATGACTTTGCCTCCACTACGCAAATTGGCTTAACTCAGGTGTTGGGCCTACTTTGGAACCATCATGACAAAGCGCAAAGCACTTTCATTCGCTGCCACAATGTTCCTGCTGTCAGGGGTAATTTTCCTAAGCGCCGGACTGCTTGGCAACAAACACATATTGTCAGCATTGGGGTGTGCAAACGTCGCTCTTGCCGCGACGTACCTTGCATTGGCGCGCCGTGAGGCCAAGGTCGACAAGGGTGACGGTGCGTAGGTCTAACAATTCGTTCAGGCCGAACTTGCTTCGTTACACCGGCAACATGGCAGGTGGACCGGCCATAGACACTCAGGAACCGCTCTGCGCGTAGCGCCGCGCCGCTTTCCGGCGCGGCGTCGCGCGGCCGTAGCAATCTAAATCTACTTCAGCGCCTCCAGTCCTGCCCCGAAGTTGATATGGAACGGCAGCCCATCAAGCACGAGTGCCGGTACCGACCTTACCCCGGCAGCTTCGGCGTCCCTGATCCGGTCCTTCTGTTGTCCCAGGTGCACGACTTCAAGGTTGTAGCGCGAGCGATCGAGCGCCTGCGCCACGTTGTGCTCCGCTTCGACGCACACGGAACACCCTGCGTGGTAGAAAACCGCGTTCTTCTTCATGGCGCACCTCCTGCGGCAGTGGTTGTGGCGGCGTGCCACGCGCACTATTCTCCCCTTCGACAACGGTTTGGAAAGTAGGCACAAAATGGTTCCTGCCGACAAAACGGTTCGCGGGCAGGGCCCCGGCGTTGACCCGCCGGTGCGAATCACCGCATTGCTGGAGGACGTCCTGGGTTGCAAGTGGTCGTGGAGCATTTTGCGCGCCATCCATACCGGCACGGTACGTCCCGGGCAGATGGAGCGCGCCATTCCCGGTCTCTCCACCAAGGTGCTCAACGAACGCCTGCGCAAGCTGGTCGCGCATGGAGTTCTGCAGAAAACCGAGTTTCCTGAAGCTGCGCTCCATGTCGAATACGGGTTCACGGCGCTCGGCAACAAGTTCCTGTCGGTGTTGCAGCAGATCGAGGCGCTGGAGCGTGAGCGCGCACAAGGCGCTCCGTAGATCGGCCTCGACGCAACACTTCAGCGATCCGAAGGCCCGGTTTCGTCATAGTCGCTACGGGTGAACAGGTCCGGTTGGATCAGCTCGATGAAGGCGCGCGCCTGCGGCGACAGATATTTTCCCTTGCGCACGATCACGCCGTAACTGCGGGTCGGGAACCAGGTACTGAGCGAACGTGCGGCGAGGCGACCGCGATCCGCGTCGGTCAGGCAGATCGAAGTGATGATCGAAACGCCCATGCCCATGGCCACGTATTGCTTGATCACTTCCCAGCCGCCGACTTCCAGGGCGACGGTATAAGGCACGCGGTGCTGCTGGAACACCAGGTCGACCAGCCGATAGGTCACCACGCGTTTCGGCGGCAGGATCAGGCCATGCGGCGACAGGTCTTCCAGCTTCAGGTTGCGCTGCCTGATCAATGGATGCTCGGGCGGGGCGATCAGCAGCGGTTCGAAACGGTAGACCGGCGCGTAGCTGAGATCGGCCGGCACATCCAGCATCGAGCCCACCGCCAGGTCGACCGCGTCGGAGCGCAGCAGGTCGGTGCCGTCGGCGCTGGCCGCGTTGTGCAGGGTCAGGCGCACGTCCGGGTGCTGGGCGCGGAAGTGCTCCACGATCTTCGGCAGCAGGTACAGGATGGTCGAGCTGTTGGCGGCGATATTGAGCTCGCCGGCATCCAGTCCGCGGACCTTTTCGCGGAAGTTGCCGTCCAGTCCGTCCAGGCTTTCGACCAGCGGCTGGGCCAGTTCGTACAGCAGCTGGCCCTCGCGGGTGGGGGTCAGGCGGCGTCCGCTGCGCTCGAACAGGCCCACCCCCAGCTCCCGTTCCAGCGCTTGCAACTGCAGGGTAATGGCGGGCTGGCTGACGAAAAGCGCCTCCGAAGCCCGCGAAACCGACCCAAGGCGCACGGTCTGGCAGAACGCCCGCAGTGGCTTCAGGCGATCCGATTTGTAAGGAAATCGGGGGGTTGCGATTGGTCGGTCAACCATTGCAATGCACCATATAAGCAAAACTTATTAATTGCATTGATAAAACTGTGTTGTCAAATATATCGGGCAAGGGCACGGTGAATGCCCAGCTTGAGTGGCCTGAAACCTTACGGCCGTCATTCCCGCCTGCGCAGGGACGATGGCAAACGTTTCGAGGGCGCCGGCAGCCAGCAACCGTCCAGGAGTCGCCCCATGTCAGCCCAGCCCGTATCCGGTGTGTTCGCCGAAACGACCCCGTCCCACGCCTCCGGGATCGAAATCACTGCCGGGGTTGCTCCGGGCCAGGAGGCCGTGCTGACGCCTGCCGCCCTGGAACTGCTGGCCTCCCTGCATCGCCTGATCGAACCCCAGCGCCAGGCGCGTTTGGCCGCGCGCAAGGACCGGCAGGCGTACTTCGATGCCGGCGGCCTGCCGGATTTCCGTGACGACACCCGCGCCATCCGCGAGGGCGACTGGAAGGTGGCCGCGATCCCGGCGGCATTGCAGGACCGGCGGGTGGAGATCACCGGTCCGGTCGACGCCAAGATGGTGATCAATGCGCTGAACTCGGGCGCGAAAGTGTTCATGGCCGACTTCGAGGATTCCACCGCGCCGACCTGGGCCAACCTGATCGCCGGCCAGCAGTCCATGTCCGCCGCCGTCGCCGGCACGCTGCGGTTCACTGCCCATGCTGCTGATGGCACGCCCGGCAAGCAGTACGCGCTCAAGCCGTTCGAAGAGCAGGCCGTATTGTTCGTGCGTCCGCGCGGCTGGCACCTGGACGAGAAGCATGTGCGCATCGATGGCGCGCCGATCGCCGGCGGCCTGTTCGACCTGGCCGTGTTCGCCTTCCATAACGCCAAGGCCTTGGCTGCGAAGGACCGCGGCCCTTATTTCTACCTGCCCAAGCTGCAGTCGATGGAAGAAGCGGCGCTGTGGGAAACCGCGCTGTCGCATATCGAAACCGCGCTCGGCCTGGCCCAGGGACAGATGAAGGTGACGGTGCTGATCGAAACCCTGCCGGCGGTGTTCGAGATGGACGAGATCCTGCACGCGCTGCGCGGCCGCATCGTCGGCCTGAACTGCGGGCGCTGGGATTACATCTTTTCCTACCTGAAGACCTTCCGCCGGCATCGCGACAAGGTCCTGCCCGAACGCGGCCAGGTGACCATGACCCAGCCGTTCCTGAAGGCCTATTCGGAGCTGCTGATCCAGACCTGCCACCGCCGCGGCGCGCATGCGATGGGCGGCATGGCCGCGCAGATCCCGATCAGCGGCGACGAGGCCGCCAACGAACAGGCCATGGCCCGGGTCCGCGCCGACAAGTTGCGCGAAGTCAGCGCCGGCCACGACGGCACCTGGGTCGCACACCCGGCGCTGATCCCGATCGCGGGCGCGATCTTCGACCAGCACATGCCCGTTGCGAACCAGCATGGCGTGCTGCGCGAAGAGGTGAAGGTGAGCCGCGACGACCTGATCAAGCCGTCGCTGGGCACCATCACCCGCGCCGGCTTCGAAGGCAATGTCGAAGTCTGCGTGCGCTACCTGGCCGCCTGGCTGGACGGCAACGGCTGCGTGCCGATCCACTGGCTGATGGAAGACGCGGCCACCGCGGAAATTTCCCGCACCCAGCTGTGGCAATGGCTGCATTCGGACAACCTGCACCTGGCCGACGGCACGCTGATCGATTTCGCGCTGCTGGATCGTGCGCTGTTGAACCTGCCGTCGCGGCTGGGCGACACCACCGCGATTCCCGGTGGCCAGCGCATCGGCGAGGCCATCGCCTTGCTCGACCAGCTCAGCCATGACGACGAACTGGCCGAGTTCCTGACCCTGCCGGCGTACCAGTACCTCGATTGATTCTGTAGGAGCGGCCATGGCCGCGACGCTCTTGACTCGCGTTGTTCGAGATATCGCAAAAGAGCTCGCGGCCATGGCCGCTCCTACAACACCTCCGCTGTCCTTACCCAACGAAACCTGACGAAGAGAAACCACCATGAGCAAGCTGCCGACCGCCGAAGAGATCAAGCACGACTGGGCCACCAATCCGCGTTGGGCCGGGATCACCCGCAACTACAGTGCCGAGGACGTGGTGCGCCTGCGCGGCACAGTCAAGGTGGAGCATTCCATCGCCAGGCTCGGCGCGGAAAAGTTGTGGGGCTATTTGCAGAAGGAAGATTTCGTCAATGCGCTCGGCGCGCTGACCGGCAACCAGGCCATGCAGCAGGTCAAGGCCGGACTGAAGGCGATCTACCTGTCGGGCTGGCAGGTCGCCGCCGACGCCAACCTGGCCGGGCAGATGTATCCGGACCAGTCGCTGTACCCGGCCGATTCGGTGCCTGCGGTGGTCAAGCGCATCAACAACACCTTGCTGCGCGCCGACCAGCTCAACCATGCCGAAGGCGATGACAGCATCGATTTCCTGCAGCCGATAGTGGCCGATGCCGAAGCCGGTTTCGGCGGCGTGTTGAATGCGTTCGAGCTGATGAAGGCGATGATCGAGGCCGGCGCTTCCGGCGTGCACTTCGAGGACCAGCTGGCCTCGGTGAAGAAGTGCGGGCACATGGGCGGCAAGGTGCTGGTGCCCACCCGCGAAGCGGTGGAGAAATTGAACGCCGCGCGCCTGGCCGCCGACGTGATGGGCGTGCCGACCCTGCTGGTCGCGCGCACCGACGCCGAAGCCGCCGACCTGCTGACCAGCGACATCGACGACAACGACAAGCCGTTCATCGCCGGCGAGCGCACCATCGAAGGCTTCTACAAGACCCGCAACGGCCTGGACCAGGCGATCAGCCGCGGCCTGGCCTACGCGCCTTACGCCGACCTGGTCTGGTGCGAGACCGGCAAGCCGGACCTGGAGTTCGCGCGCAAGTTCGCCGAGGCCATCCATGCCAAGTTCCCGGGCAAGCTGCTGGCCTACAATTGCTCGCCGAGCTTCAACTGGAAGAAGAACCTGGACGACGCCACCATCGCCAAGTTCCAGAAGGAAATCGCCAGTTACGGCTACAAGTTCCAGTTCATCACCCTGGCCGGTTTCCACGCGCTGAATTACTCGATGTTCAACCTGGCCCATGGTTACGCGCGCCGGCAGATGAGCGCGTTCGTCGAACTGCAGGAAGCCGAGTTCGCCGCCGCCGATCGCGGCTTCACCGCGGTCAAGCACCAGCGTGAAGTCGGCACCGGTTATTTCGATGCGGTGACCCAGGCGATCCAGCAGGGCCAGTCCTCGACCACCGCGTTGAAGGGTTCGACCGAGGAAGAACAGTTCCACGGCGACAAGGCCGCCTGAGTCCCGTTCCGACGGACGGCGCCGTATTCCAGGATCTCGAAGGCCGCAGGCTGCTGAAACCAGCCTGCGGCCTTCGGCTTTGAGGGCCGGTTCTGGTGTTATCCTCCGATCCAACGGATTGGGGTGTGACATGAATTCGGAAAACGTGGCGCTGGTCGCTGGCTACGCGCCGGGGTTTCCGGCCACAGAAGAGGCATCCAACGACCCGACCACCGCGGTGCTGTCGGCGGAAGAGTGCGAGCTCTTCGCGCAGGTCGGCCGGTCGCGACCGGTTGCGGCGGGCGAGAGGCTGTTCACCCGCGGCAGCGCGGGCACCAGCATGTACGTGATCCTGCAAGGCGCGGTAGCCCTGGATTTTGGCGAAGACCTCAATGAGAAACGCCTCGGCCCGCGCGAATTCTTCGGCGAGCTCGGCCTGCTGATCGGCGATCACACGCGCACCGCTACGGCCACGGCGCTGGCGGACGGGGTGCTGCTGGAATTGCAGCATCACGAATTCCAGGTGCTGGTCGATCGCGATGCCGGACTGGTCTCGCATTTCCTGCGCCGCGCGATCATGCGCGTGGTCTCCAACGAACAGAACCTGACCCATCGCCTGCGTCGCCGCAACCAGGAGTTGCAGGCGGCGCTGGACAGCCTGCGGGTCACCTCGCACCGGCTCAACAAGAGCGAAGAGCTCAATCGCACCGACGAGCTCACCGCGCTGTACAACCGCCGCGGCCTGGCCCTGTTCCTGGAGCAGGGCCGCAACAACGGCGGCTACCACGGCTACGGCCTGCTGCTGATCGACTGCGACCGTTTCAAGGACGTCAACGACCTGCACGGGCATCTGCTCGGCGATCGCGTGCTGCAGAGCGTGGCCAATATCCTGCGCTCGCTGGCCGGGTCGCAGGATTTCGCCTGCCGCCTGGGCGGCGACGAATTCTGCCTGCTGCTCAAGGCGCACAATCGCGAAGAGATGTTGCGCTACGCCGATTTCGTGGTCAGCACCGCGCTGGCGCTGCAGCAGATGCAACCGACGCCGCCGCTGATCACCACGCTCAGCGTCGGCGCCTGCCTGGTCGATCCGGCGCGCGAGTGGAACGACTGGTACGCGCAGGCCGACCAGGCCCTGTACCGGGCCAAGAGCGTCGGTGGCAATCGCGTCGAGTGGCAAGATTGAGTCGCAGGAGGCGACTGGAATGAACGATTTCTTCCGCATCCCGTCCGAAGGCCCGCAGCTGCGTACCTTGCTGCTGACCGATCTGGTCGATTCGACCGGGCTGGTCGAACGCCTGGGCGACACCGCCGCCGCTGAACTATTTCGCGAACACGACCAGCTGGTGCTGCAGCTGCAGCAGCAATGGCGCGGGCGCCTGATCGACCGTTCCGATGGCCTGCTGCTGCTGTTCGAACGCCCGGTGGACGGCCTCGGCTTCGCCCTGGATTACACCCGCGGCCTGCGCGACCTGGGCAAGGCCCGCAACGTGGAGCTGCTGGCGCGGGCCGGGCTGCACGTGGGCGAGGTGCTGACCTGGAAGAACAGCGACGCGGCGGTGCAGGTCGGGGCCAAGCCGCTGGAAGTGGAAGGCCTGGCCAAGCCGATGGCCGCGCGCCTGATGAGCCTGGCCCGGCCGGGGCAGATCCTGCTCTCGTCGGTGGCCGAACCATTGACCCATCGCGCCTCGCGCGAACTGGGCGAGCGCGGCAAGAACCTGCTGTGGAAATCCTACGGGCGCTGGCGCTTCAAGGGCCTGCCGCAGGCGCAGGAGATCCACGAGGTCGGCGAAGTCGGCCTGGCGCCGTTGCGTGCGCCCAACAACAATCCCAAGGCCTGGCGGGACATCCCGTTGTGGCGGCGGCCGGCGGCGCTGGCGGCGGAAGTGGTGTTGCTGGCGGGCCTGGGCATCGGTGCGTGGTTCCTGGGCAAGCCGCAACCGGCCATCGCCTTCGCCGAGCGCGACTGGGTGGTGGTCGGCGACCTGCGCAACCTGACCGGCGAGAAGGTGCTGGACGATTCGCTGCAGCAGGCCTTCCGCATCAGCCTGGAGCAGTCGCGCTACGTCAACCTGCTGAGCGACATGAAGGCGCGCGACACCCTGGCGCGGATGCAGCGCCAGCCGGGCACGCCGCTGGATCGCGCGGTCGCCTCGGAAATCGCGCTGCGCGACGGCGCGCGCGCGGTGATCCTGCCGACGGTGTCGGAAGTGGGCGGGCGCGTGCGCTTCAGCGCCGAGGTCATCGATCCTAATACCCAGACCACGGTGTATGCGGAATCGGCCGATGGCGTGGGCGTGGGCTCCGCCTTGGATTCCATCGACAAGGTCACCGGGATATTGCGCGGGAAACTGGGTGAGGCGTTGGCTTCGGTTGAAAAGGATTCGCAACCTCTGCCGCAGGTGACTACGAAGAATCTTGATGCCTTGCGGGCCTATGCACTGGGGCAGCAGGCGTTTGGTAAATCCAGCTATGAAGAGGCGAAGTCCCTGTACGAGCGCGCCGTCGAACTGGACGCAGGTTTTGCGCTTGCCTACATCGGCTTGCTGCGTTCCCATAACGCATTGCTTGATCTGGCGGGCGGTACCCTGTACCTGAAGAAAGCGGCGGAACTGCGTTCCCGGCTGACAGCACGCGATCAACTTTACGTGGATGCTTGGATAGCGGAGGTCGATGACCCGGGCAAGGCTCTTGAGAAATGGCGCCAGATGGCATCCCTGTACCCGGACTTCTTCCAGGCTTCCGCCAATGTCGGCTACAAATTGAACGAAAGAAATATGTTCTTGGAAGGCATGCCTTATGCGATCCGGGCGGCTTCAAGACAGAATGAATTCTCCGCTATTTCCTTGGATCTAGTTGGGAGGCAGGCGCTTGGTCTGGAGCGTTATTCAGAGGCTGAGAAAGCCTTCAGGAATGCGCTTCGTATGGGGGCCACGACGTCTGCAGTAAGGTTGGCGGATACGCTTGCCGCGCAAAGACGCTTCGGCGATGCGGCAAAGGCCTGGCCGCAAGGCGAGAGCTTCGGTTCGGTGTATTTCAACCGGGTCAGCACTTATCTGGATCAGGGGCAATGGGAGGCTGCGGCTCAAGAGGCGCGAACGCTCGGCCCGAAGCTGAAACCAGGATCGATTCGGTCGCGCGCGGCACTCTATCCGGTCGCGGTCGTCGATTGGATGCTTGGAAATAATGAATCCGCCAAACGTGGTCTGGATGCCATGGCCAAGCAGACGCTCGCAGCGATAGGAACCGATGTAAACAATGCCGATGCGATGGATGACGCCTTCGCTGTCGTTTCCGCAGGGATTCTTGCCCAACGCATCGGCGACAGGAAGATTCCACGCGAAATTATCCGGCAGCTGGAATCACGCCAGAAATTGATGGCGACGCAACCGTTAGATGCATTGTTCGTGGTTCTCAAGGCCAACGACCTGCGCATGTCAGGCGACGCGGATGAAGCTGTGAAATTGCTGAAGCCACTCATTAATGGCAGCGAGCCTTTCCAATCTCACGTCGCGCTTTTAGATGCATATGCCGCAGAAGGAAAGCACAACGAAGCACTAGCAGAAGCTCGTTGGCTGATTCAGTCCCGTGGCCGTGCCTATATCGAGATCGGCTGTTCCTGGTGCCAGCAACCACTCAATGTGGTCGATACGAACTTGGGGCATTTGCGAGCAGCAGAGTTGCTCGCAAATGCCGGACAAACAGATCAAGCGCGCCGTGAGCTACAACTCTTCGACAAGAGCTGGAGCAGCGCAAATCTCCCCGGTCACTTGCGGGCACGCCGGGAGTCCGTGCTCGGAGCGTTCAACTGAATCGGGGACATGCCCAGCCCCGCAGTGAAGTAGGCATGCAGTGATTCCCTAGCTTTTATGATGCTTGCCTTTGGCGCAATGTTCTGTACCTGGATGCATCCGCAAATGTGGTCAATGGCAGCGTTGGCTGCGACATCGCCCTTCGCCAGCTTGTAACCCGCCTGGATCAAGGCAGCCTTCGGATCCTTCTTGAACAGTCGGCGAAACTCGTTGTCCGTGCTCAGCTTGTCCAGCAGCTTGCCCGCGACCTTCGGATCCAGCGGCGCGGCCTTCCCCGACGCGCCTGTCTTCTTCGTTGCCATGTTGTCCCCTTGCCAAGGCCCGTTGCGGGCTGGTCGGGATGCAATCTAGCCTTGTCGGCGTTGCCAAACAACCGTAGCGTTGCGACCTGTCGTCGAAAGAGGGAGGCACCATGCGGGTGCGTCGTTGCAAAGTGTTGTACCTGGAACCGCGCGAAGAGGTCGGCTTCGACCTGGAAATCCTGCTCGCCGGCGGCAACGGCATGCGCCGCGAACGCCGCTGGCTGGCGTTGGCCCCGCACCTGGGCGAAGAAATCGAAGTCGATGCCGCCGAACGCGACTTGCTCGGCGTCTTGAGCCCGGACGAATGGATCGATAGCCGTCAACTATCCGATGACACTTCCGCCGCGCTCAAGCGTCTATTGAAAACCGGTCTGGTCATCGGCGCCGGCAAGCGCCACGCCGCCCTGCGCGAACGCGACGAAACCCTGCGCGGCGTGTACTGGCATCCGTTGGCCGCAACCGTGCACGCCTTCACCCGCTGGCACGACGCCGACGCGGTGCAGGCCATGCAGGACACCGGCACCGAAACCGCCGGCGAACTGCGCGAAGTCCTGGGCGCGCCGCCGGTGGAAGCCCTGGATCGCGGCGACAGCTCGCAACGCATCGCCCTGCCACGCGCCGCCCGCAGCGACTTCGACCAACTGCTCGCGCGCCGCGCCACCTGCCGCAACTTCGACGCCGGAAAACCACTGCCTCATGCCTTGTTCGCGCAGTTGATCGAGCGCGTGTTTTCCGCCCAGTCCCACGTCCGGGTCAGCGACGACACCGTATTCCTGAAGAAGACCAGTCCCTCCGGCGGCGGCCTGCATCCGATCGAGGCCTATCTGATCGTGCAGAACGTCGAAGGCGTGGCCCCCGGCCTGTACCACTACCACTCCATCGCGCATGCACTGGAACCACTGCCCGCGCCGGAGCAACCCCTGCACGCGCTGGCGATGGCCGCCGTGGCCGAGCAGCACTGGTTCGCCAATGCCCACGTCATGGTCCTGCTGGCCCCGCGCTACGACCGCTCGTTCTGGAAATACCGCAACCACGCCAAGGCCCACCGCGCCATCACCCTGGAAGCCGGACACCTCTCGCAAACCCTGTATCTGTCCGCGACCGAAGCGGGACTCGCCGCCTACATCACCTGCGCGATCAATGAAGTGCCGCTGGAACAGGCCTTCGCCCTGGACCCGCTCAGCAGCGGCGCGCTGGCGATCTGCGGCTTCGGCTGGCGCGGCGAGGAAATGGTGACCATGGAACTCGATCCCGCCGGCGAGATCTGGCGTACCGAAGAAATCGTGCGGGAAGCCTTCGGGAAATAGAGCTGCGGAAAGCCTCGGCAAGGCAAATGTGGGAGGGGCTTCAGCCCCGACGCTTCTGCAGCAAGAAGCGTCGGGGCTGAAGCCCCTCCCACAATGACAATGCCCGCCTACACGGGGGTTTGTGGCGTGCTCCTTCGCAAGCCGTCGTTCGGATCCACGTTCGCCCACGGCACATGGTCTTCCCAGTACGCATGTACCTGCGGCATGCGATCGACTGGGGTGGTGAAGTGGGCCAGGGCGATGTGCAACTCACCGGGCCAGCGTTCGCTGCGGAAGAACATCATTGCCCCGCAATGCCCGCAGGAACCGCGTTCGGCGCCAGGCGTGGAGGCGTACCAGCGCAATTGCCGCTTCGCATCGCCGATTACGCAGCGCGCCGCGTCCATGCCCACCCAGGTCACGAACGCCGCCCCGTGCGCGCGCCGGCACAGGCTGCAATGGCAGTGCGCCACCCACAGACTGGGCAGCGTGGATTCCAGAGTTATGTCGCCGCAGAGGCATTGGGCGTGGGCGGTGGTCATGGAAGTTATTCCTGCGCAGGGGGCCAGTCGCAAGCCGGATTGTGCCCCCTCCCTTTCACCGCAGGTGAAGGGGAGGGTTGGGGAGGGGTGCTTTTGGCTTTTCGCACTAGGCCGTATGCATTTGTCTTTCTCGCGGGACAACAAAATCAAGAGCAAGAGCACACCTCCCCGACCCTCCCCTTGCTACGCAAAGGGAGGGGGCAAAAGCGCTATGCCGCGTTGCGGGTGTCGCCGCGGTCGGCGCGCCGGTAGCCCAGCGCTTCGGTCAGATGCGCTGTGGCGATCGCATCCGCGCCGGCCAGGTCGGCGATGGTGCGGGCCACGCGCAGGATCCGGTGCATGGAGCGCGCCGACAGTTGCAGGCGTTCGATGGCCCGTTCCAGCAGCGCCTGGTCGCGGTCCTGCAGGCGGCAGAAGGCCAGAGTCTCGGACTGACCGAGTTGCGCGTTGGCCTTGCCGGCGCGTGCATGCTGGAGGGCGCGCGCGGCTTCCACGCGCAGCCGCACTGCAGCCGTCGGCTCGCCTTCGGGCGCATCGGGGCGCAGGTCCTGCGGTGGCAGGCGCGGAACTTCGACATGCAGATCGATGCGGTCCATCAATGGGCCGGAAATCCGCGCGCGGTAACGGCGGATGTTTTCCGGACTGCAGCGGCAGCGGGCGGAGGGATCGCCGGCCCAACCGCAAGGGCAGGGATTCATCGCCGCGACCAGTTGGAAACGCGCGGGGAATTCCGAACTGCGCGCCGCGCGCGAGACGGTGACGGTGCCGGATTCCAGCGGTTCGCGCAGCACTTCCAGCGCCCTGCGATCCCATTCCGGCAACTCGTCGAGGAATAAAACCCCGTTGTGGCTCAGCGAAATTTCGCCAGGCCGCGGATCCGCGCCGCCACCGACCAGGGCCACCGCGCTGGCGGTGTGATGCGGCGAACGGTATGGCCGTTGCCGCCAGCGCGAAGGATCCAGCCCGCGTCCGCTGACCGAGGCGATGGCCGCGGTTTCCAGCGCTTCGTTCTCGCTGGCTTCCGGCAGCAGGCCGGGCAGGCGCGAGGCCAGCAGGGTCTTGCCGCACCCCGGTGTGCCGATCAATAGCAGATGGTGATTGCCGGCGGCGGCGACTTCCAGGGCGCGGCGCGCATGCAGTTGCCCACGCACGTCGGCCATGTCAGGGATCAACGTGGATTGCGGTGCAGGTGCGATGGCCACCGGTAATTGTCGGGTGCGGTTCAAGGCCGCGCAGACTTCCAGCAAGGTGCGCGCGGTATAGGCCTCGACTTCGCGGGCGAGGGCGGCTTCGGCGCCGCTGCCCAGCGGCACGATCAGCTTGCGTCCCGCGCGTGCCGCGGCCAGCGCGGCGGGCAGGATCCCGTCCACCGTGCGCAACTCGCCGGTCAGGCCGAGTTCGCCGAGGAATTCGTATTCGCCCAGCGTGTTGCGATCGATCTGGCCGCTGGCGGCGAGGATGCCGAGCGCGATCGGCAGGTCGAAACGCCCACCGTCCTTGGGCAGGTCGGCCGGGGCCAGGTTGACGGTGATGCGCCGTTGCGGGAATTCGAACTGGGCGCAGAGGATCGCGGCGCGCACGCGGTCGCGGGATTCGCGCACCGCCGCTTCCGGCAGGCCGACGATGTGGATCATCGGCAGGCCGCCGGACAGATGCACTTCCACCCGGACCGGAGGCGCGGTCACGCCGGCCCGTGCACGGCTGTGCACCAGCGCAAGGCTCATGGCGGGGCCTTAGTGTTGCGGGGGTTGCGGGGAAGCGCGTTCGGCTTCCAGCGCGGCGGCCACGGCGCGCTCCAGCGCATCGAGTTTTTCCCGCGTGCGCAGCAGCACCGCGCGCTGCACGTCGAATTCCTCGCGGGTGACCAGGTCCAGCTTCGACAGCCCGGACTGGAGCGCGCTCTTGAAGGTCTGTTGCAGTTCTTCCTGCGACTCCCTGAGGCCTGGCGGCACCAGGTCGCTGAGGCGGCGGGCGAGGTCGTCGATGTGGTTGAGGTCGATCATGTGGGAGCCCTTGTTGGCATGCCGTCCGGCAGTGCATGCAGCCTGACTGCGTCGCCGTGATCGCGCCATCGGCATTCGCTGCGGCGTGGGGTCAGGTTATTCCGACGCCAGTTCCAGGACGCTATTGAACCCGACCCCCACCCGGCCCGCAACCCGATGGCCCGCAACCGGGATATGCTGCGGTCAGCGATCTTCAGAGGAAACCCGCATGAAAATGATCATGGCCATCATCAAGCCGTTCAAGCTGGATGACGTGCGCGAAGCCCTGGCCGACGCCGGCATCACCGGCATCACCGTGACCGAAGTGAAGGGTTTCGGTCGGCAGAAAGGCCATACCGAGCTCTACCGCGGCGCCGAGTACGTGGTCGATTTCCTGCCCAAGGTGAAGCTTGAGATCGCGGTCACCGACGACCAGGTCGAGACCGTCGTGGAAGCCATCGTCAAGGCCGCGGGCACCGGCAAGATCGGCGATGGCAAGGTGTTCGTGTACGACATGGGGCGGGTGGTAAGAATCAGGACGGGTGAACTGGATTCGGACGCACTGTAGGGGGATAGGCAGGAATGGCTCGCAAAGCAACGGAATTCGACCAGCGCCTGCGGCAGGCGCTTGCATTGCTGGATGCGAAGGGCATGCGCCAGAGCACCTGCGCGCCGCCGCTGTTCCGGCTGCTGTGGAAGCTGGGCGCCAAGGTGCCGCCGCCGCACATGGCCGGTTTCGCCTTCAACAGCCTGCTGATGGGCGGCTTCTTCGGCGTGTTCTGGAGCCTGCTCATGTGGCTGATGCTGTGGGGGCGCCAGGGCATGCCCTTGGTGATCGTCGCTGCCGCGGCATTGCTTGCCGGCGCCTTGTTCGGCCTGACGATGGCGTGGTACCTGCGCTACCACGCGCGCAAGCACGCGATTCCGCGTTGGCAGGATTTCAATCCCTGATGTTGCATGGGGCGGGTCTGGACCCGCCATCTGGAGTCTCGCGATGGTTGGAAGGCGGGTCGAGACCCGCCTGCGCCCGGCTGCCTTTCGCAGAGATCAAGAACAGATCAAGATCAGCCGAGCAAGCTCGGCTCTACAAGGACATGCGATCGCGGAGTTATTCGCCCAGCGCCTTGGCCACGAACGGCGGCGCCACCAGCACGCCGGTATGCAAGTGCGCGCTGTAATAAAGCGTCTCGAACGACTTGCTGCTGGCATCGCCTTCGCGGAAATCGAAACCACCTGACTTCCTCGCCAAGGTCACGCTCCACCAGCCGGTCGGATAGCACGGTTGCGGGAACGGCAGGGTCTTGAAGCTGGTGAAGCCGGCCTTGCGCATCTCGCCGCGCATCTCGTTGATCAGATCCAGCAGCGCCAGCGGCGACTCGGACTGCTGCACCAGGATGCCGTCGTCCTTCAGTGCGCGGAAACAGGATTCGTAGAACGCCTTGTTGAACAGGCCTTCGGCCGGGCCCACCGGGTCGGTGGAATCCACGATCACCACGTCCACACTGCCGGCCGGGCAGTTGGCCATGTAGGCCACGCCGTCGTCGAACAGCAACTCCGCGCGCGGGTCGCCATTGCTGTCGCACAGCTCGGGGAAATACTTCTCCGACATGCGCGTGACCTGCTCGTCGATGTCGCACTGAGTCGCGCTCTGCACGCCGGGGTGCTTGAGCACCTCGCGCAGCGTGCCGCAGTCGCCGCCGCCGATGATCACCACCCGCTTTGGATCGGCGTGCGTGTACAGCGCGGGGTGCGAAATCATCTCGTGGTAGAAAAAGTTGTCGCGCGTGGTCAGCATCACCGCGCCGTCGATCAGCATCAGGTTGCCCCAATCGGTGGTGCCGTAGATCTCGATCTTCTGGAACGGCGACTGCACCTCGTCCAGCTTGCCGGTGGTGCGGAAACCGATCGCCGAGCCGGTGGGCTGGAAGTGCTCGATGTACCAGGTGTCGTGGGTGGTCATGCGGGTGTCCTGTAGCGGTGAATTCAAGGGTCGTCATTCCCGCGAAGGCGGGAACCCAGCGTCTTTACGCTGCAGAGCCAAGTCACTGGGTCCCCGCCTTCGCTGGGATGACGGCAGTGGAAGGCCGCGAATTGTAACGAACCCTTGTGGCACGGAACGTTAGAATGCGCGTCCTTTCGTTTCCCTCCGGAATTCCGCCATGTCCACCTGGTCCCTCGACCAAGCCCGCAAGACCTATTCCATCCCGCATTGGGCGGAAGGGTATTTCGACGTGGATGCGGCCGGGCACGTGGTGGTCAGTCCGCAGGGCGGGCAGGGCAAGGCGATTTCACTGCCGGAAATCGTCGACAGCGCGCGCGCCAATGGCGCCCGCATGCCGCTGCTGGTGCGCTTCCCCGACATCCTGGGCGACCGCCTGGGCAAGCTGCAGGCGGCGTTCGCCCAGGCCCAGGCCGAGTGGGAATACGCCGGTGGCTACACCGCGGTCTATCCGATCAAGGTCAACCAGCACCGTGGCGTGGCCGGCACCCTGGCCTCGCACCAGGGCGAAGGCTTCGGCCTGGAAGCCGGCAGCAAGCCCGAGTTGATGGCGGTACTGGCGCTGTCGCGGCCGGGTGGACTGATCGTCTGCAACGGCTACAAGGACCGCGAATACATCCGCCTCGCGCTGATCGGCCGCAAGCTGGGGCTGCAGACCTTCATCGTGATCGAGAAGCCGTCCGAGCTGGACCTGGTGATCGAAGAAGCCGCCGCGCTCGGGGTGAAACCCGGCCTCGGCGTGCGCATGCGCCTGACGTCGCTGGGCGCGGGCAAGTGGCAGAACAGCGGTGGCGACAAGGCCAAGTTCGGCCTGTCCCCGCGCCAGGTGCTGGACCTGTGGAAGCGCCTGCGCGACGGCGGCCTGCAGGACAGCCTGGGCCTGCTGCATTTCCACATGGGCTCGCAGATCTCCAACGTGCGCGACATCGCCAACGGCATGCGCGAGGCAGTGCGATATTTCGTGGAACTGTCAAAGCTGGGCGCGAGCATCAGCCACGTCGATGTCGGCGGCGGCCTGGGTATCGACTACGAAGGCACGCGTTCGCGCAGCTATTGCTCGATCAACTACGGGCTGGGCCAGTACGCCTCCAATATCGTGCAGCCGCTCGCGGAAGCCTGCGAGGAGCACCAGCTGACGCCGCCGCGCATCGTCACCGAATGCGGCCGCGCGATGACCGCGCACCATGCGGTGCTGATCGCCAACGTCTCGGAAGTGGAGCAGGCGCCGGAAGGCCGGGTGCCGCCCGCGCATGACGACGAGCCGGCGGTGATCCGCCACCTGCGCGAGATCCACGGCGAACTCGATTCGCGTCCGGCGGTCGAGCTCTTTCACGACGCCCAGCATCATCATAGCGAAGGCCTGTCGTTGTACGCCTTGGGCCAGATCGATCTGACCCACCGCGCCCGCATCGACGATCTGTTCTATGCCATCGCCCACGCGGTGCGCGCGCGCCTGGACAGCGGCGAGCGCAGCCATCGCGACCTGTTGGACGAACTCAACGAGCGCCTGGTCGACAAGTATTTCGTCAACTTCAGCGTGTTCGAATCCATTCCCGACGTGTGGGCGATCGACCAGGTGTTCCCGATCCTGCCGATCGAACGCCTCAACGAAGCGCCGCAACGCCGCGGCGTGATCGCCGACATGACCTGCGATTCGGATGGCATGGTCAAGACCTATGTGGAAAACGAAGGCCTGGATTCGTCGTTGCCGCTGCATGCGTTGAAGCCGGGCGAGGGCTATCGACTCGGCTTCTTCCTGGTCGGCGCCTACCAGGAGATCCTGGGCGACATCCACAACCTGTTCGGCGACACCGACACGGTGGAAGTGAAGCGCGAGGGCGACGGCTTCAGTATCAGCCAGCAGCGCCGCGGCGACACCACCGACGTGATGCTGGACTACGTGGGCTATGCGCTGGCCGATCTGCGCGCGGCGTATGCGCAGCGGGTGGCCAAGGCGGGGCTGCCGGCGGAAGAAGTGAAAGCGCTTGCCGAGGCGCTGGAAGCGGGGCTGACGGGTTACACCTATCTGTCGGATGAGCCGCTGAGCTGAAGCTCTTGCCACCTCCCTTGCGAAGCAGGGGAGGGTTGGGGAGGGGTTGCTTTTGATCTTTCTCTTTCACGCGTTCAAGCGAAAAGCACCCCTCCCAGCCTCCCCTACCGCTACGCGGGCAAGGGAGGAGCCAAGCACACTACTTCCTGTCCACCTGGAACGCAGGGAACGACTGCGTGGTCGGCATGATTTCCAGCCGGTTGATGTTGAGGTGCGGCGGCAACGTGGCGATGTAGAACAACTGATCGGCGATGTCTTCGGCGGTCATCGGGTTGGCGCCGCCATAGACGCGGTCCGAAGCGGCCTGGTCGCCGTGGGTGCGGACCAGGGTGAACTCGGTTTCGGCCATGCCGGGCTCGATGCTGGTCACGCGCACGCCGGTGCCGTGCAGGTCGGAGCGCAGGCCCAGCGAGAACTGCTTCACGAAGGCCTTGGTCCCGCCGTAGGTGTTGCCGCCGGGATATGGATAGCTGGCCGCCACCGAACTCATGTTGATGATCGCGCCCTTGCGTTCGACCAGGGTCGGCAGCAGGCGATGGGTCAGCGTGACCAGCGCGGTGATGTTGGTATCGATCATGGTGCGCCAGTCCTGCAGGCTGGCCTTCTGCGCCGGCGCGGTGCCCAGGGCCAGGCCGGCGTTGTTGACCAGCACGTCGATGCCGCGGAAATTTTCCGGCAACGCCGACAGCGCGGCTTCCAGCGCGACTTCGTCGCGGATGTCGAAGGCGGCGGCATGCACGCGCTCCGCGCCGAACTCTTCCACCAGCGGCTGCAGGCGTTCGGCGCGGCGGCCGGTGGCGATCACGCGCCAGCCGGCAGCGGCGAAGCGTTTGACGGCGGCGGCGCCGAAACCGGAGGTGGCGCCGGTGATGAGGATGGTCTGGGTCATGGGGAGCTTTCGGGGAGTATTTGTCAGGGAAGCAATGTACTAAAAATCCGTTCGTGCCGATGCTGTCGAACCGTGAACGATCTTCTGCGGCCGTCACCAGACGAAGGGAATCAGTCGCCTGGTCTGCCGCGCGTATTCGGGATACTGCGCGGGAAATGCCTCGGCCAGCACCTGTTCCTCGATGCGCATGCGCCACAGGAATGCGAGGGTCACCGGCACCATCACCACCAACAGCGACCACAGATTGCCCAAGGCCAGGCCGAAGCCCAGGAACGTCATCAGCGCACCGGTATAGGACGGATGGCGCAGCAGGCGATAAGGGCCGCGGCGGATGAGCTCATGGCCTTCGCGGATGGCGACATCGACGGTGAAGAAATTCGCCAGCACGCGGATCGACCAGAAACGCAGCAGCATGCCGACGGCCATCAGCAACAATCCGGTCCAGAACAGCGACATGCGCATGGCGTTGAAGTGATCCGAGGTGCGGGAGGCAAGCCACACGGCGAGACCGATGCACAGGTAGATGGTTGCCAGCAGCATCCGCAGGGTGCCGCTGTCGCGCGAGCGCGAACGATCATTGGAGCGACGACTCCAGCCCAGCCAGATTTCGCTCGCGGCCCAGATCGTGGTCAGCGCGACGAACAGTTTGCCGGCGAGGGAAGCGATTTCGATCATGGCCCGCTCCGGGTCAGCGCTTGAACGCCATCAGCACGATCCCGGCGCTGACCAGGCCCACGCCCAGCCATTCGCGGCTGTTGAGCCGTTCGTGCAGGAAGACCAGGGCGAACAGCGCCACCAGCACCAGACTGCCCTTGTCCACGGCGGCGACCTTGGACGCGTCGCCGACCTGCAGGGCACGGAAATAACAGACCCAGGAAGCGCCGGTGGCGAGCGCCGAAGCCAGCAACCAGCCCCAGGTGGAGGCCGCGACCGAGGCTGGCGGCTGCCATTTGCCGGTGCCCAGCACGAAGGCGGCCAGCACCAGCAGGATCATCGCCGTGCGGACCAGGGTGGCGAAATCGGAATTGATGCTCTGCAATCCGGCCTTGGCGAAGATCGCGGTCAAGGCGGCGAACACCGCCGAGAGCAGTGCCCAGAACAACCATTGCGAACTGGCGGCCATGGTCCGGTTTTCCTGTCGCGGGAATCCCAAGGATACCCCCGCGATGAGCGCGGCCGGACTGCGGCGCGGCGTGCGGCGTTACTGCGCCTTGATCGCCATCGCCGGCAAGCCGCCGCTGGCGAGTTTGCGCTTGGCTTCGGCCAGTTCGCTGGCGCTGCCATACGGCCCCATGCGCACGCGGTACACGGTCTTGGCGCCGATCTGCGCCGATTCCACCCGTGCCGACAAACCCAGCATGGCGATCTTCGCCTTGGTGGATTCGGCGTCGCCGGAGGCACCGAAGGCGCCGGCCTGCAGGATGTAACGCGCATCGCCGACGGTCGCCATGTTGGCGCTTGCCGCGGTGGCGGGTGTCGTCGTGTCGGTGGTGGTCGTCGCCGTAGCAGCCGGAGCAATGGCTGGCGTTTCCGCGATCGGCGTCGGATTGCCGCTCTCGGACGCTGCCGCAGCGGCCGCCTGCTGCGCACGCGCGGCGCTGGCTTGTTCCGCACGCGCGCTGGCGGCGAGTTCGGCGTCCGACATCTGCACTTCCTTGCCGGGCAGCAGGTCGTAGAACTCGTACTGGGTTTCCCTGGCCGCTGTGTCATCGGCTTTCGCATCGGGCTGCGAAGTGGCGGTGGAGGTTTCGGGAGCGATGGCGTCGGGATCGGCCACCAGGGCCGGCTGCGCATCCGGATTGGGTGTTGGCTTGTACGGGTCGAAACCGTCTTTCTTCAGCAAGCCGGGCACGATGAAGAACGCGGCCGCGCCCAGCACCAGTCCCGCGATCAGCCACACCCAACCCGGCGTACCGTTGCCCGAGTTGCGTCGCGCCTGGCTTTTGTTACGTCGTGCCGCCATCCCACTATTCTCCAGTTACCTGTGTTCCAACTAAATATTTCCAACTACATCTTTTCGGGGGCGCTGACGCCTAGCAATTCCAGCCCGTTGCCCAGTACCTGCCGCGCCGCGCAGGCCAGGGCCAGTCGCGCGTCGCGCGTGTCGGCGTCTTCCACCAGCGCCTTCACTTCGTGGTACCACGTGTGGAAAGCATAGGCCAGTTCGCGCAGGTATTGCGCGATGAGGTGCGGCTCCAGCAGTTGTCCGGCGTTCTCCACCACTTCGGCGAAACGCGACAATTCCACCATCAGCAGCAGCGAGTGTTCGTCGTCCAGCAAGGCCAGCTTGGCCAGGCCGTTGCCCTGGTCGTAGCGGTAGCCTTGCGCGACGGCCTTGTCGAGGATGCTGAAGACGCGGGCATGCGCGTACTGCACGTAATAGACCGGGTTGTCCTTGCTTTGTTCGCGGGCCAGGTCGATGTCGAAAGTCAGCTGCGAATCGGGCTTGCGCGCGATCAGGAACCAGCGCGTCGCGTCGCGCCCGGCTTCCTCGATCAGGTCGCGCAGGGTGAAATAGCTGCCGGCGCGCTTGGACAGTTTCACTTCCTCGCCGCCGCGCATCACCGTCACCATCTGGTGCAGCACGTACTCCGGCCAGCCCTGCGGGATGCCGACATCCAGCGCCTGCAGGCCGGCGCGCACGCGGGCGAGCGAGCCATGATGGTCGGCGCCGAGCTCGGTGATCGCGCGCCGGTAGCCGCGCTGCCACTTGCTGAGGTGATAGGCCACGTCCGGCACGAAGTAGGTGTAGCTGCCGTCGGACTTGCGCATCACCCGGTCCTTGTCGTCGCCAAAGTCGGTGGACTTCAGCCACAGCGCGCCGCCCTCTTCATAGGCATGACCGGAGGCGTTCAGGCGCTCGACGGTTTCCTCGACCTTGCCATCGGCGTACAGCGAGCTTTCCAGGAAGTAGGTGTCGAAGGACACGTCGAATGCGGCCAGGTCGCCGTTCTGTTCGCGACGCAGCGCAGCCACGGCGAAACGGCGGATCGCGTCGCGGTCGTCCGCATCCTTGGCGCCGGTGATGGCGTGGCCGTCGGATTCCACGGTTTCGCCGTTCATGTAGGCGTCGGCGACGTCCTGGATGTAGTCGCCGCGATAGCCAGCTTCCGGCCAGCCCGCGTCGTCGGGCTTCAGGCCCTTGGCGCGCGCTTGCACGGACAGGGCGAGGTTCTCGATCTGCACGCCGGCGTCGTTGTAGTAGAACTCGCGGCGCGTGTTCCAGCCGTTGGCCTGCAGCACCCGCGCGATGCAGTCGCCGATCGCGGCGGCGCGGCCGTGGCCGACGTGCAACGGGCCGGTGGGATTGGCGGAAACGTATTCCACGCCCGCGGTCTTTCCTTCCCCGGAGGTATTGAGGCCGTAGGCAGGGCCTTGTTCCAGTACGGTCGCCACCTCGCGCTGGTAGGCGGCGGGGCTCAGGTGGAAATTGATGAAGCCGGGTCCGGCGATCTCGACCTTGGCGATGTCCGCATTGACTGGCAATGCGGCGACCAGAGCCTGCGCCAGCGCGCGCGGATTGCTGCGCGCGGGCTTCGCCAGCAGCATCGCGGCATTGGTGGAGAAGTCGCCATGCTCGCGGGTCTTGGGGCGTTCGACCACGAAATCCGGGGTGGCGGTGTCGGCCGGCAGGGTGCCGGCGCTGCGCAGGGCGTCGATGCCCTGGGCGATCAGGGCGTGGAGTTGGGATTTCACGGAGGGCCGGGTCGGATGGCGGGTCGGTCATTTTAGCCGACCGTGGTGGTCTCAGGGCCCGCAGGCCAGGATGCAGGCACGCTGGCGTCGCTTTTACAGGTCGCCGGGCAGCAGTTGCCGGTAGTGTTTCAACGCCACGATCTCGATCCGCTTATCCGTAATGCGATAAATCAGGCGGTAGGGGCGCTCCATCAATTCGCGCAGGTTGGAATTGGGGAATTCAGGAAGCCGGCGGCCAGTCAGCGGCGGCTGGGCCAGCAATCGCGATCGTTTGAGTAAACCGGTCGCGATACGACGGGCAGCTTGTGGGCTGCGCTCGGCCAGGTATTCGGTGATTTCGCGCAGTTGCTCGGCGGCTTCCGCCGACCAGATCACTTTCACTCCCGAATGCCGAACTCAGCCATCAAATCCTCTACGGAAATGACCCGGCCGGCTTCGATATCCGCTAGCCCACGCTCGATCGAGGCACGTAGCTCGATCTGATAGCGGACATCGTCCCAGGTAGCTTCTGGCGGCAACTGGTCGGCGATCTGGTGGACTTGCTGGCGCAGATTGGGCGTGCCCATTTCGGAAGCTCGTGGCTGGCTCATCCCGAGTTTACCCCTGTGGCTGTTGCGATCATCACACCCATCCCCGCGAAGCCAGCGACACCGCCGGCCCGTCGCCGACCACGAAATGGTCCAGCAGGCGCACTTCGACCAGGGCCAGCGCCTGTTTCAGCCGGGCGGTGACCGCGCGGTCGGCTGCGGAAGGTTCCGCGTCGCCGGAAGGGTGGTTGTGGCCGACGATCACCGCGGCCGCGTTGTGGGACAGGGCGCGGCGCACGACTTCGCGCGGGTGCACTTCGGCGCCATCGACCGTGCCCTGGAACAGTTCCTCGAAGGCCAGCGCGCGATGGCGGGTATCCAGGAACAGCGCGGCGAAGACCTCATGCCCGCGTCCGCGCAGGCGCTGGGAGAAATAGCGGCCGGCGCTGGCCGGATCGGTCAGGACTTCGCCACGTTCCAGCGCGGCGGCCAAATGGCGGTGGCCGAGTTCCAGTGCCGCAGCCAGTTTGCAGGCGCGGGCCGGGCCCAGTCCGGGCAGGCGGGCCAGGCCGGTCGGGTCGTTTTCCAACAAGACCCGCAGCGGGCCATGCGCGGCCAGCAACTCGCGCGAGGTCTGCACCGCATCGCGGCCGCGCAGGCCCGAACCCAGGAAGATCGCCAGCAATTCGGCATCCGACAGCGCGCCGGCGCCGCGGGCCAGCAGCTTTTCACGGGGACGTTCTTCGGCGGGCCAGTCGCGTATGTGCATATGACCAGCTTGGCTGGTGACATGCCCCGGCGGCATCAGGTGGGTCAGGCGCATCGGGTAAGCTAACTGCCTGCAAGGCGATAGGAATTCCCCGACGTGGCTGACAATCTGAAGGGCCAACACATATTGCTCTGCGTCGGTGGCGGCATCGCCGCCTACAAGGCGCTGGAACTGGTGCGCCGCTTGCGCGAGGCCGGGGCCGAGGTGCAGGTGGCGATGACCGCCGGCGCCCAGCATTTCGTCACCCCACTCAGCTTCCAGGCGCTGTCCGGCAGTCCGACCCGCACCACTTTGTGGGACAGCGCGGCGGAGGCATCGATGGGTCATATCGAACTGGCGCGCTGGGCCGACCGCATCGTGATCGCCCCGGCCACCGCCGACTTGCTGGCGAAACTGGCGCAGGGTTTCGCCAATGACCTGGTGACCACCCTTTGCCTCGCCACGACCGCGCCGATTTCCATTGCCCCGGCCATGAACCATCGCATGTGGCTGCACCCGGCGACCCAGGCCAATATCGCCACCCTGCGCGGGCGCGGAGTGCAGGTGATCGGCCCCGAAGACGGCCCCCTGGCCGAAGGCGAATCCGGCCCGGGTCGCCTGAGCGAACCGGAAGCCATCGTCGCGGCGCTGGCTTCCGCCAATACCGCGACCACGGTGACGGACAACGCCTTGAAAGGCCTGAAAGTGGTGGTCAGCGCCGGCCCCACCTACGAAGACCTGGATCCGGTGCGCTACCTGGGTAACCGCAGCAGCGGCAAGATGGGGTTCGCGGTGGCCGCCAGCGCGCGCCGACGCGGGGCCGAAGTGGTGCTGGTCGCCGGCCCGGTCCATCTGCCGACTCCGATGGGAGTGAAGCGCGTGGACGTGCGTTCGGCCGCGCAGATGCATGAGGCCGTGTTCGCCGCATTTCCCGCCGACCTCTATATCGGCGCCGCCGCCGTCGCCGATTACACCCCGCGCGCGCCGGCCGCCAACAAGATCAAGAAGTCGAACGAGTCGCTGGCCCTGGACCTGGTGCGCACGCCCGACATCCTCGCCGAGGTCGCCGCACGGACCCGGGAACTGAAGCTGGTGGTCGGCTTTGCCGCCGAAACCGAAAACGTCGCCGGTTACGCGCGCGGCAAGCTGGTGGCCAAGCAGTTGGACCTGATCGTGGCCAATCGCGTCGGCGTGGCCGATGCTGGTTTCGAAAGCGACCAGAACGCGATGACCGCGTTCTGGCAGGACGGCGAACGGATATTCGCGCCGGGCCCCAAGACCCGGTTGGCCGACGAACTGATCGACCTGATCGTGGAGCGCCTGAACGCATGAGCGCTCCCGTCAGCCAGTCGATCGAAGTCAAGTTGCTGGATCCGCGTTTCGGTGACGAATGGCCGCTGCCGGCCTACGCGACCGCCGCCAGCGCGGGCATGGACCTGCGCGCCGCCGTGGAAGCGCCGCTGGTCCTGGCCCCGGGCGATACCGCCCTGGTGCCCAGCGGTATTTCCATCCACCTGGCCGATCCGCACCTGTGCGCGGTGGTGTTGCCGCGCTCGGGCCTGGGCCATCGCCATGGCATCGTGCTGGGCAACGGCACCGGTCTGATCGATGCCGATTACCAGGGCCCGTTGCTGATCAGCGTGTGGAACCGCAGCGCCGAGACCTTCACCATCCAGCCGGGCGATCGCATCGCGCAACTGGTTGTGCTGCCCATCACCCGGGTAAGCTTGCAGGTAGTGGATACTTTTGCGGATAGCGCGCGTGGCGAAGGGGGCTTCGGCCACACAGGCGTCCGCTGAACGGGGCGACAGTCAATGGCTGAAAACAAATCGGGCAAGTCGCAATCGTCGGCTCCGGACCTGCGGCGCGCGCTGCCCATGCTGGCGGTGTTGTTCGCCTTGCTTGCGATCTGGCTGGGATGGGGCGGCGTGCGCCAATGGCAGGACGCCCGGCTGGCCGAAGGCCTGACCCAGGCGCGCGATGCCGTGCTGGCTTCCGCCCAGCAGGCCCTGGATGCGCAGGCCACGCAGCTTGCCAATCGGCTGGCGGCGACGCCTGTGCAGACCGCACTGCGTGCCGGCGACACCGCCACCGCGGCCGCGGCCCTCGGCGAAGGCTGGAAAGGCGCGGACCAGGCCCAGTTCCTGCCGGCCGATCTGGATGCGGCGTATTCGCCCGATTCGAAGATTGGTTTCAGCAAACTGGCTTTGCTGGAGGCGGCCCTGACCGAGGACAAACCGGTCGCCCGCGTGGTTCGCGAAGGCCAGCGCAGCGCCTTGGGCGTCGCGGCGCCGGCGCAAGGCAATGTCGCCTACGTCAGCCTGCCCTTGAGCGTGCTGACCGACGGACTGGAACACGCCGACGTTCCTTCCCAGGCCTATGTCGCGCTGCGCCAGGGCAGCTATACCGTGCAGCAGAAAGGCAATGCCGGCCTGGCTGACGCGGCCGAAGCCCTGGCCCGCCCGGTCGGCAAGACCGGCCTGCGCGTGGTCGCGGCCACGCCCGACGATACCGAAGGTCCGATGGGCCTGGGCGCCACCGCCAGCCTGGTGGTAGCGACGATCTGCGGATTGCTGGCCGTGTTGGCCTTGCTGGTGGCGCGTGGCCGCCTCAACCTGCTGCGTCCGCGCGCCGGAGGCGCCGCCGACGACAACGAGCCCACCCTGGGCCAGACCCTGGAACGCGAACCCTTGCCGCAGGCGACGGTCCGCGACACGGGCGAAAAGGAAACCAATGCGGTGGCCCCGACCGGCCAGCGCATCGAAGTCGATCCCGGCATCTTCCGCGCCTACGACATCCGTGGCGTGGTCGGCAGCACGCTCAGCGTGGAAGTCGCCGAGCGCATCGGCCAGGCCATCGGTTCGGTGATGGAAGAGCAGGGCCTGTACGACATCGTGGTCGGCCGCGACGGCCGCCTGTCCGGTCCCGAGCTTTCGGCTGGCTTGATCGAAGGCCTGCGCAAGGCCGGCCGCAACGTGATCGACATCGGCCTGGCGCCGACCCCGGTCGCCTATTTCGCCGCCTACCACCTGCGTGCCGGCAGCTGCGTGGCGGTCACCGGCAGCCACAATCCGCCCGACTACAACGGCTTCAAGATCGTGATCGGCGGGCAGACCCTGTCCGGCGAAGCCATCACCGACCTGTACGCGCGGATCAGCGAACACCGCCTGCACCAGACCGCGCAGCCCGGCACCCTGGCCGAGCGCGACGTGTCGGCCGATTACGTCCAGCGCATCGCCGACGACGTGCAACTGGACCGTCCGTTGAAGGTGGTCGTCGATGCCGGCAACGGCGTGGCCGGCGATATCGCCCCGCAATTGCTCGAAGCCATCGGCGCCGAAGCCATCCCGTTGTTCTGCGACGTGGACGGCACCTTCCCCAACCACCATCCCGATCCCAGCGAACCGCACAACCTGGAAGACCTGATCCAGACGGTGAAGCGCTTCGACGCGGATCTCGGCCTGGCCTTCGATGGCGACGGCGACCGCCTGGGCGTGGTGACGAAGGGTGGCGAGATCATCTTCCCCGACCGCCTGCTGATGCTGTTCGCCGCCGACGTGCTGGAACGCAATCCCGGCGCGCTGGTCATCTACGACGTGAAGTGCACCGGCAAGCTGCAGGGCTGGATCCTGCGCCATGGCGGCACGCCGCTGATGTGGCAGACCGGGCATTCGCTGATCAAGGGCAAGATGCGCGAAACCGGCGCCGAGCTGGCCGGCGAGATGAGCGGGCATTTCTTCTTCCAGGAGCGCTGGTACGGTTTCGACGACGGACTGTATTCGGCCGCGCGCCTGCTGGAAATCCTGGCCGCGCGCGCGGAGACACCGAGCGAGGTGTTGAATGCGCTGCCCAATGCGCTGTCCACCCCGGAGATCAAGGTGCCGGTGGAAGCAGGCAATGCGCACGAAGTGGTGGCGCGTTTCGTCGCCAGCGCGCATTTCGAAGGCGCGCGCCTGACCACCATCGACGGCCTGCGCGCCGACTGGGAAGATGGCTGGGGATTGGTCCGCGCGTCCAACACCACGCCGATCCTGGTGCTGCGCTTCGAAGCCGACAACCAGGCAGCGCTGACCCGGATCATGGACGACTTCCGCGCCCACCTGGCCAAGATTGCACCGGAAATCACCGCGACGTTCTGATCCAAGGCACGGCATGGGGTGGGTCCCGACCCACCGCACGCGAAGTCACGACTTTGCGAAAGTTGCCACGGCAACCCACCGCGCGTGCTCGAGCCAGAAGTGGGAGCGGCTTCCAGCCGCGAGCTTCTGCCGTTGCCTGAAGCGCGAAGAGCTCGCGGCTGGAAGCCGCTCCCGCGAGAGGCGCAGCCCGGCTTTGGGCCATCTCAAGCTTGGTGACGCCTGAGTTAAGCCCAGCCCTGTAGGGGGGGCAAAGGCATGGCAAGTTTTTTTATGTCATGCCTTTGCGGTAACGAAGCGGTTTCGGTTTGAACGAACTGTTAGGCGCCACGCCCAGTCCCCACAGCCTTCATAAATGTAGCCGCAGCAGAGTAAAACGACTGCTTATGGATTTTGAACTCTTTGACTAAATCATTGTGTTGCTTAAAGGTGATCATCTTGCCTTCGATTGCAACTATTTTTCTGTACTTGCTGAGAGTCTCGTTGACGTTAGTCATGTGCTCCAAGGCATCTATGGCGCCGAGTAGAGAGATCTTCGCTCTTGCTTTGTTTCGCGAATCGAGCGCTGCACGAAGATCTCCATGAGCACGCAAGACCACTTCTTTTTCTAAGTCCGTTTGATCGCGAACTTCATTATCGTTTTGCAGAGCAAGTGGCCCGATCATGTTGTATAGGCGTGTGCAGTAGGAAAAATATTCCTCTGCATCGGCGCACGCGCTTTCAAGAATTCCGATTCGTTTGGCTGCCAGATCCCGAGTTAGAACATGGGCATGACTTCTGCCGGCAAGAAGGTATGCGCTGGCACCGGTCACCAAAGCGCCAAGCCCAATCTTCACGGCGGTGTCTGCGACTTCAATCCACGTGGTTGCCATAGTTTTGTCCTATGGGTTTAACGACTGAATTAAGCCGACCCGCTGCCACAGCAATCGGAGAACGGCGGTGGATCAATTTGCGGTGAGTTCAAGGCGAAGCCGCGAAGCGGCTTCGCCTTGAATGAATTGTCAGGCCGCTGCCTAGTGCTGCTTTTGAGCGGAGACCACATCGCTGGATTGCTGAGGCGCATTGACCTTGTTCTTGAGCCAGCAACGCTGCTGGCTAATGATGAATGTGACAGCAATACAGCGATCATCATTGTCGCAAAGCTTGGAGCACTCTTCTGGCGAATGCGTTGGACGATCGTAGATGTCACCGCCGCTGTATGAAACTCCGGACTCCAATGGACCCATTGGGCCAGTGAATTTTTCGGCCGGAGATGGCTGGGGCGGCAGAGGTACTTGTGTCGCACTCGAAGTCTTAGGCTCCGATTGAGTTTGAGCTTGTTGCTGGGCGATTGGCGGAGTATCGCGCTTGTTGCCGAAATATATCGCTCCGACTGCGGTAATTAATGCTGCAAGGCCGGTCAGAATGCCCGGCAATGTCGTCCAGAAGGAATGCTTGTTCTCATCCATTTTGAGCCTCCTTAGGTAATGACTGCGGCCTAACTACTGTTTAGCAGCGTCCGCCGCCACCTGACTCACTGCGTTCCCTGGCTGCGCCAACCCCTTCAATTCGCGATACCGACGGGTGATGTCGGTGATCTCCACGTCCAGCTCCGCGCGCTGCCGCTCGAAACTGGCCTGCAGCTTGCGTTGGCGCAATAGCTCGCGGTGGCGGCTGCGGATGTTCTCGGCCACTGCCGGTGCGACCGGCTTGCCTTCCAGCTCGCGGTCGCCCGCGGTCCGCAGCATGGTCACCAGGCCCTCGCGCAGGCTGGTGACGTTGTAGCGCGCCGTGCGGATGCTGTTGTCGACGATGCCGGTGCGTTCGTTGAAGACCCGGCGCAGGTCGTCCTCGCTCTGGTACGACGACAGCATGGCCTGTTCGGTGCGGCGCCGGGTGTCGGCGGCGGCCTGGTCGACCTGGCGTTGCTGTTCGTCGGAAGCGGCCAGTGCGCGTTCTTCATCGCTCATCGCCCGCGCCACTTCGGCGGTGCGCATGCCGCTCTTGGCGTTGATTTCCTCGCGTGCGCGATTGACCGCCTCGGCCGGCAACGCGTCGCTGCAGACGCGCTGGCCGTTTTCGTTCCAGCAATACAGTTTCTTGGTCGGCGTATCGGCCTTCTGGGCCAGCGCCGGCGTGGCAACCGCGGCACCCAGCAGCAGCAACAGCAATGGATTTTTCCGCATGTCCGGCGACCCCTCGCGCTCAGTTCGATGGACCGCTGCCGTAACTGGCACGATAGGCAAGCAGGCGGTCGCGATGGGTGACAAGTTCAGCGCTTTCGCCGGCGAAAGCAAGCAGGTCGTGAAGGTTGGCGACCGCGATCACCGGCACGCCGGTCTCGGCGGCCACGGCTTGCGCGGCCGAGCGACGGTCGCTGGTGGCGCCGGCCTCACCGAGCCTGGCCTCGCTAAGCGTCTCCTGGCGATCCAGCGCCACCACGATGCCGGCCGCGTTGCCGCCACCGGCCCGGATCAGGCCCAGCGCCTCGCGGATGGCGGTGCCGGCGGTGATCACGTCATCCACGATCAGCACCCTGCGCTCCTCCAGCGGCGCGCCGATCAGCATGCCGCCTTCGCCATGGGCCTTGGCTTCCTTGCGGTTGAAGGCCACCGGCAGGTCGCGGCCACGGCGCGAGAATTCGCAGGCCAGCGCCGTCGCCAGCGGGATGCCCTTGTAGGCGGGGCCGAACAACAGGTCGAACTGGACCCCCGAGGCCTCCACCGCGTCGGCGTAGCAGGCGGCCAGTTCGGCCAGCCGGGCGCCACTGTCGAAGCGGCCGGCGTTGAAGAAATACGGGCTCAACCGGCCCGACTTCAAGGTGAATTCGCCGAAGCGCAAGGCCTGGGAGTGCAAGGCCAGTTGCAGGAAGCGGGTGCGATGGTCGGTCATGGGCTCATTCTCCACGCCTTTGCGGCTTTTCCGCTACCCTTCGACAGCCAGAAAGGAGCATTCGTGCGAATCATAAGTTTCAACGCCAACGGCCTGCGTTCGGCGGCCAGCAAGGGGTTCTTCGACTGGTTCACGGCGCAGGATGCCGACGTGCTCTGCGTGCAGGAAACCAAGGCCCAGGAACACCAGCTCACGGGTCCTGCAGGCTTGAACAAGGAATTCCTGCCGGCCGGCTACCAGGCCTGGTTCCGCGACGCCAGCACCAAGAAGGGCTACAGCGGCGTGGCGATCTACAGCAAGCGCGAGCCGGACGAGGTGCGCACGGCGCTGGGCTGGGCGGAATTCGACGAGGAGGGCCGCTACCTCGAGGCCCGTTTCGGCAACCTGAGCGTGGTCTCGTTCTACATCCCGTCCGGTTCCTCGGGCGACTTGCGCCAGGGCTTCAAGTTCCAGGTCATGGACTGGCTGGCGCCGATCCTGGAGGAGTGGCGCAACAGCGGCCGCGATTACGTGCTGTGCGGCGACTGGAACATCGTGCGCTCGGCGCTGGACATCAAGAACTGGAAATCCAACCAGAAGAACTCCGGTTGCCTGCCGGCCGAGCGCGACTGGCTGAATGGCCTCTGTGCGGATGACGCGGGCTGGGTCGATGCGTATCGCGCGTTGCACCCCGAAGGCCAGGACTACACCTGGTGGAGCAATCGCGGCGCCGCGCGCGCCAACAACGTGGGGTGGCGGATCGACTACCAGTTCGCGACCCCTTCGCTGCGCGACAGGCTGAAGGCTTGTTCCATCCACACTGCGACCCGGTTCTCGGACCATGCGCCCTTCATCGTGGATTACGCCCTTTGAGTCAGGCCGCGACGAACTCCGGACGTACCGGTTGGCGGCTGGTCCTGGCCAACCTGCGCCAGCCCAAGGTGCTGGTGATGCTGCTGCTGGGCTTCAGCTCGGGCATCCCGATCTACCTGGTGGGCAATACCCTGGGCTTCTGGATGCGCGAGAACGCCATCGAGTTGTCCACGATTGGTTTCCTGTCGTGGGTGGGCCTGGCGTACTCGCTGAAATTCCTGTGGGCGCCGCTGGTCGACAAGCTGGACGCGCCGCTGCTCGGCCGCTGGCTGGGTCGCCGTCGTGGCTGGATGCTGCTGTCGCAACTGGTCGCCGCCGCCGCGCTGGTCGGCATGGCGCTGGTGCAGCCGCGCGAAGGCCAGCTGCTGCTGGCCGGCCTGGTCCTCGACCAGTTGCTGGTATTCGGCGCGCTGGCCCTGGTGGTGGCGTTCGCCTCGGCTACCCAGGACATCGTGATCGACGCCTGGCGCATCGAAAGCGCCGACAGCAACGAGCAGCAGGGCTTGCTGACTTCGACCTCGACCCTGGGCTATCGCGGCGCGTTGCTGGTCACCGATGCGCTGATCCTGATCTTCGCCGCGAATATCGGCTGGTCCGCATCCTACGAAATCATGGCGCTGCTGCTCGGGGTGGGCGTCGTAGCCACGCTGATGGCGCGCGAGCCGGCGGCGTCGGTGCTGGCCGCCGCGACCCCGCATCCGGCGCTGTTCACGGCGAAGGGCTTGTTCGACGCCGTGATCGGGCCGTTCGTCGCGTTCTTCCGCCAGCACGGCAGCTGGGCGTTGTTGATGCTGCTGACCATCAGTCTGTATCGCTTGCCCGATTTCGTGATGGGGCCGATGGCCAATCCGTTCTATGCCGACCTGGGCATCGCCAAGGAAACCGTCGGCGCGGTGCGCGGCTCGGTCGGACTGATCGCCACCATTCTCGGCATCGCCGCCGCCGGCCTGGGCGCGGTGCGCTACGGCTTCGTTCCCACGTTGCTGGCGGGCGCGGTGCTCGGCCCGGGCTCGAACCTGGCCTTCGCCTACCTGGCCCTGCACGGCGCCGACGAAGGCGTGTTCGCTGCTGCGATGATCATCGACAACTTCTGCAGCGGCTTCGCCGGCGTGGCCCTGGTCGGTTACATGTCCAGCCTGACCAACATCGGCTACACCGCCACCCAGTACGCGCTGCTCAGTTCGTTCTATGCGTTGCTGGGCAAGATGCTGAAGGGTTTCTCCGGCGTGGCGGTGGAACACCTGGAGACGGGCAGGACGCTGTTGGAAGCGTATTCCCTGTTCTTCGTCGGCACCGCGCTGGTCGGCATTCCGGCGCTGCTGTTGTGCATACGCCTCACCCTGCGCAACCATGGCCCCACCAAGGGAACCGCACAGCGGGAGGCCGCATGACCGACATCGTGATGAAGGACATAGACCCGGTGCTGGCCGACCGTATCCGCCGGGTCGCCGAGGCGCGCGGCTGGAACATGCACGACACCCTGTTCCACCTGCTCGAGCAGGGCCTGTTCGCCACCGAGGCCGAGGTCCGCAGCGGCTTCAACGACAAGGAAGTGGATGTGCTTTCCGCCGCGATCTCGGCGCTGAAGGACGTGCCGCCGGGACACGGTTTCTGACCCGTCGACCGTAGGAGCGCCCCATGGGCGCGAGTTCTTTCCACGGGCACGTACAAGCAACAGCTCGCGCCCATGGGGCGCTCCTACGCACATGCTTCAGGCCGGATAGATCGCGCCGAGTACCCGCAAGCCCTTCGCCCCGGTCACGCCGGGCAGGTTGCCGGGCCGTCCGGCCAGGGTTTCCCGCGCCAGCCAGGCGAAACCCATGGCTTCCACGTAATCCGGATCCAGGCCATGGACCGACGTGGATTCCACGAACGCCCCCGGCATGCGCGCCGCAAGCCGCGCCATCAAGGCCGCGTTGTGCACCCCGCCACCGCAGACCAGCACGCGCGCGGTGTCCGCTTGCGTGGCCCGCAAGGCATCGGCCACGGTGATCGCGGTCAGTTCAAGCAAAGTCGCCTGCACATCGGCGGGACGCAGTGAGGCATCGCCCAGGCGGGTTTCCAGCCAGGGCAGGTGGAACTGTTCGCGCCCGGTGCTCTTGGGTGGCGGCAACGCGAACCATGGATCGTCCAGCAACCGCGCCAGCAATTCCTCGTCGAGTTTGCCGCTGGCGGCGAAGGCGCCGTTGGCGTCGTAGGGCTTGCCGGTGTGGCGCTCGCACCACGCATCCATCAGCGCATTGGCCGGTCCGGTATCGAAACCGCGCACCGCGCCCGCGTCGGGGCCGGCCTGCTTCGGCAGCAGGGTGAAATTGCCGATGCCACCCAGGTTCAGCACCGCGCGGTTTTCCGTTGCCGACTGCAGTCGCGCCGCATGGAAGGCCGGCATCAGCGGCGCGCCATGGCCGCCGGCGGCGACATCGCGGCGGCGGAAGTCGGCGACCGTGGTGATGCCGGTGCGTTCGGCGATGACATTGCCGTCGCCCATCTGCCAGGTGAAGGCGGCCTTCGATTCGGGCCGGTGGCGCACGGTCTGTCCGTGCGAACCGATCGCGCGCACTTCGCGGGGATCGATTCCCGCCTCTGCGATGGCCTGCGTGGCCACGTCGGCGAAGCTGCGCGCCAGGATCGTGTCCAGTTCGCCCAGTTCATCCAGGGAAGTCGTTTCGCCGCCCTGGCCCAGCGCGATCAGGCGCGCGCGCAGGTCGGCATCCCAGGGATAGGTACGGCCGAAGACCAGTTCGCAATCCGGCTCGAAACGCACCAGCGCGGCATCGATGCCATCGGCGCTGGTGCCGGAAATCAGGCCCAGGTAGAGCTGGGCGGGGTGGTCGTGCATGCGTTGGCCGGGAAGAAGGCGAGGGGTTTCGCGAGCCAAGCATCGCGCCCCGCGCCCGCGCCCACAAGGGCGCGGCCAATATCGGCGCGCATATCAGCGCAGCGCGTATCAGCGAAAATCAGCGCTTCTTGCTGGCGAGCGCGGCGGCCAAGGCGGTCCGGGTCGGCGCCTGCGCCTGGTCGACGTCGGCGTAGATGATGTTTTCCACTGTGCGGATCCGCGCCAGCGCGTTGGCGGTATAGGTGCGGAACGAAGCCAGCTGCGCGCCCGCCAGTGGCTCCGGCGGCGGCATGGTGATCGACAGCGGGTTGCGGTGCACGCCGTTGACCCGGAATTCGTAATGCAGGTGTGGGCCAGTGGCCAGGCCGGTGGAGCCCACATAGCCGATCACCGTGCCCTGGGCGATGCGCTGGCCGGCCCTGATCTTGCCGAAGCGCGACATGTGCCCGTACAGGGTGGTGTAGCCACGGCCGTGGTCGAGGATCACGACATTGCCGTAGCCGCGCTGCTTGCCCACGAACTGCACCCGCGAATCGCCCGCGGCCATGATCGGGGTGCCGGTGGAAGCGGCGTAGTCCACGCCCTTGTGCATGCGCATCTTGCCCAGCACAGGGTGCTTGCGCGCGCCGAAGCGCGAGCTGAGCCGCGCATAGGGAATGGGCATGCGGATGAAGGTCTTCTTCAGCGGGCGTCCCTGCGCGGTGAAGTATTCCGGCTTGCCGCCGGGACGCGCGTATCGGAAGCCGGAATGCAGCTGGCCGTCCACGGTGAAAGTCGCGGCCAGCACCGGGCTGGTGCTGACCAGTTCGCCTTCGCGCCAGGTCTGTTCCACGACTACGCTGAAACGGTCGTCGGCGTCCAGGTCGGAATCGAAGTCGATGTCGTACTTGAAGATGTCGTCGGTCATCGAGTTGATGTTGGCCGCGGTCAACCCGGCCTTGCGCGCCGAGCGGTTGAGCGAGCGCCCGACCTTGCCGCTCAGCACCACCGTGCGGGTGGCGGTTTCGCGGGCAATTACATTTTCCTTGAGCTTGTCGCCATCCAGCGTCAGCTCGACGCGATGATCGGCGTCGCGGTCGTAGCGCAGGCTGCGCAGTCCGCCCGCGACCGGAAGATCGAAAGCCAGCTCGGTGCCGGGCTTGAGTTTCCTGGCCAGCGCGGTTTTCGCGTCGGCGTTCTCGAGGATGCGACGCAGGGTCGCCTTGGGGATGCCCAGGTCCTCGAACAGCGACGACAAGGTCTGCCCGGACTTCACCTTCACGACCTGCCAGCTGTCGCCCATGACGCCGGCCTGGCGCGTACTGGACAATTCAGGCAGGTCCAGGCTCAGCACGGCGTAGGGTTCGGCGGCCGGCACCTGCGTCACGGCCGAGAAACCGGGCACGATGGTCGCGACCATCACCCCGATGGTGGTGAACAGGCTGGCGTGGATCCACTGCCGACGCGTCCAGCGCCTTGCCGAGAGGTGGGCCCTCACTTGATGATGCAGGGCCGAGTCGCGGAGGATCTCCAGGCGTTCCTTGAAACGCTGGGTGCGGCCGGGGCCGTCAACGTGGTTGTGCATCTGTTGGACTTCCCCGGGCCCAAGACGGCGAGCCCAATCGCGGTACCATAAACACACGAAATCTTCGCGTCAAACCATTGAGTCAAATAGCTTTTTCGACTGGCGTCACGATATAACCTCGGTTTAACTACGGATTCAACTTTGTCAGCACGCCCTTGTGCCTGTTCATATATTTGGAAGACCAGCCCTTGCCTCACACCGCAGCACTTGAACTGATCGGCCGCGGCGCCGACGAAATCCTGAAGCGCGAGGAGCTGGAAGCCCGGCTTTCCGCCTCGATGAAGAGCGGGGGCCGTCCCCTGCGGGTCAAGGCCGGGTTCGATCCCACGGCCCCGGACCTGCATATCGGCCATACCGTCCTGCTGAACAAGATGCGCCAGTTCCAGGACCTGGGGCACCAGGTGATTTTCCTGATCGGCGACTTCACCGGCATGATCGGCGACCCCAGCGGCAAAAACGCGACCCGCAAGCCGCTGACCCGCGAGGACGTGGAGGCCAATGCCCGCACCTACGCCGACCAGGTATTCAAGGTGCTGGACCGGGAAAAGACCGAACTGCGCTTCAATTCCGAGTGGTTCGGGCGGATGTCCGCCGCCGACCTGATCAAGCTGGCCGGCCAGCACACCGTGGCGCGGATGCTGGAGCGCGACGATTTCGCCAAGCGCTACGCCGCCCAGCAGTCGATCGCGATCCATGAATTCCTGTATCCGCTGGTCCAGGGCTACGACTCGGTGGCGCTCAAGGCCGACGTGGAGCTGGGCGGTACCGACCAGAAGTTCAACCTGCTGATGGGGCGTGGCCTGCAGGAGCACTTCGGGCAGCCGCCGCAGATCGTGCTGACCATGCCGTTGCTGGAGGGCCTGGACGGGGTCAACAAGATGTCCAAGTCGCTGGGCAATTACATCGGCATCAGCGAGCCGGCCATCGACATCGTCACCAAGACCATGAAGATCGGCGATGAGCTGATGTGGCGGTGGATCGAGCTGCTCAGCTTCGATATCGGCGTGGCCGAAGCGAAATCCCTGCGCGCCGACGTGGCCGCCGGCACGCTCAATCCCCGCGACATCAAGCTGCGCCTGGCGCGGGAGCTGGCCACCCGTTTCCACGATGCCGGGCAGGCCGAACAGGCCATCGCCGGCTGGCATGCGGTGGTCCGTGGCGAAGGCGATACCTCGTTGTTGCCGTTGCAGGATGTAACGGTGCCTGCGGAAGGCCTGCGTATCGCCGCGCTGCTGACCGCCGCCGGCATCACCCCCAGCAATGGCGAGGCCACGCGCAAGCTCAAGGAGCGCGCGGTGCGCGTGGACGGCGTCGTGGTCGAGGACCCGCAGACCCACTTCGCTCCTGGTTTCGAAGGCGTGTTGCAGGTGGGCAAGCGCAACTTCGCACGCGTGCGCTTGCTGGCCGGCTGAGGAAGCCCTTCAGTCGCGCAAGCCAAGCGTGGCCAGTCGCCGGCCTGTCGCGGGATTCGAGCGCCTGCACGACGGCGTCTCGGCCGGTCTGGTGGAGGTAGCGCCAGGGCAGTGTGTCGAAGGCGGGCGGTATCGATTCCAGGCGACCTTCAAGCAGCCACTGCCGGGCCGCGTTCTGGTTTGCGGTGGCGTGCTGAAAACCAGCCTGCGCTCACCGCCGGGTAGCTTTTCAGCTTCTCGCGGACAGGATCTGACGCCCGCTTAGACATGCCGCCGCGATGTTGGCCCTTTGGACCGCGCGCTTCGCCGGTAACGCAAGGCGTGGCGCCGGTGCGCTTGATAATCGCGCTGCGCGGATAATGAGGCGGATTCCGGACGCTACGGATGCAGTCGCAACGTATCCAACGGGAGGGGCGCCCTGGGTCACGCCATCAGGCGCGAAGACAGCCCGGCGCATCACCCAGCCTTGCCAGGAGTGGCCGCCCGCATGCGTCCTGGCGGCTTGGCATGGCGTTGCAATACCGGGATATGCGCGACATGCGAGATGCTTTCTCGTATTTGCAGCAGGTCATCCCGCCTGTCGAGCTGACAGGCGGCGGCGAATTCGCGGGTTCATGCGCTTCACAACCATGGGCGTGGATTGCAGACGCTCGCAGAGCGTCTTGCCGGGAAGAAAAGTCGTTGCACGACTGGATCCAGGTTAACGGGCTGGCCAGGCCGCAACCGCGCACGAACGCTGAAACCCTTGCTCCGTCTGGGCGCTTGTCGCAACCCGCAAAATTATTTCAATTACCCCCTTCCCAAAAAGATTTTCGCCGCCCATAATTCGCCCCCCTCGCAGCCACCGGCGGCGGGGGCGGAAACGAAAAAATCTCTGAAACGAGGTGTTGACGTTCCCGGAAAGCCCCCTATAATGGGCGGCTCACTCGGACACACCGGCGCCAACACGGCAAAGGTCGAAACGAGGGAAGCGAAAAAAATCTTGAAAAAGATCTTGACGCTTCCAGAAACACCCCGCATAATGTGCGGCTCACCTCGACGGAAACGGCGAGGTCAACGAGGAAGGCGCTGAGGCCGACTTCGAAGCTCTTTGACAGTGTGCGCAGGTGACTTGTGTGGACGCCTGCAGGAAGGACTAGCTGTCCATCTTGCAGACGTTCGATTCATGAGCATCTTGTAATTAGTAATTTGCAAGCGATACGTATAGCTAAGAATCAAGCGTTCTGCATTCAAAGCATTGGCCTTCGGGCTAAGTAGTTTTAAGTGAAGAGTTTGATCCTGGCTCAGAGTGAACGCTGGCGGTAGGCCTAACACATGCAAGTCGAACGGCAGCACAGGAGAGCTTGCTCTCTGGGTGGCGAGTGGCGGACGGGTGAGGAATACATCGGAATCTACCTTTTCGTGGGGGATAACGTAGGGAAACTTACGCTAATACCGCATAAGACCTTCGGGTGAAAGCCGGGGACCTTCGGGCCTGGCGCGGATAGATGAGCCGATGTCGGATTAGCTTGTTGGCGGGGTAAAAGCCCACCAAGGCGACGATCCGTAGCTGGTCTGAGAGGATGATCAGCCACACTGGAACTGAGACACGGTCCAGACTCCTACGGGAGGCAGCAGTGGGGAATATTGGACAATGGGCGCAAGCCTGATCCAGC
>JAYRTC010000020.1:0-45437 GCA_041919795.1 Pseudoxanthomonas sp. | reverse complement strand
GGGCGCTTTGGGGCATGGCCACCCCCGGGGGTGGGGTTTTTTTTTTTTTTGTTTTTGGGGGGGGGGGGGGGGCCCCCCCCCCCCCCACGGCCAGGATTGTGGGAGGGGCGTCAGCCCCGACGAATACGCGATGAAAAGCATCGGGGCTTACGCCCCTCCCACATTGATTCCGGCGCTGTTTCCGCGGGCATTGAAATGGCGCTGAAGATCAATGAACTCTGCGTCAACTGCGACGTCTGTGAACCGGCTTGTCCCAACCAGGCCATCACCATGGGCGAGGCCATCTACATCATCGATCCAGCCCGCTGCACCGAATGCGTAGGCCATTTCGACGAACCGCAATGTGTGGTCGTCTGTCCGGTGGAGTGCATCGATCCCGATCCGGCGTATCCTGAAAACGAGCTGGAGTTGCTGGCAAAACTGCGGCGGCTCCAGCAAACCGCTTGAGACAGGAGTGAACGTGAAACCTCGCATCTTCGCCGTCGTCGCATTGGCGCTGGCCTTCGTATCCCCCGCCTTCGCCGCAAGCTCCACATCAGCAAGCCCCACATCGGCAAGCAATGCAGCCCACCCGCCGGGTGCCGCCATCGCCAGCGGCCATGCCCTGGCCACCGAAGCCGGATTCGAGATCATCCGCGCCGGCGGCAACGCCTTCGATGCGGCGATCGCGGTGTCGTCCACGTTGTCGGTGGTGGAGCCGATCAGTTCCGGACTGGGCGGCGGCGGGTTCTTCCTGCTGCATGACGCGAAGACCGGCAAGGATGCCTTCCTCGACGCGCGCGAATATGCGCCGGCTGCGGCCACGCCGGACAAATACCTGGACAAGGACGGCAACCTGGATACGGATCGCGCACAGAACGGCCCGTGGTCGGCAGGCATTCCCGGATTGCCCGCGGCGCTGGTCGAATTGGCGCAAAAACACGGCCGCCTGCCGTTGGCAACCTCACTGGCCCCGGCGATCCGCATCGCCCGCGAGGGTTTTCCGGTCTATGCGCGCATGGCCGGTGGCTACCAGCAGCGCCGCGAGGTGATGCATCGTTATCCCGGCACGCGCGAAGTCTATGAGCGTGACGGCAAGCCGATTGCGGAAGGCGACACCTTCAAGCAGCCGGAGCTGGCGCGCACGCTGCAGCTGCTGGCGGAAAAGGGCTTCGATGGCTTTTATCGCGGCGAGACGGCGAAGAAGCTGATCGCCGGGGTCAAGCAGGCCGGGGGACATTGGACCGCCGAAGAACTGTCCGCCTACCGGGTCAAGCAGCGCACCCCGATCCGTTTCGATTACCACGGCTGGAAGGTCACCACCGCGCCGCCGCCATCGTCCGGCGGCATCGCGCTGGCCGAGATGCTGCAGATCCTCGAGCCCTACGACCTGCGGAAGCTAGACGAAGCGCATCGCGTGCACCTGGTCGTCGAATCGATGCGTCGCGCGTATCGCGACCGCACTTTTTTCCTGGGTGATCCGGACTTCACCGACATCCCGCAGGACGTGCTGACCAATCGCGACTATGCGCAAGGCCTGCGCGCGACCATCCACCCGGAAAAGGCCACGCCCAGCGAATTGCTTTCGGGCAAGCCGACACCGCTGGAGGATGAGGAAACCACCCACTTTTCCATCATCGACGCCGAGGGCAATCGGGTCGGCGGCACCCAGACGGTCAACCTGCTGTATGGCTCGGGCCTGATCCCGAAGGGCACCGGGGTGCTGCTCAACGACGAGATGGACGACTTCGCGCTGAAGCCGGGCACGCCCAATGCTTTCGGGGTGATGGGCTACGAGGCCAACGCGCCGGCACCGGGCAAGCGCATGCTCAGTTCGATGACCCCGACCTTCATGGAATCGGCCGACAAGGTCGCCGTGCTGGGCACGCCCGGCGGCAGCCGCATCATCACCATGGTGTTGCTGGGCATGCTGGGTTACGACGCCGGCCTGGATGCGCAGCAGGTCGCGGTGCTGCCGCGCTATCACCATCAATGGATGCCGGATGTGATCCTGGCGGAAAGTGGCGCGTTTGCCCCGGAAACACTGCAGTCGCTGCGGGCGATGGGCCACGAAGTGAAAGGCGGCGATATGGGCGGGCTGGGTTCCAGCCACCGGTGGGGCAATCTGCAGACAGTGGAATGGGACAAGCGCACAGGCGCGCTGTCGACGGGAAGCGATCCGCGCAATCCGGTTGGCGCAGGCAAGGTGGAGCTGGCTCCGGTTCATTGAGCCGGATTCCCCGGCGCGCTCCCGCGAAGAGCATGCCCAAAAGGCATGCTCACGAAAGGCTTGGATCGGCGATAAAATCCAGGCCTACCCCTCTCTGCAGCAGGACACCCGCGTGGCGGACAACGAGAAAAAGCCGGTCATCAATCACCTGCCGGCCATCCTCACCGGCAGCGCGGCCCTGCTTGCCGCGCTGACCACGTTGTACATCAACATCCGCAACGACCTGAAGGGCGATGCGCCGGCACCAGCGGCGGTCGTCGCCGAAGCGAAACCCGCCGAAGCCAGGCCGGTGAAAAACACGTCGCCGCAATCACTGCGCCTGCAACTGCAACGGGTCGCCGTGCAGCAGGATGGCGCGGTCGGCAACGCCGACTGGCGCTTCGCCATCGAGGCCGACGGACAGCCGCTGTTCGTGTTCGAACAGGAATCGATGACCTCCGAAGGCGGGCGCAATATCGTGGTGGTCGGCGAAGACCGCGAGGCTCATGCCACCCTCGAACTGATGCCGGGCAAGCGCATTCCGGTCACGGTCAAGGGCTGGCGCAGCGGCTGGTTCAAGAAGTCAGATCCGGTGGTGCTGGGCGAGGGCGTCCTCGCGGGCTCGGGGCCGTTGGCGCCGATCGTGGTCAAGGCGCAGGACGAAAAAGAAGGCGCATTCACCTTCTACTTCTCGGCGACGGTCGAAGGCAGATGAAGTGCGTAGGAGCGACGTAAGTCGCGATGGCCTTGTCATGGGAATTTCGGTCGCGACTCACGTCGCTCCTACGTACGCCGGGGGTACAATCGCGGCATGAAACTCTGGTCCCTGCTCGGCAATTCGCAGAAACTCGACGGCGGCGCGATGTTCGGCAACGCGCCGCGCGCGATGTGGGAAAAGTGGTCGCCGCCGGACCAGGACAACCGCATCGCCCTGGCCTGCCGCGCGTTGCTGGCCAGTCCATTGGATGGCAAGACCGTGTTGTTCGAAACCGGCATCGGCGCCTTCTTCGAACCAAAGCTGCGCGAACGCTACGGCGTGCAGGAGTCGCGGCACATATTGCTGGATTCGCTGCGCACGGCCGGCTTCGAGCACGGCGACATCGACGTGGTGGTGTTGAGCCACTTGCATTTCGATCATGCGGGCGGCTTGCTGGCGCCGTGGTCGCAGGGCAGGGCGCCGGAGCTGTTGTTCCCCAATGCCACCTACGTCGTCGGCTCGCGTCATTGGCAGCGCGCCTTGCAGCCGCATCCGCGTGACCGTGCCAGTTTCATCCCGGAACTGCCGGGGTTGTTGCAGGCCAGTGGCCGGCTGGAGATCGTCGAAGGCGAGTACTCGCAAACCCTGGGCGACAGCGTGCGTTTCAGCTACAGCGACGGACATACGCCTGGATTGATGCTGGCTGAAATTGTTGGCCCGGAAAAAATCGATGGCGAGTCGCACGGCGGCGTGGTGTTTTGCGCCGACCTGATTCCCGGACGCTCCTGGGTGCACGTGCCCATCACCATGGGCTACGACCGTAACGCGGAACTGCTGATCGACGAGAAGCGCGCCTTCCTGGAAGACAAGCTGGCGCGCAACGTGCACCTGTTTTTCACCCACGACACCCAATGCGCGCTGGCGCAGGTGACGCGCGACGAGAAAGGAAAATTCGGCACCGCGCATGAAGTGACGGAATTGCACGCGAGGCCGTTGGCGGCACAACCATCCATGTCGTAGAGCGGAGCTTGCTTCGCTGCTTTGGACAATGCGCAGCCGAGCAAGCTCGGCTCTACGAGGTGTGGGGCATCATCCGACCCGCGTCCCGAAGATGCGATCTCCGGCATCCCCGAGCCCCGGCAGGATGTAGCCACGCTCGTTGAGTTGCTCGTCGATGGCGGCGGTGAAGACTTCGACATCGGGATGCGCCGCTTCCAGTGCCGCCAGTCCTTCCGGCGCGGCGACCAGGAAGATGCCCTTGATGCGTCGGCAGCCGGCGCGCTTGAGCATGTCGATGGTGGCGATGAGAGTGCCGCCGGTGGCCAGCATCGGGTCCAGGATCAGCGCGTCGCGTTCTTCCAGGCGGCCGGTGAGTCGTTCGAAGTAGGGCACCGGTTGCAGGGTCTCTTCGTTGCGCTGCAATCCGACCACGCTGACGCGCGCGGTCGGGATCAGCGCCAGCACGCCCGGCAACATGCCCAGGCCGGCGCGCAGGATCGGTACCAGGGTGATCTTGGCGCCGGCGATTTTCTGCACTTGCACGTCGCCGGCCCAGCCGGCCATGGTTTCGGGTTCGGTTTCCAGGTCGGCGGTGGCCTCGTAAGCCAGCAAGGTGCCGAGCTCGGTGACCAGTTCGCGGAAATCCTTGGTGTTGAGGCTGGCTTCGCGCAGCAGGCCGATCTTGTGCTGGACCAGCGGATGGCGGACTTCGACGATTTTCATGGCGCGGCACTTGGGGGAGGAGTGCGGCAAGTCTGCCCCAAGCCCGGAGGCCTGTCGAAGCAGGTTCTTGTGGGGGCGGCTTTGTGGGAACAACATCGTAGGAGCGCCCCATGGGCGCGAGCTCTTTGCCGGGGAAAAACAGCACGAGCTCGCGCCCATGGGGCGCTCCTACGGGAGCGGTGGTCAGGCGGCGGCGGCCTGCTCCGCGCGCGGGCCTTCGCGCAGGGCTTGGCCGACCAGTCCGACCAGCAAATCCAGCTCTTCCGAATCGATGGCGAAGTGCGGGGTGAAGCGCAGCGAGTTGGCGCCGCCGTGGATCACGTTGAGGCCGCGTTCGCGCAGCCATTCCTCGGTGGAGCCGGCGCCGTAGCACTTGAACTGCGGGGCCAGCTCGCACGAGAACAACAGGCCGGTGCCCTGGACCTTGGTGATCAGGCCGCCGAGTTCGGACTTCAGCTTCTCCAGCTTCTCGACCGCTTCAACACCGCGTTTGCGGATGTTCTCGCGCACCTGCGGGGTCAGCAGTTCCAGCACCGCGCAGGCCACGTCCAGCGCGCGCGGGTTGCTGGTCATGGTGTTGCCGTACACGCCCTTGCGGTACAGGCCGGCGGCGCGTTCGTTCACGGCCAGCACCGACAGCGGATACTGCGCGGCGTTCAGGGCCTTGGAATAGGTTTCCATGTCCGGCGCGTCCAGGCCTTCGAAGCCCGGGTAATCGACGATCGACAACACACCGTGTGCGCGCAGGCCGGCCTGGATCGAATCGACCAGCAACAGGCTGCCGTGGCTGCGGGTCAGTTCGCGCGCGATCGCATAGAACGCGGGTGGCAGCGAGCGGCCAGGATCGCCTTCGCCCATCACTGGTTCCAGGAATACCGCTTCGACGAACCAGCCCTTGCTGTCGGCGTCGGCGAACACGCGCTTCAGGGCTTCTCCATCGTAGGGATCGATGGCGATCATCGAGTCCTCATTGCGGAAGCTGGCCAGGTGCTGCAGGTAAGCCTTGCGCGAGGAATCCGAATACAGCGCGGGGCGCTCGGTGCGGCCGTGGAAACTGCCTTTCACCACCACGCGCTTGACCGTGCGCCCGGCGTACTTGGCGCCCGGATCGGTCTGCAGCTTGGTGTTGATGTCGGCGATGCGCGCGGCCAGGCCGACCGATTCGGAACCGGAATTCAGGCACAGGAACCTGGCGAATGGACAACCGCCGCGGCTGTGGCCGATTTCCTTGCGCATGGCGCGATCGAAGCGCAGCTGCGACAGGCTGGGGGTCATGATGTTGGCCATCGCCTGCGGCTTGGCCATCGCGTCCAGCACCGCGGCCGGAGTGTGGCCGAAACCGATCATGCCGTAGCCGCCGGCGTCGTACAGCACCGCGCCGTTGATGGTCACCACCCACGGCCCGCGCGCGGTCAGGGCGACATACGGATTGACCGCGTCCTCGGCGTAGAAATTGACGTAGCCCGCCTGCACGGCGCGCAGTTGCGCGTCTTCGTCCAGGTCGAACAGCTCGGCGAATTCGCCGCGCAGGTTTTCGTGTTCGGCCGCGGCGGCGGTGATCGCCACCTCCAGCTCGGGATGCGATTTGGCCAGGCGCAGCAAGGTGGCGTCGTCCAGGCCGTGGGTCATGCGCTTGCCGGCGTGGGTGCGCAACGGGGCGAGCTTTTCGATCAGGTTCATGGAGGGCTCCTTCTGCATTAAATCGACAATCTTCCATTATCTGGAAAAATTCGTCGTTTAACAGTTGTGATTCGTGCGGATTTAGCCTATTTTTCGTCGAATCGACGAAACCTTGCGTGGAAAATGAAGCTCAACGCCTCCGATGAACTGCTTTTGTCCCTGCTGCGCGAAAACGCGCGGGCTTCCACCGCCCAGATCGCACGCCGCCTGGACCTGTCGCGGACCACGGTGCAGAGCCGGATCGAGCGGCTCGAACGCGAGGGGGTCATCAGCGGCTACACGGTGCGGATCGATGACGAATTCGAGCGCGGCCTGATCCGTGGCCACATCATGATCACCGTGCACCCCAAGCAGGCCGTGTCCGTGGCCGCCGCCTTGCGCGCGCTGCCGGAGCTGCGCGCCCTGCATTCGGTCAGCGGCTCCTACGACCTGATCGCGGTCGGCGCGGTGCCGACGGTCAACGACATGGACGTGCTGACCGATCGCATCGGCGCCATCGAGGGCGTCGAGCGGACCGCGACCTCGATCATTCTTTCCACCAAGTTCGAGCGTTGAGGCAGGGGCTATCACCCGCCGGAAAAGTGTTCCCGCAACTGCTCGAAAGATCGCTTGAAGGCGTGGGAACGGCTTCCAGCCGCGAGCTTTTGCTTCAAGTGGAAAGCAACATCGAGAGTTCGCGGCTGGAAGCCGCTCCCACTTACAATGCGCGGCCCGAAAGTCCCCTGCCGATGAAGAAATCCGATTTCAACTACGAACTGCCCGAGGCGCTGATTGCGCAGGCGCCGTTGCCGGAGCGTTCGGCCAGCCGCCTGCTGGTGGTGCCGCCGGGCGAGGCCGCTTTCGCGGATCGGCGGGTGCGCGACTTGCCGGAGTGGCTGGCGCCGGGCGACCTGCTGGTGTTCAACGACACCCGGGTGATTCCCGCGCGCATCTTCGGCCAGAAGCAAAGCGGCGGCCGGGTCGAGATCCTGATCGAACGCCTGCTGCCCGACAACGCCGCGCGCGTGCAGATCGGCGCCAGCAAATCGCCAAAACCAGGCAGCCGCATCGCCCTGGACGCGGGCGGCGAGGCCGAAATGCTGGGCCGCGACGGCGAGTTCTACCTGTTGCGTTTCGACGTCGACGGCGCGCTGGAAAGCTGGCTGCTGAAGGCCGGGCGTTTGCCGCTGCCGCCGTATATCCATCGCGATCCGGGCGCCGACGATGACGAGCGCTACCAGACCGTGTTCGCGCGTGAACTGGGCGCGGTGGCGGCGCCGACCGCCGGCCTGCATTTCGACGATGCGCTGTTGCAGGCGTTGCGTGAACGCGGCGTCGAATTCGGCCACGTCACCCTGCATGTCGGCGCGGGCACCTTCCAGCCGGTGCGCGTGGACGATGTGCGCGATCACCACATGCATAGCGAATGGTTGAACGTGGGCGCCGCGCTGGTCGAACAGGTCCGCGCGACGCGCGCCCGCGGCGGCCGGGTGATCGCGGTCGGCACGACGGTGGTGCGCGCGCTGGAATCGGCGATGCGTGACGGCGAGCTGCAGCCCTTCGCCGGCGAAACCCGGATCTTCATTTTCCCGGGTTACCGCATCCGCAGCGTGGATGCGCTGCTGACCAACTTCCACCTGCCGGAAAGCACGCTGTTGATGCTGGTGTCCGCGTTTTCTGGAAAGGAGCGCGTGTTCGCCGCGTATGCGCATGCGGTGCGTGAGCAGTACCGGTTCTTTTCCTATGGGGATGCGATGCTGTTGTTTCCGGAGGCGGTGAAATGAATTGCCGTGTTTATTTCGATCGTCATGACCAGCCATTCGGCTGTTGGAAATCCCGCGCCGGCGGGAACCCAGTGACTTTCGCTTCCAGGCCGGTGAAAGCAAAGTCACTGGATCCCCGCCTTCGCGGGGACGACGACTTCAAGGTCAAGAAATGAGCCGGATGTCTTTCGAATTGCTTGCTACCGACGGTATCCCGCGCCGCGGCCGCCTGACCTTCCCGCATGGCACGGTGGAAACGCCGGCGTTCATGCCGGTGGGTACCTACGGGTCGGTGAAGGGCATCCTGCCGGAACACATCAAGGAACTCGGCGCCGAGATCATCCTTGGCAACACCTTTCATTTGTACCTGCGGCCAGGTCTTGAAGTCATCGAGAAACACGGTGGGCTGCATGGCTTCGCGCGCTGGGACAAGCCCATCCTGACCGACTCCGGTGGTTTCCAGGTGTTCTCGCTGGCCCACCAGCGCAAGATCACCGAGCAGGGCGTGACCTTCAATTCGCCGGTGGATGGCGGCAAGGTGTTCCTGGGCCCGGAAGAAAGCATGCGCATCCAGAAGGTGCTGGATTCGGACATCGTAATGATCTTCGACGAATGCCCGCCAGTGAACGTCGATGGCAGGCCGGTGGATCCGCGCGTGATCGAGCGCTCCATGGAACTGTCGCTGCGCTGGGCCGAACGCTCGAAGCGCGCGCACGAGGGCAACGATGCGGCGCTGTTCGGCATCGTCCAGGGCGGGGTGCACCACGACCTGCGCACACGTTCGGCGGAGGGCCTCAAGGCGATCGGCTTCGACGGCTACGCGATCGGCGGCCTGGCGGTGGGCGAGACCGAGGACGAGCGCAACGCGATGCTCGAACACACCTGCCCGCAGCTTCCCGCAGATCGGCCGCGTTATCTGATGGGCGTGGGCCGGCCGGAAGACCTGGTCGAGGCGGTGGCGCGCGGGGTGGACATGTTCGATTGCGTGATGCCCACCCGCAATGCGCGCAACGGCCACTACTTCACTTCCACCGGCACCGTGCGCATCCGCAACGCGAAGTACGAACAGGACCTGGAGCCGATCGAGCCGGGCTGCGGCTGCTACGCCTGCCGCAACGGCTATACCCGTTCCTACCTGCGCCACCTGGACCGCTGCAACGAGATGCTGGCGCCGATGCTGGGCACCCTGCACAACCTCTGGTACTACCAGAAGCTGATGGCGGGGATGCGGGAGGCGATCGAGCAGGGCAGGTTCGAGGCGTTCAGGGCGGGGTTTTACGCAGCGCGGGAGTGATTGCCTTCCTTCTCCCACCGGGAGAAGGTGGCGCGAAGCGACGGATGAGGGAAGGGGAATGACTCTTTCCCGGATTTATCCGCAGTCGTAGGTTCTTCCCTCATCCGCCCTGCGGCACCTTCTCCCGGTGGGAGAAGGGAACAAGGGCGGAACCTTTCCCCGATTTCCATGGTCTTTCCCCGGCAATCGGGGCATTTCCTGGCTGTTTCGGCTGATTTCCACGCTTGCGGGGACGGCTGGCTGCCCCCGTGGCATAATTCCCGGCTGTTTTCGGCCTTACCGGATGACCTGATGAGCCTGCTCGATTTCCTGATTCCCGCCGCCCACGCCCAAACCGCGGGCGCGCCGCCTGCCGGTCTCGGCGGTATGTCCCTCCTGTTCCCCATCGTGCTGATCGCGGTGATGTACTTCCTGATGATCCGCCCGCAGATGAAACGCGCCAAGGAGCACAAGGGCATGCTGGACAAGCTGTCCAAGGGCGACGAAGTCATCACCTCGGGCGGCATCGCCGGCACCGTGACCGACATCGGCGACAACTTCATCACCGTGGAAGTAGCCGATAACGTGCGCGTGCGCGTGCAGAAGGCCGCGGTCGGCAACGTGCTGCCCAAGGGCACGCTGAAGTCCGCCTAGCAGCAACCGCCTGCCGTAGTCGCAGCCCGGGTGCAGCCGTAGGCGATACCCGGGACTCTTTCCCATCGGAACGAAAATCCCCCGGCAGAGCAGCTTCGCTGTTGAAAGCCACCACGCTCCTTCTCCCGGGCCGCGCTTTTCTGGAAATCCACCATGCTTGAATTCCCGCGCTGGAAATACATCGTCATCCTGCTGGTCGTGGCGCTGAGCGTGCTGTACACGCTGCCCAACCTGTATCCGTCGGATCCCTCGGTGCAGGTCACTCCCAATCGCGGCTTCGCGATCGACGCGGCGCTGAACCAGCGCATCGACGATACGCTGAAGAAGGCGGGAGTCACGGCCAAGTCGCTGGACAAGGAAAAGGACAGCCTGCTGGTGCGGATGTCCAGTTTCGAGGACCAGACCAAGGCCAACGATGCGCTGCGCGAGAGCCTGGGCGAGGATTACACGGTCGCCTTGAACCTGGCTTCCACGGTTCCTGACTGGATGGGCAAGGTTGGCGCCAAGCCCATGGTCCAGGGCCTGGACCTGCAGGGCGGCGTGCACTTCGTGCTGCAGGTGGACCAGAAGGCGGCGCTGGACAAGCGCGTGGACGCCTATGCCGAAGACGCGCGGGTGACCATGCGCGACAAGCGGGTCAAGTACGAGTCGGTCGAGCGCCGCGCCAACAACAGCATCGTGGTCACGCTGCCGGCGGACCAGGACGTGGACAAGGCGCGCGCGGCGCTGTCGGGCGGCAATGCCGCCGCCGGCGTGGCCGCATCGGCGCTGACCTACCAGGTCGAAGGCAACCACATCAACATCGGCCTGCCGCAGAGCGAGCTGGCCAAGATCTCCGGCGATGCGATCGAACAGAACATCACCACCCTGCGCAACCGCGTCAACGAACTGGGCGTGGCCGAACCCATCATCCAGCGCCAGGGCGACGATCGCGTGGTCGTGCAGCTGCCTGGCGTGCAGGACACCGCGGCGGCCAAGCGCCTGATCGGCGCCACCGCGACCCTCGAATTCCGCTCGGTCGTCGAAGGCAATGCGCAGGACGCGTTGGCCAGCGGCAACGTGCCACCGGAAGCGCGCATTTACTACCTGCGCGAAAAGGGCCTGGACGGCAAGCCGGTTCCGGTCCTGCTGAGCAAGCGCGTGCTGGCTTCCGGCGACCAGATGGTCACCGCGGCCACCGGCACCGACCGCAATGGCGCGCCCGCGGTGGACATCACCCTCAACGCGGCCGCCGGCCAGCGCATGTTCGATTTCACCAGCGCCAACGTCGGCAAGTTGATGTCGGTGGTGTACATCGAGCGCATCCCGCAAGTCACCATGGTCGATGGCAAGGAAGTGCGTTCGACCAAGGTCAGCGAGGAAGCCCTGGCGCCGACCCGCATCGCCGGCGTGTTCGGCAAGAACTTCCAGACCACCGGCCTGGAGAAGACCGAGGCCGAGAACCTGGCCAAGCTGCTGCGCGCCGGCTCGCTGGCCGCGCCGATGGATTTCGTCGAGGAACGCGTGGTCGGCCCCAGCCTGGGCGCCGAGAACGTCGCCCGCGGCACCAAGGCGGTGATGTACTCGTTCCTGTTCGCGCTGGCGTTCTTCCTGGTGTATTACCGGATGTTCGGCCTGCTCACCTGCATGGCCCTGCTGCTCAACCTGTTGATGGTGGTGGCAGTGATGTCGCTGTTCGGCGCGACCATGACCTTGCCCGGTTTCGCCGGCCTGGCCCTGTCCATCGGCATGTCGGTGGACGCCAACGTGCTGATCAACGAGCGAATACGCGAAGAACTGCGCGCCGGGATGCCGCCGCAGGCGGCGATCGCGACCGGTTACGACAAGGCTTCCGGCACCATTTTCGACTCCAACATGACCGCGCTGCTGGCGGGCGTCGCCCTGTTCGCGTTCGGTACCGGCCCGCTGAAGGGTTTTGCGATCACCATGATCGTCGGCATCCTGACCTCGCTGTTCACCGCCGTGACCGTGTCGCGCGGCATGGCCACGCTGATCTACGGCCGCCGCCGCAAGCTCAAGTCCCTGGCCATCTGACGGAAGCGCCCGAACATGAAACTTTTCCCGCTGCACCTGGTGCCCAACGACACCAACATCAATTTCATGCGCCTGCGCTGGGTATCGCTGGGCGTGGCCGTGTTCCTGGCCGTGGGCGCGATCGCCGCGATGGCCATCAACGGCTTCAACTACGCGCTGGATTTCACCGGCGGCACGGTGGTCGAGTTGCGCTTCCAGAAGCCCGCCGAGGTCGATGGCGTGCGCGAGCGCCTGGCCGCGGCCGGCTACGAGAGCGCGCAGGTCCAGACCTTCGGCAGCGGCAGCGATCTGCTGGTGCGCCTGCAGCCGCATGAAGGCAAGGTCGACAGCGAAACCAACAACCGCACCGCGCAGGAAGTGCTGGCAGCCGCGTCACTGCCCGACAACAGCGCCAGGATCATGCGCAACGAGTTCGTCGGCCCGCAGGTCGGCAAGGAACTGGCGCTCAACGGCCTGTACGCGCTGATCTTCGTGGTGGTCGGGTTCCTGATCTACATCGGCTTCCGCTTCGAGTGGAAGTTCGCGATCGCGGCCATCTTCACCACCTTGCACGACGTGCTGATCGTGGCCGGCTTCTTCGCCCTGACCGGCAGGGAGTTCGACCTGACCGTGCTGGCCGGCCTGTTGTCGGTGATGGGTTTCTCGATCAACGACACCATCGTGGTCTTCGACCGGGTACGCGAGAATTTCCGCAACCTGCGGGTGGAGCCGAACGAGATCCTCAACCGCTCGATCAACCAGACCCTGTCGCGCACCATCATCACCTCGTTCGTGGCCTTCCTGACCGTGCTGGCGCTGTACATCTACGGCGGCGGCTCGCTGGAAGGCATGGCCATCTCGCAGATGATGGGCATCGTGATCGGCACCATCTCCTCGATCTTCATCGCCTGCCCGCTGCTGACCATGGGCTTCCTGACGGTCACCAAGCAGGATCTGATGCCGAAGGCCAAGGAAGAGGCCGCGCTGGCCCGCCGCCCGTAACCGCCGGCTGCCGTCGCAACGAAAAAGGCCGCGAAGTTCGCGGCCTTTTTCATGGATCCATTTCCACTTTGCCTGTGGGAGCGGCGTAAGCCGCGATGCTCTTTGCCGCGATGCTCCTTGCAGGGTGGTGAGGTAAAGCATCGCGGCTTACGCCGCTCCCACATCCCTCATTTTGCATTCCCCGGGTCGGGGTTCCCCTCAGTTGAAACTGGCGGCGTAGCCCGAGGTGACGATGGTCTTCTGCAATGCTTCGCAGACCCGGATGTTGCCGGCCACGACCTGGTGGTCCTTGGCGCCCTGGAAATCCAGGCGCGCGATGTTGGCGCCGCGGTAGTCGCAGACCTTGCCGCCGGCCTCGCGCACCAGCAGCACGCCGGCGGCGATGTCCCAGGCCTTCAGCCCGGCTTCGAAATAGGCGTCGCTGCGGCCGCAGGCCACGTAGGCCAGGTCCAGCGCGGCCGAACCGGTGCGGCGCACGTCTTCGGCGTGGACCAGCAGCTCGCGCACGCATTCCAGCTGGGCGCCGGCGCGGGCGCGTTCGCGCGGGGCGAAGCCGGTGCCGAGGGTGGTGCCGGCCAGGTCCTTGCGGTCGCTGACCCGGATGCGGCGTTCATTGAGCTGGGCGCCGCTGCCACGGCTGGCGGTGAACAGTTCGTTGCGCAGCGGGTCGAAGATCACCGCATCGGTGGGCTCGCCGTTGTCGACCAGGGCAAGGGACACGCAGTAATGCGGAAAGCCGCGCAAGTAGTTGCTGGTGCCGTCCAGCGGATCGATCACCCAGGTGTAGCGCCCGTTCTTGCCGGCCTGGCCGCCGCTTTCCTCGCCCAGCACCGAGTAATCGGGGTAGGCGCGCTTGAGTTCCTTGATCACCGCTTTTTCCGCGTCGGCGTCCACTTCGCTGGCGTAATCCAGGCGTTCCTTCTGCACCACGTTGAGGCTGTCGAGCTTGTTGATGTTGCGCAACAGCACGTTGCCTCCCTGACGCGCGGCCTTGACCATGATGGTGACGACTGGATTCAACATGGGGAACGGACCTCGGGCGGACAGGCAGGCGGGTGGAAGGAAACGAGTGGTAAAGAGCGGCACGGCGCGGAGACCGGCCCGGGCAGTTTAACATCTACGCCCATGAACACTCCCGATGCCATCCCGGAAATACTCCCGGGGATCTCTCTGGAAACCGCCGCCCGCATCCGCATCGTCCTGGTCGGTACCCAGCACCCGGGCAATATCGGTGCCGCCGCGCGCGCGCTGAAGACCATGGGGTTGTCGCGACTGGTGCTGGTGGCGCCGGAGCAATACCCGGCCGACGAGGCCTTCCGCCGGGCCGCGGGCGCCGACGACCTGCTGGCCTCGGCCAGCGTGGTCGCGACCCTGGCCGAAGCGGTGGCCGATTGCCGCGTGGTGCTGGGCTGCACCGCACGCAGCCGGCGGGTGGCGTTGCAGGAGCTGGATCCGCGCGCCGCCGCCGGGCGGATCGTCGATCTTGCCACTGCGGACCAGGTCGCCCTGGTGTTCGGCCGCGAGCGCACCGGCCTGAGCAACGAGGAACTCCAGCTGTGCCATGCCTCGGTGCATATTCCCGCCAATCCGGAATACAGCTCGCTCAATCTTGCCGCCGCCGTGCAGGTGCTGGCCTACGAATTGCGGGTGGCGCTGCTGGCCAAGGGCGGGCCTGCTCCGCCCGGCAACGAGGTCCGCCAGGAAGCGGCGGCATCGCATGCGCAGTTGGAAGGCTTCTTCGCCCAGCTTGGCGAAACCCTGGACGAGATCGATTTCCACAAGGGCCGGGCGCCGGATTCTGCGATGCGCAAGTTGCGGCGTCTGTTCCTGCGCGCCGACATGAATGAGCAGGAGGTGCGTTTGATGCGCGGAATCCTGGCCGACGCGCAGCGCATGGCGCGGCTGGCGGGCACGAAACCGCACTAGGGTCTGTCAAGGAGGGTCTGAAGAATTGCCGTCCTCGCTGCGGAAGCCGTGCGCCGATAGCCGGGGAGCGGCTCTTGATTTCCGGCTATCCGTTGCCGCAAGCCCTGAATCACTACCCCCGGCCGGAGCTTTCGGCTAGTCTCATCTCTGCTGTTGATGCGAGCCCCAACGTTGCGCACCGTCTGGTTTGGTCTTGCCCTGTCATTGCTCGCCCCGTTGCTGCCGGGCGCTGCCGCTGCCGCTGTCGCGATTCCCGCGTCCGCTGGCACCACCGATGGCAGCGTGCTGGTCCTCGGCCGCATCAGCGACGACCCCAAGGCCCACTACGAACAACTCAAGCCCCTGCTGGATTACGTGGTGCCGCGGATGCGCGATGTCGGCATCAAGGAAGGCCGCATCCTGATGGCGCGCGACGCGCAGCAGATGACCAGCTACCTGCGTCGCGGGCGCGTGGACTGGGTCACCGAAACCGCCGGCACCGGCATGCGGTTGCAGCAGCGCGCCGGCGCCCAGCCGTTGCTGTTGACCGAGCGTGGTGGAGTCAGCAGCTATCATTCGGTGTTCTTCGTGCGCAAGGACAGCGGCATCGATACCCTGGCCGACTTGCAGGGACGAGGCATCGCCTTCCAGAGCACCGCTTCCACCAGCGCCTACATCGCGCCGGCGGCGGCGCTGCTGGACCAGGGACTGAACCTGGAAATACTGCTCTCGCCGATGGACCGGCCAACACCGGATTCGGTGGGCTACGTGTTCGCGCGATCGGAACTCAATATCGCCGCCTGGGTGCACAAGCGCCTGGTGGATGCCGGCGTGTTCAGCAGCCTGGACTGGGAGGACGGGCGGCGCATGCCGCCGGCTTTCCGCCAGGACATGAAGATCATCTACCAGACCCCGGATTACCCGCGCGCGCTGGAGATGGTGCGCGGCAACCTGGATCCGAAAGTCGAGGCGCGGCTGCGCGAAGTACTGCTGCAGGCCGCCGATGATCCCGACGCGCGCGAGGCGATGACCCTGTTCTTCCGCACCACGCGCTTCCTGCCGGTCGATCGCGATTCGCGGAAGGGCCTGGACCGGTTGCGCGACGGTATCGCGCGCGTGCGCGAGCAGGTCGAATGAACCTGCGCTTCGGCTTGCAGGCCCGGTTCCTGCTGGCGATGGGCGCGGCCTTGCTGGTGGTGCTGGCCCTGCTGGCAGTGCTGTTGCAACGGCAATCGACGATGCAGAACGAAGTGGATGTGCTGGGTCGCGAAGCCATGCAGTCCATGGCCACCGATGCGCTGAGCCGCCGTGGCGAAGCGATGGTGGAGCAGCTTGCCGATTCGCTGGCCAATCCCCTGTATTACTCCGACCTGGACGCCATCGGCATCACCGTGCGTGCCGCCTCGCGCCAACCCGACGTCGCCTACGTGCTGGTCTATGGCGCGGATGGCAATATCGTCCATGACGGCTCCTATGACATCGCCGCTTACGGGCAGGCGATGAACGACCCGCTGGCGCACGCGGCGGTCGCCTCCGATCACCTGCTGACCCAGTGGTCGCCGCAGGTCATGGACGTGTCCGAGGCGATCAGCATCGGCAACCAGCGCATCGGCGGGGTTCGTGTGGGTTTTTCCCTGGCCGAGATCCGCGCCAACGAGGAACGCGCCGCCGGCAATCTCAATAACCATCTGCTCGAGCTGGGCCGGCGGCACATGGGCTGGATCGTGGCGCTGCTGGCGGCGTTGATCGCGGTCAGCGCCGGTGTCGTCTGGTACGTGCAACGCACGCTGGTGAAACCGATCCGGCAACTGGCCGATGCCGCCAACGCCATCGGTACCGGCAACTACGACGCCAAGCACCTGGTCAACGATCGCCAGGACGAGGTGGGCGATCTGGTCCGTGCCTTCAGCGACATGAACGACAGCATCGCCCGTCATGACCGGGATGTGCGGCGCATGGCCTATACCGATGCGCTGACCGGGCTGACCAACCGCCTTGCGTTCCGGGAAAGCCTGGACCATCGCCTGATGATGCTGCGCGGCGCGGGTCGCCAGCTCGCGGTGTTGTTCGCCGACATCGATGATTTCAAGCGGGTCAACGACACCCTGGGCCACGAAGCCGGGGATGAGGTGCTGTTGCAGTTCGCCAACCGCATCAAGAGCGTGGTCGAGCGCATGGGGGGCGACGAATCACTGCTGGCGCGCTTCGGCGGCGACGAATTCGTGATCCTGATCCAGGACGGCGACGTGCGCGTCTCCGCGACCCAGCTTGCCGAGGCGCTGGTGAAAGAGCTGGGCCAACCGCTGGTGGTGGAAGGGCGCCAGGTGTTCCTGGGCACCTCGATCGGCATCACCCTGTTCCCGGAAGATGCCTCCGGCGCCACCGCGTTGATGAAGAACGGCGACATCGCCATGTACCAGGCCAAGGTCGCCGGCAAGAACTGCTACCGCTTCTACAGCCGGGCCATGGAGCAGGCGGTGGAGCGCCGCGTGCACATGGAACAGGAACTGCGCGGCGCCTGGGAGCGCGGCGAGTTGAGCCTGGTCTACCAGCCGATCTTCCGCGTGGCCGACAGCCGCGTCGTCGGCGCCGAAGCGCTGTTGCGCTGGCAGCACCCGGAAATGGGCGCGATCGCGCCGTCGGTATTCATCGACGTGGCCGAACAAAGCGGCCTGATCGAAAGCATCGGTCCACGCGTGCTGCGAGCCGCATGCGCGGCGGCGGCGCGTTGGCCCAATGCAAGCGACATGGATGAAGCGCCGTTCGTGGCGGTCAACGTCTCCCCGCGACAATTGCGCAGCGGCGATCTGCCCGAGGAGGTCGCTTCCTGCCTGCGCGACACCGGGCTGCCGGCGCACCGCCTGCACCTGGAGCTGACCGAGACCGCGGTGATCAGCGACGAGGCGCATGCCAGCGCGCTGCTGGCCAAGCTGCACCGCACGGGGGTCAAGGTGTGGCTGGACGATTTCGGCACCGGGTTTTCCGGCCTCAGCCACCTGCGCCGGGTGCCGGTCGATGGGGTCAAGATAGATCGCAGCTTCATTGCCGACATGCAGCGCGACCCGGACGACCTGGCCCTGACCACGGCGATCATCGCCATGGCCCATTCGCTGGGCATTACCGTGGTCGCCGAAGGCGTGGAGAAGGAAGCGCAATTCGACATCCTGCGCGCGCGCGGTTGCGACCTGGCCCAGGGCTACTTGATGGGCTACCCGATGAACGCGGCCGAATTCGCGTTGCTGCTGGTTTGACATGGGCGCGTAGGAGCGACGTGAGTCGCGACTTGGCGCTTTGAATCAAAACCCTTCGCGACTCACGTCGTTCCTACGCCTGTCGAGACGTAGCGAAACTCTGGAAGGCGGTCCCCACGCAGGTTCGATCAGAACCAGCCGTTGACCATGTGCACCAGCATCTGCACCAGATTGCCGGAGACGAAGCCGAACACGACCACGGCAATCGCCCCGGCCAGCCAGGCGATCAGCATCAAGGCGCCGTCGCGTTCCAGCAGGGCGAACACGAACAGCAGCAACAGCACGCCGAACAGGTAGTTGGTGAATGGAATCGGCAGCGCCAGCAACAGGCCCAGCAGGACCAGCAGCAGGCCGGTGAAGGCACTGGCCAACGGGTGGTCCAGCACGCCTTCCAGACGCGGGCGCACCAGTTTCTCCAGCCAGCCCAGCCAGCGCGCCATCATGTCGCGGAAGCGCGCCATCGACCTGCGATGCGGCCCTCGTCTGGCCAGGAATCCCGGCAACCAGGGCTTGCGCAGGCAAACCAGCAATTGCGCGCCGATCAGTACGACCAGCGGGCCGCTGATCGCACCGGCAAGGCCGGGGATGGGCAGGAAGGCGGGCAGCACGGCCACGAACAACAACATGCCGAACGCGGTCTGGCGCAGGCCCGAAAGCAGGTCGCCCATGCGCAAATGATCGTCGGGATCGCCTGCGGCGAAAGCATCCAGCACCGCGCGCGTGCTGAGGTGTTCCTTGCCGCCTTTTCCTGACGCGCCCGGCGCGGCGCCGGAATCAGGCGCCGGTTTCGTCATCTTCGTCTTCCGGCAGTTTCTGCAGCAGCAATTTGTCGATGCGCGCACCGTCCAGATCCACCACCTCGATGCGCCAGCCCGCCCAGTCGAGGTGCTCGCCGACATGCGGGATGCGGCCGAACTGGTCGATCACCAGACCGGCGATGGTGTTGTAGTCGGCTTCGTCGCCATCGGGCAGGGCGACCCCGCCCAGCAGTTCGCGCAGGTCGTCGTTGGGCAGCGAGCCGTCCACCAGCAGCGAACCATCGGCGCGTACGACCACCAGCGCGTCCTCGTCGCTGTTCTCCGACGCCTGCAGGCGGCCGACCACCGCGCCCATCAGGTCGCTGAGGGTCACCAGGCCCTGGATCTCGCCGTATTCGTCCACCACCAGCGCCAGCGACTGTTGTTCCTCGCGCAGGATCTCCAGCAACTTCATCGCATGGGTGGACTCGGACACGAACAACGGTTCGCGCAGGCTGCGGAAGATCTCGGGCGAGCGTTCGGCGAAGCGGTCCAGCAGCGACTTCACTTCGAGCACGCCGACCACGTCCTGGTCGTCGCCGCGATACACCGGGAACCGCGAGAACTGCGACTCGCGCATGGTCTCGATGTTTTCCTCGTAACTCGCCGACTGGTCCAGCCACACGATCTTCTTGCGCGGGGTCATCAGGCTGTCGGCGGTGCGATCGCCCAGGCGCAGCACCCGGTTGACCATGTTGCGCTCGTCCACGTCGATCACGCCCTGGGCGTGGCCTTCGCTGACCAGCATGCGGATTTCCTCTTCGCTGACCGCGTTGCGGTCGTCGTCGCGGATGCCGAGCAGGCGCAGCACCAGGCGGTTGATCGCGCCCAGCACGAATACCACCGGCCGGGCGATGCGCGACAGCCAGTCCAGCGGAATGGCGACCACGGCGGCGATGTTCTCGGCGTTGGTCAGGGCCAGGCGCTTGGGAATGAGCTCGCCGAAGATCACCGAGCCGGCGGTGATCAGGCTGACCGCGGTACCGATGCCGATCGGCGCGGCGTATTTCTGCGCGTCCGGCCACAACCCGCCGATCCATCCGGCGATCATCGCGCCGATGGCGTCGCCGCCGAACACGCCGGTCAGCACCCCGATCAGGGTGATGCCTACCTGCACGGTGGACAGCAGGTTGTCGGGATGCTCGGCCAGGGCCAGGGCCACGCGCGCGCCGCGGCTTTCCTGCGCCATCTGCTTCAGGCGCAGCTTGCGCGAGGTCATCAGCGCCATCTCCGACAGGGCGAAGAAGGCGTTGAGGACGATCAGGGCGATGACGATCAGCAGCTCAAGCACGCGGGCGATCCTCGCCGGGGCCGGCTTCTGCGGGACCACGCACGACCGGAGGGCGGCTGGCGTGAAGGGGGGAGGTAGGGTCGTCTTCCATAAGGTGCGCCTGGGCGCGGTGCGGAGTCTAGCAAACCGGCCCGGGGCTTTGTCCGGCGAGCGCGATCGGGCACCTGCGCCCTGGATCGAGGGAACGGGGGTCACAGCTTGCCGCTAAACCGTCATAATTCCGCCCGGTTGCCGTCCTTCCCGTGACGGCGGGACAGGCCCCATGTTTTCGTTGCAGACGATTTTCGGCTCCGGCCAGCAGTTCTACACCCTGCTCGACGAAGCCGCGCAAGCCGCCTACGACAGCACCAAGGCCCTGCACAGCATGATGAAGGCTACCGACCGGCAGCCGGCGCTGGACGCCTTCAAGCTGGCCCGCCAGCGCGAGCGAGCCGCCTCGGACAAGATCAGCCACGCCCTGGTGGACAGCTTCATCACCCCGCTCGAGCGTGAGGACATCGAAGCCCTGGGTTCGGCGCTGTACAAGATTCCCAAGCAGGTCGAGAAGTTCGCCGACCGCTATTCGCTGGCGGTCAAGCACCTGGAAGGCATCGATTTCGCGCCGCGCGCGGCGATGCTGGAACAGGCCGCGGCGGTGGTGGTGGAGATGGTCCACGACCTGCAGAAAATGAACATCGATCGCATGACCGTGCTCAACGAGAAATTGCGTGCGTTGGAGAACGAGGCCGACCGGTTGATGCTGGAGTTGTACCGCGACATCTATTCCGGCCGCCTGGACAACCTGCAGATGTTCCTGCTCAAGGAGTTCTTCGAGATCCTGGAGAAAGCCATCGACCGCTGCCGCGAAGCCGGCGTGGTGGCCTACCAGATCGTGCTGAAGAACAGCTGATGCTGGCTCTGGTCCTGATCGTGATCCTGGCGGCGCTCGTATTCGAGTTCGTCAACGGCTTCCACGACACCGCCAACTCCATCGCCACCGTGGTCGCGACCAAGGTCCTGGCGCCGGGCTGGGCCGTGGTCCTGGCGGCGGTGATGAACCTGATCGGCGCGCTGACCGGCACCGCGGTCGCGGCCACGATCGCCAACGGCATCATCAATACCGGGGTCGTCGATGCCAGTTCGCAGGTGATCCTGTGCGCGCTGCTGGGCGGCATCATCTGGAACCTGATCACCTGGTGGAAAGGCCTGCCTTCCTCGTCCTCGCACGCGCTGATCGGCGGGCTGTGCGGCGCGGCGCTGGCGGCGGCGCACAACAACTGGGCGGCGTTGATCTGGTCCGAGCAGGTCGGCAACTGGGCCAAGAACAAGGGCCTGTTGTGGAAGGTGTTCCTGCCGATGATCACTTCGCCCATCGCCGGCTTCGTGCTGGGCGTGCTGGTGATGTTGCTGTTGTGGGCGCTGATCGCGGCCATGGCCAAGGCCGGCGGGCCGCTGGCGCGACTGGCGCGGCCACGCTGGGTCAATGCGTTCTTCGGCAAGGCGCAGATCCTTTCCGCGGCCTACATGGGCTACGCGCACGGGCATAACGATGCGCAGAAGACCATGGGCGTCATCGCCCTGACCCTGTTCGGCGCCGAGGCGACCGGTGCGCTGGACGATCTGCCGGCATGGCTGGCGTTCCTGCACCCGGGCAGCGGCAACGAAAAAGACATCGCGTTGTGGATCGTGCTGACCTGCGCGGTGGTGATGGCCGCCGGCACCGCGTCGGGCGGCTGGAAGATCATCAAGACCCTGGGCCACAAGATGGTCAAGCTGCACCCGATCCATGGCTTCGCCGCGGAGACCAGTTCGGCCACCATCCTGACCGTGGCCGCGCATTTCGGCATGCCGGTATCGACCACGCACAGTATCTCCACCGCGATCATGGGCGTGGGCTTCGCCAAGAATCCCAAGGCGCTGAAGTTCAGCGTGATCGAACGCATCGTGTGGGCGTGGATCCTGACCATCCCCGCCGCTGGCGGCATCGCCTACGGGTTGTGGCGGCTGATCGAGGCGCTGGGCTGGGCTTGACGCTTTTCCTTCTCCCTCCGGGGGAAGGTGCCCGAAGAGCTTGCCCCCGAATGCTCTAGTCGGGGAGCGGATGAGGGAAGAAATTGTCCGCTGGCGTCGAACTGTTCCCGCGGCGGAATCTACCTTCCCTCACACCCCAAGGGCGCTTCCTCAGGGGCGTCCGTCGCTACGCGCCACCTTCTCCCGGTGGGAGAAGGAACATCTACAAGAGGTCGCCTTCGGCCGACAGCGCACGTTCCATGCTGTCGCCCAGGCCGCCGATCTCCAGCACCATGCGGTCCACTTCCGAGGGCGTCAGCCCCTCGTACGGGCGGTTCTCGCATAGCTGCAGGTAGGGCACGCCGTCGAGGTCGCCGATGGCCAGGTAACCGACGCTGCTCTGCCAGTTGAAGCCCAGTGCGCGGCGCGCATCGACCCCGGTGATCGGCGCGATCACCGTACTCACACGCAGGTAGCCGCGTTCGTCGTCGTTGCCCAGTTCGGACAGGAAGATCGCCTGGTGGCGGTTGCCGCTGGCCAGCGAAAGTTCCACGCAGGCCACGTACGGCTCGTGCATGGTCACCTTGTAGCCGGATTTGCTCAGGTGGCTGCGGATCTGCTCGAAATTCTGCATGTCGTGCTCCTTCGGATCGCGCCCGCTATGCTAATCCTCCATGGCCGACAAGTCTCCCGCCGAACGCATCCTCGCCGCCGTGCGCGCGATCCCGCGCGGACAGGTCGCCGGCTATGGCGAAGTGGCGCATCGCGCCGGACTGCCCGGGCGCGCGCGCCTGGCGGCGAAGACCCTCAGCGAAAATACCGACCCGAAACTGCCCTGGCACCGCGTGCTGCGCTCCGACGGACGCATCGCGCTACCGGAAGGATCGAAAGGCTTCCGCGAGCAATGCCAGCGGCTGCGTGCGGAAGGCGTGACCGTCGTGAATGGCCGGGTGCGCGGACTCAAGGCCGCGCGGACGATGGATGAACAGGTGTGGGGTCCGTCGGACCAGTAATTGCCGGAAGCCGTGAGCCGGTAGCCGGAAATCAAGAGCTGCCCTCCGGCTACCGACTCACGGCCCTCGCAAGAATTTCAATCGTCCATTTGCGGGAGGCTTCATGGCCGCTTGCGGAACCACGCGGCGATGCTCAATCGTTCGCGCGTCGCCGGCAGTACTTCGTGCTCGATATCGCTGGCGAAGATGATGCTGGTTCCCGCGTGCGGCAACACGTCGATCGGTCCCTGCGGCAGGTGCAGGCGCAATGCGCCGCCTTCGTCCTGCCGCCAATCGTGATTGAGATAGCTCACCAGCGACAACACGCGCGCGTCGCTGTCGTGGAACTGGTCGCGGTGGCGGCGGTAACAAGCACCGACCGGATAACAGGCGAAGTGCGCTTCTTCTTCCTCCAGTCCCAGGAACAGGCGCCGGTTCAACGACACGCGCAGTGTCTGCAGGCTTGAAAGAAACGAGGTGGCTGCCCAGCCGGAATCGCCATCCAGCCATTGGGTGGCGTCGCCACGGATGGCGGTGAGCAGATGATGCTGCTTGCCATGCCCGATTTCGGCGGCTTTCAGGGTGCCGGCGGACTGGCGCTGTTTCAATGCAATGCGCAAGGCCTCGCCGACCCGAGGCTCGGGGAAGTCCGACAACAGGCACACGCCATGTTCACTCAGGGCCCCGGCAAGCGCGGCTGAGTCATGCAGGACCGCCACGGGCAGGGAAGGCATGCCGCTATGATAAGCGCCAGACAGCCCGAGAATCCCCATGTTCCCCAGAATTCCCAAGATCACCCAGGCGCTGATGATCGCCAACGTGGTGGTGTTCCTGTTGCAGCAAGCGCTGGGCGATGAAGCGCTGGTCTCGATGATGCTGTGGCCAATGGGGCCGAATGGCCTGGACATCTTTTCCGCAGGTTACGAATTCAAGCCCTGGCAGTTGCTGACCTACGGCTTCATGCATGGCAGCTTTCCGCACCTGGCCTTCAACATGCTGGCGCTGTACATGTTCGGCGCGCCGCTGGAATACACCTGGGGCGAGCGCCGTTTCCTCGCGTATTTCCTGGTGTGCGTCGTCGGCGCCGGCGTGTTGCAGTTGCTGGTGGGCTGGTGGACGGTCGCGCATGGCGGCGAACCTTACCCGACGGTTGGCGCATCGGGTGGCGTGTTCGGCCTGTTGCTGGCTTACGGCATGCTGTTCCCCAATCAGCGGGTGATGCTGCTGTTTCCGCCGATCCCGATGAAGGCGCGCACCCTGGTGATCGTTTATGGCGCGGCCGAATTGATGCTGGGGTTCACCGGCTGGCAACCCGGCGTGGCTCATTTCGCGCATCTCGGCGGCATGTTGTTCGGCTGGCTGCTGATCCGCTATTGGCGTGGGCAGCCGCCGTTCAACAAGCGCCGTCCGCCGGGGCCGCGCATCGTGCGTTGAGGCCATGGAGGCGTGTCGATGTAGGAGCGACGCAAGTCGCGACTTATGACATACCACTCTGCGGTCAGCTGGAGGCGACGTTGGGCTCCATCGCGACTTGCGTCGCTCCTACATAAGCCTTGTCAAAAAAAACGGCGCGAATCTTCGCGCCGTTTCCATTCGTGGCTATTGCGCGCGACTCAGCGCCAGATCCTGATCTGCTCCGCGTCGCCGCGTCGCATCGGCTGGCCGGCCTTGCAGGTGAAGGCTTCGCCGAACGAGGGCTGGTTGGCCAGCGGGCCGTTGCTGCGCCACTGGCCGGGGGCGTGCGCGTCGGTGGAGATGCGCTGCGCGGCTTCGCTTGGCGACACCTGCTGTGCCCATAGCTCGGACCAGGTGCGGAACAAGGTCTGCCTGGCGCCGAGCCTGGGCGCCGGCTGGGCCTTGTTGAAGGCATCCCATGCCAGTTCCACGCCTGCCAGGTCGGCGATGTCCTCGTCCCGGGTCAGATTGCCGTTGACCTTGGCATTGGCGACGCCGGGGTAGGCGTAGCCGGAATACTGCGCGGCCACGCGCTTGCCGATGGCCTCCCACGCGGCCAGGTCGGCCGGTGTCCACCAGTCGCGGATTTCGCCGTTGGCGTCGATCATGCGGCCGCGCTTGTCGAAACCGCGGTTCAATTCGTGTCCGACCAGGGCGCCGTAGGAACCGTACAACGCCGAATCGCCACGGCTCACGTCGAACACCGGCGCCTGCAATACGGCGGCGGTGACGATCAGGCGGTTCTGGGCCAGGTCGTAGGCCAGCGCCGGCTGCTGCGGCAACACGTCCCAGCGGCGATCCGCATTGCCCTTGCCGATGCGCTTCATTTCCTCGCGGTGGCGCCAGGTGGAAGCGATCAGGATGTTGCTGCCGAAACTGCCGCGCCCCATCGGCTGCACGCTGTAGTCGAGGTCGCGACGCGGGGTGCCGATCTCGATCTTCAACTTGTCGATCTTGGCCTTGGCTTCGGCCTTGGCCGGCGCGCTCATCCAGGTGTTGCGTTCGATGCCGCGGCCCAGCGCGTCGCGCACGTCCCGGGCAACCGATTCGGCCTTGCTCTTGCTGGTCGGGGGCAAGTGGCGCGCGGCGTATTCGCGGCCCAGCATCGGGCCGGCCGCGGTATTGATCGCGCCCAGCACCTGCTGCCAGCGCGGCGCGGGGGCGGCTTCGCCACGCAACACGCGGCCGCGGAATTCGAATGCGGCATCGCGATACGACTTGGCCAGGTACGGAGCCATCGCGTCGCCGACCTGCCAGCGCAGATAGGTCTTCCATTGCTCGGGCTTGACGCCGGCGACCAGGCTGTTGAGCTGGGCGAACAAGCCGGGATTGGCCAACGATACGGTGTCGTCGTTGACGCCCTGGGCCTTGAGGAAGGCATCCAATTGCAGGTTCCTGTAGCGCTTGCCCAGGTCGCTGGTGGCGGTCGGCACGTAGTTGGCCAGCGGGTTGCCCAGCTCCAGCAGCGGCCGCGATGCCTTGGCGATGCGCGTCTCCAGGTCGATCACCTGGTTGGCCTCGGCGTCGAGTTTGCCGGCCTTGGTGCCGGTGAGGGCGAGAATCTGCTTCACGTAGCCGCGGTAACGGCCCAGCAATTCGCGTGTCTCGGCATCGCTGCGCGTGTAATAGGCCGGGTCGGGCAGGCCCAGGCCGCCCTGCGAGAAATAACCGATATGCCGGTCCAGCGCCTTCAGGTCCACGTCCGGGCTGAAGTTGAAGACCACCGGGATGCCGACCTGGTGCAGCGCGGCGATGGCGGCCGGCACGTCCTTCGACTTCTTGATGCCGTTGATGCGATCCAGCAGCGGGGCGATCGGCTTGGCGCCATCGGCTTCCACCGCCGCTTCGTCCAGGCCGCTGGCCCAGAAATCGCCGAGCAGTTTCTGCACATTGCCTTGCGGCGCCCGCATGGCGGCGTCCAGCAAGTCCTTCTGCTGCAGCTGGCTGCGCTCGCGCAGCTGGCCCAGCGCGCTAACCGAGCTAGCGCCGGACGGCAGCGGATTGGCCTTCAACCAGGCCGCATTGGCGCTGGAATAGAAATCGCCGCACTCGGCGCTTACGACTGGCGCTTTCGCCTTCTTCTTCCTTGCGGCCTGGGCATCGGTGGCGCCGAACGCGACCACCAGGGCCAGGGCGAGCAGGGCGGGCTTGGCAAGAACAGTGCGCGAATGCGGCATCAGGGGGAATCCGTGGCAAGAGTGACAGCGGATTCTAGCAAGCAGGCATGGGGTACCCTGAACACAATCGCGGAACAACAAGGCCCGGCATGGCCGGGCCTTGCGAATGGCGATACGTCAGTGTGACGGCAGGCACGGTTATCCGCAGGTGCCTGTTGGGGAGCCTCTGAGAAATTCGCTCTTGCTCGTCATCCCCGCGAAGGCGGGGACCCAGTGACTTTAGGTCGTTGAAAGCAAAGGCGCTGGGTTGACCAGCTTACGCTGTTGAAAAGCACTTCCGCCTTCGCGGGAATGACGACAGTTGTTCAGATTCTCCTTAAAGCTTGAGTTCGCCGTTCTCCACGATCGGCTTGCCGTCCAGCGTGGCGGTGCTGCCGGGCAGGAAGAAAGTCAATCCGTACGGCACCGAGTTGTCTCCGCCGGCCCATGTATTGCCGGCGATGCCGACGGTCACGGCGCCTGCGGGCACCCAGTTGCCGACCTGGCTGCCGGCGGGCAGCCTGACGTTGGGATTGATGCCGAAATCGACGAACGAGAACAGGTTCTTGCGCTCGTCCGCGACCGCGTCGTATTCGGCCTTGAGGGCGGCGAATCCGGGTCCGGAGCCGGTCAGTGAAGTGACCTTGCCCGCCGCCACGGTGATGGCCAGGTTGTCGATTTGCTGGCCGCGGAAATAATCCCGGGTGCTGACGACCTTGCCCTCGGCGGTGCCTGCGACCGGTGTCGTGTACACCTCGCCGGCGGGCAGGTAGGCGGCCAGCGCCGCGCCGCCCTGCTTGATGTCGTCGGCGGAAAGGATGCCGTCGCTGACCAGTACCCGGCGTCCCTGGATACGCAGCTTCAGGTCGGTGCCGTTGGGATTGGTGATGTGCAGTTCGTTGCCGGCCGCCAGCGCGGATTTGACCTGATCCCCGCGTGCCTGCAGGTCGTTGTAATCGACATTCACGCCTTCCCAGAAAACCTTGGCTAGCTGGTCCAGCGGCATGCCCATGCGTTCGGCGCGCCATGGCGTGGGATACAGGCCATTGCCGACTTCCACGATGCGCACGTTGTTCTTCAGGAACTCGGTGCCGACTGTTTCGTTGGCCTTGCCGATGGCGGCGATGCGCTTGGGGTCGGCGCCTTCGAACAGGTTCTCGGTCAGGCCGTTGCCGAGCTGGATGGAAACGTTGGCCACCTTCGCCAGTTTCATGCCGATCGCGCTGGTCTGGCTGTCGTACTTTTCCGGGGTGTCGAAGAACAGGCGCTTGCTGAGCCGGTCGCTGCTGTACTCGACCATCGGGAAGGCGCCGAGCTTGCGCGCTTCCACGGCGATGTCTTCCATCAGTTCGGCGTCTTGTCCGCGTCCCGAGATCAATACGATGTCGCCTTCCTTGACGGCGGCGTTGCCGACCAGGCGCTGGGCGAGCTGCTCCAGGTCGACCGGCGCCTGGGGGGCTGCGGTCGCCGCCGGCATGGCGGCGGGTGTTCCGGCAGGCGGCGCCGAGGCGGTATCGGTGGCGGCTGGCTGCGGCTTGCAGGCGGCCAGCGACAGGCACAGCGCGGCGGCCGTCACGGCCGCTACGGAAGGACGATTCATGGCGGGACTCCTGGGAAGGGAAGGGGACTGCGGCAGCTCGGCAGGGTCCTGCCCGCCAAGTCGGCTGGGGTGCGATGCCTGGATCGGCGATCGCACCCGTTACAACGCCCCGTGCCCGTGGATCCGGCCGTCCCCGGCCATGAAGAAGGCCCGGACAAGCCGGGCCTTCGGTTCCTGCCTGCGGTTGGACTGGGGCGCCTACCAGATCACGACTTTCTGGTCGCCGCCACGCACCGCGCCGCGGTGGCACCCGCGTACCGGATTGCCGAACGCGCCGCAGCGCGCCCGGATACCCGCTTGCGAGAGGTGCTTTGTTTTCACCAAATCACCACGCGCTTGTCGTCTGGGCGGACCATGCTGTCCCCGGCCTTGCACTGGAACGCGGCCGCGAACGCGGGCATGTTCGATGGCGCGCCGATCGCGCGGAACTTGGCCGGCGAGTGCGGATCGGTGTTGAGCAGCACCAGTTGCGCCTTGTCGCGGATATTGCCGCGCCAGACCCGCGCCCAGCTGAGGAAGAACCGCTGGTCGCGGCTCAAGCCATCGATCATCGGGTCGGGCTTGCCGCCGTCGGCGGACTGCAGCGCGTCATAGGCGAAGTTGAGGCCGCCCAGGTCGCCGATGTTCTCGCCCATGGTCAGCTTGCCGTTGACGTGGTTGTCCGGGTGGCTGGCCAGCGGCACGTAGGCGTCGAACTGCGCGGCGAGCCTGGCGGTGCGCTGCTCGAAGCGGTCGCGGTCCTGCTGCGTCCACCAGTTGACGTTGTTGCCGGCGCCGTCGAACTGGCTGCCGCTGTCGTCGAAGCCGTGGCCGGCCTCGTGCCCGATCACCGCGCCGATGCCGCCGTAGTTGATCGCATCGTCGCCGTCGGCGTAGAAGAACGGCGGCTGCAGGATCGCGGCGGGGAAGTTGATGGTGTTGGTGCCGGAGCTGTAATACGCGTTGACCGTCTGCGGGGTCATGCCCCATTCGTAGCGGTCGGTGGGCTTGCCGATCTTGTCCAGGTCGTAACGGTTGTTGAACGCGTTGGCGGCGCGCAGGTTGGCGAAATAATCGCCAGGCTGGATTTGCAGTCCGTCCCAGCCACGCCACTGGTCCGGGTAGCCGATCTTGGGCAGGAAGGTGCTCCACTTCTCCAGCGCCTTGGCCTTGGTCGCATCGCTCATCCAGTCCAGGCCTTCGATGCGCAGCTTCAGCGCATTGCGCACGTTGTCGACCAGGTGCTGGGCGCGCGCCTTCGCTTCTGGCGGGAAGTAATCCTTCACGTACAACTGGCCCAGCGCCTCGCCCATGCCGCCATTGACCGATTCCAGCACCCGCTTCCAGCGTGCGCGCTGTTCCGGCTGGCCGTTGAGGGTCTGGCCGTAGAAGGCGAAGTTCGCATCCTGGAAGGGTTTGGACAGATAGTTCGACGCATCGTCGATGGTGTGGAAGGCAAGGTAGTCGCGCCATTGCGCCGCCGGGGTGTCGGCGAGCATCGCGTCGAACTCGGCGAAGAACTTCGGCTGCGACAACGAGAAGCCGTTGCCGGCGGGCACGCCGATGGACTTGAAGAACATGTTCCAGTCGAGATGCGGGGTGACCTTGTTGGCTTCCTCGGTGCTCATGAAGTGATAGCGGTTCTTCGGATTGCGCAATTCGACCCGCGACAGCGAGGCCTTGGCCAGGCGCGTCTCGAACGCAAGCACTGCGTTGGCTTTCTGCTTCGCATCGGCTTCGGCAACGCCGGTCAGCGCGAACAGTTTGGCGATGTGCGCGAGATAGGCGGCACGGAGGTCCTTGTGTTCGTCCTTGCTGTAGTAGTCGGGCGTCGGCAGGCCAAGCCCGCCCTGGCCGGCGAACGCGATCTGGCGGGTCGCGTCCTGGTAATCGGTGCCGGAACCGAAGCGGAAGCCCTGGCCTTCGCCTTTGGCGAAGGCTGCGCCCAGCCAGGCGACGAGCGCGGCGGTATCGTCAAGCTTGGCTATCGCGGCCAGGTCGGGTTTGATCGGATCGAAGCCGGCCTTGTCGATGGCGGCTTCATCCATGCCCGAGCGGTACAGCCAGCCGATCTTCTGCGTGATCGAACCGGTCGCGGCCTTGTCCGCATTGGCGTCGGCGGCATCGACGAGCTTGTGCTGCGCATCGAGGCTCTGCTCGCGCAACTGGTCGAACGCGCCCCAGCGGGTCCTGTCGGCGGGAATGGGGTTGGCCGCGATCCATTTGCCGTTGGCGTAGCCATTGAAGTCCTGGCAGGCGGAGATGGCGGGATCCAGGTCCTTGATGTCGTACACGGGCTTGGCTGTCTCGGCGGCACCTGCCTGCGCATGCGCGAGGACCAGGGCAAGGGAGGTGACAAGAGCGAGCGGTTTCAGGATGGGCATGGGCACGATGGGCTCCTTGGAAGTCGTGGATGCGCACGGACTACGTGCGTGGAAAGCGGAAGTGGGAAGTGGAGGAGGGAGAGAGCAGCTTTGGCTGAAGCCGGGAACCGGAACTGGGACAGATTTCGCTTTGCCCCCTTTGCAAAAGGGGGCTACGGGGGATTTGCTCTTGATCTTTTGCTTGAAGTTGAGAGCAATGGCAAAAGCAAATCCCCCTCAATCCCCCTTTTGCAAAGGGGGAGGCAAAAGCGGGGCTCCTGACTTCCAACTCCTGCCTCCCACCAATCCGCCTTACCAGATCGCGACCCTGCTATCACCGGCGCGCACCATCGCATCGCCAGCCTTGCACGAGAACGCGCTGGCGAAGGTCGGCAGGTTTTCCAGCGGACCGTTGGCGCGGAACTTGGACGGCGCATGCGGGTCGGAAGCCACCTGCACCTTCAGCGACTCCGGCGTTTCCTTGCCGCGCCAGGAAAGCGCGTAGCCGATGAAGAAGCGCTGGTCGCGGGTCAGGCCGTCGGTCTTCGGGTCGGGCTTGCCGTCGTTGGCCTTGAGCAGCGCATCGTAGGCCACGTCCAGCCCGCCCAGGTCGGCGATGTTCTCGCCCAGGGTGGTCTTGCCGTTGACGTGTTCGCCGGTGGGAATGGCGTAGGCGCTGAATTGTTTCTCCAGCTTGCCGGTCAGCGCCGAGAAGCCCTTGGCGTCGGCATCGGTCCACCAGTTCTCGAAGTTGCCGGTCGGCCCGAAGCGCGAGCCCTGGTCGTCGTAGCCATGCAGCATTTCGTGGCCGATGGTGGCGCCGATGCCGCCGTAGTTGATCGCATCATCGGCGTTGGCGTCGAAGAACGGGGGTTGCAGGATCGCGGCCGGGAACACGATCTCGTTCTGCAGCGGGTTGTAGTACGCGTTCACCGTCTGCGGGCTCATGCCCCATTCGGTCTTGTCGACCGGCTTGCCGATCTTGCCCAGGTTCCATCTGTAGTTGAACGCTTCGGCGGCCATCACATTGCCGAGGAAGCTGTCGCGGCTGGTGGCCAGGCCGCTCCAGTCGCGCCACTTGTCCGGGTAGCCGATCTTCGGGGTGAAGGTTTCCCACTTGGCGATGGCCTTCTGCTTGGTCTCGTCGCTCATCCACGGCAGGTTCTCGATGCGTGCCTTGAGCGCCGTCCCCAGGTTGCCGACCAGCGTTTCCATGCGCGCCTTGGAGTCCGCGGGGAAGGCGACCTTGACGTACAGCTGGCCCATCGCTTCGCCGGCCTCGCCATTGAGCGTGCCCAGCACGCGTTTCCAGCGCTGCTTGATTTCCTTCTGTCCGTACAGGGTCTTGTTGTAGAAGTTGAAATTCTCCTGCACGAACTTGTCGCTGAGATACGGTGCGGCGCCATCGACGGCGTGGAAGCGCAGGTAGCTGCGCCACGCGGCCGGGTCTGTGTCGCCCAGCATCTTGTCGACTTCCTGGTGGAAGGCCGGCATCGGCAGCGAGAACATCGTCGGTGCGGCCACCTCCTGCGACTTGAAGAATTCGGTCCAGGAGAAGTTGGGCGTCAGCTTGTCGGCCTCGGCCAGGCTGACCGGGTGGTAGTACAGCGAGACGTCGCGCAGGTCTTCCTGCGACAGCGAGGCCTTGGCCAGGCGGGTCTCGAAGGCGATCACGGCCTTGGCCTGTTCCGCGGCATCCGCGGTGGCCGTGCCCGACAACTCCAGCACCTTGGCGATGTGCGCGCGATAGGCATCAAGCATGTCGCGTTTGTCGGCATCGAAGTAATAAGTCTTGTCCGGCAAGCCCAGGCCGCCCTGGCTGGCGTAGGCGATGTTCATCGAGGACTGCTTGAAATCGGCCTCGGCGCCGAAATCGAAGACCGGGTTGTCGCCGATGGCCGCCTGCTTGCGGATGTAACCGGCGATCGCCGCCGTGTCGTTCAATCCGTCGATCGCGGCCAGTTGCGGCTGGATCGGCGCGATGCCCTGGGCTTCGATCTTCGCCTCGTCCATGCCGGTGGCCCAGAAGTCGCCGATGATCTTTTCCACGCCGGTGGCGTGCTTGTCGGCGGCGGCCTGTTCGGCCAGCTGATGCTGGATGGCCAACGAGCGCTCGCCGAGTATTTCCGACACGCCCCAACTGGAACGGTCGCCGGGAATGGGATTGGCGGCGACCCACTTGCCGTTGACGTATTCGTTGAAATCGCTGCATTCCTTGCCCGCATCCAGGTCGGCCGCCGCGAAGGTGGTCGGGGTCGGCAGCTTGCTTTCGTCCAGGGTGAGCGATTCGGTCCGCGTCTCCGCGGTCGCGGCCGCAGTCGGCGCCTCATCGGCCTTCTTGCAGGCCGCCAGCGCGACGACGATCGCAAGGGACAGTGTCAGCAGACGCGGGGTCAGCAATCGTGGATTCGTGGTGTTCATCGTTCGTGTTCCTCGAGTAGTCGCCTGCCGGGGTTTGCCTGGTTGGCTGGTTCGTGGTGCCGGAAACACACAGGCCCGGACATGCCGGGCCTGTGTTCATTGCTGCATCGCGGCTGGCTTACCAGATCACGACTTTCTTGTCGTCGCCACGCACCATCGGGTCGCCGGCCTTGCACGAGAACGCGGCGGCGAACGCGGGCATGTTGGACGGGGTGCCGATGGCGCGGAAGTTGGCCGGCGCGTGCGGGTCGGTCTTCAGGCGCACGGTCAGTTCTTCCGGGGTGAAGTTGCGGCGCCACACCGTGGCCCAGTTGAGGAAGAAGCGCTGGTCGCGGGTCAGGCCGTCGGTCTTCGGATCGGGCGCGCCATCGGTGGCCTTCTTCATCGCGTCGTAGGCGGTGGCCAGGCCGCCCAGGTCGGCGATGTTCTCGCCCAGGGTCAGCTTGCCGTTGACCTTGGTGCCATTGGCGTCGTACTCGTTGAACTGCTGGATCAGCTTGTCGGTGAGGCCGGAGAAGCCCTTGGCGTCCGCCTCGCTCCACCAGTTCTCGAAATTGCCGGTCGGCCCGAAGCGCGCGCCCTGGTCGTCGTAACCGTGGGTCATCTCATGGCCGATCACCGCGCCGATGCCGCCGTAGTTGGTCGCATCGTCGGCGTTGGCATCGAAGAACGGCGGCTGCAGGATCGCGGCCGGGAACACGATCTCGTTCTGCAGCGGGTTGTAATAGGCGTTCACCGTCTGCGGGCTCATGCCCCATTCGGTCTTGTCCACGGGCTGGCCGACCTTGCTCAGGTTCCACTTGTAGTTGAACTCGATAGCGGCGATGACGTTGCCGAGGTAGCTGTCGCGGTTGGTGGCCAGGCCGTTCCATTCACGCCACTTGTCCGGGTAGCCGATCTTCGGGGTGAAGGTTTCCCACTTGGCGATGGCCTTCTGCTTGGTTTCGGGGCTCATCCACGACAGGTTCTCGATGCGCGCCTTCAAGGCGGTGCGCAGGTTGCCGACCAGGGTTTCCATCTTGGCCTTGGATTCGGCGGGGAAGGCGACCTTGACGTACATCTGGCCCAGCGCTTCGCCGGCCTGGCCTTCGATCGTGCCCAGCACGCGCTTCCAGCGCGGCTTGATTTCCTTCTGCCCGCGCAGGGTCTTGTTGTAGAAATCGAAGCTCTCGTTGACGAAGGCGTCGCTCAGGTACGGCGAGGCGCCATCGATGGTGTGGAAGCGCAGGTAACTGCGCCATGCGGCCGGATCGGTGTCACCCAGCATCTTGCTGACTTCCTCATGGAAAGCGGGAATGGCCAGCGAGAATTTCTCCTGCGGCGCCACGCCTTGCGACTTGAAGAATTCGGTCCACGAGAAGTTCGGCGTCAGCTTGTCGGCGTCGGCCAGGCTGACCGGGTTGTAGTACAGCGACACGTCGCGGGAGAGTTCCTCGCTGGACTTGGAAGCCTTGGCCAGGCGGGTCTCGAAGGCGATCACGGCCTTGGCCTGTTCCGCCGCGTCGGCGGCGGCCACGCCGGACAGTTCCAGCACCTTGGCGATGTGCGCCTGGTAGGCGTCGAGCTTGGCCTTGTTCTCGGCCTTGAGGTAGTACTCCTTGTCCGGCAGGCCCAGGCCGCCTTGCGAGGCGTAGGCCATGTTCATGCCGGAATTCTTGAAGTCGGCCTCGGCGCCGAAACCGAACAGGCCGTTCTGGCCCTTGGCCGCGCTGCTGCGCAGGTAGCCGACGATGGCGTCCTTGTCTTTCAGCGCGTCGATGGCGGCCAGCTCGCCCTTGATCGGGTCGATGCCCTGGGCGTTGATCTTGGCCTCGTCCATGCCGGTGGACCACAGGTCGCCGACGATCTTCTCCACGCCGGTGGCGTTCTTGTCGGCGGCGGCCTGTTCGGCCAACTGGTGTTGCACGCCGGTGGAGCGCTCATCCAGCATTTCGAACGCGCCCCAGCTGGTGCGGTCGCCGGGGATGGCGTTGGCCGCGAGCCACTTGCCGTTCACGTAGCCGCCGAAGTCGGTGCAGGCGTTCTTGCTGGTGTCCAGGTCGGCGACCAGGAAGCGGTTGACCGGCGGCAGCTTGGATTCGTCCAGGGTCAGCTTGGCGGGCTCGGCGGTCGCCGCGGTGGCGTCGGTCGCGGATGCGGCGGCGTCTTCCTTCTTGGAGCAGCCGGCAAGCGCCGCGGTCACGGCAAGGGACAACAACAGGATCTGGGGTTTGCGGATCACTAGGGAAACTCCGGCCCGACAGGGCATAGGACAAGGGAAAGACCCCGGACCGGGGCGTGCGCAGACTCTACGTCAGCGGCCGCTGGCCCGAGGGTGTCGAAGGTCATGCCGGAGGCATGACCATTCCTTCACAAACGGAGGAAAGCCCTTGCGGGGTGGGGCTCTGGTGGCGGGCTGCGTCTACGTCGCTTGCCTTGCGCGAACCCGCCGGAACAGCGGGCTGGCAAGCAGGAACAGCCAGGTGACCAGCACGAAGGGCGATGTCAGTGCGGGCATGCCCAGCGGTTCCAGCGCAGCGGACAGGGCGGCGAACACGACCGCCGCCGCAATCACCGCAAGCGTTGTGTAGATGGCGGAGGCCGCATTCAACACGAAGAAGCCGCCGCCGAGCGCGATGGCGACCAGGACGCAGTTGAATCCGAAGGCCCCGGAGCGGATCGCGGGTTCGGCCGCGCCCATGCCCCATGCCACCAGCATCCCCAGCAGCGAACCCAGCAAGGCCACGCCTCCGGCCAACCGCGAGCCAACCAGCAGTCCGGCCACGAAGATGATTCCGGTGATCGTGCTGCCCTGGAAGAAGACCTGTGCAACTCCATTGAACAGGCCTTCGACCAGCGTCGAGGCAGTCACGACACCCTCGACGATCGCCGCCTTGGGCAGTCCCGCGGTCGGCAGCACGTCGGTCGAGTGCAGCCGGCCGAAACGCGCGCACGCCAGGATGAAAAGCAGCGTGGTGACCACGAACGGCGCGGTCAGCGCGGGGAGCTTCCATGTGCCCAGCACATTCATCAGCGCGGCCATGAGGATCGTGGTGCACGCGGCCGCAAGCACGACATAGGCGCAGGCCAGCAGGTTCGGTTCAAGAAAGTAGAGCAGGGCGATGGCGACCAGCGCGCCGTTGAAGCCGAACAGGCCGGCGCCGACATGGCGGCGCTCGACGCCGAGCAATACCGCGGTCGCCGTGCTGGCGATTGTTCCGAGCAGTACCGCCCAGCCCAGCAGGATCGAGTTGCAGAAAATCCCGGCCAGGAAAATAAGGCCGGCATAACTGTTGTTCTGCAGCATCACCTGGCCAATGCCGCGAAGCACGGAGTCGAGGAAGCCAGGCAGCGATAGCGGCGCAAGCTCGCCCGGGACGACAAGCCCGGTCGATGACAACTTCGCGGAGACAGCCGAAAGCATGGTGCGGACATTCGCGGAGTTCATGTGCATGCGCATCCTCGGCCGTTCAATGCTGGCCCGTGAGGGAACTGCTATCGTTGGCGTGGCTGAAACTGCGGTTGCGGCCGTCCTGCTTGGCCTGGTAAAGCGCGTTGTCGGCGCGCTGGAAGACTTCTTCCACCGTGGTCGCTTCGCCGGCGCGGGCGGTGTGGATGCCGATGCTGGCGGTGAACGGCGGGGTCGAGTCGGGGCAGGCTGGGCGTGTGGCCAGGTTGGCCAGGTCCACATGGATCGTGGTGGCGATGGCGGCGGCGGCTTGCGGCGTGGTCTCCGGCAACAGCACCGCGAACTGGTCGCCGCCCAGTCGCGCCACCAGATCGCGGGGCCGTCGTGCGCGACCGCGCAGGGTCATGGACAGGATCCTCAACACTTCATCGCCGGCGTGTTGGCCCTGGTCGTCGTTGAGCCGCCGGAAGTGATCCACGTCCAACAACAACAGCGACAACGGCTGGCCGCTGCGCTGCGCCTGGCGCAAGGCCTGTCCGAGTTCCTCGTCGAAGCGCAGGCGGTTGGGAAGCCCGGTCAGCAGATCGGACTGGGTCTGGTGACGCGTGCGGCGCAACAGGCGCAACAACCAGGACAGCGCGCCGATACCCAGCACCGCCAGCACCGGCATCGGCGGGAACCAGGCATGGCCGAAACGCAGAAGCAGGAACGACAGCAGCAGCGCCAAGGCCATGGCGGCCGCGATCGGTTGCCAGATCCGGTGCAGGCCGTGGATGCCGAACAACAGCAAGGGGGCGACGACCAGCGCGATGGACAACAGCAATTGCGCAGGCAGGCCGAGCGGGATGATGGCATCGCCGCGCAGCAACATGTTCAACACGTTTGCCTGGTAATCCACTGCGGACAGGCGCGAATCCGCGGCGCGCCTTCCCGGCACGAGCACTTGCTCGCCGATGGAGGGGGCGGTGGCGCCCACCAGTATCCAGCGCCCACGCAGTTCCGTTGCGGCAACACGCCCCTTCAGCACGTCGGCATAGGAAACGTGCGGGAAACCATCGGCCGGATCGGCATACGGCACGCGCACCCGATAGTCGCGCACCCAGTCTTGCGAAGGGATTTGTTCCGGCGGAGGAATGCGCAATCCCGGCAGCGGAGCGTTGTTCGCATCCGGCACTGCCGACTGGCTCAATGCCAGCGCCAGCGAGGGCCAGCGCGCGGAACCCACGCCGGCGCGCAGGAAGGCGTCGCGGGTCACGCCATCGGCGTCCGGGCCCATGTCCACCTGTCCCAGCGCGGCGGCGGAAGCGGCGAATTCGGGAATCGGCATCAATTCCACGGTGGGACCGTCGCGGTTTTCGGCTTCGGCATATACCGGCAAGACCACCTTGCCGCTCTTGCCCAGGGCCCGCGCCAGCAAGGCGTCGCCTTCCGGGTCGTACAAGGCGGGATCGGAAAGCAAAATGTCCAGGCCAATGCCGCGCACGCCGGCGGCGTCCAGGCGATCGATCAATTGGGCATGCAGGCGTCGCGACCACGGCCAGCGGCCCAGTTCGGCCAGGCTTTTCTGGTCTATCCGCACCACCACGACGCGATCACCGGCTGGACGCGCGGTGGCATGGGTCACGGTATCGTAGAACCAGGTGTCGGCACGCCAGGTCAGTCCCGAGAGGATCAGCAGGGTCACCAGCGAGGCCGCGGCCAGCCCGGTCAGCAGGCGGGCCTTGAGTCGTGTGGTCCAGGGAGGCGGGCTGTCGTTCACGGACTCAACCGATACCAGAACGTATCGCGGGTCGATGGGCCTGAGCGGCGCGATGCTTCCACAAGACCGGCCTGGGGAAATGGCGCGCCATGGTTCCGTGCGTTTTCGACATCGGACCCGATATGGAACATGTCATCCCCATTGTGTTGCCTTGGTCGCATGCGGTCGATTATAGGACGCACGCGCCTCACGAGGCCGCTTTGCGGGCAGACCGACGTTTACTCGCCGTTTCGGGCGATGATTCGCCCACGTCAATGAATCCACTGTCAAGGACAGGGCAGTGCCAGGGTCTCGGACAAACGCGATGCGCTGCAGGTCAGCGGTGGCCGCAATGGTCTGATCGGTGCGGCCTGCCTGGGAGTCCCCGTGATGAGGGAGCGGCGTCCTTTTGGGGGATGCCGCTCCCACATGCCGGGTAGTTGGGTTATTGCACGCTCACTTTCTTGCGATTGTCCGACGACACCCGGTCGATCAATTTGTTGTAGGGATCGAAGCCGGCTTCGTAGGGCAGTTCGTCGACGACCACGCGGATGACCGGGCTCTCCGTGGTGACGTGATGGCGCTCGAGAGACAGGGTCTTCTCGTCGCGTTCCTCGCCCGACTTGCCGCGTGCGAACACGCCCACCTCGATCCAGTCGTCCAGCTTGCCCGCGGATTCCTTGCCCTTGCCGTCGGCATAGCGCTTGGCCGCGTGCACCTTGAGCGTCACTTCGTACTTGCCGTCCGCGCGCTTCTTCGCGGTCGCTTCCTCGACCCGGTTGTCGTAGAAGCTGATCTTCTCGAACAGGTCGGTGATCAATCCCTGCTGGTCCGGACGAGCCTCGGCCCGGATGAAATCAAGCAGTTCCAGCGAGGTCGTGTACGGCGGCATCTGGTAGGCCTTGGCTTGCAGGAACTTCTGCAGCGCGCGGTTGAGCGCGGCCTCGCCCATTTCCTCGCGCAGCCGATAGAACACCAGCGAACCCTTCTGGTAATGGATGTATTGCTGGTTCTCGACCCGGTACAGGGGTTGTTCCTCGATGCGTTCGCCGCCACGCCCGGACAGGTAACGGTCCAGTTCGGTCTTCAGGAACTGGCGCATCTGCCCGCGTCCGTATTCGTGTTCCATCACCATCAGCGCCGAATACTGGGCCAGCGATTCGGACAGCATGGTCGCGCCCTGCACGTTGGCGCCGATCACCTGGTGCGCCCACCACTGGTGGGCGATTTCGTGTGCGGTCACGTAGAACACGTAATCGACGTCCTCCTTGTCGCGCAGGTCGGCGATGAAGCCGATCGATTCCGAATAGGGAATCGTGTTGGCGAAACTCTGGGCGAAGCTCTGGTAGCCGGGGAACTCGATGATCCGCACCTGGCGGTGCTGGTAAGGGGTGAAGTTGGCTTCGTAGTAAGCCAGCGATTTCTGCACCGACTCGATCATCCGGTCCACGTTGTAGGGATGCTTGGGGTCGTAATAGATCTCGATAGGGATGTTCTTGTACGCGGTCTTCTTCACCTGCCAGCGCGCCGAGAGGAAGGCGTAGAAGTCCAGCATCGGCCGGTCCATCGCGTAGCTGAAGCAGCGACGCCCGTTGCGGGTGAATTCCTTCTGCAGATAGCCAGGGGCCAGCGCGACCTGGTCCGGCGCGGTGCAGATGCTGGCCTTGAAATCGATCCAGTCCGCATCGTCGGTGAGGTAGGTATTGGCGCGCGCGGCCTGGTCCTCGAGTTTCGGCATGCGCGTGGGTTCGCCCAGACCACGCTTGCGGCGGTCGTTGCGGTCGTCGATCTGCGCCCTTTCGCTGTAGCCGAAACTGGGGAAAATCTGGTTGTTGAAGAAGCTGCCGTTCTCGACGATCTGCGTTTGCGCCACCTGGTTGGAGATGCCATTGGGATGGAAATCCAGCTTGAAGCGGAAATTCCGCTGCTCGCCCGGCTGCAGTGGACGGTCCAGGCGATAGATGCGGTAGCCAAGCGGCTCGTCGTCGCTGAGCAGTTTCGCGCCGCCCAAGTCCAGCGACTTCAGCGCCTTGTCGTCGGTCATCTGCACGTGGATGTCGGTAATCGCCTTCGCATACGGGTTGCGCACGCGATAAGTGCCATCGACGGTCATCGACTGGGTTTCCGGGCGCAGGTCGACGTCGATGGTGGAAGCCAATATCTTCGGTTGCGGAAGATCCTTGTACTTGCCGTATTCGCGCTCATAGCGGGCCAGCAGGTCCAGCTGGCCTTCGGGTGAAATGAAATTGTTGCGGATATTGGTGTTCCAGAACAGGAAACCGCCCACCGCAACGAATGCAGCCATGAAAATCGCGAATCCAAGGCCAAGCCCGCCGCGCAGCCGCTGCCCGGCCAGCGAGAAACGCTGCTTGCGGCCCATGCCCACGCCACGCACCCAGAACGCCGCCGCAAGCACCAGCATCGCGGCCAGGAACAAGCCCCAGTACGACTGGAACCACAGCTGCGCGCCCAGGAAATGACCGTAGCCGTTCATGTCCGAATGCGGCGCGATCGGCCAACTGCCGAAGTTGTACAGGTTGTGGGTGTAGTCGAGCATGCCGAGCACGGACTGGCCGATCAGGACCACGATCAGCGCGGCATAGCCGACGAACTTGTTGTTGGTGAACACCTGCAGGACCAGGGCCAGTCCACCCATCAGCACATAGACAATCGAATCCAGCGCCAGGGTCTTCGCATACAGCAGCGGTTCCAGCTGGGTGTAGCCCTTGCCCAACTGGATGAGCATGGCGGTGATCGCGCCGATGGCCTGGAAACTGGCGATCACCGCGACCAGGGTCACGAACTTCGCCAGCAACGGCACCCAGTTCGGAACCGGCATGGCATCGGTCACTTCATCGATGCGGGCGCTGCGCTCCTTCCACACCAGCTCGCCGGCGTAGAACAGCACGATGATGATAAGCAGGAAACTGAAACTGCCCTGCAACGCCGACAGCATCTGCGAAGTCACCGGGTAGATGCCGGTGTCGTACATGCTCTGGCGGAGCAGAGCGCTGGGAATGAAGTTGGCCATGCCGAAGGCCAGCATCACCAGGAACGGCACGCTCTTGAACACGCCGGAGGTGTCGAAGCGGACCTGGCGCAGGAACTGCCGCCAGCCGCTGCCGGCATCGAAGGTCGGCGTGATTTTCGGTACGACGACAGCGGATGCGCGCGGAGCCATGGTGGCGATTTCCGCTGATCCATTCGCCTTTTGCTTCCGTCCCCAGCGCCGCCGCCCACTGCCGCTGCGCTCGGTCTTGAACAAGGCGAAGGTCGTGGCGAACAACGCCAGCGCGATCGCCGTCCACAAGGCGCGGTTGGCAAGCAGGTAGCCGGCGATCGCGGGCAGGTTGGTATTGCGCTCTTCGGCCGACCAGTAGCGGATGGTCCGCGACAGCGCGCGGATGCCCAGGGGTTCCAGCAAGGTCGCGATCCAGACATTGTCGAGGTCGCGCAACAGGGACGAACTGGCGATGTACAGCACGAAGAAGCCGATCACGCCGATATAGACCCACAGCACGCTGCGGGTCAGCGCCGCCAGCAATGCGAGCAGGGCGCCGGTGAACAGCAGGTTGGGGATCACCAGCACCGCGAAACTCCACAGGTACGGTTGCAGCGATACCGGTCCCAGGCGCGCCTGGTCCACCCACGGCATGAACTGGGCGATGAAAATGCCCGCGGCGATCACCACATAGACCAGCAGGCTGGCAGCGAGTGCTGCGCCCAGCCGGCCGAGCAGGTAGTCGCGCTTGCGGATCGGACTGGCGAAGAAAAGTTCGGCCGTGCCCTGGTCGAAGTCACGCAGCAGCGCGCTGGTGATGAACATGGTGATGACCAGCATGCCCAGCAGGGTGAAGAAGCCGAGGAAGGTGGCGGTCACGGTCGGCGCATTGCGGAAGACATTGCCGATGCTGCCGCCGATCTGGACCGCATCGCTGGATGCGGCGCCGAATCCCATCAGTGCGAACAGGCCGGCCATCAGCCACAACAACGGCGAACGCAACTGCTCGCGCAGCTCGAAGCGGAAAAATTCGAAGGTCATGCGGTGTGCTCCGTCAGGCCTGCGGTTGCGCGGCGGGCCTGGCCTGCAGGCGCAGGCGCTGGAAGTACACGTCTTCCAGATCGGGGGGGACTTGCTCGAAGCCTTGTTCGGGAAGATCGGGGCTGAACACATGGATCACCGGATTGCCGGCGACCAGGCGCGTGGACAGGACCGTGTGCCGCGATTCGTAATCGGGCAGCGTGGCCTTGCTGACCTGCTTGCGCCAGACCTGGTTGCTGAGCGCGGCGATGGCTTCGTTGGGTTTGCCGGTCAGCAGCACCTGACCCTTGTTCATGATCGCCATGGTCGGGCAGAGATCGGTCACGTCCTCGACGATGTGCGTGGACAGGATCACCGCGACGTTCTCGCCGATTTCCGCCAGCAGGTTGAGGAAGCGGTTGCGTTCTTCCGGGTCGAGGCCGGCGGTGGGCTCATCGACGATCACCAGCCGTGGATTGCCGAGCAGTGCCTGGGCGATGCCGAAGCGCTGGCGCATGCCGCCGGAATAGGTGCCCAGCTTGCGCTTGCGCGCATCCCACAGGTTGACCTGTTTCAACAGGCCATCGACCACTTCGCGCCGTTGCTTGCGCGCGGTCAGGCCCTTGAGCACCGCGAAATGTTCCAGCAGGTCTTCGGCGCTGACCTTCGGATACACGCCGAAGTCCTGCGGCAGGTAGCCCAGCTGGCGGCGCACCGCGTCCTTGTCGCGCAGGATATCGATGCTCGCGCCATCGGCGCCTTGCAGCGTCGCCGTACCGGAATCGGCTTCCTGCAGCGTGGCCAGCGTCCGCATCAGCGAGGATTTGCCCGCGCCATTCGGGCCAAGCAGACCGAACATCCCGCGCGGGATATCCAGGCTGACGTCGTTCAATGCATGCACGCCGTTGGCGTAGGTCTTGGACAGGTTGCGCAGGGTCAGCATCGGCGTTCACTCGAGTGGCGATTCCCGCCATCGTGGGGCCGTGGGCCGATTGGTACACCTGTCTTAAGTAACTGTGCCGCCTATCCGGCCCATAAAATTGTAGGAGCGGCGCAAGCCGCGAAGCCTTGGAAATTCACGAGTCTTGTAAATTCAGTTGCCAAGGCTTCGCGGCTTACGCCGCTCCCACACCCACAAGTGCGGATGCGCTCAGCCCTTCCTGCTCGCGATCCAGCGATCGATCTTGGCTTCCAGCACGTCCAGCGGCACCGAGCCGTCCTTCAATACTTCGGCATGGAATGCGCGGACATCGAACTTGTCGCCCAGTTCCTTCTCGGCTTTGGCGCGCACCTGCTTGATCTTCAGTTCGCCGATCTTGTAGGCCAGCGCCTGCGCCGGCCAGGCGATGTAGCGCTCGGCTTCGGCGGTGGACTGGGTTTCGCTTTCGGCCGAGTTGTCGAGCATGTACTTGATCACCTGCTCGCGGGTCCAGCCCTTGCTGTGCAGGCCGGTGTCGGTGACCAGGCGGATCGCGCGCCACAGTTCGTTCTGCAGGTAGCCGAAATAGTCGTATGGCGTCTCGTACACGCCCAGCGACTTGCCCAGCGATTCGGAATACAGGCCCCAGCCCTCGATGAAGGCGGTTTCGCCACCGAAGCGACGGAATGCCGGCACGTCGCCGAGTTCCTGCTGCAGGGCCAACTGGAAGTGGTGGCCCGGGATCGCTTCGTGCAGGAACAGGTCTTCCGCGTCCCAGGTCTTGCGTGTCGGCAGGTCATAGGTGTTGACGTAGAACACGCCCGGACGGCTGCCGTCTTCGCTCGGGCTCTGGTACTCGCCGCCGGCCGCCGACTTGGCCCGGAACGCTTCCACCGGGCGGATCTCGAACGGCGCCTTGGGCAGCAGCGAGAACTGCTCCGGAACGCGCTTGTTGATGCGCGCTTCCAGTGCGCGGTAATACGCAAGCAGGCTGGCCTCATCCTTGAAATTGAAGCGCGGATCGGTCTGCATGAACTTGAAGAAGTCCTGCAGCGAACCGCTGAAGCCGGTTTCGGCCATCAGCTTGCGGATCTCGCCGTGGATGCGCGCGACTTCGTCCAAGCCCAGTTGGTGGATCGCCGCCGGGCTCAGGTCGGTGGTGGTGGTGCTGCGCACGTTGTACGCGTACCAGGCCTGGCCATCGGGGAGCTTGTCGATGCCCACGCTGTCGCGCGTCGCTGGCAGGTATTCGTCGTTGATGAAGGCGCGCAGCTCGCGATACGCGGGCAGCAGCTGGTCGGCGATCATCGTGCGGTAAGCCGCCGTCAGGCGCTGCTTGTCGCTGTCGCTGAAGTCCTTGGGCAGGTTGCTGATCGGGCCCCAGAACAGGGTGTCCTCGGGCTTGTCCTTGATCAGCGCATCCAGTTGCGGAATCACCTTGACCATCAGCGCGCGCGGCTGGACCACGCCGGCTTTCATGCCCGCGCGCATGTTGGCGATGTCGGTATCGAACAACTGCGGCAGTTTGTTGCCGCGCGCCAGCCAGTTGTCGTAGTCCTTGACCGTCTTGAACGGCTGCGCGCTGGTGCCGCCGCCCAGCATCACCGCGTAGCTGGCGATGCTGCCCATCTGGTTGATCGGCATCATCCAGTCGGGGAAGCGTTCGCCTTCGAGCGAATTCTTCGCGTCGCGCACGAAGATCTCGTAGCTCAGCAAGTTCTGACCAGAGAGGCCGTCGCTGCCCACGCCTTCGATGGTCTTCAGCCAGCGCGTGGTGAAATCGTGCTGCTGCTTGCGGTATTCCGTCGATCCGAAGTCGGGCAGCAGGTCGTTGTAGCGGGAGTCGCCCTGGAAGGTGGCCTGGACCGGGTTGAGCTTCAGCACCTCTTCCCAGTATTCGGCATACAACTTTGTAAGTTGCGCGCCCTTGGATTCGGCGACCTGGGTGGTTCCGGCAGCGTTCTTGCCCGCGGCTTCCACCTGCGGGGCGGCAGTGAACAGGACGGCGGCAGTGGCTAGGGCGAGCAGGCTGGGTAGCAGACGGGTCATCGCAAGGCTCCGGAAAAGGTGGAAGCCAGCGAGAGTGCCGCATGCGTGCCCGCGAGGCCAGCGACAAAAGTCATGGGGCCGCCAATGTAGGAGCGCCCCATGGGCGCGAGCTCTTTGGCATGTCTGGCGATCGGGTCGAAGAGCTCGCGCCC
>JAYRTC010000019.1:0-55181 GCA_041919795.1 Pseudoxanthomonas sp. | reverse complement strand
GAGCGCCCCATGGGCGCGAGCTCTTGCCGGGAAAACAGCAAAGAGCTCGCGCCCATGGGGCGCTCCTGCGGAAGGATTACAGGATGTAACGGCTCAGGTCCGGGTCCTGGACCAGTTCGCCCAGGTGCGCGTCGACGTAGGCCTGGTCGATGCTGACTTTCTGTCCATCGCGATCGGGAGCCTCGTAGCTCAGCGTGTCGAGCAGGCGTTCCAGCACCGTGTGCAGGCGGCGCGCGCCGATGTTTTCCTGGCGTTCGTTGACCTGCGCGGCGATCTCGGCAAGGCGGTCGACGGCGTCGGCGGTGAAATCGACCGCCACGCCCTCGGTCAGCAACAACGCTTCGTACTGGCGGGTCAAGGCGGCCTTGGGTTCGGTGAGGATGCGCACGAAGTCCTCCTTCGACAGCGCCGACAGCTCCACCCGGATCGGGAAACGACCCTGCAATTCGGGAATCAGGTCGCTGGGCTTGGCCAGGTGGAACGCGCCCGAGGCGATGAACAGGATGTGGTCGGTCTTGACCGTGCCGTACTTGGTGCTGACGTTGGAACCTTCCACCAATGGCAGCAGGTCGCGCTGCACGCCTTCGCGCGAGACATCGCCGCCACTCATGTTGCCGCCGCGCTTGGCGACCTTGTCGATCTCGTCGATGAACACGATGCCGTTCTGCTCGCAGGCTTCGATGGCGGCAGCACGGACGTCTTCCTCGTTGACCAGCTTGGCGGCTTCCTCTTCGACCAGTTGCGGACGCGCCGCCTTGATCGTCATGCTGCGCGTGTGCGACTTGCCGCCGCCGATGTTGGAGAACATCTGCCGCAGTTGCTGGCCCATTTCCTCCATGCCGGGCGGGGTCATGATGTCCATGCTGACGTTGGCGGAAAGCTCCAGTTCGATCTCGCGGTCGTCCAGCTCGCCGTTGCGCAGCTGGCGGCGCAGCTTCTGCCGCGTCTCCGATTCCTTCGACGACGGTTCCGCGCCGATGTCCACCGTGGTCGTGGCCGCGCCAAAACCGAAACCCCCGGCCGGCGCTTCGCGACGCGGCAGCAGTGCATCCAGGATGCGTTCTTCCGCCCGTTCCTCGGCCTGGGTGCGCACGCGCACCTTGGCCTGCTCGCGGTACATCTTCACCGCGGTATCGGCCAGGTCGCGCACGATCTGCTCGACGTCCTTGCCGACATAGCCGACTTCGGTGAAACGCGTGGCTTCGACTTTCACGAACGGCGCATTGGCCAGCGTGGCCAGGCGCCGCGCGATCTCGGTCTTGCCGACGCCGGTGGGGCCGATCATCAGGATGTTCTTCGGCATCACCTCGTCGCGCAGGTCAGGCTGCAACTGCATGCGCCGCCAGCGGTTGCGCAAAGCGATGGCGACCGCGCGCTTGGCCGCGTGCTGGCCGACGATGTGACGGTCGAGTTCCTGCACGATTTCGCGCGGGGTCATGGTGGAATTGTTTTCAAGTTTCATTGAGTGCGTACCGGAAGGTTATGCGGCGCAGGAGCGCCCCATGGGCGCGAGCTCTTGATAATGATCCAAATAGAAGCAGGAGCTCGCGCCCATGGGGCGCTCCTACGGGGGATCACAGCTCTTCGACAACCACATTACGGTTGGTATAGATGCAGATATCGCCGGCGATGTTCAGCGACTCGACCGCGATCGATTTCGCATCCATTTCCGTATGCGCCAGCAACGCGCGGGCGGCGGACAGGGCGTAGGCGCCGCCGGAACCGATGGCGATGATGCCGTCCTCCGGTTCGATCACGTCGCCGGTACCGCTGATGATCAGCGAAGTGTCCTTGTCGGCCACCGCCAGCAGCGCCTCGAGCTTGCCGAGACGGCGTTCGGTGCGCCAATCCTTGGCCAGTTCGACCGCGGCGCGCTGCAGTTGGCCGTGTTTTTCCAGCTTGGCCTCGAACAGTTCGAACAAAGTGAAGGCGTCAGCCGCGGCGCCGGCGAAACCGGCCAGCACCTGGCCGTCGCGGCCCAGGCGGCGCACCTTGCGCGCGTTGCCCTTCATCACCGTGTGGCCCAGGGTGACCTGTCCGTCGCCGGCGACCGCGACGCGACCGTTGCGGCGCACCGACAGGATGGTGGTGGCGTGGAAAACATTGGGGTTCTGGCTGGGGTCCATGCGGCCTCCGGGGTGTTGATAAAAGAGGTGGGGACGGCCGCGTCGGGTTCAAGCGTGACCTTCGACCCGTGCAGGAGCGTCCCGTGGGCGCTCCTGCGGGATGATTTTCGCTTGCGCCCCACAAGGCCCCAGGTTGATCCAGGTCATGTCGGCCCGCGCGCTTCGGGCGGAAGATATCCCCGGGAACAGATCCCACCGCCGTCGCGAGGATCCCGGGAGACCCATGAACCACTATCCCCTGCTGCTGCTCGCGCACCTGTTTGCGGCGCTCGTCTTCGTCGGCACGGTGTTCTTCGAAGTGCTGATCTTGGAAAGCGTGCGCAAGCACGTGCCGAAGAACGTCATGCACCAGGTGGAAGTCGGCATCGGTCGCCGCGCGCGCCAGCTGATACCGTGGGTATTGCTGATGCTGTACGGCAGCGGCATCGGCATGGCCTGGCGCTACCGCGCCGCGCTGGCGCAGCCGTTCTCAAGCACGTTCGGCTTGTTGCTGACCATCAAGATCACCCTGGCGCTGAGCGTGTTCGGCCACTTCCTCACCGCGATGTGGCTGCGCAGCCGCGGCCGCCTGGTTTCGACCGTATCGCGCCGCCTCCACCTGAGCCTGTTCTGCCACATGGTCGGCATCGTGCTGCTGGCCAAATGCATGTTCTACCTGGGCGGCTGACACCCTCCCGCGCCAGGGAGCGCATCAACAAAAACCATTATCGTTTCTTGACCCGCTGCGCGCGCGGATGCGCGGCGTCGTACACCTTGGCCAGGTGCTGGAAGTCCAGGTGGGTGTAGATCTGGGTGGTGGCTATATCGGCGTGGCCCAGCAGCTCCTGCACCCCGCGCAGGTCGCCGGAGGATTCCAGGATGTGGCTGGCGAAACTGTGCCGCAGCATGTGCGGATGCACGTTCTTGAACAGGCCCTGCTTCTGCGCCAGCAGCTTCATCCGGATCTGTACCGCGCGCTGCGAAATCGGGCCCCCATTGCGGCCGGGGAATACCGGCGCATCGCTTGCAGCCTTGTGTTCCTCGCGCCATGCCTCCAGCGCCTTGCGCGCATGCGAACCCACCGGCACCTTGCGCTGCTTGTTGCCCTTGCCCAGCACGGTGACGAAGCCGCTGGCCAGGTCCAGGTCGTGCCAGCGCAGGCCGCAGAGTTCGCTCAGGCGCAGGCCGGAGGAATAGAACAATTCCAGCAAGGCGCGGTCGCGGAATCCCAGCGGCGCGTCGGTCGGCACTTCCACCAGAAGCGAGGCTTCGTCGGCATCCAGCACCTGCGGCAACTTGCGCGGCGACTTGGGCGCGCGCAATGCGGCGGCGGGACTGGCGGCGATGCAGCCATGACGCAGCAGCCAGTTGAAATAGCTGCGGCAGGCGGACAGGCGGCGCTGCAGGCTTTTGGGCGACAGTCCACGGCGGTGTTCGGCGGCGACGAAGGCGCGGAGTTGTTCCGTATCGAGCGCGGCCAGTTCGTCGACGCCTTGGGTCGTGGACCAGTCGATCAGCGCGGTCAGATCGCGGCGATAGGCGTCGAGGGTGTGCGCCGACATGCGGCGTTCGACCTGGAGATGGGAGAGGAAGGCTTCGACGCCGGACACGGTGATTCTCGTTCGTCATCCCCGCGAAGGCGGGGATCGCTCTTCGCTTCTTGCCGGAAAGCGTCGCGGGCAAGGTACGCTCATGCGAGAGCAGGAGCGATCCCCGCCTGCGCGGGGATGACGAGCAAAAACAAAAGCCCTGCCTTCACCCATCGAAGCGCTTCAACGCCACCGCCAGCGCCTCGCCCATCATGCGCAGGAACAGCGTGCCCATGCCCGGGTAGAAACGGTTGCCGTCGCGGCTGCCGACCGCCACCAGGCCCAGGCCGGGCAGCGGCAACAAGGCCGACGACTGCACTTCCTCGGCGCGCGGGCCGTACAGCAGCGCGTTCTTTTCCGGCTGCAGGCGCCCGCAGATCGGTTCGCCATCCTGCAGGCAATCGCGGAACGAGGCCAGGTGGCTGCTGCTTTCCGCCACTACCTGCAGCCATTCGGTATCGTCCAGGCCGGCGACCGGCTCGAACAGCACCACGCGCACCAGGTCGCCGTTGAAATCCTCGGCCAGCGACGCGGCCATCGCCCGCAGCGTGTCCTGCGCCGTGGCCTGCTTCAGCAAGGACAAGGTCAGTTGATGGGTGCGCACGGCCAGGCGCTCGTTTTCCTGCGCGTTGGCGAACAGGTCGTTGAGGCGCTTGGACAGTTCGCGATTCTTGTCGCGCAGCACTTCCAGCTGGTAACTGGCCAGCGAGGCGGTCGGCCCTTCCTCGCGCGGCACCACCAGGGTCAGGGCCAGGTCCGGGAATTGCTTGAGGAAAGTCGGGTGCCGGCGCAGCCACGCGGCGATCTCGTGCGCGCCCAGTTTTTCCTGTGTCTTTTCCTGTGTATTGGTCATAGCTTCCAATCCCCTTCGAATACGAATGCCGCCGGTCCGGACATGATGACCTCGGCCGCGTCATCGGGCCAGCTTATCCGCAGGTCGCCGCCCGGCAGCGAGATGTCCACCTGGCGATCGATCGCTCCCCGCCGGATCAGGATCGCGGCCGCCGCGCAGGCGCCGCTGCCGCAGGCCAGGGTTTCGCCCACGCCGCGTTCGTACACGCGCAGGCGCAAGCGATCGCGCGCAACGACCTGGGCGAAACCGATGTTGGCCGATTGCGGGAAAGCGCCACTGGATTGCAACGCCGGGCCGAGCATGGCGACGGGCGCCGCGTCGACATCATCCACACCGAGATCGATCACTTCGACCAACGCATGCGGGTTGCCCATCGACACTGCGCCGAAGCCGACGGTTTCGCCATCGAGTTCGATCGCATAGCGATCCCGGGCCATGGAAAATCCCGCCAGCGGGATCTTCGCGGGGTCGAATTGCGGCACGCCCATGGCGATGGAATAACGGTCCTCACCGAGCCGCACCACCTCGTGGGTCGCCAGCGGACTGTCGACGCGAAAACGGTCGCCCCGGGCCACGCCATCGCGTACCAGCCAGGCCGCCACGCAACGCGCGCCATTGCCGCATTGCTGCGAAGCCGAGCCGTCGGAATTCCAGATCCGGTACGAAGCCACCGCCTCCGCGCTGCGCGGCGCCTCGATGGTCAGGATCTGGTCGCAACCGACGCCGAAATGCCGGTCGGCCAGGCGCGAGGCCAGCGCCGCATCCGGCGGCGGGGTGCCGTCGCGCAGGTCGAGGACCACGAAATCGTTGCCGGCGCCGTGCATCTTGGAGAAGCGCAGCACGGCAGCGGCGGAGGCCGGCGCGTCAGTCATCCTTCGGTGGCGGCGTGGTTTCGGTTGCGCCATCCGTGGGCGCATCTGTAGGAACAGTCACCGGCTCCGTGCTGTCGGTGGGTGCGGCGGGCGCGGTGGATTCAGGCATCGTTTCAGGCGCGGTTTCCGTCGGCTCTTCGATCGGCTCCGCCTTCTCCGGCAGGATCAACGGCCCCTTGGCGCCGCAACCGGCAAGGATGGTCAGGACGACAATAGAAAACGCGATATGCAGGGATTTGTTCATTGCCGGAGTATAGCCAGATGGGTGTGAACCGGTAGCCGGTAGCTGGTAGCTGGAAATCAAAAGCTGGTCTGCAGTTTCCGGCTTCCGGCTTTCGAATCCCAGCTGCCAGCTCCCACCAAGCCTTCTACTCCGATGGCTCCGGACGCAGCCACAGCCACAGCCCCACCACCGCCATGCAGACGATGGGCAGGGCCACCATCCATCCGCGATGGCCGCCGACCGAGAACATGACCGCCAGCAGCAGCATCGCGCTGACCACCATCATCAGTGTCGCCGCCCATTTCGCACGCCGCGACACCGCGCCGTGCGCCTGCCAGTCGCGGATCGCCGGCCCGAAGCGCGGATGCTGGAGCAGGTAGCGATGCAGGCGGTCGGAACCGCGCGAAGCGGCATAGGCGGCGATCAGGATGAATACCGTAGTCGGCAGCACCGGCACGAAGATGCCGACGATGCCGGTGCCCAGGCTGGCGTAGGCCAGCAGCCACCAGGCCCAGCGGAAGCGCGAATGTTCGGTCATGGCGGCATCATATCCATGTGTAGGAGCGGGCCCTGCCCGCGATGCTCTTGCCATTGTCTTGTAGATCCGAGCTTGCTCGGATGCTTTCCGCGAAGATCAAGAGCATCCGAGCAAGCTCGGATCTACAGGGTCGAAGGCATCGCGGGCAGGGCCCGCTCCTACACAAGGCGGGTTACTTCGCGGCGGGTTCGACCACGCCCAACTGATCCAGCACGAAGGCGTAGTACTCGGCGGTCTCGCGATAACGACGGAAACGCCCGGACTTGCCGCCGTGCCCGGCTTCCATGTTGATGCGGAACACCAGCGGCAACGTGCCGGTGTTCTCGTCGCGCAGTTTCGCCACGTACTTGGCCGGTTCCCAGTACTGCACCTGCGAATCCCACAGGCCGGTACCGACGAAGATCGCCGGATAGGCCTGCTTTCCGATGTTGTCGTACGGCGAATAGGCGAGGATGTAATCGTAGAACTTCTTCTTTTCCGGGTTGCCCCATTCGTCGTATTCATTGGTGGTCAGCGGGATGCTCGGGTCGAGCATGGTGGTGACCACATCCACGAATGGAACCTGCGACACGATCGCCCGGTATTTGTCCGGCGCCATGTTGGAGATCGCGCCCATCAGCAGGCCACCAGCGCTGCCGCCATAGGCGGCCACGCGGTCTTTCGCGGCATAGCCCTGTTCGACCAGGAAGTCGGTGACGTCGATGAAATCGGTGAAGGTGTTCTTCTTGTGCAGCAGCTTGCCGTCGTCGTACCACTTGCGGCCCAGCTCCTGGCCGCCGCGGATGTGGGCGATGGCGTAGACCATGCCGCGATCGAGCAGGCTGACGTTGGTCAGGCTGAAGGCCGGGTCGGTGGAGTGCCCATAACTACCATAGGCGTACTGCAGCAAGGCGCCCTTGCCGTTCTTCTCGAACCCCTTCCTGTAGACCACCGACACCGGGATCCTGGCGCCATCGCGCGCCGTGGCCCACAACCGCTCGGTCACGTAAAGGGCAGGATCGTAGCCCAGCACCGGCTGCTGCTTGAGCAACCTGCGCTCGCCGGTCCTCGTGTCGAGCTCGTAGATGGTCGCCGGCGTGGTCATCGAGGTGTAGTCGTAGCGCAGCCACGGCGTGTCGTGTTCGGAATTGATCTCCAGCCCCATCGAATACGCGGGCTCATCGGACTTGACGTATTCCTCGCTACCATCGGTCTTGACCAGGCGGATGCGCTCCAGCGCGTCGGAGCGTTCGCTGATCGCGGTGAAGCCGTCGAACAGTTCGAAGCCTTCGATGAACACGTCGTCGCGGTGCGCGACCCATTCCTTCCACTCGGTCCGCGAGCTCGCGCCGTCGGGCGCGGTCATCAGCTTGAAGTTCTCCGCGCCGTCGGCATTGGTGCGGATCACCCAGTGGTCGCCGATGTGGTCGACGCTGTATTCGACATCGCGCTGGCGCGGCGCCAGCACGGCGAACTCGGCCGGATCCGCGGCCGGCGCGCAACGGGTCTCGCCCGAGACATGGCTGCCGGTGTCGATGCAGATGAACTTGTCGTCGCCGGTACGCGAGACGCCCATGAAGAAGCTCTCGTCGTGCTCCTCGTAGACCAGCGGGTCGCCCGCGACCGGCGTGCCGAGCACGTGCTTCCTGATGCGCACCGTGCGCAGGGTTTCCGGATCGTTCTCCGCGTAGAACAGGGTCTTGTTGTCGTCGGCCCAGACCAGCTCCGGGGCCACGCCGGTGATCGTGTCGGCATGGGTTTCGCCGGTCTCCAGGTTGCGCACGTGGACCACGTACTGGCGCCGGCCGACTTCGTCTTCCGCCCAGGCCAGCAGCCGGTTGTCCTGGCTGATCGCCCATTCGCCGACATGGAAGAAGTCGTGGCCCTCGGCCATCGCATTGACGTCGAGGAGTATTTCCTCCGGCCCCTCCATCGTGCCCTTGCGGCGCGCGTGGATCGGATAATCCTGGCCGGTCTCGAAGCGCGTGTAGTACCAGTAGCCGCGCTCGCGGTACGGCACCGAGCTGTCGTCCTGCTTGATCCGGGCGACGATCTCGCCATAGAGCTTTTCCTGCAGCGGCCTGGTCGGCGCCAGCAGCGCGTCGGCGTAGGCGTTCTCGGCGGCCAGGTAGGCCAGCATCTCCGGATCCTTGCGCTCGTCGTCGCGCAGCCAGTAGTAATCGTCGTTGCGGGTCGCGCCGAACGGCGCCTTCACTTCGTGCGCTTTCCTGGCCACGTCCGGCGCGGCGACGTCGAGTGCGAGGGCGGAACTGGAGGACGTAGTCATGAGGAGGATCGCCGCGAACAGTAAGGAGTCTTCATAGGTAGGTCCGTTTTTCCGTGAAGCAATGGGATTGGAACCATCCAGAAACCGATCCCGGCAATAGCCGGGATCGGAGGGTTGTTGCCGGTCGCCTTACTCGGCCAGTTGCTGCCACAGGAACGTGAAAGCCAGCGCGCTCATGTGCGCGGACTGCGCGTTGTTCGAGGCGCCGCCATGGCCGCCTTCGATGTTCTCGTAGTAGCGCACGTCCTTGCCCGCATCCAGCATCTTGGCCATCATCTTGCGCGCGTGGCCGGGATGCACGCGATCGTCGCGCGTGGAAGTGGTGAACAACGTCGGCGGATAAGCCTTGGCCGGATCGAACAGGTGGTAGGGCGAGAACGTCTTGATGTACTCCCAGTCGGCCGTGTCCGGATTGCCGTATTCGGCCATCCACGAGGCGCCGGCCAGCAGGTGGCTGTAACGCTTCATGTCCAGCAGCGGCACCTGCACCACCACCGCGCCGAACAGTTCCGGATACTGGGTAAGCATGTTGCCCATCAACAAGCCGCCATTGCTGCCGCCCTGGATGCCCAGGTGCCTGGCGGAGGTGATCTTGCGCGCGGCCAGGTCTTGCGCCACCGCGGCGAAGTCCTCGTAGGCCTTGTGCCGGTTCTGCTTCAGCGCCGCCTGGTGCCAGCGCGGCCCGTATTCGCCGCCGCCGCGGATATTGGCCACCGCGTAGACGCCGCCCTTCTCCAGCCAGCCCATGCCCACGCTGCCGGAATAACCCGGGGTCAGCGAGATCTCGAAGCCGCCGTAGCCGTACAGCAGCGTCGGCGCGCTGCCGTCGTACTTCAGGCCCTTCGGCCGCACCAGGAAGTAAGGCACCTTGGTGCCGTCCCTGGAGGTGGCGAAATGCTGCTCGATGACATCCTTAGTACCGTCGAAGAAGGCGGGCATGGCCTTCAATTGTTCCGGTTGCTTGCCGATCTCGGCCAATGACAGCGTGGTCGGGGTCAGGTAGTCGGTGACGGTCAGCCACATCGCGTCGCTTTCCTCACTGTCCAATGCACTGACACCAATGGTGCCGAAGGCCGGCGCGCCGACGAACTCGCTCTTCTTCCAGCCTGCGGCTGCCGGCGTCAGTACGCTCAGCTTGTTCTTCACGTCATCCAGCACGTTCAGGACCAGGTGGTTCTTGGTCCAGCTGAAACCGGCCAGCGAGGTGCTGTCGGTCGGCGTGAACAGCACCTCGAACTCGCGCTTGCCGGCCATGAACGCATCGAACTTCGTCGCCAGCAGCGAACCCGCCGCATAGGTCTTGCCACCGACGGTCCAGGGCTCGCGCAATTCCAGCGTCAGCCATTCGTTGTGCGTGCCCTTGCTGGCGGAATTGGGCGCATCGACCTTGACCAGCTTGCCATCGCGACCACGCAGGTACAGTTCGTCGTTGTAGAAAGCGAGGGTGCGGCTTACGAAATCGCGTTCGAAACCCGGCGTATTGTCGTGGTACGCGGCAATGTACATGTCCTTGTCGCCGCCTTCGTAAACCACCTTGGCGGCGCTCATCGGCGTGCCGCGCTTCCATTCCTTGACGATGCGCGGATAACCGGACGGAGTCATGCTGCCGGGCCCGAAATCGGTGAATACGTACACCGTGTCGGCATCCTTCCAGCCCAGTCCGCCCTTGGCTTCGGGACGCAGGAATCCGTCCTTCACCCACTGCTTGCTGACCAGGTCGAACTCGCGGGTGACGTCGGCATCGGCACCACCACGCGACAAGGCGACCAGGCAGCGGTCGTAGTCGGGTTTGCGGCAGTCGGCGCCGTGCCAGACCCACTTCTTGTCGTCCTGCAAGCCCTCGGCCGCGTTCAGCGCGTCCAGGTCGATGACCGTTTCCCATTGCGGCTGCGGCTTGCGGTATTCCGCCAGCGTGGTCCGGCGCCAGACGCCGCGCTCGTGGTTCTTGTCCTTCCAGAAGTTGTAGTAATACGCGCCCATTTTTTCCACGCCCGGGATCTTGGCGTCGGAATCGAGCATGGTCCGGATCTTGCCCTCGAGCTGCGTGAACTCCGGCGTGGCCGCGATTTCCGCCTCGGCCTTCGCGTTCTGCGCCCTGACCCATTGCAGCGGCTTGTCGCCGGTGACGTCTTCCAGCCAGGTGTATTTGTCGTCGGTCACGGCGGCGGACTCCTGGGCGAAAGTGCTGCCGGTAGCGGCGGCGAGACCTGCGGCGACCACGATGGCGTGGCAGGCATGGGAAAGCGTGGGCATGTTTACTCCGTGTGCGAACATAATTCTTCACGCTAGCACACGCGCACGCCGCGCTCCCCCTGCCGAAGGTCAGGCCGCGCGAGGCAGGCGTCGCACACCGGGCACCGCACGACGCCGCGCCTGCGCGCCCGGACGGCGGCGGCGCGCGGGTTTCGGCGATTCCTGCGCCGAGGCGCTGCGCCACGGCAAGTGGAACCGGTGCAGCGACCACCACGCCGCCAACGGCATGCCCACCAGCCACAGCGGCATCCAGCCCAGCCAGTCGCTATGCCCGCGCGCGGCGGGAAGCAGCAGCACCAGCATCAATCCGGTGACGGCGGCATTGCGCACGCCGCGCAACAGGCGTGGATCGACGGATTCCTGGTGACGGGAAGGCGCGGGAACGAACTTCGGCATGTTGGCGGCTCCGGAAGGGTGGAAGCGAAGCCTGCCGGCTATCCATCTCACCGGTTGCGACCTTTCGACCCTTGCTCTTGTAGGAGCGCCCCATGGGCGCGAGCTCTTCGTCCGGATCGCGGAAATTCAAGGGAAGAGCTCGCGCCCATGGGACGCTCCTACATGGGTGTCGGTCAGCGGCCGTAATTGCTCAACGCCAGCTCCAGCAGCGACTTGGCCTGTTCGCGCAGCACGGGCGGCTCGATGATTTCCGCATCGGCGCCGTAATGCAGGATGTCCATCAGCAACTCGCGCGAGACGCTGTACGGCACTTTCAGTTCGTAACGGCCGTCCGGCAGGAAGCGGCCTTCCTGTTTCGAATGCCATTGCTCGTCGGCGACCCAGCGCGCGGTCTTGGCGCTGAACACGATGGTCGCCCAGCCCTTGGGTTCGCCGGAAAAAATGCCGTAGCTGGAAGCCAGGTGCTGGTTGAGTTCGCTGTCGGCAAGATCGCGCGCGGGTTCGTCCAGCGCCTTCGCGTTGCTGATGCGATCCACGGCGAAGCTGCGCAAGCCGTTGCGTTCGTGATCCCACGCATCCAGGTACCAGTTGTCGCGATAGTGGGTGATGCGTTGCGGCGACGCCGTGCGCCGGGTGCGTTCATCGGTGGAACGCGCGCGGTATTCGAAGTTGAGCTGCCTGCGCTCCAGCACCGCCGAGGCGACGCTGCGGAAACTGGCTTCGTCCAGGCGCCGTCCGCGATGCGGGATCACCCGCACCCGTTCCACCGGCCAGTGATCGACGCCGGCATGATCGGCCAGCAGGCCTTCGATGCGCTTCTGCAGCGGCGCCAGCGCGCCGGCGAGCACGCCGCCGCCGGTGCGCATCAGCAGTTGCTGCGCGGCCAGCAGCGAATAGAGTTCTTCCGAACTCAGCCACAGGCCGGGCAGTTCGAAGCGTTCGCTTTCCGCCGCCATGTAGCGGAAACCGGCTTCGCCGTCGCCTTCGATCGGCGCCATCAGCGCGTCGCGCAAATAGGCCAGGTCGCGATAGGCGGTGGCGCGCGAGCAGCCCAGTTCCTCCTGCAGGCGCTTGACCGTGACCGGATAGCGGGCGGCCTTGAGGATGCGGTGCAGCGCGGTGATGCGTTCGATCTTGTCCATGCGCCGATTATGGCCGAGCCGTGGCCGTTTTCGTGCTGGACCTGGCGTTGGATCGGTTGTGGACCCCGCTGCACCGGCAGCTTGGGCCCGTGCGGTGCCGGATCCCGCAGCGCATCACCGATGCGCTGCGACCCCCAACGCGCGGACCCAAGCTGCCTGTATTTGCGGGGAGCCTGCCCCTATCCCTCATGCCCCGATTCTTGTTGCCGCCTCACCCGACCCGGAGTTCCCGCATGTCCCTACGCCCGCTCGCGCTCGCCTGCCTGGTCGCCGCCCTTGCCGCGTGCAAGCCCTCGACCCCCGCCGACACCGCCGCGCCGGCGCCAGCCGAACCGGCAACGGCGCCGGAAAAAGCCGCCGCCGTGCCGAGCCCCTTGTCCAGCCCCGAAGACGAGATGAAGGCGTCGATGGACAAGTTCCTCAAGGCCGGGAGCTTCCATGCGGTCATGGACATGCAGGGCGCGCAGCCCATGGCCATCGAGATGGATTTCGTCGCTCCCGACCGTTACCGGATGAAGATGCCGATGGGAACCCAGGTGATCATCGGCGACACCATGCACATGCAGGCCAATGGCCGCTGGATGAAAATGCCGCTGCCCGCGGGCACGCTGAGCCAGTGGCGCGACCCGCTGAAGATCGAGGAGCACAAGGCCGGGATGAGCGTGGAATCGCTGGGCAGCGACAACATCGACGGCCAATCAGCGAAGAAATACCTGGTCAGGCACACCGAACCCAAGCCCAGCGAGTTCACTTTGTGGGTCGGTGGCGACGGCCTGCCCCTGCAACTGGTGAGCCAGGGCGAGGCGCAGGGCAAGCCTTATTCCATGACCTTGCGTTATTCGCGCTACGACGACCCCGGCATCGTCATCGATGCGCCGCAATGAATTCCGCAATGAATTTCTAACTGGCGTTTAACCTGGACCTGCGCAGACTCCCCCGCAATCAACGGGGGCCCGGATGCGGAATGACGAACGGCAGGGACGCGCCACGCAGGCGATGGCGTGGTTGATAGTGGTGGCGGTGCATGCCGCACTGCTATGGATATTGATCCAGCCACTCAGCCGCAAGCCGGCGGACAAGGGCGAACAGGTGCGCTTGCGCCTGGTGTTCCTGGAACCTGTCCGGCCACCGTCGCCGCCCGCAACCGCCCCCTTGCCTGCACCCACGTCGGCGCGCACCACGACCGCACGAGCCGTGCGCCGACCCATCGCCAATCCGCCCGCCGCCGTAGCGGCCACCGAGCCCGCGACCGACCCGGTCGCATCGACTGCGGAGTTGCTGGAACAAGGCCGGCAATGGGCCCGCGAACAATCCCCGCCCGACTTCCAGGCCGCGCCCTTGCGCAGTCGGCGGGCGCAACTGCCGGGAGGCGATCGCGCTGGCGTTTTCCGCATGCGTCCGCCGCCCTCGCCGAAGCGGGTGATGGATTTCATTGCCCGGGCATTCGGCGATCCCGGTTCGCCCTGCCCGCGCATCCAGGCCAATATTTCGGGCCTGCTGACGGCCACCTCGGCGCGGGAACGCAAACTGCTGGAGGAGGAGCTGCATCGCGATCGCGAGCTGTGCCGGCCCTGAACAAACTATCACCAGGCCTTCATAAACATGATCCATAACAAACACTTGGGCTGGTCTACAGGGTCGTCTTCGGGTAGCATGGAAACGTTTTCACGGCCGTCTGGCTGTTGTCCTCTCCCGAAATCCTGAAACCTGCCCCCATGCCATTCACTCCCCTGTTGCTCGCCATGCTGGCCTATCTGCCCGTGGCGCCCGCCGTGCTGGCCGAAGAAACCGCCCACAGCTGCGAATCCGATGCGCCGGTAGTAAAAGTCTCGCCCTGGGACGGCGGCGGCGAGCTGGGTTTCGCCGCCACCCGCGGCAACAGCGTCAGCGAAAGCCTCAACGGTCGCTTCAACGTGCAGTACACGCAGGGCGACTGGATCCATGCCCTGGACCTGTTCGGCCTGCGTTCCAGTGCCGAACACCTGGTGGACGACGGCAACGGCGGCACGACCCGCGAACGCAACACCACCGCCAACCGTTACACCGCCGGTTTCAAGAGCGCACTGAAACTGGGCGAGCATCGCCAGTTCACCACGGCGCTGCGCTACGAACGCGATGATTTCGCCACCTACAGCTACCAGCAGACCGCCAGCATCGGTTACGGCACCCGGATCATGGACGGCGACCGGACCCGGCTGGACCTGCAGATCGGCCCCGGCTTTCGCCGCGCGCACCATGTCGCGGACGATCGCACCGAGTCGGGAGTGATCGGCCGCGGCTACCTTGGCCTGAAGTTCGACCTGACCGAAAACACCGAACTGGAAAACACCTTGCTGGTGGAATCGGGCACCTCCAACACCTTCGCCCAGAACGACTTGGGCGTATCGGTGGCGATGAATTCGCATCTGGCGCTGAAAGCCGGGTTGCAGGCGCGCCGCAACAGCGACGTGGATGCGGAACGGAAGAAGACCGATACGCTGACCACGATGAATGTGGTGTATCGCTTCAGGTAGGCGTTGCGGGGGCTTGTGGGAGGGGCCTCAGCCCCGACAGCTTTGTGTGAAGAGCATCGGGGCTGAAGCCCCTCCCACAGTGGAACCTCCCACAATGAAGCCCCTTCCGGATTCCTAGAGAAACTCGCCGGCTCCCATCGCCAGCAGTTCCGCCGCAAGCCGCTGACCCAATGCTTCACCGGCATCAGCCGTATCTTCAGCGAAAGCCCGCACCATGCGTCCGTCGCTGGCCGATCCGACCAGTCCCGCGAGATGCAGTCGCGTGCCATGCAATTCCGCGTACGCCGCGACCGGTACGTGGCAACTGCCGTGCAAGGCACGGTTCATCGCCCGCTCGGCTTCCACGCAAGTCCGCGTGGGCGCGTGGTCCAGCGCCGCGAACAGCGCCTGCGTGGCGGCGTCATCGGCGCGGCATTCCACCGCGATGGCGCCTTGCGCAGGGGCCGGCAGCCAGTCGGGCGCGGCCAGGCGCAGGCGGATGCGCGAACCGAAGCCGAGCCGCAACAAACCCGCGCAGGCCAGCACGATGGCGTCGTAATCGCCTGCATCCAACTTGGCCAGGCGCGTGTTGACGTTGCCGCGCAGGTCCAGCAATTGCAGGTCCGGGCGCAATGCGCGCAGTTGCGCCTGGCGGCGCAGCGACGAAGTGCCCACGCGCGCGCCCTGCGGCAAGGCCTGCAGCGAGGCATGCGTGTTGGAAATGAAGGCATCGGCGGGATCCGCGCGCTCCAGGATCGCCGACAACGCGAACGGCGGATCCAGCTCCATCGGCACGTCCTTGAGCGAATGCACCGCGCAATCGGCTTCGCCGCGCAGCATCGCCAGCTCCAGCTCCTTCAGGAACAGGCCCTTGCCGCCGATCGCGGCCAGCGAACGGTCCAGCACGTCGTCGCCGCGCGTGCTCATCGGCACCAGCACGACTTCAAGTTGCGGATGCGCCTCGCGCAGTTGGGCGGCGACGTGTTCGGTCTGCCAGAGGGCGAGCGGGCTCTTGCGGGTGGCGATGCGGATCGGATTCATGCGCCATTATATTGTTGAAGATCCTGCGATAGCCGTGAGCCGGTAGCCGGTAGCCGGTAGCCGGAAATCAAGAGCTGCTCTCCGGCTACCGGTTCCCGGCTCCAACTGGCTCAGAAATTCTTGACCGTGTCGCGCAGCCCCGCCACGCAGCGGCGGCTGACTTCCAGCGGTTCCTTGCCGTGGCGGAGCACGGCGTGCACGCGGCCGTCGCTGCCGCGCTTGAGTTCGGTGATCTCGTGCCGCGCCACCAGGCAGTTGCGGTGGATGCGGACGAAGCGCGCGCTGAATTCGTCTTCCAGCGACTTCAGCGACTCCTCGATCAGGTCCTCGCCGCGCGCATGATGGACGACGACGTATTTTTCCTCGGCCTGCAGGTAGTGCACGTCTTCCACCGGGATCAGGCGCAGGCTGCCGCGCAGGCGCGCGCACAGGTGGCTGCGCGGATGCTTGCCGGGAGCGGCCGGGGCCTGGGTCTCGCGCCCGGCCATGAACGTGCGGGCGCGTTCCAGTGCGACCGCAAGACGCTCCGCACGCACCGGTTTCATCAGGTAGTCGATGGCGGCGGCGTCGAACGCGGACAACGCGTGCTCGTCGTAGGCGGTGCAGAACACCACCGCCGGTCGCGGCTCGAAGGCGGTCAGGTGGCGCGCCGCTTCCAGTCCGTCCACGCCGGGCATGGCGATATCCAGCAGCACCAGGTCCGGGCGGAATTCGGCGCAGGCTTGCAGCGCGGTCAGGCCGTTCTCGGCTTCGGCCACGATCTCGATGCCCGCGTGCTCGCCCAGCAACGAACGCAGGCGTTCGCGGGCAAGGGGCTCGTCATCGGCAATGACCACCTTCACGGCGCCTGCGTCCTCGATTCAAGGAAAAGGGATTGCGGGCCCATGGTAGCGGTGGCGTCGGCCAGCGTCACCTTGCGACGGGACGCACATTTGGACGCACGCTTACGCCTGCGCGAATCGCCGCGTCATCCAGTCGCCCAGGTCGCGTATTTCCTCGGCGCAGACCTGGTGCGCCATCGGGTAGCGATGCCAATCCACGCTGAACCCCAGCGTCTGCAGCAATTGCGCGCTGTGCTCGGCATGCACCACCGGAATCACCGGATCGCCGCCGCCATGGGCCATGAACACCGGTTGCGTCGCCGCCGTTTCGCCCATGCTTGCGGCGGCCGTTCCGGCGCTTGGCAAATAAGTCGACAAGGCGATCAATCCCGCCAGCGGTATCTTCCGCCGCAGGCCTGCGGCCAGGGCAATCGCCCCGCCCTGGGAAAACCCGGCCAGCAGGATCCGCTCCGGGCCGATGCCGCGTGCGTGTTCGCGATCGATCAGCGCGCCAGCCTGCAGGATCGACTGATCGACGCCTTCGCTGTCGGCGCGGGTCGGGAAATCCATGCCCACGATGTCGTACCAGGCACGCATGCGCACGCCATTGTTGATGGTGACCGCGCGCACCGGCGCATGCGGGAACACGAAGCGGATATCCGGCCAGTCGTCGCGCACCAGTTCCGGCACGAGCGGCGCGAAATCATGGCCGTCGGCACCCAGGCCATGCAGCCAGATCACCGCCCACTGCGGCGAAGGGCCGGTTTCCTGTTCCACGGTTTCAAGCAGGTCGATCGCATTGTCCATGGCCCATTGTGGACGAGAGGACGACCGCCCATCAAATCAGCGGGGGCGCGGCCTTCGTAAAAAAGAAGGCTCTGTTCTCGTTCGATGTGGACGATTGCCCCTGGAGTCGTCCTGTCGCCGCTGCAGCGGGCCTTTTGTGGGAGGGACTTCAGTCCCGACGCCTTGCCGGTAGAGTTCGTCGGGACTGAAGTCCCTCCCACAGGTCACTACCTGGTGCGAACAGCGCCAAAAAGAACCCCGGCATTGCCGGGGTCCTGTTGCGCGACTCACGATTTCGCGTGATTCAGAACTTCTGCGAGAAACGCACGCCGAACATCCGCGGCTGGTTGGTGACCGTGTAGATCTGGCCGTTGGGATATTCCGGGACCACCCCGGCCGCACCGCAGACGCTTTCCGCGCATTGGGCGAACCGCGAGATCTGCGCGCGCTCATCGAACGCGTTGCTCAGGAACAGGTCCACCGCCCAGCTGTCCCTGGCGATGCCCGCCGAGAAATCGGCCGTCGTGTACGCCGGCAGGTTGCCGAGGATTTCCCGTTCGGCGATGCGCAGGTCCGAGGTGCGCTGGCCGACATGCACCACCGCGCCCTGGACGTAGGCGTCGAAGCCGCCGAGGCTGAAGTTGTAGCGCGCGGTGACGTTGCCCTTGAACTTGGGCGTGACCGGCAGGCGCGTGCCACTGGGCGCTTCGGGGCCGCTGAACTCCTCGCCGGTATCGGGATTGATCACCCCGACCGGGCAATCGGTGATCGGCGTGCCGGCCGCGTCGGTCAAACCGCAGAAATTCTCGGTCAGCTTGGCATCGTAGAACGCCGCGCCGCCCGAGATCTGCAGGTTGTAGGTGGCGGCCCAGTTCAATTCCATTTCCATGCCGTTGATCCGGGCCTGGTTGGCGTTCTTGATTTCGGTCAGGCCGTTGGCGCCGAGGATCGCGAACTGGAAGTCCTTCCATTCCTGGCGGAACACCGAGCCGTTGAAGGAAAGGCTGTTGTCGAACCAGGTGGTCTTCCAGCCCAGCTCGTAGTTGGTCAGGTAATCGGACACGTACGGCGGCAGGCTGCCGCGGCGGTTGTTGCCGCCCGGACGATAACCCTGCGACCAGGTCGCATAGACCATCTTGCTGTCGTCGAACTGATAGGTCAGGTTGAACTTGCCGATGGTGTCGTGCTCGCGCACGCCCTTGTCGATGTTGACGCAGGGCGCGTTCATGAACGGCGTGCCCGGGTCCGCGCAAAACGCATCCGTCGGATCGTCCGGATCATCCGCGATGTAGCTGCGGAAGCCGTGGAAGCCCTTCAGCGTGTTGTCGACCCGGAACGAGCGGAAGCCCGCGGTGGCGGTCAGCTTGTCGGTGAAATCGTACGACAGTTCGCCGAACACGGCTTCGTCGTGGTCCTCGCGGATCTGCTTGGTCAGCCACAACGTTCCCGGCCATCCCGGCACCGACGAATCCGTGGCCAGGCCGTCGATGATGTAGTCCTGCTGGATGTCGTGGCGCTGGTCCTGCCAGAACAGGCCGCCGACGAAACGCAGGCGGTTCTCCTGCGGCGAGGCGATGCGCAGTTCGTGGCTGGTCTTCTTGTAGCCGTCCTTGCCCTTGATGTATTGCGACGGATTTATCAGGTCGCCGTTGTCGTTGTAGATCGAACCGCCGTAGGCGTACAGCGTGTCGTACCAGAACGAATAATCGCTGTAATCAGAATCGACCTCGTCGTCGCGCTTGAGGTGGGCGAAGGCGTAGGTGACGTCGAAGTTGCCGATCTTGCCCTCCACGGTCAGCGCCGCCTGCACCCACTTGTCCTCGCTGCGCTCGCGATAGGCGTGGGACACCGCCAGGTCGCCCACGTTCTCGTCGAAGGCGAAGCTGCCGTTGGCGGTCGCCGTCTGTCCCATCACCGTCGGGCTGATGGTCCAGTTGTCGTTGAGGTTCACCTTCAATGCCAGGCGCGCGCCGGTGGTATCCACGTCGTTGTAGTCGTCCTTGGCCCGCCCGGTGCAGATCAGCAAGTCGGTCGAAGTACAGTCGCGGTTGCTGACCACGCCGCCCCAGCTGGGCACCGCGTCGGGATCGGCGACGGTATCGCGGATCGGGAATTGCCGATCGCCGGCCTTGTTGTCGATATAGCCGGCGTCGTGCTGGTTCCAGCCCACCAGGCGGATCGCCGCCGTGTCGGTGAGGGGAATGTTGACGAAGCCCTCGGCGACGTGGCCGGTGCCGCCATGGCTGACAGCGTTCGCCTCCAGGCTGTAGCCGGCCTCGAAGCCACTGGGATCAGGCTTGTTGGTGATGATGCGCATGGTGCCGGCCTGCGAGCTGGCGCCGTACAGGGTGCCTTGCGGCCCGGCCAGCACTTCGACGCGGGCGACGTCGTAGATGTGGATGTCCAGCGGGCCCTGGATGGTGGTGACCGGCTGCTCGTCCAGGTACACGCCGACGCTGGGCAGCGGCCCGGAGTGGTTGCCGTCGCCGCCGCTGGACACGCCGCGCATGTAGACCTGGGCGAAGCCGGGGCCGAACGTCTGGTAGGAGACGCTGGGCAGGTATTTCACGTAATCCTCGAAATCGGTGACGTTGAGCTCTTCGAGTTTCTCGTTGCCCAGCACCTGGATGCTGATCGGCACCTTCTGCAGGTTCTCGGTGCGCTTCTGCGCGGTTACCGTGATCGTGTCCAGGGTCGCCGCCTCGGCGTTCTTCTGCGGCGCGGGAGCCGGCGCGGCCTCCTGCGCGAAGGCGGCCGAACCCACCGCCAGGTAGATCGCCGCGGCCAGCGGCAATCGGGCGAAGGTCGACGGGATCCGTCGGCCCCCTCGTTTCATGTCGTGTCTCTTCATCTGCGTCACCTCTCTCCAGTGGTTTTTCAGTGGTTCGTAACTTGGTTTCCGCCTACAGGAATTCCGGTACTTCCGGATAGCTTTCAAGGACCGGGCCCAGCGCCTCCTTCAACGGCCCCAGCCAGGGTTCGAAATGACGCCAGTGGTCGACGCCCTCGCGATAGATCGGCTTGCGCACCTGTTCGGAGCTGGCGGTGCGCACTGCGCGCGTGTTCTCGAAGAAACGCAAGCAGCGCTCCTCGAACGGCAGGCCGCAATGATCGAGCAGGCGCCGCACTTCGGTTTCGGTGTCGTCGACCATGCGCTCGTAGAAGACGCGATGGATGCGCCCCGGCAACGCCTGGTCGAAGTGCGCCATCAGCTCGACGTAATCGGCGTAATAGCGGCCGATGTCGTCCAGGCTGTAGGTGAAGCTCTGGCCGCGGGCGAAGTGCTGCTTGAAGCCGGAGAAACAGCAGGCCAGCGGATGCCGGCGCGCGTCGATGATCCTGGCATTGGGCAGGATCAGCTGGATCAGGCCGATGTGCAGGAAGTTGTTCGGCATCTTGTCGATGAAGAACGGGGCATCGGTCTTGCGCTGGATCCGCGTGTGCTGCAGATAACGTTCGCCCAGCGCGCGTAGCGCGTCGGCGTCCATCGCTTCCAGCACGTCGTGGTAAGGCATGGCCTGGCCGGCGCTGGCCTGGCCGCGCAGTTCGCGGGTGATCGAGGTGATCTCAGGCAACTCCATGGTCCCTTCGACCGCCGAATGGCTGGACAGGATCTGCTCCAGCAGGGTGGAACCGGCGCGCGGCAGGCCGACGATGAAGATCGGATCGGGCGCGTCGGCGCCGAAGCCCGCGCGCCGCGCGAAGAACTCGCCGGTGTAGCCGCGCTTGATCCGCGCCACCCGCGACGAGGTGTCCTTCGCGTTGTACGACAAGGTCGCGCGACGCAGTTCGTTGCCCTGCTGGTAATGCCGGAACGAGGCCTCGTATTCGCCCTCGTCCTCCAGCGCCTTGCCGATCGCGAACTCCAGGTGCTGGCGATCTTCGGAACCGAGCCCCAGCTGGTCCAGTTGCCGCCGCATCGCGGCCAGGTCGTCGGCGGAAAAACGGAAGGTCTTCAGGTTGGCCAGGCTCCACCAGACTTCGCCCGAACCCGGCTCCAGCCGCAGGCTGCGGCGATAGGCTTCGATGGCGCGATCCTGGTGGCCGGCGGTCTTCAACGCGTGGCCGTAACTCATCCAGATCCTCGGGTGCTGCGGATAGACCTGGAGGATTTTTTCGTAGAGTCCGATGGCGGGTTCGTAATCACCGATACGGCATAACACCACCGCCTTGAGATTGCGATAACCGGGATTGGCGGGTTCGTGCGCAAGCAACTGGTCGATCTGGACCAGCGCCTCGGCGGGCTTGTTGGAGCGATGCAGCACCAGCGCGTAGTTCTGCCGCGCGGCATGGAAGCCGGGAGCCAGTTCGAGGCAGCGCGCCAGCAGGTTTTCGGCGTCTTCGTTGCGGCCAAGGCGCAGGGCGACTTCGGCGAACATGCGGATCGCGGCGACATCGGTCGGCGCGCGCTTGAGGTGTTCGCGCAGCAGCGCTTCGGCTTCGGGAATGCGGTTCTCGCACAGCGCGGTGGCCGCGGCCAGCAACTGCGGATCGCGGGTGGAGAAACGAAGGTGGTTGGCGTAGGCCCGGTCCGCGCCTTCGGCATCGTCCATCGCCATCAGGTGGTCGCCCAGCGCCAGCCAGGCCTGCGGAAGATCGGGCTTGAGCATCACCGCGCGACGCAATGCCGATGCCGCCGCATCGCCCCGGCCCGCCCGGCTCAGGGTGATGCCGAGTTCCAGCTGGGTCGCCGCAGAATTCGGTTGCGCGATGGCCAGTGCTTGCAGGATCTGCAACGCGCCCTCGAGGTCGCCGCACGCGCGGCGGGAAACGCCGAGCACCAGCAGCGCCGCCGGATGTTCGCCGACGGCCTTGATGATTTCCGTGGCCTGTTCGCCGGCCAGCGCCGGGTCGGTGGCGAGCAGGCGCGACGCATGCGCGAGCGCGGTGTCGAGGTCGGTGGTCGGCGCGGCGGCGGTGTTCATGCGAACTCGCGCCACGATTGCGATGTGCGTAGTGAAACTGAAATTACGGATCCATCCCACACATGCATCGCTTGGACTCCAGCCTTCATAACGCCTGCAACAATCTATAGTTGAACTGCAGCGATTGATAGTAGGAATCCACGCGCATGCGTTCGTCCTGGCCATGGGCGCGATCGTCGTCCACGTCGTAGGCGATGCCGTTGAAGACATAAACCGGAATGCCGGCCGCACGCAGGAACACGCTGTCGGTGGCGCCAGCGGACATGTAAGGCGAAACCGGAATTTCACCCCACATCTTTTCCGCGGCGCCGGCGATATGGGCGAACAGCTCCGGATCCACCGGCGACGGCGGACTGGGGGTCGGCTCGGCGACGCGCGCGAATTCGATGGCGGGATCGGCGACGGCTTGCTTCAGCGCGGCTTCGATCGCATCAAAATCCTCGCCCGGCAACACCCGGCAATTCACCGTGGCCTGGGCCAGTTGCGGCAAGGCGTTCTCGGCATGGCCGCCTTTCAGCAGCGTGGGGATGCAAGTGGTGCGCAACTGCGCGTTGTTGTAGGTGGACGTGGCCGCGAGCCGGGCCAGCGCCGCGGCGTCTTGCGGTTCCGCTGCCGCGGCGCGCATGTCTGCGGCGACCTGCCCGGAATACAACGGCGCCAGCCCCTGGTAGTAACCGCGCGTGGCGGAATTGGTCCGCAGCGGGAACTGGAACGAGGCCAGCCGCGACAGACCCTGCGCCAGGCGATAGATGGCGTTGTCCGGCGTGGGCAGCGAACTGTGCCCGCCGGGATTGCGCGCGGCCAGGGTGAAGCTGAGATAGACCTTCTCCGCGGTTTCCACCGACAGCACCGCCGGCTTGCCGTTGCGGATCTCAGGACCGCCGCCATCGACGTTGATGCCGTAGGCCGCCTTGACCAGTTCCGGGCGATGCGCCAGCAACCACTGCACGCCGTTGTCGCCGCCGTCTTCCTCGCCCGCGGTCAAGGCGAGCACGTAATCGCCGCGCGGGGTGATTTTTTCCGAATGCAGGCGCAGCAGCGTCGCGACCAGGCCGGCCGCGCCGCCCTTGATGTCGGAAGTGCCGCGCCCGTAGAAATAGCCGTCGCTCTCGGTCAGTCGGTAGGGATCGAAGTGCCAGTCTTCGCGCCGCGCCTCGACCACGTCCAGGTGCGCCAGCAGCAGGATCGGTTCGCGTTCGCCGCGACCGCGCAGGCGCACGACCAGGTTGCGCTTGAGCGGGTTGTCGCCGACCACCAGCACGTCGGCCGGATCGAAACCGGCGGTGAGGAATCTTCTGGCCAGCGACTCCGCCGCCGCGGTGGTGCTGCCGTGATCCGGGGTGGTGTCGGTTTCGATCAGTTCCCGCAGCAGTTCGCGGCCGAGTGCCCGCTGCGCTTCCGGCGTTTGTTCGGCCGCCGCTATCGCAGCGAGTGGAAGCAGGGCCAACACGGCGGAAACGGCAAGGCGCAACCCGGCGGAACGCTGTTGCTTCATGTATATCCTCGCGCGAATTTCTCAGGGGATTTCCAGGGCCAGCGCCACGCCCTGGCCGACACCGACGCACAGGCTGACCAGCGCGCGTCGTTGTCCGTGCCGGCGCAGCGCATAGGCGGCGGTCATGGCCAGGCGCGCGCCGCTGGCGCCGAGCGGATGGCCGAGCGCGAGCGCGCCCCCGTTGCCGTTGACCCGCTCGCTGTCGTCGGCCAGCCCCAGCGCGCGGGTGCAGGCCAGCACCTGCGCGGCGAAGGCTTCGTTGATCTCGATGCGATCGAAGTCCGCAAGCGCCAGCCCCGTGCGCGCCAGCAGCTTGTGGATGGCGGGCACCGGGCCGATGCCCATCAGCCGTGGCGCGACCCCGGCCGAGGCCATGCCGAGGATCCGCGCCAGCGGTTCCAGTCCGTGTGTTTCCAGCGCTCCCCGCGAGGCGAGCAATACCGCGGCCGCGCCATCATTGAGACCGGAGGCATTGCCGGCGGTGATGCTGGTGCCGGCACCGAGCAGCGGCTTCAATGCGGCGAGCCGTTCCAGACTGGTGTCGGGGCGCGGTTGTTCGTCCTGCCCGAATTCCATCGCCGCGAAATCGACCGATCCATTTCCCCGCATCGTGGAAACCGGGACGATCTCGTCGGCGAACCAACCCTGCTGCCGCGCCTGCGCGGCGCGCTGCTGGCTGCGCAAGGCGTAAGCGTCCTGGTCGGCGCGGGCGATGCCGTGTTCGCGGGCCAGGTTCTCCGCGGTCTGGCTCATCGAATCGACGCCGAACTCCGCCCGCATGCGCGGATTGACGAAGCGCCAACCCAGCGTGGTGTCGGCGAGTTGCTGGTCGCGGTCGAATCCGCTGCCAGCCTTGGCCATGACGTAGGGGGCGCGGCTCATGCTCTCGACCCCGCCGGCGACGACCAGGTCCGCTTCGCCGCAGGCAATCGCGCGCGCGCCCTGCCCGATCGCTTCCAGGCCCGAGGCGCAGAGCCGGTTGACCGTCAACGCGGGCACGCTTTCCGGCAGTCCCGACAGCAGCGTCGCCATCCGCGCGACATTGCGGTTGTCTTCACCGGACTGGTTGGCGCAGCCCAGGATCACTTCGTCCAGTGCGCTCCATTCCAGCGCCGGGTGGCGCTGCTTCAACGCGATCAGCGGCAGGGCGGCCAGGTCGTCGCAGCGTACCCCGGCGAGTGCGCCGCCGTAGCGCCCGAAGGGCGTACGCGTCGCATCGACGAGGTAAGCGGGGTTCACAGGCCCTGTCTCCTGTACACATGCGGCTCCCAACCGCCCTGCCGGATCGCTTGCTCTATCTGTGGCTGCGCCGCGCGCAACGCGGGCAGGATTTCCTTGAGGGCGCGGTCGTGCGCCTTGTCGTTGTATTGCATGCTCACGTTCAAGCCGGCCACCACGCAGCCGTTGCCGGCGCGGATCGGCACGGCGATGGAACACAGCCCCAGCTCGAGTTCCTGCGAGACCTGCGCATAGCCCTGCTTGCGCACGTTCTGCAATTCGGTCTTCAGCGCGCGCGCATTGCGCAGGGTCTTCGGCGTGTAGGCCTGGAACTTGTTGCCCTGGATCCAGGCGTCGAGTTCGGCCTCGGGCAGGTCGGCCAGCATCACCCGTCCCATCGAGGCGGCGAACGCGGGCAGGCGCGCGCCCACGCCCAGGCCGATGCTCATCACCCGCCGCACCGGCACGCGCAGCACATAGACGATGTCGCTGCCGTCCAGCACCGCCATCGAACACGACTCGCCCACCTTCTGCGCCAGCTGCTCCATGGTCTGCTGGGCCAGCTCGGTCAGGTCCAGCGAGGACAGATAGCTGAAGCCGAGTTCCAGCACCCGCGGCGTGAGGAAGAAACCGCGTCCGCGCAGGCCCACGTAGCCCAGGTGCTGCAGGGTCAGCAGGATCCGCCGCACCACGGCGCGCGAAAGCCCGGTGCGCGTGGCCAGTTCGGACAGGCTGGGCGTGGGCAGGTCGTGGCCGAACGCGCGCAGCACCTGCAGGCTGCGCGCCAGCGATTGCACATAGTCGGGACTTTCCTCGAAACGCTCGCTCGCCATGCGCCACTGCTGGTGGATTGACAGGCCGAGCGTAGAAGGTTTTCAATGGGTTCGCAATACGAATTAGTGTTCGATTACCGCACAAATACACCACGCAACTTCGCTACACACACTCGCCGAACAATTCACCGCACCAATCCAATCCCGGGAATCCTGCGTGACCAGTGAACGCGACAGCGTCCTGCACAGTTGGTGCGTGCAGTCGGAATGGCGGGCGCCGACCATCGTCGGTGGCCACGGCGCGCGCCTGCGCGACGAAGAGGCTCGCGAATACCTGGACATGAGCAGCCTGGCCGAATGCAGCAACCTGGGCCACCAGCATCCACGCGTCGTCGCCGCGATCCGCGCCCAGGCCGAGCGCCTGTGCTTCGTCACTTCGGCCTGGGGCGCGCAGCCGCGCGCGGAGCTGGCCGCGGCCTTGCTGGAGAAATCCGGTTTCGAGGGCGGCCGCGTGTTCTTCACCCTGGGCGGCGCCGACGCCAACGAGAACGCGGTCAAGTTCGCGCGCCAGGCGCGCGGCTTGCCACGGGGCAAGGTGATCGCCCGCGACCGCTCCTACCACGGCGCCAGTTATGCCGCGATGGCCCTGTCCGGCGATGCGCGCACGCAAAGCCAGGTCGATGCAGAGGCTTGGGGCGTGCTGCACGTGCCGCCGCCGTATGCATACCGCTGCCCGTTCGGCAGCGACAGCGACGCGCAGTGCGGCCAACGCGCCGCCGCCGCCGTCGAAACCGCGATCCTGCAGCAGGGCGCGGCCAACGTCGCCGCGGTGCTGATGGAACCCGACGCCGGCAGCAATGGCATCGTCGCCCCGGACAACTACTGGCCGCGGCTGCGTTCGATCACCCGCGACCACGACATTCCCCTGATCGCCGACGAAGTGATGAGCGGCTTCGGCCGCTGCGGCGAATGGTTCGCCTGGCAGCGCCATGGCCAGGCGGCGCGACCGGACCTGATGACCCTGGCCAAGGGCCTGACCGGCGCGCACCTGCCGCTGGGCGCGGTCGTGGTATCGGCCAGGATCGCCGCGCGACTTGAGAACGAAATGCTCTACACCGGCCTGACTTACTGCGGGCATCCGCTGTCGTGCGCGGCGGGCGTGGCCGCGCTGCGGGCCTACGAAGACGAAAAGCTGATCGAACGTTCGCGCCTGCTCGGCCAGCGCATGTTCGCCGCGCTGAAGGACATGCAATCGCGGAATCCGCTGATCGGCGACGTGCGTGGCGGCCATGGCCTGTTCGCCATCGTCGAACTGGTCGCCGATCGCGGCAGCCGCGCGCCGCTGGCGCCGTGGCCGCAAATGGCGCCGGCATTGCAGCGCCTGCTGCGACAGGCGATGGAGCAAGGCGTGTCGTTCGCCGCACGCGGCAACCTGCTGATCCTGGCGCCGCCGCTGGTGATAGCCGAACACGAGCTGGACGATGCGCTGGCGCTGCTGGATCGCCTGCTCGATGAAATGAGCCAGGCACATGGACAGAAAATCGATGTGGAGCACGCCGAAGTGAAGCCCGCATGAGCTACAAACTGACTTACGCAACCATGTTCGATCCGCCGGCGGAGCTGCACGCGCGCTTCGATGCGGCGCTGGCCGAGACCGAAAGAAGGCTCGACGCCGAACATCTGCTGCATCTCGATGGCGTGGATTGCGCCGGCGCCGATTCCGAACTGCGCCATGGCCCGATCGACCGGCGTCGCGTACTCGGCCGCTTCGCCCTGGCCGACACGGACCAGGCGGCGCAGGCGGTGGAAGCGGCGCATGCGGCCTTCCCTTCCTGGCGGGCCACATCGCTCGCCGAGCGCGTGCGCCTGCTCAAGCGGGTGGCGACGATCATCGAGGAACGCGTCTACCTGATCGGCGCGGCCTTGACCCTGGAAGTCGGCAAGAATCGCATGGAAGCGCTGGGCGAAGTGCAGGAAACCGCCGATTTCTTCCGCCATTACGCCGAGGACTTCGAACGCCAGCAGGGTTTCGACCATGCCCTTCCCGATGATCCGCTGCCCGATTTCAAGTCCCGCAACCGCAGCGTGATGCGTCCGTACGGGGCCTGGGTGGTGATCGCGCCGTACAACTTCCCGTTCGCGCTGGCCGGCGGCCCGGTCGCGGCGGCGCTGATCACCGGCAATACGGTGGTGTTCAAGAGCGCCAGCGATACGCCCTGGTCTGGCCGGCTGCTGGCCGATTGCCTGCGCGATGCGGGCCTGCCCGCGGGCGTCTTCAATTATCTCAACGGCAACGGCCACGAAGTCGGCGAGATACTGGTCTGGCATCCACGCACCGCCGGGGTGACCTTCACCGGTTCGTTCGAAGTCGGCATGCATATCTATCGCGGCATGGCGGCCGGGATCCATCCGCGGCCGTGCATCGCCGAAATGGGCGGCAAGAACGCCTGCGTGGTCACCGTCAACGCCGACCTGGAGCGCGCCGCGACCGGCATCGTGCGCTCGGCCTTCGGCATGAGCGGTCAGAAGTGCTCGGCCTTGTCGCGCGTGTACGTGGACGAAGGCGTCGCCGATGCGCTGATCGAAAAACTGCTGGCGAAGATCCAGGCCTTGCGCACCGGCGACCCGCGCCTGCGGGAAAACTGGATGGGCCCGCTGACCACGGCCAAGGCGTTGCGGAACTACGCGCGTTGCTCGGCGCTGCTTTCGGAGCACGGCGGGCGCGTGCTGGCCGGCGCACGGCAGCTTGAGGAAGGCGAACTCGCGCACGGGAACTTCGTCGCCCCGACCCTGGCCGAAGCGCCGGCCGGGCATCCGCTGTTCGGCGAGGAAATGTTCCTGCCCATCGTCATGCTGTGCCGGGTCAGGGATCGCGAGGAAGCCTTGCGCCTGGCCAACGATTCGCCGCTGGGCCTGACCGCCGGCTGCTACGGCAACGACGAGGACCTGGAGTACTTTTTCGACCACATCGAAGCCGGCGTCACTTACGCCAATCGTCCGCAAGGCGCCACCACCGGCGCCTGGCCCGGCTACCAGCCGTTCGGCGGCTGGAAGGGCTCGGGCACCACCGGCAAGGCCATCGCCTCGTTCCACTACCTGGCCCTGTACCTGCGGGAACAATCGCGCACGGTGGTGGAATGAGCGCGCGTTTCCTGTCGCTGGCCGATGCGATCACCGAACACGTGCACGACGGCGCGTGCGTGGCCCTGGAGGGTTTCACCCACCTGATTCCCTTCGCCGCCGGCCACGAGATCATCCGCCAGCGCCGCCAGGACCTGCACCTGGTGCGGATGACCCCCGACCTGATCTACGACCAGATGATCGGCATGGGCTGCGCGCGCAAGCTGACTTTCTCCTGGGGCGGCAATCCCGGCGTCGGTTCCCTGCACCGGCTGCGCGATGCCGTGGAACGGCAATGGCCGCATCCGTTGCAACTGGACGAACACAGCCATGCCGGCATGGCCGCGGCGTTCTGCGCGGGCGCGGCGCGGCTGCCGTTCGGAGTCCTGCGCGGCTACCTGGACACCGACCTGCCGGCGCACAACCCGAACATCCGCCGAGTGCAGTGCCCGTTCACCGGCGAATCGCTGGCCGCCGTGCCCGCGATCAACCCCGACGTCACCATCCTGCATGCGCAGTGCGCCGACCGCCAGGGCAACGTCGTCCTGCACGGCATCGTCGGCGCCGCGCGCGAAGCCGCACTGGCGGCGAAGTCGTTGCTGGTCACGGTGGAAGAAATCGTCGACAACCTGCCGCCGGCGATGAACGGCATGTTGCTGCCGCACTGGCTGGTGGGTGCGGTCGTGCATTGCCCGGGGGGCGCCTATCCCTCGTACGCACAGGGTTACTACGAACGGGACAACGCCTTCTACCGCGACTGGGATGCGATCGCGCGCGATCGCGAGCGTTTCCTGGCGTGGATGCGCGTGCATGTGCAGGACAGCGCCGACCATCGCGGCTTCCTCGGCAGCCTGCTGGAAGCAGCCGCTTGAACGCCTGCACCCGCGAAGAATGGATGACCATCGCCGCGGCCCGCCTGCTGTGGGATGGCTGCGTCTGTTTCGTCGGCATCGGCCTGCCCAGCGCGGCCTGCAACCTGGCCCGCCTGATCCATGCGCCGGACATCGTGCTGATCTACGAGTCCGGCACGATTGGCACCCGCCCGGAGATATTGCCGTTGTCGATCGGCGACGGCGAACTGGCCCAGACCGCCGCCTGCGTGGTGCCGTTGCCGGAAATTTTCAGCTACTACCTGCAGGCCGGGCGGGTCGATGTCGGTTTCCTCGGCGCCGCGCAGATCGACCGCTTCGGCAACCTCAACAGCACCGTGATCGGCGATTACGATGCGCCGGACACGCGCCTGCCGGGCGCCGGCGGCGCGCCGGAGATCGCCAGTCACGCGCGCCAGACCTTCGTCATGCTCAAGGCCACGCCGCGCAGCTTCGTCGAACGCCTGGATTTCCGCACCAGCGCCGGTTACCTGGACGGCTCGGGCGCGCGGGCGCGCAGCACCGCGCCCGGCGGCGGGCCGCGCGCGGTGATCAGCGACTTCGGCACGCTGGCCCCGCATCCGCGCACCCAGGAACTGCGATTGAGCGCGCTGTTTTCCGGTGTCGGCGTGGAGGAAGCCCGCGCCGCGGTCGGCTGGCCGCTGGCGCTGGCCGAGCATGTCGGCATCATCGACCCGCCCACCGCGCACGAACTCGAAACCCTGCGCGCCTTGCATGCACGAACCCGCGCCGCGCACGCGCAACCGATGGCACTACCCCTGTAATCCTCACCCCTCACTCACTCATCACTCCTCACTCATCACTCCTCACTCCTCACTCCTCACTCCTCACTCCTCACTCATCACTCCTCGTTCCTAGTTCCTAGTTCCTCGCTCCTCATCCCCCACGCACACCGCAGGCTCCCCCCATGCACGACATCCCCCCCGCACGCCCGCACCTGAAGACCGAACTTCCCGGTCCCAAAGCCCGCGCCATGATCGCGCGCGATGCCGAAGTCATCTCGCCCTCGTACCCGCGCGACTATCCGTTCGTGATGTCGCATGGCCGCGGCACTGAAGTGTGGGACGTGGACGGTAACCGCTTCCTCGATTTCGCCGCCGGCATCGCGGTTTGCGCCACCGGCCATGCGCATCCGCAAGTGGTGGACGCGGTGAAGGCGGCGGCCGACGATTTCCTGCACATCTCCAGCGACTACTGGCACGAGCACATGACCGCGCTGGGCGAACGCCTGGCCGCGGTCGCGCCGATGGCCGAGCCCGCGATGAGCTTCCTGTGCCAGTCCGGCACCGAAGCGGTGGAAGGCGCGCTGAAGCTGGCGCGCTACGTGACCCGGCGCCCGCGCTTCATCGGTTTCCTCGGCGGTTTCCACGGCCGGACGATGGGTTCGCTGTCCTTCACTTCCAGCAAGTACACCCAGCAGCTCGGTTTCGCCCCGACCCTGCCCGGTGTGACCCACGTGCCCTACCCGAACCCGTACCGGCCGCTGTTCGCCGGCGACGACCAGGGCAAGGCGGTGCTCGATTACCTGCGCATGTTGTTCGAACGCAACGTGCCCGCCGCCGAAGTCGCCGCGATCCTGGTCGAACCGCTGCAGGGGGAAGGCGGCTACGTGGTGCCGCCGGCGGGATTCCTGGCCGGCCTGCGCGCGCTGTGCGACGAACACGGCATCCTGTTGATCTTCGATGAAGTGCAATCGGGCGTGGGCCGCACCGGGAAGATGTTCGCCTGCGAGCACTCCGGCGTTGCCCCCGACATCATGACCCTGGCCAAGGGTTTGGGTTCCGGCTTGCCGATAGGCGCGGTGGTGGCGAAAAAATCGCTGATGTCGCAATGGAAGCGCGGCGCGCACGGCAACACCTACGGCGGCAATCCGCTGGCCTGCGCCGCGGCCAACGCGACGCTGGACCTGGTGCGTGGCGGCCTGGTCGACAAAGCGGCCAGCGTCGGCGCGCATTTCATGGCCCGGCTGAAGGAACTGGCGCGCGATTACCCCTGCATCGGCGAGGTCCGCGGCAAGGGCCTGATGATCGGCATGGAACTGATCGAAGGCGACGAAGCCAGGACCCCCGCGCGCAGTCTGTGCGACGACGTCATCACCCGCGCCTTCCACAACGGCCTGCTGCTGTTGTCCTGCGGCGCCAGCACGGTGCGCTTCATGCCGCCGTTGAACGTGAGCGTGGACGAAGTGGACGAAGCCATGGAAATAATCAGGACCAGCCTGCACCAGGCCTTGTGCGGCAGGCGATGAAGGCCTTGCGCCGGCTTCCGCCGCTGTGGGCTGCGTTGTCGCTGGCCGCCGTCGCCTGTTCCGCGCAAGCGACCCTGCCCGATCCCCGCTTCCTGCCGTCGGATCTTGCGCGGCTGGCCGATCTGACCGAACCGGAATTCGCCCCCGATGGCGACAGCCTGGTTTATGCGGTCACCACCGCCAACCTGCGGGAAGACCAGGCCCAATCCGACCTGTGGCGCGTGCGCTTCGACGGCAGCCAGCGCACGCAATTGACCCGCACGCCCGACAGCAACGAATGGCGGGCGCAGTGGTCGGCGGACGGCAAATCGCTGGCGTTCCTGTCCGACCGCAAGCAGGCGGGCGAAGACGAGGACGACGCGACCGCGCAGGTGTGGACGATGCCCGCAGTTGGCGGGAAAGCGCGTCGCCTGACCGATTTTCCCGATGGCGTCGAGGATTTCGTCTGGTCGCCGGATGGGAAGCGACTCGCGCTGATCGCACTGGATGCGGAATTCCCGGTCGGCACGCCGAAGCCGAAAAATCCGCCGCCCATCGTCACCGACCGCTACCAGTTCAAGGAAGACGGCAGCGGCTACCTGGGGTCGCGTCGAAAGCACCTGTACCTGTTCGACCTCGCCAGCGGCAAGGTCGAACAACTCACTTCCGGTGCGCACGACGAACAACTTCCCGCATGGTCGCCGGATGGCAAGCTCATCGCCTACGTGACCAAGCGCGGTGCGGATCCGGATCGCCACCTCGACTTCGACCTCTACCTGATCGAACCGAAAGCCGGCGCCCGCGAACGCCAGCTGACCACCTTCCCCGGTTCCGACCTGGACCCGTACTGGGAAACGCGCCCGGCCTGGAGTCCGGACAGCACCCGCATCGCCTACCTGCGCAGCGGCGAGGACAAGTGGATCTACTACGCACCATGGCAACTGGCGGTAGTGGAGGTCGCCAGCGGCAAGGCCACGCTCCCGGCCCCGATCGACCGCTGCTTCACCAAGCCACGCTGGTCGGCCGATGGCAACAGCGTCTATGCGCTGATCGAGCAGAGCCTGGTCACCCATCTGTCGCGCATCGACCTGGCCGATGGCAAGGTCACCGACCTGACCCATGGCGACCGTTTCGACTACGACCTGGATGTTTCGGCGGACGGACGCCTCGTCGTGCTGGGTGGCGACGACCAGCATCCCTATGAAATCTCCGCGGTGGAGCCGCAGGGCTTGCGTGCGCTCGGCAAACACAACGAATGGCTGGCCGGGAAGCAACTCGCGGACGTGGAGAATATCCATTTCGAGGCGAAAGATGGAACGCCGCTCGAAGGCTTGCTGGTCAAACCGGTCGGCTACGAACCAGGCAAGCGTTACCCGACCCTGCTGCGCCTGCATGGCGGACCGGTCTACCAGTTCAGCCACGAATTCATGCCCGACTGGCAGGCCTACGCGGCGCAGGGCTACGCCATCGTCGCGGTGAACCCGCGCGGTAGTTCCGGTCGCGGCTTCGATTTCGCCAGGGCGATCTACGCCGACTGGGGCAACAAGGACGCGGACGACGTGCTGGCCGGCGTCGATCATGTGGTGGAGATGGGCATCGCCGATCCGAAGCGACTCGGCATCGGCGGCTGGAGCTACGGCGCCATCCTGACCAACGCAGTGATCGCGCGCGACATCCGTTTCAAGGCCGCGATCAGCGGCGCCGGCGCCTCCAACATGTACGCGATGTATGGCCACGACCAGTACATCCGCGAATACGAAATCGAACTGGGCACGCCCTGGAGCAATCGCGAGTCGTACGACCGCGCCAGCGCTCCATTCCTGCATGCGGACCGGATCAGGACGCCCACGTTGTTCCAGTGCGGCGAACAGGACTTCAACGTGCCCTGCCTGGGCGCCGAGCAGATGTACCAGGCGCTGCGCTCGCGGGACGTGCCCACGCAGCTGGTGATCTACCCGGGCGAAAACCACGGCCTGACCGTGCCCAGTTACCTGCGCGACCGGATGGAGCGGAACCTGGCTTGGTACGACAAGTATTTGAAGCCGTGAATGCACACGATGTCGTCTCATCGCGATAAAAATGATCCGTCATCCCCGCGCAGGTGGGGACCCAGCGACTTTCGCGCATTGAGAGCAAAGGCACTGGATCCCCGCCTGCGCGGGGACGACGATTTCCATGATTGCGCTCAGATCCATTTATCGCTTCGGCACGTAACGCCCGAACTTCTTCAGCAACTTCACCAGCTCTACATGCGAAATCGCCTTCGCGTATTTCCCATCGTTGCCCTGCATGTCGCGCGCCGCGACCATGGCGTTGACGATGGCTTCCTCGGTGGCCTGTACGGTGGCCTCGAACAGTCCGTCGAGGTGGTCCAGGCCGACGAAACTGGCCTGCGAAACCGCATCGTCCTTCAGCGATCCCGCATTGGCGGTCGAGAACGCCAGGAAGATGTCGCCGGAACCATTGCCCGCGTAGCTGCCCATCCGCGCCAGGCCCATGCCGGCACGCTTGGCGATGCGCTTGAGCTGGTGCGGCAGCAAGGGCGCGTCGGTGGCGACCACGATGATGATGGAACCGGTGTCGCCCCTGGGTGCGGGAGGCTGGCTGTAGATCATGTCGTTGCGCAGAAACTGCCCAACTGGAACGCCGGCGATGCGCAGGCTGTCGCGCACGCCGTAGTTGGCCTGGACCAGCACGCCGACGGTGTAGTCGCCGCCCGCATCGGACTTGACCACGCGCGAGGCGGTGCCGATGCCGCACTTGAATTCATGGCAGACCATGCCGGTGCCGCCGCCGACGTTGCCTTCGGCGACCGGACCGTTCTTCGCATCGGCCAGCGCCTTGGTCACATGCTCCGGACGCACATGGAAACCGTTGATGTCGTTGAGCTCGCCATCCCAGGTTTCGGCGACCACCGGCAGCGACCACCAGTAGCCCGACGCATCCGCGCCGCCAGCGCGCACGCGTTCGGCGATCACCGCGTCGTGGACCACGCCCACGCTGTGGGTGTTGGTCAGCATCACCGGGCCTTCCACTTGTCCGGATTCGTCGATCCACGCGGTGCCGGTCATCTCGCCATTGCCATTGAGTGCGAACCACGCGCCGAACACCGGCGTGTCGAAAGTGTCGCGACCACGCGGCAGGATCGCGGTGACGCCGGTGCGCACCTTCTTGCCACCGGCAAGGTCCTCGATCAGGGTGACCTGGCCGACCGTGACGCCGGCGATATCGGTGATCGCATTGAGCGGGCCCGGCGCGCCCTCGAAAGGAATGCCAAGGTCGCGTGCGCGCGGTTCGGCGGCGGACGCCAGCGCGCAGAACGCGCACAATGCGATGGCTGCGGGGGAACGCGGAAAACGGATCATGGACGCTCCACAACAGGCCGGTCGGGTCTGAAGCTTACAACCTGGGGAGGATGCAATGCGGGCAGTCGATGAGGAGAAAGCGCTGGAATTGGCGAGCGCATTGCCGGCGCGGCACTACTTTGGCGAGGACATGCTGGCGATGGAGCGGCGCGCGGTATTCGCACGCAGCTGGCAGCTGGTCGCGCAGCACGCGCAACTGGCCGAGCCCGGCGATCATGTGGTCGAAAACATCGGCGAGGTGCCGGTGCTCGTGGTCCGCGGCCAGGACGGCGTGCTGCGCGCCTTCCCCAATGTCTGCCGGCATCGCGCCGGGCCGCTGGCGCTGTGCAACGGCAAGGGCGCGCGCGCCCTGCACTGCAAGTACCACGGCTGGACCTACACCCTGGAAGGCCAGCTGCGCAGCGCGCCCGAGATGCAGGCGGCGCAGGATTTCAAGGTCGAGGACATCCGCCTGCCGCCGTTGCGCGTGCACGAGTGGCAGGGACTGGTGTTCGTCGCCCTGGACGATTCGGTGCCGGATTTCGACCATGTCTACGGCGGCATCGTCGAACGCATCGCACCGATCGACCTGTCGGCGATGCGCTACCTGCGCCGCGATTCCTACGACATCGACTGCAACTGGAAGGTCTACATCGACAACTTCCTGGAAGGCTATCACCTGCCGCACGTGCATCCCGGCCTGTCCAAGGTGCTGGACTACCGCGCCTACGACACCGAGCTTTTCCCCTGGTATTCGCTGCAGAGCTCGCCGCTACGCGACAGCGGCGGCGCCTATGGCGAAGGCGAGGCGTTCTACTACCACGTCTATCCCAACGTGATGCTCAACATCATGCCCGGTCGCCTGCAGACCAACCGCATCCTGCCGCTGGGACCGGGGCGCTGCCGGGTGGAGTTCGACTACTACTACGCGCAGGACGAGCAGGCGATGGCCCGGATCGCGGCCGACCAATCGTTCAGCGACGAAGTGCAGGCCGAGGACATCACCATCTGCGAAGCGGTGCAGAAGGGACTGGCCTCCGGCTTCTACGACGCCGGCCGCCTCTGCCCGAAACGGGAAAGCGGCGTCTGGCACTTCCAGAACCTGTTGCGCACGGCCTATGCCGAGGGCGCTGGGGAATCCGCATGAACTTGCGCAAGCCGCTGGCCCTGACCGTCGCCGTGTTGCTCACCGCGACCTGCGCCAATCCGGCCAAGTCCGCCGAACGCACGCTGATCCACGCCGGGCGCCTGCTCGACGTGCTCAGCGGGCAGATGCTGCGGGACCAGGCAGTGAGCATGGAGGACGGCAGGATCGTCTCGGTGCAACCATGGAAAGCGGGGACGAATGGCGAGGCGCGCGTGCTCGACTGGTCGGGCTACACGGTGGTGCCCGGCCTGATGGACATGCACACCCATCTGGCCGACGATCTCGAGAGTTCCGATCCCGGCGAGGCGCTGAAAAGCACCCCGGCGCGCGATGCCTTCATCGGCGCGAAGCACGCGCGCGACACCCTGCGCGCCGGCTTCACCACCGTGCGCGATGTCGGCGTCTACCGCGGCTTCGCCGACGTGGCCCTGCGCGATGCGATCAACGCCGGCCTGGTCCCCGGCCCGCGCATGGTCGTGGCCGGCGCCTACATCACCATCACCGGCGGCGGCGGCGAGATCACCGGGCTGCCCGCGGGCACGGTGGTGCCGGAGGAATTCCGTCGCGGCGTATCCAACAACGAAGCCGAGGTACGGCAGAAGGTGAACTACTTGCTGGACCATGGCGCCGACTTCATCAAGGTCATCGCCACCGGCGCGGTGCTGGCCGACGGCACCGAACCCGGCCAGTCCGAATACAGCGAAGCCGAGATCCGCGCCGCGGTGGAGGAAGCCGCGAAACGCGGCACCTTCGTCGCCGCCCACGCGCATGGCGCCGAAGGCATCAAGCGCGCGGTTCGCGCAGGTGCGCGCTCGATCGAGCACGGCTCGCTGATCGACGACGAAGGCATCGCGATGATGAAGGAGCACGGCACCTGGCTGGTCGCCGACATCTACAACGGCGACTACATCGACGAAGTCGGCAAGCGCGACGGCTGGTCGGCGGAAATCCTGCGCAAGAACCTGCAGACCACCGAAGCGCAGCGCGAAGGTTTCCGCAAGGCGGTCAAGCAGGGAGTCAAGCTGGCCTACGGCACCGATGCCGGCGTCTACCCACATGGCGACAACGCACGCCAGTTCGCCTACATGGCGCGCTACGGGATGACTCCACTGCAGGCGATCCAGGCAGCGACGATAAATTCCGCGAAACTGCTGGGCCGGGGGGACGAGCTGGGATCGATCACCGCCGGCAAGGCGGCCGACCTGGTCGCGTTGCAATGCGATCCACTGCAGGACGTCGAATGCCTGCGCAAGGTGCGCGGGGTGGTGAAGGCCGGGCAGCCGGTTCCGCTGGATTGATGCGGATGGCGATCGTTGTCTTGGCTACGCGGTTTCCCACCTCTCCCCTCGTGGGAGAGGTCGACGTGCGCAGCACGGCGGGAGAGGGGAAGCCGGAGGCTGATTGCCGGGTGCGCGATCTAGGCATCGAGTGCGGGATTTTTCTCTCCGTCGCACTCGACCCACTTGAAGGTCGCAAGATTACACAGCTCCGCCACCCCCTCTTCCGGCGCTACGCGCCACCTTCTCCCACGAGGGGAGAAGGGAGCTCGCGGCTTTCCACCTCTCCCCTTGTGGGAGAGGTCGACGCGCGCAGCACGGCGGGAGAGGGGAAGCCGGAGGCTGATTGCCGGGCATGCGATCAAAATATCGAACGCGGGATTTTTTCTTCCATCGCACTCGATCTGCCTGCCACCCGCGAAATTCCACAGCTCCGCCACCCCCTCTTCCGGCGCTACGCGCCACCTTCTCCCACAAGGGGAGAAGGGAGCTCGCGGCTTTCCACCTCTCCCCTCGTGGGAGAGGTCGACGTGCGCAGCACGGCGGGAGAGGGGCAGCCGGAGTCCGATGACCTGGCATGCGGACAACATATCGAGTGCGGTATGCGTCCCTCCATCGCACTCGATCCCTATATCGCCCGCGAAATTCCACAGCTCCGCCACCCCCTCTTCCGGCGCTACGCGCCACCTTCTCCCACAAGGGGAGAAGGGAGCTCGCGGCTTTCCACCTCTCCCCTTGTGGGAGAAGTCGACGCGCGCAGCGCGGCGGGAGAGGGGAAGCCGGAGGCTGATTGCCGGGCATGCGATCAAAATATCGAATGCGGGGGTTTTTCTTCCATCGCACTCGATCTGCCTAACGCCAGCGAAATTCCACAGCTCCGCCATCCCCTCTTCCGGCGCTACGCGCCACCCCGTATCAAGTACGGGGCAGGCTCTTCTCCCACGCCCCGAAGGAAGTCCCCTTGGGGGACGAGGGGAGAAAGGAGCCGCAGCGAACTCCCCATCACCTACCTCCAATCCACAAAGGCCGCATGAACGACACCCGGAAAATCGGCTTCTGGACCTGCACCGCGCTGGTGGTGGGCAACACCATCGGCATGGGTATCTTCGTATTGCCCGCCTCACTGGCGCCTTACGGCTTCAACGCCACCATTGGCTGGGGCATCACCGTGGTCGGTTGCATTTTCCTGGCCCGGGTCTTCGCCCGACTGGCACGCGAGCTGCCCAACGCCGACGGTCCCTACGGCTACGTGCGCAGCACCCTGGGCGACCTGCCCGCCTTCCTCGCCATGTGGTGTTACTGGGTGTCGGTATGGATCACCAACGCGGCCCTGGCCACCGGCGTGGTCGCCTATCTGCGCGCGGCCTTCCCGGAACTCGCTCCGCTGCAGCCGTCCTTGTTCGCACTGGGCCTGCTCTGGACCCTGGTGGCGATCAACCTGCTTGGGGTGCGCAGCGGCGGTGGCGTGCAGATCGCGACCACTGCGCTGAAGTTGTTGCCGATGCTGGCCATCGCCCTGCTCGGCGCATGGATGCTGCTGGAATCGCCGCACGCCTACGTAGCGCATCCGCCGACCCAGCCGATCACCCTGGCCGGTTCGATGGCCGCCGGGACCATCGCCTTGTTCGCGATGCTCGGCATCGAATCGGCCACGGTGCCCGCGTCCAGGGTCGAGAATCCCGGTCGCACCATTCCGCGCGCGACCCTCGTCGGCACCTTGCTGACCGCGGCGATCTATCTGATCGTATCGACCGTGCCGCTGCTGCTGATCCCGTCGCAGGAACTGGCCGCTTCGCCGGCGCCATTCGTGTTGCTGATGGATCGTTTCATCGGCGAGGGCTTCGGTCGCTGGCTGGCGCTGTTCGTGGTGGTCAGCGGGCTGGGCGCATTGAACGGCTGGACCCTGCTGGGTGGAGAAATGACCCGGACCATGGCCGACAACGGCGTGCTGCCCGCCTTCCTGTCGCGCAGCAACCGCCACGGCGCGCCCGCCTTCGCCCTGGTCGTTACCGGGCTGCTGGCCAGCGCCATGATCCTGATGAACTACAGCAAGTCGCTGGTCAACGGCTTCACCGTGATGAGCCAGGTGGTCACCGCGGCCAACCTGCCGCTGTACCTGTGCTGCTCGATCGCGCTGGCGGTGCTGTGGAAGCGCGGCAAGCGCCTGGACGACAAGGGCGTGCGCGGCCTGTTGCTGATTGCGGTATTGGGCACCGCGTATTCCATCTTCGCCTTCATCGGCATGGGCCATGAAGCCTTCATGATGGCCCTGGTGCTGGCCGCCTGCGGCTTGCCGCTTTATGCCTTCATGCGCATCCTGCGCGCCCGCCTCGACCGGTCCTGACCCATGCCACGCGATCCACGCTACGACCTCCTGTTCACCCCGATCCGGATCGGCCCGGTCACGGCAAAGAACCGTTTCTTCCAGGTGCCGCATTGCAACGGCATGGGCCATGCGATGCCGCTGGCGCATGCGGCGATGCGCGAAATGAAGGCCGAAGGCGGCTGGGCGGTGGTGTCGACGGAGGAATGCGAAATCCACCCGAGCAGCGACCTCACCCCGTATGTGGAAGCGCGGCTGTGGGACGACCGCGACATCCCCGCGCTGGCGTTGATGTGCGACAAGGTCCACGCGCATGGCGCGCTGGCCGCGCTGGAGCTTTCGCACAACGGCCCGACCGCCTCCAACCTGTATTCGCGCGAAGTGCTGCTGGCGCCTTCCCACCAGCCATCCAAGTACGGTTATCCGTCGCAGGCGCGGGCCATGGACCTGCACGACATCCGCGAATACCGGCGCTGGCACCGCGAAGCGGCCGTGCGCGGCAAGCGCGCGGGCATGGACATCATCTACGTCTACGCCGGACACGACCTGTCGCTGGCCATGCATTTCCTGCAGCGCCGCCGCAACCAGCGCAATGATGCGTACGGCGGCTCACTGGAAAACCGCGTGCGCCTGCTTCGCGAGGTGCTGCAGGATACGAAGGAAGCCGTCGGCGACACCTGCGCCGTGGCCCTGCGCTTCGCCACCGAGGAATTGCTGGGTCCGGGCGGCGTGGAATTGAATGAAGCGCGCGACATCGTCGGCATGCTTGCCGAACTGCCCGACCTGTGGGACGTCAACGTCGCCGCCTGGTACAACGATTCGGTGCCCTCGCGCTTCGCCGCCGAAGGCGCGCAGGAACCATTCATCGATTTCGTCAAGAAGACCACGACCAAGCCGGTGGTCGGCGTTGGCCGCTTCACTTCGCCGGACAGCATGGTCTCGCAGCTCAAGCGCGGCGTGCTGGACATGATCGGCGCCGCGCGCCCTTCCATCGCCGATCCCTTCCTGCCGAAGAAGATCGAGGAAGGCCGCATCGACGACATCCGCGAGTGCATCGGCTGCAACATCTGCGTGTCCGGCGACATGACCATCTCGCCGATCCGCTGCACCCAGAACCCGACCATGGGCGAGGAATGGCGCAAGGACTGGCATCCGGAAAGGATCGCGCCGCGCAACTCGCAATCGCGCGTGCTGGTGGTCGGCGCCGGCCCGGCCGGACTGGAAGCGGCGCGCGCACTGGGCCAGCGCGGCTACGAAGTGAACCTGGCCGAAGGCCGCAAGGAACTCGGCGGCCGGGTGAGCCGCGAATCGCGCCTGCCCGGATTGTCGGAATGGGCGCGGGTGCGCGACTGGCGCGTCGGCCAGATCGGCAAGCTGCCGAATGTCGGGGTTTACCTCGACTCGCAACTGGCCGCGCAGGACGTGCTCGACTTCGGCGCCGAACACGTGGCCCTGGCCACCGGCTGCCACTGGCGGCGCGATGGCTTCGGCCGCAGCAATGGCCTGGGCATCGCCGGATTCGCGGACAACGATCGCGTCTTCACTCCCGACGACATCCTCGATGGCCGCCTGCCGAAAGGTCGCGTGGCGATCTTCGACGACGATTATTTCTACCTGGGCAGCGTGATTGCCGAAACCTTGCGCAAGCGGGGTTGCGAGGTGGTCTATGTCACCGCCGACGACACCATCGCCTCATGGAGCGTGCACACGCTGGACTACCGCCACATCCAGAAACGGATGGCGGCACTGGAGGTGGAGCAGGTCGTTTCCCACAATATCGCCGGCTTCGACGACGCCGGCCTGCTGCTGGAACACGTCTGGAGCGGCAAGCCGCGCACGTTGTCCTGCGATGCGCTGGTGACGATCACCGCGCGCGTTCCCGATGACGCGCTGTACCAGGAACTGCGACTGCGCGAACCCGAATGGGCCGATGCCGGCGTGCGCACGGTCCGTTGCCTGGGCGACGCACTCGCCCCCGGCCTGATCGCGCACGCGGTCTACGAAGGACACCGCTACGCGCGCGAACTGGAAGCCGAGCCGACCGGCGAGGTCGCGTTCAAGCGGCATTTCCATGGCGCGGAAGCGGCGAATCCAGGCTGAAACCGGCTCTGCCTCCCCCTTTGCAAAAGGGGGATTGAGGGGGATTTGCTCCTGCTTGAAAGCAGGATCAAGTGCAAATCCCCCATAGCCCCCTTTGACAAAGGGGGCAAAGCAAAAGCAAACAAACCCTCAAATCCGCGAATGCGGCAGCGGCCGCTCGCGGTGCATCAGCGTCCATTCGGCGTGCTCGGTGAGCGCGGCTTCGCCCAGCGCCTGCAGGATCCGGCGCTTTTCTTCCACCTCGACCCCGCCATCCAGCAATCGTTGCGCCGCGCCGAAGATGCGCTGCATGAACTGGTATTGGCGGATCAGTTCCTTGTCGGCTTTCTTGTGCATGTACGCTTCATGCACCGCGGCGGCGACCGACAGGAAGCCCATCACCGACACCAGGTTGTGCTTGAGGTGGGCATCGAACTGCCGCGCGAAGATCGCCAGCACCACGCTGATGCCCACGCCCAGCACCACGCAGACCAGGCCCAGCAGCTCCGCGCGCCGATGCAGGCGCGTACGCCGCAGCGCCGAACCGGAGTAATAGCCGAGCTGTCCGCCGGAACGCGGCGTGCCGATCCATTCGCCGATCACCGCCTCCACCTGATCCGCATCCGCGACGGTCGGCACCAGCATGCCGTCCAGGCTGGCGCCGCGCATCACGTTGCGGATCCAGCCCAGTTCCACGTCCTGTTTCTGCAGGAAATTGTCGTGGGCGAAGGCCGCCGTGCCCGGGGCCACGATGCCCGCCCGGCGCCAGTACGACTGCACCCGCAAGCCTTCGGCCAGGGTGCGGTAATCCAGGTACTTGCGCTGCCACTCGCGGCGGCTGGCCAGGCCGGTCACCGCCATGCCGACCAGGAACAGCAGCAGGAATCCGTAGATCACCACATCCTGGCTGGCCACATGGGTGTAGGTGAAGAAGGTGAAGCCCATCAGCGCCACCAGCGCATAGGTGATCCACAGCACCCGCGCCACGCGCCGCTGGTAGGTGCGCGCCAGCCAATCGGCGGCATCGAAGGTATGCCAGACCGGGCACTGCGCGGCGGCCGCCGAGTCCTCCCGCCGGGCCGCGATCTGCGCGGCGTATTTGCGCGCGTCGATATTGAAGGCGACCTGGCGATGGAACATCTGCGCGAATTGCGGCGGCAGCATCGTGCCGGTTTCGGCGCCCTCGTCGGCGGTCAGCCAGCGTCCGCGCACGTCCGCCAGATCCGCATCGCCGCGCCGGGCCACGGGCAGGTGGTGGACGACGTTTTCCCGATCCGGCCCCAACAGCGTGGCCGCCGCGTGGCGACGTTCCATCTGTCCGGACAACGCGCCATGCAGATGGAAGTGCACCACCTGGGCGGTACCGCCCAGCCGTCCCGACTCCTGCCCGTCCCACAACGCCAGCAACACATGGCAATGGCTGGAAACAAAAACCCCGGACCGCGCGTATTGCTGGTCGCGGGCCAGTCCCGAGGCCGCAACCGATTGCAGCGTGCTGCCCCGCCCCAGGGGCAGGACCAGCACTTCCACCTGCGGCAACTGTCGTTCCAGCAGTTGCAGGTCGGGCGGGTCGAAATCGGCGCGGTACAAGTCCAGCGGCAACGGCAAGGGCGCGATCACGCGCAGGCCCAGGTCCAGCGCGACTTGCGCGACCAGCTGGTCGCTGCCCTGGGCCATCGACGACAGCAACACCAACGGCAACTCGGGATAACGCGCCCGCAAATCCAGCAGGAAGTCGCGCACCCGCGCCTGCAGCGCGGGGATATCGTCGCTGCGCAGCTTGCGGTGGCCGGTCACGCCGATCACCAGGCTGTTGGCCAGCAGGTGGAAGTGGTCGTCGCTGGGCATGCATGTCCTTGCGGTGGAAGCGTCATGCGGCTCCTGCCACGGACGCTGGAACAGGCATCGCATCGTTCCCTGACGCGTGTTGGCTTTGCGGAACCGCTACGCCACGGATTCTATCCGGGCGGTGTTGGCGCCTTCTTCTCCAGCCGCTCCCGTGCCCGCGCGATCATCGTGTCGAAGCGTGGATCCGGCCGAATCGGGTCCAGGTCGGAATCGGTCTGGATCCAACTCAGCATGCCCCGCGAAGAACGCGCCGCCACACCCTCCAGGATGTCCAGGGCGCGCGTCTTTTCGCCAAGCAGGGACATTGCGCAGGCCAGGTTGTATTGCAGGTTCGCGTTGTCCGGATCGATCAGATGCGCGCGCGTGGCCCACTCCATCGCCCGGTCCTTCTGCCCCAGGGTCACCAGCATGGAAACACCGAAGCCAATCGCCCGGCCATGGCCCGGATCTTCGGCGACGATCTTCTCGATCCGTTTCATGGTCCGCTCGGCCTCCGCCCGTATCCGGCCCAGGTCGCCCTTGGCCTCGCAGGCCTGGACGATGAAGCTGGCGGCGGTGAAGTCGGATTCCATCGCGTTGGCCGCCACCTCGAAGTAGCCGATGGCCTGGTCGTAGTGGCGCAGGCCCATGCAGCTCAGTCCGGCCAGGCGGTTGGCGACATAGGACTCGGGTTCCAGTTCGACCGCACGCTTGGCCGCCTCCAGCGCCTCGGTGAATTTTCCCACGCTGCGCAACACCGCCGACCAGGCGGCATGCGAGTCGGCCAGGTGCGGGCCGAGTTCCAGCGCCCGCTTGGCCGGGTATTCCAGGTCCTCGTAGGCCAGGTCCGCCTGCCAGAACAGGTTCCACTGCGCCAGGGCCATGGTCGCCCAGGCCTGCGCATAGTCGGGATCCAGCGCGACCACGTGCTTGCAGATGCGGATCACGATCTCGTTGTTGCGCTCGTTGTCGCGCAGCCAGAACTGGCGCGCCATCAGGTACAGCTTGTAGGCCTCGGCGTTGCTGGTGGAGCGTTGCTCCAGGGCCTGCTTTTCCTCGGGCAGCAGGGTCAGCTTCAGCGCCGACACGATCGCCTTGGAGATCTCGTCTTGCAACGCGAAGATGTCGTTCAATTCGCGGTCGTAGCGTTCGCCCCAGACCTGCGCGTCCTTGGCCGCGTCGATCAGCTGCGCGGTGATGCGCACACGCTCGCCGGCCTTGCGCACGCTGCCGACCAGCACGTGCGAGGCGTGGGTCTGCCGGCCGATATCGGCCACGCCACCGCTGGTGTTCTTGAACGAGAACGCCAGGTTGCGCGAGACGATGGACAAGGCCGAGACCTTGCCCAGGTCGGTGATGATGTCCTCGGTGATGCCGTCGGAAAAATATTCCTGCTCCGGATCGCCGCTCATGTTGGCGAACGGCAGCACGCAGATGCTGACCTGGGCGCTCTTCCGGGCCACCGTCGCCACGGGCCTGGCTGCGCCAAGTTTGGATTCCAGCGCCTTGCACAGGCTGAGGAACGCGGCATCGTCGCGGTCCTCGTTCCAGCCATCCAGGTCGGTGGCGTGCAGGGCGCGGAAATCTATCGGCAGCTTGGCGTTGTCGAAACGCACCGGCACCAGCACGCCGCGATCGGCGGCATCGCGGGCTTCGCCACGGACCCAGCGCGATTCCACGGATTGCGGCGTCCACACCACGATCAGGGTTTTCGCGCTTTCGAGTTCGCGTGAAATAAGGGAATCGAATTCTTCCCCCGGCGATATGTCCGGATCCCACCACACCGACCAGCCGTTCGCTTCCAGCGCCGCGACCAGCGGCGCCACGCGTTCGCGATCCTGGCGGGAGTAGGAGACGAAGATGTCAGCCAAGGGATTCCTTCCTCCGGGAAAGACTCTTCATCATGCCACCCGCCCGATCCGCCCCAGCAGCGCAGCGAAGCGCGGGTTGTCGTGCAGCGGGTCGAGGTCGCTGTCGGTCTCGATCCAGGCCCGGTCGCCGAAGCCCAGCGACACCGCCTTCTCCAGCAGATCGATGGCACGCTTGTAGTCGCCCTTGATCACGTGGAAGCAGGCGATGTTGTACAGCACTACCGGCTCGTTCTGGTCCTGACGCAGTGCCTGTTCCGCCAGTTCATCCGCCTGCTTGCGCTCGCCGACCCGGTACAGGTTGAGTGCGCTCATGTAGAGCGCGCGGGTGTCGTGCGGGTTGAGCCGCACGTGCTGGTTGAGGGTGGACAGTGCGGCCAGCCGCACCCGCATCTCGTCCTCGCGCCGGCCAAGCGCGGCATAGGTCTGGGCGAGGAACATCGGCGGCTGCACGTCGGCCGGGTTGATCTCCATCGACCGCAGGTATTTCCCCAGCGCCTGCTCGTGCAGGCCCTGCGAGGACAACGACAGGCCATGGTAGAGGTGGGCCTCGAACAGCCCGGGATTCAGCGTCGCGGCCAAGTCGAACTCCTGCTGCGCAGCTTGGTAGTCCTCGCCGATCAGCAGCGCCAGCCCGCGCGAGGCATGCGCCTCCGCCGATTGCGGGTCCAGCACCAGCGCCTTTTCGCTGGCGCGACTGGCCTGCGCCACGTTCTCGGCACTGGCGTCGGCGTAGCGGTACAACTGCGAATACGCGTCGGCCAGGCCGGCATAGGCCAGTGCATACAGGTTGTCGATCTGGATCGCCTGCTCGAACATGCGGATCGCGTGCTCGTAGTCGCGGCGCGCCATCGAGTACATGTAACGGCGGCCACGCAGGTAGAAGTCGTAGGCCTCCGGGTCGGTGGTGGCGACGTACTGCATGGCGCGCCGTTCGCCCGGGGTCAGGGTCACCTGCAGCGCCTTGACGATGCTGTGGGCGATGTCGTCCTGGATGGCGAACACGTCCTTCATGTCGCGGTCGTAGGTCTCCGACCACAGGTAGGAATCGGATTCGGCGTCGATCAGCTGCGCGGTGATGCGCACGTGGTCGCCCGCGCGCCGCACGCTGCCTTCCAGCACGACGCTGACGCCGAGTTCGCGCGCCACCGTGGGGATGCTGACCTGGCGGCCCTTGTAGCTGAAGGACGAGGTGCGCGAAGCGACTTTCAGCTGCGGCAGCTTGGCCAGCAGGTTGAGGATTTCATCGGCGATGCCGTCGCTGAAGTATTCGGCGTCGGCGACGTTGCTCATGTTCTCGAACGGCAGCACGCAGATGCCGATGCGCTCGTTCTTCTTCGCTTCGACCGGCACATGCGTGCCGGCGCCCAGCTTGGACTCCAGCGCCTTGCACAGGCTGAGGAAAGCGGCATGCCGGCGGTCGCCATTCCAGTCATCCAGGTCGGTGGCGTGCAGGGCGCGGAAATCGATCGGCAATCGCGCCTGGTCAAAGCGTACCGGCACCAGCACGCCGCGGTCGGCGGCATCGCGGGCTTCGCCACGGACCCAGCGCGACTCCACCGACTGCGGCGTCCAGACCACGATCAGGGCCCGCGCCGCGTCCAGTTCGCGCGAGATCAGCGAATCGAACTCCTCGCCGGGAGCGATGTCCGGATCCCACCACACCGACCAGCCGCTCGCTTCCAGCGCCGCGACCAGCGGCGCCACGCGTTCGCGATCCTGGCGGGAGTAGGAGACGAAGATGTCAGCCAACGGGCGTTCCTCCCTGCGGATGCCCCTGTGCCGCCGCTATCCAGCGCGTGAGCTCACGCATGAAGGACATTTGCCTGACTTCGATCGAGGCGCCATCGATCAGGCGGGAAGCCTCGGTCAGATCCCTCGCCCGCTCCGGCGTGCCTGCGGCGCGCGTCAGCGCACTGGCATACAGCGCATAGGCGAAGTCGTGACGGAACGAAGTGCCGTGCGCCCCGGCCTGTTGCTCCTTCCGGTAATAGTCCAAGGCGGGCTGCAGGAGTTTCTGTGCTTCCGCGTTGCGTCCTTGCAGCGCGATGGCGTGGGCCAGGGTCGTGGCGATGCCCATGTTGGCTTCCTGCGGATCATCGCCCGAAGCTCCTTCCCTCGGGATCGCCTGCAACTGCCGCAGCAAGGCCTCGGTCTGTGGATAACGCCCCAGCCGCAGGGCCGCGCCGGCAGCGATCCCCAGGTCCCTGCGCCGCACGTTTTGCATGGATCTCCGGGCATTGTCGTCGTCAGCCGCGAACTTCAACTTGTCCAGGCGGGCGAGGTCCGCCGTGGCCAGGGCGAACGCGGATTGCGCCTGGCCGGCGATCAGCTGCAGGTCGGCCCGGGTCCGTTCCGCGGCATTGGCCTCGATCTGCCGACGGGGATCGCCGGGCGCGTAAAAGGCCATCCCCTCATCGATGGAGCGAAGCAACGCCTGCCGCCATTGCTCGGCCGCGGCCGTCTGCCCCAGCTGTGCCTGCAGCCTCGTAATCGCGCCCGCCACACCGGACATCAATGGGTAGAGACTTGCGGGCCGGCGCTCGTCCCGGGTCAACGCCAGGATCGAGTCCGCGGTGGCGAGCACACCGGTGATTTCGCCGCGCTCGTACTGTTGTCCGCCCATGCTGCTCCTGGCCCGGACCAGGGCCGCCCAGTTCTCCATCGCCGAGGGATTGAAACGCAAGGTGTCTTCGGCGGCCTCCACGGAACGCTGGGCGAATTCGTCCGCGGCGGCGGCGTCGTACTGGCGTTGGGCCAGTTCGCTCAGCAAGCCGGCCGCGAGGTAGCGATTGGCCAGCGACTTCAGGTCGCCGGGCCGCTGCGCCAGCACTTTCTCGGCCAATGTGTAAACCTCGCGCTCAAGAACCTTGGCCTGGTCCAGCCGGCCCAACGAGACCAGATGGCGCGCTTCCGAATCGGCGGTATCGGCATAGATCGCGGTGGAGCGCAGGTCGGAAAGGTCCAATGCGCCCAGCTTGGCGAGGATCCCGCGCGCCTCTTCGCAGCTCGCCACCCCGGTCTCCAACGGCTGGCTATGACTGAGATAGTTGAGGGTGTCGGCATAGGTCTGTTGCGCTACGCGCGACGCGCTGGAGCCGTGAACCAGCGGACGCAACAGGTCGGCCGCCTGCGCCAGTTGTTTCGCAGTGCCGCGACCCACGCCCTCGACGACCCCGCCGCCCTGGTTGAACAAGGCCAGGGCCAGGCCATAGGTCACCGGTTCGCTCTTGTCGCCCGCCGCGCGGAGCTTTTCGAACACGGCCTGGGCTTCGGCGAAGTTCTTGTAGGCGCCGGCGATGTCGTTGGCCGACTTCATCGCCGCGCCTTCGCGGATCAGGGCCATCGCGCGCAGGCTCTGGGTGCGCGGGGTGACCAGCTCCGCCGGCAATCCGTCGTAATAACCCACGGTCATGTGGGCCAGCTTGCGCAGGGTTTCCAGGCGGCCGGTGGGCTGAAGTTCGGTGTAGAAATCCTCGATCAGGAAACCCACGAGTTTCTCCGCATCGCCGCGCGCCTGCTGCGCCTGCGCATCGGCCGCGCGCGCGCGGCGCAGGTTGACCCAGCCGAACACCGCGCCGATCACCGCCACCACCATCAGCACGCCGCAGACGCTGGCGACCATGCGCGCGCGCACCAGCGCACGTTTCGTTTCCGCCTCGCGTTGTTGCTGCACCGCCAGCTGGCGCTGCGCCTCGTCGCGTGCCTCGCGCTCGTGGCGCAACTCGCGGCTGGCCAGGACCACGCTGCACAGCACGTCGTGGGTCAGTTCCACCCGGCGCATGTCCAAGCGGTCCTCGATCCGCAGCAGGCGCCGGTCGACCAGGGTAGCCAGCGAATCCGGTGATGCCCCTGCTGCCACCAGGTCCTTGACCACACGCTCTTCGGCCAGGCTCTCGCGATGGCCCGAATCGGTGAGCAGTTCGTCCTCGACCACGCGGCGCACGCCCGCCGGCTGGTCGGCCAGGGCGCGTTCGTAGAATTCGCTGAGGATGGTGTCGCGCGAACCGGCCAGCAGGTCGGCGGAAATTTCCGCGCGACCCTGGGCCAGCCGCACCGTGTTCAATTCACGGCAGATCAGGCTCAGCAACGAGGGTTCTATTTCCGCATTGCCCAGCTCCGAACCGCCTGCGACGAAACGCACGATCGACTCGGCTACTTCCTGCGAGACCAGCTTGCCGCCCGGCTTGACCACCGCGCTCAACGCCTGCGCCCCGCTCATGCGCGCCAGCCGCATCCGGTTCTGGGTGATCGAAGGCATGATCGTCTTCACGCCTTCCAGGTGGGCCAGGTAGTCCTCGCGCAACGCGATCAGGACCCGGTAATCGGCGCGAGCGAAATCGAAACTCTCCGCGACCGCGTCGTCTTCCTCGATGCGCGCCTCCAGCGCCGCCGGCGGGCGGTTCTCGACCAGATCGGCGAGGTCTTCCAGATACTGCCGGGCACGCAGGCGACCGGCATCATCGGCCTGGCCCAGGGTGAAGACTTCCTCGAACTGATCGAAGATCAACAACGGCATCAGCGTGCGGCCATCGGCATCGCGCAGCAGGTCGCCGCGATGGTGCATGAACTCCCACAGCGATTCGCCTTCGACCGCAACCCCGCTCTGGGTCCAGCAACCGGCTTCGTTCGAGGCCTTCAGGATCGCCTGCTTGATCTGTTCGGAAGGCGATGGCGATTCCGGCGCGTAGTCCACGCGCACGTACACCGGACAGAACCCTTCCGCGCGCAGTCGCGGCACCAGGCCGGCGCGCAGCAACGAAGTCTTGCCCAGGCCGGACTGGCCGAATAGCACGCTCAACAGCTTGCGCTGCACCCGCCGCGCGAGTTCGGCGGCCTCGTCGTCGCGGCCGTGGAAATAGGCGCGGGTTTGCTCGGTGTAGGAAAACAGCCCCAGCCAGGGGTTTTCAGGGTCGAGGGCGCCGGCGGCGGCGCTGCTGTTTTCCGGCATGCTGTTATCCGGCGTCATGGGCGCGCTCCGCTGAAGAGATCCTGCAACCGGCGCAGGAATTCCGGCGGCGGTTCGCCGTCTGGCAGGCGCACGATGTGCAGCGCCTTGAACAATTCCGGCACCAGCGCTTCGGCTTCAGGGGTGTCGTCGATGCACACCGGCAGGATGAAGACGCCGCCGTCGGCGATGTTGCGCGAGCGATCCACCGCATAACTCCATTCGCGGCGGAAGTAGGCTTCCTGGCGGTGCTGGGTGGTGGCCGAAATCACCGGCAGGAAATAGCTGCAGCGGCCGATGTTCGCGCGGATCTTGCGGTCGTAGTCGTCGCCGCCTTCAAGCCGGTCCAGGTCGAACCAGGTGGTCAGGCCGGCCGCATCCATCGCCGCCTTCAAGTGTTGCACCGCAGGCAGGTCCTCCCGCGCGTAGCTTATGAAGATCGCGTTCTCCGGCATTTCCCGAGATGGCGGCAGGAAGCGCAGGGGCGCGTTTCCGGTGGAACCATTCGACGAAGACGCCGCGGGCTGTCGCCGCGACCAGCGCGCATGCAGCTCGGCGACGAAGGACTCGGCGCCGCCATACACCCGCGTGCGCACGCTGACCTGTTGCAGGAACGCCACCAGCCGTCCGTCTTTCAGGGTGTGGTCGTCGGCGAACACCTCGCTGAAATCGCGCGGGTCCGACAGGCGCTTGCGCTTGGCCATGCGCAGGAACAGCCGCGCCAGCCAGTTGGAGAAGTCGCTGCCGATCAGCAGCAGGTGGCTGTGTTCTAGCTCATGGAAAAGTTTTTCCGGGGTCAGGTGCTCGGACTGCAACGCGCAGATGAACTCCAGCATGTCCTCGTCGGAGACCACGTAGGTCGGCGACGCGGACAGCCGCCCGAGCAGGTGATAAACCACGGTGCGCTGCAACTGGCTGCGCTCCACCGGCAGGTCGGCGACCCGGTTGGGCGCATAGGCGATGACCTCGGCCATCGGCTGGCCGCCATGGCGCTCCAGGTTGATCGCGCGTTCCAGCAACGGATCGAAGGTGGTGGTCACGAACAGGTCGAAATCGGTGATCTGCGCCAGTTGGCGCAGCGCCAGCGGCGGTTCGAATTCCACCTCGCGCAGGATCGAGCGCAGGCGCGTATAGGCTTCCTCGCGGCGCCCGCGTTGGCCCAGGTAGCAACACACCACGTCGTTGAGGGTGAGCGGCTGCGGCAATCCCGCGGTGTCGACGGAAAGACGCCCGGCGAGTTTTTCCGCCAGCCACTCGTACAATGCGCGCGGCCCGCCATCGGTCTGCACGCGCAGCAGGTCGGGGCCGATGATCGGGATCACCCGGCGTTCTTCGATGTAATTGAGCAGGTCGTCCCAGGCGTCTTCGTCGAAGCCCTGCAGCGGCATTTCAGTTTCGGCAACAACCATCGTACTTGCCATGGTTCCGGCGCCTCGCAGAGGGGTGTGCGCCAGATCCCCTTCTGGCCGTGCAAGCGTGACTTGCCCACTTCCCTATGGCCTGGGCGCTCTACCGGACCCAGAACGGCGAGCTTATCGCCCGTTCATCGGTTTGCAAGTTTTGTCTTTCCGCGTGCGCCGTTGGTCGGAAGGCGCACTGGGTCGACTGTCGTACCTGACCTATGCGGCTTCCTTAATGCGTTTGCGCAGCGTTGCGCGGTCCTCCCGGTGACGGATCAAGACATTGGACGCACTCATCGACAAGACGAGTGTCCGTCTCCGTGAATCGCACAAACCAATTGGCCCGGGGCCGGGGGTGCCAAATGCAGTACGAACTTTGCCTAGCCCTCGCCTTTCGGGCTAATCGCCAAACCTTCGTTGCACGGTGAACCCGACGTACGGACCGCTCTTCAACACCCGCTTCTCGATATAGTCCAGCGCAGCCGCGCCACGCAGGCCGTCATAGATGTATCTCGTGCGCGTAGCCGGACCGTCGGTCAGGTTCTTCGCGAACAAGCGCCAAGACCACCTGTCGCTTGGCTTGTACTCCACGAACAGATCGACCCGGTTGGAAACAGTATCGATCTTGATTTCATCCACCTTGAACTCGGTCTCTTCGGATTCCATCGCGTAATTGATTCCCCAGCGCAGCTTGCGGGCAGGAATGTCGTGACTGAGCGTCATGCCTGCTTCCAATGGCAGGTCACCCGATATCCTCCTGCCATTGCCGGTGGACGGATCGATCACACGGCTGCGACGCCAGAGCGCGTTGGCCTGCAAGGTCACTCCGTTCAACCCGAATCGATCAAAAGGAAGATTCAGGTTCATTTCCAGTTCCTGCCGCTTTCCATCGCCGATATTCCCGACCGAATCGAAAACGCCCAGGCTGGTGAAGATCGGGATCCGGTCCACGACATCGCTTATCTTTTCATGCCGGACAGCAACGACCAGCGAACCTGCTTCGAACCGGTGTTCCCAGGCGGCTTCGATCCGCCACAGGCTGTCCGGCTCCAGGTCCTTGTTGCCTGCGGTAACCGTGCCACTGGTGAGGGAAGCCGAGCCGGCGAAGTTCGCGAAATCCAGCTGGCCGACCTCGCGCTCGACCAATCCCCTGAGTTCATCCGCCGGAGTGGCGGCCCATGTCGCCAACAAGCGCGGCTTGAAGTAGGAGAGGGATTTCGACAGCGTGCTGTCGCCGGTCTGGTCTAGCCTTGAGAACTCGTAGCGCGCCCCGGCCTCGATCGTGACGACAGGCAATGGCAGCCAGGTCGCAGTCGAGAAGAACTCGGCCCTCTGCTCTTCCACCCTGACATCGGCGAACGGGAGCGGCACGTCGACTTCATTTTCCCTGACCGCCGTATGGCTATCGAGCACATTGAGCGCACCTTCGGCGCCCGACTCGAATGAAACATGCTCGCCCTGGTGGCGATAGACGGCGCGCAGGATGGTTTCCCTGCTGTCCACGATCTCGCGGGATTCCTCGGAGCTTCCTTCGCTGCGCGATGCATCGTCTCCGCTTTCTCCGACATCGCTGATGCTGGCAAGCAATTCAATTTGTCCGCGTGACGAAAGAGGCCGCTCGTAACGCGCCGCCAGCTCCTTCGTCCTGGTGGTGGCGCGTTCCGTTCCGGTGGAAACCCTGGGTAGCGGATAGGTGATGTCGTTGCGGATGTCGGCGAACTTGCGCTTGTCCTTGAGCAGGGCATTGGCCTTGAGCCAGCCCCCCGCCAGGGGAAACCGATAGCCGCCAGACAGCTCCTTGACCGTCTCCCCTTCTGGTTGTTCGTAATTGGACAGGCGCAAGGGCGCGCCATCTTCGGCATAGCGGTTTCGGGACCCGAAGCCATGTTCATCGTCGATCTTCCGGTAGATCGCGGCAGCCAGGTCCAGGATACGGCCGCCCTCGTCGCTGGAGAATTCCCCCGCCACCCGGGGAGACGAGAGGCCATGCTGGAAGAACACATCTTCCACCTCGATCCTGCCCCTGCGCTTGCCGCCCTGGATCCTGACGACGTTCGCCATCACCGCATAGCCCTGCATGTCCACTCCCGCCGCTCCGCTGCGGATCAGCTCCACATGCTCGACGGCCGAAGCAGGAATGCGCTTGAGGATCTCTTCGAGAGTTTGTCCCTTGCTTGCGGGGCGCTGGCCATCGATCAGGATATTTCCTCCGGCACCCGAGTACCCACGCAAGTCCACATCGCCTTCGATCAGACGAAGGCCGGGCAGCAGGACGACCATGTCATAAGCCGTTGCGGGCTGCGATCGCGAGAAGTAGCCGGTTTCGAACTGGGTCACTCCCGTCCGCGTATCGGTTTGCGCGCAGGCAATATGCGTCCCACCCAGCATCGATGCCCCCAATATCGCCACGCTGATTGCCGCGTACTTCATGCCGTGCATCTTGATTCCTGTTTTCGTGGGCTCTTCTGCATACTTGCAGGTGGCAACCCACAGGCGACTTACATGTCGCGTCAGCGTGGTGTCAGTTCGCTGGCATTACGGAGCCACGAAGATCCGTCCATCCTGCCCACGAGCGATTCCAACCACTGCGAGAGGAGATCACTTCAGACTAGATGCTGTTCGTGTTGAATCGTTGCTGGTACTTGCGGGCCTGTGTCTGCGCCTCCTTGACCAGTTCATTAGCCCGTGCCGCTCTGATCTGCGCATCCACCGCCGCAATCGCGGTCATGTTGACCACGCGGCGCGGCGTCGCGCTGCTGGTCAGGATGTGCACGGGCTTGGAGATGCCCATCAGGATCGGGCCGATGGCCACGCCATCGGTCATCACCCGGACCATGTTGTAGGTGATGTTGGCCGCGTCGATGTTCGGCAGCACGAACAGGTTGGCCCGCCCGCTCAGCGTGGTGTTGGGCATCATCCGCCGGCGCAGCACTTCGTCCCACG
>JAYRTC010000018.1:0-58443 GCA_041919795.1 Pseudoxanthomonas sp. | reverse complement strand
TCGGTTCCAGCGAGGCGATGATCTCGACCAGCTTGTCCGGGTCGTGCTCGTCGATCTCCAGGTCGAACACGTCGATGCCGGCGAATTTCTGGAACAGCACGCCCTTGCCTTCCATCACCGGCTTGCCCGCCAACGGGCCGATATTGCCCAGGCCCAGCACCGCCGTGCCGTTGGTCACCACCGCCACCAGATTGCCGCGCGCGGTCATCTCGCTGGCCGCGTTGGGATCTTCGACGATGGCTTCGCAAGCAAAAGCCACGCCCGGCGAATAGGCCAGCGCCAGATCCCGCTGGGTCACCATCGGCTTGGTCGGCGCGACCTTGATCTTGCCCGGCGGCGACAGCCGGTGGTACTCCAGCGCCGCTTGCTTCAGGTCGGATTGTTTCTGGTCTTCGGGCACATGGTCTTCGTGTTGGCGCATCTTGGGGAAGCCTGGTTTGTCGAATGGGCCAAGTGGATGCGGAGCCACTGCGCGGATCAGGATTTTCAGCACCACGCCATCAAAGGAATCCACCGACGGCCAATGCGCTGCGTGTGGTTCTAGCGTGTCGGCAAGCGCTGGTATTCGGCCAAGGTAACGGATTGGGTCGTACGTACCCTGTCCTTTGCTTTTTCGAGAGCGGCGTAATTCGCATCCCTGGCGATGAGCTCATTGTTCAACTTGGCCTTGATCGGCTCGGCTTCCCTGGCGATGGTGGCGTCGTGATACTGCAGCACCAGCAACAGCTGGCCCTTGTCCGCCGCGTCTTCTTCCTGATACATGGCGTAGGTCACCAGGATCCCCGCTTGCAACTGCGCATGCAGGTACTTCTTCAGATAGCCCTCCACCCACTCGGCAGAAAGCTCACGCGACAACTTCGGCGCGTAGTAGCTAACCTTGAAGACGGTGATCGCCGGGTCGTAGGCCGCGACCTGTTCCTGCGCCAACACGTCCACGCGATCGACGCTCAAGGGAGCAACCAGTTTGCTGCCTTCCAGCTCGAACCACGACGCATATGCCTGCGGATTGGGGAACTCCAGGGTCAGCAAAGCAGAGAAGCCGGGAATCGGCCTTTCTTCAGCGACGCTGTTCACCCACAGCGCCTTGCTGACGATGCCGGCCTTGCGCCAGTCGGCGGCCTTTCCCTGCAAATCCTCCGGCGCAGTCTGTCCCGCCGGAATCTTGATGACGGCGTGGACGGCAACATCGGCCTGTGAGTGTGTCGCAACCGCGTCCTCCACCTTCCCATTGCCGGATTTCGCACACCCTTGCAGCAGCAACGGAGCCAGCGCGGCCAAGGCAAGCCCCAGCAGGGCGGTCTTGAAGGCGGATGTCATGGTTTACCTTGTTGGAAACAAATCGATTGGAAGAGAGTGGGCATGTCGCCGTTGCACTGGTCGCAGGCAAAGTCCCCGCCCCTTGCGGGACGGGACACGGCAAACATCAGAACGCGACAGGCTTGGCGTAGGTTTCCGAGTAGTCCCGACGGATCGCCTTCTTGGTCTCGTTGATGTGCGCCCACTCCGGATGCGTGCCGGACAGCAGAAGCGCCTTGTAGGGATCCTTGACCGAAGACTTGCGGTCGTACTCGGCCTGGTTCGCGTACTCGGTCACCAGGAACGCCTTGGGGTTGGCCATGCCGCCCGTGGCTTCACGCTCGAAGTACATCGTGTAGCGGGTCATGATGCCGGAGAAATACTGGTTGGCCATGTTCGGCTCGATGTAGGCGTCGGTGTAGTCCTTGTAGGCATCCTTCGACACCAGCGACTCGTAACCGCCGACCACGAAGATGGACTGGGTCGGATCGTTCTTCTTGCTGCGACGGTCCAGCAGTACATCCGCGCGGCTGACGATCACGTCCGGGCCTAGTCCGGCGGCATTGTCCGCCTTCCATGCATCGAACGCCGATTCGTTCTGGAAATCGAGGATCGCCAGGTTCTCGAAGGCGAGCGAGTAGCCGGGCTTGACCTCATGCGCGAACTGCTTGATCAGAACCGCATTGGATACGGCACCGGAGGATTTCCAGTCGGCCAGTTTCTGCGGCAGGTCCGCCGGCGGGCTCTTTTCGGGCAACACGAGCAGCAACGCGTGCGCCGGCTCCTGGACCGTTTCCGTCGCGGCGCTTGCAACTGGCGCCTCCGCGGACGCCGCTGCGGGTGCCTCCTGCTTTCCGCAGGCGACCATCGCCATGCCGGCCAGCATGATGCCGAAGATTTTCGCTGCCTTGATTTGAACTTGGGTTTTCATTCTTTTGCTTCTCCGCTTGCCATGATTGTGTGGCCGCTCGCGAACGTACGACCGCTTGGGTTGCCCTCGCGGGGCGAAACAGGTCAGTGGTTGGGAATCGCCAGCGTCCAGCTCTGCGTGGTGCGCAGTGATTCCTTCAATTCGGACTGCCGGGCGTATTCCTTGTCGGCGCGGGCGATGTCTTCGCTGAGCCTGGCCTTGATCGGTTCGGCCTCCTGCTCGGTCCTGGCATCCGTGTATTCGAGGACCAGCAAGGCGCGGCCGCCCGTCCCGTGTTCCAGGTACATGCCGTAGCGGGTGAGGATCCTGCTCTGCAACTGCATGTCCAGATACTTGGTCAAGTAGCCATCCACCCACGCCTGGAAGTCTTCGCGCGACGAGGTCAGCGTGTAGTAGCTGATCTTGTAAACCGGCTTGCTGCCGGCGACGGGCGCGGCCCCACCTTCGGTCAATGCATCGGCCACGGTGACCTGCAGCGGCGGCGCGAGTGAGTCCGCGTTCGCCTGCTTCCACGATGCCAGCTCGGCCTCGCTGCCGAAATTCAGCAATGCCATCGATCCGAATCCGGATGGCTTTTCGCGCTTGACGCTATCGACCCAAACCACGTTTTCCGCGCCCAGGGTCCGGCGCCAGCCGGCCACTTGCGCGGGCAGCGACGCGGGCTTGGTGGTGTTCTCCGGGACCACCACGACCAGGTCCTCGCCGTGTCCCGCCCATGCGGTGCTCGAGCCCATGACAAACATGGCCATCGCCAACGTCGTGGCTGTCATCGATTTCCGGGTGCGCGCAAACGTTGTATGGATCATGTGGCTTGCCTCTGAAGTTTGGAGCAGATGAATGCCTGGAAAAATTGCGTGGCGCCGGACGACGGGTGCCGGCACCACGCCGGGGGAGCGGGATGCACGGATCATGGCTTTGGCGAGGCCAGCGCCCACTTGAGGACGGCGTCGTAAACCGTCCGGCCTTCGTCGGTCAGGTCGGGGAAGCGCGGCGCATCCATGGGAAACAGGACGCGGCGGGCCGGCGCAACCATGTCGTTGGCCATCGTCGCACCGGCTTCGTAGGCGAACATGGTCGCGTGCTCGGGCTGATTGGGAATGGTCGCGATGACCTGTGCACCGGCCGGAGGACGCGACCAGGCGAGCACGCCCGGGGTCTTGTAGAGCTTGAAGCGCCCGGCCGGAAACCCTGCGGCAAGCGGATGATGCGGACGCCCGATGTCGATGTAGTTCTCCGGCGGATACAGGCTTTCCTTGTGGTCGTTGACGCCGTAGTCGGTGTTCCTGCGGCGGGTGACCATGCCGAGCGCATCCACAGCCTTGGCTTCGAACAGGATCACCGGCGCTTGCGCATCGGAATACTTGGTGCCCAGCTTGTACTTGTTGGTGCTGGCCGAGACGATGACCAGGTCCTTGCCCTGCGCCCTGCTGTCCGGATCCATGTGGTCGGCGGTGGAAACATCGAAACCCAGTTCGCGCAGGTACTTCAGTTGGGCCTGGTCGGAGGCCTCGTTCTCGGGCCAGGGAAGATCGTAACGCCTGACGAACAGCAGCTTCTTGCCCTTGGCGGCCGCCGCCAGGGCGGCACGTTGCTGCGTGGCGGTGGCGGAAACGCGTTGCTCCGGCGCACTGACCGCCCAGCGCAACGCGGCATCGAACAACCGCCGTCCGGAGAACCAGGCGTATTCCTTCGGGTCTTCCGCTGCAGGGCCCTGCGCATCGGAAAGGATCGACCAGCTGTTGTGCCCCAGGAACAGGCCGACGCGGCGGGCGGGCGCGATGGTGTGGTTGACCATCAATGCGCCTTTCTCGTAGGAAAAGACCGCTGCTTTTTCGTAATCGCCTTCGAATACCACCGCGACATCGGCGGCCCGCGATGGCTTTCCCCAGCTGGGATCGGTCACGCCACCGCTGAACAGCAGGGGCGCGAACATGCCTTGCGGGATCTTCGCGGCCTTCAGGATCGCGTTGGTGCTGCTAGTCGCATGGGCGTAGTAATCGGCATGGTTCGCGTTGTGGAATGGTTTTTCGCGGACCACCGAAAAATCTTCGTGCAGCTTGTCGCCGGTCATGTCCAGTTCGGCGAATTCATAGGCGTTCCATGTCACCAGCGGCACCGCCACCGATTTGTAACGGTCGCCGACTTCACGCGAATTGACCGTGGAAGAAATCACCACCAGGTCCTTGCCCTGTGCGGCATTGGCCGCGGCATCCGCCTTGGCGACCGACACCCGCGCGCCGAGGCGCTCCAGGTGCTGGACGATCAACGGATCGTCGTTGGGCTGGCCCTTGGCGAGTTCTCCGGAAACGAACAGCACCGATTTTCCGCGTAGCGCGTCGTCGGCTACCTGCTGCGCTGCCAGCGGGAATGCGCAAAGCAGCGTCCCGATCGCGGCAACTTTTACGATTTTATTCAACATGATGAGTGGCCTGTGGTTAGCGGAGGATCGTTACTTGCCGACTACTTACTTGCCGACTACGAGTATTTCCGAGCCCGAAGCGAGGAACGCATGCCCGGTCTTCTGGTCGAAGGCCACTGCGCTACTTTTCACGCCGGCCTGCACTGTGTCTTCCAGCGTCGCGGTGAGCTTGGCGTTCTGGATCACGCTCAGCTTCCCGTCGGCCGACGGCATGTACAGCCTGACCAGGCGCGCGGGCGCCACCTGCATGGCCATGCCGGCGACGCCGGTGGCCTGGGTGGATACCAGGCTGATCATCTGGCCCGGATCGGGATCGACGATGATCATCTTGCCGTTGCCGCAAGCCACGTACAGGCGGCGCTCGGCGATGTCGTTGGCGATCGCGGTGGGCTGGGTTCCCGGCCACACCGATATTTCGCCCAGCGATTTCAGGGAGCCGGTATCGACCACATGCAGGACATTCTTCGCCTGGTCGGCCACGAACAGGTGGCCGCGGCCATCGGCGCTGGCCTGGCGCAGGTCGCCACCCAGGCCGACCGTATCGATGACCTTGCCGGTGGATCCGTCGATCACGGTCAAGCCGCCCTTTGCATTGGAGACGTAGGCGCGCCTGGTCCTTGCTTCGTATTCGATTTCCCGCGGCGCGCTGCCGGTGGACTTGACCGTGGCCAGGGTTGCAAGGTTGGCCAAGTCGAAGATCACGATCTGGTTGGATCCGCTGGCACTCGCATAGCCGCGGCCAAGATCTGGCGCCAATGCGATGCCGCCTACCGCGCCGGCAATGCTTATGCTGCCGGTCTTGTTGCCGTTGTCGATGTCGTACACATCGATGCCGCCATCGCGCGCCGCATACAGGCGCCGTGCGCCCGAATCGACCTGGAACGACTGGACCGTGCCGGTGCCAGCGGTTTCGATGCGCGAAAGCACCTTGTATCCACTTTCTGCGGCGAAGGCCGGCGGCGCCAGTAAGGCAAGCGACGCCAGCGCGGCGAGTAGGCATTTCCGTGTAGGCTTCATGGTTTCACCTGGTGTGGAATGAATCGGGTGGGAGGAAGCGGGCGTGCGATCAAGGCGACAACGCCTGCAGGCTTTGCTGCACCTGGCTGGCCCGCAGCGGCAGGAACACGCCCTGTTCGAGCACGACCTGCTGCCCTTCCCGGCTGAGGATGAAGCGCAGGAATTCGCGTTGCAGCGGATCGATCTCCGCGCCCGGCTTGCGGTTGATATTCAAATAGACCAGGCGGCTGAGCGGATAGCGCGCGGTGGCCACATCTTCATAACTCGGTGAAACGTAGGCGCCGCTGCTGCCGTCGCGCAGCGCAAGCATCTTCACCGGCGCATCCACATAGGCGATGCCCGAGTAGCCGAGTCCGTACCTGTCGTCGGCGACGTTGCCGGCCAGCGGAAACACCAGCTTCTCGAAATGGATGTCGTCGCGCCATTCGCCACGCCGCCCCGCGTTGTCCAGCACGCGCTGGCGGACGAATTCCTCGAAACCGTTCCAGGGCTTGATCCCATGCAGATGGATGGGCTTGTCCTTCCACTCGCCGGTCAACCCGAGCTGGCCCCAGGTATTGATGGCCGCGCCTCCACGATGGCGGGTGCTGGAGAAAATCGCGTCGATCTGGGCGAAATCGAGTCGGTTGATCGGATTGTCCGGATGCACGAAGAAGGCCAGCGCATCCAGGAATCCATAGTGCCGGTAGCTGCCGCCGGAAATCGGGATGCTGGTCGGCGCATAGCCGAAGCGGGTGTTGAACTCGGAAATGTCCTCGGGCTTCAACTCGCGCGAGACGAACACGAAATCCAGGGATTCCTTGATCAGCTCCTTGGTGCCCAGGCTGCCCGCGAACGGCGGTTCGATGCTGATGTTCGCCTGTGGATGCAGGTCGCGGAAACGCGCGATCCAGCGGTTCACCAGATCCACCAGGACGTCGGAAGACCCGCCCGTCAACGATCCGGAAACCGGCTCGCCTTTCACGTACGCGGGTAGCGCCGGGTCCAGCGTTGGCTGAAGCACTTCCGGAGCCGGCAGGCGCCGGCCCTGGCGCCGGCCGGCTTCTTTCTCTTCCTCGGTCTGCGGAACCGCGGGGGCCGCCGCCGGCATCACCCATTCCACTTGCGCATTGTCGAACCGCTTGACCGGGCCCGCCTGGCCGCTGGCCAGAGCGGAGGCGCTGAAGAACAGCGCGCACAGGACGGAAAGACACAAGCGCAGGGGAATGGATTTCATGGCCATGCTCAATTGAAGGGAATGCGCAGGGAAAGGGTCACGTTCCTCGGCATGCCGGGCACCACACCGATCTCGTTGGTAGTCGAGTTGACGCCTTCGTAGTACCGCTTATCGAACAGGTTGCCGACCTTCAGGGTCAGGTCGTAGCGATCCCGGATGGTGTAGTACACGGCGAAGTCGGCGATCGTGTAGCTGGGCAACGTCAACACGCGCCTGTCGGAAATACTTGGCAGGCTACCGGCGATGCTGCTGCTGTAATACGCGCCCAGACCGACGCCAAGACCCTTGAGACCGCCTTCGGTGAAATCGTAGCGGGTCCAGAAATTGGCGCTGTTGAGCGCCGAGTTGGTCAGCTGCGCGCCGGCCAGTGGCGCTGTATTGGCGGCGTAGGTCTTGTCGATGACCGCATCGGTGCGCGCATAACCGAACAGCACCTGCCAGTTGTCGGTGATGCTGTAGTCCACTTCGATTTCGGCGCCGGTGGATTTCTCCCCGCCCACCTGTTGCGAGCAGGTGCCGCCGACGCCGGTGTTGCAGGCAATCGGCGCCAGGGTGTTTTCCTTGGTGATCTCGAACACCGAGAAGCTGGCGCCCAGGCGTCCGTCCAGCATCTTGACCTTGGCGCCCAGTTCGACCTGGTCGGCGCTTTGCGGATCGAAATCGTTGACTCCCGCCGCATTCTGCGCGGAAGCTCCTTGCGGAACGAACGAAGTCGCATAGCTTGCGTACCAGGTCCAGTCCTCGGAAGGCTGGTACATCAGGCCGAGCGTCGGCAGCACATCCGAGATGGAGTTGCTGTTGCGCGTCAGCGGCGGGGTCTTGAGTTCTTCGGTGATCTGTTTTTCCCGCGTGTAGCGCAGGCCGAAGCTGGCCTTCCAATGCTCGGACAAGGTCATCAGGTCGGAAACGTAGATGCCTTGCGAGGTGGACTTGGTGTAGCGCCGATTGACCGGCCCCGTCGCAAAGCTATCCAGCGATGGGCCGATGCCGACGATGGGGTCGTAGATGCTTACATTCATCGAGTTCGGGCCGGGAATGGAAAGCGGTCCGGTCCTGGGCCCGTTGAAGAACTGGATGCGTTCGAAGTCGGTGGAATCGACACCGGCACTCACACCGACCATGGCCTGATGTTCGATGGCCCCGGTCTTGAACGGAAACGCGAGGTTGCTGTCGAAGTAGTTGTAGGTGCGGCCGTTGAGCTGCTTGCGCGCGCGCCGCTGCAGGATGGTCCCATCACCGATGACCGCGACGTTGTCGAAACCCTGGGCATAGTCCTCGCCATCGACGCCGCGCCAGGCGAAGTTGAACGTCTGACCACCTTCGAACCAATGGGTGAGGCTGGCCGAAGCGGTGCGCGAGGTTTCCTCGGCGAAGTCATCCGGATCCTGATAACGCGTGCGGATGTCGGCGATCAGACTCGCATCCTTGTCGGGCGCGACCAGCTGGTTGTTCTCGTATGCGTTCCTGCGCTTGCGATACTCCAGGGCCGCATTGACGACGGTCGCATCGGAGAGATTGATGGTGATGCTGGGCGCGAGGTAGTGGCCTTCGTCGTAGCTGCCGTAGCGGAAGCCGTCCTTGTCGCTCTTTTCGGCGATGAAGCGGTAGTTCACCACGCCATCCGGATCCAAGTGCCCGGTCGAATCGATGCCCAGGCTGAAGCCGCCTACATCCCCCAGATCGATGCCGGCTCCGGAGAAAGTGTTGTATTTCAGGTCGAGCACGGTCTGCGGATCGTATTTGGGCTTCTTGGTGATGACGTTGATGAAACCACCCGGCTGGGCCTGTCCATACAGCGCCGAAGCCGGTCCCTTGACGACCTCGATGCTTTCGGCGGCGATGGTCGGGGGCGAACCGAAGCGGCCGGCAAGGCCCGGCATGCCATCGATCAGGATCGCGCCCTTGTCGGCCTGGGTATTCTTGAATCCGCGGATCGATACGTCATAGCCGGTGCTGCCGCCACGGCGCACGCCTGTCATGTAGCTGTAGAGATCGGCGATGCTCGAAGTCTCGATCGCCTTCATGAACGCATTGCCATAACTGGAAGTGGAGTACGGCGTATCCATCACGCTGATCTCCTGCTTCATCGCGCTCTTGGTGCTGGCCTCGATGAACTGTCCGCTTACCTGGACGGCATCCAGAGTTTTCGCGTCCGTCGCGCTGCTGCCTTCTGAAGCGGCCGCCTCGTGGTTCGGGTCGGTGGCCTCCTGGGCCATCGCGGATTGCGACAACGCGACCAGTACCGCGGCTACCAGGATATTTCTACGCACCATGATCTTCCCTCCCAAGTCGATCCAGATTCACCCGGCGGCGATTCGCGCGGGCATGATTGTTTGATTGCCTGTCTGTTTGTTTTGTCGATGAAGACCGCTATCGTCTTCGATCGATACTAAGGCGCGCTTGCTGTCAACCTACTGACATTGCATCGCAACAATTCGCGCTTCTTCGAGATGCGATTGCGCATCGCTGCTCAACCTGCGGCCAGCGGAAACACGGCGCAAAGCAGGGCCGTCGCCATCATCAACATGCACACCAGCACCGCCCATTTCAGGGTGAAGCGCTGGTGGTCGCCGAACTCCACGCCGGCAAGCCCGACCAGCAGGTAAGTCGATGGCACCAACGGGCTCAACAGGTGTACGGGCTGACCGATCAGCGAGGCGCGCGCCATCTCCACCGGGGTGATGCCATAGGCTTGCGCCGCATCGGCGACGATCGGCAGGACGCCGTAATAGAAAGCATCGTTGGAGATGAAGAACGTGAACGGCATGCTGGCGATCGCGGTGATCGCCGCCAGATACGGGCCCCACGTTTCCGGGATCACCGCAAGCAGGCTGGAGGACATCGCATCGACCATGCCGGTACCAGTGAGGATCCCGGTGAACACACCGGCGGCGAAGATCAACGCGACCACCGCCAGCACGTTTCCGGCATGGTGCGCGATGCGCTCCCGCTGCATCTTGACCTGCGGATAATTGATCACGATGGCGATCGCGAAGCCGAGCATGAAGAGCACCGAGAGCGGAAGGATTCCTGCGATCAATCCAGCCATCAGCGCGACCGTCAGCGCTGCGTTGACCCACAACAGACGGGGACGCTTGAGGCATTCGGCATCTGCGGCATCCGGGTCCGGCAGCATCGCGGTGTCTTCGATCACCGGGATTTCCTCCAGCGTGATCGACCCCAGGCGGCGGCGTTCGCGCATGCCCAGCACGTAGGACAGGCCTATCACGCCCGCGATGCCCATGGCCATGGCGGGCAGCATGGGCACGAAGACATCCGAGGCATCCACATGCAGGGCGCTGGCCGCGCGGGCCAGGGGTCCGCCCCACGGCGTCAGGTTCATCACGCCGCCCGCGAGGATGGTCACGCACGTGAGGTTGAGCGCATCCATCTTCAAGCGCTTGTACAACGGAAGCATCGCCGCGACCGTGATCATGTAGGTGGTCGAGCCATCGCCATCGAGCGAGACGAATGCCGCCAGGATCGCGGTACCGACCACGACTTTCAGGGGATCGCCGCCGACCAGGCGCAGGATCCGGCGCACGATGGGGTCGAACAGGCCCGCATCGATCATGATGCCGAAATACAGGATCGCGAACAGCAGCATGACCCCGGTGGGCGCCAGCGTCTTGATGCCTTCCAGCATCATCTTGCCAAGGTCTTCGCCACCGAACCCGCCGATCAGGGCGAAAAGCAGCGGTATGGCGATGAGCGCCACCAAGGGAGAAAGGCGCTTGGTCATGATCAGCGCCATGAAGGTAATGACCATGCCGAAGCCGAGCAAAGTCAGCATTGATCTTCTCCGTGCAACATGCACCCTCTCCAAGGTCTGCGAAGCGCAGGGCTGGAATGCCCCGGCTATCGGTGTGCAGGGATACTAGAAGCCGGGGGCTGTCAAAGAACTGACATTGCAGCGCAGCATTCGCGCAGAGGCGCGATGCGTTGCACATCGCGCCACGACTTTCCGTACCAGGTTTATCGGTCTGGTACTACTCGGCTTCCTGGCGCACGGTCCCGCGCCAGCTTTCCAGCAGCTTGCGTTTCTTGACCTTGTCCAGGAACACCAGAAGCCCCGGCCCCAGCACGATCGGGCGCACCGGTCCCACCTGGGTGTCCGCGAGTCCTCGCTGGCTGTAAGGGTCCTTGATCTCGGTACGTATCGCGGAGAGATGTCCTTGCGTGGCCAACACCCTCTGCCCGCGCAGCGAAAGCAGGTATTCGAGGAACCGGTGCGCGGCCTGCGGATTCGGCGCGCTGGCCGGCAACACGGCGGTGCGGGAAACGGCCAAGGTGTAATCCTGCGGATAGACGATGGTAAGCGGCGCGCCCTCTTCGATGCGCCGGCGCGTATAGGAGCCGAGCAGGTTGTACCCGATCGCCAGCTCGCCGCTTTCCAATTGGTCAAGCAAGGTCGAGGTGTTTTCCTCCACTCTCACCCTGGCGTCGCCCAGCGTCTCCAGCAACGCACCGAATTCGCTGCCTTGCCGGGCATCCTGCGAGGCGAGGAGATACCCCACGCTGCTCTTGCCGATATCGTAGGTACCAACCTTGCCTCGCCATTGCCGCGGGTTGCGCTTGAGCATCTGCAGCAACTGCGCACGCGACCGGGGCAACACCTGCCCCGCCATCGACTGCCGGTTGAACACCATGACCGCGGGTTCGAACGTGAAACCGAACGCCTCGTTGCGCCACCGCGCCCAGACCGGCAGGGCATTCGAGTTCGCCGATTCGTGCGGCGCCGCATATCCGTCGTTCACCAGCTTGACCTGCAGGTCCATGGAGGAACTCAGCAGCAGGTCGGCGCGCGGCTGCGACCGGGCGAGCTCGTTGAGGAACTTCAGGTACAAGGGCATGCCGTCCAGCAGTTCGTAATGCACGGCGATATCGGGATTCAAGGCCTGGAAATCCTTGAGCACCGGTTCGAATATGACCGTATCGGTAGTGCTGTAGATCGTCAGGACGCTCTTTCGAATGCCTGCGGCGGGATAGTCGCTGGGTATCGCCGATCCTGGCGCGAACAGGCACGCCATCCCGAACAGGAACACCATGGCCCGCGCCAGTTTCATTCCTCCACCTCCGGCAGATACAGGGTCACCACAAGGCCTTCTTCGCAATGATTGGACAGCGTTACCGTGCCGCGATGGCTGACTATCGCCCGCTTCACGATCGCAAGCCCCAACCCCACCCCCGGAATCGTGCTGCTGCCGCGCGAGAATCGTTCGAACACATTCGCCTGCTCCGCCAATGGAATGCCGGGGCCATGGTCGCGCACGACCACTTCATAGCCCTGCCCACTGCGGGCCACGGAAATCTCGACCGGCTCGCCGTTGCCGTACCGGAGTGCGTTGTCGATCAGGTTCTTGATCGCTTCGGAAACAAGTAGTCCATCGCCGACATACGGCGCGGACGGCAGTTCCGAATGCAGCTCGACTTCGATGTTGCCCGAGACCGGAACCGTGTCATGCATGGCCTTTTTCACCACGGCCAGCAGGTCGAACGGCTCGAATTGCCTCATGTCCGAACGGTGCATGGTGGTGGCGTCGCTCAACAGCTGGTTGAGCAATCGCGTCAACTTGGAGGCATTGCGTTCCACCGATTGCAATCCGCGCCGGACCTCGGCCGGGTCGGCTTCGGCAAGCGCCAGCTGCGCCTGGGCGCGCAGACCCGCCAGCGGCGTGCGCATCTGGTGCGCCGCTTCGGCGATGAACACCCTCAAGGTCGTCATGTTCAGTTGCAGGCGATGCATGAATCCGTTGAGCGACTCGACCAGCGGCGCGATTTCGGTGGGAACCGAACCTGGCAACGCATGAAGATCCGAAGGTTCCCTGGCGGCGAGGTCCGTGCCGATCCGCTGCAGCGGACGCAGCGCGCGGGTAACGCCCACCCACACGAGCGCCAACGCAAGCAGGGTGATCATGCCGATGGGAACCAGCGTGCCCAGGATCAGTTCCTTGACCAGTGCATCGCGGGCGATCCGGGTCTGCCCCACCTGGACACGCACCCATCCGTGCACGCCCGGCTCGGCGACCTCGCGCCCCAGCACCACGAACCTGACCGTTTCCCCACGGTAATGCGCATCGAAATAGCTGGGCCCCATGGCGCTGGCCGGCGCTGCGCGCATGCCCATGGAACGAACTTGCGGCGGTTCCGGCAGATCGTCGTAACCAGTGATCAAGTCGCCCGATGGCGCAGTCACACCATAGAACACCCGGTCCTCGGGTGCCGCGTAAAGCATGTCGAGCGCGGCATAGGGAATATCCACCTGCACCGCAACTTCGCTGATGGACAGGGTTTCCGCGATGGACAGCGCGGCGCCCCCCAGCAACTGGTCGTAGGAGCGATCCGAAGCGGTGCGGCCATACGTCCTGGCGGCCAGGTAGAGCAAAACCATCCCGCACAGGAACATGGCGCCCATCATGCCGACGAGCCTGGCCCGGAGCGAAAACGAATGGCGCGGCTCACTCATCCGGCGGAACTGCCTCGGCAACATAACCCATGCCGCGCATGGTCCTGATGGTCAACGAGTCGCCCAGCTTCTTGCGCAGGCGGCCCACGTAGAGTTCGATGGCATTGGCCCCGGCTTCGGCATCGAAATCGAACAACTGCGAGGCGATGTCGTCCTTGCTGAGCACCCGCCCCATGTTGCCGATGAAGATTTCCAGCAACCGGTATTCCCGGCGCGGCAGGTCCAGGACCTGGCCGGACAGGGTGGCGGTTTTCGCGGTGCGGTCGAACACCAGCTCGCCGATCCGGGTGATGCTGGACGCCAACCCTTGCGAGCGGCGCAGCAGCGCCCGGCAACGCGCATCGAATTCGCGGAAATCGAAAGGCTTGGAAAGATAATCATCGGCGCCCACGTCCAGGGCTCCGATCCGGTCCTCTATTTCCGAACGCGCGGTCAGCATGAGCACCGGAGTCTTGTCGCCGCGCGCGCGCAACGCGCGCAGGATGGCGAAGCCATCGCGACGCGGCAGCCCTATGTCCAGCACCACCAACTCGTAATGCTGGTATTGCAGGACTTCGTCCGCGTTGCGGCCATCGGCTTGCCAGTCGACCGCATAACCCTCGTTGCGCAGACGGCGGGTGATGGCATCGCCCAGGTCCGCGTCGTCCTCGACCACCATTATTCGCACGCTGGGACGCCTCCCGTCCTGTCGAAAGCAATTCGGTTTCCGGCAGGTCTGACAGCCTGACGACAGCTTCGACTCCTACCTTGATTCCATCCTAGCACTTGGGAGGGAGCGTACAGATCGCCGTGCAACCGCAACTTCACGATGCGGATCCGCTCACGATACGCAAGTCGAATTCCACCGTCAGCGATTTGTCAGTTCCCGCGTGGCAAGGTCGGCGCCGCATCAGAACACCCTCGTTCCATGCACGTGTTTCATGCAAACAGGCGCCCGCGGCAAGTGGCTGGGCATTCTTCAAGTTCGCAACGAGAGGCCAAGCCGCCTGCGTCCGCGACCGCATCGGGAAACGAATCCATGTCGACCAGGAACACCCGCTCAAAGATTGACTGCAACCACGCGCCGCGGATCATCCGCAGGCGCATTGCCTCCCGCTTCTCCACCCTGTGCATGGCCCTGGCTTGCTGTGGCATCGCTCCCGCGTTCGCGCAGGCGAATGATGCCGATGTGGTCAAGCAGATCGAAGCACTGAGGGCGCAGCAAGCCCAGATCGCGCAATTGCAGCAGCAGACAGAAGCCAGTATCCGCGCGCTCGAAGCGAAGCTGGGCGTCGCCAGTCCCGCACCGGATGCAGCCGTTGCCGCGACCCCGGCGGCAACGACCGCCGCGACTGCGAAAGCGGAAGAACCGAAACTCAAGATCAGCGGCGACCTGCGGCTGCGCGCCCAGGGCGATTATTCCGACAACGACGGCGCCAACCGCACCAGCACCCAGTTGCGCGCGCGCGTGGGCGCGACCTATGCGCTCAACGAGCGCGTGACCTTGGGCGGGCGCATGGTGACCGGCGACAGCGACGACCCCAACAGCACCGACGTGCAGCTTTCGAACTGGAACGACGACCTGCAGGTCAGCCTGGACCTGGCCTATGCGCAATTGAACTTCGGCAACCTGAAGTTCTACGGCGGCAAGATTCCAAACCCCTTCGTGCGCACCGACCTGGTCTGGGATGGAGACGTCAATCCACAAGGCGTCAGCGCGGTTTACAAACTGCCGCTTGCCGGTGGCGGGGCCTTCCGCGCCAACGGACTTTTCTTCTCGGTCGATGAACAAGCTGCCGGACCGGACAGCACCATGGGCGGCGTGCAATTCGGCTTCGACTCTCCCAGCTACGGTGGCTTCAAGTACGACGTTTCTGGCGGCTATTACCGCTACAGCCTGGGAAGCCTGGCCGGGGCCGATGCGGGCGACTGGCGCAGCAACCGCCGCAATCCGGATGGCAGCTTCGCCTCGGATTACGAGCTTGTGGACGTGGTCGCCGGCTTGAGCTGGCAGGGCACGAACGAGAAGTGGCCCCTGCGCGTGGTCGGCGACTACGTCAGGAACCTCGGCGCCATCGACAACCAGGACACCGGTTACGGCGTCGATGTGAGCCTGGGCCGGGCCAGCAAGGCGGGCGACTGGCGTTTCACCTACGGCTATTCGCAGACCGACGTCGACGCCGTGCTGGCCGCATTCTCGAACGACAACATCGGCATCGCCACCAACTACAACCTGCATGCGCTGACGCTGGACTACACGCCCATGCCGAAGACCACGATCAGCGCGATCTGGTACCACTACAAGCCGAACGACCCGTTGTATGCGGGCACCCAGCAGCCCGACGACTGGCTGGACCGGTTCCGCCTGTTCTTCCTGATGAACTTCTGATCCAGGCACGCCCCGCCGTGCCCGTCGATCGACGGGCCGGCCTCATCCCGATGGAAAACCAATGTCATCCAATCTCTTGTTTGGCACGCGCGCCGGCCGGCGCAAACTGACCCAGACCAGCATCGCCTGCCTGCTCGCATCGTTTTTCGGCTCCACCTTCGCCCAGGACGTCTCCAGCAAACACCCAGGCTTCTATCGCCTGGAAAGCAGCCTGGGCATGAAGTCGAACAGGCCCGATTGGGATTACCTGACTTTCGACCCGACGCACTCGCGCCTGTTCATGGCGCGCCGCGGGGATGGTGTCAGTGTGTACGACGCGAAGGCCGGCAAACTTCTGAACGATATCGCGGACTCCGCCGAGGCCAACGCCACCGCCCTGGCTGCGCCATTCGATCGCGGCTACACGATCAATGCGGATGGATCGGCAACGGTCTTCGTGCTTTCGACATTGAAGACCCTGGAACGGATCTCGTTCGGGGCAAGCGCGGATTCGGCGGTGTTCGAACCAGCCACCGGCCAGTTGCTTGTGATGATGGGCGATGAACACGCCATCGCGTTCCTGGACGCGCGCAACGGCAAGAAGCTCGGCGAGCTGAAGGTCGAAGCCGGCAAGCTGGACGGCGCCGCGGCCGACGGAAACGGCAATGTATTCGTGGCCCAGCGTGATCGCACCTCGGTCGCGCGCATCGACGCGCGCAGCCGCACGATGTCGGCCGAATGGAAAACCGAAGGCTGCGAAGAACCAACGGGTCTGGCCTACGACGGCGTTTCTTCGCGGATTTTCGTCGGCTGCCGCGGCAAGCAGCCGGTACTTGCGGTGATGGATGCCGGAACCGGCAAGGTGGTGGCGACTCCAGAGATCGGGCGCGGCAACGATGGCGTGATCTTCGACGCCGGCAAGGTCTATACCTCGAACGGCGTGGATGCCAACCTGGTGATCTACGCGCAGCAGGACCCGGACCACTACGCGCTGGTCGAAGCCACCACTACCCGCCCCTACGCACGCACCATGGCCATGGACCGGACCACGAAGAAGCTCTACCTGGTCACCGCCGAAGGCACGGTCGATCCAACCAGGAAGATCAATCGCGGACCGGCACCGTTCTATCCGAACGACTACTACCCGGACACTTTCTCCCTGCTGGTCTATGCGCCGCAGTAAGCCGGAACCCAGGTACTGCACACGCAGGCAAGACGGCCGCACGGCGGAAGCGATGCGTGCGCTGGCAAGCCAGGAAGAACCCGGCCACGCGCCCCGCTTGATTGCGCACGGACGCGTGGATCCACGCGTGTATCCATTTTCTGGCTGGATCGCAGCCATCATCGTGCTGTCGCCCATTCTTGCGCATGCGATGGGTCGGACATTCGCCTCAATACTGAAAGAAGAAGCTGCCATCGTTAGCGGAGATCTCCGCGCTGGCTTGCTTCTTGTCGGGTTCCTGCAGGAATGCGCCTGGAAAACCCCGCCGACCTGACGCCTCGCACACTGGCGCCAGGCAAGCGGGGTGGGAGGCGGTCAATCGATGAGCTTGCGCTGCTTGGTCTTGCGCTGCAGGATCTCGCCGGTCTTGCGGTCGATGACCAGTTCGACCTTGCGCTGCTGCGCGTCGCGGCCTTCGACTTCGGCAAGACGGTTTTCAATTTCGATCTCGGTAACCACGATGCCTTCGGCGGTCGCGCGCCGCTCGATTTCGGCCATGTTCAAAAGACCCGCAGTGGAAGCGCGTGCGGTCTGTGCCGATGCCGTACCCGGGATGGAAACCAGACCAGCGGTTGCGGTGGCCAATGCCAATGCGGTCGAGAGGAAGAAGATTCGGTTGTTCATGCTGGACTCCTGTTTGATGGCGTGATTGCCCGTTGCGGGAGTCCATTTCTACGCCCGTCGCCCTGACACGGGACTCACTTGCCACGTCAGTGCAATGTCAGGCAGCCTTGCTTCCACGCGCCTTGCCGAATGCGGGAATCCAGTGCCCGGGCGACCTGATCCGTCAGTTCCATGTCAGCGAACCTGTGCCAACATGCGTCATGAACATCATTCGAACCCTTGCCGGCACGGCCCTGGTCCTGCTGTCGCTGGTTGCCCCGGTAGCGGTCGGCGCCAGCGATCCGGACGCGAAACGCGATGAGAAGGCGCTCAAGAAGCGCGCCCAGGAAGAAGCCATCCTCGCCATGCGCCGTGGCGAAATACTCCCGCTTGTGCGGATCCTGGAAATCGCCAACCGCCATGTCGCCGGCGATATCATCGAAGTCGAATACAAGGGTGGTCCCAAGTACGAAATCAAGATCCTGACCGCGACCGGGCGCGTGCGCGAAGTGAAGTTGAATGCGCGCACCGGCGCCTTGCTGGAGATCGAGGACGACTGATGCGAGCCCTACTCGTCGAAGACGATCCCGATGTTGGCGCCGACGTCGAACAGGCGTTGCGAGCCGGCGGCTTCGTGGTGGACCGGTCGCGCGATGGCGAGGATGCGTGGTTCCGGGGCGATACCGAGGATTACGACCTCTGCGTGCTCGACCTGGGCCTGCCCAGGCTGGATGGACTTTCGGTGCTGAAACGCTGGCGCGCATCGGGCCGTCATTTCCCGGTGCTGATCCTTTCCGCACGCGGGGACTGGACCGAGAAGGTCGAGGGAATCGAATCCGGCGCGGACGATTACCTGGCCAAACCGTTCCAGCCAGGCGAGCTCCTGGCGCGCGTCCGTTCGCTGGTCCGCCGCGCCGCCGGGCGAAGTTCTTCATTGCTCGATTGCGGAAGGCTCATCCTCGATACAAGACGCATGTCGGCGACGCTGGACAACAGGCCGGTGCAACTTTCGCCACTGGAATTCCGTTTCTTCGACTACCTGGCCCACCAACGGGACCGCGCGGTTTCGGCGGGCGAACTGGCGGAGCATCTTTACGGATCGGACGAGAGCAGCGACACCAATGCCATAGAAGCGTTGGTGCTGCGCCTGAGGAGAAAGCTTGGCGCGGACATCATCATCACGCGGCGTGGCTTCGGCTATGAACTCGGCACCCGCTCGCAAAGCTGACAAGCCATGAACTCCGGTTCATTGAGATGGCGCCTGCTGCTGGCCGCCGCAATCGCGATCCTGGTCGCGATGGTCATCTCCTGGTCGGTCATGGGCTTGTTGTTTTCCCGGCACGCCCAGCGCGGCATGGTGACGGAATTGACCCGCGAGGCGCTGGAAATCGTCGCCGCATTGCAGCTTGGCGACACCGGCGTTCCGCGGCTCGAAGGCCAGGCCTCCGACCCGCGCTTCGACCGGCCCAGCAGTGGCAGGTACTGGCAGGCCAGCACTCCCACAGGTTCCGCGAGATCCCTTTCCCTCTGGGACGAAACGCTGCCGGTACCGGATCAACTCGGCTCAGATCATTGGCGTACCCGCGAAGTGGATGGGCCTTTCGATCAACGGCTCATCGTGCTGGAACGGACGGTACTGCTCGATCCGGGTGGAGTGCCGGTGAAAGTGCAGGTCGCGCAGAATCTGCAAGACCTCAAGGCGGCGGCCCATGCCTTCAGGCGGGAGCTGGGACTTTTCCTGGGCATTCTCTGGCTTGCGCTGGTCTCGGCGGCCTGGCTGCAGGTCAGGCTGGGCCTGAAACCCCTGGCCAGGATCAGCGCTGCGCTTGCGTTGTTGCAGCGGAATCCGGCCGCGCGGCTCGATGCGCTTCATCCGCGCGAAGTCTCTCCGCTGATCTCGGCCATCAACACTCTGGCCGAAGCGCGGGAGAAAGATCTGGCGCGGGCAAAACGGCGCGGCGCAGACCTGGCGCATTCCCTGAAAACACCGTTGTCCGCACTGCGCGCCATCAGTCACCGGGCCAGGGATTCGGGCGCGACCGACACCGCCGACGATCTGGATCGGGTCATCAATTCGGCCGCGGCCGCGCTGGAAGCCGAACTGGCCCGGTCCCGCGCTGCCGCCATCCGCGACAACAACGCCCCCAGGGAGTGCTCGCCGTCGCAGGTCGCGGAAAGCATCGTCGGCGTGCTGGAAAAAACGGACTTCGGCGGCAATCTCGTTTACAGCATCGAGATCCCACCTGACCTGAAGTTGCCACTCGCCGCTGAAGACCTCGTTGAAATCCTGGGCGCCTTGGTGGAGAACGCTTCGCGCTTCGCAAGGCGCAGGGTATGCCTCTCGGCCGAATGCACCGATGACCTCTTCGCGCTTCGCATCGAGGACGATGGTCCCGGGCTTGAGATAAGCGTGGAAGAAGCCCTGATGCGCGGCGGCCGCCTGGACGAATCCGGGCATGGCAACCACGGCCTGGGATTGTCGATAGCCAAGGAGATCACCGAAGCCACCGGCGGTCGTCTCGCCCTGGAAAAATCAAGCCTGGGCGGACTCCAGGTCGCCATCACCTGGGCAAGACCTTCCGCATGAATACATTGCACCTCTGAATAACTTGAGGATGCCGGCACCTGGAGTTTGCGAAACCGACTTCAACACAGGATTCGAGTCAGTGGACCGGCCAGCTTTCCGTTGCCGCCCAAGGAGTCATATCCATGGCAACGGCAGCGCTATTCATGAGCGACAGGCAGCACACGGAAGAGTTCAAGGCTGAGGCGGTGAGGCGGGCATGCGCAGCCTGGTGTCGGTGAGCGCGTGAATCAGCCACTTGTGAGTCAGCGATCCCGGGGCCGATCCAACGACTCACACCCTGACTCACTTTTCTATCGGATTCAACTGGACAGCCACGGACATGTACGCACAAAAAATACCGCAATTTGCGGAGTTTTTGGCTAAAAATTGAACTGGCGCGGACAACGCTGGACCATCAATTGGTGGGCCCACCAGGACTCGAACCTGGAACCAAAGGATTATGAGTCCTCTGCTCTAACCATTGAGCTATGGGCCCATAGCGAGGGGTCATTGTAACTGGCCGGTTCCCGGCTGCGCATGTCGATCGCCTTCCATGGCGGACTACCTGCGCAGCGCGGCGGCGCGTTCCAGGATCGGCGGCGGATCCGTTTCCTCGGGGATGTTGAGCAACTTCATTTTCCGCAACCATCGGCCCGGCGTGCGCGCCGAGGTCAGGGCGACGAGGGGGATGGCCAGGACCAGGCCCAGGATCACCGGCGCCATCCACGCCGCCAGCGACGCTGAAACGAACAAGGCGATCACGCCGACGAACAGCCCGAACAGGCTCAAGCCCCCATAACTCTTCAGCAATGCGGAAAACGGCAAGGTGCCGTCGTCGCGGCGCTGCGACTCCCAGCCCGAATCCTTGCCCGCCAGTACTTCGGCCACGCCGCGCGACTGCACGTACATCACGATCGGCGCCATCAACGCGGCCAGCACGCTTTCCAGCAGCAGGCTGACGAAGGCGCGGAAGGCGCCGCCGCAACCGCGTCGCTGCGCCGGATCCAGCAGCATCGCCAGGTAGCCGAGGATCTTCGGCGCGAACAGCGCGCCCATGGTCGCCACGAACAGCCACACGATCCGCTCCGGATCCAGCGAATTCCAGTAGGCCACGGGCGAGAACGAGGCCAGCCCGCCATCGATGTCCGGGCCGGATTGCGCCAGCGGAATGCCGATGCCGACCAGCATCAGCATCGCCCACATCGGCGCGGTGAAGTAGTGGCCGATGCCGATCATGAAATGCCAGCGGCTGACCCAGTGCAGGCCACGCGTCGGCAGCACCGCGGCATGCTGCAGGTTGCCCTGGCACCAGCGCCGGTCGCGCACCAACAGATCGGTCAGCGACGGCGGGCCTTCCTCGTAGCTGCCATGCAGGGTCGGGACCATGTGCAGGGCCCAGCCGCCGCGACGCATCAATGCGGCCTCGACAAAATCATGGCTGAGCACATGGCCGCCGAACGGTTTGTTGCCCGGCAATCGCGGCAGGCCGGTCTGCTCGGCGAAGGCGCGAGTGCGGATGATCGCGTTGTGTCCCCAGTAGTTGCTCTCGGCGCCGTGCCACCAGGCCACGCCGTGCGCGATCACCGGGCCATAGACGCGGCCGGAGAACTGCTGCATGCGCGCGAACAGGCTGGTGCCGCCGACGATCACCGGCAGCGACTGGATCAGGCCGACATCGGCGTGGGATTCGATCGCCGCGGCCAGGCGGACGATGGTGTCGCCGGTCATCAGGCTATCCGCGTCCAGGATCAGCATGTGCGGATAGGCGCCACCGAAGCGGCGCACCCATTCGGCGATATTGCCCGCCTTGCGCTCGCTGTTGTCGGCGCGACGCCGGTAGAAGATCCGCGACTGTCCGCCGGTGCGCTCGAGCAGGGCGTGGAACTCGACGATTTCGGCGGCGGCGGTTTCGGCGCGGGTGGTGTCGCTGAGGATGAAGAAATCGAAGCAGTGCAGCTGGCCGGTATCGCGCACCGATTCGTAGATCGCCTGCAATCCCGCCAGCAATCGATGCGGGTCTTCGTTGTAGGTCGGCATCAGCAACGCGGTGCGTGCGTTCAACGCCGGCAACGATTGCGCGGGATCGATGCCCAGGCGACCGGGCCGACGCGCGAGCAACAGCACGAAACCCGCGAGCGCGCCGAGCAGCGACTGCGCGACCCAGGCGAACAGGAACACGAACAACGCCAGCAGCGCGCCTTCCAGTATCTGCAATCCATCCACGCGCAACACCCGCCCCATCTGCCACGCGGCGAGCGCAGTCAGCGCGGCGGTACCACCGATCATGTACACGCGCCGCCAGCCGACACCGGCCGGCGTGCTGGGCGGCACGCGTCGCTCGAGGCGGCCCGTGCGCAGGGATTGCACCGGCATGGCGATCGGCGCTTCCGCAGGCAACGATTCGTAGGCGGAGGATTGCGCTGCCTGCGCAGGCGATGGGCTCACGGCGTCCATCGATACAACCAGGTTTCCGAAATCGGCTGCGCGTCTTTGGCCAGTCGCGCATGCAGTTCCACTGCGGTTGCATCGCCCGGTTCCAGTTCGAATCCGATCCGCCAGCCACCCGTTGCGGCCAGCGGATGGGCCACCGGATTGAGCACCTTGCCGGTATTCGACCAGACGTCTGCTTTTATTCCCGATTCCGCCGACAGGCCCTGCAAGGCATCGCCTGCGAAATCGATGACGATCCGCCGCCCGTTGGTCTTCGGCACCGCGCCGATGCGCGTATCGACCACGCTGGCGAGCGCGGGGTTCCAGGCGTGCGCCTTGCACCAGTGCAGGCGGTAGTCGAAGCGGTGTTCGCGCCCGGCCGCCAGCGGCGCGGCGGGACGCCAGAAGGCGACGATGTTGTCGTGGTACTCGTCGGCGGTCGGCAATTCGATCAGATGCACGCTGCCCTTGCCCCAGTCGCCCACCGGCTCCACCCACAGGCTGGGACGACGCTCGTAATGGGCCTCGTCATCGGCGTAGTCGGCGAAATCCCGCTGCCGCTGCATCAGGCCGAAACCGCGTGGACTGGAATCCTCGAAGCCACTGTCCTGCACGCTGGCCGGGTTCTGCAGCGGCCGCCAGATCTGTTCGCCGGTCCCGGTCCACAGCGCCAGTCCATCGGAGTCGTGCACCGCCGGACGGTAGTCGTCCACGCCGGCGCGGTCACTGGCGCCGAACGAATACATGCTGGTCAGCGCGGCGATGCCCGCATGGGCCAGGTCCACGCGCGGATAAAGGCGCGCCTGCACATCGAAACGGGTTTCCACGCCTGGATGGATGTCGAAACGGAACGCACCGGACACGCTCGGGCTGTCCATCAACGCATGCACGATTACGGAATCGGCGTCGGCCGCCGGTGTTTCCAGCCAGAACGAGCGGAATACCGGGAATTCCTCGCCTTGCGGCTGCACCGTGTTCAAGGCCAGTCCGCGCGCGGAAAGTCCGTAGGCCTGGCCCTTGGCCACCGCGCGGAAATAACTGGCGCCGAGGAAGGCGCAGATCTCGTCGAAATAATCCGCGCGGTTGAGCCGGCCATGCAGGCGAAAACCGGCGAAGCCGAGGTCGCCCGAGGTGCGGCCCGGCCGTATGCCGGCGGGGAAGTTGAACAGCTTGGGCGAGTAGGCCACCTCGCTGGCGCGACCCTCGGCCACGGTGAAGACCTGCACCCGATCCTTGAACAGGAACCCCGGATGGAAAAACTGCGCCTGGAACGGCAGGCCTTGTTCGCGCCACAGCGCGCGCGCGGGATTGAAACGGATGCCGCGGTAGGCGTCGTAACCCAGGTCGCGCAGCCACGGTGGCAATTCGACCACGGGTTTGCGGAAAGGCGTGGCGGCCAGCTGCCTGGCCAGCGTGGGCACGGTGTCTTCATCGAAGGCGGCTTGCAGGCGCCCGGTCGCGAACGCGCGCGGGGCCAGCAAGCCGCCGCCGGCAAGCGCCGCGAGCGGCAGCGACAGTCCACCGAGTATCACTTCTCTTCTGCGCACCTGGGTTCCTGTTGGGCCACGGTTCGGGGCAAGCGGCCGATTGTAGAGATCGGTTCGTTAGCGCCAGGACACGATGCGGGAGGCCGCGGCAAGCGTCGTAGGAGCGCCCCATGGGCGCGAGCTCCTGTGGGAGCGGCGTGAGCCGCGAACGGATCCTCACCGAAGAGCTCGCGCCCATGGGGCGTTCCTACATGGCGATGACGATCTTTCCGGCAGTCGGCGAAGAACAAAAAAGCCCCGCATCAGCAGGGCTTCTTCGATGCGTCATTGAACCGCCGGACTTACTCGATATCGAGGAAGCTGCGCAGCTGTTCCGAACGCGAGGGGTGGCGCAGCTTGCGCAGGGCCTTGGCCTCTATCTGGCGGATGCGCTCGCGGGTAACGTCGAACTGCTTGCCGACTTCCTCGAGGGTGTGGTCGGTGTTCATGTCGATGCCGAAGCGCATGCGCAGCACCTTGGCTTCGCGCGGGGTCAGGCCGGCGAGCACGTCGCGCACGGTTTCCGACAGGTTGATGTCGACCGTATTCTCGACCGGGGACATCACGTTGGTGTCCTCGATGAAATCGCCCAGGTGCGAATCCTCGTCGTCGCCGATCGGCGTCTCCATGGAGATCGGTTCCTTCGCGATCTTCATCACCTTGCGGATCTTGTCCTCGGGCATGTCCATCTCTTTCGCCAGTTCCTCCGGCGTGGCCTCGCGGCCGTACTGCTGGAGCATCTGCCGGGAGATGCGGTTCAACTTGTTGATCGTCTCGATCATGTGCACCGGGATGCGGATGGTCCGCGCCTGGTCGGCGATCGAGCGGGTGATCGCCTGGCGGATCCACCAGGTCGCGTAGGTCGAGAACTTGTAGCCGCGACGGTATTCGAACTTGTCCACCGCCTTCATCAGGCCGATGTTGCCTTCCTGGATCAGGTCGAGGAACTGCAGGCCGCGGTTGGTGTACTTCTTGGCGATGGAGATCACCAGGCGCAGGTTGGCCTCGACCATTTCCTTCTTGGCCTTGCGCGCCTTGGCTTCGCCATAGGCCATCGTGCGGCTGATTTCCTTGATGTCGGCCAGGCTCAGGTGCATCGCGTGCTCGACGGCGATGGTCGCTTCCTGCTCGGCGATGATCTGCTCGCGCACGTCGCGCAACGCCGACGACCACTTCTGCTTGCGCTTCAGCACTTCGTCGACCCAGCCCAGGTTGGTCTGGTTGCCTTCCCAGGCGCGGATGAAATCCTTGCGCGGCATCTTCGCCGAGTTGGTCGACAGGTACAGCACGCGGCGCTCGTGGTCCTTGATCTGCTGCACGACCTCGCGCTGCTTGCGCACCAGCGTGTCGGTCAGCGCCAGCGGCAGCTTGAGGGTGACGAAGACTTCCGCCATCTCGGCGCGCAACTTGACCGCGGCCTTGTTGTCGGCGCCGCTCTTGGCATAGGACTTCTTGAACTTGGCATAGCCGTCGGCCAGCGCCTGCATGCGGCGCGCGACCTCTTCCGGATCCGGACCGGTGGGGCCGGCTTCCTCGGCTTCCACGTCTTCGGCATCCTCGGCGTCGTCTTCCTCGGCCTCGGCCTCGTCGGCGGCGGCCGACGCCACGACCACGGGCTCGGGCACCTCTTCGATCAGGTCGTTGAAGCCGACCACGATCTCGGCCAGGCGCTTCTTGCCGGCCTTGTGCAGTTCGTAATCTTCCAGCAGCAGTTCGATGGTCCACGGGAAGTTGCCCAGCGACGCCTGGACCTGGCCCAGGCCTTCCTCGATGCGCTTGGCGATGGCGATTTCGCCTTCGCGGGTCAGCAGCTCCACCGTGCCCATCTCGCGCATGTACATGCGCACGGGGTCGGTGGTGCGGCCGCCTTCGGTATCGAGGGTCAGCGCCGCGGCGGCTTCCTCGGCGGCGGTGTCGTCGACTTCGCGGTTGCCCGTGCTGTTGCCGGCAAGCAGCAGCGTTTCGGCGTCGGGCGCGACTTCGTGCACCTCGATGCCCATGCCGTTGATCATCCCGATGATGTCTTCGATCTGCTCCGCATCGACGATGTCGTCGGGCAGGTGGTCGTTGACTTCGGCGAAGGTCAGGTAGCCTTGTTCGAGGCCCTTGCTGATCAGCAGCTTGATGTCGGATTGTTGGGCAGGACGTTCGTTGGCCATGTGTGCTTGCGCCACCGGATAAGGAGAATGGGGAACCCAGCATTATACTGCGCTGCCGGGGGTTTAGTCCTGTTTTGATGATGAACGCGACGCAGCGCGCCCACCGGCCCGGGCTTCCCTGTCCGTGCCTGATGACCCGCGATCCGGACCCGGATTCAAGGCCGCAACAGGAAGGTCACCGGCCCGTCATTGACCAGGCCGATCACCATATGGGCACCGAAACGCCCGGTTTCCACCCCTGGCCGGTGTTTTTCACTGCATATTTCGACCAGCCGGTTGTAGCCGCGTTCAGCCTCTTCCGGCGGGGCGGCGGTGGTGAAGCTGGCGCGCATGCCGGAGCGGGTATCGGCCGCCAGGGTGAACTGGCTGACCAGCAGCAGGCCGCCTGCGGTATCGGTCAGCGACCGGTTCATCCTGCCCGCCTCGTCGGCGAAGACCCGATAGCCCAGCAGGCGCTCGGCCATGCGCAGGAACTGGGCCTCGCCATCGCCCGGCTCGACCGCGACCAGGGCCAGCAGGCCGGGGCCGATGCTGCCCACGGTCTGGCCATCGACGCTGACGGAGGCTTGGGTGACGCGCTGGATCAGGCTGAGCATGAGCGAGGAGTGAGCGGAGAGGAGTGAGGAGTGAGGGACAAAGAGTGAGGAACGAGGCGGAGCGTAACCGCTTTCGCTCACTCCTCACTCCTCACTCCTCTCCGCTCACTCCTTTCCAGATGCCCGCCCACTCCTCGCCCTCCCGCTACACTCCAGCCCATGAAACCCGAAACTTCAGCCGGCCTGATCTACCGCGCCGCCGCCCTGCTGACTTCCCTGCCCTGGCCCTGGCTGCGCCGCATGGCCGACACCCTGGCCTGGTGCTGGCGAAGGATCGACGCCCGCGAAAGCAAGGTCGCGCGGCGCAACCTGGAACTCGCCTATCCCGAGCTGCTGCCCTCCCAGCGCGAGGAAGTGCATCGCCGGATCCTGCGCACCACCGCGCGCCAGGCGCTGGAGACCCTGCGCTTCTGGACCCATCCCCCCGCCGAAAACCTCGCCCTGCTGCGCGAATGCCACGGCCAGGACCTGTACGACGCGGCACTGGCCTCCGGCCGCGGCGTGATCGTGGCCGCGCCGCATTTCGGCAACTGGGAACTGCTCAACCAGTGGCTGTCCTCGCGCGGACCAATCGCGATTGTCTACGCCCCGCCCGAATCGGCGGTGGGCGACGCCTTCCTGCAGCGTGTGCGCGGCGCCGACAACATCAAGCAGGTGCGCGCCGAAGGCCCGGCGGTGCGGCAACTGTGGAAAGTACTGAAGGACGGCGGCACGGTCGCCATCCTGCCGGACCAGCAACCCAAGCAGGGCGATGGCGAATACGCGCCTTTCTTCGGCCGTCCGGCCCGGACCATGACCCTGCTGTCGCGCTTGGCGGGCCGTACCGGCGCCATCGTGCTGCTGGTCTGGTGCGAACGCATCGGCCCCGACCTGGAGTTCGCCCTGCATGTCGAACCGGCGCCGGCCGAAGTCGCCGATCCTGATCTGCTGGTGGCCACCACCGCGCTCAATGCCGCCATCGAGCGCGTCGCCCGCCGCGATCCGGCGCAGTATCAATGGACCTACAAGCGCTATGGCAGGCGCTCCACCGGCAGCACGATCAACCCTTACAAGGAACCACCGACGGCATGAGCGAACTTCCCGAACCGCCCCCCATTGCCGATGCCATTGCCGCTGCCGTCGACACCGCCGTCGAAACGCGAGCGGATGCCGCGTGGCAGCATCTGCCGCCACGCGGCGCCGGACTGGCCGCGCTGGGCATGGCGGTCGCCTTCGCCCTTCCCTGCGTGGTCGCCACCGCCTTTTTGCTGCGCGTGACCGAATGGGCTTCCCCCTGGTTGTTGTCGCCGTTGGCCGGCCTGCTGGGCGCGGCCTTCGGCGCCTGGATCGGGATCAAGCGCCATCGCCGGACCTTGTGGAGACTGGATCAGGACGGCTTCGCCCTGCGCCATGGCCGCTGGTGGCAGACCGAAAGCCGGGTGCCGATTTCGCGGGTCCAGCACCTGGACCTGAAACGCGGGCCGTTGCAGCGCGGCCTGCGGCTGGCGACGCTGGTGATCCACACCGCCGGCACGCGCATGGCGGCGGTCTCGGTGACCGGACTGGACGGCGATGATGCCGAACGCTTGCGCGACCGCCTGTCGCGCCAGCTGGACCACGACGACGACGCGCTGTGATGCGGGCCGCCGATTCCGTGGACACTCCCGTCGATAGCGAAACCGAGCGCCGCCTGCATCCGTGGTCGTGGCTGTTCGTACTGATGCAGCAACTCAAGCAGTTCCTGGTGCCGCTGCTGGCCTTGCTGATCTTCGGCGGTGGTGGCGCGGGCGGCTTCTGGGCCGGGATCGGGCCATTGATCGCCGTGGGCGTGCTGGTGGTGGTTTCGCTGCTGCAGTACTTCACCTATCGCTATCGCATCGGCAAGGACGGCCTGAGCATCCGCGACGGCTTGCTGCATCGCAATCTGCGCGATATTCCTTATTCGCGCATCCACAACGTGGTCCTGCACCAGTCGCTGCTGCACCGCTTGTTCGGCGTGGCCGAGGTCAGGCTGGAATCGGCCGGCGGACAGAAGCCCGAAGCGCAGATGCGGGTGCTGCGGCTGGACCAGGCGCTGGCGCTGGAAGACCTGATCAAGCATCGCGGGCAACTGCCGCAAGCCGACGCGCCGACCAGCGTCGCCGACAACCTGCTGTCGCTGCCCACCGCCGAAGTCGTCCGCCTGGGACTGGTTTCCAATCGCGGCATGATCGTGATCGCCGCGGCCTTCGGCGGCGCCTGGCAATTGTTCCCGGACCGCGTGGTCGCCAATTTCTTCGAGACCACCGGGCGCGAACTGTTCGGTTACGCCAGCCACCTGCACCTGGGCTGGATGACGACCGCCGCCGCCGTGACCGCGATGGTGCTGCTGGCGATCGTCCTGCTGCGCCTGCTTTCGGTAGCGCTGGCCCTGGTCCAGTACCACGGCTTCCAGCTCAGCGAGGAACAGAAAAGATTAATGGTGGAACGCGGATTGCTGGCGAAACTGCGCACCAGCGTCGCCCGCCGCCGCATCCAGTCATGGACGCTGCACGAAGGCTTCCTGCACCGCCTGCTGAAGCGCCGCAGCCTGCAGGTCGATACCGCCGTCGCCGAAATGGGCAAGAGCGACCACCGCGCTTTCCGCGAAGTCGCGCCGATCGCCACGCCCGAGGCCTGCGACGCGCTGGTCCGCCACCTGCTGCCGCAGGCGCAGTGGCCACGCGGCGAATGGATCGCGCTGGCGGCGGGCACGTGGTGGCGGTTGTTCCTGCCGATGGCGATCCTGTGCGCGCTGCTGACGGCCGGCCTGCTGCTGCGCTTCGCCAATGCGTGGTCGCTGCTGCCGCTACTGTGGCTGCCATGGAGCGCCTACGCCTCGCGCCAACGCGCGCGGCGCGAGGGTTATGCCGTGGACGAACGCCTGGTCGCGGTGCGCAGCGGCTGGTGGTCGCGGTGGTGGCGCTTCGCCGAGATCGACAAGCTGCAGGCGTTGCGGCTGGAGCGTTCGCCGATCGATCGCCGTTTCGGCACCGCCACGCTGTGGCTGGATACCGCTGGCGCCAGCGCGCGGATTCCCCCGCTGCGCCTGCGCTTCCTGCCCGCGGATGAAGCCGAGGCGCTGTACCACCAGCTGGGACGGCGACTGGCCCGCCACCGCCTGCGCTGGTGAACGGCGTCAGGCCGCGGGTCCCCAGTAACCCAGGCGCTTGCGGAGTTGCAGGTTGCGGACCCGGGTCATGAACGGCTTGGGTTTCAGCGGACCCAGGCGTCCCGCCAACAGATCTTCGACCGCCTGCACGACGCGCTCGGAAGAATGCCCGTCGCGATAAGGATGGATGTCGTTGGCATAGGCGACGATCGCCGTGCGCAGCGCTTCGGTCGGCGCGAAGGCGCGCTCCAGCATCTGCGGCAGCTGCGCGGCCACGCCGAAGTCCAGCATGTAGTCCAGCGGCATGCGGTGGCGGAAGGTGATCACCGGCTTGTGCTGGACGACGAATTCGGGAACCACCGACGTGGTGTCGGACAGCAACACGTCCGCGGCCCGTTGCGCGGTGACGATCTGTTCCGGCTCGACGAAGAACGCATGGTCGCCGGCCAGCGCGCGGTAGCTGTCGAACAATGCCGGCGCGCATTTCGGGTGCAGGGTGAGCAGCCAGTAACGCTCGCCTTTCGCGATCTCTTCCGCGATAGCGTCGCGCAGATGCGGCGCCGCGCTCACCCGCTCGGTGAAGGTGGAGGCGAACATGACCACCGGCCGGCCCTGCGCACGCTCGCGCAGGCGCCGCGCCGCGCCGCCATCGTCGCGGAACAGCGGATCGAGCTTGGGCCAGCCGGTTTCCACCACCGCGAAATGGCCCAGCTCCGCCGCCAGCGCGCGGAACGGCGCCGTGGTCGCCGGCCCTTGCGTGCAATACAGGTCGAACAGGCCGCGGATGCGGAAATGGCCGCGCTTGTCGGAATGCTTGCTGGTGTTGAAGCCATGGAACAACTGCACCTTGGCCCCGGCGAAAAACGGCGGTATCCAGTCCATCGCGCAGAACACCGCGCGCGGCTTCAACGCGACCGCGCCTCGCGTGTCGACCATCGTCACCGGCGCCGGCATCGACTCGCCGGCATCGGCCAGCGGTCCGTCGAACCAGGCGTGCACGCGATGGCCAGCGGCCTGCAATGCGCCGGCCAGCGGCTGCAGGATCGGCAGCGCATAGCGTTCACGCGCGGCAAGCAATACGTCGGCCATGGCGATGCATCCGTGTGCTTCGGGATTGCAAGGATGATAACCCGCCACTCCGGCGCCCACTGCCGTGGCGCGGAGGGCGAAGTGAAGCGCGACGCCTCAGCGCAACAGCTGCGACAGGCGTCCCACGCGCCGGTCGAGCCAGCCGATGATTTCTTCCTGGATGCTGGCGGATGCCATGTCCAGGCTCTGCACGCACACGAACGCGGCGCTCGGGTCGCGGTCGGCGCGGGACAGCTTGCGTGCGATCCGGGCGGGCGACTGCTGCCTGGGCTTGATCTGCACCACGTGCAGGCTGTTGTCCAGGATCGCGCCGCCTTGCGCGATTTCCAGATGCGTGGCCAGGGCTTCGGCCTTGAACTGGTCGTTGGAGCGCAACTTGTAACTGACGTTGCTGGCAAGCAGTTGCGGATGCGCGGCGAAGAACTCGCGCAGCACCGATACCCGCATCGGATACGGGTTGTGGTAAAGCCGGTAGAAGCGCCGTTCGGACCCGGCCAGGCGCGCGCTCAATTCCTGCGAATCGAGGTTGCTGACCTTGTCCTGCTTCCGGCCCAGCACGCGCTTCAGCCAGGTCGCGAGCCGCCGCGACCATCGATGCGCGGACTGGGTCATCCATTGCCCGCGCAGCACGATTTTTCCTTCGCGGAAGAAGTCCTCCGCCCGCACCGGCCTCAGCAACAGCATGTCGTCGTTGAAATAGACGAAGTTCTCCGCCAGCCCGGGGATCCGCCACAGCACGCTGATGATGGAACGGCTGTTGAAGGTGGGCAGGTGCTGTTCGAAGCCCGCGAATATCTCGCGGTGGTCGACGATGGAAACGCGTCCGGCATACGGCGTGCCTTCCAGCTTCCGCAGCAACGCCGGCTTTTGCCCATCGGTGACGATGTGGATCCTGCGGAACCACGGCGCGAACCGGAACAGGGAAGCGACGCAGTATTCGATTTCACCGGCATCGTTGAAACGGGTGGAGTTGGCGGTGGACGGACGCTTGCCGCCCTGCCCGACCAGGAAGTCCGCAAGCCGCTGCTGGTGCGCCGGATCGGCTCCATCCACCCAGGTGATGACCGCATCGATGCTGTCGTGCTCGTCCCGCATGTCAGCCTGCCTGTCGGGTGATGCGCGCATAGAAGAATCCGTCCCTGCCGCCTTCGCCGGGCAGGCGTTGCCGACCCTTGCCGGCGGCATGGCCGTAGCTCGCGTCGAGCGCCTCGGCCCGCGCATCCGCGGTGCGGGCGAGGAAAGACGCGAGCTGGTTTTCGTTTTCGTCCTTGAGGATGGAACAGGTGGCGTAGAGCAGCACGCCGCCGGGGCGGACCGTTTTCCACAAGGCATCCAGCAACCGCGCCTGCAGCGCGATCAATGCGGCCAGGTCTTCCGGTCGTCGATGCAGCAGCACGTCCGGTTGCCGGCGCACGATGCCCGTGGCCGAACAGGGCGCATCCAGCAACACCGCATCGAAAGGCTCGCCCTCCCACCAGCTCGCCAGGTCGGCGGCATCGGCGGCGCGCAGTTCCGCTGCGGCGCCCACGCGTCGCAGCGTTTCGCGAACGCGATCGAGCCGGCGCGGATCCACGTCCAGCGCCAGCAGGCGCAATGACGGATCGCGTTCCAGCAAATGCGCGGCCTTGCCGCCGGGCGCGGCGCAGGCATCCAGCACGCGCGCGCCGGGCGCGGGCGCCAGCGCATCGGCGACCTGCTGCGCCGAGCCATCCTGCACGGAGGCATCGCCTTCGAGAAACCCCGGCAACGCGGCGACCGCCACCGGCGAATCGACGCGCAGCGCATCCGCCAGGTGTTCACTGGAAGTGGAATCGATACCGACCGCCCGCAGGCGCGCGGCATAGTCCTCGCGCGTTCCTTTCGCGCGATTCACCCGCAGCCACAGCGGCGCGGCATGGGCGCTGGCTTCGAAGATCGCCGGCGCCTGTTCGCCCCATTCCAGGTTGACCTTCTTGCGCAGCCAGGCCGGCCAGGAAGCGGCGGGATCGGAGTCCGGGAAGCCTTCGCGGGTGGCCCGGCGCAGCAGCGCATTGACCATGCCGGCCTGGTGCGGGCGACCGAGCACGCGGCTGGCTTCGACGGTCGCCGACAAGGCCGCGTGCGCGGGCAGGCCCATCGCGTCGAGCTGGGCGAAACCGACCAGCAGCAACGAACGCAGATCGCCGTCTTTTTCGCCCAGCGGCTTCTGCAGCCACGACTGCAAGGCCGCGTCGTAGCGCGCGCGCTGCCGCAGTGCGGAGAAGCAGATGGCTTCCAGCAAGGCGCGATCGCGCGGATCGGCGATCTGGTTCAACGCCGTGGCCAGCTCGCCTTTCAGCGAGCGACCGCGATGGATCACCGCGTCCAGCACCTTGGCGGCGAGCACGCGGGTGGCCACGCCGGGAACCAGGCTCACTTCACGCTCCCGCCACGACAAGATCACGCCGCGCGTTCAGGTAATCCGCGGCGGTGATCGCCTTGCCGCCTTCGCGCTGGACCACGCGCAGGCGCAGCGCGCCTTCGCCACAGGCGATATCGATGCCTTGCTTGCTGGCGGCCAGCAGCGTGCCCGGGGCGTAGCCATGGCGCAGATCCAGGGCCACGGCGCCATGCAGACGCAGGCGCTCGCCGGCGACCATCGCCTCGGCCACCGGCCAGGGCTCGAACGCGCGCGCCTTGCGCGCCAGCAACGCGGCGGGCTGGTTCCAGTCCAGGCGGGCTTCGGCCTTGTCCAGCTTGTGCGCGTAGGTCACGCCCGCCTCGGGCTGGATCCACGGCACGGGTTTGACGTCGGCGCGCCGCAGCGCCAGACCGTCGGCCAGCACGCTGGCGCCCAACTCGGCCAGGCGGTCATGCAGTTGGCCGCCGGTCTCCTCATCGCCGATGGGAGTGGTCATGGCCAGCAGCACCGGGCCGGTATCCAGGCCCGCTTCCATCTGCATCAGGCAAACGCCGGTTTCGCTGTCGCCGGCCTCGATCGCGCGCTGGATCGGCGCCGCGCCGCGCCAGCGCGGCAGCAGCGAGGCATGCACGTTCCAGCAGCCGAAGCGCGGGATTTCCAGCACCGCGCGCGGCAGGATCAGGCCATAGGCCACCACCACCAGCAGGTCGGGTTGCAGCTGGCGCAGGGCCTCCTGGGTTTCCTTGCGCTTGAGGGTTTCCGGCTGCAGCACCGGAATACCGCGCTGGATCGCTTCCAGCTTCACCGGCGAAGGGGTCAGGCCGCGCCCGCGTCCCGCGGGACGGTCGGGCTGGGTGTACACCGCCACGACCTCACCCTGCGCATGCGCGGCGCGAAGACTGGGGACGGCGAAGGACGGCGTGCCGGCGAAGACGATTCTCATGATGGGGTCAACGGGAAAGGGTCAAGTCGCGCACTACGTGCGCTGTAAAGAGGGAAAGCCAAAATCAGGGCTCACTTGGCAGGCCGCGCAGCGGCCGACTTCGCAGCGCGCGGCGCGCGCGACTTCACCCTTCACTGCATCTCAAGCCGCATCGCCCGCCAGCTTGCGCTGCTTGGCCAGCTTCTTGCGGACCATCTCGCGCTTCAGCGGCGACAGGTAGTCGACGAACAATTTGCCTTCCAGGTGATCCATCTCGTGCTGGATGCACACGGCCAGCAGGCCGTCGGCCTGCAACTGCCTCGACTGGCCTTCCCGGTCGAGGAAACGCACGTCGATGGAATCGGCGCGGGTCACGTCGGCGAAGATGCCGGGGACCGACAGGCAGCCTTCCTGATAGACCTGCTCGCCGGCCCGGGACAGGATTTCCGGATTGATGAACACCATCGGCGCCGACTTGTCCTCGCTGAGGTCCATGACCATGAAGCGCTTGTGCACATCCACCTGGCTGGCCGCCAGGCCGATGCCGGGCGCTTCGTACATGGTCTCGAACATGTCGTCCAGAAGACGCTGGAAGACCGGGTCCGGGACCTGGGCAGGATCCACCGGAGCCGCCTTGGTGCGCAGCCGGGGGTCGGGGAATTCAAGGATGGGAAGGAGTGCCATGGTCGTTTGAAGTGGGGATGCCGCCGGAATTCGGCAAGGCCTCACGGATTCTAACTTGCGGGCTTGCTTAGTGGCCGGGTTTCTGGACTATAGTGCGGACAACCTGTGGGGAACAGGTCGAGATAATCAGGTGGGGATCATCATGTTCAGAAAATTTCGTACGGTTCTTGCCGCTGCCGCCTTCATCGTGGCCACCTACGCCACGGCCGCCGAAATGGCCGGTCCGCATCCCGATACTTATGTGGTGAAACGGGGCGACACGCTCTGGGACATCTCCGGGAAGTTCCTGAAGAAGCCCTGGCTGTGGCCGGAAATCTGGCAGGCCAACCCGCAGATCAAGAACCCGCACCTGATCTATCCGGGCGACGTCATCAGCTTGGCCTACCTGGACCGCGTCGCGGTCCAGCCCGGTCCGCGCGAAGAGGCCCCGATCGGCGCCATTCCGCTGGCCGACATCGAGCCGTTCCTGAAGAACCTGCGGGTAACCGACAGCTTCCAGCAACTGCCGCGCGTGGTCGGCCTGGAAGACGACCGCATGCATGCCATGGCCGGACAGATGGTTTATGCCCTGGACCTGGATGGCGCCCAGGTGGGCCAGCGTTACGCCATCGTCCGCCCCGGCCTGCGCTATACCCAGCGGGCCCAACCCGACTCCAACGGTCATTACGGCACCTACAAGGAAGACCTGGATTTCCGCGGCAAGCGCGTGAATTCGCAGACCATCGACTGGGAGCGTGGCTGGAACAGCGCCGCGCTGAACACCGGCTCCAAGCTCGAACTGCTGGGCTATGAACTGGCCCAGGTCGCCACCGGCACGGTCACCCGCGGCGTGGTCCCGGGCTCCGATACCACCACCCTGGTGCTCGAAGGCAATGGCTACGAGGTCCGTGTCGGCGACCGCCTGATCCCGGTCGAAGCCCAGCCTTACGACCTGCAGTTCTTCCCGCACGTGCCCAAGACCGCGCAACCGGAAGGCAAGCTGCAGATCGCCGCCGTGGCCGACACCCTGACTTCGGGCGGCCCGCGCGACGTGGTCGCCATCTCCGGCGGCAGCCGCGAAGGCATCGACAACGGCACCGTGTTCTCGATCTGGCGCCAGGGCAGCGGCGTCATCGACCGCATGAACGACCCGGAAGACTCGCGCGCCACCGAACAACGCCGCGGCAAGGGCGATATCCAGCTGCCTGACGAATACGCTGGCCATGTGATGGTGTTCCGCACTTTCGAGAAGGTCAGCTACGGCCTGGTCATGGAAGGCACCAAGCCGTCGCGCGTGGGTTACGTGCTCAAGCACCCGGACGCGACTTACTGAGTCGGTTCCAGAAATTTCCTATGCGACATCGCGACGGCGCCTGAGGGCGCCGTCGCTGTTTGCGGCCTAGTCTGGGCCGATGCATGAAGACGACCCCCCGGCCTTGTTGAAACTGATCCTGTGCGGCGGCGCGGTAGCGCCGAAGCGCGGCCTGCTGGATGCGCATGGAAACGCCACCCGCAGCCTGGCCGCCGGAGCCCCCGCCTGGCGGGCCGCCGGCCTGGGCGAGGCCCAGATCCAGGCCCTGCGCAAACCCGACCCGGAGCTGCTGCAGCGCGCGCAGGACTGGCTGCAACACCCGCGACATCACCTGCTCGGCTGGCACCAGCCGGACTATCCGCCGCTGCTGCGCCGGATCAGCAGTCCGCCGCTGGCCCTGTTCGTGGACGGCGACCCTTCCCTGCTCTGGCATGCGGGCGTGGCCATGGTCGGCAGCCGCTCGCCGACCTCGGGCGGCCGCGACAATGCGCGCGCCTTCGCCCGGACCTTCGCCCTGTCCGGTACCTCGGTGATCAGCGGCATGGCGGCGGGCATCGACGCGGCCGCCCATGAAGCCGCGCTGGCGGTGGAGGGCGGGATCACCGTCGCCGTGCTCGGCACCGGGCCAGACCTGGCCTATCCGCCCGCGCACGCCGGACTGCGCGATCGCATCGCCCGGCACGGCGCCGTGGTCAGCGAGCATCCGCCGGGGACGCCAGCCAAGCCGTCGCATTTCCCCAGCCGCAACCGGATCCTGGCCGGGCTGGCCCTGGGCACCCTGGTGGTGGAGGCGACCGAGCGCTCCGGGGCGCTGATCACCGCACGCCAGGCCGGCGATTACGGCCGCGAGGTCTTCACCATTCCCGGCTCCATCCACAACCCGCTGGCGCGCGGCTGCCATCGCCTGATCCGCGAGGGAGCCGGACTGGTGGAAAGCGCCCAGGAGGTGCTCGACGCCCTGGTGCCGATGGCCAGCGAACTGGCCGATTTCCTCCGCGGGCGGCTTGCGGGCAGCACCGCCCGACCCCATATCGGGCCGGACGCGACGCTTGCGCCACTGAATCCCGACTACCAGCCCTTGTGGCTGGCACTGGGTCACGACCCAACCGGTATGGATTCGCTGGTCGAGCGGACCGGATTGACGGCCGCCGAACTGTCCTCCATGCTGCTGGTCATGGAACTGGATGGAAGGGTGGCGGTCGAACACGGGCGCTACTCGCGCAAGACCTAGTTTCTTTACCTCCACAGCGTCGTGGACGCAGGCCGAGGGGCAATGAAAGAGAGCATCCTGGATGTACTGCTGTACCTGTTCGAACACTACTTCACCGAAGACGCGGACCCGGTTCGCGACCGCGACTCGCTCCAGAACGGCCTGATCCAGGCCGGTTTCAGCCCCACCGAAATCAGCAAGGCGTTCGATTGGCTTGACGCTTTGGCCGAACAGCGCCCGCCCGCCAGCGAGCCGCGCATCGGCGGCCCCACCCGCGTCTATCACGGCCCCGAGCTGGAGAAGCTCGATGTGGAGTGCCGCGGCTTCCTGCTGTTCCTGGAACAACACGGCGTGCTCGATGCCGACCAGCGCGAGCTGGTGCTGGACCGGGCCATGGCCCTGGACCAGGACGAACTGGACCTGGACGACCTGAAATGGGTGGTGCTGATGGTGCTGTTCAACCAGCCCGGCTCCGAAGCCGCCTATGCGTGGATGGAAACCCAGATGTTCGAGGACGAACCCGAGCCGGTGCACTGAGCCCGCGGACGACTCCGAGATACGTGCCTCGTAGAGCCGAGCTTGCTCGGCTGCTTTTCGCGAAGATCAACGAAGAACAAGAGCAGCCGAGCAAGCTCGGCTCTACGAGGCAGCAAAGCGTCCGAGCAAGCCCGGACCTGCAGCCACTCACTCATGCCATATCATGGACAGGTTTCCGATGGCGCCGTGCCTCCGCGGCACGCCGGAAATCCACTTCATTGATCCCAACCTTGCAGGGAACGCATGAGCGACTGGTACTACTCCGCTGGCAACGACCAACGCCAGGGGCCGCTTTCCAGCGACGACCTGGTCGCCCAATTCCGCTACGGCCGCATCGGCCTGGACACGCTGGTCTGGCGCGACGGCCAGTCGCAATGGCAACCGCTGGGCGACTTCGCCGCCGAGCTGGGCCTGGCGAACAGTGCCGGCGCGCCGTTGCCGCCACCGCTGCCCGCCGCCCGTCCTGCTTCGGCCACTTATGCCTCGACGGCGCGATCCGCGCCGAAATCCGGGCTGTCCGGCTGCATGATCGCGCTGATCGTGGTCGCTGCCCTGGCCGTGCCCATGGCCGCGATCCTGGCGGCGATCGCACTCCCTGCCTACCAGGACTACACCTTGCGCGCCAGGACAAGCGCTGCACTGCTGGAAGCGGCGCCGCTCAAGCCCGACATCGCCGAGTACATGGCCCGGGAACGCGCCTGTCCCAGCAACGGCGACGCGGATTTCGGCGCGCCTGAAACCTACGCCAGCGCCCACCTCGCCTCGATCACCCTCGGCACCTTCGAGAGCGAGCATTGCGGCATGGAACTGATCCTGCGCAACGCCGGCAATGATCGCCTGGACGGCAAGAAAGTCTGGCTGGAATACGATCCTGCCGACTCGTCGTGGCAATGCAGTTCGGAAATCGACGACAAGTACCTGCCCACCACTTGCCGCGGATAAGCGATAAGCCCTCTTCGACCGCACTCCAGCGCGATGCTTGTGTGGGAGGGGCTTCAGCCCCGACGCCGTTCGCGAACAGCTGTCGGGACTGAAGCCCCCCACGCGGCCGCGAAGCCACCTTCACTGTTGCGAGGCGGTGCCTATGCCACGCCCGCCACATGCGTTAACGTCCGTATTGATTCCATGGGGAAAAACCTGATGTCCAACTGGTACTACGCCGATGCCGATCAGCAGCGGCAAGGCCCGCTGCCGGCCGAAGAACTGACCCAGCTTTTCCACCAGGGCAGGCTGCGCCTGGACACGCTGGTGTGGCGCGACGGACTGGCCGACTGGCAGCCGCTGCGCAACTTCACCCAGGAACTGGCCCTGCACCAGGCTCCTGCGGAAACCTTTTACACCCCGATGGAAACGCGCCCCCCTGAAGCGCAACCCAGCGCGCCCGCCGATCCCTTCGCCGCCGCACCGGCCAGCGCGTTCGGCACGGCGGCATCGTCCCAGCCGGATTCGCCGTATGCGCCGCCGCGCGCGACCCTGTTATCCGGAAATGCGGCGGTTCACGGTGGCGAAGTGGTTTATGCGGGTTTCTGGAAACGCGTCGCGGCCAACATCATCGACAGCTTCGTGGTCGGCATCGTCGGCGGGATCATCGGGGCGATCCTCGGCGGAATCATTGGCGCGATCTTCGGCCTCAACGGCGGCTTGGGCGGCGGCGGCTTCCTGGTCATCCAGCTGGTCACCAACCTGGTCTCGATCGCGATCACCGCCGGCTATTACGCCTGGTTCCACTCCTCGGCCAACCAGGCCACCCTGGGCAAGCTGGCGATCGGCATCAAGGTGGTCCGCAGCGATGGCGAGGCGATCAGCTTCGCCCGCGGGGTCGGCCGCTATTTCGCCTTCCTGCTGAGCTCGATGATTCTGGCCATCGGCCTGGTGATGGCCGCCTTCACCGAGCGCAAGCAGGGCCTGCACGACATGATTTGCGACACTTTGGTCGTGGACAAGTGGGCGTTCACCGCCCACCCTGAATGGCAGAAACCCGAACTGGGCACGGTCACCATCGTGATCCTGGCCATTTTCGGCGTGTTGTTCCTGCTGGTCGGCCTGGTCGTGGTGTTTGCCCTGATCGGGATTGCCGGCTCGATGAACTGAATTTCCCGGCCTGCCGCTTGACAGGCAGCGCCCGGCGTGATTCCACTATAAATAGAAGAAACCTGAACGCCCGGGGCCCACACCCCGGGCGTTGGCTTCTTCCGCCCCCTCATTTCAAGGACACTCGCCGGCCCGACCGGCGCCTGAACCTCACGGACATGCCCAAGCACCTGCTCATCGTCGAATCGCCCGCCAAGGCCAAGACGATCAACAAATACCTCGGCAAGGACTTCACCGTCCTGGCTTCCTACGGCCACGTCCGCGACCTGGTGCCGAAGGAGGGCGCGGTCGATCCCGAGCGCGGCTTCGCCATGCGCTACGACCTGATCGAGAAGAACGAGAAGCACGTCGAGGCCATCGCCAAGGCGGCCAAGGGCGCCGACGACGTGTTCCTGGCCACCGACCCGGACCGCGAGGGGGAAGCCATCAGCTGGCACATCGCCGAGATCCTGAAGGAACGCGGCCTGCTCAAGGACAAGCCGCTGCACCGGGTGGTGTTCACCGAGATCACCCCGCGCGCGATCAAGGAAGCGATGAACCAGCCGCGGCAGATCGCCGGCGACCTGGTCGATGCCCAGCAGGCGCGGCGCGCGCTCGATTACCTGGTCGGCTTCAACCTGTCGCCGGTGCTGTGGCGCAAGGTCCAGCGCGGCCTGTCCGCCGGCCGCGTGCAATCGCCGGCGCTGCGCATGATCGTCGAGCGCGAGGAGGAGATCGAAGCCTTCATCGCCCGCGAATACTGGTCGATCGAGGCCGAGTGCGCGCATCCCTCGCAGGCATTCACCGCCAAGCTGACCAAGCTGGACGGCAAGAAATTCGAACAGTTCACCGTCACCGACGGCGACACCGCCGAGGCCGCGCGCGCGCGCATCGTCGCCGCTGCGCAGGGTTCGCTGCATGTCACCGACGTGGCCAGCAAGGAGCGCAAGCGCCGCCCGTCGCCGCCGTTCACCACTTCCACGCTGCAGCAGGAAGCCTCGCGCAAGCTCGGCTTCACCACCAAGCGCACCATGCAGGTCGCGCAAAAGCTCTATGAAGGCGTGGCCATCGGCGACGAAGGCACGGTCGGCCTGATCAGCTACATGCGTACCGACTCGGTGAGCCTGTCGGTCGAGGCGCTGGCCGAGATCCGCGACGTGATCGCGCGCGACTACGGCACCAGGGCGCTGCCGGACAAGCCCAACACCTACCAGACCAAGTCCAAGAACGCGCAGGAAGCGCACGAAGCGGTGCGCCCGACGTCCGCGCTGCGCACGCCCGCGCAGGTGGTGCGCTTCCTCTCCGACGACGAGCGCAAGTTGTACGAACTGATCTGGAAACGCGCGGTCGCCTCGCAGATGGTGCCGGCCACGCTCAACACGGTCAGCGTCGATCTTGCCGCCGGCAGCGAACACAACTTCCGCGCTTCCGGCACCACCGTGGTCGATCCCGGCTTCCTCGCCGTGTACGAGGAAGGCAAGGACGCCAAGACCGACGAGGACGCCGACGAAGGCCGCAAGCTGCCGGCGATGAAGACCGGCGACCGGGTGCCGCTGGACCGCATCCACGCCGACCAGCACTTCACCCAGCCGCCGCCGCGTTTCACCGAGGCGGCGCTGGTCAAGGCGCTGGAGGAATACGGCATCGGCCGTCCCTCGACCTACGCCTCGATCATCGCCACCCTGCTGTTCCGCAAGTACGTGGAGATGGAAGGCCGCAGCTTCCGCCCCACCGACGTCGGCCGCGCCGTGTCGAAGTTCCTCAGCAGCCATTTCACCCGGTACGTCGATTACGACTTCACCGCGAAGCTGGAGGACGAGCTCGACGCCGTCTCCCGCGGCGAGGAGGAGTGGGTGCCGCTGATGGAGAAGTTCTGGGGCCCGTTCAAGGAACTGGTCGACGACAAAACCGAATCGCTGGACCGCACCGACGCCGGTAGCGCCCGCGTGCTGGGCATCGACCCGGCCAGCGGCAAGGAAATCAGCGCGCGCATCGGCCGCTTCGGCCCGATGGTGCAGATCGGCACGGTCGAGGACGAGGAAAAACCGAAGTTCGCTTCGCTGCAGCCCGGCCAGAGCATCTATTCGATCAGCCTCGAGCAAGCGCTTAAGCTGTTCGACATGCCGCGCCAGCTGGGCGAATCCAATGGCGAGGCGGTGTCGGTCGGCATCGGCCGCTTCGGCCCCTTCGCCAAGCGCGGCAGCGTGTATGCCTCGCTGAAGAAAGAGGACGATCCGTACGCCATCGACCTGGCGCGGGCGGTGTTCCTGATCGAGGAAAAGGAAGAGATCGCGCGCAACCGGATCATCAAGGAATTCGACGGCAGCGAGATCCAGGTATTGAACGGCCGCTTCGGCCCCTACATCAGCGACGGCAAGCTCAACGGCCGCATTCCCAAGGATCGCGAACCGGCTTCGCTGACCCTGGAGGAAGTGGTCAAGCTGATGGAGGAAACCGGCAAGCCGATGCGCAAGGGTTTCGGCAAGAAGACGGCGGCGAAGAAGGAGCCTGCGGCGAAGAAGGCCGCGGTGAAGAAAGCGCCAGCCAAGAAAGCGGCAAAGAAGACGGCCAAGAAGACGGCCAAGAAGGCGGTCAGGAAAGTGGCGAAGAAAACCGCTGCCGTGGCCGAGTCCGTCGCCGAACCTGCTTTGCTCACACCGAAGCCGTTCACGGGCAAGAAGGGGTTGGTCAAGAAGGCGGCGGGTTAAGATTGCGGGCCATCAAAGCTCGTCATTCCCGCGAAGGCGGGAATCGCTCTTCAACAGCTGAAGGTCGATTATCCAGCAACTTCCAGCTTTTTTAGTTGCGTGGAAAGCAAAGCTGTCAGGTTGACCCATCGTTCGACTGCTGAAGAGCGATTCCCGCCTTCGCGGGAATGACGAACTGTTTCGATCTGTTTAGAGTGACTCGATCCTCATGGCCGCACCCATCCTCACCCTCGCCGAAACCCTCACCGCCCTGCACACCGGCGGCGTCATCGCCTATCCCACCGAGGGCGTGTGGGGCCTGGGTTGCGATCCTTGCAACGAATCCGCGGTGTTGCGCCTGCTGGCGATCAAGCAACGCGAGGTCGACAAGGGCCTGATCCTGATCGCCTCGCAGCTGGAGCAATTGCGTCCTTTTCTCGACATCGGCGCCCTGCCCCCCGATCGCCTGGCCGAAGTACTGGCAAGCTGGCCCGGCCCGCATACCTGGGTCATGCCCGCCGCCCGCGCTACGCCGCGCTGGATCACCGGCGCCCATGACAGTGTCGCCGTGCGCATCAGCGCGCATCCGCAGGTGGTGGAACTCTGCAATGCCTTCGGCGGCGCCCTCGTCTCCACCAGCGCCAACCGCGCCGGACAGCCTGCGGCATCGATACGCGATGCGCTGGATCCTGCGGTGATCACCGCCGTCGATGGGGTGACGGGCGGCGAAACCGGCGACCTGGCTACACCCACCACGATCCGCGACGCGCTCAGCGGGCGAACCCTGCGCGCCTGAACAGCAGACATTCCGCACTTTTCCACATCCCTCGATGCGCGCAAGATGCACGCATGATTCTTTCCCGTCACCTGCCGCCATTGCTGCTGTCGATGCTGCTGGTGCCGTCGCTCGCCCACGCCGAGGACGTCACCATCTATCGCTGCGTCGGACCCGGCGGCGCGCTGGCCCTGCGTGACTCGCCGTGCCTGAAGGGAGAAACCCAGCAGGTGCGCTCGATGACGCGGCCCAAGGATCCCGCACCAGGAACCGCGCCGATCGCGGCACCCGCGCCGCCGCCGGCCGTTGCGCCGATGCGCGAAGTTCAGGTCATCTACCGCAGTCCGCCGCGGCCGATGTACGAATGCGTGACCGCCGAGGGCGAGCGTTACACCAGCGACAACGGCGAAGGCAATCCACGCGCGGTCCCGCTATGGACCCTGGGCTATCCGATCTGGTCGCATCGCAATGGCGGACATGGACCCAGGGTGCCGCATGATCCATCGGGGAATCCCGGTTCGGGCCATCCGCCACGCCCCGGCATGATCCTGCCCGTGGGCACGGCTTGGGTTCGCGACGAATGCCATGCCCTGCCGCAGGAAGAAATCTGCGCTCGCCTGTCGGATCGTCGTTATGAAATCATCCGTCGCTACAACAGCGCGCTGCAGAGCGAGCGGCGCCAGCTGGAGCTGGAACAACGCGGCATCGATGCGCGCATCGCCAATGACTGTGGAAACCCTTGATGAAACTGCAATACCTCTTGCTGATGCTCCTGTTGTCGACGGCGCGCGCAGCCGCCGATGAAGTGGTGTTCTATCGCTGCACCGATGCCAGCGGCGCGCTGACCCTGCAGAACATGCCGTGCCCGAAAGGCGACAAGCAGGAAAAAAAGCTGATGCAGAGCGTCAATACGGTGCCGATGGGCACGGCCTCCACGGCACCGGCGCCCGCAACCATTGAGCCCCCTGTTCCTGCAACGCCTGTAGCGCCGCAAGCAACGCCAACCGCCGACCCGGCGATACTGACCAGCGGATCCGAGCCCGAGCCCACCCCCATCGCCGATGCGGACCGGCTGCCGCCGCCGGTGTTGTTCCAGTGCGTCACCTACGACAAGGACAGCTACATCACCGAGGATGCGGAACCGCAATCGCGCTGCGTGGCGCTGCGCACCGTCGGCCTGGACGGCAATCCGCAAGGCGGCGCGGGCGAGGCCTGCGAAATGATGCGCGACACCTGCGCGCGGGTCGCCGACGGCGCCCTCTGCGAAGCCTGGAAAAAACGCCTGGGCCAGACCGAAGTGGCCTGGCGTTTCGCCCGCGCCGGCAACGAACGCAAGAACAAGGAAGAATTCGAACGCACGCGGAAGATCTGGAACCAGAGCACCTGCGGCAAGTGATCAGCGCCCTGTAGAGCCGAGCTTGCTCGGCTGCTCCTGATCTTCGTAGAGCCGAGCTTGCTCGGCTGCCTTTCGCCTGAACCCCGAGCAGCCGAGCAAGCTCGGCTCTACGCCCGAAGGTAGTCCCCGTGGGGGTCGCTCCAAAGTCCCTTTGGGGGACGGGGTCCGATCAGAAGCCGTAACGCAGGAACCCGCCATCCACCGCGATGCATTCGCCGGTGATGTAGCTGGCGGCCGGCAGGCACAGGAAACCCACGGCGGCGGCGACTTCCTCCGGCTCGCCGATGCGGCGCATCGGCGTTCGGTCGATGACTTCCTCGTAATAATCCGCATCGGCCAGCTTGCCCGAAGTGCGTCGCGTGCGGATGTACCACGGCGCGACCGCATTGACCCGCACGCCGTCCTCGGCCCACTCCACCGCCAGGTTGCGGGTCAATTGCTGCAGCGCGGCCTTGGTCATCCCGTACGGCGCGCCGCTGCGCACCGCGGTCACGCCGGAGACGCTGCCGACATTGACGATGCTGGACACCGCATGCCGGGTCAGCAGCGGATGCGCGTAACGCGACAGTTCGAATGCGGAAAACAGGTTGATCTCGAAGATCCCGCGCCACTCGTCCTCGGTGTAATCGACCGTGGTCTTGGTCAGATTCCCGCCCGCGTTGTTGACCAGGATGTTGAGCCCGTCGTCCTGGTCCTCGACCCAGTCGAGGATCTCGCGGCGGTCTTCGTCGTCGGCCACGTCCGCGGCCATGGCGTGGACGGCGCGATCGGGGAATTCGTCAGCCAGCTCATCGCGCACCGCTTCCAGCGCATCGGCATCGCGCGCGACCAGCATCACGTCGGCGCCGAAGCCCAGCAATTCGCGGGTGATGGCCAGGCCGATGCCGGCGCTGGCGCCGGTGACCAGGGCAAGTTGTCCGTCCAGCCGCCAGCGATTGGGGGTCATTGCATCGTCCTCGCATCGATGCGCGTAGCATAACGCCACGTTCCCGCAGAGGTTCCACCATGAATCCATCGATGTTGCGCGTCGCCGGCCTGGTTCTGCTGATTACCGGCCTGGGCGCCTGCAAGCCCGAACCGCCGCCACTCGAGCAGCCGCCGGAACCCAAGGCCGCCGCCACCGAATTGCGCGATGCGATCCAGCAGCCCATCGACAAGGCCAAGGCGATCGAGGCCGCGACTCAGGAAGCCGCCGACAAGCAGCGCGCGGCGATCGACGCGGCGACGAATTGAAAGCCCTGTTGGCCTATTTGAACGGGATCGACAAGATGCGATTGATCACCTCTCCCCTCGCGGGAGAGGTCGACGCGCTTTGCGCGTCGGGAGAGGGGCGAACGAAGCCGTACTGGTAGAAGGTCGCGCGCCTCGATCCGTACTGGGAAGCCGTCTGTTGCCACGGTCTCGCGGTGGATAGTGTGTCGTTCCGCCTGCCCCTCATCCGCCCCCCGACTAGAGCATTCGGGGGCAGGCTCTTCTCCCTCAAGGGGAGAAGCGCAGGCAAACTACAACCCGCAGAAGCAATAAACCAGCGACTTCACCGGCGCGCCATTGCGGTTGTTGATCGAATCCTCGACGAAGTGCAGCTGCGCCGCCGTTTCCGGCATGGTCTTCAGCAGCAGTGCGCGGGCGAAACTGGAATCATGCAACCAGGCCGCACCCAGGCGGGTGCCGGCGAACGATCCCAGGAACTGCGGGAACGGCGAGCCCATCTTCTCGATATAACGCACGCGATACGCCTCCGGCTTGCCCAGCTTGGCCCGTGCCGCCGCGTCGGTGACCGCCGCATCGAAGCCGCCAAGCTCATCGACCAGACCGCGTTCCTTGGCCTGCGCACCGCTCCACACGCGGCCGCGGGCGATGGCGTCGATCTCTTCCACCGATTTGTTGCGTGCGGCGGCGACCTTGCCGGTGAAATCGGCGTAGCCCTTGTCGATCACCGACTGGATCACCTGGCCCACCGCCGGATCCAGCGGACGCGAGATATCGAACGCGCCTGCGAAGCGCGTGGTGCCGACGCCATCGGTATGCACGCCGACCTTGTCCAGGGTGCGGGTGATGTTGGGAATCAAACCGAAGATGCCGATGGAACCGGTGATCGTCGAGGGATCGGCGTAGATGCGATCGGCGTTCATCGAGATCCAGTAACCGCCGGAAGCGGCCAGGTCGCCCATCGACACCACCACCGGCTTGCCGGCGGCTTTCAGCGCGGCGACTTCGCGACGGATTTCTTCCGACGGATACACGCCGCCGCCGGGCGAGTCCACGCGCAGCACCACGGCCTTCACGTCTTCATCGTCGCGCGCTTCGCGCAACAGCGCCGACGTGGATTTGCCGCCGATGGTGCCGGGCGGCTGTTCGCCGTCGGTGATTTCGCCGGCAGCCACCACCACCGCGACCTGCGGACGTTCGTCGGCGATCTTCAAATTCCTGGCATCCACCTGGGCCAGATAGCCGGCCAGGGAAACACTGCGGAAACCGTTGTCCGAATCCTCATCGGCCACGCCGCGTTCGGTCAGCAGGGTCTCCACTTCCTCCTGGGTCTTCAGCCCGTCCACCAGCTTCTGCTGCAGGGCGAACTTGGCCAGGTCGCCGCCGGCCGCGGCGATGCCTTCGGGCAGCGTGTCGATGCCCGAAGCCAGTTGTTCCGGGGTCAGCTTGCGCGCCTTGGCGATGTCGGCCAGGTAGCGCTGCCAGATGTCGTTCATCCAGAACAGGTCGGCTTCCTTGGATTCCTTGGAGGCGGCATCGAGGATGTACGGCTCGGCGGCGGACTTGAATTCGCCCACGCGGAACAGGTGCACGTCCACGCCCAGCTTGTCCTGCAGGCCCTGGCGATAGTACTGGCGGTAACGGCCGAGGCCTTCCAGCATCATGCTGCCCATCGGATCGATATAGACCTCGTTGGCCTGCGCGGCCAGCAGGTATTGCGACTGCTGCAGGTTCTCGCCGAAGGACACGATCTGCTTGCCGGACGCGCGCAAACGCACCAGCGCGGCGGCGACTTCGCGCATCGACGCATAGCCGCTGGGCTGCAGCTGGTCCACGCGCAACAGCACGCGTTCGATGTTCTTGTCGTCCTTGGCCGCATCGATGGCGCGGACCAGGTCGCGCAACTGGATTTCCTCGGCGCCCTTGTCGCCGAATGCCTTGGCCAGCGCGCGCATCGCCGGGTCGGTGCTGTATTGCTCGACCAGCTTGCCTTCCGGCGCGATCACCAGGGTGGTGCGCTCGAGGGTCGGTTTCACCCCGTTGCCGCGCCCCACGGCCACCAGGAACAGGACCAGAATCAGGAACAACAGGCCGAAGAACAGGAAATTGAGGATCAGCCTGCGGGTGAAATTCATCACATCCCACAGGCCGACGAAGAAGGCGGCGATGGGACCGCGACGGACGACTTGATTCATGGTTGAGCTCCGGGAAACCGACGCCAGCTTACCGGTTGCTCCAGGCGCTTACATGCCCCTTAAGTCACTGGGCCGCCCGGAGGCGCCGGCTGCTGCGCTGGAAGCGCGCGCCCATCAGGATCGCGGCCGCGGTCAGGCCCAGGATCAGGCCCAGCCACATGCCCTGCGGCCCCCAGCCCAATCCCAGGCCCAGGCCCGCGCCCAGTGGCATGCCCAGGCCCCAGTAGGACAGCGCCGCCAGCCACATCGGCACCCGGGTGTCCTTGAGTCCGCGCAAGGCGCCGGCCGACAACACCTGGATGCCATCGGGAAACTGGAACGCCGCCGCGTACAGCAGCAGGCTGCCGGCCAATCCGGCCACCGCCAGGTCGCTGGTGTACAACGCCACCACCGCGCCATGGCCCAGCAACAAGGCCGTCGCCGAAAACGCCTGCGTGCCCAGCACGATCGCGTAACCGGCATGCGCCGCGCGGCGCACGCCATGCACGTCGCCCACGCCCAGCGCATGGCCCACGCGCACGGTGGTCGCCTCGGCCACGCCCATCGGGATCATGAAACACAGCGCCGACACATTGATCGCGATCTGGTGCGCCGCCGCCGGCACCGCGCCCAGCCGCGCGATCAGCAGCGCGGTGGCGATGAACAAGCCGCCTTCCATCAACACGGTCACCCCGATCGGCAAGCCGGTGCGCAGCAACTGTCCGATCGGCTGCGCATGCGGTCCGTCGAAACACGCGAACAGCTTCAGGTGGGCAAACCGCTTCGCATTCCACAGATAGACCGCGAAGGCGAGGGCCTGCGCCCACATCATGATCGCCGAGGCGATGCCCAGCCCCGCCGCGCCCATCTCCGGCAAGCCGAAGCGGCCAAACGTGAACGCATAGCCCAGCGGCGCCAGCAGCGCCAGTCCGCCGAAACCCAGCAACATGGTCGGCAAGGTCCAGTGCATGCCTTCGCTCAGGTAACGCATGCAGAAGAACAAGGTCAGCGCCGGCGCGCCCCAGCGAATCCCGTGCAGGAACCCGCGCGCACCGGGAATGATTTCCGCGGCGATGCCGAACGGCGCCAGCGCCGCGGGAATGAAACTGAGGAAGGCGAACATCAGCAGGCCCAGGCCCAGCGCCAGCCACAGCGCCTGGCGGAACAGCGGGCCGATCTCGTCGCGGCGCCCGGCGCCATTCAACTGCGACACCGACGCGGTCAAGGAAATCAGCGTGCCGATCGGCACCATCATCGGCAACCACAACAGCGCCGTGCCGATGGTCACCGCAGCCAGCGTCTGGGTGCCGTGGTGGCCGGCGATGACGTTGTCGACAAAGCCAATCAAGCCGGTGGAGACATGGCCCAGCACCAGCGGGAACGCGAGCCGGCCGGTCGTGCGCACTTCACTGCCGAAGCCGGGGATGGAAGAGGATTGGGGCGACATGGAAACCGGTTCATCCGACTGCGGTCGCGCGGGACGCGCCGGCACCGGGTCGGGAGGTCGCGTAGTCTAGGGCCTGTTGACGCTACCCGGATAGGTCACGCTGCCCCATGACGGTCATCTACGAAGTGAACCTGGTGGTCGATGCGGAAATCGCCGTCGAATACCGCCACTGGCTGGTAGCCCATGTGCGGGAAATGCTGGCCCTGCCCGGCTTCACCGGGGCACGCCTGCTGGAACCGGTGGAGGCCGAAGCGGACGCGCGACATGTCGCCTTCTGCACCCAGTACGAGCTGGCCGACCAGGCCGCACTGGACGATTACCTGCGCGTGCACGCCGCGCGCATGCGCGCCGACGGCATCGCTCGTTTCGGCGACCGTTTCCGCGCCAGCCGGCGGATCCTGCGCGAACTTGATCGCTATTGATCCAGGCGGCGTCGCAACCACGCCGCCACCTGCGCAGGCGACAACGCCAGCAGTTCGCCACGCAATGTCTCGCGATCCTGCGGCGGCGTGCGCTGGGCCAGCACCGCCAATCCGGCGCGCTGCTCCACGCTCATCGTCCGCAAAGCGGCCAGCAACGGCGCGCGCTGCGCGGGTGGAACATAAGCCAGCAACGGCTGCAGTCTTTCGTAGTCCGCGCCCAGCGTCGGGCCCAGGCGCCAGCCGCGCCGCTGGCTCGCGTCCAGCGCATCGAACTGCGTGCGCAAGGCCTGTCGCCGCTGCGGCGGGAAGTTGGCGATTTCCGCCGCGACCGCGCGCAGGCGGATGCGCTCGGCTTCGTCCAGTTGCAACCACGCCTGGTAACGCGCGCGGCGATCTTCGCGTTCGGCCAATGACAACGCGTTCCATGCGGCCAGGCGTTGCCCGAACTGCACGCGCTGTTCGGAACTCATCGCCTGCAGGCGGGCCGCGCGCTGATCCTGCAGCACCCGCGCCGTGGCCAGCGGCTCCGTGCCGGAGGCGGACAGCCACTGCGGCGACATGCCCAGCAACGCGACGAACCACAGTACGGCCCGAGACGGGAACGAATGCACAAGCGATCGTTCAGAGCTGCGCATCGGAGGTCTCCGTTGCACTCGCCTTGTCCGTGACGGGCGCTTCGGCCGCGGGCATCGCGCCTTCAACCACTGCCTCGGCACCGGCCGCGTACCAGGCGGAAAAATCCGCATCGCGCGCCAGCGCTTCCTCCTCCGGGTCCATGACGAGTTCGAAATCAGGATGGGTGAGCAGCGCGATGGTTGCATCGAATCGCGCCGCAGGCGCCTGTTCCGGCAAGGGCGCACTGTCGATTTCCACTTTGTCCTGGATGCGTTGCACGCCTTGTTCGAGGGCGTCATTGGCAGCCGACGCGTCTTGTCCGCGTTGCCACCAGGCGCTCGCCGCCAAGGCCAGCGCACACATCACCAAAACCAGCACCACCCAGGGCCAGCGACGATGGGCGGAGGGCGAAGAAGTCGATTTCCTCGACGTAGTGGGCGTGGCGGCGCGAATACGCTCGTGGCGGGTGCCGGCGATGGCTTCCTCGCGCAACCGCGCCAGGCGCGCCAGCCGCTCCGGCGGCAGGTCGCGCAATTGCTGCTGGATGGCTTCGGCCAGCGAACGCCAGGCCAGCGCATCTGGCTGGCCGTCGGCGTCACGCGGGCAGGCGTCGGCCAATGCCTGTTGATAGGCGGCCGGATCGAGCCCCAGCACCAGCGCCGCTTCGTCTTCCGCCAATCCCGCCACCAGGCGCAGCAGCAGGGCCCGGCGGGCACCAGAGCCTAGCGGCGCCAGCGACTGCAGGCCGGGGGGCCATTGCGCCATGACCGATGCCTGGCGCAAGGGCGGCGCGGCCACCAGCAGGCTCCAGAAGCGCCGTGGCCATTCGGCCATGGCGAGTGCGCCGGCGTGGTTGCGGAAGGCGCGCAAGGCGGCGGCCAGGGCGGTGTCGCCGGTGTCGCGATCGCCGCACTGGAGCTCCGCGAACAGGGCGCCGCGGCGTTCGACGCCGCGCAGGAAGGCCGAGAGGGCGGCGGGCACGGCCACGGCTTCGTTCAAGGGACTTTGCATCAGGAAACCGGGGGATTCGTCGCTGCATCATAGCCGCGGTGCAAACGCTTCCGGTTCAGCGATGGAGGCTTGACAGATTGCTGAAAGCCGCTCTCCCAAGCGCCGCAAGGGTTTGCACCGAAAACAGGTTGTGCACAGCCGTCACCGGATCGTCACATCCCTTGCCGCGAGTGAACCATGCCTTCCCATTACATTCCTGTTTCACGGCTAAGCGATTGATTCATATTTGTTTTGTGTTGCTGGCGTTTTTTTAGCCAACCTTACGCCGGAGCTTGCAGCAAGCCTCCGCAAGCGTGGAGCAATGGCTTCATGCACAGTTTTATCCACAGGCCATGTGGATAAAGCAGAATCTCCAGTCGTGGCGGCGACTTGCGTGATTTTCGTCATCCACAAGGCAACAATGACGTGCAACTGCAGCAAGCGCCGACGCCCTTGCGGTCGTCGGTAAACTGGCGTCCATGTCGATAGATCTCCTGTTCCGCGTCGCCCTGCCTGTGCCGCTGCCGCGCGGGTTCGACTACCTGCCGCCGGCGGGCCATGCGCCCTCGACGACGGACATCGGCAAACGGGTGCGGGTGCCGTTTGGCGCGCGTGAGATGACTGGCGTGGTGGTCGCCCTGGCCGCTCCCGCCAGCGGAATGCCCGAACTGCGCCAGATGCTGGCGGTACTCGATGACGCGCCGCTGCTGCAGGGAGAGTTGCTGGAATCGCTGCGTTGGCTGTCGCGCTATACCCACGCTCCGCTCGGCGAGGTGCTGGGCACCGCCTTGCCGTCACTCCTGCGCCAGGGCGAGCCGCTGCCCGACACCCATGCCTGGGCCTGGCGACTGACCGCGGCCGGCATCGAGCAAGCGCAGCGCCTGCGCCAGGGCACGCGTCCACGTCGACTGGCCGACTGGTTGCTGGCTGCGCCGACCGACGCCGGATCGCATCACCAGCGCGCCGAGGATGCCCTGGACCTGCGCCTGGACGACTGGCGCAGCGCCGCGCGCGCATTGGCCAAACGCGGCCTGGTCGAACGCGTGGCGATCCCGGCTTCGACCGTGGCCCCGGATCCACAACCCGGGCCGCCACTCAATCCGCAACAGCGGATCGCGGTCGATGCGATCCTGTCCACGACAGGTTTCGCGCCCTTGTTGCTGGACGGCGTCACCGGCAGCGGCAAGACCGAGGTCTATCTGCACGCGATCGCCGACTGCCTGCGGCGCGGCAAGCAGGCGCTGGTGCTGGTGCCGGAGATCGGCCTGACCCCGCAGACCCTGGCCCGTTTCCGCCAGCGCCTGGGCGTGCCGGTGCTGGCCCTGCACTCGGGCTTGAACGACAGCGAACGCGCGCGCGGCTGGGCCGCGTTCGCACGCGGCGAGGCGCGGGTCGCGGTGGGCACGCGCTCGGCGGTGTTCACTCCGTTGCCGCAGGCCGGCCTGATCATCGTCGATGAAGAACACGACGCCAGCTACAAGCAGCAGGACGGCATGCGCTACCACGCGCGCGATTTCGCCCTGGTCCGCGGCAAGGCGCTGGACGTGCCGGTACTGCTGGGCAGCGCCACGCCATCGCTGGAGTCGCTGCACAACGCCCGCAGCGCACGCTATGCGCACCTGCGCCTGACCTTGCGCGCAGGCGATGCCCAGCCACCATCCGTGCGCGTGACCGACGTGCGCAAGCGTCCGCTGGAAGCGGGCCTGTCGCTGGAAAGCATTGCCGCAATCTCCAATGCGCTGGCCACCGGCGGACAGGTGCTGGTGTTCAAGAACCGTCGCGGTTACGCACCAGTGCTGCTTTGCCACGACTGCGGCTGGAGCGCGCAATGCAAGCGCTGCGACGCTCCAATGACCGTGCATGGCGCCGGTCGCCGCCTGCAATGCCACCACTGCGGCGCGCGCCAGGCGGTGCCGCCGGCATGTCCGGATTGCGGTGGGCTCGCCCTGCAACCGCAAGGCATCGGCACCGAACGCATCGAGGAAATGCTGACGGAAAAGTTCAGCGGCGTGCCGGTATTGCGGATCGATCGCAGCACCACGCAACGCCGCGATGCGCTGGCCGGACTGTTGGAAAAACTCGACGATCGCCCCGGCATCCTGGTCGGCACGCAGATCCTGGCCAAGGGCCACGATCTTCCACACCTGACCCTGGTAGTGGTGGTGGGCGTGGACGAGGGCTTGTTCTCGTCGGATTTCCGCGCCGGCGAAAAACTCGCCCAGCAACTGATCCAGGTCGCCGGTCGCGCCGGCCGCGCGCAGAAAGCGGGGCAAGTGTGGCTGCAAACCCACCACCCCGACCATCCACTGCTCAACACCTTGATCAACGGCGGCTATCACGCCTTTGCCGAAAGCGAACTGGAACAGCGCCAAGCCGCAGGTTTCCCGCCCTTCGCGCATCTGGCCTTGTTGCGTGCGGAAGCACAGCATGTCGAGGTGGCCAATGCGTTCCTGCATGCGGCGAAATCGGTGTTCACGGCTTCCGTTCGCGAAGAATCCGCAGGAACTTCGACCCGCAACGACTCCCCGATCAAATCCAGGGCAGGCTTTGTCGAACCACGCTCTTCGCCTGAAATCCAGGGCCCATTCCCCGCCCCCATGCCGCGTCGCGCCGGCATGCACCGTACCCAGCTCCTGCTTTCATCGGGCAATCGTCGCGCTTTGCATGCGCTGCTGGACGCCGCCCTCCCGGCGATCCACGACCTGCCCGAAGCACGCAAGGTGCGCTGGTCGCTGGATGTGGATCCGCTGGATCTGTATTGATCGACGCAGCTCCAATCTGGCCCGCAGCTTCCTCCCTTGCGCAGCCGGGAAGGATCAAGGATGAGTGCGTCTGCTCCATTGCCTGCGATTCCAACGTTACTCTACCCCCATGCCAGTGACTCCCGACAAACCCCACCTCGTCATCATCGGCGGCGGCTTCGCCGGCCTCTGGGCCACGCGCGCACTGGCCGGTTCGCAAGTGCGCATCACCCTGGTCGATCGCTGCAACCACCATTTGTTCCAACCCCTGCTTTATCAGGTCGCAACCGCCGGCCTGTCCTCGCCCGATATCGCCGCACCCTTGCGCCATATCCTGCGCAAGCAGAAAAACGTCGAAGTGCGACTGGCTGAAGTGCGCGACATTGCTGCCGCAGAAAACCGGATCGCCCTGGAAGACGGCAGCCAGCTCGAATTCGATTATCTGCTGCTGGCCAGCGGCGCCACCCACGCCTATTTCGGCCACGACGAATGGGCGCGACATGCGCCGGGCCTGAAGACCCTGGATGATGCGCTGCAACTGCGTCGCCACCTGTTGCTGGCGTTCGAGCGTGCCGAAGCCGAACCGGATCCCGCCAAGCGCGCCGCGTGGTTGAGCTTCGCCATCGTTGGCGGCGGACCGACCGGCGTGGAGCTGGCGGGCACGCTGGCCGAAATCGCACGCCACACCTTGACCAACGAATTCCGCAACATCAATCCTTCCGATGCGCGTGTGCGTTTGATCGAAGCCGGGCCGCGTGTGCTGTCTTCATTCCCCGAGGATCTTTCGGAGCAGGCACGCAAGCAGTTGCGCAAGCTTGGCGTCGAAGTCTCCACCGGAACACCGGTGACCCACATCGACGAATCCGGTTATCGGCTGGGCGATGAATTCGTGCCCGCGCGCACTGTGGTCTGGGCGGCCGGCGTGGCCGCGTCGCCATTGGCGAAATCACTGGACGTGCCATTGGATCGCGCCGGACGGGTGACCGTGGAAAACGATTTGAGCGTGCCCGGCTATCCGCATGTTTTCGTCGCCGGCGACCTGGCCTCGGTGCAACAGGACGGCAAGCCGGTGCCAGGCGTCGCCCCTGCGGCCAAGCAGATGGGCCGGCACGTCGCCGACACGATCCGCGCACGCTTGCAGGGCAACCCCGCCGCAGCCTTCCGATACAAGGACTACGGCAATCTCGCCACCATCGGGCGGATGGCGGCGATCGTGCATTTCGGACGATTGAAACTCTCCGGCCTGATCGCGTGGTGGTTCTGGCTGGCCGCACACGTGTTTTTCCTGATCGGCTTCCGCAATCGCCTGGTCGTTTTGCTCAACTGGGCCTGGGCGTACTGGAGCTACCAACGCGGCGCACGGATCATCCTGGGCCGGGACGAGGACGAGGACGAGGACAATCAGGCCCGATCGACACGGCAGGCATAACAACCGCGCCGCGCATTGTGCACATGCAGGTAGGCGACGCTTGCATTGCTGAAGAAACGAGCGATCAACGCTTCCAGCAGGGCGCCTTCGGCCACCTCGGCATCCAGCATCCAGCCCTCGGCATCGTAAGCGCGCACCGACAACAGGCGACTGCGCTGCTGTTCCGGCACGGCATTGTGGATCCGCGCCTGCTCGTTTGCGGTTTCGCGCACGAAGATCGGCCCGCCGGCGCGGTACGGGGTCTCCACCTCGAGATGCTGCCATGGCAACAACAGCACGGTCTCGCCAACCCGTGCGTCTTCCAGCGATACGCGGCAAGGGAACCCGCGATTCGAGTCGACCGTCATTCGCACCACGCCACGCGCGCGCAACTGCGCATCATCAAGTACGAACAACGACTGGAATGGCTGCACCGGCAACCCGCTGATCACATATTCCATGACGCACTCCATTGAGGGAATGCGTGCAGGCTAAGCCTGTCGTCTGCGCCGCGATATCCGGATCATGCGCAGCTTCATGCATCACTTCCCGCAAACGCGAACGGCCCGGTTTCCCGGGCCGTTCGCTGCTGCTACTGCAATTGCCGGCGCTCAGGCCGCAAACAACGCCTTCATCTTCTTCAACGCATTGGCCTCGATCTGGCGGATGCGTTCGGCGGAAACGCCGTACTCATCGGCCAGTTCCTGCAGCGTGACCTTGTTGTCGTCATCCAGCCAGCGGCGCATGACGATATCGCGCGAACGCTTGTCCAAACCGGCCATGCCTTCGCGCAACAACTCCAGTTGGTTGTCTTCGCTGTCGGCGCGCTCGTAGGCCTGCGACGGATCTTCGTCCTGGGTCATCAGGTATGCGCCCGGCGAAGGCGGCGCATGATCATCGTCCTCATCCGAAGGCGCATCGAAACCGATGTCGCGACCCGACAGACGCGATTCCATTTCCAGCACTTCGCGCTTGGAAACATTGAGATCGGCCGCGACCGCGGTGACTTCCGCATCGTTCATCCAACCCAGGCGCGTCTTCGACTTGCGCAGGTTGAAGAACAGCTTGCGCTGCGCCTTGGTCGTGGCGACCTTGACGATGCGCCAGTTCTTGAGGATGAATTCGTGCATCTCGGCACGGATCCAGTGCACCGCGAAGCTGACCAGGCGCACGCCCATCTCGGGATCGAAGCGCTTGACCGCTTTCATCAGGCCGATGTTGCCTTCCTGGATCAGGTCGCCAAGCTGCAGGCCATAACCGTTGTAGCCTCGAGCCACATGCACGACGAAGCGAAGGTGCGAATGCACCAGCTCGCGCGCGGCATCAAGATCCTCGTCGTCGCGGAAACGGCGGGCAAGACTCTGTTCGTCTTCCACCGTGAGCACCGGGATCTGGTGCACCGCGCCGATATAGGCATCGAGCGAGCCGAGCGCACTGGGAATGGGCAGATTGTTGGCCACCATGGCGGTGGCTGCAGAGGTCTGGTTCATGGCAATCATTTTAGCAGTGTCGAGGTTGGACTGCTAAACAGGGAAAGAGTTCCATTGTTTTATTGGCAGAACAACCGGCGCTGACTTGAGCCAGCAAGTAGCTGTATTGATTGACTATTTCCGGAGGCGTTGTCGGAAAATTGCCCCCTGGACCAGACGAGACGCAACAGACTCTTATCGAACACGCGTTGTATCCGCTACCCGTGCAGCCGACAGACAACAGTCGCGGAAGACCTCAAAAGCTCGAAAGCACCATCCTTCCGGCAACACCCGAGAGCCACGATCGATTTCGCCGGACTGCATGACGGCATATCGACCAGGGGGAAGCTGCAATCATCTTGCTGGGCCCAGGGAGGTACTCGCGCTGACGCAAGAACAGTCGACGGGCATGTCTTCGGTTCCGGATTGCACAAAGAAAAACGCCACCCCGGATGGGGTGGCGTTTTGGGGTAAGACCCTGGCGATGACCTACTCTTGCATGGCTTAAGCCACACTACCATCGGCGCAGCTGCGTTTCACTTCCGAGTTCGGGATGGGATCGGGTGGTTCCACAGCGCTAATTTCACCAGGGAGACGGTTGGAGCGTCGCTCATACCTATAAAAATAGGAGTGGCGCCTGTCTCTCATAAGGCCTTGGGAAGTAGTTTGCTATTTGGATTTCTATCGACGTGTGTCGAGACTAAAGCAACTTGAGGTTATATGGTCAAGCCGCACGGATCATTAGTATCAGTTAGCTCAATGCATTACTGCACTTACACACCTGACCTATCAACGACGTAGTCTTCATCGTTCCTTTAGGGGGCTTGTGCCCCGGGAGATCTCATCTTGAGGCGCGCTTCCCGCTTAGATGCTTTCAGCGGTTATCGCTTCCGAACGTAGCTACCCGGCAATGCCACTGGCGTGACAACCGGAACACCAGAGGTTCGTCCACTCCGGTCCTCTCGTACTAGGAGCAGCCCCTCTCAAATCTCCAACGCCCATGGCAGATAGGGACCGAACTGTC
>JAYRTC010000017.1:0-64677 GCA_041919795.1 Pseudoxanthomonas sp. | reverse complement strand
CATGGGCGCGAGCTCTTCGGCTGTAATCTGGCGAATTGATGGGAGAGCTCGCGCCCATGGGCGCTCCTACAGGGTCATATCCCTGCGAGGAAGTTGGCTACGGCGGGGCCGAAGCGTTCGATGTCGACCAGGAAGGCATCGTGGCCCTGTGGCGATTCCAGCGGCAGGAACTCTGCCTCCGCCCCGCCTGCACGCAGGCCGTCCGCGATCTGCTGCTGTTGCTGCAGCGGGAACAGGATGTCGGTGCTGGCGCCGATGGCCAGCGCCTTGTCCACGCGGATCCGCGACAGGCCTTGCAGCACGTCGCCACCGGCCTGTTTCCCATCGGCCTGCTCGGCCAGGTCGAACCAGTCCATGGAGCGGCTGAGGTACAGATAGCAATTGGGGTCGAAGCGGCGCACGAAGCGGCGTGCGTGGCCTTCCAGATAGCTTTCCACCTGGAACTCGAGGCCGAAGGGCTCCTCGTCGGGGCGGTCGGACTCAAGCCTGACGCGGCCAAAGCGTCCGTCCCATTCCAGCGCCGAGCGATAGGTGATCACGCCCAGCTTGCGGGCCATGCGCATCCCGGATTCGGGATAGGTCGCCTCATCGTAATCGCCGTTGTTCCAGTGCGGATCCAGGCGGATCGCCTCGCGCTGCAGCGAACGGATGGCGATGGAAAACGGCAAGGCGTGCGCGCTGCCGGAAATATTGATATGGGTGCGGGCACTGCCGGGATGGCGCAGCAGGTAGGCCAGCGCGGTCATGCCGCCCATCGAGTTGCCGATCAGGCAGGCCAGGCGTTCGATGCCAAGGCCGCGCACGACTTCGTGGGCCGCGTCGGCGCCGTCCTCGATCGACAGTTCGGGGAAATCCAGGCGGTAGAGTTTTCCACTTGCCGGATCGACCGTGGCCGGTCCGGTCGAGCCCTTGCAGCTGCCCAGCGAATTCACGCAGACCACGAACCAGCGGTCGGTGTCGATGGGCTTGCCCGGCCCCAGCATCGCTTCCCACCAACCGGGTTCGACATTGCCGGCGTTGGTGGCCGCGTGCGCATCCGGCGACAGGCCGGTGACGATGAGCACGGCGTTGTCTCGCGCGGAATTCAGTTCGCCCCAGGTTTCGTAAGCGATGCGCGCATCGCGCAGTTCGCCGCCGCGCTTCATCGGGAAAGGCGAGGACAAGGTGTGGAAGCGGGTGCCAGGCGGTATGAATTCGGTCATGGGGGGATTCTAACCGGGGCATCAAACCAGGGTGGGAGCGGCTTCTGTGGGAGCGGCTTCCAGCCGCGAGCTTTTCGCCCTTGCTCAACTCTCGAAAAAAACAGAGGCAACAACAAGATCAAGAGCTCGCGGCTGGAAGCCGCTCCCACAGTTACTCGGATTGACCTAGCAGCAGTTCGACGGGCGCTGTCGCCGGCAAGGTCACCCGCACAGGTTTCGATTCCAGGTCGCCTTCCTGGCGTGTCGCATCGCCACTGGCGGACAGGCGCGCCACCAGTTCCACTTCCTTCAATGCGGACAGTTTTTGCGTGGGCATCAGGCTGTCGCTGTCGTCCAGGGTCACGGTCAGCGGCAGATCCTGCAGCGAATGTTTTTCCACGGCGACCGGCATCGGCGGGCCGTCCGGTACGCGCGCGATCACGAACACCGTGGCATCGCCGCGCAGGCGCGCGCGCGCGGCGAAATCGGGATCCAGCGCGACTTTCACGGTCAACGCGCCGGCGCTGCTGGCCGGGCTCGCGGGCTCGGCCGGGACAGGCAGGGGCGGCAGGCCGGCATCGGCGCGGGCGGCGTCGATCTGTTTGCGCAAGGTGGCGGCGGTGGCGGCATCGACCTGGGCCAGCAACGGCTCCCAGGTCTTCGCGGCTTCCGCCGACTGGCCTTCCTGGCGCTGCGAAATCCCCAGCAGCCAGGTGGCGCGCTGGTGTCCGGGCCGCACCGACAGGGCGTGCTTCACCCAGGCGATGGCTTGCGGGTCGAGCTTGCGTTGCGCCGAGGCGTAGAGCCGCGATTGCGCCGCTTCCACCAGCAGGTCCGGATCATCCGGCAACAGTTTCACCGCGCGGGCGAAGGCGTCGCTGGATTCGGCGATCCGACCTTCGGAGGCCAGCGATTTCCCCAGCAACATCCAGCCTTCGGGCTGGTTGGGATCGCGTTCCAGGGCGGCCTGCAACTGGAGGATGGCCTCGGCCAGGGTGGTGGGCGCGCGCGTCGCGGCCTGGTCGGTCGCGGCCGGCGTGCCCATCAGCCGGTACAGGGCGAAGGTCGCCAGGCCCAGGGCCACGAACCCGCCCAGCACCAGGCCGCGCGACTCGCGCCACAACGGCCGCAAGACCACGCCGAATACCGCCAGGGCCATCACTACCGCAATTGCAACGAACAGACTCATCACCACTCCTGGTTGTCGTCGCTGGCGACGCTGCCGCCGCTACTGCGCTTGCGCACGATCACGACGATGACGATGGCGCCGGCCAGCAGCAACAGCCCCGGACCGAACCACAGCAGCCAGGTGTCGCGCTGGACTTCGGGCTTGTACAGCACGAATTCGCCATAGCGCTGCACCAGGAAATGCTTGATCTCGGCGTCGGACTTGCCCTGGTTCATCAATTCCAGCACCTCGCGGCGCAGGTCGTGGGCGATCTGCGCGTTGGAGTCGGCCAGCGACTGGTTCTGGCACATCACGCAGCGCAATTCGGAAGTGAGCTGGTGGAAACGGGCTTCCTCGGCCGCATCGCGGAACCGCAACGGGGTCGGGTCGCTGACCTGGGCGATGCAAAGGGCGGGCGCCAGGAGCAAGGCCAGCAGGACGAGTACCCGCAAGACGAAAGCACACTTGCCGTCATTCCCGCGCAGGCGGGAATCGCTCTTCGCCTTTGTGTCAGGGGAAAACAAAAGCAGGAGCGATTCCCGCCTGTGCGGGAATGACGAATCGGAGAAGGTGGAGAGGTTTGCGCTCATCGTTCCCTCACTTCCCCGCATCCAGCTTGTCCAGCAGCGGCACCAGCTCGTCCTTGATGATCTGGTCGGTGACCGCGCCCACATGCTTCCAGCGCACGATGCCGTCGGCGTCCACCAGGAAGGTTTCCGGCGCGCCATAGATGCCCCAGTCGATCGCGGTGCGGCCGCTTTCGTCGGCGACCACCATCAGGTACGGGTTGCCGTACTGCTCCAGCCAGCGCAACGCGTCCTCGCGCGTGTCCTTCAGGTCGTAGCCGATGAAGCGCACGCGCTTGGTCATGGCGAATTTGCTGAGCACCGGATGTTCGACGCGGCATTCCGGGCACCAGCTGCCCCAGACGTTCATCACGAACGGCTGGCCGCGCAGCTCCGCCAGGGTCAGGCGCTTGCCGGGTTCGTGCAGCAGGGGCAGGTCGAAGGCGGGCGCGGGCTTGCCGATCAGCGGCGAGGGCAGGGCGTCGCGGTTGGCCATGTCCGATTTCTTCACCCCGTAATAGAGCAGGCCCATCAGGCCGATGAAGAACAGCGCGATGATCACGCCGGCGAAGACGAAGGCGCCGGTCGGTGGTTTCTTCGACACGGGTGCGGGCTGGTTCATCGCTTGTCCTCTTGCTTGCGGAAACGCCGGTCGGTGGCGGTGACGAAACCGCCCAGCGCCATCAGGCCGGCGCCCAACCAGATCCAGCGCACGAACGGTTTGATGTGGATGCGCACGGCGCGTGCTTCGCCACCCAGCGATTCACCGATGGCGACGTAAACGTCGCCGAACAATCCGGGGCGGATGCCGGCTTCGGTCATCACCTGGCCGCCGCTGGCATAGGCGCGTTTTTCAGGGTGCAGCAGCACCAGCGGCTGGTCGTTGCGCAGGACCTGCACATGGCCGCGCGTGGACAGGTAGTTGGGGCCGCGGATTTCATCCACGCCCTGGAACTGGAAGGCATAGCGGCCAATCGCGACCGTCTGCCCGGGTTGCATGGCCAGCTCGCGCTGCACGTTCAATCCTTCCACCAGCAGCGCGCCGACCAGGAACACGGCGATGCCCCCGTGGGCCAGGGTCATGCCCAGCATTTCGGCAGTGAGGCGCTTGCCCCTGGACTGGAAACGCGTCCACAGGAAACGCAGCGTGCCGAACAGGATCCAGGCGGCACCGGCGATACCGGCGGCGGTCTTCAATGGCCCCTGCGGCGCGATGAAATAACCGATCGCGCCCAGGACCAGGGCCAGCGCGGCCCACGGCGCCAGCATGCGCAGCGGCCGTGAAGGTTCTTCGCGCTGCCAGCGGGTCAGCGGCCCGAACGGCAGCAGCAATACCAGCGGGGTCATCAGCAGCAGGAACAACAGTCCGAAATAGGGTGGGCCGACCGAGATCTTGCCCAGTTCCAGCGCATCGGCCAGCAGCGGGTACAAGGTGCCCAGCAGGACCATGCCGCAAGTCGATGTGAGCAACACGTTGTTGGCCAGCAGCAGGGTTTCGCGGGAACTGGCGGCGAACGGCGCGCCCTGTTCCAGTCGCGGCACGCGCAGCACGTACAACACCAGCGAGCCGCCAATGACCAGGCCCAGGAAAATCAGCACGAACAGGCCGCGGGTCGGATCGGCGGCGAACGCATGCACGCTGGTCAGCACGCCCGAGCGCACCAGGAACGTGCCCAGCAGCGACAGCGAGAAGGCGGCGATGGCCAGCAACAGGGTCCAGCCGCGGAAGCTGCCGCGTTTCTCGGTGGCGGCCTGCGAATGCAGCAGCGCCGCGCCCACCAGCCAAGGCATGAAGCTGGCGTTTTCCACCGGGTCCCAGAACCACCAGCCGCCCCAGCCCAGTTCGTAATACGCCCACCAGCTGCCCAGGGCGATGCCGATGGTCAGGAAGCCCCAGGCGACGTTGGTCCACGGTCGGGTCCAGCGCAACCAGCGTGCGTCGACCTTGCCGTCGAGCAGGGCGGCGATGGAAAACGCGAACGGCACCACGAAGCCCACGTAACCGATGTACAGCATCGGCGGGTGGATGATCATGCCCACGTCTTGCAGCAGCGGGTTGAGGTCGCGGCCTTCCGGCGGCATCGGCAGCAGGCGGGCGAAGGGATTGGAAGTGAAGAACAGGAACGCGAGGAAGCCGATGCTGACGATGCCCATCACCCCGAGCACGCGGGCGATGACCTTGTCCGGGAGGGTGCGCGAGAACTCGGCCACGGCCGCGGTCCATACCGCCAGGACCAGCGCCCACAACAGCAGCGAACCTTCGTGCGAACCCCACACCGCGGTGTAGCGGTACATCAGCGGCAGCAGCGAATTGGAGTTGTCGGCGACGTACTTGACCGAGAAATCCTGGATCACGAAGCTGATGGTGAGAATCAGGAACGCGGCCAGCACCAGCACCAGTTGCGCGTACGCCGCTGGCCGCGCGACCGCCATCCACGACACCTTGCCGCGTTGGGCGCCGGCCAGCGGCAGCACGGTCTGCAGCACCGCGACCAGCAGTGCGAGGATCAGGGCGATCTGGCCGATTTCAGGCAGCATGTCGGTTCAATGCTCTTTTGTTTTTCATGGGGCCACTGAGTGCCAAGAACCAGCGAGTTGCCGCTGCAAGCAGGGAAAAGGTAAAAGCGTTTCGCGCTTTCGCGCGAGTCACTTTTCTTTGCTTGTGCAAAGAAAAGTAACCAAAAGAAAGCACACCCCGGCGGCACGCCCGCGCTGGGCGCGGGTTCGCGGACTGGCCGGGAATTTTTCGAAGGCACATCCCTGTACCTTCGAAAAACGGCGCGCGTCCTGCGCGCCGCCCTGCGGGTTTGACCCGACCAGTCCGCCGTGCCTCAGGGGCCCCGGAAGGGCAAGAGCAAAAACACGAGATCCCAACCTCCGCGAGGCGGGCGGCTGGGATCGTCAATTCTTCATCTCCGCCGCAGCGGCCGGCACGTCATGCTTCTTGTGGGCGATGCCCATCTTGTCGGCGACTTCCTTCGGCATGTAGGTCTCGTCGTGCTTGGCCAGCACGTCCTCGGCCACGAACACCCCGTCCTTCATGGTGCCGGTGGCGACCACGGCCTGGCCCTCGCGGAACAGGTCCGGCAGGATCTTCGAGTACACCACTGGCAACAGCGCGTCGCCATCGGTGACCTTGAAATGGACTTCCAGTGAGCCGGGCGTGCGCTGGAACGAACCCTTCTCCACCATGCCGCCCAGACGGAACCGCGCGCGGTCGCCGGTTTCGCCGCGCAGCACTTCCGCCGGTGTGTACAGGTAGGCTACGTTGCGTTGCAGGGCGAAGACCACCAGGGTGGTGGCGATGGCGGCGGCGGCGGCCAGCAACAGGACCAGCAACAGGCGGCGGCGGCGAACGGGGTTCATCGGGTCAACTCGACAGGGGGGGAAGGTTTCTTCTCGCGGGTCTTGCGCAGGCGCGCGGCGCGCAGCTCGCGGCGGATCTGCAGACGCGGGGCCACGAAGTCCCACAGCATTACCACGGCGAACACCGCATAGGCGCCGATCACGTATTCCACATAAGTCATGAGTGTGCCGTCATGGTCGGGTCGCCATTTTCGCCACCCAGTCCTTGCCGGCCTCGCGGCGCAGGTTGTCTGCGCGCGCGCGCAGCAGCAGCGAGCCGAAGAACCACATATGCAAGGCCGCGAACATCAGCCAGAACGGCAACTGCATGCTCGGGTCCATGTTGGACTTGCCGAACAGGCTGATGGTCTGGCCCTGGTGCAGCGAATTCCACCACACCACCGAATACTTGATCACCGGCAGCAGCACCACGCCGACGATGGCCAGCAAGCCGGCGGCGCGCGCGGCGGCGCGGCGGTCGTCGATGGCGTTGTACAGGCCCATCACGCCCAGGTAGAGGAACAGCAGGATCAGTTCCGTGGTCAGGCGCGGGTCCCAGTCCCACCAGGCGCCCCACATCGGCTTGCCCCAGATCGATCCGGTGGCCAGGGTGATGACGGTGAACGCGGCACCGATCGGCGCACAGGCCATGGCCAGGATCTCGCACAGCTTGATCCGCCAGACCAGGGCGATGGCTGTGTACGCGGCCATCAACGCGAAGGCGAGCATGCTCATCATCGCGCTGGGCACATGGATATAGAAAATGCGGAAGCTGTCGCCCTGCTGGTAGTCGGCGGGCACCTGGAATGCCTGCCACAGGCCCGGAATCATCAGCGCCAAAGCCACGCCATAGCACCAGGGTGCCCAGCGCGCGGCGAAGCGGTCGAAGTTGGGCGGCGAACCGAGTTGGTGGAACCAGAGCAGGACGGGATTCATGGACAGGCGGACTTCAATGCAAGGCGATGCGGATCGCGGCGGCGGCGGTCAGGGGAGCGAGTACCAGCGTCACAACCAGACCAGCACCCAGCAGAAGCAGGGCGCCGCCGGCATCCAGGCCCTGTGCGGTCGCAGCCACGCTGCCTGCGCCGAACACCAGCACCGGTACATAAAGTGGTAACGCCAGCAGGGCGACAAGGATACCAGAGCGCCTCATGCCGACTGTCAGCGCCGCCACCACCGCGCCCAGCAGGCTCAGCAGCGGAGTGCCCAGCAACAACGACCCCAGCAGGACCGGCAGTTGGACATGCGGAAGATGCAACAGTTCCCCCAGCAGGGGCGTAACCACGATCAGAGGCAACGCCGTGGTCAGCCAGTGGTTGAACACGCGCACCAGCACCAGCCAGGCCAGCGGCACCGGGGCCAGGATCCACTGTTCCAGCGAGCCGTCCTCGGCGTCGCCACGGAACAGCGTGTCCAGCGACAACAGGCCGGCCAGCAGCACGGCTACCCACAGCACCGCCGGGGCGACCTTACCCAGCGCCAGCGGCTCGCCGCCCAGCGCCAGCGCAAACAGCACCACCACCAGCAGCGCGAACAACGCGGGCTGGAAAGCATCTCCGCGCCGGCGCCAGAGCAGGCGCAGGTCGCGGAGCAGCAGGGCTTTTCCGGCCTGGGGCAGGGAAGGTCCGTTCACGCGCGATACCCCAGCTCAGTGAGGAAGTGCTTTTTCCCCCTTTGGAAAAGGGGGGAAGGGGGGATTTGCTCTTGCTCTTGTACGCAGGCGAAAATCAAAAGCAAATCCCCCAGTCGCCGGTGAAGCCGGCGCCAGCCCCCTTTTTCAAAGGGGGCAAAAGCCAGGTTCGCTGCGTCATCGGCAAGGCAAACTGCGGAAAATTCACCCATCTGCGTTCGTCCCCAGCAACAGCATCCGTGTCCGCACCGGTGGCGCGGCATAGGCGCCATGGGTGGTCACCAGGGCGGCGCCGCCGTCGCGCAGATGCGCGGAGATCATCCGGTTGACCAGGTTGATCCCGTCCAGGTCCAGGTTGGCGTAAGGCTCGTCCAGCAACCACAACGGCGCGGGCGACAGCCACAGGCGGGCCAGTGAAAGCCGTTTCTTCTGTCCGGCCGAAAGTTGTCGGGCCAGGGTGTCTTCATAACCAGCCAGTCCGACCATGGCCAAGGCATTGCCCGGCAACTGGCGCGCGCGGCGCCCATGCAGGCCGCACAGGAAATCCAGGTTCTGCAGGGTGTCCAGATCGGCCTTCAGCGCAGGCAGATGGCCCAGGTAAGCGATCGCATGCGCACGCAAGTCTGCCTTGGCGACACGGCCATCGATGTGGATTTCCCCGGCATCGGCGCGCAACAGCCCGGCCAGTACGCGCAACAAGGTGGTCTTGCCGGCGCCGTTGCCGCCCTGGACCAGCAGGGCCTCGCCTGCGGCCACCGCGAAATCGAGCGGGCCGAACACGGGCTCGTCGTTGCGGGTGAAGGCCAGGCCGTGCGCGGCCAGCAGCGGCGGGGCTGTATTCGGGGAAGGGTTCATCTGCGCGTATTGTAAAGGCGCGGCAGCTTCATCCGACCCAATCGATGTGCGGCTCTTCGTCGCTGCCGGCCGGTCGCGGCCACATCATGCGCAGGCGCACGATATCGCCGCGCTCCCAGTACAGGGTGCCGGCCTGGTCGAATTCACGGGCCAGCGCATCGCTGCTTTCCAGCGGCACGTCCAGCACCACCCAGCCGTATTCCACCGCACCGCCCTGGGCATTGCAGCCCAGCGCGGAATGATGCTGGAAACCTGCCGCTTTCAACCGTGCTTGCAGGCGCTCGTCGGCCGCCAGGTTCTCGGCGGTCGTGGCGGGCTTCGAGGGGGGATTCCAGGCGGTGATGAACAGATAGTGCCGGGCGCCGAGTTCGCGCTCGATGTCCGGTGCGGTCTGGCCGACGCCAAACAGCCATTCCCGATGACCGACCGTAACGAAGTAGTGCGCCAGCGCATAGGCCGTGGCCAGCGCCGTTCGCTGCGTCTCGTCGTCGCCCCCGTTCATGGGCGCATCATCGCCGTTCTTCGGCATTGCGTACACTCCCGTTCCCCGATCCAATCCGACGATCACGGAGCGTCCATGTCCCCCGCAACCAAGCTGCCCAAGGTCGGCACCACCATTTTCAGCGTGATGTCGCAGCTGGCCGCCGAACACGGCGCGGTCAACCTGGGCCAGGGCTTCCCCGATTTTGCCGCGCCGCAGCGACTGATGGACGAGCTGGACGCCGCCATGCGCGCCGGACACAACCAATATGCGCCCATGACCGGCGTGCCGGCGCTACGCCAGGCCATCGCTGGCAAGGTGCGGCGCTGCTACGGCGCCACGGTCGATGCCGATACCGAGATCACCGTCACCAGCGGCGCCACCGAGGCCATTTTCAACGCCATCCACGCCGTGGTCCGCGCGGGAGAGGAAGTGATCGTGCTCGACCCGGCCTACGACTGCTACGAACCGGCCATCGACCTGGCCGGGGCCAAGGCGGTGCATTTGCCGCTGGACCCGCGAACCTTCACCGTGGACTGGCAGAAGGTCCGCGATGCGATCACCCCGCGCACCCGCATGCTGATGATCAACAGCCCGCACAACCCTTCCGGGGCGATGTTCGGGGAAGTCGACCTGCGCACGCTGGCGGAGATCCTGCGCGGCACCGATATCTTCCTGGTCGCGGACGAAGTGTACGAACACATCGTTTTCGACGGCGCTCGCCATGAATCCGTGTTGCGCTATCCGGAACTGGCCGCACGCGCCTTCGTCATTTCAAGTTTCGGCAAGACCTACCACTGCACCGGCTGGAAGATCGGCTACGCCATCGCGCCACCGGCGCTGAGCGCGGAATTCCGCAAGGTCCACCAGTACAACACCTTCACCAGCTTCTCCCCCGCGCAATACGCCTTCGCGGCGATGATCCGCGACGAGCCGGAGCACTACGAGCAACTGGGCGCTTTCTATGAAGCCAAGCGCGACCGTTTCCGCACGCAGTTGCTGGCGACGAAGCTGAAGCCACTGCCGGTGCCGGGCGGATATTTCCAGTTGGTGGATTACTCGGCGGTCAGCGATCTGGCGGATGTCGAATTCGTGAAATGGCTGACGGTGGAACATGGCGTCACCGCGATCCCGTTGTCGCCGTTCTACGAATCGCCGCCGCCGGGCCAGCGCCTGGCGCGCCTGTGCTTCGCCAAGAACGACGCGACCATGGACGCGGCGGTCGAACGATTGCTGAAGCTGTAGGCCCGTGTGGGAGCGACGTCAGTCGCGATGAACCTTCGATCATTTTCCTCCCGTCCCGGTCGCGACTGACGTCGCTCCCACAGAGAGCATGGACATGCAAGACCTTCGAATTTCACTGGTCCAGGGCGCCACCCGCTGGCACGACCCCGCCGGCAATCGCGCCTATTACGCGGAGTTGATCGCGCCACTGGCCAACGCAACCGACCTGGTGATCCTGCCCGAGACCTTCACCAGCGGCTTCAGCAACGACGCCATCGGCCAGGCCGAAGGCATGGATGGCCCGACGGTGGCGTGGATACGCGAACAAGCCGCCGTGCTGGATGCCGCTGTCACCGGCAGCGTGCAGTTGCGCACCGATGAAGGCGTATTCAACCGCCTGCTCTGGGCCACTCCCGATGGCGGTCTGCAGCATTACGACAAGCGCCATCTGTTCCGCTATGCGGGCGAACACAAACGCTATGCCGCTGGCGAGAAGCGGCTGACAGTGGAATGGAAGGGCTGGCGGATCAATCCGCTGGTCTGCTACGACCTGCGTTTCCCCGTGTATTCGCGCAATCGCTACAACGTCGAGCGGCAAGGACAACCGGACTTCGACCTGCAACTCTTCGTCGCCAACTGGCCGGCGGCGCGCGCCTATGCCTGGAAGACCCTGTTGCGCGCGCGCGCTATCGAGAACCTGTGCTACGTGGCCGCGGTCAACCGCGTGGGCGTGGATGGCAACGGCCTGGAATACTCAGGCGACAGCGCACTGATCGATTTCCTGGGCCAGCCACTGATCGAAACCACCGGCGAGGAAGGCGTGGTCAGTAGCGTGGCTTCGGCCGCCGCGCTGGCGGAGCATCGCGAGCGTTTCCCGGCGATGCTGGACGGGGATGCTTTCTCGCTGGGCTAATACCTGTGGCGGTACCCTGTTCGCATGGCAGGGAACAGCACCGGCACGCTCTGGACCATCGGCCATTCGACCCGCGCATGGGAGGACTTCGTGGCGATGCTGCTTGCGGTACGCATCGATGTGCTGGCCGATGTGCGTCGTTTCGCGGGCTCCCGTCGCAACCCGCAATTCAGTGGGCTGGTCATGGGCGCGGAATTGGCGAAATCGGGCATCGATTATATCCCGATGACAGACCTGGGCGGCCGCCGCCCCGCGCACGCCGATTCGCCCAATATCGCCTGGCGCAACGCAAGTTTCCGTGGTTATGCCGACTACATGCAAACGCAGGACTATCGCGCGGCACGTGAGCGACTGCTGGAACTGGCGCTGCAGAAACGGGTAGCGGTGATGTGCGCCGAAGCGATGTGGTGGCAATGCCACCGCAGCCTGATCGCCGATGATTTCAAGGCCACCGGCTGGGAAGTGATCCACCTGCTGTCACCCGGACGGCAACAGGAACATCCCTACACCTCGGCCGCGCGCATCATCGATGGACGGCTGGATTATACCGCCCCGACCGAAGGCAGCCAGCAAGCATCATTGTTTCCGTAGGGTGGGCCTCGGCCCACCTGAGACTCCAGCGATCCCGGATCGCTACTTCGAAAACGAAAGCTCAAGCGAAGAATAAAACGGCACCCGCGACGGCACGACCAGCACCTTGCCGACAACATATTTGCGCAAACAAATGCCAATAGGCGATGAGCCCTGCAGCCAGGTGCGCACGACCTTGCCTTCACCATCCAGTTCCATCACCACGGTGAATGGCGAAAGATCGGGCCTGGGCGTGGCGCAGGCGGCGGTTCCGGCATCCAGCAGTTCACCCTGCGCCTTGAGCAGGCTTGCCGATTCGGTTGGCGCCAGCGAAGCCTCGTCCTTGTCCGCCAGCGCTTTCGCCTGCGCGTATTCCAGCGCAGGCGCAGCCAGCAACGATCCGCTCAGCGCGGCCAGGGCGATCAATGCAATGATTTTCATGCGGTTCCTTTCGATATCTTCCATCAACGGTAGCCGGCAGCCTGCAATTCGAACAATTCCGCATAGCGTCCGCCCTGTGCAAGCAACTGCTCATGGGTGCCGCTGGCCTCCAGCCGGCCTTCGTTCAGGACCAGGATGCGATCGGCCATGCGCACGCTGGAGAAACGATGCGAGATCAGCACCGCGGTGCGGTCGTCGGACAGTTCCTTGAAACGCTGGAACACCTCGAATTCGGAACGCGCGTCCAGCGCCGCGGTGGGCTCGTCGAGGATCATCACCTGCGCATCGCGCATGTAGGCGCGGGCGATGGCGATCTTCTGCCACTGGCCGCCGGACAGGTCCACGCCGGTCTTGAAGCGCCGGCCGACCTGTTGGTCGTAGCCTTCGGGAAGCGAGGCGATGACTTCATCGGCCATCGCCCGCCGGGCCGCTTCGCGGATGCGCGCGTCGTCGTCCATGGCGTCGACCTGGCCGACGCCGATGTTCTCGCCGGCGGTCAGGTTGTAGCGCACGAAGTCCTGGAAGATCACCCCGATATTCGCGCGCAATTCCTCGATGTCGTAGTCGCGCAGGTCGATACCGTCCAGCAGGATCCGGCCCTCGTCGGGGTCGTACAGCCGTGCCAGCAGTTTCACCAGGGTGGTCTTGCCGGCGCCGTTCTCGCCGACCAGGGCCAGCACTTCGCCGGCATGCAGTTCGAAATCAAGATGACGCACGGCCCAGCGTTCGGCGTCGGGGTAGCGGAAACCGACGTTTTCGAAAACGAAACCGCGCGCGATCGGTTTCGGCACCGGCACCGGGTTCTCGGGCGACTTTATTTCCGGTTCGATCTCGAAGAAGGAGAACAGGTCGTCCAGGTACAACGCCTGGCTGGCGACCTGCGAGAAGCCGACCAGCAGTCCTTCCAGCAACTGCCGCAGGCGGCGGAAGCTGCCGGCCAGGAAGGTCAGGTCGCCGATGGTGAAATCGCCGCGCACCGTGCGCCAGGCGATGTAGCCATAGGCGATGTAATAACCCAGCGTGCCCAGCGCGGCGAACAACGCGCCCCAGATCGCGCGCTTCCTGGCCAGTGCGCGATTGGCCTTGTAGAACTTTTCGGCCAGGCTGCGGTAGCGCGCGATCAGGAAATGATGGAGGTTGAAGATCTTCACCTCCTTGGCGCTTTCCACGCTGGCCCCGGTCTGCTTCACGTACTCCAGCTGGCGGCGCTCGGGCGTCCAGGCGAAGTTGAGCGAATAACCCATCGCATTGAAATGCGCTTCGCCGATGAAGGCTGGGATCAGCGCCACCGCCAGCAGGACGATCAGCCAGGGCGCGTAGATCAGCAGGCCGGCGGCGAAGCTGACCACGGTGATCGCGTCCTGCACCTGGCCGAACAGCGTGCTCATCAGGTTCATGCGGCCCATGGTCTGGCGGCGGGCGCGATCCAACTTGTCCTGCAGGTCGGGATCCTCGAAGTCCTCCAGGTCCAGTGTCGCCGCATGTTCCATCAAGCGGATGCTGGTGGCGTTGGTGAACAGCTCGGACAACAGCGAATCGGCGTAACTGACCATGCGTCCGAGCAGGTCGGAGAGGATGGCCAGGACGAATTCGACGGCCAGCAGCCACAGCAGGTGATCGAGTTGGCCGCCGCGCAGTGCGTCGCCCAGGTGGTGGAAATTCAGGCCCAGTGCGACCAGGCGCACGGCTTCGTCGATGATCAGCTTGCCGATATACAGGGTGACGATCGGCAGCAAGGAGCGCACCAGACGCAGGCCCAGGCTGGTGAGCGTCAGCCAGGGACTGGTGGCCCAGATCTGCTTGAGGAAAGGCGGCAGGTTGCGCATCGCATTGAAGCGTTCGCGCAGGCTGGGCCCGGACTTGCCGCGCTTGGCCGGGTGGCCGGGCGGCGAAGTCGGGGCGGGGGTCGGTTCAGCCATGACTGCATTGTGCAGTGCCAATGGAAATATGCGAAATCGCATGGCGCCCGGTTTGATCCGGTCGCGCATCGGGGTGGAAGGACGCTTTCGCGCATCGCGTGCCTGCGCGCATGCTCATCAGGCGACTCGCGCGAGCCATCAGCCCGATGCCGTGGCCCGGGCTGATGACGCGGGGTGGCGCCCCGTGGATTCAGGGCAGCTCAGGCTGCATGCCCACGCCCAGGCGGTTCCATGCGTTGATGGTGGCGATGGCCATGGTCAGCTCCGCGATTTCTTGTTCGTCGAAATGCGCTGTCAGCGCTTCATAGACGGTATCCTCCGGTGCGCCATTGGACAGGCGGGTCAGTGCTTCGGCCCAGGCCAGCGCCGCACGCTCGCGCGGGTCGAAGAAGCGGCTGTCGCGCCAGCCGGCGACGGTATCGAGCTTGCGTTGCTCCACGCCCGCCTTGCGCAATGCCGCGCCGTGCATGTCCAGGCAGTAGGCGCAGCCGTTGATCTGCGATACGCGCAGGAACACCAGTTCGACCAGGGTTCCCCCCAGCTTGCCGTTGTGCAGGCTCTGGCTGATGGCGACCAGGTTGCGAAAGGCTTCGGGGACGAAGCGGGGATATTCGACGCGATGGAACTTCATGTGGGGTGTCCTCGACGGCCACGATGGCCGCCTTCACCCCAAGGACGCGCCTGCGGCCGGCGGCGTGACAGTCACCGGCAATTTGTCCGGATTCATCAGCGTCAACAGTTCGGTGATGCGTTCGCCGTCGCACACCGCCAAGGTCAGCGAGTGCAAGCGGCCGTCGATGTAACGCAGGATCGCCGGTTCGCCATTGACCCAGCCCAATTGCGCCGGGACGACTGCCTTGCGCTGGAACAACGCCCAGTACAAGCGGGCGATGCGCTCGGCGCCAAGCAGCGGCCGCAATGCGGCGGTAACCTTGCCGCCGCCATCGGAAACCAGGCGTGCGTCGTCGGCGAGCAGGGCGGTGATCGCGGCCCGGTCGCCGCGCTGGGAGGCCTCCATGAAGCGCTGCAGCAAGTGCTGGTGGCGTTCGCGCGGAACCACGAAGCGCGGTCGTCCGGCGCGCAGTCGTTCGCGGGCTCGGTGGACCATTTGCCGGCAATTGGCTTCGCTGTGGCCCAGCCATTCGCCGATGGCCGCGTAGTCGTAATCGAAGGCATCCTTGAGCAGGAAGACGGCGCGTTCCTCCGGTCCCAGGCGCTCCAGCAAGGCCAGGAACGCCAACGACACCTCGCCGGCGATTTCCTCCGCCTCGGCCGGATCGGGAGCGGTGTCCACGCTCAGCGGTTCCGGAAGCCAGGGCCCGATGTAGTCGGTTCGCGTCCTTTTGGCGGCACGCAATCGATCCAGGCCCAGCCGGGTAGCGGCTGTCACCAGCCAGGCTTCGGGGTCGTGGATGCCGTCGCGGTCGGCGCCGTGCCAGCGCAGCCAGGTTTCCTGGACCACGTCCTCGGCGTCGGCGGGACTGCCCAGCAGGCGGTAAGCCAGGGAGAACAGGCGCTGGCGATGGGCTTCGAAGGTCGGATCGGTATTCATGAAGACCAGGACGAAACAGGGTGTGCCGTCGTGACAACCGGCCGCGGCTGCACTTTGCCTTAAAATGAGCGGGATTTTCCTCCCCGCCCGCTTCAAGAGCCAGCCGTGACTTCAATCAAGCAGGAAGACTTCATCCAGAGCGTCGCCGACGCCCTGCAATACATCAGCTATTACCACCCGGTCGATTACATCAGGAACCTGGCCGCCGCCTACGAGCGCGAGGAATCCGAGGTGGCCAAGGACGCCATCGCCCAGATCCTGATCAATTCGCGCATGTGCGCCGAAGGCCACCGGCCGATCTGCCAGGACACCGGCATCGTCACCGTGTTCCTGGAAATCGGCATGGACGTGCGCTGGGCCGACGCCACCATGGGCGTCGAGGACATGGTTCACGAGGGCGTGCGCCGCGCCTACCATCATCCGGACAACAAGCTGCGCGCGTCGGTGCTGGCCGATCCGGCCGGCAAGCGCATCAACACGAAGGACAACACCCCGGGCGTGGTCAACATGAAAGTGGTGCCGGGCAATACGGTCGATGTGATCGTCGCGGCCAAGGGCGGTGGTTCCGAAGCGAAGTCAAAATTCGCCATGCTCAATCCTTCCGATTCCATCGTCGATTGGGTGCTGAAGACCGTGCCGACCATGGGCGCCGGCTGGTGCCCGCCGGGCATGCTCGGCATCGGCATCGGCGGCACCGCCGAGAAGGCGATGCTGCTGGCGAAAGAAGCGTTGATGGAACCCGTCGACATCGCCGACCTGCAAGTGCGCGGCGCTTCCAATCGCGCCGAGGAACTGCGCCTGGAGTTGTACGAAAAAGTCAATGCGCTGGGCATCGGCGCGCAAGGCCTGGGCGGCCTGACCACGGTACTGGACATCAAGGTCAAGGATTTCCCCACCCACGCCGCCAACCTGCCGGTGGCGATGATCCCGAACTGCGCGGCGACGCGGCATGCGCATTTCGTGCTCGACGGCAGCGGCCCGGTGATGCTGGATCCGCCCTCGCTGGAGGATTGGCCCAAGCTGACCTACGACACCTCCAAGGGTCGTCGCGTCGATCTGGACAAAATCACCGCCGAGGACGTCGCAAGCTTCAAGCCCGGCGAAGTGCTGCTGCTCAACGGCAAGCTGCTGACTGGCCGCGACGCCGCGCACAAGCGGATTGTGGAAATGCTCAACCGTGGCGAGGAATTGCCGGTCGATTTCAAGGGACGTTTCATCTACTACGTCGGCCCGGTCGATCCGGTGCGCGACGAAGTCGTCGGCCCGGCCGGCCCGACCACGGCCACGCGCATGGACAAGTTCACCGAACAGGTGCTTAGCCAGACCGGCCTGCTGGGCATGGTCGGCAAGGCCGAGCGCGGCCCGGTCGCGATCGAGGCGATTCGCAAGCACCAGTCGGTTTATCTGATGGCGGTCGGCGGCGCGGCTTACCTCGTCTCCAAGGCGATCAAGGCTTCGCGCGTGGTCGGCTTCGCCGACCTGGGCATGGAAGCGATCTACGAGTTCGAAGTGAAGGACATGCCGGTGACGGTCGCGGTCGATTCGACCGGCGAATCCGTGCACCAGACCGGCCCGAAGGAGTGGCAGGCCCGGATCGGGAAGATTCCGGTGGTTGTCGCGTAATTTTTTCTCGTCATTCCCTTGGCGGGATTCAGCAGTCGTATGGTTTTAGCTCGTCATTCCCGCGAAGGCGGGAATCGCTCTTGAAGGCGAGGAGCGATTACGCCTTTGCGGGAATAACCAAATACTCGGAGAACTGAATGCCCATCGTCCTCTACGGCTCCCCAAGCACCGCTTCCCTGGTCGTCCACTGGCTGCTGATCGAACTTGGCATCGAGCACGAACTGAAGATGCTCGACTTCGACAAACACCAGCAGAAGTCGGCGGAATACCTGGCCATCAACCCGCAGGGCAGGGTGCCGACGCTGCTGCTCGACGGGCAGGTGCTGACCGAATCGGCCGCCATCGCGATGCACCTGGCCGATCTGCATCCGCACGCGGCGCTGGCGCCCGCCGTCGGCACGCCGGAGCGCGCCGCCTACTATCGCTGGATGTTCTTCTGCGCCTACACGCTGATGCCGGCGTACCGCGGCTGGTTCTATGCGGACGAACTGGCAGGCGCTGAAAACAGCGACAAGGTCAAGGCATCCTCACGAGCCGCGATCGAATACGCCTGGCAGCAGGTCAACGACCATCTTGAAACCAGCGGCCCGTTCCTGCTCGGCGAACGCAAATCCGCCGCCGATTTCCTGCTGACCATGCTGATGCGCTGGTCGCGCAACATGCCCAGGCCCGCCGACAGCTGGCCGGCACTGCACACGCATGCCACGCGGATGAAGGCGCTGCCGTCGTTCCGCGAGGTCTACGCGCGCGAAGAGCTGACCGACTGGGTTTGACTCGTAGGAGCGCCCCATGGGCGCGAGCTTTTGATCTTCTCGTGATCGTCTCGAAGAGCTCGCGGCTGGAAGCCGCTCCCGCAAGAGCTCGCGCCCATGGGGCGCTCCTACGGGTCAGCGAACGTGATCGTCGTAGTCCTTCTTGCCGCGGAACGGCATCAGGTGCTGGCGCAGGATGCCGCGCGGCACGGTCTCCAGTTTCATCACCCCGTATTCGGCAGGCCACTCGGACTGATCGCGCGGCAGCTTGAAGGTGCCCATCAGCATGTCCACCAGCGGTAGGTGGATGGCGTAATTGACGTCGATGTATTCCTTTTGCCGTGCATGGTGCCAATGGTGGTAGCGCGGCAGCACCAGCAGGTATTCCAGCGGTCCGAAGCGCAGGCCCAGGTTGGCGTGGGCAAGCACAGCCTGCAGGCCGACCAGGATCACGTAGGCATTCACCGCCGAGGTCGAGAAGCCCAGGATCAACAATGGAAGCAGCACGGCGCTGCGGGTCAGCACGATTTCGATGAAGTGGATGCGCGAACCCGCCAGCCAGTCCATCTCGCGGCTGGAGTGGTGCACGGCGTGGAAACGCCAGAGCCACGGGATGTTGTGATACGCGCGATGCAGCAAGGCCTGAGCCAGATCGGCCACGAACACTGCCAGCAGGAACTGCACCCACACCGGCAGCGACTGGATCGCGCCCTTCAAGGCGGGGAACGCGGCAAGTCCGGCGATGGTCGAGGTCGAGGCGGTGACCAGGATCAAGATGAACTGCACCAGCATGTGGCTCATGAAGAAATAAACCAGGTCGGTGCGCCAGCCCGGTCGTAACGGAGATATCGCGCGCTTGCCGAGGAACCGTTCGATCGGCACGAATACCAGCGCCGAGAAGAACAGCGAAATCACGAACCAGTCCAGTCCCAGCGAGTACGGTGTCTTGCCGATCGAATCGAACTGCACGTTGGTCCCGCCCAGCAGGACCGCCAGGGTTGCGGCCCCGACGCCGAACAGCGCAACCCGTTTGTTGCGGTCGCGCAGGATGGCCAGAGTGCCCAGCAGGAACGCGGCCACCAGCCCCAGCAGCAGCAGGTGCCGGGCGAAGGTTTCGCTGTAGACCGCGCGGAATTCCCGGCTGGTCAGCAATTCCGGGAAGTGGAAACACAAAACGCTGAACAGACTGAGCAAGCCCAGCAGGGCGGAGCTATAGGCAAGATAGGAACGCTTGGGTCGCGGCTGGCTGGGCATGGTAATGGAGGGCTGGCGTCTGTGGTTCAGGTGGCGAATAGTCTCCTGCCAAACGCGGAAAAACAAACGACAGCAGAGTCACCCGGATAGCGCGACAACGGCTTGCTTCCAGCAAGAACGCACAGGGGGAGCCGTATCGAAATGGCAATCAGGATTGCCCCGCGGTGCCTGGGTAGCGGTCAGAACCACTCCAGCAACGAAATGCCCAGGCCGACATAAGTGGCCTTGTGGTTGTAGTCGATCAGGCTTTCGCCATAACCATGGAATACCTGCAGGTGCCCGCGCAGAGTGCGGTCGATGGGGAAGCCCCAATCCATCTGCAACGATCCATGCGCATCGTCGCCGCCACGCAACGAATGCCGGCCCAGCAGCGAGAATTCGTGGCCGCCGTTGCTGTACACCAGCATCGCGTCGCCACGGCCGATGTAGTTCTGCATGTCCGGGTTGTCGTCGTCGCGGCCTTCCGGGATACGCCACCACGGCCGCACCACGAATGCCCAGTTCTCGCGATCCAGGCCGATATTGAGGATCACCCGGTTCCAGCTGCGCGACAGCGGGTCGCCGCGGCCGTTGGATTGGTGGTTGATGCCGATTCCCGTCATGCGGCCTTTCCAGCCGCCCAGGCTGTAGCTGTTGCGGAACACCAGCATCGCTTCGGGCTCGTAGTTGGTCTCGCGGAACGGGCGCGACTCCTCGCCGTTGTAAACCTGCCAGCGCGAGCTCTGGGTAAAAGCAGTCCATAAATCGCCGTTGTCGCCGAAGATATTCTCGACGATCTTGGTCTTGAAACTGATCTGGAACTTGGTCTCCACGCTGGTCAGATCCAGCAGCGCCGGCACGGTGTTGTCCGGATTGGGCGAGGAGGGCGCCTCATTGACGTCGCTGGTCCAGAACGCAGGCAACAGATAGACCGGCTTGTAGGCGCGCATCTGGAATGTGCCCAGCTTGGAATCCCTGGCCAGTTCCCAGCGACTGTCGAGTAGCGAACCCTTGCCGGCGTTGGCAAGCGCAGAGGCGTTGGCATCGTCATGGTCGAACAGCGCGCCCAGGCGATGCCGCGCGCTTTCACGCGGGTTGGCGTCCTCATCCATTGCGTTGGCCTTGCGCTCCTGCTTCGCCAGCTCGTTGGCCAGCTTGGCGGCGGCATCGGCAGCCTGGGTATCCCTGGCGGAACGCTCGAATGCGGTGTCGTAGCAGGCCAGTCGGGCGATATCGCTTTCGATGGCGGCGCAGGCTTCCGCGGAGGCGTGTTGCCGTACCTCCTGCGCAGTGGAAGAAAATGAAGCGGTCATCGCCGCAGCCAACATGGCAGGACACAGGCAGGTACGAATCACGGTGTGCTCACGATTGCGAGGGGGAATACGATTGCGAGGGGAAGCGGAAACCCGGCCAGTTTCCCTTTTAACCACGACATGCGCCATATCGGCTCACACGAACCAGGCGAAGGCGAACAATCCCAGCATGGCGAAGGCAAGTCCAAGCTTCAGCACCGTGCCCAGAAGGATGCCCAGCCAGGTGCCCAGGCCGACCTTGGTGGCCTTGCCCAGTTCGCGGCTATGCCAGAGCTCACCCAGCAACGCGCCCACGAACGGTCCGGCGAAAAGGCCGATCGGCCCGAAGAACAATCCGGCGAAGGTGCCCACGACTGCGCCCAGCAAGGCCTTGCCGCTGGCGCCCACGCGCTTGGCGCCGACCATGGAGGCGAAAAAATCCACGCCTATCGACACGAGCATCAGCAATCCCAATGGTATGAACCACCAGCCTTCGATCTGCTGGAAATCGCCCGCCCAGGCCGCCAGCAACATGCCGGCGAAGACCAGCGGCAGGCCGGGCAGGGCCGGCAAAATCACCCCGGCAATGCCAACCAGGACCAGGACCACCGCAAGTGCGTAGTAGAGCGACTGGATTTCCAAGCATTTCTCCCAATTAAATCAATGGTTTGAGCGGATCACGAGGGTCGGCGGAATTATTGCATTTCCAGAAATGGCGGGTTACTGTTCAGGCGCTGTGCTTGCCAGGGCCACGGTGAATTGTGGCCTGATGCGGTCGAACCATGTTCCGCTAGATCGTTACACGCTTCCTCCTTGCAACCAGCCGCCGCGCTAACGGCGTATCCACCACCCGTTCCAAGGAGTTAGTAGAAATGGCAGATCGCGAAAACGGTACCGTCAAGTGGTTCAACGACGCCAAGGGCTTCGGCTTCATCAGCCGCGAGAATGGCGAGGATGTGTTCGTGCACTTCCGCGCCATCCAGAGCCAGGGTTTCAAGAGCCTGAAAGAAGGCCAGAAGGTCAGCTTCACCGTGGTCCAGGGCCAGAAAGGCCTGCAGGCCGATGCGGTGGAAGCGCTCTGATCGACCGCCGATCAAGCAAGGGCATCATGGCCAGCTTGCTGAAAAAGAAAAACCCGGCCTAGGCCGGGTTTTTTTCGACTCGGATTGCTGAAGCGGCGGCTCAGCGCAATACGACCTTGCCGTTGACCACGCGGACATAGGTGTTTTCGCGGATGCCGTCGATGTTGCGCTGGTTGATCACCACGGTGCGGCCATCGTCCATGCGCACGCGCACGTCGTAACTGTCGCCCGTCACCCGGTTCTGGATCGCGTTGCCGGCAACCGCGCCACCGACCGCGCCCGCAACGGCGGCGATATTCTGGTTGCCTTTGCTGCCGCCGGTCTTGTCGGAGACTTCATGCCCGGCGATGGCCCCCACGATGCCGCCCAATACGGCGCCTGTCTTGGACGGAGCGGTACGTCCCGAGCCGACCGCATCGATGCCGACCACGATGCCGCAGTCGTAGCAGCGCGCCGACGAGTTGGATGACGGATAACTCGATGAGGGATAGGACGACGAATTACCGTATCCCGGGGAAGTGGTGGCGCAACCGGCCAATGCGATTGCGGCGACGGCGCTGATGGCAAGCAAACGGGTCTTCATGCGGTTTTCCTTGAGCCTTTCGCAGGCAATGGCGGGGGAAGTCGAAGCAAGCGCAACCTCACGCTGCACGGACGACATCCTGTCCGCCATTGCATGAACCGCGCGTCAACTAGGGGGGGGCATCGGCCTCGGCCAGCGACGCGCCAGCAACGATTCAGCCGCGGAAATCCTGATGGCAACCCTTGCACGACACGCCGATCTGCTTGATCGCGGCCTCGACTCCGGGGCAGCCCAGCGGCGGCGTTGCCAACAGGCTGTCCAGTGTCGAGCGCAATTCGCTGGCGTGCTTGCTGAAGCGTGCATCGTCCCTGAGCCCGGGGAAGGCAAGTTCCGGATCGTTGGCCAGGTAACGCAGCGTCTGCAGGTGCGGCAGCACATCGGTAGCGTTGCAGCGATTGGCGGCGGCAGTCGCCCGCAGTTGCTGCACATGCGCGTCCAGCACATGCATGGTCGCTTCGGGGAAACGATCCTGCCAGGTCTTGCGGCCTTCGATCGCACGCAACACCATCACCAGGCCAATGATGCCGATGACCATGCCCAGCAAAAACAGGAACAGGTAGCGTGGTGCATTGGAGGGCTTTACTGGCTGGCTGGACATGCGCTGGCTTCCCGAGGTTGTGTTGCCGGGATAGTACGATGCGCGTCGCCGGTTCCGCCACGTCTACAATATCGGTATGAAAAAAGAACTGCGCGAACGCTTCGCCGGCATCGACCGTTTGTACGGCAGTGGCACGGTGGAAAGACTGGCCGGCATCCGCGTGGCCGTGGTTGGCATGGGTGGCGTGGGTTCATGGGTGGTGGAGGCCTTGGCGCGTTCGGGCGTCGGCCACCTGACCCTGATCGATGCGGACGACATCTGCGTCTCCAACACCAACCGCCAGCTGCCCGCGCTGGAAGGCCAGTACGGTCGCAACAAGTCCGAGGCCATGGCCGACCGCTGCCGCGCGATCAATCCGCTGATCGAAGTGGAGGCGATGCCGATGTTCCTGACCGCCGGCAACCTTGAATTGTTGCTGGATCGCGGCTTCGACCTGGTCCTGGATGCCTGCGACAGTTTCCGCGCCAAGGTAGAGCTGATCGCCTGGTGTCGTCGCCGCAAGCTGCCGATCGTGGTGTCCGGTTCTGCGGGCGGGCGCACCGACCCCACCCAGATCCGCTTGCGCGACCTGTCGCGCACCGAGCACGATGCATTGCTGGCGCTGGTTCGCAAGAAATTGCGCAGCGAGTTCAATTTCCCGAAGAATCCCGATCGTTACTTCGGCGTGCAGGCCGTGTACTCGCTGGAAAACGTCAAGTACCCGCAAGCCGATGGCAGCGTTTGCGGCCTGCGCCCGCAGCTGGGCGCGGATGCGGCGATGAAACTGGATTGCGGGGCGGGGCTGGGCGCGGCCACGCACATCACCGGCGCCTTCGCTTTCGCCATGGTGGCCAAGGCGCTGGAGTTGCTGCTTAAAAAAGCCGCAATCGCAGAGGCGACGTAGGAGCGACGTAAGTCGCGAAACCTGAAAGCACGATGCGTGGTTTCGCGACTTACGTCGCTCCTACGCTGCGACGGGCAGGTTGAAAAGTCGTTGCGCGTTGGCCGAGGTCGCCGCCGCCACGACTTCGGCATCCACGCCGCGGAGCTGGGCGATGGCTTCGCAGATGAAGGAAAGCCTGGCCGGCTCATTGCGCTGCCCGCGGATTCCGGCATCAGGCTGGTCCGGGGCATCGGTTTCCAGCAGCAGGTGCTCCAGCGGCATTGTCGCGACCAGTCCACGCAGGCGATTGGCGCGGGAATAAGTGGCCGGGCCGCCGATACCGAGCATGAAGCCCAGCTGCCAGAGTTGCCGGGCCTGCTCGGGGCTGCCGGAGAAACTGTGGACCACGCCACGCAGGCCGCCGATGCGCTTGAGGGTGGCGATCACCGCATCCACCGCGCGACGCGCATGCACGATCACCGGCAAGTCGAAATCGCGCGCCAGGGCCAATTGGCGGTCGAAATAAAGTCGCTGGGCCTCCTGCTCCAGATCCTCCACGAAAAAATCCAGGCCACATTCGCCCACCGCCACGGGGCGTTCGCGCGCGATCCATTCGCCCAGTTCCTGCAGATGGCCCGGCTGGTGCGACGACAGGTACATGGGATGCAGGCCATAGGCGGGGAACAGGCCCGTTCCAGCCTTGCAGATATCGCGCAAGCGCGGCCATCCCTTCGCCTCGATTGCCGGTATCACCTGTCGCATGACTCCTGCCGCACGTGCACGCTGGATCACCGCAGCGCGGTCAGGGTCGAATCCAGGCGCATCCAGGTGGCAGTGGCTGTCGGTCAGCACGCGCGGATCTAGGGTTGCGATCGGTCGGGAGAGTCGATCACGGTCGGCTCTTTTCGTTTCTTCCAGTTGGCCAAGGCCAGCGTGCTGAGACCCAGTAGCAATTCGTCGATCAAGTAAGGGGGGAAAATGTCATCGAACGGAATGACAAGATCGATCACGAACAGGGCTGCAACAATCTTGAACAAGGTGGGATAACGCAGTTTGCTTGCCCAGTTCATCAGCGGCAGCAGTAGTGGGGTGGCCATGCGAGGACTCGCTCCGGATGTGACGCCGGACACGCTAGCACGCCGGGGAGGCGGGCGCAGCGGTTCACCTTGGGGCCGGTTTCGGGCAGTGGAACCGGTTCGCGTTCAGCTATGTCGTGCTGCAATTGACACAACCATAACGCGGGAGCCGCCCGCCCGGAGGTCGCATGAAAAGCAATACCACCACCATCCTGATCGCCACTGGCGCGCTGCTGTTCGGCGGCATCGCGACGGCTGCGTACATGAATAATCGCGAGAAGCCCGCGGAATTCGTCAACGCCACCACTGGCGAGCCGATCGATGCCGCCAGCACCGCGCTGGACGATGCGCCGGCCAACAACCAGATCGAGCCCAGCACGCTGCAATACGCGGAAGTGGTCAAGGTCGATCCCATCACCAACAAGAACAAGGTGTACGCCACCGTCATCGGCAGCGAGCCGGTGCGTGAGACCACCACAACCAACACTCCGCATGAAGTCTGCAATGACGTGGTCGTGCAGGAACGCCTGCCCGAACGCGATGGCAACACCGGCGGCACCGTGGCCGGCGCCGTGATCGGTGGCCTGCTGGGCAACCAGGTCGGTGGCGGCAATGGCAAGAAGGCGGCTACCGTCGCTGGCGCGGTTGCTGGTGGCATGATCGGCAACAAGGTCGACAAGAATCACGTCGGCGGCAAGGTCGTGAACCGGACCGAGCGCCAGTGCCACACCGAGAACACCAGTTCCCAGTCCTCGCGCGTGACCGGTTACAACGTCACTTACCGCAACGCCGACGGCACCACCGGCACCATGCGCATGGGCAGCAAGCCCGGCACCCGCATCGCCATGGGCGATACCGACAAGGTGGTGGGCTACAACGTGACCTACCGCTTCGACGGCGAAGAAAAGACCGTGCGCATGGACGAAAAGCCGGGCGAGCGCCTGCCGGTCATCGATGGGCAGGTGGTGACCCAGACCGCTTCGGTGGATGGAAATCCGCAGGGCTGAGCCCCTTCGGCATATCTACCAGGAAAGCCGGCGATTTCGCCGGCTTTTCCGTTTCATGTCGGCGGAACAGGGGCTTACCGTGCTCCATCGGTGCCGAATACAATGATGGATTGTCCAAAACCGGCTTCCACGAATGGCCCTGAACCCCTACGACCTGTTCGATATCCGTTCCCTGCTGAGCGAAGAGGAGCGCGCGGTGCAGGACACCGTCGCCCGTTTCACCGACGAGCGGGTGCGCCCGATCATCGGGGATGCCTTTGCCGAAGGCCGGTTTCCCAAGGAGCTGGTGTCGGAAATCGCCGACCTGGGCCTGCTGGGTTCCTCGCTGCCCGAGCAATACGGTGGCGGCGGCCTCAACGGCGTCAGCTACGGCCTGATCTGCCAGGAGCTGGAGCGCGGCGATTCCGGCATCCGCAGCTTCGTCAGCGTGCAGTCCTCGCTGTGCATGTATCCCATCTATGCCTACGGTAACGAAGAACAGCGCATGCGCTGGCTGCCGGACATGTCCGCGGGCAAGGTCATCGGCTGCTTCGGCCTGACCGAGCCACAGGGTGGTTCCGATCCGGCGGCAATGAAAACCCATGCCAAGCGCGATGGCGACGACTGGATCCTCAACGGCTCCAAGATGTGGATCACCAACGGCAACCTGGCCGATATCGCCATCGTCTGGGCGCAGACCGAGGACGGCATCCAGGGCTTCGTGGTGGAGAAGGATTTCGCCGGCTTCACTGCGCAAGAGATCCACAAGAAGATGAGCCTGCGCGCCTCGGTGACCAGCGCGCTGTTCTTCGACAACGTGCGCGTGCCCGAAGCCAACCGCCTGCTCAACGTAAAAGGCCTGAAAGGTCCGCTGGGATGCCTGACCCAGGCCCGTTACGGCATCACCTGGGGCCCGATCGGCGCGGCCATCGCCTGCCTGGACGAAGTGCTGGGCTACACCAAGGAGCGGGTCCTGTTCGACCGCCCGGTGGCCGCCACCCAGAGCGCGCAGATCAAGATGGCCGACATGGCCCGCCGCATCACCCTGGCGCAGCTGCTGTCCTTGCAACTCGGCCGCCTGAAGGATGCCGGCACCATGCAGCCCTCGCAGGTGTCGCTGGCCAAGTGGAACAATTGCCGCATGGCGATCGATATCGCCCGCGAATGCCGCGACCTGCTCGGCGGCGCCGGCATCACTACGGAACATGCGGCGATCCGGCATGCGCTGAACCTGGAATCGGTCATTACCTATGAAGGCACGGAGACCGTGCACCAGTTGGTGATCGGGCGGGAGTTGACGGGTATCAATGCCTTCTAGGAGAGGGGAATGCGAATTGGCGTTGCCTTGGTTCTTTTCCTTGCTTGCCTGACAGTTCCAGCGCAAGCCGCTGACAAGACATCCCCCGAATTCCTCCGCAACAAGCATGCGGGGATCGCTACGTTCGATTCTCCGCACTCCTTGGACGAGCTGTTTCCAAAGGTGTTGGAGGCGGCCGATAAGTGTTACGCGGGCAAGACTGACCCCGCTCAATGGGGAATGTATGGCGCGGTCGGATCACAGACCGGTGCGTCGAGGATCGTTGAAGGTCGCCTCTCGGAGAAAGGCGACTGGGCTTATGTGCAAGTGCGAGCTAAAAGTGCTTTCGGCCTGGCGGAGTCCGCGTTCCTGCAGATAGACCTCAATGCGAAAGAAGGCGGCGGCACCCGGATCATTGCCTACCACAAGAACAATGTGAAGTTGCAGCGCGAATTCATGACGAGTGCAGGAGAGTGGGTTGCCGGAAATCTCAACGCCTGCCCAGCTGATCCGTTCGTGCACAAGAAGAATGAAAGCTGACCGATGTCCATCCCATTTGAAAGCCTGCAGCTCGAAACCGAACGCCTGATCCTGCGCCCGCCGCAGGCCCGGGATTTCGAGGCGTGGGCGGCTTTCATCGCCGACGAGGAAGCCGCGCGGTATATCGGCGGCACGCAGCCTCGACCGGTGGCGTGGCGCAACTTCGCGGCGATGATCGGGGTCTGGCACCTGCAGGGTTTCGCTATGTTCTCGGTGATCGAAAAATCGACCGGGCAATGGGTTGGCCGGCTCGGCCCTTGGCAACCGGAAGGCTGGCCGGGGACCGAGGTGGGCTGGAGCATCGCCCGCGAGCATTGGGGCAAGGGCTTCGCCCCCGAAGGCGCAATTGCCGCCACCGATTGGGCCTTCGACCAGTTGGGCTGGAGCGAAGTGATCCATACCATCGACGAAGACAACCAGAACTCGAAAACCGTTGCCGCCAGACTCGGCTCGCGCTTCCTGCGCATGGGCTGGTTGCCGGCACCGCACGATGCCAGGCCAGTCGAAATATGGGGCCAATCGCGGGAAGAGTGGCTCGCACGCCGCAAGGCGGAGGGCGGCGCATGATCACCGTCCATGGCATGTCCACTTCCGGCAATTGCCACAAGCTGCGGCTGCTGCTTGATCAACTGGGTCGCCGGCTTGAACAGGATTACCGGTGGATCGAAATCGACAGCGCCAATGGCGCGACGCGTACGCCCGAATACCTGGCCAAAAACCCGAACGGCAAGGTGCCGATGCTGGAACTGGAGGACGGACGCGTCCTGGTCGAATCGAATGCGATCCTCTGTTACCTGGCTGAAGGCACGGACTACCTGCCCAGTGACGCGTGGCAACGCGCGCAGGCGTTGAGCTGGATGTTCTTCGAGCAATACAGCCATGAGCCCTACATCGCCGTTGCCCGTTTCATTCGCGGCTGGACGCCATTGGATTCCCCGCGTCGCGCCGACCTGCCACGACTGATCGAGCGCGGCGAACAGGCCTTGGTGGTTATGGAAAAACACCTGCAATCGGCGCAATGGTTCAGTGGCGCGGCTTATGGCGTCGCCGACATCGCCTTGTTCGCCTACACCGACCGCGCCGAAGATGGCGGGTTCAAGCTCTCGAAATTTCCCCTGGTTTCCGCCTGGCTTGCGCGGGTGCGCGCGACGCCGGGTTTCACTCCCATGCCAGCGGTCAGCGATGAAGTCGCTGCCCGCCTGGCTTCCTCCTGAAGACGACGACCGACATGACCGCAAAACCCATTTCCGCCCGCATGAAAGGCCTCAACCGCGCCGAGATCTGCGACCAGAACTTCATCGAGTTCGTGCAGGAGTGGAACGGAGTGGCCGATGCCAAACCGGCGCCGGGCGAGGCGGTGCTGGAAGGCAGCGCACTGGATGCAAAGTCGTTCGTCGAATTGCTGGTATCGCAGCTGGTTTCGCGCCACCTCGACCTGATGGCGCGCGTGCTGCGCGTGCAGAACAAAGTCTTCTACACCATCGGCAGTTCCGGCCACGAAGGCAATGCGATGGTCGCGCGACTGACCCGGCACACCGATCCGGCCTTCCTGCATTACCGCTCGGGCGCATTCATGGCCGAGCGCTTCCGCAAGTTGCCCGGTATGGATCCGATCATGGACTCGGCGCTGTCGTTCGCGGCCAGTGCCGAAGACCCGGCCTCGGGCGGGCGCCACAAGGTCTGGGGTTCCAAGCCGTTGTGGGTGCTGCCGCAGACCTCGACCATCGCCTCGCACCTGCCCAAGGCGCTGGGCACCGCGGTGGCGATCGAGCAGGCCAAGCGCATCGGACATGCGTCACCGATCCCCGACGACAGCATCGCCATCTGTTCCTTCGGCGATGCCTCCAGCAACCACGCCACTGCGCAGACTGCGTTCAATGCGGCCGCGTGGACTTCGTACCAGAAGCTGCCGGCGCCGGTGTTGTTCGTGTGCGAGGACAACGGCATCGGCATCTCGGTGAAGACGCCGGGAGGCTGGATCGAGCGCAATTTCTCCGCGCGCGGCGACCTGGATTATTTCTACGCCGATGGCCTCGACCTGGCCGAAGGTTACGGACAGGTGCAGGCTGCGGTGGAACATTGCCGCCGCACCCGCCGGCCCACGTTCCTGCACCTGCGCACCACGCGGATCATGGGCCATGCGGGCACCGATTTCGAGATCGAATGGCGGCCGATCGAGGAACTGGTCGCGGTCGAAGCGGGCGATCCGTTACTGCGTTCGGCGGCGATTGCGCTGCAGTCCGGCTTGTACACGAAGCCGGAACTGCTGGCGTTGTACGAAGATATCCGCCGCAAGTGTTTCGCCGCCGCCGACGCCGCGGACAAGACGCCCAAGCTGACCCGCCTGGAAGACGTGATCGCACCGCTGGCGCCGTACTCGCCCAAGGCGGTATCCGCTGAAGCCAGCCGCGTTGGCGACGCGGAGAAACGCATCGCGGTCTTCGGCAGCGAGGAAAAACTGCCGGAAAAACTGCCGCCGCGCCATCTGTCCATCCAGATCAACAACGCGCTGCACGACCTGTTCTGCAAGTATCCGGAGGCGCTGCTGTTCGGCGAGGACGTGGCCCAGAAGGGCGGCGTGTACACGGTGACCAAGGGCCTGCACAAGGCGTTCAAGAACAGCCGTGTGTTCAATACCTTGCTGGACGAAACCATGATCCTCGGCCTGGCCCAGGGTTACGCCAACCTGGGCATGTTGCCGGTGCCGGAAATCCAGTACCTGGCCTATTTCCACAACGCTTGCGACCAGATCCGCGGCGAGGCGGCCTCGCTGCAGTTCTTCTCCAACAACCAGTACCGCAACCCGATGGTGGTGCGCATGGCCGGGCTGGGTTACCAGCGCGGTTTCGGCGGACATTTCCACAATGACAACTCGATCGCCGCGCTGCGCGACATCCCCGGCCTGGTAGTCGGCTGTCCTTCGCGTGGCGACGACGCGGCGACCATGCTGCGCACGCTGGCGGCATTGGCCAAGGTGGACGGACGGGTGAGCATCTTCCTGGAGCCCATCGCGCTGTACATGACCAAGGACCTGTACGAAGCGGGCGACGGCGCGTGGCTCACCACCTATCCGGCGCCGGATCAGGCGATGGCCCTGGGCGAAGGCCGCATCTACGACGAAGCCGCCGACGACCTGGTGATCTTCACCTATGGCAATGGCGTGCCGATGAGCCTGCGCGCGGCGCGGGCCATCGAAGCGAAGCGCGGCTGGAAAGTGCGCGTAGTCGATCTGCGCTGGCTGGTGCCGCTCAACGAGAGCTTCATCGCCGAGCAGGCGAAATCGGCCAAGCGCATCCTCATTGTCGATGAAGGCCGCCATTCGGCCGGCGTGGGCGAGGGCGTCATCACCGCGATCGCGGAGGCCGGTTTCGCCGGCCGTCCCTTCCAGCGCGTGGTGGGGGTGGACACTTACACGCCACTGGCCGGTGCCGCGCTGCTGGTGCTGCCGGGCGACGACGATATCGTTGCCGCGGCGGACAAGCTGGCCTGAGGATGGCCGGAATAACTGCCGTTCTTCCAACGTAGGAGCGACGTAAGTCGCGAAGGGAATGCGTACGAACCCCTTCGCGACTTACGTCGCTCCTACGCGCGATGATGGTTGTCAGCGATCCAAGCCGTCATTGAGCGGAATCTCGTGTAGCACGATGCCCGCTGCGTTCAGCGCGCCTGCCTCGCGCTCCAATGGCAACACCGCCAATGCCAGGTTACGCTCGCCATCGCTCGCACTCACAACGCTGCCGACAACACGGGCCGCATCGCTGACTTCCGCGCCGGGTGTGACTGGAGATTCGGCTTCAAACAACACCAGTCCGCGCTTGGCCTTGCCCAGGAAATGGGTGCGGGCGACGATTTCCTGGCCCGGATAGCAGCCCTTCTTGACGCTGAAAGCGCGCAGTCGCTCCATCGAAAGCTGCTGCGGGGTCCATTGTTCGCGTTGTTCGACGGGCAAACGTGGCAGGCCATGCGACAGGTCGAAGGCTTTCCAGCGTGCGCGCGAATCGGCATCTTCCACCCATTCCCGCGCCGGGGCGATGCGCAAGCTGCGATAGTCGTTGCCATCGCCGAAATCGATCTCGATCCGGTCGCCGTCGACGCCGATCCGCGCATTCCGCGCCGAATCCGCTGCCTGGAAGGCGCCGCTGACCTGCAGGTCGCCGCGCATCGTGATCTTCAACTTCCGTCTGAAAACGAAACGCTGCAACTGCGATGCGAGCGCGTCGGCATCGGCGTCGGGCAACAAAAGCAGGATCCGTTCCTGCTCCAGTTTCAACAATGCGAACAGCGCAATGACGCGGCCCTTGGGGGTCAGCCAGGCATTCCACTGCCAATCTCCCGGTGCCAGGGCGGTCACTTCATTGGCGAACTGGGCTTGCGCGAACGCGGTCGAATCCGGTCCTTCCAGCGCGATGACGGCATGGTCGGAGAGGACGAACCAGGGTGCTGCGGAGGTGGGCAGGTTGTCAGACAAGGTGCGGAGGACTAAAATTTGGCGGGTTGCGAGACCCGACATGATAGGCGAAACAACTTCCATACCCGCTCCTGCCGACGCACCCGTCACCGAAACACAGCAACCCGCCAGGGAACCTGTGCAGAAGGAGACGGCGATAGCGAAGGAAATCGGCGGGCGCGATGGCCCGGAGCCGACGCGCTACGGGGATTGGGAAAAAAACGGACGCTGCATCGATTTCTGATCAGCATTGAGCCAACGCGGTCGGCATGACCGCCCAGCCGAGAACGAGCCCCGCGAATGGCTACCCGACCACGTCCGCTTTCACCGCACCTGCAGGTGTATCGCTGGCAGATCCAGATGGCGACTTCCATCGTCCATCGGGCTACCGGAATCATCCTCACCCTTGGCGCGCTGCTGATCGCGGCGGCAATGCTGGCCATGGCCACCGGTCCTGAAGCCTGGGATTGCGTGCGCGACCTGGCTGGTTCCTGGTTTGGCCTGGCGGTGTTGTTCGGCTGGACCTGGGCGTTCGCTTATCACCTGCTCAACGGCATCCGTCATCTGGTGCAGGACGCGGGCTTTGGTTTCAGCATTCCGGCCTTCGTCCGCAATGGCTGGCTGTCGGTGATCGGCAGCCTGTTCCTGACCGGAGTGATCTGGGGCGCGATCGCGGCCAAGGGAGGCTGGCTATGAATTCCCGTTATCGGACCCCGTTGAAGGTCGCCAAAGGTCTGGGCTCGGCGAAGGAGGGCACCCACCACTTCCTCGTCCAGCGCATCACGGCCATTGCCCTGGTCTTCCTGGCCTGCTGGTTCCTGTACTTCGTTGTCGGACTGATGCACGCCGATTACCTCACCGCCACCGACTCGGTCGCCCGGCCCTGGAACGCGACCTTGCTGATCGCCTTCCTGGTGGCGATGTTCTGGCATGCGCAACTGGGCGTGCAGGTGGTCATCGAGGACTACGTGCATAGCCATGGCCTGGCACTGGCCGCGCAGATCGCGGTGCGTTTCGTCTGCATCCTTGGCGCGCTGGCCAGCGTTTTCGCCGTGGCACTTATCGCGTTGGGAAATTGAACATGACTTCGGCTTACAAGATCACCGAACACAAATACGACATGGTCGTGGTCGGCGCCGGCGGCGCGGGCTTGCGCGCCACCTTCGGCCTGGCCGCGAAGGGCCTGCAGACGGTATGCCTGACCAAGGTGTTCCCGACTCGTTCGCATACGGTCGCCGCGCAGGGCGGCATCTCCGCCGCGCTGGGCAACATGGGCGAAGACGACTGGCGCTACCACTTTTTCGACACCATCAAGGGTTCGGACTGGCTGGGCGACCAGGATGCGATCGAGTACATGTGCCGCGAGGCGATCCCGGCGATCATCGAACTGGAACACTACGGCGTGCCCTTCAGCCGTACCGAGGAAGGCAAGATCTACCAGCGCCCGTTCGGCGGCATGACCACCAAATATGGTGAAGGCCCGTCCGCGCAGCGCACCTGCGCCGCCGCCGACCGCACCGGCCACGCCATGCTGCACACGCTGTACCAGCAATCGCTGAAGCACGACGCGCGCTTCATGATCGAGTACTTCGCCCTGGACCTGATCTTCGACGACGAAGGCGCCTGCAAGGGCGTGCTGGCCCTGGACATGGCCGAAGGCACGCTGCACCTGTTCCGCGCCCAGGGCGTGGTCCTGGCTACTGGCGGTTACGGCCGCGCGTATTTCAGCGCCACTTCCGCACACACCTGCACCGGCGACGGCGGCGGGCTCGCGCTGCGTGCTGGCCTGCCGATGCAGGACATGGAATTCGTGCAGTTCCATCCGACCGGCATCTACGGCGCCGGCTGCCTGATCACCGAAGGCGTGCGCGGCGAAGGCGGGATCCTGCGCAACAGCAATGGCGAGCGCTTCATGGAGCGCTACGCCCCGCATTACAAGGACCTGGCCAGCCGCGACGTGGTGTCGCGCTCAATGACGATTGAAATCCGCGAAGGCCGCGGCGTCGGCGAGCACAAGGACCATATCCTGCTCGACCTGACCCACCTGGGGCCGGAAGTGATCCACGAGAAACTCCCGGGCATCGCCGAAAGCGCGCGCATTTTCGCCAACGTCGATGTGGCCAAGCAGCCGATCCCGGTCATTCCCACCGTGCACTACAACATGGGCGGCATCCCCACCAACTACCACGGAGAAGTGGTGCGCAAGGTTGGCGACAATCCCGATGCGGTGGTCCCGGGCCTGTATGCGATCGGCGAAGCGGCTTGCGTGTCCGTGCATGGCGCGAACCGTCTGGGCTCCAATTCGCTGCTTGACCTGGTGGTGTTCGGACGCGCGGTAGCCAATCGTTGCGCCGAAACCATCAAGACCGGCGCGCCGCACAAGGACCTGCCCGCCGATGCCTGCGACAAGGCCCTGGCCAACCTGGACAAGCTGCGCAACGCCAACGGCGGCACGCCGACGGCGGTGATCCGCGACAAGATGCAGCGCACGATGCAGGCCGATGCCGCGGTTTTCCGCACCAGCAAGACGCTGAAGGAAGGCTGCGACAAGATGGCCGACATCTATGCCTCGTTCGAGGATGTGAAGGTCTCCGACCGTTCGCTGGTCTGGAATTCGGACCTGATCGAGACCTACGAACTGCACAACCTGCTGCTGAACGCGGTGGCCACGATCAATTCGGCCGAACAGCGCCACGAAAGCCGCGGCGCGCATGCGCACGAGGATTTCCCGGACCGCGACGACGCCAACTGGATGAAGCACACCCTGGTCAACGTCGATGAGAAGGGCCAGTGCAGTTTCGATTTCCGCCCGGTGCACATGTACACGTTGAGCAAGGACGTGGACATGGTGCCGCCTAAGCCGCGCGTTTACTGACCGGGACAGAGCACAGACATGGCAGAATTTTCGCTCCCGAAGAACTCCAGGATCCAGAAGGGCAAGCATTTCCCGGCCAAGGGCGCGAAGAACCCGCGTACCTTCAAGATCTATCGCTGGAGCCCGGACGACGACCAGAACCCCCGTACCGACACCTACGAGGTCGATCTGGCCGCGTGCGGCCCGATGGTCCTGGACGTGCTGATCAAGATCAAGAACGAGATCGATCCCACGCTGACCTTCCGCCGCTCCTGCCGCGAAGGCATCTGCGGTTCGTGCGCGATGAACATCGACGGCACCAACACCCTGGCCTGCACCCGCGCGATCAGCGACTGCGGCAAGGCCGAAGTGCCGATCTACCCGTTGCCGCACATGGACGTGGTCAAGGACCTGGTCCCGGACCTGACCCATTTCTACGCCCAGTACGCCTCGATCAAGCCGTGGATCCGTACCCAGACCGCGGCCCCTGACCGCGAGCGCCTGCAGTCGCCGGAAGACCGCAAGCACCTCGACGGCCTGTACGAATGCATCCTCTGCGCGTGCTGCTCGACCTCGTGCCCCAGCTACTGGTGGAACGGCGAGCGCTACCTGGGCCCGGCGATCCTGCTGCAGGCCTACCGCTGGATCGTCGATTCGCGCGATGAAGACACCGGCGCGCGCCTGGACGACCTGGAGGATCCGTTCAAGCTGTACCGCTGCCACACCATCATGAACTGCGCGCGCACCTGCCCGAAGGGTTTGAACCCGGCGTTGGCCATCGCCGAGATCAAGAAGCTGATGCTGGCGCGGCGGGCGTAAACAAGTTCGTCATTCCCGCGAAGGCCGGAACCCAGTGACTTGTGCTTTGATGTTTTGATGCAAGATCAAGATGGATCCCGGCTTGACCAGCTTCGCTGTTGAAAGGCGCCGGGATGACAGTAAAGTCCAAGTCACTGGGTTCCCGCCTTCGCGGGAATGACGAGCGGGAACTTGCGAATGAGCGGAAAAGAAATCTTCCACCCCATGCTGGCCATGGTCGTCCTGACTCTTGTCGTCTGGCTGCGTCTTTATGCGGTGCGCATCCCCGAGATGCGGCGCCTGCATATCCATCCGCAGGCCGTGGCTAGCTCGGCGCAGAAATCCGCGCGGCTGGTCGATACCCGCGCCGCCGACAATTTCGTCAACCTGTTCGAAGTGCCGGTGCTGTTCCATCTGGCGCTGATCGTGGCCTTCCTGGCCCAGCAGGTGACGCCGCTGGTGCTGGGGCTCGCCTGGGCCTTCGTTGCTGGTCGGGTGTTGCACAGCCTGATCCAGTGCAGCTACAACAAGGTCATGCATCGCTTCGCCGTGTATTCGGTTTCGACCTGCCTGGTATGGGTGTTGTGGGCGGTGCTCGCGGTGGGTCTGCTGCGCGGATGAGCGACGAACAAACCGCGCACGCAGCGGAAGAGGTCGAGTTCCGACGCCTGCGCTGGCGTTGCCGGCGCGGCATGCGTGAGCTGGACCAGCTGTTCGGCCGCTATCTCGACCGCGAATGGAAGCAGGCTTCCCACGAAGATCGCGGGGTTTTCCTACAGCTTCTGGCATGCGAGGACGATAGGCTCTGGCGCTGGTTCATGGGCTACGAGCAATGTCCCGATGACGCACTCGCATCACTCATCCAGCGGATCCGTCAGCTGCCGGCTTGAATGGCGTCCTTCGCGCTGGCTGACGGGCGTGTTGACACTGCTGGGAATCCTCGCTGCGTTATCGGTACTGGCCTCGGAGATGCCGCGTCTTGCGGCTTGGCCGCTGGCCCTTTCGGCCCTGGCTTACGGCCTGTGGCGGGCATGGCGGGAATCCAGATCGCCAGTCCGCGAGTTCTTTTTCCCCGGCAACGACCTGCCGGTCATGCTCGATGGGGCGCCGATCGAACTGGTCGAGGTGCAATGGCGCGGTTCGCTGGCTTTCATCTTTTGGAAGGAGCGGGATGGCCGGTGCAGGCGCCTGTCCTGGTGGCCCGATACGCTCCCCGCCGCCTGCCGACGTGAACTGCGTCTGGCCGCTGGCAGCCGGGATGTTTCGCGGGACCATCGCCGGATGGCACCATAGCCGTCTATGTTCAAACCCATCCCCGTCGCCATCGGCCTGCGCTACCTGCGCGCCAAACGCCGCAATGGCTTTATCTCCTTCATCTCGCTGGCCTCGATCCTGGGCATCGCCCTGGGCGTGACCGTGCTGATCACCACTTTGTCGGTGATGAGCGGCTTCCAGCGCGAGATCCGCGACCGCATGCTGCAGATGACCGCGCACGCCACGGTCAGCGCCGCGGGCGAGTCGATGCAGGACTGGCCGCATGCGGTGAAGGTGGCGATGCAGGATCCGCGGGTGCAGGGCGCGGCGCCGTACGTGGACATCCAGGCCTTGATCGAGGGCGCGCGCAACCAGCCGGCCATGGTCCGCGGGATCCTTCCGGCGGAAGAGAGGAAGGTCTCGGTACTGGCCGAGAAGATGAAGCGCGGCAGCGTCGATTCGTTGACGCCGGGCTCGTTCAACATCGTGCTGGGCCAGGAACTTGCGCTGTGGCTGGGCGTCAGCCAGGGAGACAGCGTGCTGGTGATGCTGGCCGATACACAGTCCACGCCGATGGGCGCGGTGGCGAAGATGAAGCGCTTCAAGGTCAGCGGAATCTTCGAGGCCGGCTACAACGAGATCGACAAGGGCCTGGCCGTGGTCAACATGTCCGACCTGCAGCGCGTGCTGAAGATGGGCGAGGGCGTTACCGGCGTGCGCCTGAAACTGCACGACATGGACCAGTCCTGGGAGGTGGCCCGCGACCTGGCCGTGCATCTGCAAGGTCCGTACCGGATCAGCGACTGGACCAGCGAGAACGCCAACCTCTACAGCTCGCTGAAGATGGAAAAGACGGTGATGGGCATCCTGCTGTCGCTGATCATCGCCATGGGCGCGTTCAATCTGGTTTCCTCGCAGGTGATGCTGGTCACTGACAAACAGGCTGATATCGCCATCCTGCGCACCCTGGGCCTGACCCCGCGCGGGGTGATGCAGGTGTTCATGGTCCAGGGTTCGCTGATCGGCATCATCGGCACGTTGCTGGGCGTGGTCGGCGGAATCCTGTTGACCATCAACCTGGAGCGGATCCTGGAAGTGATCGAATCCACCTTCAACGTCACCTTGTTGCCCGCCGATGTGTACTACATCACCGGCCTGCCTTACGACCTGCAGAGCAGCGACGTGGCCCTCATCGCCCTCGTCGCGCTGGCCATGAGTTTCCTGGCCACGCTGTACCCGGCCTGGCGCGCGGCGCGCACCGACCCGGCGGAGGCGCTGCGTTATGAGTGAGCAATCCAGTCCGGGCACTGTCATCCAGTGCGAGAAGCTGGCCAAGACCTATGCCGAAGGCAAGATGAAGACTCCGGTTTTCGATGGCCTGGATCTGAGGGTCGAAGCGGGTGAAACCGTGGCCATCGTCGGTGCATCGGGCGCCGGCAAGAGCACGCTGTTGCACCTGCTCGGAGGCCTGGACACGCCGACCGCGGGCGAGGTCTATGTCGCGGGGCAGAAGATGTCCTCACTATCCAATTCCGCGCGCGGGCAATTGCGCAACCGCGCGCTCGGCTTCGTCTACCAATTCCACCACCTGTTGCCGGAATTCACCGCGACCGAGAACGTGATGATGCCGTTGATGCTGGGAGGCGTGGACGCGAAGACCGCCGCGCGGCGGGCCGGCGCATTGCTGGAGAAGGTCGGCCTGGGCCACCGGCTGCAGCACAAGCCGGGCGAACTTTCCGGTGGCGAACGCCAGCGTGCCGCCGTCGCGCGCGCCCTGGTCAATCAGCCCGCGTGCGTGCTCGGCGACGAACCCACCGGCAACCTGGACGAGAAGACCGCCGCGACCGTGTTCGAGCTGATGCTGGAACTCAACCGCGAACAGCAGACCAGCCTGGTGCTGGTGACCCATGACCGGCGCCTGGCCCGCAAGCTGGATCGCGTGCTGGAACTGCATGAGGGCAAGCTGCGCGGCCTCGCGCGGCAGGATGTCTGAAGCCTGTTCGCGATCTTTGAAGTAAAGGTTCGAAGCACCCCTGTTTGTTCGTCATGACCAGCCATTCGGCTGTTGAAAACCCCGCGAAAGCGGGAATCGCTCTCGAACAGCCGAATGACTGGTCATGACGAGCAAGAGCGAATTGCTCAGAAGTTCCTTAAAGGTGCTGGAAGCAAAAGCGCCGGGTTGACCAGCTTCGTTGTTGAAAGGGAATCCACCTAATCAACCATATGGCTGTAAAGGCCGCAGGATATTCAACAGCGGCGATGCGGCAATGGATGGGCAGGAAATCGGGAAAACTCCTACAGGATCGCGGCTTTCCCGCTGATGGCGGCAGCGAATCGGACAGCGGCATAGTGGACCGGAGCACAACCCGGTAGCCGCGCATGCCTGCAGGAAACGGATCTTCCCCGACGCCTTTCAGTGTCGCCAACGCGCTGGCCTTGCTGACGGGAACGGGTGCCTGCCTGTGCCTGCCTGGATTGCCGCGCTGGCCGTTGCTGGTCACTGCCCTGGCATTCGGCTTGGCGTGGTGTTTATGCGGGCGACGATTCCGGACCTTGGGCCTGTTGCTGGTGGGGTTTGGCTGGACCGGCTTGCAGGCGACGATGATGCTGTCTTCGCAGTTACCGCCTGCGTGGGAAAAACGCGACCTGATCGTCGAGGGACGCATCGACAACCTGCCGGAATTCGAACCGAAGCGCTCGCGTTTCCGGTTCCGCGTCGATGACGATGCCGCGCAACCGCAACCCTTGCGCGGCAGGTTGCTGCAGCTTTCCTGGTACGACGATTTTGGCGCAAGGGAACCAGGCCCGCGCACGCAGTTGCGGGCCGGCGCGCGTTGGAAGTTGAATGTACAGCTGCGTGCGCCACGCGGATTGCGCAACCCGGGTGGTTTCGACAGCGAACGTAATGCGCTGGCGCAACGTGTCGCCGCGACCGGTTATGTGCGTGCGCCGGGGCTTGCGCGGCAGCTTGCGCCAGGGCAGGGCGTCGATGCCTGGCGCGAACGCATGTCCGAACGCATCGACAGTGCGGTGGCTTCGACTTCGTCGCGTTACGTGCGCGCGCTGGCGCTGGGCGACACGCGCGGGCTGGACGATGCGGACTGGGAAGTCCTGCGCGCCACCGGGGTGACCCATTTGATTGCGATTTCCGGGTTCCACGTGGGCCTGGTCGCGGGTTTCTTTGCACTGTGCATCGGCGGATTGTGGAAGTGGTTTCCGTCGTGGGCGCGACGCATGCCGCGACCGCAGGCGGCGGGCCTGGCCGCGCTGGCCGGCGCCTTCGGTTACGCGGTGCTGGCGGGTTTCGCGCTGCCGACCACGCGCACGGTGCTGATGATCGGCGTGGTGGTGCTGGCCCGGCTCTGGCGGCGACCGGTACGCATCGTCGATTCGCTGGCTTTGGCGGTGATCGCGGTGCTGCTGTTCGATCCGCTGTCGCCGTTGGCGGCAGGATTCTGGCTGAGTTTCGCCGGCGTGGCCTGGCTGGCGTGGTGCCTGCCGCACTCGCAGCACTGGGCGAAAGGATTCCTGTCCGCGCAGGGTGTCGCCACGTTGGGACTGCTGCCGCTGACCGTGATTCTGTTTGGCCAGGCCTCTGCGGTGGGGCCGCTGGTCAACCTGATTGCGATTCCGTGGTGGAGCCTGGTGGTGGTACCGCTGGCCTTGATCGGCACCGCACTCGAAGCACTGCATGCAGGATTGGGAAGTTGGGCATGGCAAGCCGCAGCCTGGTGTTTCGACCTGACCTGGTCGTGGTTCTGCGCGCTTGCGGAAAGCCGCTACGCCTTGTGGTGGCTGCCCGAAGCGCATTGGCTTGCCTTGCCGCTGGCGCTGCTTGGCGCGTTCTGGTTGCTGCTGCCACGCGGTGTGCCGTGCAAGGCGCTGGCGGCCTTGCTGTGGCTGCCGTTGTTGTGGCCGGATCGCGGCTTGCCGCTGCCCGGTGAAGTGCAGTTGCAGGTGATCGACGTGGGCCAGGGATTATCCGTGCTGGTCCGCACCCGCGGCCACGCCTTGCTGTACGACGCGGGTCCCGCCGTGCGTGACGGTTTCGATGCCGGTGAATGGGCGGTGATCCCGACCCTGCGTGCGCTGGGCGTCGCGCGACTGGACCGGGTGGTCATCAGCCATGGCGACAACGACCATGCCGGCGGTTTCGAGTCGGTGCGCGCGGAAGTACCGGTCGCGATGTCGAGCACGCCCGCGGGTTCGCCGGTCGCAACCACCGACCGCTGCGTGGCCGGCCAGGCCTGGCAATGGGACGGGGTCCGTTTTCGCTTCCTGCATCCGACTCCGCACTTTCCCTATCTGGACAACGAATCGAGCTGCGTATTGCGGGTGGAAAGCCGGCATGGAGCGGTGCTGCTGACCGGCGACCTCGGCGAGGTGATCGAACGCGGACTGCTGCGCCGCGATCCCGCCGGGATCCGCGCCGACGTGGTGCTGGCCGGGCACCATGGCAGCGCTGGCTCTTCCGATCCGGATTTCGTCGCCGCGACCGGCGCACGGCTGGCGCTGGTATCGGCTGGCTTCGGCAATCGTTTCGGCCACCCCAAGCCACAGGTCGTCCGCCGCTGGCAGGAGGCGGGCGCCGAAGTGCTGAACACCGCGGACAGCGGCGCCATCCGCGTATGGCTGGGCGAGGGCGGTCTTGAATTGCGTGAACTGCGTCGCGCCCGGGCGCATTTGTGGGATGCGGTGAAGCTCCGGCAGGCGGCTACGTTATCCTACCGGCCTGTGAACGAACGGCCGCAGGTGCCGGAGGACTGAACGTGCTGGAACTGGTCAAGGCTGGCGGTTGGCCCATGATTCCCCTGTTGTTGCTGGCCGTGGTGGCCTTGGCGATAGTGATCGAGCGGTTCTGGACCCTGCGGCGCAAGGAAGTCCTGCCGCCCAACCTGGGCGAAGAAGTGCGCAACTGGGCGTCGCGCGGGCAGCTGGATCCGGCGCATATCGAATCGCTGCGCCGCAACTCGCCCCTGGGCGCGTTGCTGGCCGCGGCACTGGACATGCGCAATCGCCCGCGCGATCAGATCCGTGAGCGGATCGAGGACACCGGCCGGCATCTGGTCCACCGGATGGAGAAATTCCTCAATTCCTTGGGCACCATCGCCGCGGCGGGTCCCTTGCTGGGGTTGTTTGGAACGGTGGTGGGCATGATCCAGATGTTCCTGGGCATCCTCGATCACGGCGTCGGCGACGTGAACCAGCTGGCCGGCGGTATCGGCAAGGCGCTGGTCTGCACCGCGACCGGCATGATCGTGGCGATCCCGGCGCTGATGTTCCACCGCTATTTCCGCGGCCGCGTGGCCGGCTACGTGATCGACATGGAACAGCAGGCCAGCGCGCTGCTGGATGCGCTGGATGCCAAGTCCGTGGTCGTGGCGCGCGCGCGCGCCGCTCAGGGCCAGGCCACGGCCCCGTCGAACCAGGCCTGAGCCACGCATGCGCATCCGCGACGACCGCGCCCACGACGAACCGGAGATCAACCTGATCCCGTTGATCGACGTGATCCTGGTGCTGATCATCTTCTTCGTCATCACCACCACCTTCGATGCGCGTTCGACCCTGCAACTGCAGTTGCCCAGCGCCACCGGCGAGCCGGCCGGCGACCAGACCCAATCGCTGAGCGTGCTGATCAATGCCGAGGGCCGTTATTTCGTCGGCGACCAGGAAGTGCTGCGCACCGACATCGATTCCTTGAAACAGGCCATTGCCCGGGTTGGCGGCAGCGACCACAACCGCGCGGTACTGCTGCGCGCCGATGCGCGCACCCCGCACCAGGCGGTGGTCACCGCGCTTGACGCGTTGGGGCAACTGGGCTTCCGCCGCATCTCCATCGCCACGGCGCCCGAGCAGCGCCAATGAGCAAGCAGAAACTGTCGATGAAATCAGCCTGGCCGATCTATCGCAGGTTGCTGGGCTTCGCCCGTCCGTATCGCCTGCTGCTGGCGCTGGCCCTGGTCGCCATGCTGATCGAGGCCGCGGCCGGGGGCGCCTTCACCAAGCTGATGGAGCCGGTGGTCAACCAGACCTTCATCATCAAGAACACCAGCCTGAGCCTGATCCTGCCGTTGCAGATCGTCGGCTTGTTCGTGATCCGCGGCATTGCCGGCTACATCACCGACATGTGCATGGGCAAGTCGGCGCGCAGCATCGCCCGCGACATGCGGGTGCGGATCCTGGGCAAGTATTTGCGCATGCCGGGCCTGCGCTTCGATGGCGAACCGGTGCCGTCGATGCTGATCCGGCTGGGGTCGGACAGCGACCAGGTCGCGCAGGCCGCGGTGGATGCGGCCAAGGTGATGCTGCAGCAATCGTTCCAGATCATCGCCGCGCTGGTGGTGATGCTGTGGACCAGCTGGCAGGTGACCGTGGCCATCCTGATCATGGCGCCGCCGCTGGCCTGGCTGATGGACAAGGTGGCCAAGCGTTACCGGCGCATCAGCCACCGCATCCAGGAAAGCAGCGGGCATCTGCTGCAGGCGGCCGACCAGGCGCTCAACAACCAGCAGGAAGTGAAGATCTACGGCGCGCAGGGCTCCGAACTGGGCCGTTACGAGCGCCTGGCCGACGAGAACCTGCGCCTGGCGATGAAGGTCGAATCCACCCGCAGCATGTCCTCGGCGATGGTCCAGCTGATGGGCTCGGTGGGATTGGCGCTGCTGCTGTTCTTCGCCGGGCGCGAAGCCATGGCCGACCGGCTCAGCGCGGGTGGTTTCGTCGCCCTGATGCTGTCGATGATGGCGATCATCCCCGCGCTGAAGCAGCTGACCAACGTGCAGAACATGCTGCAGAAGGGTGTGGCCTCGGCCGAGCGCCTGTTCTTCGTGCTGGATGCGGAAGACGAGGTCGACACCGGCACGCGTCCGCTGGACCGGGCCAGTGGATTGCTGGAATTCAAGGCGGTGGATGCGCGTTATCCGGGACAAGCCGAGCCGGCCTTGCAAGACATCAGTTTCGTGGCCCGGCCGGGGACGGTGACCGCGATCGTGGGTCGTTCGGGCAGTGGCAAATCGACCTTGATCAAGCTCATCCCGCGTTTCTATGAACCGGAAAGCGGGCTGATCACCCTGGATGGCCATCCGCTGGGCGATTACCGGCTCGCCGACCTGCGCCGGCAAGTGGCCCTGGTCGGGCAGCAGGTGATGCTTTTCGACCACACCGTCGCCGCCAATGTCGCTTACGGGGAAATGGAGAACGCAACGGAGGAAGACATCCGCCGTGCCCTGGACGGGGCCAACGCCACCGAGTTCGTCGAGAGATTGAGCGAGGGCGTGCATTCCTCGATAGGCAGCAAGGGTGGACGCCTGTCCGGCGGACAGCGCCAGCGAATCGCCATTGCCCGGGCGATGCTGAAGGACGCCCCGATCCTGATCCTGGACGAAGCCACCGCGGCGCTGGACACCGAATCAGAACGCCTGGTGCAGGACGCGCTCAACCACCTGATGCCCGACCGCACCACCCTGGTCATCGCCCACCGGCTGTCCACCATCGAACACGCCGACCAGGTGCTGGTGCTCGACCAGGGCAGGTTGGTGGAGCAGGGCACCCACGCCCAGTTGCTGGCCCGGGAGGGGCTCTATGCGCACCTGCACGGCATGCAGTTCCGGGAAACCGTGTGAGCAAGCCGCAGGACAGGACTCCCGTGTACTGGTACGGCGATGCGCCATCGCCCTGGCATGCGCGTTTGCTGGCCGGGTTGTATGGCGCGGTGGTTTCCTTGCGCCGCAAGCTGTTCCGCAAAGGATGGTTGCGCAGCTACAAGCCGTCCGCGCCGGTGATCGTGATCGGCAACGTGTCGGTGGGCGGTACCGGCAAGACCCCGTTGACCATCGCCGTCGTGCAGCGCCTGCGTGAGGCCGGATGGAAACCGGGCGTCGCCAGCCGCGGTTATGGGCGCAACGATGAAAGCAGCGCCGCCTGGGTCGATGCCGGCACGCCGCCTGCGCAAGGTGGCGATGAGCCGGTACTGATCGCGCGCCGTACGGGCGCGCCGGTGCGGGTGGACCGGTCCCGCTCCGCGGCGGCGCGCGAATTGATCGCCGCCGGCTGCGACGTGATCGTCTGCGATGACGGTCTGCAGCACTACCGCCTGCGCCGGGACGTGGAAATCGAGGTCATCGACGGCCATCGCCGCTACGGCAACGGCCGGCTGCTGCCCGCCGGCCCGTTGCGCGAGCCGCCGGAGCGCGGCGCGGAATGCGATTTCCGCGTGGTCAACGGCGGCGATGCCAGCTTCGGCGAATGGCCCATGAAGCTGCGCGCCGATTGCGCAGTGCCTGTGAGTGGCGGGCGCAACCGCCCGCTTGCCTCCTTCGGCGGACACCGCGTGCATGCGGTCGCCGGCATCGGCAACCCGCAGCGATTCTTCGAGATGCTGCGCGGCCTGGGAATCGGCGTGGTCCCGCATGCCTTCGCGGATCATCATGGCTACATGGCAGGGGATTTCGAGTTCGGCAGCGAACTTCCGGTGCTGATGACCGAAAAAGATGCGGTCAAATGCGCGGCCTTCGCCAACGAATGGCATTACAGCGTGCCGGTGAGCGCCGAGCTGCCGGAAGCATTCTGGGTCGCGTTGCTGGAAAAATTGCCCAGACGCGTGGAGAAAAGCGCATGAGCATCGATTTCGTGGTCGCCATCCCCGCCCGTTACGCCGCCACGCGCCTGCCGGGCAAACCCTTGCGCTCGCTTGGCGGAACGCCGCTGGTGGTGCATGTCGCGCGCCGCGCGCTGGCCGCGGGCGCGCGCGAGGTATGGGTTGCGGCCGATGACCCGCGCATCGTCGAGGCCCTGCGCGAGACCGGCGTGCGCGTGGCCATGACCTCCGCTGCGCATGCCTCGGGCAGCGATCGCCTGGCCGAATGCGCCGACCTCGCCGGCTGGCCCGACGACGTTGTGGTGGTGAACCTGCAGGGCGACGAACCGTTCGCGCCGGCGGCAGGGATCCGTGCCGTCGCCGAGACCCTGGCCAGCAGCGACGCCGACATGGCCACACTGGCCGCGCGCATCGACGATGTTGAAACCCTGTTCGATCCCAACGCGGTCAAACTGATCCGCAACGGGCGCGGCGATGCGCTGTACTTCAGCCGCGCGCCGATTCCCTGGCACCGCGATGCCTTTGCCCGTGATCGCCGCGAGCTGGTGCCGGACCAATGCCTGCGCCACATCGGCATCTACGCCTATCGCGCCGGGTTCCTGCGCCGGTTCGCGAAGATGCCGCCCGGAAAGCTGGAGCAGATCGAATCGCTGGAACAACTGCGCGTGCTGGAAGCCGGTTTCCGCATCGCCGTCGCATTGACTCCCGAACCATTCCCGCCCGGCGTGGATACGCCGGAGGACCTGGCCCGTGCCGAGGCCCATCTGGCCGAGGATGCGGCTTGAAACTGCTGGTCGTGTGCCTGGGCAATATCTGCCGCTCGCCCATGGCCGAAGGCGCCCTGCGCACGCGCATCGCCGCTTCGCCACTGGCCGGGAAAGTGACGGTGGATTCGGCGGGAACCGCGGGCTGGCACGCAGGCAAGCAGCCGGATCCGCGCAGTATTGCCTGCGCGCGTGGGCACGGCGTGGATATTTCCATGCTGCGCGCGCGCCAACTGCGCGGGCAGGACTACCAGGAATTCGACTGGCTGCTGTGCGCCGATCGCGAGAACCTGCGCGATGTCATCGAGCTGGCGCCAGAAGCCGCGCGCGGCAAGGTCGTTTTGCTGTTGGAATGGGCCGGCATCGAGGGCGATGGCGCCATTCCCGATCCCTATGCCGGTGGCCCTGCGGAGTTCGAGCACGCTTGGCGACTGGTCGATTCGGCGGCACAGGCGGTTGTGGCCCGACTGTGCGCGCAGTGAGACTCCGGCATAATCGGGACAACGATGAGCACCTATCCCGCCCCTGAACTTCCCGGCAACCTGCAATGGCTCAACGCCCCCGCAAGCTCGCTGCACGAGCAGCGTGGACGGGTGGTGGCGCTGGTCTTCGTCAATGCGGCATCGGCCTGGTCGTGGCAACGCCTGCACGACGTGGCCCAGTTGCATACCCGTTACCCGGGGCGCCTGCAGCCGCTGGCCGTGAACGTGCCGCGATTCGACTGCGAGCGCGATCCGCAATACGTGCTGAAGCAGTTGCGCCGGCAAGGCGTCGCTTTCCCCATCCTGCATGACCTCGACTGGCAGGCCTGGCAGCGCTTCGGCATCGAGGCCTGGCCGACGGTGCTGTTGATCGACGCCAACGGCCAGGTCCGCGAACGCGTGACCGGCCTGGATTCGATGGCCGAACTGGAGCGACCGTTGGCCGCGCTGTGCGATGCGCTGCCGATGCCGCACGACGACGACCTGCGCGCGTTCGTGGAAACCAGCGCCGAGCCGCGCCTGCCATTGCGTTTCCCCGGCGGCATCGTGGCGACCGACGATCGCCTGTTCGTGGCCGACAGCGGCCATCACCGCATCCTGGAATGCAACCATGCGGGGCGCGTGCTGCGCCAGTTCGGCATGGGCACCGCCGATTTCATCGATGGCGACCACGAACATTCGGCGTTCCGGCGTCCGCACGGGCTGGCCCTGGTCCGCGACGTGCTGTACGTGGCCGATACCGGCAACCACGCCTTGCGCCGGATCATGCTGCGCAGTGGCCGGGTCGACACGATCTGCGGCAACGGCCGTGCCGGCGAGCCGGTCGAAGGCGTGGTTTCCTCGGCGCGCGACATCGCCTTGAACCAACCGATGGCCGTGGTCGCGACCGACAACGAAGTGCATTTGGCCCTGGCCGGCGACAACCGCATCTGGAGCTATGGCCTGGGTCGCGGCGAGTTGAGTTGCCGGGCCGGCTCCGGCCAGCTCGAGGTGCGCAACGGCAGCGGCTCCATGGCGGCCTTCGCCCAGCCGGTGGCGCTGGCCTGCGTGCAACAGATGCTTTACGTCTGCGATTCGGTGGGCTCCGCGCTGCGTTCGCTGCAATTGCGCAACAATACAGTGCAGACGCTGCTGGGGCAGGGTGCCTGGGAATTCGGCGATGCCGATGGTGCGCGCGAAAATGCGCGCCTGCAGAACCCGCGCGCGATCGCGCTCAGTCCCGATGCGCCGCTGTTGTGGATCGCCGACAGCGGCAACGGCAAGTTGCGCACACTGCGCCTGGGCGGGGGCGAGGTTTCCACGGTTCCGCTGCCACGACGCCTGCACGGCGTGGCCGGGCTTTCGGTCGCGGCCGGTGCGGTATGGATCGCCGAGACCGACGCGCACTCGGTCCTGCGCTTCGATCCGGCCAGCGGTGGGCTGGAACGGGTCGCGATTGATGAATGACGGCGGACGAGCGACGGCGGACCAGTGACGACGGACCAGTGACGGACGTGAGCGTGGCGGGCAGGTTCGATGGCAAGGAATACGCGGCGGGGTTGAGCACCGCACCGGGCGTGTATCGCATGTACGCCGCCGACGACAGCCTGCTGTACGTGGGCAAGGCGGGCGCCTTGCGCAAGCGCGTCTCCAGTTACTTCAGCAACAGCCCCAAGACCCCGCGCATCCAGGCCATGCTGGCCCAGGTCGCGCGCATGGACGTGACCGTGACCCGCACCGAGGGTGAGGCGCTGCTGCTGGAAAACCAGCTGATCAAGTCGCTGGCCCCGCGCTACAACGTCTCCCTGCGCGACGACAAGAGCTATCCCTACGTGATGCTGACCACCGAGCAATGGCCGCGCATCGCCATGCATCGCGGGCCGCGCGCGGTGGCGGCGCGCTATTTCGGCCCGTACCCCGGCGTGGGCGCGGTGCGCGATACGCTCAACCTGATGCAGAAGCTGTTCAAGATCCGCAATTGCGAGGACAGCGTGTTCCGCAACCGCACCCGGCCGTGCCTGCAGCACCAGATCGGGCGCTGCAGCGCGCCGTGCGTGGGCCTGGTCTCGGTGCCGGATTACGCCGATTCGGTGCGCCGTGCGGCGTTGTTCCTGGACGGCCGCAGCGACGAGCTCGGCAACGAGCTCGTCGCGTCGATGGAAGCGGCCAGTGCGCGCCTGGATTTCGAGCAGGCCGCGCGCCTGCGCGACCTGATCGGCTCGCTGCGCAGCATGCAGTCCCGCCAGTACGTGGATGGCCGCGCCGCCGACCTGGACGTGCTGGCCTGCGCCATGCAGGGCACCGGCGCCTGCGTGCTGCTGCTGGCGTTCCGGGACGGCCGCAACCTGGGCACGCGCGCCTTCTTCCCCAGGACCAATGGCGAAGACAGCGCCGCCGAAGTGCTGGCAGCGTTTGTTTCCCAGTACTACGCCGAGCAGACCCCGCCGCAGGAAATCGTGCTGGATCGCGAAATCCCCGACGCCGCGCTGATCGAGACCGCGCTGTCCGCCGCCGCCGAGCGCAAGGTGCAGTTGAAGTGGAGCGTGCGCGGCGAGCGCGCCGGCTACCTGCAGCTGGCCACGCGCAACGCCGAGATCACCCTGGCCAGCGAACTTTCCAGCCGCAACGCGCAGCAGTTGCGCGGCGAATCCCTGCGCGACCTGCTCGGTTTGCCGGAACCGGCCAAGCGCATCGAATGCTTCGACATCAGTCACACCATGGGCGAGGCGACGGTGGCGTCCTGCGTGGTCTTCGACGCGAATGGGCCGGTGCGCGGGCAATACCGCCGCTACAACATCACCGGGATCGAGCCCGGCGACGACTACGCGGCGATGCACCAGGCGATCGAGCGACGTTTCCGGCGCGGGGTGGAGGAGGGTGGCGTATTGCCCGAAGTGCTGCTGATCGATGGCGGCGCGGGCCAGCTGACCCAGGCCCGCGATGCGCTGGCCGAACTGGGTGTGGAAGGCGTGGTCCTGGTGGGCGTGGCCAAGGGCGTGGAGCGTCGTGCCGGCCATGAGACCCTGATCCTGGCCGACGGTCGCGAAGTGAACCCGGGCGCCGCCTCGCCGGCGCTGCAACTGGTTCAACAAGTACGCGACGAGGCCCACCGTTTCGCCATCACCGGCCATCGCGGCAAACGCCAGAAGGCGCGCATGACCAGCCGGCTGGAGGACATCGCCGGCATCGGCCCGCGCCGGCGCGCCAGCCTGCTCAAGCATTTCGGCGGATTGGCGGGCCTGAAGGCGGCGGGAATCGACGAAATCGCGCGCGTGGAAGGGATCAATGCCGCGCTAGCCGAGCGTATCTACGCTAACCTGCATGGGCTGGCGCCTTCCACGACGCCTACCGTCGCAGGAAACGAGTAACGCGCACGATGAAGTTGACCATTCCCACCTGGCTGACCCTGTTGCGGATCGTGCTGATTCCCGTGCTGGTCGTGGTGTTTTACCTGCCGTATGCGTGGACCAACTTCGCCTCCGTGTTCGTGTTCGTGCTGGCCGCGCTGACCGACTGGTTGGACGGCTGGATCGCCCGTCGCTACAACCAGTTCTCCGCCTTCGGTGCGTTCCTGGACCCGGTCGCGGACAAGCTGATGGTGGCGGTGGCGTTGATCCTGATCGTGCAGGGCCATCACACGCCGTGGATGGCATTCTGGGCGGCGGTCATCATCGGCCGCGAAATCGCAGTGTCCGCGTTGCGCGAATGGATGGCGGAAATGGGCCAGCGCGCCAAGGTCAAGGTGGCCGCGCTGGGCAAGTTCAAGACCATCGCGCAGATGGTGGCTCTGGGCTTCCTGCTTTATTCGGTGAGCCCCAACAGCACGCTCCCGCCGGGGACCGGCATCTGGATGGGCCGGCTGATTTTCCATGTCGGCGACTGGCTGCTGGCCATCGCGGCGATCCTCACCTTGTGGTCGGGAGCGCTGTATTTGCGTGCCGCGTGGCCAACCTTGCGCGAGGATGAACGAGCAGCTGTTGACAGTTCGCGGAAGGACGGTAAAATTCCGCCTCTCACAACGCGGGAATAGCTCAGTTGGTAGAGCACGACCTTGCCAAGGTCGGGGTCGAGGGTTCGAGTCCCTTTTCCCGCTCCAGTTTCATCACGAAACCCCGTTCGCGGGGTTTTGTTTTGTGAGGCGCTACAATCAGCGCACAGCGCCCAAATCGGCGCGAGTCACCGGCCTGGTGGCAGAGTGGTCATGTAGCGGCCTGCAAAGCCGCGTACGCCGGTTCGATTCCGACCCAGGCCTCCATCCAGCTTCACCGCTGGGTGTCTTGCCGGAAAACGCCCGCTGATGCGGGCGTTTTTTGTTGCCGGCCCGTATCATCGGCCGGGCCCGCGCTGGCGGGCGGCTATTCCCATGCCCGGGTGGCGAAATTGGTAGACGCATCAGACTTAAAATCTGCCGGGGGCAACCCCATGCCGGTTCGATTCCGGCTCCGGGCACCATCAGCCGATACATGGCTTCCATGATCAACCGCGAGGAACGCGATGACCCGCTACCTGGCCTATGGATTGAGCATCGCCCTGGCGCTGCTGTCGTTGCTGCTGGCATCGCATTGGCCCTCGTGGTGGTGGGGCGTCGGCGGTTTCGGCGCGCTGGCGCTGCTGGGTACCTGGGATCTTCTGCAGAAACGCAGCACCCTGCGCCGTAATTATCCGATCCTCGCCCACTTCCGCTACGGGCTGGAATCGGTCGGCCCGGAGATGCGCCAGTACTTCATCGAAGGCGATACCGCCGAGGTCCCGTTCTCGCGCCAGCAGCGCGCCCTGGTCTACCAGCGTGCCAAGGGCGTCAACGATGTGGTCCCGTTCGGCAGCCAGCAGGACGTATACGGCGTCGATTACGAATGGTTGAACCATTCGCTGGCGCCGGTCGAAATCGAGTCCCACGATTTCCGCATCGTCATCGGCAGCGAGTCCGCGCAGCCGTACACGGCCAGTGTGTTCAATATCTCGGCGATGAGTTTCGGCTCGCTGTCGGCCAATGCCATTCGCGCGCTCAACGCGGGCGCCAGGCGCGGGAATTTCTACCACGACACCGGCGAAGGCTCGATTTCGCCCTATCACCGCGAACCCGGCGGCGACCTGGTCTGGGAGATCGGCTCCGGTTATTTCGGCTGCCGCAACGACGACGGCACTTTCAGCGAAGCGCGCTTCATCGAGAACGCGCGCACGCCGCAAGTGAAGATGATCGAGGTCAAGTTGTCGCAAGGCGCCAAGCCCGGCCACGGCGGGGTGCTGCCGGCGGCCAAGGTCAGCCACGAGATCTCGATCACCCGCGGCGTGCCGATGGGCATGGACTGCGTGTCGCCGGCCCGGCATTCGGCGTTCTCCACACCGAAGGAGCTGCTGCAATTCGTGGCCCGGCTGCGCGAGTTGTCCGGCGGCAAGCCGAGCGGCTTCAAGCTGGCCATCGGCCATCCATGGGAGTGGTTCGGCATCGCCAAGGCCATGCAGGAGACGGGAGTCTTGCCGGACTTCATCGTGGTCGACGGGGCCGAGGGCGGCACCGGCGCGGCGCCGGCGGAATTCATCGACCATGTCGGCGTGCCCATGCACGAGGCGCTGATGCTGGTTCACAACACCCTGGTCGGCCTGGGGCTGCGCGACCGCATCCGCATCGGCGCGGCCGGGCGCATCACCAGCGCGTTCGACATCGCCCGGACCCTGGCGATGGGTGCGGACTGGTGCAATGCGGCCCGCGGCTTCATGTTCGCGCTGGGCTGCATCCAGTCGCAGAGCTGCCACAACGACAAGTGCCCGACCGGGATCGCCACGCAGAATCCGAGCCGCTGGCAGCACCTGGACGTGGCCGACAAGACGATCCGGGTGCAGCAGTACCACGACAACACGTTGAAGGCGCTACGCGACCTGCTGGGCGCATCGGGACTGTCGCATCCGGAGCAACTGGGCCCGGAGCACATCCTGCGGCGCATTTCACCGGTGGAAATCCGTTCGCTGGCGGCGCTGTACCGGTTCCTGGAACCGGGCGAGCTGCTGAACCGGATCCCGGAACACGCGGTTTTCCACAATTTCTGGGCCGACGCCCGCAGCGATTCGTTCGCGCCTCCGGCGCGGGTCGGCTCCTTGCGTGAGTCCAAGTCGCATTAGGGCGGGCGAACTGTTTATAGGAGGGGCTTCTTGTAGGAGGGGCTTCAGCCCCGACGCCTTCCATCCACCTCCATCGGGGCTTGCACCCCTCCCACAACCACAAGTCCACGCCGACCCCGATATTCCCAAGTCATCCAGGCCAGACCCGCATTGACCAAAACCGCCCCGACCTTTAACATCTGCGGCCCGAAACACACCCATTCGGGCGGTTAGCTCAGCGGTAGAGCATTGCCTTCACACGGCAAGGGTCGCAGGTTCGAACCCTGCACCGCCCACCAGATCAGAACCCGGCTTAGCGCCGGGTTTTCTGTTTCTGCCTCTCGTGCTCGCTCGCAGCCCGCCGACTCTTCGCGCGTACTGTTGAAGTCCGCCATCGAGATGCATGAGCGCCACCGGATAGCGCCCGACATCCTGGACTGATTCCCGACAAGGCCTGCGCAGGCCGGAACCCGCAGGTGGATCGCACGCCAGGTTGTTCGTGAAACCCTCCAGTTCGATTCCAGGACCCTCCAGTTCCATCCCCGGGACCCTCGAGTTCGATTCCAGGACCCTCCAGTTCCATCCCCGGGACCCTCGAGTTCGATTCCAGGACCCTCCGGTTCGTTTCCGGGACCCTCCAGTTCGTTTCCGGGACCCTCCAGTTCGTTTCCGGGACCCTCCGGTTCGATCCCGGAACCCTCTGGCTCGATCCCCAGAACCCTCCGGTTCGATCCCGGAACCCTCCGGTGAAATAATGAAATAGGTTGGGGTGAGTTTGCGAACCCCAACATGCGCGGTGAAGATGGACTGATGAAATATCGACGCACTCGCCAGGAAGGCGGAACCTGTTTCTTCACGGTCAACCTCGCCGACCGCTCATCGCGATTGCTGGTGGAGCAGTGAAGCGTAGCCTGGGTAGAGCGCAGCGAAACCCGGGGCTTCTGAATGATCGGAACAAGGAGCCCCGGGTATCGCTGCGCTCTACCCAGGCTACTTGCTTCCTTGTAGCCAGTTGCGATATTGGAAGCCGCCTGCGACGCCCCCATTTTCAGGACAAGGCAATGAGGAACCCCCTATGAGCGACCACGACAAGACCGCCGTTGCACCAAGCTCTGGCGCACCGCACACGGAAATCGCCACCCTGGCCGGTGGCTGCTTCTGGGGCGTGGAGGAAATCCTGCGGGCGGTGCCGGGGGTGATCGATACCGATGTGGGTTATACCGGCGGCTGGGTGGAGAACCCGACCTACGACGACACCCATGACAGCAAGTCCGGTCACGCCGAGGCGATCCGGGTCAGCTTCGATCCGTCCGTGCTCAGCTACGAAGACCTGCTGGAGAAATGGTTCTTCAAACTGCACGACCCGACCACGCTCAATCGCCAGGGCAACGACATCGGAACGCAATACCGTTCGGCGCTGTTCCCGAACTCACCCGGGCAGAAGGCGACAGCCGAAGCGGTGATCGCGCGGGTGAACGCCTCGGGCAAGTGGAAGCAGCCAATCGCCACTTCCATCGAACCGGAAGCGACCTGGTACAGCGCCGAGTCCTACCACCAGGACTACCTGCGCAAGCACCCCGGCGGATACAGCTGCCACTTCATGCGCGAGTAGGGTGTATCGGGACGCCCGGTCGAACGCATCGGGCTGCTGAGACCAGCCATGTCAGCGTCGTGTCAGCGGCGCTGGCTTATTATCGGAACGGTCGAACTCCACTTCTTTCAGCGGGACGGACATGACTCGATCCATCAAGTACAGCAGGCGCGTTCGCGCTTATCACTGGATCACGGTGATCCTGCTGACCGTGGCCTATGCGTCCATCTATATGCGCAAGTTGTTCGAGCGTGGCTCGGCCGAACGGACGTTCGCCAGCGAATCGCACTTCATGGTCGGACTGGCGATCCTGCTGCTCGTTCTGCCACGGTTGATGAGCCGCTTGAAGGAAGCCAGGCCACCGGTCATGCCTGTGGAACCGCGCTGGGCCACCGCGCTCGCGCACCTGACGCACGGACTCCTCTATGCGTTCCTGTTCGTGCAGCCGGTCCTTGGCCTGGTCACGCGGCTGGCGGAGGGGAAAGGGGTCGGTCTCCTGTTCACCGATCGGGTGATTCCCTCGTTCTTCGGTAAACACGAGGAACTGGCGCATCAGCTTGAATCCGCGCATATATGGCTGGGCGAAGCGTTCTATTGGGTGATCGGACTGCACATACTGGCCGCCTTGTGGCACTGGGCCGTCCGCAGGGACAACCTGCTGCAGCGAATGGCCTAGGGCGCCAACCCGCATGGCCCGCGGCCTGGTCTGGGTGGGCAGGTTGAGTCGCAGATTCATGATCAACCCGGACGCGATTGCAGGAGCGACGTTGTAGGAGCGACGCAAGTCGCGATGCGGTTTCCTCGATACGGCATCGCGACTTGCGTCGCTCCTGCATTCAATCCGTGCAATCCGTGTCAGGGAATCACTGCTTCCAGGATGCGCTGGCCGACCGCGGCGATTTCCTCGGCTTCCTTTTCCTTCGCGCGTTCGGCTTCCTCGGCGGCTTCCTGGACCAGCATCAGCGGGCAATGCGCGATCATGTAGTCGATTTCCAGGTTCAACCGATCCAGCAGGAAATCGACGAAGGCGCGCACCTTGGGCGATTGCACGTGTCCGCGCGGGAATACCGCGTTCAGTTCGTATTCGGCGCCGGCCCAGCCAGCCAGCACGCGCTGCACCTTGCCCAGTTCCACGAACGGCTTGACCATCACGTCGGGGGCGATCATCACGCCTTCGCCGCAGAGCAAGGCGCCCTTGAGCGCGCCCGGATCGTTGGCGACCAGGATCGGATTGACGGTGAAGTCGCGGTCGCTGGCGCCGTCGTTCAAGGTCCACTGGTAGCTGTTGCCGCGCCGATGCTTGAGCATCGCCAGGGTGCGGTGGTGTTGCAGGTCGTCGGGGTGCAAGGGTTCGCCGTGCTTGGCCAGGTAACTGGTCGCGGCATAGACCTGGGTGCGCAGCGTGCCCAGGCGGCGCGCGACCAGATTGGAGTCGGGCAGGCTGCCGACGCGCAGGGCGACATCGATCTCGCCGCCGATCAGGTCCAATGGTTCGTTGCTGAGGATCATTTCCACCCGCACTTCCGGATGGCGCGCATGGAATTCGCCGAGCAGCGGCGCGATCTTGTCCATGCCGATGGAGTAGGGCGCGGTGAACTTCAACCAGCCGCGCGGGCCCGCATGCAATTGGCTGACCGCGCTCTCGGCTTCGCTCAGTTCGCGGGCGATGCGCTGGCAATGTTCGTAATAGATGTTGCCGGCTTCGGTCAGGCCCAGCTTGCGCGTGGTCCGGTGCAGCAATTGCGCGCCCAGGCGCGTTTCCAGTTCCTGCACCTTGCGGCTGACCGTGGTCTTGGGCAGGCGCAGGGAATTGGCCGCGGCGATGAAGCTGCCGTGTTCGACCACCTTGACGAAGATCAGGGTGTCGTTGAGATCGTGGCTCATCGTGGACTCCGGGTGATTCGAGTTGGGGGATCGGGTCGGGCATGGATTGACCCGTTGGCGGGATTATTATTCCCCTAAACGCGGACTAATCAAGTCCTGTTTGCAGGTCTATCTTGTCGGCTCATTCCAGCCAGCCGTCCCGATGCCATGTTGTTTTCCCGGTTCTTCCAGCCCAAGCCAATCCGTGAAATTACCGAAGAGGCAACGCTTTCAGAGATGAGGGCGTTGACGGGCCGCTTGTCCGACGGGGCTTTCCGGGAGTTCACCTCGCCCCATCGCAACCAGTCCGGCGGCGGCATCCAGCTGGTGCGCAAGGGGCGCGGGACTATCGCCACTATCGGGATTATCCCGTCGACGGGAGTAAAAGTCCCATGAGTGGGATATTGAATCCGGAGGTCCTGGTCCTGGGCGCGGGCGGCACGGTCGGCTTCGGCGTGGTCGGCGCCTTGCTTGAGGCCGGTAGCCCGGTATTGGCGGTGGGCCGTGATGGCGCGCGCATGCAGGCATTGGCCGAACACTACGCCGACGAACCCGCGCTGGAACTGATGACCATCGACAGCACCGATACCGACGTCGATGCGGCCGCGCTGGTGTCGTGCCTGCGCAAGCGCAAGCGACCGTTGCGCGCCGTGTTCGCCAGCCTGGCGCCCCAGCTGGAAAGCGGCCGCCTGCTCGACAAGCCCGCCGACTTCCTGCGCCAGAAACTCGAATACGACCTGATCCCGCATCTCGCCGCCGCCCGCCACCTGATTCCCTTCCTGGGCGAACAGGAAGGCACTTCGCACTACATCCTGCTGGGCGGGCCGCATGCCGAATGCGGCTGGGCCGGTTATGGCCATGCGTCGATCACTTCGGCCGCGTTGCGCATGCTGACCAATGTATTGCACCAGGAAGCCAGCGGCCTGGGCGTGCGCGTGCAGATGCTCGCCGTCGACAAGCCGGTCAGCACTCCGGCCAACGTGCGCAATGCCTGTGCCGAATGGCCCAGCGCGATGGCGGTCGGCCGCCACGCGGTGTCGCTGCTCACGCGCAACGAGCGCCAGTGCGCCGTGGTGCCTTTCGACGCGGGTCGCGCGCTGACGCCGCCGCGCGCCTTGTTCGATGAATTTTTCCTCCCCTTGTCCACCCACGAGACCCACCCATGAACCCCCATTCCATTATCGACAAGCACTTGTTCGACAGCCGCGCCCTGCGCACTACTTCGCTGGGCGTACTGCTGGCGCTGTCCGTCGCCGTCATCGCCGGTTGCAGCGGCCAGGCCGCGGAAAACGGCATGCCGCCGCCACCCGCAGTCAGCGTGGCCCCGGTCCTGGTCAAGCAGATCAGCCAGTGGGACGACTTCAGTGGTCGCGTCGAAGCGGTCGAAAGCGTCGATCTGCGTCCACGCGTGTCCGGCTACATCGACCGCGTGAATTACGAGGAAGGCCAGGAGGTCCGCAAGGGCGAGGTGCTGTTCACCATCGACTCGCGCAGCTACCGCGCCGAACTTGCGCGCGCGCAAGCCGACCTGGCCCGCGCCCGCAGCCAGGCCGAACTGGGCCGCAGCGAAGCGGCGCGCGCGAAGAAGCTTTCGGAATTGCAGGCCATTTCCACCGAGACCTACGAACAGCGTCGTTCCGCCGCCGCCGAAGCGCAGGCCAATGTCGCCGCCGCCCAGGCCGCGGTGGATGCCGCACGCCTGAACCTGGAATTCACCCAGGTGCGCGCGCCGATCAGCGGCCGCGCCGGACGCGCATTGGTCACCGCCGGCAACCTGGTCAGCGCGGGCGATGCGGCCAGCGTGCTGACCACGCTGGTGTCGCTGGACAAGGTGCATGTGCACTTCGATACCGACGAGCGCACCTTCCTGCATTACGCCGAACTGGCGCGCAAGGGCGAGCGTCCCAGCGAGAACGGCGCGGGTGTGCCGGTACAGGTGGGACTGGTGGGCGAGGAAGGCTTCCCGCACACCGGCGTGGTCGATTTTCTCGACAACCAGGTCGATCCCGCCACCGGCACCATCCGCGCGCGCGCCTTGCTGGACAACGCCGACCGCGCCTTCACCCCCGGCCTGTTCGCGCGGGTCCGGGTGCTGGGCAGCGGCCAGTTCAAGGCGATGCTGGTCGACGACAAGGCGGTGCTGACCGACCAGGACCGCAAGTACGTGTACGTGGTCGACGCCAAGCACCAGGCCCAACGCCGCGACGTGACCCTGGGCCGCACCGCGGACGGATTGCGCATCGTCGAAACCGGCCTGAAGGCCGGCGACAAGGTGATCGTCAGCGGCGTGCAGAAGGTGTTCTTCCCCGGGATGCCGGTAGCCGACAAGACGGTGGTGATGGGCGCGCCGGAAGCTGCACCCGCGATGGCAATGAAGTAGCGATACAGCTCCCTCCCTTGCGAAGCAGGGGAGGGTTGGGGAGGGGTGCTTTTCGCGCTCGCTCCCCAGTCGCAAAGAGCTGCCCCCATCCGCCCTTCGGGCACCTTCCCCCGTGAACGGGGGAAGGGTTCGACTTCCTGCAATGCAGGGAGACGGGTTCTCTTTTCTCCAGATTCCCCAGTTACAGGAAATCCACCCATGGACTTCTCAAGATTCTTCATCGATCGACCGATCTTCGCCGCGGTGTTGTCGATCGTGATCTTCGCCGCCGGCCTGATCGCGATCCCGATGCTGCCGATCGGCGAATACCCCGAAGTGGTGCCGCCGTCCGTGGTGGTGCGCACCGTCTATCCCGGCGCCAACCCCAAGGTGATCGCCGAAACCGTGGCCACGCCGCTGGAGGAAGCCATCAACGGCGTCGAGGACATGATGTACGTCAAGTCCGTCGCCGGTTCCGATGGCGTGTTGCAGATGACCGTCACCTTCAAGCCGGGCGTGGACGCCGACGATGCGGCGGTGCGCGTGCAGAACCGGGTCAGCCAGGCGCTGGCGCGCTTGCCCGAGGACGTGCGCCGGCAAGGCGTGACCACGCAGAAGCAGTCGCCGGTGTTCCTGATGGTGGTGCACCTGGTGTCCACCGACGGCAAGTACGACTCGCTGTACCTGCGCAACTACGCGCGACTGCATGTGAAAGACGAAATGGCCAAGATCCCGGGCGTTGGCGATGCCCAGGCCTTCGGCGGCGGCGACTACGCCATGCGCCTGTGGCTGGATCCGGACAAGGTCGCCTCGCGCGGCCTGAGCGCCAGCGATGTGCTGCGCGCGGTGCGCGAGCAGAACGTGCAGGTTTCGGCCGGCCAGCTCGGTGCGGAGCCGATGCCGAACGGCAGCGACTTCCTGCTGCCGATCAATGCCAAGGGTCGTTTGAGCAGCACCGAGGAGTTCGGCAACATCGTGCTCAAGGCTGGCGCCGATGGCGAGATCGTGCGTCTCTCCGACGTCGCCAGGATCGAACTGGCTGCGGGCGACTACACCCTGCGCGCGCGCCTGGATGGCATGAATGCCTCGGCGATAGGTATTTTCCAGGCGCCGGGCGCCAATGCGCTGGACATCCGCGACGCGGTGGTCGGCAAGATGGCGGAAATCTCCAAGACCTTGCCGCCGGGCGTGGAGATCAAGTCGGTCTACGACACCACCATCTTCGTCCGCGATTCGATCAAGGCGGTGATCACCACCTTGCTGGAAGCCACCTTGCTGGTGGTGCTGGTGGTGATCCTGTTCCTGCAGACCTGGCGCGCGTCGATCATTCCGTTGATCGCGGTGCCGGTGTCCATCGTGGGCACGTTCGGCGTGCTTTACCTGCTGGGATTCTCGATCAACACGCTGACCCTGTTCGGGCTGGTGCTGGCGATCGGGATCGTGGTCGACGACGCCATCGTCGTGGTCGAGAACGTGGAGCGCAATATCGAGGAGGGCCTGACCCCGCTGGCCGCGGCGCACCAGGCGATGCGGGAAGTCTCCGGCCCGATCATCGCGATCGCGCTGGTGCTGTGCGCGGTGTTCGTGCCGATGGCGTTCCTGTCGGGTGTGACCGGCCAGTTCTACAAGCAGTTCGCGGTGACCATCGCCATTTCCACGGTGATCTCGGCGATCAACTCGCTGACCCTGTCGCCGGCATTGGCGGCCAAGCTGCTGAAGCCGCACGACGCCACGAAAGACGCGCCTTCGCGTTTGATCGAGCGCCTGTTCGGCTGGGTGTTCCGTCCTTTCAATCGATTCTTCAAGCGCGGTTCCCAGCGCTACGAAGGCGCGGTGTCGCGTGCGCTCGGCAAGCGTGGCGCGGTGTTCGCGGTCTACGTGGTGCTGCTGATCGGCGCCGGCGTGATGTTCAAGGTCGTGCCCACGGGCTTCATTCCGCTGCAGGACAAGCTCTATCTGATCGCGGGCGTGAAGATGCCGGAAGGCGCTTCCATCGAACGCACCGACGCGGCGCTGAAGAAAGTGGCGGCGATCGCCAAGAGCATCGAAGGCGTGGAAAGCGAGATCGCCTTCCCGGGCCTGAATCCGCTGCAGTTCACCAATACCCCGAACAGCGGCGTGGCGTTCTTCACCCTGAAGCCGTTCAACCAGCGCAAGAACAGTGCCAAGGAAATAAGCGATGAACTCAACGCGAAGATCGCGGGCATCCAGGAAGGCTTCGCCTTCGCGCTGATGCCGCCGCCGATCCAGGGACTGGGCAATGGCTCGGGCTATTCGCTGTTCATCGAGGATCGCACCAACCTGGGCTACGGCGCGTTGCAGAACGCGGTGAGTGCGTTCCAAGGCGCGGCGGCGCAGACGCCCGGAATGGGCTTCCCGATCAGCAGCTACCAGGCCAATGTGCCGCAACTGGATGCGGAAGTGGATCGGGTCAAGGCCAAGGCGCAGGGCGTGCCGTTGACCGAATTGTTCGATACGTTGCAGACCTACCTGGGCTCGGCTTACGTCAACGACTTCAACATGTTCGGCCGTACCTGGCAGGTGATCGCGCAGGCTGATGGTTCGTTCCGCGACGACGTCGAGGACATCGCCAATCTGCGCACCCGCAACGTCAAGGGAGAAATGGTGCCGATCGGCAGCATGGTGAAGATCAGCAAGACCTACGGCCCGGATCCGGTGCTGCGCTTCAATGGCTATCCGGCCGCCGACATCCTGGGCGAAGCGGATCCGCGCATGCTGTCTTCGGCCGAGGCCATGGCCAAGGTGGCCGAGATCGCCGGCAAGGCATTGCCGGCAGGCATGGGCATCGACTGGAGCGACCTGAGTTACCAGGAAGCCACGCAAGGCAAGGCCGCGTTGGTGGTGTTCCCGCTGGCGGTGCTGCTGGCCTTCCTGGTGCTCGCCGCGCTGTACGAGAGCTGGACCCTGCCGCTGGCGGTGATATTGATCGTGCCGATGACGTTGCTGTCCGCCTTGCTCGGCGTGTGGTTGACCGGCGGCGACAACAACGTGTTCGTGCAGGTGGGCCTGGTGGTGTTGATGGGGCTGGCATGCAAGAACGCGATCCTGATCGTCGAGTTCGCCCGCGAGCTGGAAATGCAGGGCAAGGGCATCGTCGAATCCGCACTGGAAGCCTGCCGCCTGCGCCTGCGCCCCATCGTCATGACGTCGGTGGCGTTCATCGCCGGCACCGTGCCGCTGGTGCTGTCGCATGGCGCGGGTGCGGAAGTCCGCTCGGTCACCGGCATCACCGTGTTCGCCGGCATGCTGGGCGTGACCCTGTTCGGCCTGTTCCTGACTCCGGTGTTCTACGTCGCCCTGCGCAAGCTGGCGGGGCGGCCGCTGGTCCAGCACGGCGAGTCCACCATCCAGCCATCGCACGCGGTGCAGGCTTGAGGCGAAAGCAGGAATCGGATGGCGTCACCTGGCGGCACGACAGAGCATATCGATTGCACGGGCGGCGCCAACCAGTCGCCCCGGTATTAATAACTACTCACCAGGAATCGGAGCATCACATGAGCAACACTTCCAAGACCGCGCTGGTCACCGGCGCAACCCGGGGCATCGGTTTCGAAACCGTCCGCCAGCTGGCCCAGGCCGGCGTCCACACCCTGCTGGCCGGGCGCGACCGCGCCAAGACGGTCGAAGCGGCGCTGAAGCTGCAGGCCGAAGGCCTGCCGGTGGAAGCGATCGTCCTGGACGTCACCGATGCCGCCAGCATCGTCGCGGCCGCCGATGAGGTGGCGAAGAAATTCGGCCGCCTCGACATCCTGGTCAACAACGCCGGGATCCTGCGCGACGAGCAGGGCAAGAAGATCTCTGAACAGAGCTTGCAGGCCTGGCGCGAGACCTTCGACACCAACCTGTTCGGGCTGATCGCCGTCACCCAGTCGTTCCTGCCGCTGCTGCACAAGTCGCCGGCCGGACGCATCGTCAACGTGTCCAGCCTGCTGGGCTCGCTGGCGCTGCACAGCGATCCTTCCTCGCCCATCTACGACTTCAAGATCCCGGCCTACAACGTCTCCAAGAGCGCGGTGAACGCGTGGACCGTGCAGCTGGCCTACGAATTGAAGGACAGCAAGATCAAGGTCAACACCATCCACCCCGGCTACGTGAAGACCGACATGAATGCCGGTGGCGGCGAGATCGAAGTGCCGGATGGCGCGAAGACCAGCGTCGCGCTGGCGCTGATCGACGACGCAGGCCCGCACGGCAGCTACAGGTATCTGGATGAGGTGCTGCCATGGTGATCCGCACCCTCACTGTTGCTGTCGCCAGCGTGTTGCTGGCGGCGTGCACGGTTGGTCCCGACTACGTGCGGCCGTCGTTGCCTGCAGTCGACCAGTTCTCCAACGGCGCTTCGTCGCAGGTCGCACGGGAAGCCGCGCCGGAGGTCGACCTGGAGTTCTGGCGCAGCTTCGGCGATCCGGTGCTGGAACAGTTGGTCGATGAGGCCCTGCTTTCCAACCACGACCTGCGTATCGCCTTGGCGCATTACGAACAGGCCAATGCGCTGCTGCGCAATTCGAAGTTCGACCGCCTGCCCACGCTCAGCGCCAATGCGGAAGCCAGTAGCACGCGCGGCAGCGCGGACCAGTTGCCCGGCATCGACCGGGCAGGGCGCGATGCCGATCATCAGTACAGCGCAGGCATCGGTGCGTTGTGGGAACTGGATTTCTTCGGTCGCATCCGCCGTGGCGTGGAAGCGCAGCGTGCGCAAACCGAGGCCAGTGCGGCCGACCTGGCCGCCGTGCAGGTGGCGCTGGTCGGCGACGTGGCGGAAACCTATTTCCGCCTGCGTGGCCTGCAGGAACAACTGCGCATCGCGCAACGCAACGCCGACAACCAGGCGCAGACCTTGCGCCTGATCGACCTGCGCAGTTCGGCAGGACTCAGCAGTGCCTTCGAAGTGGATCGCGCCAGCACGCAGCTGGAGGCCACGCGTTCGCGGGTTCCGGCATTGCAATCGGCGATCTCGGTCGCCACCCATCGCATCGCGGTGCTGGTCGGGCAGACGCCGGAAACGGTGCTGGCCGGCCTGGACACGGCGAGGCCGCTGCCCTCGCTGCCGGAAACCATGGCGGTCGGTACACCAGCGGAACTGTTGCGCCGTCGTCCCGACGTGACCGCCGCCGAACGCAGGCTGGGTGCGGCCACCGCGCGTATCGGCGTGGCCACCGCCGACCTGTTCCCGCGCTTCACCCTGGGCGGGCTGATCGGCACGCAGGCACTGGATGCCGGCGCGTTGTTCGAGCGCGACAGCGAAACCCGGTTGATCTCCCTCGGCATCGATGGTTCGTTCCTCAACGTCGGCCGCGTGCGCGCGCGCATCGCCGCCGCCAACGCGGCGACCGCCGCCGACCTGGCCGCGTACGAGCAGACCGTGTTGCGAGCGCTGGAGGAAACCGAGAACGCGCTGGTCCGCGTTTCGCGCAGCGCCGAGGAAAACACGCACCTGGAACGCGCCGCCGCCGCGGGCGCGCGGGCCACGGCGATCGCCCGGGTGCGCTACGACAACGGCGCCATCGACGTGCTCGACGTGCTCGAAGCCGAGCGCGCCAGCCTGCAGGCCGAGGACGAATTCGCCCAGGGCAGGGTGCGCAACACGGTGGCGGTGGTGTCGCTGTACAAGGCGATGGCTGGCGGTTGGCCGCAATACGTGCCGAAGGAAAGCACCGCCAAGCTGCCTTGATTGTGTAGGAGCGCCCCATGGGCGCGAGCTCTTCGTCCCGCATCAAGGATCCCACCAAAGAGCTCGCGCCCATGGGGCGCTCCCACAAAGGCGGGGCCCAACCATGGGTTGGGTGATTTGCCCATAACCAGCG
>JAYRTC010000016.1:0-83076 GCA_041919795.1 Pseudoxanthomonas sp. | reverse complement strand
GCCCCGGCGCTCGGCTTTTTTGTAGGAGCGCCCCAGGGGCGCTAGCTCTTAGGCGGGATGCACGAACCGGCAAAAGCTCGCGCCCATGGGGCGCTCCTACAACAGGGCCGCTTCGGCAGCTTCCAGGGTGTTCTGCATCAAGGTCGCCACGGTCATCGGCCCTACCCCGCCCGGCACCGGCGTGATCCAGCTGGCGCGCTTTGCCGCCGCCTCGAAACCGACATCGCCAACCAGGCTGCCGTCTTCCAGCCGGTTGATGCCCACGTCGAGCACCACGGACCCCGGCTTGACCCATTCGCCCGGGATCAGCCCCGGCCGGCCGGCGGCGACGACCAGGATGTCGGCGTCGCGGACCCGCGCCTCCAGCACTTCCGCAGGGGTGAACTTGTGGCAGCTGGTGACCGTGCAACCGGCGATCAGCAACTCCAAGGCCATCGGCCGGCCCACATGGTTGCTGACCCCGACAATCGTCGCGTTCTGCCCGCGCACCGGCTTGTCGGTGTAGCCCAGCAAGGTGGTGATGCCGCGCGGCGTGCACGGGCGCAGGCCGAACTGGCGCAGGGCCAGGTGGCCGACGTTTTCCGGGTGGAAGCCGTCCACGTCCTTGCGCGGGTCGATACGGTGGATCAGGCGGCTGGCATCGGGAATACCCGGCAGCGGCAACTGGACCAGGATGCCGTGGACCTTCGGGTCGGCGTTGAGCTGGTCGATCAGCGCCAGCAGTTCGTTTTCCGAGGTGCCGGCCGGCAGGTCGTGGTCGAAGGCCTCGATGCCTACTTTTTCCGCCGCGCGGCGCTTGTTGCGCACATAGACGGCGGAAGCCGGATCGCCGCCGACCAGCACCACCGCCAGCCCGGGGCGGGACAAGCCGGCGGCGACCCGCGCATCGACCTTGGTCTTCAGTTCATCGAGCAGGTCTTCGGCGATGCGGCGACCATCGAGGATGCGGGCAGTCATCATGGGCTTCAGGTGTAAAGTCTTGCGCGTATTCTCCCCGATTCCACCTGCCGGGTGTAGCTGCCCGCCCCGGCGAGACACGATGTTGTGGTTGTAGGAGCGACGCAAGTCGCGATGGCGGGCGCTATCGTTATTCCTTCGCGACTTGCGTCGCTCCTACAGCCCCACAACCACGACCATGACCAACACCACCGAATTCGAAGCCGCCGCCTTCCGCCGCCTGTTGCAGCACCTCAACGTCGAACGCAGCGACGTGCAGAACATCGACCTGATGATCCTGGCCGGCTTCTGCCGCAATTGCCTGTCGGATTGGTACCGCGAGGCCGCCGAAGCTGCGGGGCAAGCGATGACCAGGGATCAGGCGCGCGAGCGCGTCTACGGCATGCCGTTCGCGGAGTGGAAGGCGAAATTCCAGAAGGACGCAACACCGGAACAGCTTGCTGCCTTTGCCGAAGCCCAGAAACGCCCCGGCTGATCGCCGAGTCAACCCGCCCGCGAATCCAGGTCCGGGCTCTTGATCACTTCCGCCGTCTCTTCGTTCAACGCCTGCCCTTCGCGCTTGGGCGTGGTGAACGGGGTCGGCTTGGGCGAGGTGTTGTTGTGCATCAATCCCGCGCCCGCACGCAGGCCACCGGCCATTTCCAGTTCGAAACGTTCCGCATCGCGGCGGCGTATCTCGGCGGCGATGCGCTCCGCCTCGTCTGCTGAAACACCCAGTTCGACCAGCGCCGCCGCGCCAAAATCCACCGCCGACTCGAAGGTCTCGCGGATCTGGTAATCCACGCCGGCGTTGATCAGCTCCAGCGAATGCTCGCGGTCGTAGGACCGTACCAGCAGTCGCGCCTGCGGGAATTGGTGCCTGGCCAGCTCCACGATCCTCGTGGTCGCGGCCCGGTCGTCGATGCACACCGCGATCGCGCGCGCGCTGTCGGCGCCCGAGGCATGCAGCACGTCCAGGCGGGTGCCGTCGCCGTAATAGATCTTGAAACCGAATTCCTCGGCGCTGCGGATCATCTCGATGTCCGAATCGATGATGGTCACGTCCACGTCGCGGGCCAGCAGCGACTGGCTCATCACCTGGCCGAAGCGGCCGAAACCGATGATCAGCACGCTGCCGGTCAGGCCATTGGCTTCTTCGATGCCTTCCAGCGAGGCCTGGATCCTGGGCGTCACGCGCTTCAACACGATCACGAACAGCGGGGTCAGCACCATCGACAACACCACGATCGCGGTGAGGTTGGCATTCACCGTGGCGTCGATGACCCGCGCGCTGGCGGCGGCGGAGAAAAGCACGAAGGCGAATTCGCCGCCCTGGGCCATCAATACCGCCCGGTCCAGCGCTTCCGCATGCGGGCTGCGCGTGGCCCGGGCCACGATGTAGATGCACAGCGCCTTGGTCGCCATCATCGCCAGCACGCCGGACAGGATCAGCGGCCAGTTGCGCACGACCACGGCCAGGTCCAGCGACATGCCCACGCTGAGGAAAAACAGGCCCAGCAGGATGCCGCGGAAGGGCTCTATATCCGCCTCGATCTGGTGACGGAAAGTGGATTCGGACAGCAGCACACCGGCCAGGAACGCGCCCATGGCCATCGACAACCCGCCGATCTGCATCAGCAACGCGGCTCCCAGCACCACCAGCAAGGCCGCGGCGGTCATCACTTCGCGCGCCTTGGCTGCGGCCAGGATCCGGAACAGCGGATTGAGCAACCAGATGCCCGCCGCGATCAATCCCGCCAGCGCGGCGATGCCGATGCCGACGTTGAGCCAGCGCGAACCTTCCGCATGGTCCGGCAGCGGCGACATGAAGGCGATGAGGGCCAGCAGCGGCACGATCAGCAGGTCCTCGAACAGCAGGATGGAAACCATCTTCTGCCCACGCGGCAAGGCGATGTCGCCGCGCTCGCCCAGCAACTGCATGACGATGGCGGTGGAGGTCATCACGAAACCCGCGGCGCCGGCGAAGGCAACCGGCAAGCTGAATCCGAAGGCCAGCCCGACCCCGCTCAGGGCCGCGGTGCACAAGACGATCTGCAGCGTGCCCAGGCCGAAGATCTGCCGGCGCAGGCTCCACAGGTGCGAGGGCCGCATTTCCAGGCCGATCACGAACAGGAACATCACCACGCCCAGCTCGGCCACATGCAGGATCGACTGCGGATCGGAAAACCAGCCGAATCCGAACGGGCCGATCAACAGGCCCGCCGCGAGATAGCCCAGCACCGAGCCCAGGCCCAGGCGCCGGAAGATCGGCACGACGACCACAGCCGCGCCCAGCAGGGCGACGACCTTGATCAGGTCGGTGGAGACGAGTTCGGCGGCCACGCGGAATTCCTGCGGTTGCGATGGCTACAGGTTAACCGCTGCCCGCCATGTTTCCGAATGCGGACAGCCTGTTTCCACATCGCCGGGCGTTGTGGTTGGCGCAGGACCGGGCTTTCCCAAGGGCGATCGCCAACCCGGGGATTGACGGGCGGCGCGTACGACCACGCAAGGAACGATAGCGGGAAATATCGGGCATCCGGATTTCAGTGTGGGATTGCATGGGAAGCAGACGCTCTTGCTCTTGCCTTTCAACCCCGTTGAGGCCCGGCAAGCAGGTGGGGCGAATACCCGAAGGGCGGCGCGCACGATGCGCGCCGTTTCCGGAGGGCACAGGGATGTGCCTTCCGGAAACGCCCTGCCTGCTTGCGCATCGGTCACGCGTAGCGGGACCGACGGGCCGACCGGGTGGCCTTCTTTGGTTACTTTCTTGGCCACACAAGAAAGTGACCCGCGCAAAGCGCGGAACGCTCTTGGCTTTGGCCAGTGCTCGTGACCGGAAAGCCAATCCCACACTAGATTCCGGATACCCGAAATATCCCCGTATCGATGCGGGGGCGCGGGGCTACTCCGGCCGGTTCCCGCAGAACTGTTGGTAATCGATATACCCCGGAAATGCCCTGCCCTCCGCGCACACCACGCAATCCGGATCCGGACGCAAGCGCAACTCACGGAAGCGCATCGCCAGCGCATCGAAATGCAGCAGGCGGCCAACGAGCGGCTCGCCGATGCCGAGCAGCAATTTGATCGCCTCGTTGGCCTGCAGCAGGCCGATCACGCCAGGCAATACGCCCAGCACCCCGGCCTCCGAACAATTGGGGGCGAACTCGGGTGCCGGCGGCTCGGGGAACAGGCAGCGGTAACAGGGCGCCTCACCGCGATGGCGGCCGGCGTCGAACACGCTCACCTGTCCCTCGAAGCGCTGCACCGCGCCGTACACCAGCGGGATGCCCAGCTTCACGCAGGCATCGTTGAGCAGGTAGCGCACCGGGAAGTTGTCGGCGCCGTCGAGCACCAGGTCCACGCCGTCGAGCAGGCGCTCGACGTTATCCGAGGTCACCCGTTCGGCGACCGCCTCGATCCGAGTGCGCGGATTGAGGGCCGAGAGCGTCACCTCTGCCGAATCCACCTTGCGTTCGCCGATGCGCGCGTCCGTGTGCAGGATCTGCCGCTGCAGGTTGCTGCGGTCGACCACGTCGTCGTCGGCGATGCGCAGCTGCCCTACCCCGGCCGCGGCCAGGTAGAACGCGGCCGGCGAACCCAAGCCACCCGCGCCGATCACCAGCACCCGCGCAGCCTGAAGCTTGAGCTGGCCCGTTTCGCCGACTTCCGCTAGCAGCAGGTGGCGCGAATAGCGTTCGTTGAAGTCCTGGCGGTCGGCGTCCAGTTCCGGCTTGACCACCGGCAGTTGTTCGGCGATCCAGCGGGTGGTGCCGCCAGCCACCGAGGCCAGGTTCGCGTACCCCGCCGCCTGCAAGGCCAGCGCGGCCTGCATCGAACGGGCGCCGCCCTGGCAGATCAGCAGCAGTTCGGCGTCGCGGTCCGGCAGGTATCCGCCGGGATCGGCTTCCAGCGCGGCACGGGCGATGCCCAGCGCGCCTTCGGCCTGGCCTGTGGCGCGTTCGTGCCCTTCGCGCACGTCCACCAGCACCGCGCCGTGCAACTGCCGCTCGCGTGCCTGTCGGGGGGTGATTTCGGGAATGGCCATGCGCCGATTATCCCCCATGAGCCACGCCAGCCCGGCGATGAGCGGATTTGGCTCATGCATGAGCCGTTTACACTCGATGACGAGCGAATTTCGCTTGTGCGTGAGCCGTTTTCGCTCGACGACGAACAAATTTCGTTCGTGCGCCAGCCATTTTGGCTCGATGACGAGCACATTTCGTTCATGCGCGAGCCGTTTTTGCTCGATGACGAGCACATTTCGTTCATGCACGAGCCGTTTTTGCTCGATGAGGAGCGAATTTCGCTCGTGCGTGAGCCATTTTTGCTCGACGACGAGGAAACCTCGCTCTCCAGGTACTCCGACGACACCCGTATCGGACCCGCCCGTAGGAGCGCCCCATGGGCGCGAGCTCTTTCCGAACGCACCAGCTTTCCGTAGGAGCGGGCCTTGCCCGCGATGCTCTTCGCCCAGCTCGCGGCAATGGCAAAAGCATCGCGCCCAGGGGGCGCTCCTACAGGATCAATAACCGATCACTTCCATGACGTCGTCCGCTTCGTAGTCGCGCGGGCCCTCGGCCAGCACGATCAGCGCGTCGCTCTCCGCCGCGCCACGCAGGCGGTGCGAGGCGTCTGCGGCATTGGGCCGGACCCGCAGCATGGCGTCCTCGCCGTACTCCAGGCGGCCACGCAGGAACTCCAGGCGCTCGTGCGACTTGCTCCACGGCGCGGACAGTCTTGCGAAACGGCGGGCACGCGGCTCGACCCTGCCCTGCAGGCCATCGAGCAACTCGCGTCCCAGGGTCAGGAAGGTGGCCAGCACCGACACCGGATTGCCCGGCAGGCCCAGGAACAGCGCCCGGTCCAACCCGCCGAACAACACCGGCATGCCCGGCTTCATCTTCACTTTCCAGAAATGGATCCGGCCCTGCGTTTCCAGCAAGGCCGGCAGGTGGTCCTTCTCGCCTGCGGAAACACCGCCGCAGGTGATGACCACGTCGAAGGCGGAAGCCGCATCGCGCAGCGCGGTTTCGATGCGCGCCGGGTCATCGGGCAAGGTCGGCCACGCGACTGGCTCCAGTCCTTCCGCACGCAGCAAACCCATCAATAACTCACGATTGCTGTTGTAGACCTGTCCCGCAGCCAGCGTCAGGCCGGGCTCCACCAGTTCGTCGCCAGCGGTGAACACGGCGACCGTCGGTCGCCGCGAAACCTCGAGGTCGGCCATGCCCAGCGCAGCGGCCAGGCTGATCCGTGCCGGAGTGAGCAGCGATCCGGCCCGCAGTACGACCTCGCCAGTCCGCACATCCTCGCCTGCGCGGCGGATGTCGGCGCCCGCCTGCACGCCGCCCGGCACCGTCAGCAATCCAGCGCGCTCGCGCACGTTTTCCTTGATGACCACGGTATCGGCGCCGGAAGGAATCGGCGCCCCCGTGGTGATGCGCATGCATTCGCCTTGTCGCACGACCATGTCGAGCGCCGGCCCGGCGAACTGGGCGCCGGTGATGCGCAGTTCGCTGTCGCCATCGGCAGCCAGGTCCGCATGGCGCAATGCGAAGCCATCCATGCGGCTATTGTCGAAGGCCGGCAGGTCGATCAGCGCGATCAGGTCCTGCGCAAGCAGGCGTCCATCGACGCGCTTGATCGCCATGCGCTCCGTGCCCAGCCGATGCTGGACGGCTGCTTCGCGGAGGATCGCCGAGGCTTGCGGGTAACCGATGCGGGTCGGGAAACTGCCCATCGTCTCGCCTTGATCGTCGGCGTTATTTGCCGCGCTTGACGTGCCGGATCAGGCGGCGCTTCTTCGCCACCTGCTTGTCGGTCAGCACGTTCTTCTTGCCTTCGTAAGGGTTCACCGAATCCTTGAAGACGAAACGCACCGGCGTGCCCACCATCTTGAAACGCTTGCGGAAGAAGTTCTCCAGGTAGCGCTTGTACGACTCGGGCAGGTTCTTCAGGCGCGTGCCGTGGACCACGAAGGTCGGCGGATTCAGGCCAGCCGGATGGGCGAAGCGCAATTTCGGCGCGCTGCCGCGGATCGCGGGCGGCGGATTGGTCTCGTAGGCGACTTCGATCGCCTTGGTGACTTCGCTGGTGCCGTGCTCCTTGGTCGCCGAAGCGTGCGCGCGGTGGATGGCGCGGAACAGCTCGCGCAGGCCCGAGCCATGTTTGGCGGAAATGCGCACGCTTTCGGCCCATTCCACGAAGTTGAGCTTGCGCGACAGCAGCGACTCGGTCTGGTCGCGCTGGTAGGTTTCCAAACCGTCCCATTTGTTCACCGCGATCACCAGCGCACGGCCGGCGTCGAGGATCGCGCCCAGCACGGTCGCGTCCTGGTCGGTCACGCCTTCGGTGGCATCCAGCATCAGCACCGCGACCTGGCATTGTTCGATGGATTGCAGCGTCTTGATGATGCTGAAGATCTCGACCGCTTCCTCGACCTTGGACTTGCGCCGCAGGCCGGCGGTATCGACCAGGCGGTACTGGCGGCCATCGCGTTCCATGTCCACCGCGATCGAATCGCGGGTGGTGCCGGGCACTTCGGAGGCGATCATCCGCTCTTCACCCAGCAGGCGGTTGAACAGGGTCGATTTGCCCACGTTCGGCCGACCGACGAAGGCGATGCGCACCCGCGCCGGGTCGTTGTCCAGCACTTCGGCGGAACCTTCCTCGGGCAGGCGTTCGTGCACTGCTTCCAGCAACTCGTCGATGCCCGACCGGTGCGCGGCCGAAATCGTGATCACGTCGTTGAAGCCGTAGCGCGAGAATTCCGAAATCGCGGTGGATTCCTCCAGCCCGTCGATCTTGTTGATCACCAGCAACGTGGGGCGCGCGGTCTTGCGCAGCCAGGTCAGGATGTCGTCATCCAGGGTCGAGGCGCCTTCGCGGCCATCGACGATGAACAGCACCAGGTCGGCTTCCTCGGCGGCGGCGCGTGCCTGGCGCGCGGTGGCGCCAGCCAGGCCTTCCTCTTCCCCGGCGATACCGCCGGTATCGACCACCATGAACGGGTTTTCCTCGTCCAGGCGGCAGATGCCGTAATTGCGGTCACGAGTGACGCCCGGCTGGTCGTGGACCAGCGCGTCACGGCTGCATGTCAGCGCATTGAATAACGTCGATTTGCCCACGTTGGGGCGGCCGACCAGTGCAACTAGGGGAAGCATATTGAAGCCGGGAATGGAGAATAGAGAATGGGGAAAGGGTACATCACGCGCGTGGGCGTGCGGATTCCCCCTGATTACCAGGGAAAGTCATCGAAAAGCAGGTGGGAGCTGGCAGGTCAGTAACCACGAAAACGCTGGCACTGTCCCGCCTTGCGATTCCCTATTCCCTATTCCCCATTCCCGCCCCTCACTGCAGGCGGAAAGCGCTCAATTCGCCTTCAACGTTCTGCACCAGCAGGATTCCGTCGGCCACGACCGGTTTCGCGCGCAGGGCCTTGCCGCCAACGCGTTCGCGCGCGGCTTCTTCGCCGTTGTCCAGGCGCAGCCAGTGCAGGTAGCCGTCGAAATCGCCAACCACCGCGTAGTCGCCCTGTATGGTCGGCGCTGTCAGCGAGCGGCGTGCGAATGCGGGATTGGACCAGAGCGAAGCGCCCGTACTCTTGTCCAGTGCCCAGACGGTGCCGGCCGGATCCGCAACCACCACGCTGCCCGACGCCAGCCCCAAGCCACCCACGCCACCGTTGTCGTGCGCCCACAGCGGACGTCCGCTGGGACCATCGATGGCGACGGTCTGCTTCTTGAAACTGGTGGCGTAGACGGTGGTGTCTTCAAGCACGACCGGTCCGTCGACGTCGGCCATGCGTTCCAGTTCGGTACGGCCTTCGGGAATGCCGATCACCTGGTTCCACAACGGACGGCCATCGCTCAGGCCCATCGCCGAAATCGTGCCATCGTCGTTGCCGACAAAGACCACACCAGGTCCCAGGGTGACCGGTGCGTTGCCGCGCACGGTCAGGCTGGGCAGGTCGTGGTTGGAGAACCAGCGGCGTTCGCCGGAGGCGGCATCGAACGCCGATACCCGGCCGTCATTGGAACGCACCAGGACCAGGCCCTGGCCGATGGCCGGCGCGGCGATCACTTCGTTGGGAACCTTGGCTTGCCACTTTTCAGTACCCGTGGAAGCATCCAGTGCAATCACGTCGCCATCCAGCGTACCGACCACGACCAGTCCGTCGCCCGCACCCGGGCCACCCGACAGTCGCGCATCCGATTTGTATTGCCACACGGACTTGCCGGTCTGCAGGTCGAAGGCACGCACTCCGCCTTCGATCGCGGCCGCATAGACGCGGCCATCGGCCACGGCCGGGCCCTGGCGCACGCCCAGGCGGTCTTCGCCCTTGCCGGCATTCGCGCTCCACAACCTGGAAACGGTGGCGGTCGGCGTGAACTTGACCAGCTCTGCGGGCTCGGTCGGCTTGCCATCGTCTTTCTTGCTGCCGAACCAGCCTTTGACCGTGCTGCAACCGGAGAGGACCACCGCCAGCGCGGCAATCGCAAGAATGCGCTTGAACATGGAAACCGGCCTCATCGGGTAGACTGCTCGGGTTTCGGCGGCGTGCCGCCGGCATCGGTGAGTTTGAGCTCGACCAGGCGGCGTTGCGGCGCGGCCACGTCCATCCCAGTCAGCGCCTTGAGGTAGGCATCGCTGGCCTCGGCGCGCTTGCCGGAGGCGATCAATGCGTCGCCACGCACCTCGAGGCTGGAACTGTCGCTGGCATCGCCCAGGACCTTGAGCGCTTCATCGCCCTTGCCGGCATCAATCAGCAACCGGGCCAGGCGCAGATCGACCAGGGACTTCAACGAGGGCTCGGGCTTCAGTGCGCGCAAGGTTGCGATGGCGGCCTCGGCCTGGCCGGCATCGACTTGCGCCTTGGCCAGCCTGAGTGCGGCCAGGTCGGCATAGATATTCGCGTCGCCGCCTTGCAGTTTGGCGACCTCGGCCTGCGCCTTCTTGAGATCGGCCTTGACCAGGCTGTCCACAGTCGACTGGTAATCCAGGTTGGCCTGTTCCGCCTGCTGGACCTGGTGCTTCTGCCACCACTGCCAGCCAAAAATAACCGCGAGTCCCAAGGCTATGCCGCCGATCATTCCAGCGCCATTGTTCTTCAGCCAATTGCGGACGCGCTCGCTTTGTTCGTGCTCGTCGAGCAGATCGTCGATCGCCATGCGTACTCTCGCCCCGTCTAGGCGGGGTCATTGATTCGGGTTGGAGGATTCTGGTGAAGAATTTGGATGAAATCCCCCCGAATCCAGTCAGTCAGCAACCGGGGCGAGGGAACCGTCAGAGGATACCGCAAAGCGCGCCACATTGGCTCGCTTGTAAGGCGTCATGTCCACCGTACTACCCGATTGCTGAACCTCGACCGCCGATGCATTACCCAGTACCACACGGCTTACCTGGCCATTGCGGAAGCTGCGTTCTTCGCCCGACTTGAGCAGGCCTTTCTCCAGTGTCTTGCCATCGGACCCGGTGATCTGCACCCAACTGTCACCGGTCATGCGCAGGACCAGGCCATTGCCGCTGCTGCGCGGAAGAGGCGTAAGGGAAGCGACGTAGGGAGCAGGCTGCGTGCGTGCAGTCGCCGATTGCCGTGGAGCCTGGCTGTCGCTGGCTACTGCCGTATCTCCCGGGACCACATCGAGGGAGGCCGTGGTCCGGGAATCGCCTTCGCCGACATGCGATTGCGTGGCGACCCACACCGGCACCGCGATCGCCGCGGTGATAACCACATAGACCGCGCGACGCGCGACGCTTTCCATCACCCGCTGGTAGCGCGGGGTGTGGCTGTAGCTGATCAGTTCGGCCGGGCGGACAGGCTGCAGCTGGTCCTGTTGCAGATAAGGCTCGATATCGACCTTCAACAATTTGGCATAGCTGCGCAGCTGTCCGCGGACAAAGACCGCAGCCCCGAGTTGCCGCCAGTTTTCATCTTCCAGCGACTTGAGTACCCGCTCGGGCATTTTCAGCTGGCCGGCCGCATCCTGCAGGCTCATGCCGGCATTCGCGCGCGCCTGTTTCAGCATGCTGCCGCAGCCTTGGGCGAATTCGCCCGTGGCGTGCTGGATCTGTTCGTTCATGGCCTTGTCATTTCCCCAGAATTCGCGGTGACCGAAGGAAACTCTGCCCTCAACCGCTGAACATAACGGCTGGCGGCGGCCTTGTCGCCCAGCTTGCTCTCTATATCAGACGCCAGTTGTAACATGTCGGGATCGGCGGGCGCAGCGGCCAATCTCCGTTCTGTGAACGCCCTCGCTTCGAAATAACGACCCTGGCGGTATTCGTTCTTTGCCATGGAAGCCAGCGCATAGGGATTATCGGGGTCCAGCGAAAGCGCCTGGCGCAGGTCGCGCCCGGCGCGCTCGTATTGCCCGGCCTTCAGCGCGCAGCCCCCCGCATTGGCCAGCGCCGCGCCCGGGGTGGCGTATCCGGGCGCGGCCAGCGCCCGGTCGAACCAGACCAGCGCTTCGGCCGGGAACTCATTGGCGCACAGCCAAGCCCCGTAATTGTTGAGCACGCCGCCCTGCGAAGGCGCCAGTTCGGCGGCACGCTTGTAATAGTCGCCGGCCTGCGCGGGGTTGCCTTGCCGGCTACGGACGACCGCCAGCAAGGTATAGGCATCGGCCGAATCGGGATTGTCCTTGAGCAGCATCTTGGCTTCGCGCTCGGCCGTAGCCAGATCGCCGCTGCTCAACCTCTGCGTGGCCAGGCGCAAGCGGTCCTGGCTGGCGAGTCGCTGCCTGGTGGCGGCGCTGTCGCTGACGTGATACTCGGAATCCGCCTCGGGAGCCGGGATCATCTTCGAGTTGGGCTTGATAAAGGAAAGCCTGGAGCAACCCGTCGTCGCCGATGCGAGCACCGCCGCCAGGAGCATGGCATCACGCAGCCGCATCATCGATCCCTTGCGCTTGCAGCTGCAAGCGGAACTCGGCCTGGCGCCGGGTCCGGTCGACAACCTGCCCCTTCAACTGGCCGCAGGCGGCGTCGATGTCGTCGCCGCGCGTGCGGCGGACCATGGTCAGCACCTGCGCGTCGAGCAGCAGCTTCTGGAAAGCACGGATCTCGTCGTCGGGCGAACGCTCGTAGCGCGTGCCCGGGAAGGGATTGAACGGGATGAGGTTGACCTTGCCGGCATCCTTGAGTTGCGCGGCATTGCCGAACTTGCGCATCAGTTGGGCCAGTTGGCGCGCATGCTCGGGCTGGTCGTTGACGCCCTTCATCAGCGTGTATTCGAAGGTCACCGAGTCGCGCTTCTTGTTGGCGCGCAGGTAGCGCACGCACGATGCCATCAGCTCGGCGATCGGATACTTCCTGTTGAGCGGGACGAGCTGCTCGCGCAACGCATCGTTCGGCGCGTGCAGCGAGACCGCCAGCGACACGTCGGTCTCGGTGGCCAGCCGGTCGATCATCGGCACCAGGCCGGAGGTCGACAGGGTGACGCGCTTGCTGGCCAGGCCGTAGCCCAGGTCGTCGCGCATGATGTTCATCGCACGCACGACATTGTCGAAATTCAGCAGCGGCTCGCCCATGCCCATCATCACCACGTTGGTGAGACGGCGATTCTGCGCGGGCACGTTACCCAGGTGGCGTGCGGTCACCCACACCTGGCCGATGATCTCGGCGGTGGTCAGGTTGCGATTGAAACCCTGCGTGGCGGTCGAGCAGAACGTGCAGTTCAGCCCGCACCCGACCTGCGAAGACACACACAGCGTGCCGCGGCTCTTGTCCGGGATATAGACGGTTTCGACGGCATTCTTGCCATCCACGCCCATGCCCAGCAGCCACTTGTGGGTACCGTCGGCAGAGGGCTTGTCGAACACGATCTGCGGCACGACGACTTCGGCATGTTCCTGCAGCTTGGCGCGCAGGTTCTTGCCGAGATCGGTCATCTCGTTGAAGTCGGTGACATAACGGTGATGGATCCACTTCATCACCTGATGCGCGCGGAACTTCTGTTCGCCAAGTTTCTCGACGAAAAAATGCTCCAGGCCCGCGCGATCCAGGTCCAGCAGGTTCTGCTTCGCAGACACAGGCACGCCGTTGGCCGCGGACGGTGCGTCCACGGCCAGCTTCAACTCGATCGGCGGCAGTTCGTGGCTGCTCATCACCAATCGCTCAGCGCGAAACCACTTCGGTCGCGGCGAAGAAGTACGCGATTTCCACTGCTGCGTTCTCGACCGAATCCGAACCGTGCGCGGCGTTGGCGTCGATCGAATCGGCGAAGTCGGCGCGGATCGTGCCCGGCGCCGCATCCTTGGGATTGGTGGCGCCCAGCAATTCGCGATGCAGGGCCACGGCGTTCTCGCCTTCCAGCGCCTGGATCACCACCGGGCCGGAGATCATGAAATCCACCAGCGCGTTGAAGAAGGGACGTTCGCGATGCACGGCGTAGAAGCCTTCGGCTTCACGACGCGAAAGCTGCTTGTACTTGGAGGCCACGATTTTCAGGCCAGCGTTTTCGAAACGCGAATAGATCTGACCGACGACGTTCTTGGCGACGGCATCGGGCTTTACGATTGACAGGGTGCGCTCCAGCGCCATGGATATTCTCCGTTGGGTGGGCCACTACGGGCCCGAGGTTAACATGAAAAAACCCGCGCCGAAACGCGGGCTTAGGCCAACAAACGTAGCGCAATTCTAACGTATCGCCGGCAGTTTTGCAGTGGCCTCCCGCCAGGAATGCTGCGTCGCAGCATGACTTTTTCCGGCCCGAGGACCAGTATCAAACAAGCGTTTGATTACCGAGGGCCTCATGGCCAGCACAGCCCACTTCTCCACCAAGGACAGGATCCTCGGCGCCGCCGAAGAACTGTTTGCCCAGCATGGCTTCGCCGGCACTTCGTTGCGCCAGGTCACCAGCCGTGCCGACGTCAACATCGCCGCGGTCAACTACCACTTCGGCTCCAAGGAAAACCTGGTCAACGAAGTCTTCCGCCGGCGCATGGACGACATGACCCACCTGCGCCTGAGCCAGCTGAAAACCGCGCTGGAAAAACATCCGGGTGAATTGCAGCCGGTGCTTGCCGCCTTCGTCGAACCCGCCCTGGCGATGTCCCAGGACCGTCACGGCGGCGGCGCCTTCGTCCGCGTGGTGGCGCGTGCTTATGCCGAGAAGAACGACGGTCTACGCAAGTTCCTGTCCGACCATTACGGCCATGTATTGCGCGAATTCGGCAAGGCCATCGCCACCTGCGTGCCCGGCCTGAGCAAGGAAGAACTGTACTGGCGGCTCGATTTCCTGGCCGGCGCACTGACCTACGCCATGGCTGATTTCGGCCTGATCAAGCGCCCCGCCGAAGTCACCGAAGCTGCGCATCGCGAGCGCGCAGCACGTGAATTGATTCGTTTCGCTGAAGCCGGCATTCGTGCTGGCCACTGATTAATTTCTTTTATAAACAAAGGCTTGCTGAATATGTCTAATAAACTGCTTGTACGCAAGGCCGCCGTGCTGGGTGCCGGCGTGATGGGTGCGCAGATTGCGGCCCACCTGACCAATGCCGGCGTGGACACCGTGCTTTTCGACCTGCCGGCGAAGGAAGGAAACCCGGACGGCGTGGTCCTCAAGGCCATCGCCAACCTGGGCAAGCTCAGCCCCGCTCCACTGGCCAGCAAGTCGCTGGCCGAGGCCATCACCCCGGCCAATTACGGCACGCCCGATGACAGCAGTGGCCTGGAACAACTGCGCGGCTGCGACCTGATCATCGAGGCCATCGCCGAGCGCATGGACTGGAAGCAGGACCTGTACAGGAAGATTGCTCCGTTCGTAGCCAACCATGCCGTGCTGGCCAGCAATACCTCGGGACTGGGCATCAACGCGTTGTCGGACGTGCTGCCCGAGCAATTGCGCCACCGTTTCTGCGGCGTGCATTTCTTCAACCCGCCCCGCTACATGCATCTGGCCGAACTGATCCCGGCCAAGGTCACCGATGCGGCGGTGCTGGAAGGCCTGGAAGGCTTCCTGGTCACCACCCTGGGCAAGGGCGTGGTCTATGCCAAGGACACGCCCAACTTCATCGGCAACCGCATCGGCGTGTTCTCGATCCTGGCCAGCATCCACCACACCGCGGAATTCGGCCTGGGTTTCGACGAGGTGGATGCCATCAGCGGCCCGCTGATCGGTCGGCCCAAATCGGCGACCTATCGCACCTCGGACGTGGTCGGCCTGGACACCATGGCCCACGTCATCAAGACCATGGGCGACACTTTGCCCGACGACCCGTGGCACAAGTATTTTGCCGCGCCGAAGTGGCTGGAAGCGCTTATCGCCAAGGGCGCGCTGGGCCAGAAGACCGGCGCGGGCATCTTCCGCAAGATCGGCAAGGACATCGTGGTGCTGGACCTGAAGGCGCAGGACTACCGCCCGTCCATCGGCGTGGCCGCACCGGAAGTCGTCGAAATCCTGAAGCTCAGGAACCCGGCGGAGAAGTTCGCCAAGCTGCGTGAGTGTCCGCACCCGCAGGCGCAGTTCCTGTGGGCCACCTTCCGCGACCTGTTCCACTACAGCGCCTACCATCTGGCCAGCATCGCCGAAACCGCGCGCGACGTGGACCTGGCCATCCGCTGGGGCTACGGCTGGTCGCTCGGTCCGTTCGAGACCTGGCAAGCCGCGGGCTGGAAACAGGTGGCGCAGTGGATCGCCGACGACATCGTCGCCGGCAAGACCATGAGCAATGCGCCACTGCCGAACTGGGTGTTCGACGGCCGCGAAGGCGTGCATGCGGCCGAGGGCAGCTACAGCCCGACCAAGAACGCGAAACTGCCGCGCTCCTCCCTGCCCGTCTACAAGCGCCAGCGTTTTCCGGATCCGCTGCTGGGCGAAAAATTCCCGGCGGGCGAAACCGTGTTCGAGAACGACGGCCTGCGCATGTGGACCGATGGCGACGGCATCGCCGTGGTTGGCTTCAAGACCAAGATGCACACGGTCAACGATCACGTGCTCAACGGCCTGCAGGAGGCCGTGGGCCGCGCCGAGCAGGACTTCAAGGGCCTGGTGCTGTGGCAGAACAGCGAGCCGTTCTCCGCCGGCGCCGATCTTTCCGGAGCCATGGGCCTGCTGCAGGCGGGCGACGCGAAAGGCTTCGAGGCCATGGTCGCCAACTTCCAGGCTACCAGCCAGCGCATCAAATACTCGCTGGTGCCGGTGGTGGCCGCCGTGCGCGGACTGGCGCTGGGTGGTGGCTGCGAATTCCAGATGCATAGCGCGAAGACCGTCGCGGGACTGGAAAGCTATATCGGCCTGGTCGAAGCCGGCGTCGGCCTGTTGCCTGCCGGCGGCGGGCTGAAGGAGATCGCGGTGCGCGCCTCGCAGGCCGCGGGTCATGGCGGCGATGTATTCGCCGAGTTGAAGAAGACTTTCGAGACCGTGGCGATGGCCAAGGTTTCCACGTCGGCGATGGAAGCGCAGGAACTCGGCCTGATGCGCAAGACCGACAAGATCGTCTTCAATGCCTACGAGTTGCTCCACGTAGCCAAACAGGAAGCTTTGGCGCTGGCCGAAAGCGGCTATCGCCCGCCCCTGCCCGCCCGTCGCGTCCAGGTCGCCGGCGACGTCGGCATCGCCACCTTCAAGATGATGCTGGTCAACATGCTGGAAGGCCGCTTCATCAGCGAATACGACTACGAAATCGCCGTGCGCATCGCCACCGTCATCTGCGGCGGCGAAGTGGATCGCGGCTCGCTGGTCGACGAAGAGTGGCTGCTCAAGCTGGAGCGCAAGCATTTCGTCGAACTGGCCCAGCAGGAAAAGACCCAGGCCCGCATCGGCCACATGCTGAAGACCGGCAAGCCTCTGCGTAACTGACCTTCCTGTAGAGCGGAGCTTGCTCCGCTTGCCCGCAACAAGCAGCCGAGCAAGCTCGGCTCTACGAATCGAGAACAGACATGAGCAAACAAATCCAGGAAGCCTACATCGTCGCCGCCACCCGCACCCCGGTCGGCAAGGCGCCCAAGGGCGTATTCCGCAACACCCGTCCCGACGACATGCTGGCGCATGTGTTGAAGGCCGTCGTCGCGCAGGCGCCGGGCATCGACGTCAACCGCATCGATGACGCCATCATCGGCTGCGCCATGCCCGAAGGCGAGCAAGGCATGAACGTGGCGCGCATCGGCCTGCTGCTGGCCGGCCTGCCCAACACCATCGCCGCGCAGACCATCAACCGCTTCTGCTCCTCGGGCCTGCAAGCCGTGGCCCTGGCCGCCGACCAGATCCGCCTGGGCAACGCCGACCTGATGCTGGCCGGCGGCACCGAGTCGATGACCATGGTGCCGATGATGGGCAACAAGATCGCCATGGCGCCCAGCGTGTTCAACAACGACCACGTCAACATCGCCTACGGCATGGGCATCACCGCGGAGAAGGTCGCCGAGGAATGGAAGGTCTCGCGCGAAGACCAGGATGCGTTCGCCCTGGCTTCGCACCAGAAGGCCCTCGCCGCGATCGCCGCCGGTGAATTCCGCGACGAGATTTCGCCTTACGAAGTGATGTCGCACGTCCCCGATCTGGCCGGCAACACCATCCAGTTGCGCAAGCTGCTGGTGGAAAACGACGAAGGCCCGCGCCCCGATACCACGCTGGAAGGCCTGGCCAAGCTGCGCACCGTGTTCCGCAATCCGCAGTTCGGCGGCACCGTGACCGCGGGCACGTCGTCGCAGATGAGCGACGGCGCCGCTGGCGTGCTGCTGGCTTCAGAGCAGGCGATCAAGGATTACGGCCTGACCCCGCTGGCGCGTTTTGTCTCGTTCTCGGTGGCGGGCGTCCGTCCCGAAGTCATGGGTATCGGTCCTGTCGCTGCGATCCCGAAAGCGCTGAAGCAGGCTGGTCTCAACCAGGACCAGTTGGACTGGATCGAGTTGAACGAAGCCTTCGCCGCGCAGGCGCTGGCGGTGATCCGCACCGTGGGCCTGGACCCGGCCAAGGTCAATCCGCTGGGCGGCGCCATCGCCCTGGGCCACCCGCTGGGCGCGACCGGCGCCATCCGCACCGCCACCCTGGTCCATGGCATGCGCCGCCGCCAGCAGAAGTACGGCATGGTGACCATGTGCATCGGCACCGGCATGGGCGCGGCGGGCGTGTTCGAATCGCTCTGAGCAACGCACCACAACATGGATGGAAAAAAGGGCGGCCCATGGCTGCCCTTTTCGATTTCCGACGCGGGTGTTTAAACAACCAGGCGCGACTTATTCGAGCTCGGTGACACCCAGTTCCTTCAGCGCGTGCTGCATGAGTTGCTGCGCGGCATCGCTGAGCTTCTCGTGGTCCAGCGCATAACGGATGGTCGCCTCGACCAGTCCGATATGCGTGCCGCAGTCGAAACGAGTGCCACGGAAGCGGTAGGCGTTCACCGGATGCTCGACCAGCAACGCGGCGATCGCATCGGTCAGCTGGATCTCGCCGCCGGCGCCTGGCGTGGTGCTTTCCAGCAAATCGAAAATCCGCGGGCTCAGGACGTAACGCCCGACCACGGCCAGGTTGCTTGGCGCGACCTCCGGGCTCGGCTTTTCGACGATGGCCGAGATCCTGCCCTCGCGCCCGGAGAAAGTTTCGGTGGCGACGATCCCGTAACTGCCGGTCTGCTCGCGAGGCACGTCCTGGACCGCGATCTGGCTGGCCCCCGAAGCTTGCGCCGCATCGGCCATCTGCGCCAAGGCTCCCGGGCCCCGGTTCCAGATCAGGTCGTCCGGCAGCAGGACCGCGAAGGGCTCGTCGCCGATGATCGGCTTGGCGCACAGCACCGCATGGCCGAGACCAAGGGCCTCGGCCTGGGTCACGAACACCGCGCGTACATGGCTTGGCAACACGTTGCGGACCAATTCGAGCTGTTCGATCTTCCCCGCGTGTTCGAGCTTCTGTTCCAGCTCGTAGGCCTTGTCGAAGTAATCGGCGACCGCGTGCTTGTACCGGTTGGTCACGAAGATCAGGGTGTCGCAGCCCGCTTCCACCGCTTCGTCCACCGCGTACTGGATCAGCGGCTTGTCGATGATCGGCAGCATTTCCTTGGGCACCGTCTTGGTAGCCGGCAGGAACCTCGTCCCCAATCCCGCGACCGGGAATACCGCTTTGCGTATGCGTGGGTTCATCGTGTCCTTCTGGCCTCGCGTGCAGGGAACTGCACGACTGTAGCAATGGTCTCCTCGATCTTTTCGGATGGCGAGAATTCGGGAATGGCGGCACGAAGAACCCGCGACAACTCCTCATTGTCGTAGGCATTGACCCCCGCCTGCAGCAAGACCAGCGCCCGGGCGATGATCTCCGCCGAGGCATCGCGTGCGCGCGCCTCGAGGATCTTGGAATGCGACGTGGGTCGATAGAGTTCGTCCGCATGGAACAGGGTTTCATGCAGTTTCTCGCCCGGTCGCAGCCCGGTGTAGACAATCGCGATGTCCTTGCCCAACTGCTTGCCGGCAAGACGGATCATCTGCTCGGCCAGGACGCGGATCGGGACGGGCTCGCCCATGTCCAATGTATAGATGGAAGCATGCGCTGCGCTGGCGGCCGCCTGCACGATCAGCTGGCAAGCCTCAGGTATGGTCATGAAGTAGCGCGTCACGTCGTGGTCAGTGACGGTTACCGGTCCACCCTGGCGGATCTGTTCGCGGAACAGAGGCACCACGCTTCCAGCCGAATCCAGCACGTTGCCGAAACGCACGGTGACGAAACGGGTCGATTGGCGATCGTCCAGCGTCTGGCAGACCATCTCCGCGAAGCGTTTGGTGGCGCCAAGGACATTGACCGGATCCACTGCCTTGTCGGTGGAGATGAAAACGAATGTATCCACTCCCGCCTCGCGGCAGGACCTGGCGACCACTTCGGTCGCCAACACGTTGTTGCGAACCGCTTCGCGCAACTGGCGTTCGAGCAAGGGCACCTGCTTGTAGGCCGCCGCATGGAATACGGCATCGGGTTCGGCGATCTTCAACGCATAGGAGATCACCGCGGGGTCGCCGCAGTTGCCCAGCACCGAGACTATTTCCAGGTCCGGAAATGCGCGCTTCAATTCGGCGTGCGCGGTGGTCAGCGCCAGCTCGTCGACTTCCAGCAGCGCGATCTTGCGCGCCCCGTGCCTGGCGCATTGCCGGCAGAGTTCCGAACCGATGGAACCGCCCGCCCCCGTGACCAGCACGGTGCGGCCACCCAGCCAGCCACGGATCAGCTTCCAGTCGGGGGTGACCGGCTTGCGGCCGAGCAGATCGTCGATGGCCACTTCCTTCAGCTCGCCAGGCAACGAACGCCCCTCCAGCACGTCGACCAGGCGCGGGACGGTGCGGAACGGCAAGCCGGTGCTTTCACAAATGGCGACCACTTTCTGCATGGTCGCCGCGTCCAGCGAAGGCATGGCGATGACGATCAGTTTCGCCGCCGTTTCCCTGGCTACGGTCACCGCGTCCTCCAGCCCGCCGAGTACGGGTACATCATGCAGCTTGGTGCCGTGCAATTTGACCGCATCGTCCAGCAGGCCGACCGGCTGATAGGCGCCGCTGCGGCGCAGATCCCGCACCAGCGCTTCGGCTGCGCGCCCGGCCCCCAGGATCAATACCCTGAGTGCGGCCCCGTCCTTGGCCTCGGAATTCTGGTTGTCCTTCCATGCGCGAAACAGCAGCCGGGGCATGCCCAGCAAACCGACAAGCACGAAGGGATACAACACCAGCACCGCGCGCGGTACCGTTCCCAACCGGTTATACAGGGCCAAGCCCAAGGCCAAGGCCAACAGCCCGAGCAGAGCCGCCTTCAATATGTTCCACAAGTCCGGCACGCTGGCGAAACGCCAGAGACCGCGGTACAGGCCCACCCGCCAGAACACCAGACCCTGCGCCACCAGCACGATGGCGATCTCGATCGACCAGAGCGGGAACGTCGGCGGATCCGGAAGCATGGCATAGCGCAGATGGTGCAAGACCTGCCAGCAGATCCACACCATCACCAGATCATGGGTCACCACGGTCAACCGTGGCAGCAGGGCAGTCATTCGCTCACGCCATGACGTCATCGGCTTGCTTCCTTACTCAATCGAACATCCCTGCGCAATCGCGCCCAAAACAGGACCACTACTCCATACCACACCCAGCAAAACCAGCTGAAGAGCGGCTGCGGCCAGCGCAAGGCAAGCAACATCAGGACTACCGCGAACAGGCTGGATACCGCATAGGCCATTGTAACCGGCGCATGGCTTCCCAGTCGTCTCGACCAGGATTGATAGGCGTGCTGCACGTGTGGCTCCCACCAACGCTCCCTGCGCAGCATGCGCATGGCCAATGTGAAGCCCGCGTCTATGAGGAACACGGAAACCGGTAGCAGCAGGCTAGGCCATTGACTGCGATGACTCGTGAAACCGGCCAGTAGCAGCAGCGCCAACAGATAGCCCAAAGCGCCACTACCCACGTCACCGAGGAAGATCCTGGCCCTGGGAAAGTTGAACGGCAGGAAACCGGCGATCGCGGCAACCAGGCCAGCTCCCAGCCATGCCCATGGTCCGCCCCCCGATACCAGCGCCAAGCCGGCGGCGGCAATGGCGGCCTGGCTGGCGGCCAGGCCATCGATTCCATCCATGAAATTCCACACATTGACCATGACCATGACCAAGGCGAACGCAAGCATCGCGTCCAGCATGATCGCGGTGGTCCGGTGGACCGCCCAGGCCACCAGCGATGCCGCCAGCGCCTGGGCCAGCAAACGGGGCCAGGCGGGCAATGCGGCGTGGTCATCGACCCAGCCGATGCCCGCGACCAGGATCAAGCCAAGCCCACAGGACACCAGGAGCCAGGCGTGTTGAGGCTGCCGGACCGCCAACCAGGCCATCCCCAGCAACACCGCCATCACTATCGCGATACCGCCGCCACGCGGAGTGGCCATGACATGGCTGCGACGTTCGCCAGGCTGATCCAGCAAATTGCGCCATCTGGCGTAACGGATCGCCAACCATGTGCCCACTACCGCTACCGCGAAGTGCAGCAGTATCCAAGCCAGGAACTCAGGCATCAAACCACCGCGAAATTCAGCAACGGCTTGACCGTGCCCCACTCCTTGCAACTGGGGCATTGCCAATGGTGGGTGCGTGCGCCGAACCCGCATCGCGTGCAGCGATAGCTGGGGTTGCGTACCAGCAACTGATCGGTGATGTGCTTCAGGTCGTTGAGGGTTGCGGTGGAATCCGCGCCTTCGGCCAAGGTCAGATCGATAAGCGCCGCCTCGCCGCGCACCGAAGGACGATCCTTCAGCTGTCGCGCAAGGTAGGCTCGCGCCGCCGCCACGCCGTCCTGGCTTTCGACCAGTCGAGTCAGGGCGAGCACCGGCGCAATGCCGCGATAGTGCTCGCACATTTCCGAGAGGAAAGCGCGGGCGCCCGACAGATCGCCACCTTGTTCGTAATTCGCCATCAGGCTGGGCAGGACTTCGGGCAGGTAGTCAGGATCATGGCGCGCGGCGCGCTCGAACGCACGGATGGCCGCTTCGTGATTGCCGGCATCGGACTCGATCCGTCCTTCCAGGATGCCCGCGCGAACGCAACTCGCATCTACCTGGTAGGCGCGCGCGATCGCGGCGCGCGCGGCGGCGGCATCGTTCGCGGTCCGGTGGCGTTCCGCCAGTTCGCACTCGAATTGCGCGATCAGCTTGCCCATCGGTTCGCCGCTTACCTCTTCGTAGCGGGTAGCGTTGTCGATGGCTTTTTCCCAGTCGCGCTCGGTCTGGTAGATGCCGATCAGGTGCTTGAGCGCCTGCGGTGCGCGCTGGTCGATGCGGGTAAGGTCGCTGAATACCGTTTCGGCGCGGTCGAGCAAACCGGAACGCAGGTAATCCTCGCCCAACGCGAGCAAGGCCTGCACTTTCTGCTGGTCGCTGAGATCGTTGCGCTGGACCAGGCCCTGGTGCAGGCGGATCGCGCGATCCACCTCGCCGCGCCGGCGGAACAGGTGGCCCAGCGCGACCTGGGTCTCGAAGGTTTCCTTGTCCAGTTCGGCGATGTGCAGGAACAGCTCGATCGCCTTGTCCGGCTGTTCGTTCAACAGGTAGTTGAGGCCGCGGAAATAGGTACTGGAAAGCCGGCTGACCTGGGTATCCCCGTGTCGCTGCCCTCCCCTGCGCCCGATCACCCAACCGCTGAGCGCGGCCAGCGGCAGGAACAGGAAGAACCAGAACCACTCGTTGAGGAATTGCATGCGTTATCGGACCGGTTGGTCGCTCAAGGGCCTACAGCCGGAGTCGGTGCCGCCGCCTGCTTGTTGGCTTTTCGCAACTTGGAATACAAGGGCCACACCATCGTCGCCAGTACGATCAAGCCTCCGATGATCACCCCGGCCAGTAGCGACAGGATGATGGCATTGCCAGGCGTGGTGGACCATTTGAAGAAGATCAGGTCAAGAACGATGCCAGGACTGTCGTTGAGGAAGCCAATGATCAAGCCCAACACCAGAAACACCAGGGCGACGAGCAGGCGGAAGACATTCATCTGACAGCTCCTTGCTTGGGAGCGGATAGCTTAGCCGAGACCGCCGAGTACCACATGGCAATACAGCGTGGGACTGCTGGGCGGACAGCGATTATTCGCCGTTTTCCTCGATCGGGGTCACGCCGCTGACGCGTTCGCGCAACTCCTTGCCCGGCTTGAAGTGCGGCACGTGCTTGGCCGGCAGGGCAACGGAATCGCCTGTCTTGGGATTGCGACCCAAACGGGGCGGCCGGTAATGCAGGGAAAAACTGCCGAATCCGCGAATCTCGATGCGCTCGCCCTGGGCCAGGGCACCGCCCATCATCTCCAGCAGCGACTTCACTGCCAGGTCGACGTCGTCGGCCTTCAGGTGCGGCTGGCGACGGCTAAGGATTTCGATGAGTTCGGATTTGGTCATCGTCACGAAGATAGGCGAAAGACACCACTACCGGCCCGGTGCGGACCGGGCCGGCGTGGATCGGAGGCTTGCTTACTCGGACTTGTTGCCTTCCAGCTGCGCGCGCAGCAGCGCGCCCAGCTGGGTGGTGGCGCCGGTCGAGGATTGCGCCTGGTAGTCCTCCAGCGTTTCGCGCATTTCCGCGTCGTCCTTGGCCTTGATCGAGAGCTGCAGCACGCGGCCCTTGCGGTCCATGCCGACGAAGCGGGCTTCGATCTTCTCGCCCACCTTCAGGTGCTGGCTGGCGTCGTCGATGCGTTCGTTGCTGATGTCGCGTGCAGCGACATAGCCTTCGACGCCTTCGGCGATGTCGATGATGGCGCCCTTGGCGTCCACTTCACGCACCGTGCCTTCCAGCTTGGAGCCCTTCGGGTTGGCGGCCATGAACTGGCCGAACGGGTCCTGCTCCAGCTGCTTGACGCCCAGGCTGATGCGCTCGCGTTCCGGGTCCACGGCAAGCACGACGGCTTCCAGGGTGTCGCCCTTCTTGTAGTTGCGGGCCACGTCTTCACCAGTGGAGTTCCAGCTGATGTCGGACAGGTGGATCAGGCCGTCGATACCGCCGTCCAGGCCAATGAAGATGCCGAAGTCGGTGATCGACTTGATCTGGCCCGACACCTTGTCGTTCTTCTTGTGGATGGCCGCGAAGGTTTCCCACGGATTGGCGGCGACCTGCTTCATGCCCAGCGAGATGCGGCGACGCTCCTCGTCCACGTCCAGCACCATCACTTCGACGTCGTCGCCGACCTGCACGACCTTGGACGGGTTGACGTTCTTGTTGGTCCAGTCCATTTCCGAAACGTGGACCAGGCCTTCGACGCCCGGCTCGATCTCGACGAACGCGCCGTAATCGGTGACGTTGGAGACCTTGCCGAACACGCGGCTGTTGGCCGGGTAACGGCGGGCGATGTTGTCCCACGGATCCTCGCCCAGCTGCTTCAGGCCCAGCGAGACGCGGTTGCGCTCGCGGTCGTACTTCAGCACGCGGACGTCCAGCTCCTGGCCGACTTCCACGACTTCGGACGGATGGCGCACGCGCTTCCAGGCCATGTCGGTGATGTGCAGCAGACCATCGATGCCGCCGAGGTCGACGAACGCGCCGTAGTCGGTGAGGTTCTTGACCACACCCTTCAGCACCACGCCTTCCTGCAGCTTGTCCATCAGCTGCTCGCGCTCTTCCGAATGCTCGCTCTCGACCACCGCACGGCGGGAGACCACGACATTGTTGCGCTTGCGATCCAGCTTGATGAGCTTGAACTCGAGTTCCTTGCCTTCCAGGTAACCCGGGTCGCGCACGGGGCGCACGTCGACCAGCGAGCCCGGCAGGAACGCGCGGACGTCCTTGATGTCGACGGTGAAGCCGCCCTTGACCTTGCCGCTGATGCGGCCGGTGATGGTGGCGTTGGCTTCCAGCGCTTCTTCCAGCTCGTCCCAGACCATGGCGCGCTTGGCTTTCTCGCGCGACAGCACGGTTTCGCCAAAGCCGTTCTCGAGCGAGTCGAGGGCGACCTTCACTTCATCGCCGACAGCCACGGTGAGCGTGCCGTCGTCGTTACGGAACTGTTCGATCGGCACGATGCCTTCGGACTTCAGGCCGGCATTGATCACCACCACGTCGTTGCGGACTTCGACGACGGTGCCCATGACGATGGCGCCGGGCTTCAGCTTGGTGAGGTGGATCTGGCTCTGTTCAAACAGTTCTGCAAATGATTCGATCATTGAATAAATCTCGGTTGATGACGCAGACCGGACGCCCGTCGTGACGCGCGCTTCGGTCCACCCGTTATCGGCCTGGGCGGGATGCCTGTGACCGTGAGTGTTGTGGTTGAAAGACCATCGGAAGGATTGCCGATGGGGCTGTGCTTACTAAAGCTTCCTGCAAACTTCCTGCTGCGTCGGACCCGGTTGGCTCAGGCTTTCACCAAGGCCAGCACACGCTCCACGACCTGATCGATATCCAGGCCGGTGGAATCGAGGAGGACGGCGTCTTCGGCCGGCCTCAACGGCGCCACCGTGCGCTGGGCATCACGGGCGTCGCGGGCGAGAATCTCCCGTAGCAGACCGCCGATTGTGACGGAAACCCCTTTGTCTTTCAACTGGTTATAGCGTCTTTCGGCCCGCTCCTCGGCGCTGGCGGTCAGGAAAACCTTGAATGGCGCCTCCGGGAAGATGACCGTGCCCATATCCCGTCCGTCGGCCACCAGTCCCGGAGCCTGCCGGAATGCCCGCTGCCGCTCCTTCAGCGCCGAGCGAACCTCGGGGAAAGCGGCAATGGCCGAGGCCACGGCGCCGGTGGTTTCCAGGCGCAATTCATCGGTGGCGTCGGAGCCATTGACCCAGACCCGCAGGTCGCCAAGGTCGTTTTCCCTGAAAGCGACCTCGGTATCGAAGGTGCAGCGCACCAGGGCAGCCGGATCGGAGATATCCAGGTTGGCCCAGCTGGCCGCGACCCCGACCGCGCGGTACAGCGCCCCCGAGTCCAGGTAATGCCAGCCCAGGCGGTTGGCGACGATGCGGCTGACCGTCCCCTTGCCCGCGCCGGAGGGGCCGTCGATGGTCAGGACTGGAATGTTTTCGGACATGGTTACCCCGCAGTTTTCGATAGTATGCCCGGCCAAGGACCCGGCCCGCGGCTTGCGGCCCCGCCTTGGCGCGCGCAAAGGCTTGAACCCCAACGGAAAAATCCGCTAGAATGCGCGGCTTGATTTTCGTTCCGGCCGTGCCACTGGCTCGTGCCGGTCCCACTCCCAAACAGCTCCACCCAAATTTTCCGAGGTATGTCATGAAAGTCCTTTCCTCCCTGAAGTCGGCAAAGACCCGTCATCGCGACTGCAAGGTGGTCCGCCGCCGTGGCAAGGTCTTCGTGATCTGCAAGTCGAACCCGCGTTTCAAAGCGCGCCAGCGCTGAAACGAAAAAGCACGCTCAAAGCGCGCCAGCGCTGAAACCAGAAAGCATGCCCAAGGCGCGTCAGCGCTGAGCGAAGTGGCGACGGTTTCGAGCCGGCCCCGCATCGACTCTCCAGAAAACCGCCGGAAGGCGGTTTTCTGTTTTCCGCTACTTCCTGCCCGGGCGCGCGGCGACGCACCGGCTCACCCCGTTGTCCGAGACTGTGGCGGCGCGGCGGTTTTTTGTTGCGGCGCATTTGCTATAAAGGCGCGTCCACTGGGGAGCCACCATCATGAAGCGTCGCCTTTACGCCGTTCCATTGTTCGCCCTGCTTTGCTGCGCCGGCACCGCCAGCGCCGATACCCTGCTGATCGAACGCGTGCAGGAAAAACCCGCCGTGGCCTTGCCCGTGCGCGGCCAGAGCGCCGCCCAGGTGGAGGCGAAATTTGGCGCCCCCCAGCAGAAGCTCGAACCGCGTGGCGGCCAGAAAAGCCAGTGGCCGGTGATCAACCGCTGGGTGTATGCCGATTTCACCGTGTATTTCGAGAAGAGCCGCGTCATCGACGTGGTCGCCAACCAGGCCAGCCCGGACGAAATCGGGCCCAAGCCACCCATCCGATAAGACTTCATATGACCGATGCTTTTCGTTTCCCCGCGGAATGGGAACCCCAGTCCGCGGTGCTGATCGCATGGCCGCATGCCGACACCGACTGGTCGGAGCGGCTGGCCGGGGTTGAGGAAACCTACGTCGCACTGGTTGCTGCGATCACCCGCTTCGAGCCCGTGGTCATCTGCGTCGCCGACGACGACCTGCAGATCTATGCCGAAGCGCGCCTGCGTTCGGCCCGGGTCGACATGGGGCAGGTGCGCTTCATCTCGAATGTCGAATACGACGACACCTGGTTGCGCGATTCCGGCCCGGTCAGCCTGCGCAACGACGACCGCTTCAAGCTGCTCGATTTCCGCTTCACCGGCTGGGGCGGCAAGTACGAAGCCAGCCGCGACGACCGTCTGGTCGGCGAGCTGTCAGGCATGAACCTGTTTCACGACTATTTCGTGCAAAGCATTGATTTTGCATTGGAAGGTGGCGCTATCGAGACCGATGGCGCGGGCAGTCTGCTGACCACCTGGAACTGCCTGCACGAGCGCCACCCCGACGCCAACCGCGAAGACCTGACCGAAAAGCTGGCTGGCTGGCTGGCCCAGGACCGCGTGCTGTGGCTGGATCACGGCTATCTGGAAGGCGACGACACCGACGCGCATATCGACACCCTCGCCCGCTTTGCGCCGGGCAACGGCATCGTATTCCAGGCCTGCGACGATCCGACCGATTCCCACTACGCCGAGCTCCGGGCCATGGCTGCGGAAATCGCCGCGTTGCGGACCCGCGACGGCCAGCCTTATCGCCTGTTCCCGCTGCCGTGGGCCAAGCCGATCATCGACGAAGGCCGTCGCCTGGCCGCATCGTATGCGAACTACCTGATCATCAATGGCGCGGTACTGATCCCGTCGTATGGCGACGAGGCCGATGCGAAAGCCGCCGAAGTGCTGGCTGCCGCCTACCCCGGCCGGGAAATCGTGCAGGTGCCCTGCCGTTCGCTGATCTGGCAGAACGGCAGCCTGCATTGCATCACCATGCAATTGCCGGAAGGCATCCTGGCGTAGGCCGCATCCATGCCGCGCTACGTCGCCTTGTTGCGCGGGGTCAGCCCGATGAACGCGAAGATGCCGGAACTCAAGCGTTGCTTCGAGGACGCCGGCTTCGGCAACGTCAGGACCCTGCTGTCCAGCGGCAACGTCGTCTTCGACTCGCCGAAGCGGTCCGAGCTGGCCCTGGCCCGCAAGGCGGAAGCGGCGATGGAACAGTCGCTGCAGCGCGGCTTCTGGACCCTGGTGCGCCCCGCCGCCCATTTGCAGGCGCTGCTTGAAGCCGACCCTTTCGCCCCATTCGACTTGCCAGCGAATACTAAGAAGGTCGTGACCTTCCTGCGCGAGGCGCCCCCGGCCCGGCTTGCGTTGCCGCTGGAAAGGGGTGGTGCGAGCATCCTGGCCATGCAGGGGCTGGAAATCTTCACCGCGTACGCGCCCACGCCCGGCAACCCGGCATTCATGGCCTTGCTGGAAAAGACCTTCGGCCCCGGGATCACCACCCGCACCTGGGATACGGTTAAGAAATGCGCCGCAGCCTGAGCTGGCCAACGAATACAATGCGCACATGAAGACCAAGAACACCCTGCCTGTTGCCCTGATCCAGGAAAAAAACCACGGCGATGCCCAGGCCAACCTGAGCGTCATCGAAGCACGCGTGGCCGAAGCCGCCAAGCGTGGCGCACGGCTGGTCCTGTTGCAGGAGCTGCACAACGGCGCGTATTTCTGCCAGCACGAGTCGGTGGACGAGTTCGACCTGGCCGAGCCGATCCCGGGCCCCAGCACCGAACGCCTCGGGAAACTTGCGAAGCAGTATGGCGTGGTCCTGGTCAGTTCGCTGTTCGAGCGCCGCGCCGCCGGCCTGTACCACAACACCGCGGTCGTGTTCGAGAAGGACGGCAGCACGCTGGGCAAGTACCGCAAGATGCATATCCCGGACGATCCCGGGTTCTACGAGAAGTTCTATTTCACCCCGGGCGATCTTGGCTTCAAGCCGATCGATACCTCGGTGGGCCGCCTCGGCGTGCTGGTGTGCTGGGACCAGTGGTACCCGGAAGCGGCGCGGCTGATGGCGCTGGCCGGGGCGGAGCTGCTGCTCTACCCGACCGCGATCGGCTGGGATCCGGACGATGCGCAGGACGAAAAGAACCGCCAGCGCGACGCCTGGATCCTCAGCCATCGCGGCCACGCGGTCGCCAACGGTTTGCCGGTGCTGTCGTGCAACCGCGTCGGCCACGAGCCATCCCCGCTTGGCGCATCGGGCATCCAGTTCTGGGGCAACAGCCATGTGCTCGGGCCGCAAGGCGAATTCATCGCCGAAGCTGGTGGCGAGGCGGAAATCCTCGGCGCCGAGATCGATCTTGCCCGCAGCGAGCACGTGCGCCGCATCTGGCCGTTCCTGCGCGACCGCCGCATCGATGCCTATGGCGACCTGCTGAAGCGGTACATCGATTGAGACGCTGCGCTTGGACCTGATCATCCGTGACGTCACCCCGGCGGACCTGCCGGTCATCTCCGCCATCTACGCGTCGGAAGTCCGGGACCACGTCAATACCTACGAATACGACGTGCCGGACGAAGCCGAGATGCAGCGCCGCATGCGGGGCATCGTCGAAGCGGGCTACCCCTACCTGGTCGCCGAACTCGAGGGACAGCTGCTGGGATACGCCTACGCCAGCAGTTACCGCGCACGCGCCGGCTACCGTTTCACCGTGGAAAACTCGGTGTACGTGGCGGCGGGACAACAAGGAAACGGGGTCGGTGCAGCGCTGCTCGAGCGCCTGATCGCCGAATGCGAAGCGCGCGGCTACCGGCAGATGGTCGCGGTGATCGGCGAACCCGCTAACACCGCGTCGATCCGGCTGCACGAGAAATTCGGCTTCCAGTTGATCGGCGTTTTCCGCGGCATCGCCTGGAAGCACGGCCGCTGGCTGGACACCGTGCAGATGCAACGCGCGCTTGGCACGGGTGACGGCGAGGCACCTGCGGGTGAGATTCGTTGAAACCACCGCGCGGATTCTTGTAGGAGCGACGTAAGTCGCGACTTGTACCCACCATCAGATTTCTGTCGCGACTTACGTCGCTCCTACGAACAACCTCTGGCTTGAACCCGATGATCGATACCCCTACCCAACCCCTCCCGGCCGATCCACTCGCAGGCCAACCCCACCAGATCGTCGAACGCGATGGCGTGCGCTACACCCTGCTCGGCACCGCGCATGTCTCCAAGGCCAGTGTCGATGCGGTGGTCGCGGCGATCAGCGATGGCAACTACGACGCGGTCGCGGTCGAACTGGATGCGCAGCGACTGCAGGCGCTGAGCGATCCGGATGCGCTGGCCAAGCTTGACCTGGTCAAGGTGATCCGCGAGGGCAAGGTCGCGTTGTTCGCCGCGAACCTGGGCCTGGCCGCGTACCAGCGCCGCCTCGCCGAACAACTCGGCATCGAGCCGGGCGCGGAACTGAAGGCAGCCGCCAATGCGGCGAAAGACCGCAACCTGGGCCTGCACCTGATCGATCGCGATGTCGGCCTGACCTTCAAGCGCATTTCCGCCAAGCTCGGCTTCATGGGCCGGATCAAGCTGGGTACGGGATTGGCGACCAGCCTGTTCGTCGACGATGAAGTCGGCGAAGAGGAAATCGAGAACCTGAAACAGGGCGACATGCTGGAGTCGAGCTTCGGCGAATTCGCCAAGCAGAGCCCTGCCCTGTTCGCGGCCTTGATCGACGAGCGCGACCAGTACATGGCCGCGCGCTTGCGCCAGATCGAAGCCGTGCCCGGCAACGACAAGCCCTACGACGTGCTGGCGGTGGTTGGCGCCGGCCACCTGCAGGGACTGGCGCGTTACCTGGCCGAAGAACAGCGCGACCCCGCCGCGTTGTGCGCGGAGTTGAACCACGTCCGGCAGAAAAAGAAGCTGCCCTGGTTCACCATCGTCCTCATCACCCTGGTCCTCGGTGGCATCGTTTGGGGTTTCTGGCAAGGCGGCTTCGCCGTCGGCGCCGACCTGCTCAAGCAATGGATCCTGTTCACCGCGGGCCTGGCCGCCGTGGGTTGCGCGCTGGCTGGCGGACATCCCTTGAGCATCCTGGCCGGCGCCATCGCCGCGCCACTCAAGCCATTCCGCCCGGGGCTTCCCTCGGGCATGTTCAGCGCACTGGTTGAGGTGCGCGTGCGCAAACCGGCCTACCGCGATTTCCTGGCGCTGCGCGACGATGCGCAGACCCTGCGTGGCTGGTACCGCAACCGCGTCTCGCGGGTAGTACTCAACTTCATCCTGACCAACCTGGGCACCGGCATCGGCGTGTGGATCGCTGGTGCACGCATTTTCGGGAAGCTGGCGGGTTGATCGCGGGGCGGATTACAGGCCACTGTTCGGCAGTCGCGATATCACGGGAGGCGGGTTAAAAGCCCGCCCTGCGTACCCCGGCCCATCGTAAGGCCGTCATCCCGACGAATGCCGGACCCATTGCACCGATAGGCGACGCCCCTGACCCGCGCTACCGCGAAGCGGAAGCGTTCCATGTGCTTTCAGCCCCTTTCCCGGGGTCCCGGCGTGCGCCGCCGGAATGACGAGCAATCGTGCGCGGAACACGCGCACGGGCTCCGGTCCACCGGACCAAATACCGCGAACATCGTTGCGCTGGCTTAACCTGCCCCGGGCCACGATCAACCTGCACGGCGTCCATATGGGCGCGGGATGCTGCCGCGAAGCAGAAAGAAGTCCGTTTCTGGAACGCTGTGTCGAGCCCCGGGGATGTCTCTTCTTTTGACAAAAAGAGAATGATCGTTCATTCTATATCGGTCCGACCGGCCCGGCGCCGGTCGCCTTTCATTCCCGATCGAGCCCCTCGCCATGCGCAAGCCTACATTCCGACTGGTTTTCCTCCCCTTGGCACTGTCTATCGCGCTGGCCGCCTGCAGTGGGACCGAGGCCCCGCCGCCGCAGGCTGCGACCCCGGTCACCGTGGTCACACTGAAGTCCGAGACGGTCACATTGACCCGTGAACTGCCGGGCCGTACCAGCGCATTCCTGATTGCCGAGGTCCGGCCACAGGTAAGCGGCATCGTCGGCAGGCGCCTGTTCACCGAGGGTGGCCTGGTCAAGGCGGGCCAGCCCTTGTACCAGCTGGACGACGCGACCTATCGCGCCTCCGCCGCCAGCGCGCGCGCGCAACTGGCGCGCGCCGAGGCCACGCTCACCGCGGCGCGACTGAGCGCGCGGCGCTCCGCCGAACTGGTCAAGGTCGACGCCATCAGCCGCCAGGACAACGACAACACGCAGGCCGCGCAGAAACAGGCCGAGGCCGAGGTCGGCGCCGCCCGCGCAGCGCTGGATGCCGCCAACGTGACCCTGGGCTACGCACGCATCGCTTCGCCGATCAGCGGCCGCATCGGCAAGTCCAGCGTCACCCAGGGCGCGCTGGTCACCGCCAACCAGGCGGTGCCGCTGGCGACGGTGCAGCAGCTCGACCCGATCAATGTCGACCTGACCCAGTCCAGCAGCGAACTGCTGGAGCTGCGCAAGGGCCTGGCCACCGGCACGCTTGGCAAAGCCGACGAAATGCCGGTGACGATCCTGCTCGAGGACGGCACCGCGTACTCGCACCAGGGCAAGCTGGCCTTTTCCGAAGTCACGGTCGACCCGTCCACTGGCAGCTTCGCGCTGCGGGTGGAAGTGGAGAATCCCGACCATGTCCTGCTGCCCGGCATGTACGTGCGCGCGGTACTGGGCAGCGGCGTGCGCCAGAACGCGGTGCTGGTCCCGCAGCAGGGCATCGCCCGCGACCCCAAGGGCAACACCACGGCGATGGTGGTGGGCAAGGACGGCAAGGCCGAGCTGCGCCCGGTCCGCGTCAGCCAGACGATCGGCAACAAGTGGCTGGTCGAATCCGGGCTGAAGGCCGGCGACAAGGTCATCGTCGAAGGCCTGCAGAAGATCCAGCCGGGCGCCGCGGTGCAAGCGACCGAGAAGGCGCAGGCCGCCGCCGCGGCTGCGAAACCGGCTGCGACCGCCGCCGATGCCGCCGACCCGGCATCGAAGGAGTAACCGTCCATGGCACGCTTCTTCATCGACCGGCCCATCTTCGCGTGGGTCATCGCAATCATCATCATGCTGGCCGGCGCGCTGGCGATCTTCACCCTGCCGGTGTCGATGTACCCGACCGTGGCCCCGCCCTCAGTCACGATCAACGCCACCTACCCCGGCGCCTCGGCCAAGGTGGTCGAGGACTCGGTGACCCAGATCATCGAGCAGAACATGAAGGGCCTCGATGGCCTGATGTACTTCTCCTCGCAATCGTCCGGCAACGGCATGGCGACCATCACCCTGACTTTCCAGACCGGCACCGATGGCGACATCGCCCAGGTCCAGGTGCAGAACAAGCTGCAGCTGGCGATGCCGCTGCTGCCGCAGGAGGTCCAGCGCCAGGGCGTGAACGTCAGCAAATCCACGTCCAGCTTCCTGCAGGTAATCGGCTTCGTGTCCGAGGACGGCAGCATGACCAAGGACGACATCTCCGATTATGTCGGCGCCAACATCGTCGACCCGCTCAGCCGCGTGCCGGGCGTCGGCACCATCCAGGTGTTCGGCGGCAAGTACGCCATGCGCATCTGGCTGGATCCGAACAAGCTGCACACCTACCAGCTGTCGATCCCCGAAGTCACCGCCGCGATCCGCGCCCAGAACGCGCAGGTCGCCGTCGGTTCCCTCGGCGGCGCGCCGGCGGTCGAAGGCCAGCAGCTCAACGCCACGATCAACGCCCAGGACCGGCTGCAGACCCCCGAACAATTCCGCAACATCATCGTGCGCGCCAACACCGACGGCTCGACGCTGCGGCTCGGGGACATAGCGCGCGTCGAGATGGGCACCGAGAGCTACGAGTTCGATTCCCGCTACAACGGCCAGCAGGCCACCGGCGTGGCGATCTCGCTGGCCACCGGCGCCAACGCGCTCGACACCGCCGCGGGCGTGAAGCAGGCCCTGTCCGAACTTGAGCCCTTCTTCCCGCCGGGCCTGGAGGCGGTGACGCCGTTCGACACCACGCCCTTCGTGCAGGTGTCGATCAAGGGCGTGGTCAAGACCCTGCTCGAGGCGATCGCGCTGGTGTTCCTGGTCATGTACCTGTTCCTGCAGAACTTCCGCGCCACCCTGATCCCGACCATCGCGGTGCCGGTAGTGCTGCTGGGTACCTTCGGCGTGCTCGCCGCACTGGGCTTCTCGGTGAACATGCTGACCATGTTCGCCATGGTGCTGGCGATCGGCCTGCTGGTCGACGACGCCATCGTGGTGGTCGAGAACGTCGAGCGCATCATGAGCGAGGAGGGCCTGTCGCCGCTGGAGGCCACGCGCAAGTCGATGGACCAGATCACCGGCGCGCTGGTCGGCATCGGCGTGGTGCTGTCGGCGGTGTTCGTGCCGATGGCCTTCATGTCCGGCTCCACCGGCGTGATCTACCGCCAGTTCACCGTGACGATCGTTTCGGCGATGGCGCTGTCTGTGCTGGTCGCCATCGTGCTGACGCCGGCGCTGTGCGCGACCATGCTCAAGCCATTGAAGAAAGGCGAGCACCACGACAGCGGTAGCGGACTCCTCGCCCGCTTCTTCGGCTGGTTCAACCGCAGCTTCGAGAAGACCAGCGGCAACTACCAGCGTGGCGTGCGCGGGGTCCTCGGCCGGCCTAAGCGGTTCATGGCCATATTCGCGGCGCTGGCGCTGGTGATGGGCCTGCTGTTCATGCGCCTGCCCAGTTCCTTCCTGCCCAACGAAGACCAGGGCGTGCTGATGGCGATGATCCAGACCCCGGTCGGCGCCACCCAGCATCGCACCATCGAATCGATCGAGGCACTGGAAAAGCACTTCCTGGAAAACGAGAAGGACGCGGTCGAATCGGTGTTCGCGGTGCAAGGCTTCAGCTTCGCGGGCATGGGCCAGAACATGGGCATCGCCTTCATCAAGCTGAAGAACTGGAGCGAGCGCGGCGACCCCAAGCTCAGCGCCGAGGCCGTTGCCGGCCGGGCCATGGGCGCGCTCAGCCAGGTCAAGGATGCCTCCATCTTCGTGTTCGCACCTCCGGCGATGCCCGAGCTGGGCATCGCCAGCGGCTACTCGTTCTATCTCCAGGACAACGGTGGCCAGGGCCACGACGCGCTGATCGCCGCGCGCAACCAGCTGCTCGGCCTGGCCGGGAAGAGCACGCTGCTGGCCAACGTGCGCCCCAACGGCCAGGACGACACGCCGCAACTGCGCATCGACGTGGACGTGGCCAAGGCCGGCGCCTTGGGTTTGTCGCAGGACGCGATCAACGCGACGCTGGCGGCGGCCTGGGGCGGCCAATATTTCGATGACTTCATCGACCGCGGCCGGGTCAAGCGCGTCTACATCCAGGCCGATGCGCCGTTCCGCATGACCCCGGAGGACTTCAACCTGTGGTCGGTGAAGAACACCGCCGGCGAAATGGTGCCTTTCTCCACCTTCGGGACCTCGCACTGGGACTACGGCTCGCCACGACTGGAGCGCTACGACGGCGTGCCGTCGGTGGAGATCCAGGGTGAAGCCGCGCCGGGCGTGTCCTCGGGCGAGGCCATGGACGAGATCGAGCGCCTGGCCAAGCAACTGCCGCCTGGCTTCGGCATCCAGTGGACCGCGGTGTCCTACCAGGAGCGCGAGTCCGGATCGCAGACCCCGCTGCTGTACACGTTGTCGCTGCTGATCGTGTTCCTGTGCCTGGCCGCGCTGTACGAGAGCTGGACGGTGCCGACGGCAGTGTTGCTGGTGGTCCCGCTGGGCATCCTCGGCGCGGTGCTGGCCAATACGTTCCGCGGCATGGAGCGCGACGTGTACTTCCAGGTGGCGATGCTGACCACAGTGGGGCTCACGAGCAAGAACGCGATCCTGATCGTCGAGTTCGCCAAGGCCAACCTGGAAAGCGGCATGGACCTGATCGAAGCGACGATGCACGCTGTCCGCGACCGCCTGCGGCCGATCATCATGACCTCGCTGGCGTTCGGCCTGGGCGTGCTGCCGCTGGCGATCGCCACTGGCGCCGGTTCCGGCGCGCAGCGCGGCATCGGTACGGGCGTGGTCGGTGGCATGGTGGTCGGCACCCTGCTGGGCGTGTTCTTCATTCCGCTGTTCTTCGTCGTGGTCGAACGGATGTTCGTCCAGCGCAAGAAGAAACCGGCCGATACGGCCGTCGCGGCACTGCCCGCTGCGGGCGCGGCGCCAGAAGAAGGAACCTCCCATGACTAAGGCCGCACTGACCGCGCTGGCGATGGCGATGGCGACGACTCTGTTCGTCGCCGGCTGCGCCACCCTGGAGCCGCGCGTGCCCGACGCCGAACCGGCGATCGCGGCCGACTGGCCGCTGCCGGCGACCATCGCGGCACCGGCAACCACCGCGGCCATCGCGACGGATACCGGTACCGCCGTGGCCGACATCGGCTGGCGCGACTTCTTCGTCGACCCGAACCTCGAGGAACTGGTCGCGCGCGCCCTGGACAACAACCGCGACCTGCGCGTGGCCGTGCTCAACGTCGAGAAGGCGCGCGCGCAGTACCGCATCCAGCGCGCCGACCGCCTGCCTTCGCTCGGCGCCAACGCGACGCTGACGCGCAGCGGCGGCGACGTCCCGGTGAGCGAGAGCTACAGCGCCGGCGTCGGCGTCGCCGAGTTCGAACTCGACTTGTTCGGTCGCGTGCGCAACCTCAGCCATTCCGCTTTGCAACGCTACTTCGCCCAGGAAGAGACGCGCCGCAGCGCGCAGCTGAGCCTGATCGCCGAAGTCGCCAGCATCTACCTGACCCTGGCTACGGACCAGGAACTGCTGCGCGTCGCCCGGTCCACGTTGCAGACCCATGAGCAGTCGTATGCGCTGACTGACCAGCGCCACGCGCTTGGCGCGGTTTCTGCATTGGACCTGCAGCAGGCGCGCACCCAGGTCGAAGCCGCGCGTGCCGACGCGGCGCGCTACGCAGGCCAGGTCGCACAGGACACCAACGCGCTGAACCTGCTGGTCGGCGCGCCGGTGGAGGCCGCACTGCTGCCGAGCGGCATCGATGACCAGGTGACCGGCCTGGGCGCGCTGCCGGCGCAACTTCCCTCCGAAGTGCTGCTGCGTCGCCCGGACGTGCTCGCCGCCGAGCACCAGTTGCTCGCCGCCAACGCCAATATCGGCGCAGCGCGCGCGGCGTTCTTCCCGTCGATCTCGCTGACCGGCAGTGCCGGCTCGGCCAGCGGCGAGCTGTCGGGCCTGTTCGAGTCCGGCACCCGGGTCTGGAGCTTCATCCCGCAAGTCAACCTGCCGATCTTCCAGGGCGGGCGCCTGCGCGCGAACCTGGGCATGGCCAAGGCCGACCGCGATATCGCCCTGGCGCAGTACGAGAAATCGATCCAGTCCGGTTTCCGCGAAGTGGCCGACGCGCTCGCGCTGACCACCACCCTCGCCGAGCAACGCGAGGCGCGACAAGCCCTCGTCGATGCCGCCACCCGTGCCGAGGAACTCTCACGCGCACGCTACGAGGCCGGCCGCGACAGCTACCTGGTCCTGCTCGACGCGCAGCGCACGCTGTATGCCGCGCAACAGGCCCTGATCGCGATCCGCCTGGCCGAACAGGCCAACCGGGTCACCCTGTACAAGGTGCTGGGTGGCGGCTGGCGCGAGCACAGCGCATGAACGGCAAACCGGTCTCAACCAAAGCCGAGGCCCGCGCCGAGGCACAGCGCGAGCGGATCCTGTCCGCCGCGCAGCAATGCTTCATCGAACACGGCTTCCACGCCGCCGGCATCGCCAGCATCGCCGACAAGGCGGGGATGACCGCCAGCCTGATCTATCGCTACTTCGAGAACAAGAACGCGATCATCCTGGCGATCGTCGAGCGCCAGCTGGAACTGCTGCGCAACGATATCCAGCTCAACCACCCGATCGACCTGCCCGCCGAAATGATCGACAACTACGGCCGCGCCTGCATCAGCGACGGCCGCGGCATGAATTCCGCGCTGTTGATGGAGATGTCGGCCGAGGCCACCCGCGACCCGCAGATCGCCGCGGCGCTGGACCACTACGACACCACCCTGCGCACCGGTCTGATCGACTGGCTGATGCGAGACAAGCAAGCCGGTGGCCATGAGTTGCCGGCCGACCTCGCGCCGGCGCGCGCGCTGCTGCTGCAGTGCCTGTTCGAAGGCCTGAAACTGCGCGAGACGCGCGAACCGCAACTTGATCGCACGTTGCTTACCGCCGCGCTGCGGGAATTCGTGCCGTTGCTGCTGAAGCCGTAGCCCATGAAGCCGGGAGGTCATTCCTCCTCGTGGGCGAAAGCCCATGGGTCGCAGGATGGGTTCTGACGCCTGAAGCAAGCCGCGAAGCGGCGTCGGCGCGAATGAACTTTCAGACCGCGGCACCGACTCGCCAAACGGCCAATGCAAGACCACCGAACAGGCAGGTCTCCGCAATGCGCTGGACGATGCCACGGACTGAATTTGGAGGAAGGATCGACAGTGCAATGGCAGTGCCAAGCACAACGAACCCCGCGGCCTTGAAGGGCTGTCCGAAGCTCTCCGCGAGCTTCATGAAAGCGAAGCCGCCGCCGACATACTCGATCGCACCAGCAAGATTGTGGAGAACCTGGCGCGCCGTACCGAACAAAGGGGAGCCGGGGTCGCAAGGAAACGCAGCCGCACCGATGTAGCCGATTGCGATGCAGAGCGCGAGGGATGCCACTACAGGCGATGCAGGACGAACCAGGTAGGCAACGAGCAGCAGGGCCAGGCCGATGGGCAGGAAGAGGCCGATGGCGACAAAGCGCTGGCCAGGTGCTCCGACCTCGCCGAGTTCGCTGATGGAGTGCTTGACGTGGCTGTAGCCGGCCTTGCGTGGCGCGAATGCAAGAAGGCTGGCGAACAGGTACATGGCAGTGATAGCTGTTATCGCAATTGCGAGCATTCCATTCTCCGCGTTCCAACACGCCGCCTGACAGTCGCGAGATCCCGGAAGGCGGGTCAAGACCCGCCCTACTCCGCCTTCAATGCCGCCACTGCCGCCACCGGCACGCTCCCCTCGTCCTTGCGCCTGCGCGCGCGCTTCAGCAAGCGCGCGGTGCCGCTGCGCATGTCGTCCAGGATCGCGTAGATGGTCGGCAGGAACAGCAGGCTGACCACGGTGGAAAACGCCAGGCCACCGGCGATCGCGCGCGCCATCGGGTAGTACGGCGGGCCATCGCCGCCCATCTGCGTATTGCCCCAGGCGATCGGGATCATCGCCAGGATCGCCGTGCCCATGGTCATCAGGATCGGGCGCAATCGCTCGCGGCTGCCTCCGACCAGCGCATCGGTGCGCGACATGCCGCGCCGTCGCAGGTTGTTGATGTGCTCGATCATGACGATGCCGTTGTTCACCACCACGCCCATCAGCACCAGGATGCCGATGAACGCCATGATGTTGAATTCGGTGCCGGTCAGCCAGAACAGCCAGAACACGCCGAACACCGAGAACAGCACGCCGCTCATGATCGCCGCCGGGAACAGCAGCGATTCGAACACCGCCGCCATCACGATGTAGATCAGCAGCAGCGCAATGATCAGGTTCTTGCCCATCTGCGCGCCGGCCTCGTCTTCTTCCTGGAAGGCTCCGCCGTCGAAGGAATAGCTGTAGCCGGTCGGGAATGAAGCGGCCTTGAGCACGCCCTCCATCGCCTTGCGCGCCTCGGGCACGGTGACCTTGTCGGCCAGGTTGGCCTGCAAGGTCAATGTGGTCTGGCGATTGGTCCGCGATATCTGCGTGGCGGCCGGGGTCACGCCCACGTTGACCATGCTCAGCAACGGCACCGTGCGCCCGTCCGGCGCGCGGACCATGAAGGTATCCAGGTCCTCGATGCCGTACTGCTCCGCACCGGCGAAGCGCACCCAGACCGGCACCTCGCTTTCGCCACGGCGGAATTCGCGCAACGGCGCGCCACGCAAGGCCACGCCGATGAACTTCGCCACTTCGTCGGCGCTGAAGCCGAACGCCGCAGCGCGCTCGCGGTCCACGCGCACCGACAATTCGCTGTTCTGGTCGCCCGCATTCACCCGCACGTCGCGCAACTGCGGGCTCTTGGACAGCATCGGCACGATGTCCTTGGCGATCTCGGCCAGGGTTTCGGTGGAATCGCCGACCAGTTGCACCTGCACGTTTTCGCCCGGCTGGCCGCCACCACCCGGCCCTCCGCCGCCGCCATCGCCGATCCCAATCGTGGCGCGCGCGGACTTGGGCAGTTCCTTGCGGATCTCGTCGATCAGGGCCTTGGTATCGTCATTGCCCAGTCCCTTCATGTCGAACTTGATCCGGGTGCCCGCGTCGCCCTCTTCGCTGTACCAGGAATAGATCTGGTCGACATGGAAGCGCTTGCGGTTGGCGTCCATGAACTTCTCGACCTTTAGCACCTCATCGGAAATCTGCTCGAGGCTGTACGACCCCTTCCACTGGTAGAAGATGTTGGTTTCCCCACCATCTTCGCCGCCGAACATGTTCTTCTTGGTCAGGGCCATCGGCACGATGCTGACCATGATGATCAGCAGGATGCCGAGCACGCTCCAGCCGCGATGATCCAGGGTCCAGCGCAACAGGCCCGCATAGCGGTTCTGCATGCGCGGGATGATGCCCTTGTGGCTGCCCACCGCCGGCGGCGTCTTCAGCCGCGCCGACAGCATCGGGATCAGGCTGACCGCGACCAGCCACGAGGCCAGCAGCGACACCGAAATAGTGATCGCGATCTGCGACAGGTAGATGCTGAGGAAGTTGCGTTCGCCGAACAGGTTGGGCACGAACACGATGCAATGGCACAAGGTGCCGGCCGACAGGGCGATGGCCACGTGTCGCGTGCCGACGATGGATGCCAGCCGCGGCTGGTCGGGCATGCGCTCGCGTTCCTGGTAGATGCTTTCCACCACGACCACGGCGTTGTCCACCAGCATGCCGATGGCCAGCAACAAGCCCATCATCGACAGGATGTTGAGGGTCACTCCGGCGAAGTACATGAAGCCCAGGGTCATCACGAAGCAGATCGGGATCGCCAGCGTCACCATCAGGGTCGAGGGCCAGTGGCGCAGGAAGAAGAACAGCACCGCGATCGACAGCACCAGCCCGATCGCGCCGGCTTCGGCCAGTTCGAGCAGCGAGGTGGTGACGTTGTCGCCCTGGTTGTCGATAATCTTGATCTGCAGGTCGTTGAGCGAAGGTTGCTTGCGGATTTCCTCCACTTCCTTCAATGCATTGCGCGAGACTTCCACCAGGTTGGCGTTGCGTTCCTTGAAGATGTCCAGGCCCACCGCCTTCTTGCCATCCAGGCGCCGGCCCATGTTCATGCGCTCCTTCTTCAGGCGCACGTCGGCGATGTCGGACAGACGCACGCCGTTGCCGATCATCAGGTCGCGCAACTGCTGCAGATCGTGGAGTTCGCCCACCGGTTGCACGCGCAGGCGCATGCCGCCGTCGGTGATGGTGCCGGCCGACACCGAGAAATTCACCGCCTGCAGGCGCGTGGTCAGGTCGTTGAGGCCAAGGTTGTGCGCGGTCAGGCGATCCTGGTTGATCGCGATTTCCACCTCGTTGGGCGGGGCGCCGGAGATTTCCACGCGGGCCACGCCGGGAATGCGTTCGATGCGCCGCTTGAATTCGCGGTCGATCATGTCGTACGCGCCGGTCAGGTCCAGGTCGCTGGACAGGCGCACGCGCAGCACCGGCTGGTCGGTGGTGGAGAACTTGAGCACCAGGTAGCGCTGCAGATCGTCGGGCAGGTCGGCGCGGATCGCGTCGATGCGTTCGCGCGCCTCGGAAGCGGCGATGGCCACGTCGCGTTCCCAGTCCGAGAACTGGATGAAGATCTGCGCGCCGTCGGCGGTGGCGTTGGCGTCGATGCGCTTGATCCCGGACATGGTCGACAGCGTTTCCTCGACCGGCCGCAATACCGTGCGCTCCACTTCATCGGGCGTGGAGCCGGTATACGGCATCTGCACGAAGATGAAAGGCGGCGAGACTTCCGGGAAAGCTTCCAGCGGCAACCGGAATGCCGCGATCAGGCCGATCACGGTCAGCGACACGAACAGCATGATCGCGCTGACCGGACGCTTGATGCTCAGTTCGGCGATGCTCATGCGCGGCTGGGCTCCTGCTGTTCGCCAGCGTCGCTGCCTTGCTCGATGGTCTGGCGGTGCAGGCGGCCGCGTTCGGCGTAGTACTCGTCGGAGCGGCGATCCAGCAGGTCGTACACCACCGGGATCACCACCAGGGTCAGCAAGGTCGAAACCAGCAAGCCGCCGATCACCGTGATCGCCATCGGCGAACGCACTTCCGCGCCCTCGCCGAAGGCCAGGGCCAGTGGCAGGAAGCCGAACAGCGTGCACAAGGTGGTCATGGTGATCGGGCGCAGGCGCGAGCGTGCGCCTTCGACCAGCGCCTCGCGTTTGGCCACGCCGGCCTCGCGCAACTGGTTGACCTTGTCGATCAGGATGATCGCGTTCTTCACCACCAGGCCGACCAGCAGGATCAGGCCTATGAACACCACCACCGAGACCGGCGAGCGGGTCAGCAGCAAGGCCAGCACCGCGCCGACCAGGGCCAGCGGGATGGTGAACAGGATCACGAACGGATGCAGCAGCGATTCGAACTGCGAGGCCATCACCAGATAGACCAGGAAGATCGCCAGGCCGAAGGCGAACAGCAAGGCTTGCACCGAGGCGGCCAGTTCCTCGCCCTGCCCGCCGATATGCATGCCGATGCCCGCGCCCAGGTTGTTGTTGGCGACCATGTCCCGCACTTCCTCGACCGCGCCGCCCAGGTCGATATCGCGCAGGTTGGAAGAAACGATGGCCACGCGCACCTGGTCGGCGCGATGGATTTCGCTCGGGCCTACCGTGGATATCACGTCGGCCACCGACTCCAGGGTTACCGGCCGCTCACTGGCGGGATTGACGATCAGCTTGCGGATGCTTTCCACCGAAGCGCGATCGGATTCCTGCGCGCGCACCAGCACGTCGATCTTGCGGTCGCGGAAGCTGTAGCGCGTGGCCACGTCGCCGCGCACCTTCTTCACCACCACATCGGCGATCTGGCGCGTGGTCAGGCCCAGCGCGCTGGCGCGATCCTGGTCGAAACGGATCTGGATTTCCGGGAAGCCCTCTTCCACCGTCGATTTGACGTCGGCGTAGTGCGGGTTGGCGCGCAGCATCGCGGCCATCTTCTGCCCGGCTTTCTGGATCGTTTCCAGGTCCTGCCCGCGCAGCTCGATTTCCAGCGGAGTGGAGAAACTGAAGAGTTCCGGGCGGCGGAAGTCAGCCTGCACACCCGGATGATCCTTGATCGATGCGCGTAGCTTCTCGGTTTCGCTCGCTTCCAGTTCCTTGCTGCCGCCATCGGCCATCACCACGGTGATCTTGCCGATGTTCTCGCCACTCTCGGTCGGGCTGGCATCCAGCCGCGTGCCGGTGCCGCTGACTCCGTACAGCGCGCGGATGCCTTCGTCCTTGGCGTGCGCCTGCTGCAGGTCGCGGACCACATCGTCGGTCCGGCTGAGCGGCGTGCCGGGCGGCAATTTCACCGTCATTTCGAAACGGTCCTGGGCCAGCTGCGGGATCAGGTCCGCGCCCAGCATCGGGATCGCCATCAAGGTCAGCGCGAATGCCGCCGCGGCCATGCCCAACACCAGCCACGGCTTGCCCAGCGAAGTGGGCAGCAGTTTCATGTAGCCACGCTCGGCGCGGTCGTAGGGCGCCATGGCCAGGTCGCTGGCCTTGCGCATGACCGGGCCGACTACCGCAACCAGTCCGCGCCAGGCACGCACGAACAACCACGCGATACCGAAGAAGAAACCGCGCACGCCCGCGCCGAGACCATGACCAGTGGCGGCCAATGGCTTCTGCCAGCGCGATTGCGGCTTCCATTGCGGATGCGGCGCTTCTTCCGGGAAGGCCATCGGCGGCCTGCCCTTCAACGCGCTCAGCATCGGGATCAGGGTCATCGACACCACCAGCGAAACGGCGATGGCGATGGCGACGGTCAGGGCCTGGTCGCGGAACAGCTGCCCGGCGATGCCCTGCACGAACACCAGCGGCAGGAACACCGCGATGGTGGTCAGCGTGGAAGCGACCACCGCCATGCTCACCTCGCGGGTGCCGGTGATCGCCGCCTGCAGCACGCCAAGCCCGCGCTCGCGCGCCTTGGCGATGCTTTCCAGGACCACGATCGAGTCGTCCACCACCAGGCCGGTGGCCAGGGCCAAACCGCCCAGCGACATCACGTTGAGGCTCAGGTCCAGCTGGTCCATGAAGAAGAAGGTGGTGACGATCGAGGTCGGCAGCGACAGCGCGACCACGAAGGTGCTCCAGCCGTCGCGCAGGAACAGGAAGATGATCAGGATCGCCAGCATGCCGCCGATCAGCGCATCGACTTCCACGTCGGAGATCGCATGCTTGATGAAGGTCGACTGGTCATCGATCGTGGTCAGTTCAACGTCGGAGGGAATCTGCTGCTTGATCTGCTCGAGCTTCTTCCTGACCGCATCGGCGGTGGACACGGTGTTGGCGTCGCCTTCCTTGTAGATCGCCAGCTCCACCGCCTCGTGTCCGGCCAGGCGGATGATGCCTTCGCGCTCCTTGTAACCCTGGCGCACGTCGGCGATATCCTTCAGGCGCACCGGCATACCGCCGGCAACAGCACCGGAGCTCGACGACGAGGCGCTCTGCACCGAAGCCGCCGCCGCCATCGTCGCCGCATCGCCGCTGGAAGCGGCAATCGCCGCCATCTGCTGGGCCGCGCTCGCCGCCGCATTGCCGCCACCGCTCTGGGTGGTGACCAGCATGTTGCGGATTTCCTCGACCGTTGCGAACTGGTTGACGGTGCGCACCAGGTAACGCTGCGAACCCTGCTCCAGGCGACCGCCGGAAATGTTGATGTTCTCCTGCTGCAGGCGCTGGATCACGGTGTCGATGGGCAGGTTGAGCTGGGCCAGCTTCTGCTGGTCGATATCGACCTGGATCTCGTCCTCCAGGCCGCCGCCGACCTTGACCGCGGCCACGCCATCGACCGGTTCGAGTTTCTTCTTCAGGTCCTCATCGGCGTAGCGCCGCAACTCGGTGAGTTGGCGGATCGCATCGGCGTCGGTCTTGCCGGCGGCCTTGGCCGACAGCGCCAGGCGCATGATCGGCTGGGTGGAAGGATTGAAACGCAGCAGCACCGGCGCCTTGGCTTCCAGCGGCAGTTGCAGCACTTCCATCTTGTCGCGCACTTCCAGGCTGGCCTGGTCCATGTCGGTGCCCCAGGCGAATTCAAGGACCACGTCGCTCTGGCCTGTGCGCGAGACCGACTTCAGCTTGCGCAGGTTCTTGACCACGCCGACCGCTTCCTCGACCGGCTCGGAGATCAGCGTCTCGATCTCCGACGGCGCGGCGCCGGTGTACTCGGTGCGCACGGTCAGGGTGGGATAGCTGAGGTCCGGCAACAGGTTGACCTTGAGCGCCATCAGCCCGAGGAAACCGAACAGGAACATGGTGATCCAGAACATCGCCACGGTGACCCGGCGACGGGTGGAGAACTCCACCAGTCCGCCGCCGGTCAGGCCCGCGGGCGGCGCCAGTGGATCGGCACCCTGCCCTTCGGAATCGTGACCGCTCATTTCTTCTTACCGGCAGCTTCAACCTCCACCTTGGCGGTGGCGGTTTTCCTGGCCTTGTCGCCGATCACCTCCACCGGGGTGCCGTCGCGCAAGGCGATCTTGCCCGCGGTCACCACGCCATCGCCCAGCTTCAGGCCCTGGCGGATTTCCACCCATTCGCCATCCATGTAACCGGTCTTCACCGCCACCCGCGCCGCCTTGCCGGCGCGCACCGCGAACACCGCCGGTTCGCCTTCGTCTTCAAGCAGCGCCGCGCGCGGCACGACCAGCGCATCGGCGCGCTTGTCGTAATCGATCTTCATGCGCCCGAACATGCCCGGCTGCAACGCGCTGCCGGCGCCCGAGAAGCTGCAAACCACGCGGAACGTGCCGCTGCCCGAGTCCACCACCGGAGCGATGCGATCGACGACACCGGTGAAGTTCTGGCCCGGCAGCGCATCGGCGGTGAGTTGCACCGGCTGCCCCGCCTTCAGCGTGGAGATCTCGCGCTCGGGGACGTTGAGCGTGGCTTCCAGGCTGGAGTTGTCGACGATGTGGAAGATCGGCGTGTTGATCTGCACGAAGTTGCCGGCCTTGATCGAACGCGAGGCGATCACCCCGGAAATCGGCGCGGTCACCGTGGTGTAGGAAAGTTCCAGCGTGCCCAGGTGGTACTGGGCGCGGGCGTTCTCCAGGTCGAACTTGATCTGGTCGACGTCATTGGCGCTGATCATCTGCTGACCGACCAGTTGCCTGGCGCGGTTGTAGTTGTTTTCCAGCTTGTGCATCTGCGCCGAGGCCTGGGCCACCGCCAGCCGCGCGCGGTCCGGGTCCAGCCGCACCAGCGCCTGCCCGGCCTGGACCACCTGGCCCTCTTCGACCAGGACCGCCAGGGCCACGCCCGAGGTCTTGGCCACTACCTGCGACTCGCCGCGTGGTTCCAGCGCGGCGGTCCCGGTATAGCTGGCAGCGACTGGCCGCAGCGCCGCCTTGACCACTTCCACCGGCACCGCATCGGGGCCTTTCGCCGCATCGGTCGTCTTGGCCTGGGCCTCGCCATCGCCTTTCTTGCAGGCGGCCAGGGAAAGCCCCAGGAGAAGGACCAGGGCGGAGGCGCGCAGCGCTCGCATGGGCGGCACTCGCATGAGGGAGCGGCCTGCGGAGAAGTCGGGTCGGGACATGCGGGTACCAGATGGTTGTTAGGTGTTGTACATAGGTATATCACCCAACCCCTGCCCGAACATGCGCCGAAGGTCATGGTGACTTGCGTCGGACCCTCCCCGCTGGGTCAACGGGAATGAGGGCGATGTGCGGCAAGCGCCTGCGCGAAATCACCTGGTCGCCATGCCCGGTCGATGTCCGCTCGTTCTCCGCATGCAAGCAAATCGCACGCATAGCCCGACGCGCGGCTGGCATGCGGCTGGCGTGCCAATTGCCAGGCGCCGGGACTCGCACGCTATACTTCCCTAAGCCAAGCGCTGCGGTTGGACGCAGCGCACGCAATGAAAGAGATCCGGACTACGACATGATGCGACCGCTTCAGCTCGCCGCTTGCCTCGCCTTGGCCACCGCCCTTGTGCTGGCCACCGCCGTCACCGCACAGGTTCCCGCCCCGCAGGAAACCGCACCCGCCGCCACCGAAGCCGCTCCGGCCAATGCCGTGGCCGCGACCGCCGCACCCGCCGCACCGCAAGTGCTGGCCGGCAATGCGCAGAACGGCCGCACCCTGTCCTACACCTGCCAGGGCTGCCACGGACTCACCGGCTACAAGAACGCCTATCCGAGCTACCACGTGCCCCGGATCGGCGGCCAGTCGGCCGAATACCTGACCCAGGCCCTGACCGAATACAAGAAAGGCAACCGCAAGCATCCGACCATGCAAGCGCAGTCGGAGAGCTTCTCCGACCAGGACATCGCCGATCTTTCCGCCTACCTTTCCTCGTTGAAATAAGCCGCCCATGTCGAATGCCGTGCACGCCCAGCGTCTAGCCATCGCCCTGCTCGCAGCCCTCGCCCTGGCCGCCTGCTCCCAGAACAACGAAGTCGCCGCCGAAGACCCTGGCCATGCCAGCGGCGAGCATGGTTCCAGTTCCTCCGCGGGGCTGCCCGATGGCCGCATCGCGATCGGCGAGGCTCGCGCTCAGGTCAAGAGCGAAGCGACCAAGCAAAGCTGCGTGGATTGCCACGGCGCCGAAGGCAATGCGCCGATCGATGCCACCTATCCCAAGCTCGGCGGCCAGTACGGCGATTACATCGCCCATGCGCTGCAGGCCTACCGCGCCGGCGATCGCCAGAATGCGCTGATGACCCCGCAGGCCGCTCAATTGAGCGACCAGGACATCTCCGACCTGGCCGCCTACTTCGGCTCGCGCAGCACGCAACTGCGGGACCTGCACGGCGTCGACTGACCGCCTGCGCAGGAGTCGGAAGCAGTAACAGGAAACGGGGCCGTGAGGCCCCGTTTTTCGTTGCTGCGGGAAGAAGCAGGAGTGAGGAGTGAGAAGTGAGGTGAAAGTCAAAAGCCCCCCACTCCTCACTCCTCACTCCTCACTCCTCACTCCTCACTCCTCACTCCTCACTCCTCACTCCTCACTCCTCACTCCTCACTCCTCACTCCTCACTCCTCGTTCCTCGTTCCTAGCTCCTCAGCTATCCGTAGGTATCGGATTCCGCTTCACCGGGATCTCCGGCGGCGGCCGCGCCGTAGCCGGCTGGTTATTGAGATTGGGATCGAACAGGTTGCAGGCACCACCCGCCTGCAACACCGACACCACGCATTTGACCCGCTTGGAAGTGCCGGGAATCGGAATCTCCACTTCGCGGATCGCACGACGCACCCATTCCCCCAGCAACGATTCGTCGGTGGGTCGCCAATACTTGTCGAACATGGTCGGCTCGTAGGGGAAGTCGGGCCGATCCAGCCATTTGCTGGCGCGATCCGCATCCGCACGCTGCGCCTGCCGGGAACCCGGCGCCCCCGGCTTGCTTGCGTTTCCGGTGAGATTGTCCGGCACACGCACGCTGCCGTCGGCATTGAACAGGCCGGGACCGTTGCCATCGCGCCCGCCGGCCTGGCCTGGCACATTGCGGTTTGAAGCACCCCAGTCGTCGCCACGCGTCGGCGTAGGCGTTGCGCCGGGACGGTTTGCGGTGGTGGACGAGCCCGACGCGGTCGCATTGGGCTGCGTGCCCTGGCGGGTGCTTGGCGTGCTGGCCGAGTCCCCCGCCGCCGTCGCGCTGGTCGCGCTGCGGTCGCTGTTGCTGGCGGCGGTACCGGGCTTGGGCGATGCGATTTCCACCTGGCGCACGCTGGCCGTGGGTGCCTGCAGCACCGGTGCGGCGATCGCGCGGGCAGGCACTTGCACGGTGCGGATCTGTGGCAGCGGCGCCGGTATCTCGCGTTCCCGCACCACGGATGTGTCGGCAACAATCCGCGGCACCGCTATTTCGCGCTGCGGCACTTCGCGCTGCGCCGGCGGCACATCGACCACCGTGACTTCCCGCACCGGCACGCCGATCTCGCTTGGCCGGATCTGCGGCGGGGCGATTTCAGGCCTGCGGGGGGTGACTGGCGGCAGCACGAAAGTGGTGGTGGGAACCGGGGTTTCCGTGACTTGCAAGGTCTGCTGCGCGACCGGTGGTGCGGGAGCCGGGGGCGCGGGAACAGGAATTTCCTGTTGCGGCAGGGCCGATGCCTGCGGTGCGGCTGGCGCAGCGGCGCTGGCGGGCGGCGCCACGGACGCTTGCGCCGCAGCTGCGGAAGAAACATCCGCGGGTGCCGGTGGTCCGCCGCCTTCTTCCTCCCGCGTGCCCTCGCCGATGAACTCGACCTGCACCCGGCTTTCCTCTTCCGCGACCGGCGGAGGCGGCACCTTGATCACGGCCAGGAACACCAGCAGCAAGACGAACAGCAGGTGCAGCAAGGTGCTCAGTCCGCCGGCGAACCAGCGCAAGCGTCGGTCCTCGCGCAAGGGCGGGCCCCAGTCCTGATAGAACATCGAGCGGAACGCCTGCCAGCGATTCAACGCGAGCGGTTTTGGCGCCGGCGCCGGCAAGGGCCGCTGTGCGAACAGGTGCACGATCGCATCGGCGCCTTCGCGGCGGATCGTTCCCAGTCGTTCCTTCAGCGCGCGCAGCCACAGGCCCCAGCCGTACGGCATGCCAGTGTGACGCTCAAGCACGGGCGCAGGCTTGGTCGCCTGCAGCGCTGCGATGATGTCGGCGGCTTTCGTCACCGGGGACGCGGACTCAGGCCGTGGTGCCGCGCGGGATGTAGGGAGCGTCGCCGGTGTCGTGATCGGTGACGTCGCGCACCGCGGTGACGCCGGGCACCCGGGCCAGCAAGGTTTTCTCGATGCCTTGCTTGAGGGTGACATCGGCCATGCCGCAGCCGTTGCAACCACCGCCAAAGCGCAACAGGACCACGCCTTCGGCGCTCACCTGTTCCACCGACACCTTGCCCTTGTGCTGGGCCAGTTGCGGATTGATTTCGTTCTCCACCACCCAGCGCACCCGTTCCACCAGCGAGGCCGATTCGGCCGGCGCATGGCCCTTGATCTTGGGCGCCTTGATGGTCAGCTGGCTGCCGGCGCCCTGGGTGACGTAATCGATCTCGGCGCCATCCAGCCAGGCCACGCTGTCGGCATCGACATAGACGGTGAAGCCTTCGCAATCCACGGCCCACTCGTCGCCCACCAGGTCGCGCGGCTCGGCGAATTCCAGTCGCGCATCGGCACGCGCGGTGCCCGGATCCACCGCGCTCAGGCGCACGCCCATGCCGGGCAACGCCTCGCGTTCGATCAGTTTGCGGAAATGGGTCTGGGCAGTGTCGGAGATCTGGATCATGCGGCTATTCTAGCCACCTGGCGTTCCACCGGACGTTAGCCATTCATTCAAAGACATAACAACGTGGGTGGTACGTTCAGCCTGCCGCTGTCGAAGGAAAACACCATGTCCGACCTGATTCCCCTGGCCCAGGCGCACTGCCTTCCGCTGAAAGGCAGCGAACACAAGCTGACCCAGGCCCGCGTGGCCGAACTGATGCGCGAACTTCCCGGCTGGGAACTGGCGGAAGAAGGCCGCGCGTTGTGCAGGACCTTCAAGTTCGACAACTATTACCAGACCCTGGCTTTCGTCAACGCGCTGGCCTACATCGCCCACCGCGAGGACCACCATCCCGACCTGGGCGTGCATTACGACCGGGCCGTGGTCCGCTATTCCACCCACGATGTCGGCGGCCTGAGCGAAAACGACTTCATCTGCGCGGCCAAGGCCGCGCAACTGGCGGGAGAGTGACCATGCAATCCGATTCCCATGCACGCATGCCTTCGTCGAAACCTGCCCATGGCGTCATCGCGATCGCCTGTTCGCTGGCGCTCGCCGCCTGCGGCGCCGACAAGGCGCCAGCGGCGCCAGTGATTCCGCCGACCGAACTCGCCGCCGTGGATACGCCGAAACCGGACTATCCGCTGGAACTGGCCTGCGCCGGCATCAGCGGCACTACGGTCCTGGTCGTCACCGTCGGTATCGAAGGCAAACCCACCGAGGTGCTGCTGTCGCAAAGCAGCGGCGACGAACGCCTGGACAAATCCGCGCTGGAGCGCGTGCCGTCATGGCGATTCAATCCACCGACCAGCAATGGCAAGCCCTATGCCAAGACCATCCAGGTCCCGGTGAGCTTCAAGGCGCCCGCCGAGCGGCCGACGGAATGCTTTGCGCTGGATGCCGGCAAGTAACACGTAGAGCCGAGCTTGCTCGGCTGCCTTTGATTTCTCGTACACCGGATAGAGGCAGAAGCAGCCGAGCAAGCTCGGCTCTGCCAACCCTCAGGCCAATCGATCCAGCGCCGCCGCCAGGTCCTCGGCCAGTGGCGCATTCAGCACGTAAGGCGCATTGCCGCCCTCCAGTGCGAATTCCAGCGAGGCCGCATGCAGGAACAGGCGTTTGAGCCCGGCCTGCTCGCGCAACCGCTTGTTGACCGCTTCATCCCCGTATTTGTCGTCGCCCGCCACCGGGTGGCCGATGTGCTGGGCGTGGACCCGGATCTGGTGGGTGCGCCCGGTTTCGATCCTGACTTCGCAATAGGAATGCCCGCTGCGGCGTTCCAGCACCTTGAAGTGGCTAGTCGACGCCTTGCCGATAGCATTCACCTGCACGTGGCGCTCCCCACCCTGGCGCAGGCCCACGTGCAGCGGCGCGTCCACGCTCATGATTCCGTCCGGCATCCGCCCCACCAGCAAGGTCAGGTAACGCTTGCGGATACCGCTGCCACCTTCCTCCCTCATCAGCGCCTGCAGTTCGGTCAGGGCGGAGCGCTTCTTGGCCACGACGAGCAAGCCGGAGGTGTCTCGATCCAGCCGATGGACCAGTTCCAGGTTCTGGTTCGGCCGCAACGCGCGCAGCGTCTCGATGGCGCCATGGCTGATGCCGCTGCCACCGTGGCTGGCGACGCCAGTCGGCTTGTTCAGCACCAGCAGGCGCGCATCCTCGAACACGATCGCCGCCTCCAGCCGCTGCAGGAACCCGGCCGGCGGCGGCGCCTTGTCTTCCGGATCACTGAGACTGACCGGCGGAATGCGGACCTCGTCCCCAGCCTCCAGCTTGCGGTCGGCCTTGGCCCGACCGCCGTTGATTCGGACCTGGCCGCTGCGCACCAGCTTGTAGACCAGGCTGCGTGGCGCGCCTTTCAGTTGGCCCAGCAGGAAGTTGTCCAGACGTTGCCCGTCACGGTCTTCGGGCACCTTGACGGTGCGCACGGCGGTCTTGCTGGCCGGTTCGGGCTTGTTTGCGGGGGGCTGTTCGGTCATCCGGCTTTATATTCTGATACACTCGGGGTGCGAGATAAGGGTTTGATTTCGCTGGAAGTTCACCAGCATCTTCATGATGCTGCGGGCCAGAAGCCCAGCTTCCCGCGATTCCGGCAAAGTGCGTAGCCACCGTCCTCGGGGCAGTGAATGTTACCGCGGCTGGTCGGCGAATCCGGACATCGCCCGGTGTGTCAGACATCGGTAGCTGAACATGTCCCGTGAGGCGCAAGGGCTCTGCCCGGGCAGCCTCCGGCCCGCAACATATTTGTCAAATGAACCAAAGCGCTCCCGCGGCCTGCCGTGGTGTTGCAGCGCTGGAAACCTACCCCTGCCCTCATCGCGCCTGCGCGAGGGGCAGCGAACCGTATCCAGATTGCGAAACCCACGGTGTTCCGCGCGGCAGCAGCGCGCGAGGAACGCACAATGAAACGCATGCTGATCAATGCGACGCAGGAAGAAGAACTGCGCGTCGCCATCGTTGACGGACAGAACCTGTACGACATCGATATCGAACAACCGTCCAAAGAACAGAAGAAATCCAATATCTACAAGGGCCGCATCACCCGGCTCGAGCCTTCACTGGAAGCGGCCTTCGTCGAATACGGCGGCGAGCGCCATGGCTTCCTGCCGCTGAAGGAAATCTCCCGCGATTATTTCCAGGCAGGCGTCGACCACAACAAGGCCGGCCTGAAGGAACTCCTGCGCGAAGGCCAGGAAGTCGTGGTCCAGGTCGACAAGGACGAGCGCGGCAACAAGGGCGCCGCCCTGACCACGTTCATCTCGCTGGCCGGCCGCTACATGGTGTTGATGCCGAACTCGCCGACCGCCGGCGGCGTTTCGCGCCGCATCGAGGGCGACGACCGGGCCGAGCTGAAGAAGGCCATGGACTCGCTGGCGATTCCCGAGGACATGGGCGTCATCATCCGCACCGCCGGCGTCGGCCGCGATGCCGAAGAACTGCAATGGGACCTGGACTACCTGCTGCAGGTCTGGCGCTCGGTCGCCGAGGCCGCGCTGAGCAAGCCGGCACCGTTCCTGATCTACCAGGAGTCGCGCCTGATCGTCCGCGCCCTGCGCGACTACCTGCGTTCGGATGTCGGCGAGATCCTGGTCGACACTCCCGAGCTGTATGAAACCGCCAAGGAATTCATGCAGCAGGTGATGCCGCACAACCTGCGCAAGCTCAAGCATTACACCGACGACATCCCGCTGTTCAACCGCTTCCAGATCGAATCGCAGATCGAGGGCGCCTACGAGCGCAACGTGCGCCTGCCCTCGGGCGGCTCCATCGTGGTCGACCAGACCGAAGCGCTGACCGCGATCGACGTGAACTCCTCGCGCTCGACCAAGGGCAGCGACATCGAGGACACCGCGTTCCAGACCAACCTGGAGGCGGCCGACGAAGTGGCCCGCCAGTTGCGCCTGCGCGACCTGGGCGGCCTGGTGGTCATCGACTTCATCGACATGTCCAGCAGCAAGCACCAGCGCGATGTCGAGAATCGCCTGCAGAACGCGCTCAAGTACGACCGCGCGCGCGTGCAGATCGGCCGCATCTCGCGTTTCGGCCTGATGGAAATGAGCCGCCAGCGCCTGCGTCCGTCGCTGGGCGAATCCAGCCAGATCGTCTGCCCGCAATGCGAAGGCCATGGCCGCATGCGCAGCATCGAATCGCTGTCGCTGTCGATCATCCGCGTCGCCGAAGAGCATGCGATGAAGGAAAACACCGGACAGGTGCTGGTCCAGGCCCCGGTCGATATCGCCAACTTCCTGCTCAACGAAAAACGCGGCGCGCTGCGCGAGATCGAGAAGCGCCACGACGCACCGATCATCATCGTCGCCGACGAGGCCCTGCACACGCCGCACTACGAAGTGACCCGCGTGCGCGAGAATGAACTGGGCGAAGAGACTTCCCGGCCCAGCTACCAGCGCAACACGCCGCGCAAGCTGCCGGTGCATGCGTTGACCAAGGCGCAGCTGAACATCCCCGCGCCCGCCGTCACCCACGTCAAGCACAGCCAGCCGGCGCCGATCCGCGAGGAACGCGAAGAAGCAAGCGCTCCCGCCCCGGCTTTCGCGACAACCGCCCCGGCGGCGAAAGCGCCTGTCGCCAGCGGTGGCGTGGTCGGTTGGTTGAAGCGCGTATTCGGCGGCGCCTCCAGCGAAGACTCCGGCGCCACGCTTGCCGAGCAAACCCGCCAACGCGACAACCGCCAGCGCAATGATCGTGGCAACAACAACCAGCAGCGCCGTGATGGCCGAGGCAACAGCCAGGGCCAGGGACGTGGCAATGGCGGCCAGCGCCGGGACGAGCAGCGTGGCCCCAAGCCGCAGAACGCGCAGTCGAACCAGGGCAACCAGCAGCAGAAGCCGCGCAACGAACAGGCGCAGAAACAGCAACAGCCCAAGCAGCAGAATCCGCAAAAACAGCCCAGGCAGCAGAACGAAGCTGGACAGAACGCCGGCCGTCCGCCACGCCCGCCACGCTCCAATGACGCGCCCAGGCAGCCGCGTCAGGAAAACGCGGTGGAAGCAGCCGAATTGAACGTTGTGCCGGCAATCGCGGTACCTGCCGCTGCCACGGCGACGGTTGCGGCACCCGTTCCTGTTGTTTCCACGGCCGCCGCCAGCGATGCGCCGACCACCGCAACCAGCGAAGTCGAAGCGACTTCCGCACAGGTAGCCGCCAACGCCGCAGCCAACGATTCCAATGAAGGCGAAGCCAGCGACACCGGCGACGGCACCGGACGCCGCCGTCGCGGCCGTCGCGGCGGCCGTCGCAGGCGTCGTGGCGCGGGCGAAGCGGGCGCGGACAACGAAGTCGGCGGCATCGAGGATATCAACGACGACGGACAGCCGCAGGCGATCATCGCCAATGGCTCCCAGCCGGAGTTTGATTTCGATGACCAGCCGCCCGTCGCCAAGCCGGCTGCACGCCCCGCCGCAGTAGCGCAGGCACCTGTCGCCGTGGCGGCGGTTGCCGCGCCGGTGGTTGCAACGGCCATCGAGCCAGCCCAGCCTGCGCATGAGCCTGTCGCAGCCACGCAGGCAACTGTGCCGCTCGCACCCGTAGTAGCGCCACCGGTCGTATCAGCGCCCATGGCCGATACACAGGCGCAACCTGTCGCGACCGAGACCAGTGTCGTGGCCCGGGAAATCCTCAAGAGCGATACGGAAGAGAGCTTCTCCGTGGTCGAGAGCCCGGCAGCCATCGAAACCGTCGCTCCAGCAGCGCATGTCGCTGCTGGAGCATCGACACCCGCAGCGCCTGCGTCGCCTGTCGCGGCCGTCGTCGAGCCGCCGAAGCCAGCTCCGGCTCGCCCGGCGGTCGGCAATACCGGTTCGCTGTTCTTCACCGCAGATGCGGACACGCCCTCTTCGGTGACCCGCCACCTGTTCGCGCCGATGCCTGCCGTACACGCTGCGCCGGCCGCGGAAAAGAGCGACTCGCACGACCTGCCGCTGCTCGCCGACAACGATGAAGCCAGTGTCGAGGCGAGCGACAAGGAAAAGAATCAGGACAGCGAGCGCAGCGCCTGATCGATTGGAGTTCCCGCGCGTTCTTTACAACGAGCGCGCGGGATCCAGCAGGCCGTACTGGGCGGCCAACCGGGCCAGCGCGATGCTGTCCTGGATGCCGACTTTCTGGAACAACCGCGTCTTGTGCGTGTTCACCGTCTTGGCGCTCAGGCTGAGGCGCTTGGCGATATCTTCCTGGCGCAGTCCCTGGCTCAACAGCATCGCCACTTCCAGCTCGCGCGGCGACAGTTCGTCGAAGGGCGAGGCGCTGCCGCCACTTACGTTCGACAGCGCCAGGTTCTGGGCCACGTTGCTGCCTAGGTAGCGCTTTCCACGCGCCACGTCGCGCACCGCGCGCAGTAGTTCGCCGGCATCGCCGGCCTTGCCTATGTAGCCGCACGCACCGGCTTCCAGCAGGCGCTTGGGCAGGGGCCCGTCCTCCAGCACCGACACGATGATGACCTTGGAATCCAGGTCGCCGCGGGTGATGCGCTCGGTGATTTCCAACCCGCTCAGGCCTGGCAGGTGCAGGTCGCAGAGAACCACGTCCGGGGCCAGCTTGCGGATCTGCGGCAGTGCGTCTTCGCCGTTTTCGGCTTCGCCGACGACCTCGATATCGGTCTCGCCGGCGAGGATCATCTTCAGGCCGGTACGCACCAGCGCATGGTCATCGATCAGGTATACGCGAATCGTCATCCTTGTCTCCCCATGTAACTCCCGTCGGGAGACTAACCGCGCCGGGTAGGCAAGGCAAGTCGCCCCTTCCGCCGAGGCAGGAAGCTCGATGGAACCTCGACATGAAGCAATTCCCACCGAGGCCAGCAATGCCCACATGAGGTTTGATGCATCCATCATCGTCGTCACGGCCACACCGGCAACAGCAGGGCTATGGACTCATGCTCCGAAGAGGCCCTTAGCTGCTTCTTCTTCAAGACGGGCTCCCAACGATGGCGAGTGCCTCTTGGAGACGCCGGGCTCATTGGCGCCTTTCAATCTGAGCAATTCTTCCTTAACAATCGAGAGGCCACTGCTGGTATCCCCATGGCGATTGCTTTCTGGCAAATATTGCCGAAGGATTGCAACTACATGCGTCTCCAGACATAACCGCTTTCGTCAGGGGCAATGTGTTTACGCTGCGTGCAATTTTGACCAATAAAGATCGCGATTCCATCAGAGGAAACTGCTGCGGCTAAGTCAATACACCCGTCGTTATTGAAGTCGCCCGGAGCAAATGCATGCTTATCCGTAGAAGTGGCTCCGCCATAAGTATTGGCTGGCTGGGCGACAACGATTGGAAGCCCCACAAAACCACCGTTTCGCTGCAGGTACATGGCTAGAAAATTTGCTGAGCCAAAGCCCATGAACTGCGAACTGATCAGATCATTTTTCCCGTCCCCGTCAAAATCTGCTATCGCTGGCCACCCTGGATTTCCGTTATAGGTCGATAGAGAATACGGCGGAGCATAGATGCCATTTACAGACCTCAGCCACACCAACCACCCACACACCGTGTCATCAATCCCATCGCCGCTAACATCAGCGAACGCCAAGGTACAACCCCCGCGCCACTCTCCTAACGTATGCAATAGTGCCGCAGGAGCTAGCCCACCATGCGGTAGGCGATAGGAAACCATAATCGCATAAGGGTCATTCGAGAAAGCGTCCGGAACCATATACATTGCGAGGTCAGGTACGCCGTCTTCATTAAGATCCCTTGCCTCAATAGTCGTTATCCCATATGGAACGCCTATAGCAACTGTATTCATGCGGCCGAATTTTCCGCTTCCATCTCCGTGATAAACCTCATAGCGGGGGCACGACTCGCGGCCTATGCAATCTGTTAGTCCTGGCTGCTTTGCTATGTTGTAAAGGCGAACAATATCCTGATGTCCGTCACCGTCCACATCTAAAGTTACCCAGTCCGTAAAATGTTGGGTTCCAGATGCGCCCGGGTACCCAACGATGTGAGTTGGAAGGACGTCCTTATGGGACAGCATGACTCCTATTCCGCCGACGGCGGGGCTCCCCGTTGGAGAGTCCGTAACGATTTCGTAGGCAACGTCACTGATCCCGTCCTCGTTGAAATCATTGACGACCATGTATGGCCTTCTCGTAGTGCTGTTGCTCGCAAAGCGATAAATCAATGCGTCGGCCAGCCCGCCCCCCAGCTGTTGGACGTACAGCTCAATTTCGTTTGAGTTAGACCGTGCGACCAGATCTGTACGACCATCGCCCGTAAAGTCAGCTGCCAAAAGCGCCGAATAGTCGGCGTAAGAGGAATCTACAATTCTCTGGAACTTCCTGGAGTAAATTAGAGAGTAGGCAGGTGCAGCCTTGTGTTCAGTGACAGGCACCGCGCTGAATCTTCTATCCGCTGTAGCGTGAGTTGAATTAACGACGAGGTCCGTGTCTGCCCCCATAGGAGCATGGACGGAGATATTCGTGAGCTCTGTCTTCTTCAATTCATCAGTGTCTATATTCGTGCAGCCAGACAGCAGCAATATCGCAAAAGAACTGAACACAAGCGTTTTCGGCAATGTCACGACAGACCTCCCCCGTTTCTTTGCATGATAGGGGGGAACGTTTAGGCCGCCAAGTTGGCGTTTTGCTGTAAGCAAGATCATCGACGAGCGAGATGGGTGCATAGCGGCCTAACGCCTGAATTAGCTGACCCGCAGGGGCAACGGCGCTAGGGAGTGAACACAGCCCACTGCGTCGGGTTAGCACCCTCGGCCAGCCCCGATTTGTTGTCTAGATAACGACAAGTTAGCCGGGTCGGCCGTGTGCCGCTCCCTCAGATGGGAGAAGAACCAAATTTAAAGCCAGCCATTTCAGCGACTTAGAATATGTATTGGCGGAGAGAGTGGGATTCGAACCCACGGATGGTTTGACCCATCGCCGGTTTTCAAGACCGGTGCCTTAAACCGCTCGGCCATCTCTCCGTAGCTGCTCTGCAGACGGCCCATTGCGGACCGTGCGGCATTTTCCCATGAAGCGCTCGTGCTTGCCTACGACGCCTTCTTGACCTTGATTTCCGGCTGATCCTTGCCGTCCCCGGGTTCGTCGCATTTGCCGCCGCAATCCAGCCGCGACGATTCGATTTCCCTCGGCAGGTGCTCTGCCAGGAAATCGATGAACACGCGCACCGCCGGCAACATGCCGCGACGCGATGCGAATACGGCATGGCAGATGCCCTGTGGCAGGGTCCAGTCGCGCAACACCACTTCCAGTTCGCCCTTGCGTACCGCATCGGCGCATACCGTTTCCGGCAGCAGGGTGATGCCGAAACCATCCTTCGCCATCGCCTGCAGCAACGGGAAATCGAAGCCCGAGAGTCGCGGCTGGATATCCACGCGGCGGATGTCGCCGTCGGGACCATGCAGTTCCCAGCGCTGGCGGGCATCGTCCTCGCTGGTGCTGAGGGTCACGTGCTGGACCAGGTCTTCGGGATCCTTGGGACGGCCGGCGCGGGCCAGGTATTTGGGACTGGCCACCATCAGCTGGCGGATCTGGCCGAAGCTGCGCATCACCAGACTGCCGTCGTCGTCGAGTTTGGCGCGCACGCGCAGGGCCACGTCGTAGCCTTCGTTGATCAGGTCCACGCGGCGGTTGCTGACGTGCAATTGCAGGCGGACCTTCGGGTATTTGTCCAGGAAAGCCGGCAGGATCTTCGGCAACTGGGTCTGCGCCACCTCGACCGGCACGCTGACCCGGACCACGCCGCGCGGTTCGGCGCTGAGGCGGTCCACCACTTCGCGCGCGGCCTGGGCCTCGGCCAGCATGGTCTGGGCGTGGCGATGCACGCTCATGCCCACGTCGGTGACCGCGAACCTGCGCGTGGAGCGCTGCAGCAGACGCACGCCCATGTCGGTTTCCAGCTGGCTGATGCGCCGGCTCAGGCGCGACTTGGGAATGCCCAGCGCACGCTCGGCCGCGGCGAAGCCACCGTGGTCCACCACCATGGCGAAGTAATAAAGGTCATTCAGATCCTGCATGGGTATAATTCCATATTCAGAACAATTAGTGATATGCAACCATATTTATTCTATTTAAGCAACGATCTACCTTGGCATCCAACGCGGCGCGGCCGCCTCTCGAAATGGATCGCCAACATGAAGCTCCTGCATCTCGACTCCAGCGCACTGGGCACCGGTTCGGTCACCCGTGAACTCACCGCCGCCATCGTAGCCCGTTGGCAGGACAAGCTACCGCAGTTGCGGGTCGAGTATCGCGACCTGGATGCCAACCCCCTGCCCCATCTGACCGGCCAATCGCTGGCCCAGGCCAACCCCGTGGAAGCCGCCGCCGCCACGCACACCATGGAACAGTTCCTGGCCGCGGACGTGCTGGTGATCGGCGCGCCGATGTACAACTTCTCCATCCCTTCGACACTGAAGGCCTGGATCGATCGCGTGGCCGTGGCCGGCAAGACCTTCCGCTACACGGAAAAAGGTCCCGAGGGCCTGGCCGGAAACAAGAAAGTCATCATTGCCAGCGGGCGTGGCGGCATCCATACGGATGCGCCGACCGATTTCCAGGAAGCCTACCTGCGCCAGGTGTTCGGTTTCCTGGGCGTGACCGATATCGAATTCGTCCGCGCCGAAGGCGTGGCCTATTCGCCGCAGCATCGCAGCGATGCGATTGCGGGAGCCTTGGCAGCCATTCCGGAGCCGATGCGCCTGGCTGCGTAAAGAACACGGAAACTCTCTCCATTGGGCCCGCCATGCGGGCCTTTTTCTGGAAATTTTTCCCGTAGGCGCGCCCCATGGACGCGAGCCGTTGATTTGTTTCGAGATCCGATAGGAGAGCTCGCGCCCATGGGGCGCTCCTACGAAATGCTTGCGGCGCCACCCATATACGAACGCAGCACTTCGGGAATCGTGATCGAGCCATCCGCGTTCTGGTAGTTCTCCATCACCGCGATCATGCAGCGGCCCACGGCCACGCCCGAGCCGTTGAGGGTGTGCACGGGCTCCGGCTTGCCCGTGGCCGGGTTGCGCCAGCGCGCCTGCATACGGCGGGCCTGGAAATCCTCGCAGTTGGAGCACGAGGAAATTTCGCGATAGGTCTCCTGCGAAGGCAGCCAGACTTCCAGGTCGTAGGTCTTGGTGGCGGAAAAACCCATGTCGCCACTGCACAGCAGCATGCGCTTGTACGGCAGGCCCAGTTTCTCCAGCACTGCCTCGGCGCAACGGGTCATGCGCTCATGCTCGTCGTAGCTTTCGGACGGGCGCGCGATGGAAACCATCTCCACCTTCTCGAACTGGTGCTGGCGGATCATGCCGCGGGTGTCGCGGCCATGGCTGCCGGCTTCGGCGCGGAAACACATCGAATGCGAGGTCATGCGCAATGGAAGGACACTGTCCTCCAGGATCTCGTCGCGAGCGATGTTCGTCAGCGGCACTTCCGAAGTGGGAATCAGGTAACGCTTCGCTTCCCCGACGACCGTGGAGAACAGGTCTTCCTCGAATTTCGGCAACTGGCCGGTGCCGCGCATCGAGTCCTCGTTGACGATCAACGGGACATTGGTTTCCTCATAAGCGTGCTCGTTGCTGTGCAGGTCGAGCATGAACTGCGCCAGCGCCCGATGCAGGCGTGCCAGCTGGCCGCGCAATACGGTGAAACGAGCGCCGGACAATTTCGCGCCGGCATCGCCATCCAGCCAGCCGTGGCGCGCACCGAGTTCCACATGGTCCTTCACCGCGAAATCGAAAGTGCGCGGCGTGCCCCAGCGGCTCTGTTCCACATTCCCGCTCTCGTCGCTGCCAGGCGGCACGCTGGCATGCGGCAGGTTGGGGATTTCAAGCGCGACGGCTTCGATTTCGCCGCGGATGCGTTCCAGCTCGACCTCCGAAGCCTTCAGCTCCTCGCCGAACCCGGCCACTTCCGCCATCAGCGCCGATACGTCCTCGCCTTTCGCCTTGGCCTGGCCGATGGCCTTGGAGCGGGTGTTGCGCAGGTTCTGCAGTTCCTGGGTGCGGGTCTGCAACTGCTTGCGTGCGGATTCCAGCGATTCCAGCGCGGACACGTCCAGGATGTAACCCCGCGTGGCCTGCAGGCGTTGGGCGAGTTCGGCGGGATTGGCGCGGAGCAAGGCGGGATCGAGCATGGAATGGATTTCAGGGCGGTCAAAACGTGATTATCGCCTGTAATGCGGGCCATTGCCGCGTTCGCCCGCCGCAGGCCATGTCAGAATCATGGCAAGTCGACCGGAACCCGCCATGCCTGCCTCGAGCCCACCAGACCACGAATACGTTTTCCGACTGCCACGCAGCGCATTGCGCATCGCCGCCATCGCCTTCGGAATCGGCTTGCTGTTGTTTGCGATCGTCTGGTGGATGGGTCGCGACCAGGCGTTCTACAAAGTGGCTCCCACCGCGCCCGGCAAGCCGCTGAACCAGCTGGAAGCCTTGCCCGAACCGCTGGCTGGCAGCCAGGGCGCCAGCGACATGCCGGACGCCACCGGCAAGGACAACGCACCGGAAGATCGTCCGCAGCTGGTGGAGACGGCCCCGCCAGCGCCGCCCGCCCTGCCCGCGCCGATCAACGAAGGTACTCAGCCAGCGATGCCGGATGCCAATGCGCCTGGCGCATCAGGCTCCATCGCACTCGCGCCCGGCGAACAACCCGTCCCGCTCAAGGGACAGATGCCGCCGCCACGCTACCCCCCCGCCGCATTACGCCGGGGCGACAGCGGAACCGTGCTGGTTCGGGTGGAAGTGGACACAGCCGGCATGCCCGCCGGCGTGGCCCTGGTCAAGCGCAGCGGTTCGCGTGACCTGGATCGCGCCGCCATGGAAGCGGTCCGCGAATGGCGCTTCCAGCCTGCGCAACGCAACGGCAAGGCCGTCGCTTCAAGCCTGGTGATCCCCATCGATTTCAAGGCGGAATAGTCATTCCAGCGGCCTGAGTGCTGCAGTTGCGCAACGGCTCGCGACCAACCCACATGCCGGACTCGCACCCGCCCCCTCATCCGCGGCAGGTGCCGACCGGATTCAGGGGCCGCCGAAGGCGCCGAAACCGATCCGTTGCGCCAGCACGTCGTAGCCAGGGAACGAGGTGGCCACGTTGGCCACGTCGAAGATCCGGACTGGTCCGGCTGCCCGTTGCGCGGCGACGCTGAAAGCCATGGCGATGCGATGGTCGTCGTGGCTATGCACTTCCCCGCTGCCGATCGGGCCAGCAGAGATAGTGGCGCCATCGGGAGTCTCATCCACGCGGATGCCCAGGGCGCGCAAGCCGGTGGCCATGGAAGCCAGGCGGTCGGACTCCTTGACCCGCAATTCCGCCGCGCCGCGCACCGTGGTCGAACCTTCGGCGCAAGCAGCCGCCACGAACAGCGCCGGGAATTCGTCGATCATGTCCGGCACGATTTCGACCGGCACCTCGATGCCGCGCAAGGGCGCATGGCGCACGACGAGGTCAGCAACCGGTTCACCGCCATGCTCGCTGCGGTTTTCTTCCACGATATCCGCACCCATGGCGCGCAATGCGGCCAACAGGCCGGTGCGACGCGGATTCAGTCCGACCGCACGCAGGCGCAATTCGGAGCCGGGAACGATGCTGGCCGCGACGATGAAGAACGCGGCCGAGGAAAAATCCGCGGGCACCGCGATATCGGTCGCGCGCAGGCGTTGCCCGCCGCGCAGGCGCGCAAAGCCGGGCGAAAATTCGATATCCACGCCGAAGGCCGACAGCATCCGCTCGGTGTAGTCGCGGGTGGGATGCGGCTCGCGCACCACGGTCTCGCCTTCGGCATACAGGCCGGCCAGCAACACTGCCGATTTCACCTGGGCGCTGGCGACTTCGGAAGCGAAATCGATGCCATGCAGGTGTTGCCCGCCATGGATGTGCAGCGGCGGCACGCCACCTGCCTCGGTATCGATCCGCGCCCCCATCCGCGCCAGCGGATCGGTGACCCGGCGCATCGGCCGTTTCGACAAGGACGCATCGCCACCCAGCACGCTGTCGAACGGCTGCGCCGCCAGCAACCCGGCCAGCAGGCGCATGCCGGTACCGGCATTGCCGCAATCCAGCGGGCCTTCCGGCGCACGCAAGCCATCCACGCCGACGCCATGCACGATGCGTTGCGACGGCGACGGGGTTTCGATGCGCACGCCGAGTTGCGAGAAAATGGCGGCGGTGGCGCGGGTATCTTCGCCTTCCAGGAAACCATCGATGCGCGACACGCCATCAGCCAGCGCGGCGAACATCACCGCACGATGGGAAACCGACTTGTCGCCGGGAATATCGAGTTCGCCACGCAGTGGCTGGCCTGGAATGACGGTCCAGTTTTGTTTATTGGTCATGGTTCCTGCTCTGCCCTGACAACGTCACTCCGGTGAATTTCGGAATCGATCTTGATTCTTTCCTGCCGTCATCCCAGCGGCTCTCAACAGCGAAGCTGGTCAAACCGGGATCCATCTTGCTCTTGCTCCTGGCCTCCTCCCTTGCGCAAAGCGCAGGGGAGGATTGAGGAGGGGTGCTTTTGACGTTGCTCTCGCTTTCGTTCCGGCGAACGTCGGGACCCAGCACTCCATAGTTTCTATCGCGAAAGAAGCAACAAAAGCGTTTCGCGCTTTGCGCGAGTCACTTTCTTTGCTTGTGCAAAGAAAGTAACCAAAGAAAACACACACTAACGGCGCGCCCAACGATGAAGCAGTTGGGTTCGCAAGCAGGCCGGGGAATTTTCGGAAGCAGCATCCTGCTGCTCCGAAAACGGCGCACATCCTTGTGCGCCGCCCCTGCGGGGTTTACCCCGTCCTGCTTGCCGCGCCTCACGGGAATCAAAGAGCCAGAAAAGCAATCAAGACTACCCGCTCTACATTTGTTGTTCTTACGTCACCGCCACCGGGTACGAACCCAGCACCTTGATCTGCGCCGAATGCGCCTTCAGTTCGGCCAGCGCCTTCTTCATCGACTCGTCCTCGACGTGACCGGCCAGGTCGATGAAGAAACCGTATTCCCACTTGGCGTGGTGCGAAGGCCGCGACTCGATCCGGTTCATGCTGATGCCGTGTTTGGCGAACGGACTCAGCACGTCGAACAAGGCGCCGGGCTTGTCGTGGATGAACACCAGCACCGAAGTACGGTCATGGCCGGAGCTCGGGAAGATGCTGCGGCCGATCACCAGGAAGCGCGTGGTGTTGTCGGCGTCGTCCTGGATCGGGCTCATCACCACTTTCTTCAAGCCATACACATGCCCGGCGCTTTCGCCGCCGATGCTGGCCGCATCGTCGGAGTTGCGCGCGCGGCGCGCGCCTTCGGCATTGCTGGAGACGGGAACCTTTTCCACCTTCGGCAAGTTGGAACGCAGCCAGGAAGACGTCTGCGCGAACGATTGCGGGTGCGAATAAATACGCTCGATATCCTCGATACGGCCGCTGCGCGACAGCAGGTACTGGTGCACGCGCAGTTCGACTTCGCCACAGATCTTGAGGTTAGAGGTGAGGAACATGTCCAGGGTGACCTGGATCGTGCCCTGACCCGAATTCTCCACCGGCACCACGCCGAAATCGGCGTTGCCGTTTTCCACTTCCTGGAACACTTCCTCGATGCTGGCCAGCGGCAGGCCGTGCGCGGAACGGCCGAAGTGCTTCAGTACCGCCTGCTGGCTGAAGGTGCCTTCGGGACCGAGGAAACCGATCTTCAGGGGTTCCTGCTGGGCCAGGCAGGCCGACATGATTTCGCGGAATACATGCACCAGCAGTTCGTCGCTGAGCGGGCCCTCGTTACGGTCCACCACCATGCGCAACACTTGCGCCTCACGCTCCGGACGGTAGTAGTCCACCGCGGCGGCCAGCTTGCCCTTGGCCTTGCCGACCTGCAGCGCATAGGCGGCGCGATCCGCAATCAGGCCCTGGATCTGGCGATCGATGCCATCGATGTGGGCGCGTACGTCGGCGAGTGCCGGCGGGGTGGCAACGGGCAACTTGGCAGTCTTCTTCGCGACAGGCTTGGTGGCTTTCGCCACTTTCTTCTTGGGTTCTGAGGTCATGGCAATCCGATACCTTCAATCAATCAGGACGTAGGAGCGACGTAAGTCGCGAATTCACTTCCATTGCATTTCCATCGCGACTTACGTCGCTCCTACACAATCAAGCCCGCTCCTACAGGGGCTATCCATTTCGCTGCTGGAAGTCGCGCATGAAATCGACCAGCGCCTGCGCGCCTTCCACCGGCAACGCGTTGTACAGCGAAGCGCGGATGCCGCCTACCGCCTTGTGGCCTTTCAGCGCGATCAAGCCAGCGGCTTTCGATTCGGCCACGAAACGTGCGGTCAGGGTTTCATCAGGCAGGAAAAAGGGGATATTCATCCGCGAACGCACCGCAGGCACAACTTCATTGCGATAAAAACCACCGGAAGCATCGATGGCGCCATACACCAGTTCCGACTTGATCGCGCTGCGACGCGCGAACTCCCGCACCCCGCCCTGCGCCAGCATCCACTTGAACATCAGGCCGGCCAGATACCAGTTCCAGGTCGGTGGCGTGTTGAGCATGGAGTCGCGCGCGGCATGCGAGCGGTAATCGAAGATGTCGGCGCGCGGCTGGCCGCCGCGCTCCAGCAGGTCGCGGCGGATGACCACCACGGCCACGCCGACCGGGCCCAGGTTCTTCTGCGCACCGGCGTAGATCACGCCGTACTTCGATACGTCGATAGGCTCGGAGGCGATGCTGGAACTGAAATCCGCGAACAACGGCGCCGCGCCCACTTCCGGGGTGTCGCGGAATTCGACCCCGTGGATGGTTTCGTTGGCGGTGATGTGCACATAGGCCGCGCCGGGGGTGAGCTTCCAGCTATCGCGTGCGGGAATGCTGCGAAAGCCACCCGGTTCGCCATCGGCGGCGATATTGACCTTGGCGTAGGGCGCGACCTGCTTGATCGCGGTCTTGCCCCAATGGCCGCTCACCACGTAGTCGACGGTTTCTCCCGGCGCGGCGAAATTGAGCGCCAGCAGCGCCTGCTGGGTGGTGGCGCCACCGGACAGGAACAGCACCGCGTAGTCGTCGGGAATGCCGACCAGGGCGCGCAGGTCGGCTTCGGCTGCGGCGGCCACGGCGATGAAGTCGGCGCTGCGGTGGCTGATCTCCACGATGGACGCGCCCACGCCATTCCAGTCGAGCATTTCCGCCTGGGCCTGGAGCAGGACCGATTCCGGCAAGGTGGCGGGGCCGGCACTGAAGTTGAAGACGCGCGTCATGGGCTACCTGCAAAGATGAAGCCGTAGTATGCCGCAGCGCAGCAGGCTTGGTCAGGGGCCTGCCTGCATCCCTGCACTGGTTTCAAACGTAACTTGTGCTGAGCTGTCGACGTGCTCCACGGAATCTTTTGCCCCCTTGCACGTCTCCATGAATACAGGTCTCCTGAGGAAACATCCATGTCGCTGCGCGATGCACTGAAAATCCCGGCCAGCCAGATCACCGGGGAAGCGGTCTACCTGCAACGCCGCAACCTGCTGCGCGCCTTCGCCATGGCCCCGGCACTGACCCTGGCCGGCTGCGCCGATGCCGAACCCCCCGCCCCGCCAAAGCAAGTCGTCACCCCGGCCCAGGCGCGTTCCGGCTTCCGCACCAGCGAGGAGCTGACCCGCTACGCCGACATCACCAGTTACAACAATTTCTACGAATTCGGCACGGGCAAGACCGATCCTTCCAACGCCGCCAAGACCCTGAAGACCCAGCCGTGGTCGGTGGCCGTAAGCGGCGAATGCGCCAAACCCGGGCGCATCGCCATGGAGGACTTGCTCAAGGGCCTGACCCCGGAAGAACGCATCTACCGGCTGCGCTGCGTGGAAGGCTGGTCGATGGTGATCCCCTGGCTGGGCGTGCCCCTGGGCGAAGTACTGAAGAAGTTCGCGCCTACTTCCAAGGCCAAATACGTGGCCTTCACCACCCTGGCCGATCCCCGGCAGATGCCCGGCGTGCGCTACAACTCGATCAACTGGCCGTATCGCGAGGGCCTGCGCATCGACGAAGCCATGCACCCGCTGACCTTGCTGGCCACCGGGCTGTACGGCAAGCCGCTGCCCCAGCAGAACGGCGCGCCGTTGCGTCTGGTGGTGCCGTGGAAATACGGCTTCAAGAGCATCAAGTCGATCGTGGAAATCAAGTTCGTCGAGAAGATGCCGGAAACCGCCTGGCACGACCTGCAGCCGTCGGAGTATGGTTTTTTCTCCAACGTCAATCCCGCCGTGGACCACCCGCGCTGGAGCCAGAAGACCGAGCGCCGCATCGCCGGCAACGCCAGCAAACTGTTCGCCGACCGCATCCCGACGAAATTGTTCAACGGCTATGGCGAGCAGGTCGCGTCGATGTATGCCGGACTCGATCTGAAGAAATGGTATTGACCCAGAACCCGTAGGAGCGGGCCTTGCCCGCGATGCTTCTGAGTGTGTCGCGAAGAGCATCGCGGGCAAGGCCCGCTCCTACACAAATGCACCACCCTCATCGGAACGCAATGGCCAAGACCTCCCACGGCCTCATCGCCGCCAAGACCCTGGTACACATCGCCGCCTTGATCCCCGTGGCGATCCTCGCCTGGCAGTTTTACGACGTGTGGAAGACCGGCAGCGATGCGTTGGGCGCCGATCCGGTGGCCGAGATCGAACACCGCCTCGGTCTGTGGGCACTGCGCCTGTTGATGATCGCCCTGGCGATCACCCCGCTGCGGCAAATGACCGGACAACCGGTGTTGATCCGCTTCCGCCGGATGCTGGGCCTGTACGCCTTCTTCTACGCCTGCCTGCACTTCGCCGCCTACCTGGGCCTGGATCTGCGCGGCTACTGGACGCAGATCTTCGCCGAAATCGTGAAACGGCCGTACATCACCGTGGGTTTCAGCGCCTGGCTGTTGCTGGTGCCGCTGGCCATTACTTCCACCAAGGGCTGGATCAAGCGCCTCGGCCGCAACTGGGGGCGCCTGCACAAACTGGTTTATGCCGCCGGCGTGCTGGCCGTGCTGCATTTCTGGTGGCTGGTGAAATCGGATATCCGCGAACCGCTGCTGTACGCGTCGATCCTGGCCGCATTGCTGGGCTGGCGGGCCTGGAAGCGCTTCAGCCGGCCCCGAACAGCAGCAACGCGCTGAGCAGCGCAGCCAGGAACAACGCCGCCAACAGCAACCACGGCCAGCGTCGCATCGAATCCTTTCCGCCAAGCGTCGGAGCCTCGTCGGCTCCGTCCCGGCCACTGTCATCGGCCAGCTCACGCGCTTCGGAGGCTTCCTGCCACGGCACTTCCAGCACGAAACGATGCTGGTTGCCGAACGCGACCTGATCGCCCGCGGCGAGCAAGGCATCGCGCACGGCCACGCCGTTGACCATGCTTCCGGTCGGCGAGCCCAGGTCGCGCAACAGCACCCGGTCGCCCCGTCTTTCCAGTTGCGCATGACGCTCGGCGAAAACGGGATCGGCGACATGAATGGTCGCCGCGGCCGAACGCCCGACCAGGCATGGCCGCGACAGGGTATAGGCGCGGCCATGATGCTGGCCGCCCAGGCCGCGCAGCACGACACGCGGATCGTTGCCGTCTCCCGGGTCCGCTTGCGGGACCGCATCCAGGCCCTGGTGCGAGGCCTGCACCAGGATCTCGGCGCCATCCAGATAGACCGTGTCGCCGGCCCGCAGCAGGGCCATGCGTTGCACCGGCCTGCCGTTGACATGGATGCCGCGACTGCCGTTGGCGACCTGCAACCACAAGCCACGCCGGTCCACGCAGAACTGGGCCAGCAAGGCGCCCTGGGCGTTGTCGCCCACGCCGATCAGTCCGCTGGCCTCGCGCACCACACGGTGCACGCCAGTGACCAGGGCGCGATCGGGTTGCTGGCGATTGCCGAAATGGAGTCTGAGGTTTTCCACGCGCCGGGAGCCTAGCATGCCGCGACGCGGCTTGGCCTGTGGCGCCTGCTTGCGCACAATAAGACATCGCCAGAAGGACCCGCACATGCCCAGCATCGACATCCTGCACGAGCACTCCAAGACGCCGGCGCAAGCACGCAAGGCAATCGAGGGAGTCGCCAAGAAACTCGCGGAACGCTTCGACATCCAGCACGAATGGGAGGGCGACACCCTCAATTTCAACCGTGCCGGCGTGGACGGAAAGATCAAGCTGTCGCCGAAGAAGCTGCACGTCACCGCGCAACTGGGTTTCATGCTGTCGATGCTGAAAGGCCCGATCGAAGCGGAAATCAAGCGGGTGCTCAGCGAGAAATTTGACTGACGGAAAGCGGGTCGCTTGAGGTCAGCGGAACGGATCCGGGTCGCCTTCGAACAAGCGCCGGGTCACCTTGCGTTCGGAACTCTCGATATCGGCGACGAAGGCCTTGCCGTCGCCCAACGCGGAAAAGGCAGCGAAGCCCCGTTCCAGGAAGCCCTGCAGCTCGCCCAGGCCACTGGCCTTGGCCGGACCGCGCGACAGCCGCAGCAGCACCGCCACGCCGGGGGTGCGTACCGCCTTGGCCAGGCCCACGCCCACCCCGGCGATCAGGTCGATCTGGTGCTCGCGAAGGCGCGCGTGTCCGATGCCGCGATAGGCTTCCGCATACAACTCCGCGTCCAGCCGCTTGCGCGTGGGCGCGATGCGTCGCAGTTCCTCGGCCATGCGCAAGTCCAGCGCGTGGGTCACGGCGCCCAGTTCGATGCCATCGGTGATCGTGCCCAATACCGCCGCCGGCAACAGCCGCTGCATCATCGGCAATACCTTGGCCACGTTGGCGTCGCGACGGCTGAAATCGCGGTCGCCATAGACATCGGTGAGGAAGAACAGCGCAGCGGCGCGCCGCTGCGGGTCGTGGAGAAAGTGTTCGAAGCTGGTTTCCAGCCGCTGCGTCTGCCAGCTGCGCAGGATCGGCAGCCAGCGCAGGCTGTTGCGCGGCTCCCGCTTCGGGTCGTGCAGGGCCTGGTGGCAAGCCAGGCGGCGTCCGAGCCTTTCAATGAGGGGATTGCCGCGCGCCATGCCGCGAATGATCCGATGCGCGGTACGAGATCGCAAGCTTCGCACCCCGCATATCGCCCTGCAGATAGCGTTTACAAGCTCTAGTGCTTGTCGGCTACACTCGGGCAGCTTTCGCAACCGGATCCTGCATGCTTTCTCTCCATAGCGCCCGTAAACGCGGGTCCGATGGCCGCATCGGCCTGGCCATCGCTGGCGGCGGCCCGATCGGCGGCATGTACGAACTGGGCGCGCTGCGGGCCATGGACGAAGCACTGGACGGCCTGGACCTGACCCGCATGGACTGTTACGTAGGGGTCAGTTCCGGCGCGTTCCTGGCCGCGGGCCTGGCCAACCGCATGAGCACCGCGGAAATGTGCCGGATCTTCATCACCGGCACCAGCGACGACGCGCAGTTCCGCCCGGAAACCTTCCTCAAGCCCAACGTCAGCGAATACCTGCGCCGTGCCGCCACCCTGCCCGGCCTGTATGCCGACTGGGCGCGCCGGCTGATGCTCAATCCGCGCAAGGCCATTCGAGTCTCCGACCTGATCCTGCGTTTCGGCGGACTGGTGCCGACCGGACTGTTCGACAACGATGGCGTGGAAGCCTTCCTGCGCGACATCTTCACCCGTCGCGGCCGCAGCAACGATTTCCGTACCCTGGGCGCGGACCTGTTCGTGGTCGCGGTGGACCTGGACAGCGGCGAAGCCGTGCGCTTCGGCGAGAAAGGCTGGAACGAAGTCCCGATTTCGCAGGCCGTGCAAGCCAGTTCCGCCTTGCCGGGGCTGTACCCGCCGGTGAAGATCAAGGGTCGTCATTTCCTCGATGGCGCATTGCGCCGGACCATGCACGCTTCGACCGTGCTCGAACGCGGCATCGACCTGATGATCGGCATCAACCCACTGGTGCCTTTCGATGCCAGCCATGCGGCCCCGCAGGCTGGCGAGGAAGAGCGCCGTGGCCTGGCCAGCGGCGGATTGCCCGCGGTGCTGTCGCAGACGCTGCGCACCCTGCTGCAATCGCGCATGCAGATCGGCATGAAGAAATACCCGCACCAGTTCCCCGACATCGACCAGCTCGTGTTCGAACCGAATGCGGAAGACAGCGAACTGTTCTTCACAAACCTGTTCAGTTTTTCCGCGCGCCACCGGGTCTGCCAGCTGGCCTATCGCAACACCCTGGCCGACCTGCGCAAGCGCGCCGACGTGTTGCGGCCGATGCTGGCCGCGCACGGCATCGGCCTGCGCGAGGAAGTCATCAACGACCCCCGCCGTTCGTTGCTCGACGGACTGGACATGGCCCCGCGCATGACCGAAACCACCGCCCGCCTGCGACGCGCGCTGGACGACGTGGACCAGGTCGTGGCCGCACGCCGCATTGGCCACAAACTGCAGCGGACAGGCTGAAACGCGACTCGCCGCTGGTGTGAAAGCTCTAGACAGGCAGGCGATTCTGCGGCTTCCTCATCACTCTTTTGTCGACGGAACCCATGGCCAAGCTGAAGAAAACCGCGCGCAAGACCACCTCCGCGAGCACTCCCGACCTGCAAGCGCAGGCGGAACGTCTTTCCAGGAATCTCGGCGAGTCCGCCCAACAAGTGTGGCTAGCCGGCGTCGGCGCCTTCGGCCGCGCCCAGGTCGAGGGAACCAAGCTGTTCGAGACCCTGGTCAAGGAAGGCCTGTCGCTGGAACAGGTCACCCGCAAGGTCGCCGGCGGCAAGGTGGAAGCCGTGCGCGATGCGGTCGAGAACAAGGTCGGCCAGGCGCGCGAACGCGCTTCCGATACCTGGGATCGGCTGGAAAAAGTTTTCGAAGAGCGCGTGCAACGCGCGCTGCGCCGCCTGGAAGTCCCCAGCCGTGAGGACCTTGGCGCATTGATCGACCGGGTGGATACGCTGAATGCCGCCCTGCGCAAGCTCGGTGCCGCGCCAACCCCGCCGCGCAAGAAGGCTGCGACCAAGGTTGCAAGCAAGGCTCCGGCCAAGAAGGCTGCCCCGGCCAAGCGCGCCACCAGGAAGGCCACGCGCAAGACCGCCTGACGGGTTGCGGCAACCAGAGCGCGACCGGATCGCCGGTTGCAAATCGTCGGTCATAAATCTCCGGTTAATCGGTGACGCAGTGTTCCAATAAATTTGTTGCAAGGCACCACCCAAAGCGTAACAATCGTTTCAGCCCGCCAGTCCACTCGAAGTACGTATGCTCCCCTCCCCTTACGACTTCGGACTGGCGGGCTTTTTCGTGCCCGCGGAAAAAGCGCTGGCGTAGAATGCGCGACGTTCCCAGCTTACTGAAAAGGTTGTCATGCCCGCCTGGTTGTTCGGATTAGCCATCACCTTGCTGGTGGGCGCCGCCGCCACCGCCTATCTGTGGCTGATCCGTCGCCGCGACGACGAGACCGCGGCGGGCCTGCTGGCATTGGCCGGCATGCGCTGGCGCGATTTTTCCCGCCTGGTGCTGGAAGCCATGGAACTGCGCGGCCTGGTGCGGATCCCGTCCGCCCACGAAGAAAACCAGGAGCACAGCTCCAGCTTCGTGCTGAGCGGCGAAGGCAAACGACAGTTGCTTGCCTGCAAGCACGGCTCGGCCTATCGCATCGGTTCGGCGGCGGTGGATGAATTCGCCTCCGAAATACGCCTGCGCGGCACCCAGGGCGGAATCCTGGTGACTGAAGGCGTGCTGGACAAGGATGGGCTGGAAAAGGCCGAGAGGCACAACATCGAAATCATCGATGGCCCCCGGCTCTGGCCAACGGTCAAACCGATGGTGGAAGGCAAGCTGCAACGCCGGATCGTCGGCAACGCGTCGGCGCGCGCGCGCCGCCATATCGCCATCGCCTGGCTGGGTTCGGTCACGCTGGGACTGGCCGTCGCCCTGGTGTTCCCCAGCGTGTTGAATCCGGCGGATCATTCCGCAGTTGCGCCCGTCGCGGCCATCGCGCCTCCCGCGACTCCAGCTGCGGCCACGACTGCGCCGGCCAAGGCTGCGGCAACTACATTGGCCGAGGTCTCCGAAGCCGATACCGAGAAGAACCGCGCGGAAATTTCCAGGAAGCTGAGCAAGACCCCCGGCATCACCCGCGGCGTCTGGATCTCGAAATCCACCCTTGAGGTCGACCGTACCCTCGCCGAACAGGAGGCCTGGTCCGTGGTCTGCGGCCAGCTGTACGCCTATCCGGACCTGGTCCTGACCCGGGTGCAAATGAATCCGCCCCCGGGCAGTGACGAGCAAGTGCGCTGGCGCCAGTGCGAGAAGCGCTGAGGGAAGCTTGAAAGAGCCGTGAGCCGTGAGCCGTGAGCCGTGAGCCGGTAGCCGTGAGCCGTGAGCCGTGAGCCGGTAGCCGGTAGCCGGTAGCCGGAAATCAAAGACTGCTCTCCGGCTCTCGGCTACCGGTTACCGGCTCACGGTTTCCGCAGGAAGAACGGCAGCTACTTAAACCTCTCTTGGTGATCTTCCTGCCCGATCAGCCATCTACCAATGCACCCCGCGCATCAGCGAGGCGAACGCGATCTGCTCCTGGCTCGGCGCTGATTCCTTCAGCCCCTTGCGGTCGCCCTTGGCCGCGGCCGAATCGGGAAACAGCTCGAAAGCGGTATTCATCACCACTTCGTAGGCCTTCGGCGCCACCGCATTGACCAGCGCCGAGAAGATGCCCAGGCGAGTGGCGATGCGGCTCGGCCTCTCGATGATCGCCTTGACCAGCAGGTCCGCGGCCTCGTCCGGCGACAAGGTGGGCACGCTGTCGTACATCTTGGTCGGCGCGATCATCGGCGTCTTCACCAGCGGCATGTTGATGGTGGTGAAGCTGATGCCCTTGCCCGACAGCTCGCCCTGCGCGCAGCGGCTGAAGGCATCCAGCGCCGCCTTCGACGCCACATAGGCCGAGAAGCGCGGCGAGCTGGCCAGCACGCCGATCGAACTGATGTTGATGATGTGGCCCTTGCGCCGGTGGGTCATGACCGGCATGAAGCCCATGATCAGGCGGATGCTGCCGAAGTAGTTCAGCTGCATGGTCCGTTCGAAATCGTGGAAACGGTCGTAACTGGCTTCGATCGAACGACGGATCGAGCGCCCGGCATTGTTGACCAGGATGTCGACGTGGCCGTGTTCGTCCAGCACCTTCTTCACCAGCCGGTCGCAATCGGCCATGTCGGCCAGGTCCGCGGTGTAGGCGAAGACCTTGCCGCCGGCCTTCTTCATTTCATCTCGCGCCTTGAACAGCTCTTCCTCGCCACGCGCCACGATCACCGTGATCGCGCCAGCCTCGGCCACGCGCTGGGCGGTGGACAGGCCGATGCCCGAGGAACCGCCGGTGATGACCACGACCTTGTTGCGGACCTTGCCCTTCAGGGTGCGGTCGATGAACAGGTCCGGATCCAGGTGGCGTTCCCAGTAATCCCACAGCCGCCAGGCATAGGTGTCGAGCTTGGGCACCACGATACCGCTGCCCTTCAACGCGCGCTCGGTCTCGCGGCTGTCGAAACGCGTGGGATAGGTGATGAACTTCAGCACTTCCTTGGGGATCTTGAAGTCGCGCAGCAGCATCCCGATGAAACGCTTCACCGGCGGCAGGTTGCCGACCGCGCCACGGATGCCGCTGGGGACGAAGGCGAACATCCGCGCATCCACGCGCATGGTCATTTCCGGCGCATGGCCGGCGCGGCAGAAGGTGTTCAGCACCTCGCCCACGCGCAGCGGCTCGGGATCGGTCAGGTGGAAGGTGTGGCCGTCGAGCTTGGGCTTGTGCGCGATGTGGTCCATGGCGTCGGCGACGAAATCCACCGGCACGATGTTGATGCGTCCGCCCTCGATGCCCAGCACCGGCATCCACGGCGGCAGTACTTCGCGCAGCTTCTTGATCAGGGTGAAGAAATAGTAGGGGCCATCGATCTTGTCGATCTGCCCGGTCTTCGAATCGCCCACCACCATGCCCGGGCGATAGATGCGCCATTTCAGGCGTTTCTCGTTGCGCACCAGTCCTTCGGAATCGTGTTTGGTCCGCAGATAGGGATCATCCAGGCCTTCGGCTTCATCGAACATGTCCTCGCGGAAGATGCCCGGATACAGTCCAGCGGCGGCGATCGAGCTGGTGTGGTGGAACACGCCCGTCTTGATCGCCGCGGCCAGGTCCAGTGCATGCTGGGTGCCATCGATGTTGGCGGCCTGCTGCGCCTCGGCGCTCGCGGACAGGTCATAGATGGCGGCCAGGTGGAAGAAGTGCTTGATCTTGCCCGAGAGATTGCGCACCTGGGTTGGAGTCAACCCGCATTTCGGCTTGGTCATGTCGCCGTGGACCACGGTGATGCGCTTCAGGTCCCAGCCCGCCTGCTTGGCGATGGCGTCGAATTTCTTCTGCGAATCCTTGCGCACCAGGACATGGATCATGCCGGTGCGCTTGAGCAGGTTGCCGACCAGGTAGCGGCCGATGAAGCCCGTGGCGCCAGTGACGAAATAACTCATAGGAAGACTATCCCTGGTTCGTGGGCGCGGCCCCTCCGCTGCGTCCCTGCAGTCTAAATTGCCAGAGAATGCAGGTCAGGACAATGCCGCCATCGACCAGCGAGCATTGACCGACCCTGCGGCGCATGGTGTGATGCGCGCGACCACCGGGAGGGATCACGCATGGCAGATCTGAAAAGCACCTTCGAACAGGCATCCAAGAGCATCCAGGGCCTGTCCGAACGCCCCGACAACGACACTCTGTTGCGTCTGTACGCGCTGTACAAGCAAGGTTCGGAAGGCGACGTGAGCGGCGACAAGCCGGGTTTCTTCGATTTCGTCGGCACCGCCAAGTACGAGGCCTGGGCCAAGCTCAAGGGCACGGCGCAGGAAGACGCGCAGAAGAAATACGTGGACCTGGTGAAGAAACTGACCGCCTGACGGCCGCTGTCGAGCTCCGCCGTGGCACGCGATACGCGCCAACGCATCCTCGATGCCTCGCTTGCGATGTTCAACACGCAGGGCGAGCCGCACGTCACCACCAACCACATCGCCGACGAGCTGGAAATAAGCCCGGGCAACCTGTACTACCACTTCCGCAACAAGGACGACATCATCGAGCAGCTGTTCGCGCGCTATGAAGAGCGCATGGACGCCGCGCTTGAAACGCCCTCCGGCCGCCTGCCCGGACTGGAAGACATCTGGTTGCAATTGCACCTGGTGTTCGAATGCATCTGGGACTACCGGTTCCTGTACCGCGACCTGGTGGAAATCCTCAGCCGCAATCGCCGCATCCGCATGCGCTTCGCACGCATCCTGAAGCGCGCCGACGACAGCGCGCACACGGTCATGCGCGGCATGTCGCAGGCCGGGGTGATGCGCGCATCCGCAGCCGAGTTGGCCGGCACCGCGACCAATGTACTGGTCATCGCCACCTTCTGGCTCAATTACGCCGCCGCTCGCGGCGACAAGGACGAACAGGTCGCGATCCGCCACGGCATCGTCCAGGTGATGATGCTGCTGGCCCCATTCCTGCGCGATGCGGAACGGGTGCATCTGAATACGCTGACCCAGGCTTATCTGGATTGACCGTGGCGAAATGGCCCGGTCACCGGTGATCCACCCCCGGCTCATCGGCCAACTCATGCTCGACCCGTCACCGGAAGCAGGAGCCGCACGTCATCTCAGCGCCGCCAGCGGCATGGTCGTTGCCGGGGAATTCCTGTACGTGATCGCCGATGACGAACTGCACCTCGGCGTCTTCGATGCCCAGGCACGAGGCGAAGGCAGGTTGGTCCGTATTCTCCCCGGTGAACTGCCGGACGATCCGGTCCTGCGCAAGGCCGTCAAACCCGATCTGGAAGCACTGGTCAGGCTGCCACCCATCGAAGCTTGCCCGCATGGCGCCTTGCTGGCACTGGCCTCCGGTTCACGACCCAACCGGCGTACCGGCGTGGTGCTGGCCATGGATGCAGGCGGCCGTCTCGACGGGATCGCATTTCCGTTCGACCTCAGCCCTTTCTACTTGCCGCTGGAAATTCCTTTCCCCGCGTTGAACATCGAAGGCGCCGTCGTGCTCGGCACGGAATTGGTCCTGTTCCAGCGCGCCAGCAGGATGCATCCGCAGAGCGCGTTGATTCACTTTCCGCTGGACGATGTATTGCACGCAATGACTTCGTCCAGTATCGCCGCCCGCGAACCAGCCCGCGTGCGTATCGTCGATCTCGGCATGATCGCGGGGGCCCCGCTCGGCTTCACCGATGCGGCGGCGCTGCCTGACGGAAGAATCGTGTTCAGCGCGGTGGCGGAGAACGCGGAAGACACCTACCTCGACGGCCCTTGCATGGGCGCGGCCATCGGAATCATAGGAACCGATGGGCAAGTGGAGGCCCTGCACAGGCTGGAACCCACGCAAAAGGTCGAAGGCGTGCATGCCACGATCCATGGCGACCACCTCCACCTGTTGCTGGTAACGGATGCCGATGATCCGGGCGTGGCAGGCACACTATCGAGTGCGGAAATGCCGTTACATTCGATAGTCCAGACCGGCCAGGGCTGAAACCATCGATCACGGCCACAGAAAAGCCCCGCATCGCGGGGCTTTTCTTTTGCAACCACTATCGTGCCGGATTCAGGCGCGTGTCTTGCGAACCGTACGCTTGGCGACAGGCTTCTTGCGGGCCGGGGTGGCGCGAGTCGCACGCTTGGCAACGGCTTTCCTGGTCGGCTTGCGGCCACGGGCGGCTTTCTTCATCTTCGGCTTCAGGCCCAGCTTGACCAGCACCGGCGCCAGGCGGGCCTCGACGTCCGCGCTGAACTGGCTGGCCTTGGCCTCGCCCTGCTCGCGCACGCTGGCGATGCCGCCACGGACATTGGCCTGGGTGTCGTTGGCCAACTTGCCGGCCTGCTGCTTCAGGGACTCGACCTTAGCGACCGCATTGTTGGCAACATTGCGGGTCTCGCGGCGGACGACGGCGATCGCGCCGAGACCGGCGAGCCACAGGTGGCGCAAGGTGGTTTCCTGCACCTTGGCGCGGGAACTGGTTCTGGTTTTCTTCTTGGCGGCCATGGGGGGCTCCGGTTACCGGCCCCGATGGCCGGCTTACAGTGATGAAGTCTGCCCAGCGGCGATGGAGCAAACACACTATTGGTGTCGTTGTCGCAGGAGCGGCTCTTGTGGGAGCGGCGTAAGCCGCGAGCTCTCGATCCTGGCACTGGCCCATGCCTTGGAAGCAAAGGCTCGCGGCTTACGCCGCTCCCACAAGAAACTCCCACAGCCGCTCCCGCATACGGGACTTGCCAGCCGCGGCGCTCGCCGCCATGCTCGCCGTATTCCTTGGAGGGGAGTTCGATATGGCTGGAAAATCATCGAAGTGGGCCGCATTCCCGCACGACGCCAAGGGTTTCGCCTATGCCGGCGATGCCTTGAAGAAGGCTTGGCCGGCATTGCATGCGGGCGACAACGAACCGTACCCCGATGCGAAGCGTGCGCAGGCCCTTCTGGATGCAGCAGGCAAGGCCGGCAAGGGCCTGGATGCGACGACGCTTTCGGCCAAGCTGCAGGATGCCTGGCGCGCTTTCCATCGTGGCGATTTCCAGGCCGCGTTCGAGGCCGGCGAAGCACTCGGCCCACTGGGCGCATCGGTGGCGGTAAAGGCACTGGGCATCCACGCCACTTATCTGGTCGATGACGACGCGGAAAAACTCAAGCGTTACGAACAGGCCGCCAAGCTGGCCGAGGCCGCGGTCAAGGCATTGCCCGACGAAGCCAACAGCCACTATCGCCACGCCTTCGCCCTGGGCCGCTACAGCCAGGGCCTGAGCATCGCCAAGGCGCTCAAGCAGGGCATCGCCGGCAAGGTGCGCGAATCGCTCAACACCACCCTGGAACTCGCGCCAAAACATGCCGAGGCGCACACCGCGCTCGCGCTGTACCACGCCGAGATCATCAACAAGATCGGCGCGATGATCGGCGGCCTGACCTACGGGGCCAAATCAGCCGAGGCCGAATCGCATATCAAGACCGCATTGAAGCTGACCCCAGATTCACCCATCGCCCATGTCGAACACGGCAATGTGCTGTTGCTGCTCTACGGCGAAAAGAAGGAGGACGATGCGGCCACCGCCTTCGAAAAAGCCGGCAAGCTCAAGCCCAGGGACGCGATGGAAGCGCTGGATGCGGCATATGCGAAATCCCAGCTGGAATAGGTTTTTCCTGGGCGTGGCGCTGTCTGCGTTCGCATCCTCTGCCTGGGCGCAGGCGCGGGACGGCAAGCCCTCGATGCCATCGCAGCCACCGGTCGCCAGCACATTCGTCGCTGGCGCCGATGCCCTGCTCGATGCATTGACCTGCCGGATCGGCAACGACCGTTATGCCGGGCTGATGGAAGAAATCCGCCACGAACGTCCGCAGGGTTTCCACCAGACCTACCGGCAATACAGCACGCCGATGATGGACGTGTACCGTCTGGAAGTTCCGGTACAAGCCTGGGGCAACGAAAGCGACACCATCGTGATCGGCCCCAACCGGGTAATGGTGGCGGTCGAAGGCTCGCTGGACGCGATCACAGCGCAACTGGAACATTCACTGGCACAGTCCAGCCAGTCGCCCCTGTCCGGCGCACTGGACGACAAGCATGCACTGGTGATCTTCGAAGCAGACCAGCCCGGCTTGGAAGGCATGGTGCTGTTGGGGTGCGAGTATCGGATACCGGAGATCTCGCTGTTGGATGATCCGGAAGATGCGTGGCGGAGGAAGCCCGCAGGGGATCAGCCCTTGCCATCACGACCCCTCACAATTCCATCCAATCCCTAGTTAGCCATCAAACATGCTTCACTACAACCCCGACAAAACCAAAATCGTCTTCTTCGACCTTGAGTACTACGTACCGGAAGAGTCGAGGAAGCGCCCAACTCCGAGTGGAATGTTGTTCTCACCGGTTCTTCCCGGACACAAGGTGCTTGGCGGAACCTTTCAAACATACTATCCACTACTCGACAGAATTGGCCCAGTTCGACACATTTGGGAGTGGATACATGGATCCGAGCAATCTGTTCTAAGTGAAATCCTCACCCTGCTACAGAGAGAGTGGGCGCCAATCGAACACGATGCCAAACACGGATCACCAATGCTTGGAGGCATAGGAATATCGCACAGTGATATTCCAGTACTTCTAGCCAAGATGGCTTCCTATCACATTGCAGAAAAAGATCGAATCTATGATCTTATTTGTGGCTGTAGGCAAATCGATCTCAGCACAGCGACTTATTGCCAGTTTGCGTTCAATCACCAGTACTTCTCGTACCCAAAGAGCAAAGCGCACCTGTATCAAAAATACCTTAACGGGAAAGCCCTCGAATCTGGCAAGTCCGTGTGGGAATCCTATGAGCAACGCGACTACCACGCCATACAACGTCGGTGCGAGTCCGAAGTCACTGACAGCATCTCGATATATAAATCAATGTTTGACCACAAAAGACGCATTGACCGTGACTTAAAGAGGCTAAAGAGAATTGAAAAAGAAGCCAAGACCGCTGCGGCCAAAGCTGATGGCTAACAATTCGTTCAACCCGAGCCCGCTTCGCTACATCAAACACATGACAGAGAAAGCTTGCCATGTGTTTTCCTCCGCTACGCAGGCCGGGTTAACTCAGGCGTTAGATGAAACTACAAGAGGCTGCTATGTCAGAGCAAAAGCGATACTGGTTTCCGACGCGTAGCTATGGCTGGGGCTGGGGATTGCCCAACACATGGCAAGGCTGGGTGGTCTATGCCGTTTTCGTGGTCCTGGTTATGTCGGCAGCCATCCGCTTTCCGCTATCGTCCGATCCCGACGCTTTTACCGTCGTATTCATGGCTCTTGTTGCCCTGCTCGTCCTGGTCTGCTGGATAAAGGGCGAGCCGCCACGCTGGCGCTGGGGTGGCAAGTGATGGCAGTCGTGTAGAGCAGCGGCTTGCATGTGGGAGGAGCTTCAGCCCCGACGCTCTTCCTGACGAAGCGTCGGGGCTGAAGCCCCTCCCACAAGAAACGGAACCGATCACATCCGCGGCAGATCAAACACCAGCACTTCCGCGCCCTGCCCTTCGCCAATGTCGACCGACGCCTCGTCCTGGTAAAGCAGCGCATCGCCCGCTGCCAGCTTGCGTCCGTTGACCACGACATTGCCGCGCGCGACATGCACGTAGGCCAGGCGGCCCGGCGCGATAGTCAATTCAGCGCTTTCCACACCCTCGAACAACCCCGCATACATCCGCGCATCCTGGTGGATGCTGACCGAGCCGTCGGCGCCATCCGGACTGACCACCAGCCGCAATCTGCCGCGCTTTTCCTCCGTCGGGAAATTCTTCTGTTCGTAGGATGGCGCCACGTCGTCCCGTGAAGGGATGATCCAGATCTGCAGGAAATGCGTGGTCCCGGATTCGCTGTAATTGAATTCCGAATGCTGCACGCCCGTGCCGGCGCTCATGCGTTGCACGTCGCCGGGGACGATGCTGGAACTGGTGCCCATGGAATCCTTGTGCCCCAGCGCGCCTTCCAGCACATAGCTGATGATCTCCATGTCGCGGTGGCCGTGTTCGCCGAAACCGCGACCGGCGGCGACGCGATCCTCGTTGATCACCCGCAACGGGCCCCAGTGGACATGGTTGTCGTCGCGATAGCCAGCAAAGGAAAAGCTGTGCCAGGAATCCAGCCAGCCGTGATCGGCGTGGCCGCGTTCGGCGGCGGGTCGGAGGGTGATCATTGGGCGCTCCTGCAGTGTCGGGAGCGCTCAGGATGGGGGCTGGACGGGCGCAGGGTAAGTGCCATTTACCCAACGCATCGTTTCGTACCGCCATTGTAGGAGCGCCCCATGGGCGCGAGCTCTTTGGTGGGATCCTTGATGCGGGACGAAGAGCTCGCGCCCATGG
>JAYRTC010000015.1:0-98101 GCA_041919795.1 Pseudoxanthomonas sp. | reverse complement strand
ATGCTCTTGCCTCCACGCCCGAAAAGCATCGCGGGCAGGGCCCGCTCCTACAGAGAACCGCCATGCCATTGACCCCGCAAGAAGCCCTGCAACGCACCATCGAGCACCGTGAGATCTTCCATGACGAAATGGTCGATCTCATGCGCCTGATCATGCGCGGCGAAGTCTCGCCGGCCATGACCGCGGCCATCCTCACCGGCCTGCGGGTGAAGAAGGAAACCATCGGAGAGATCGCCGGCGCGGCCACGGTGATGCGCGAGTTCTCGCGCACGGTGGACGTGCCCGACAAGACCCGCCTGGTCGATATCGTCGGCACCGGCGGCGATGGCTCGCATACCTTCAATATTTCCACCTGCTCGATGTTCGTCGCTGCGGCGGCGGGTGCGCGCATCGCCAAGCACGGCAATCGCAGTGTCTCGTCAAAATCGGGCAGCGCCGATGTGCTCGAAGCGCTGGGCGCGAGCATCGAACTGCAGCCGGAACAGGTCGCCAAATCCATCGCCGGGACCGGCATCGGCTTCATGTTCGCGCCCGTGCACCACCCGGCAATGAAGGTCGTCGCGCCGGTGCGCCGCGAGATGGGTGTGCGCACCTTGTTCAATATCCTCGGCCCGCTGACCAATCCCGCCGGCGCCCCCAACATCCTGATGGGCGTATTCCATCCCGACCTGGTCGGCATCCAGGCACGCGTGCTGCACGAACTGGGCGCCGAACGCGCGCTGGTGGTGTGGGGCCGCGACGGCATGGATGAACTCTCGCTGGGCGCGGCAACCCTGGTCGGCGAACTGCGCAATGGCGTGGTCACCGAATACGAACTGCACCCCGAGGATTTCGGCATCGCCATGTCCGCCAGCCGTAACCTGCGCGTGGCCGATGCGGCCGAGTCGAAGGCGATGCTGCTCGGCGTGCTGGACAATCGCCCCGGCCCGGCGCGCGAGATCGTGGTGCTGAATGCGGGCGCGGCGCTGTATGTGGCGGGCGTGGCGGACTCCATCGAAGCGGGCATCGCGCTGTCGCGCGAGGTCATCACCAATGGTGCGGCGTTGGCCAGGATGGAGGAATTCGTGGCGGTGACGCGGAGGCTTTCCGCATGATCGTATTGGCTCTTGCTCGTCGTCCCCGCGAAGGCGGGGATCCAGCGACTTTCGCTTTTCGCGGCCAACTTGAGATGCAGAAGCTAAAGTCACTGGGTCCCCGCCTTCGCGGGGACGACGAGGTGAGGTTCTCGCATGAATGACGGATTCGCTACCCTGCCCAAACCGCCGTACTACGCGGTGATCTTCTCCTCGCGTCGCAATGACCGGGACGAGGAAGGTTATGGCGCCACTGCCGGGCGCATGATCGAACTGGTGCAGCAGCAGCCCGGCTTCCTCGGCGCGGAATCCACTCGGGGCGCCGATGGCTTCGGCATCACCGTGGCCTATTTCGACAGTGAAGCCTCGATTCTCGCCTGGCGACAGAACGCCGAGCACAGCGCAGCGCGCGAACGCGGTCGTAGCGACTGGTACGACCACTTCGAATTGCGCATCGCGAAGGTCGAGCGGGCGTATGGGTGGGATCGCGAGGAACGAGCGAAGAGGAGTGAAGAGTGAGCATGAAGCCATTTTTCACCAATCACTCACTCCTCTCCACTCACTCCTAGACCATGAGCGACATCCTCAACACCATCCTCGCCCGCAAGGCCGAAGAAATCGCCGAACGCGGCGCACGCACGCCGCTCGCGGATCTCATCGCGCGCGTGGGCGACGCCTCGCCGGTGCGCGGCTTCGCCGATGCGCTGCACGAACGCATCGCCACCGGCGACGCGGCGGTGATCGCCGAGATCAAGAAGGCCAGCCCGTCCAAGGGCGTGATCCGGCCGGATTTCCGTCCGGGCGAGATCGCCATGAGCTACGAGTTCGGCGGCGCGGCCTGTCTGTCGGTGCTGACCGACGTGGATTTCTTCCAGGGCGCCGATGCCTACCTGCAACAGGCGCGCGAGGCCTGCACGCTGCCGGTGCTGCGCAAGGATTTCACGATCGATCCCTACCAGGTGTACGAGGCGCGCGTGCTGGGCGCCGACTGCATCCTGCTGATCGTCGCCGCGCTGGACGATGTGCAACTGGTCGAACTGTCGGGCCTGGCGATGCAGCTGGACATGGACGTGCTGGTGGAAGTGCACGACATCGACGAACTGGAACGCGCGCTGCAGGTGCCGGCACCGTTGATCGGCATCAACAACCGCAACCTGCGCACTTTCGAAGTCTCGCTGGGGAATACGCTGGCGATGAAGGATGCGGTGCCGAAGGATCGCCTGCTGGTCACCGAAAGCGGCATCGTGGTCGCGGAAGACGTGGCCACGATGCGTGCTGCCGGGGTCAATGCGTTCCTGGTCGGCGAGACTTTCATGCGCGCCGATGAACCCGGCGATGCGTTGCGTCAGTTATTCTTCCCATATGAGTGAAGCCTATCCCACGCCGCGAGCGGACGCCCCGCTCGTGGTCTTCGATTTCGACCACACCTTGTACGACGGCGATTCCTTCGGCCACGTGTTGCGTTGGCTGTTGCAGCGCAATCCGTTGCGCGCCGTCGCGGCCATCGTCGCTTCACTGGTGCTCGGGCCGATGGTCGCGTGGTTGCCGACGCGCCGCCATGGCATTTCCGGATATGTCTGGATCGGTACCTTCGGTTTGCATGGACGCCGCAGTTTCGATGCGTTGCTCGATCTGTATGTGGGCTTGCACAAGGATCAGATCCGCCAGCGCCTGTTGCCGGTGGCACTGGAAGTGCTGCGCGGCCATCGCATCGCCGGCGACCGGGTGGTCATCGCCACCGGCGCCCCACCGGAACTGGCGCGGGCTATCCTCGCTTTCGTCACCCACCAGGACCTGCCGGTGATCGGCACCGCGGTGGGGCCGCGTTTCGGCGCGGTGGTGGCCACGCGCCATTGCCACAACCAGGAAAAGGTGCGGATGCTGCGCGAACGCGGCTATGGCGAGATCGCCGCCGCCTATTCCGACAGCAGCGCCGACCTGCCGCTGCTGCAGGCCGCGCGTGCGCCGGTGGTGGTGAACCCGAAGGCCAAGAGCGTGGACATGTTCCGTCGCGTTTTGCCGCCGGGCACTCCGATCCTCAACTGGGGATGCGGAAGCCGAGCAGGTGATCCGGTGGCTTTGTCCCCCAAGGGGACTTCCTGCGGGGCGTAGAGCCGAGCTTGCCCGGCTGCTTTTGATTCTGCGCGGAAAACAGCCGAGCAAGCTCGGCTCTACAGGCCGGAGCACTTCAATCGCGGGGTTTGGCCTTCCAGTCCAGGATGAGATCGTGGAAATCGTGTTCCGCGAAGTCGCGGAATTCACCGGCGTCGTAGAAGCGTCCGTAGCAGTGCTTGCAGCTCTCGAACCAGATGTGCGGCTGTTGCGGATCGACCATGCGCAGCAACGGCCGTTGGCCGGCACAGGCCGGGCAGTCGATATGGTCGATTTCGTTGCTGGCTTCGCCACGGCGCGTATCGCCGATGTCGATCTCCTCGGCGAACTTCTTCAAGTGCTCGTATTCGCCCATGTCGAACCACATGCCCTTGCACTCGGTGCAGCGGTGCGCATGCCAGGCCAGGTGGGTGACGCGTTCCATCGTGCCGGCGCACTTGGGACATTGCATGCGGAAACCTCGGTCAAAGGGGGGGCGGGCCGAAGATACCCGAGTATCCAAGTGCAGGCGAGGGTGCCTGTGTCCCCCAAGGGGACATCCTTCGGGGCGTAGAGCCGAGCTTGCTCGGCTGCTTCTGATTCTCCACCAAGAGCAGTCGAGCAAGCTCGGCTCTACATGGCAGGAGCATCGCGGGCAAGGCCCACTCCTGCGAGGCGGACGCACATGGAAAAGGCGGGCCGAAGCCCGCCTTTTCAAATCCCCGATGCCCCAACCCCAAACCGGTGCGGTCAGCGCGTGCCGTAGAGCACCACGGTCTTGCCGCGGGCGTGCAGCACGCCATCGGCTTGCTGTTTCTTCAGGACGCGCCCGGCCATCTCGCGCGAGCAGCCGACCAGGCGGGCCAGCTCCTGGCGTGAGACGCGCAGTTGGGTGCCCTGGGGATGGCTCATGGCTTCGGGCTCGCGGGCCAGGTCGTGCAGGGTGCGGACGATGCGGTCGGTCACGTCCAGGAAAGCCAGGCGACTGGCCTTGCGGCTGGTGTCCAGCAGGCGGCGCGACAGCTGCGAGCCGATGGAATACAGCAGGCGTGGCGCATCGGCCGCCATGGCGCCGGCGAACAGCTGATGCAGGCGCTCGTAGCCGACTTCGGCCAGTTCGCACTGGGTGCGGGTGCGCAGGATCACTTCGCGGCGATCGGATTCGATGAAGAGCCCCATCTCGCCGACGAATTCGCCGGTGCCGAAGTAGCCGAGCACCAGTTCACGGTCGTCTTCTTCCTCGGCGATGATGCTGACCGAACCGCTGACCACGTAATAAAGGGTTCCGGCCGGGTCGCCGGGGCGGAAGACATCGGCCCGCGCCGGGTAGCGGCGGCGATGGCAGTGCGCCAGGAAGCGTTCGATCGTGGCCGCGTCCGGGGTCAGTGGACTGGACGCGATACGGGCGGGATTGGAAATCGGGGTACCTTGGCTCATCGGGGGATTTCAAGCTTGAGGATTCAATTAGCTTAGTCTGAATACGTGCGCAACGGCAAACACCGGCCATCCGGACATTTCGCTGTCACCCCAATTGCCGCATAATCGCGCCCCTCGCCGTTTCTCCCAGAGGGATCATTGCCGTGGTCAAACCGCTTCCGCGCCTCAGGCTGCAAGGGTTCAACAACCTGACCAAGGCACTGAGCTTCAACATCTATGACGTCTGCTACGCGGTCTCCGAAGAGGAGCGCCAGCGCTACATCGCGTACATCGATGAGGAATACAACGCCGACCGCCTGACCCAGATCCTGACCGATGTGGCCGAGATCATCGGCGCCAACATCCTCAACGTGGCCCGCCAGGACTACGACCCGCAGGGCGCGTCGGTGACCATCCTCATTTCCGAAGAGCCGGTGATCGACAAGAAGCTGGCTGGCAAGGAAATCATTTCCGACGCCGTGGTCGCGCACATGGACAAGAGCCACATCACCGTCCACACCTATCCGGAAACGCACCCGCAGCATGGCATCGCCACCTTCCGCGCCGACATCGACGTGGCCACCTGCGGCGTGATCTCGCCGCTGAAGGCGCTGAACTACCTGATCGAGAGCTTCGAATCCGACATCGTGGTCGCCGACTATCGCGTGCGCGGCTTCACCCGCGACGTGAAGGGCAAGAAGCACTACATCGACCACAAGATCAATTCGATCCAGGATTTCCTGGCCAAGAACATCAAGTCGCGCTACGAGATGTTCGATGTAAACGTCTACCAGGAAAACATCTTCCACACCAAGATGCACCTTAAGGACTTCGACCTGGACCAGTACCTGTTCGAGGAAAAGGCCAAGAACCTGTCGTTCAAGGAACGCATGAAGATCGAGGCGCTGTTGAAGCGCGAGATCGAGGAACTTTTCCACGGGCGCAACCTGGTCGAATAAGCCCCGGGCTTGCGCTTGGGTTACGCGGGATTCGGGATTGCCCGGGTATCGTGCAACCCGTGAAAAACAGGCGGGACGACCCGCGCGCAGGTGCTGGTTCCTGCGAAACAAGACCGACGGCGGTCCGTGGCGAAAGCCCCGGGCCGTTTTCATTTCACGCAATCGCCATTGAGGAGCGCGCCATGCCCTGGATCTATCTGCTGCTTGCCGGAATCTTCGAGATCGGCTTCGCCATCGGCCTGAAATACACCGAGGGCTTCACCCGGCTCTGGCCCAGCGTGGGCACGGTGGTCGCCGCGGGCATCAGCCTGTGGCTGCTGACCCAGGCCTTGCGCACGATTCCGGTCGGCACGGCTTATGCGGTCTGGACCGGCATCGGTGCGGTCGGCGTGGCCACCTTGGGGGTCATGCTTTTTTCGGAGAGCGCCTCGCCGGCGCGGTTGGGCTGCATCGCGTTGATCGTGGCGGGCGTGGTCGGGCTGAAGTTGTTCTCGCCCGCCTGAAGCGCCGGCGTAGGAGCGACGTGAGTCGCGAAACCTTTTCCAATCGTCACAAGTCGCGACTCACGTCGCTCCTACGCCAACAGGGTGCGCCTCAGAGCCGGTAGGCGACGGCTTTCATGAGGTTCGAAGCCGCAGCCATCAGCTTCGGAATCGGTTGCGGCAACAAGCGCGCGCCGGCCTGTTCGGCCTGTTCGGCATGGCGGGCTTCGTCGGCCTTCATCACCTTGAGGATCTCGCGGCTGCGCAGGTCGGCTTCCGGCAGGGTCTGCAGGTGTTCTTCCAGGTGCGCTTCGACCTGGTGCTCGGTTTCGACCACGAAGCCCAGGTTCCAGCCGTCGCCGCGCAAACCGGCGAGCACGCCCAGCGAGTAGCTGCCGGCGTACCAGAACGGGTTGAACAGGCTGGGGCGGCTGTCCAGCTCCTCCAGGCGGTCGGCACACCAGGCCAGGTGGTCGGTTTCCTCCTGCGCCGCCTCCAGCAGGTGTTCGCGGGTCTGCGCATCGCGGGCGACGGCGGCCTGGCCGAAGTAAAGGCCTTGGGCACAAACTTCGCCGACATGGTTGATGCGCATCAGGCCGGCGGCATGGCGGCGCTCGGCGGCGTCCAGCTCCACTTCCGGGGTGGATTGCGCGGGATTGGGGCGACGGGCAAGGGGTCGGCCAGCCAGGGTGCCCAGGGCGTTCTGGGCGTCGACCAGCAGCCGGTCGAGGGGGGAAAGGGCGCGGGAAGAGTTCATTCGATCATTGTGCCGTCTTGCGCCGGCGCAGTCAGCGGCAGGGGCTGGAACCGGTGGGAGCGGCTTCCAGCCGCGAGCTCTTGCTGCTGCCTTCCCCTCCCGCAGAGCCTCTTCCAAGCCAGAAGCTCGCGGCTGGAAGCCGCTCCCACAAACCTAGGCTCAGGGTTGCAATGGAGGGGGCTGGTCCGTACAATCCCCGCTCTTGTGTTCCGCCATTCACAACGCGAGGCAAAGTTCCGCCGGGGTTTTCCTGCCGGAATCAGCCCGACCAAACAACATCGAGCTCCTTCATGAATACGTTTAGCGCCAAGTCCGAGACCGTCCAGCGCGACTGGTACGTCGTCGACGCCACAGGCAAGACCCTCGGTCGCCTGTCCACCGAGCTGGCCCGCCGCCTCCGCGGCAAGCACAAGCCCGTCTATACCCCGCACGTCGATACCGGCGATTACCTGGTGGTGATCAATGCCGAGAAGATCCACGTGACCGGCAACAAGCTGGCCGACAAGAAGTACCACCGCTTCACCGGCTACATCGGCAACCTGAAGACCGAGACCCTGGGCCAGGCGCTGGAGCGCCACCCCGAGCGCGTGATCGAGATCGCGGTCAAGGGCATGCTGCCGAAGAACACTCTGGGCCGCGAGATGTACCGCAAGCTCAAGGTCTATGCAGGCCCCAATCACCCGCACGCCGCTCAACAGCCGCAAGTCCTGGATATCTGATCATGGCAATCACTCAGAATTACGGCACCGGCCGTCGCAAGTCCTCCACCGCCCGCGTGTTCCTGCGCAAGGGCACCGGCAACATCACCGTCAACGACCGTCCGCTGGACGAGTTCTTCGGCCGTGAGACCGCGCGCATGATCGTGCGCCAGCCGCTGGAGCTGACCAAGAACACCGAAAGCTTCGACATCAAGGTCACCGCCGCTGGCGGCGGCACCACCGGCCAGGCCGGCGCGATCCGCCTGGGCATCGCCCGCGCGCTGGTGGAGTACGATGAAACGCTGAAGAGCGAGCTGCGCAAGGCCGGTTTCATGACCCGCGACGCCCGCGAAGTCGAGCGCAAGAAGGTCGGCCTGCACAAGGCACGCCGCGCCACCCAGTTCTCGAAGCGTTAATCGACAAGGTTCCACAAGGCGTTATTTTTACGAAGTACCTGTTGCCCCGTCGCCAAGCGGTAAGGCACCTGACTCTGACTCAGGCATTCGGTGGTTCGAATCCATCCGGGGCAGCCACTTCGAGATCGCACGCCATCAACGCCGGGGCAGGCAATACCCCGGCAGCAGAAACCCGCCTCGTGCGGGTTTTTTGCTTTTCCGGCATGGGCTTTCCAGCCCATGCTTTCCAGCCGATGTTCCGCAGGGAGTGAATTGAAGGATGGTCGCCACTTTCCAGCCCCCTTTCATCGAGCCGCAAGCCCTGCTGCCGCAATTGCGCGAACGTGGTTGCGCGGTGCTGGCGCCGGCCAGCGTGGCGGCCCTGTGCGGTTTCGGGCCGCAGGCGCTGGATGGGTTGAAACCGGCCTGGGACGACTTGCGGCCGGACCATTACCTGAAGGATGGCGGCAACTATCGCAAGCGCCGGCATTCCTGCTTCGTTTCCGACCACGGCCAACTGATCCAGGCGCCACACCGCGCCCATTGGCAGTCCGAGGAATACAACGCCCTGCATGGCGGCATGCGCCGCTGGTTCGAACCCATCCAGGCCGATACGGTCGCGCAACCGGCCTGGACTTCATTGCTGCAGGCCTTGGCCGGGGTCTGCGCCGCACTGAAGGGCGCGCAACCCTGGTATGTGGAGGCCCACCAGTTCCGCATCGATACCACCGACGGCATCGGCCGGCCCACGCCGGAAGGCGCGCATCGCGATGGCGTGGATTTCGTGGCGGTGCTGCTGGTTGGCCGGAATGGCATCAGCGGCGGTGAAACCCGGGTGTTCGACGCCACCGGCCCGGAGGGCCAGCGCTTCACCCTGACCGAGCCCTGGACCCTGATGTTGATGGACGACGAACGCGTGATCCACGAATCCACGCCGATCCAGCCGCTCGGCGACTATGGGTACCGGGATACGCTGGTGCTGACCTATCGAGCGGGCGGGTTCCAGGGCGGCGAGTGAGCGTCGTCGATCCGGGACTTCTTTATGGCAGAGCCTTTGACACGGATCAGAGCGGATTGAAGCGGATAAACAACAAATCAAACAACGTATCCACAATCCTGCCTGCCTTCCTCTTCATTATCGGAGAGTGGGGATGGAATTAGCCCACCAGATTCCAGATGCCAGTCCTATTTTTCGCCTTATCCGCTTCAATCCGCTCTGATCCGTGTCCAATGCCTCTTCTTCGACTGTCAGACGTCGTCGTTCTAGTTACAATTGAAACCATAGCGCAGATGCGCAGGTACCGGAGATTCCAATGAAGCTGGGTTCGCTGAAGGAAGGTGGCCGCGACGGCACCCTGATCGTGGTCTCGCGCGACCTCACCCGCGCGGTGCGCGCCACCGGCATTGCCGCGACCCTGCAGGCCGCGCTGGAGGACTGGTCCAACCTGGCCCCGCAGCTGAACGCCCTGTCCGAATCGCTCGATGCCGGCGATGCCGATGGCGTGTTCGACCTCGATTTCAACGCATTGGCGGCGCCATTGCCGCGGGCCTACGAATTCGTCGACGGCAGCGCCTATCTTCCGCATGTGGAACGCGTGCGCCGTGCGCGTGGCGCCGAAGTGCCGGAAAGCTTCTACACCGATCCGCTGATGTACCAGGCCACCAGCGCCGGGTTCCTTGGCCCGCGCGATGCGGTGCGGGTGGTCAGCGAGGACTACGGCATCGATCTGGAAGCGGAAATCGTGGTGGTCACCGACGATGTGCCGATGGCGGTCACACCGGAACAGGCGGCCGCGCATATCCAGCTGATTGGGCTGGTCAACGATGTGTCGCTGCGCAACCTGATCCCGCCGGAACTGGCCAAGGGTTTCGGTTTCCTGCAGTCCAAGCCGCGCTCGGCGCTGTCGCCGGTGTTCGTGACCCCGGACGAGCTGGGCGAGGCCTGGCGTGGCAACAAGCTGCACCTGCCGCTGCTGACGCACGTCAATGGCAAGTGGTTCGGGGCCCCGGAAGCCGGCGTGGACATGCAGTTCGACTTCTCCCAGCTGGTGGCCCATGCCGCGCGGACCCGGCCGTTGTCGGCTGGCGCCATCGTCGGTTCCGGCACCATCGCCAACGAGGACACCTCCAAGGGCGCCTCCTGCTTCGCCGAACAGCGCACCGTGGAAACCCTGCGCGACGGCAAGCCCAGCACTCCCTTCATGAAATTCGGCGATGTGGTCCGGATCGAGATGAAGGCGGCCGACGGTGGCGACATTTTCGGGGCCATCGAGCAGCGGATCGAGCAGCAACCCTTGCCCTGAACCACCGACCGGGCGCATAAATGGCCCCGGTGGCAGGGAGCTCGCGATCCGCGCGCGGTAACTTCGACGGACAGCAGCTCGACGGACAGCGGCGAATGGACTGGGGAGTGGCATGGGCGAACAATTGCGTCTCTATTCCTACTGGCGCTCCAGCGCCGCCTATCGGGTGCGCATCGGCCTGAACCTGAAAGGCCTCGATTACGAAACCGCACCGGTGCACCTGGTGCGCGACGGCGGCGAACAGCACCGGCCCGAATATGCGGCGATGAATCCGCAACGGCTGGTGCCGACCCTGATGCATGGCGAGCGCGTCATCCGCCAGTCGCTGGCGATCCTGGAATACCTCGACGAAGCCTGGCCGTCGCCGCCCCTGTTGCCGATGACCGCGCGCGACCGCGCCCGTGTACGCGGCATGGCCCAGATGATCGCCAGCGACATCCACCCGCTCAACAACCTGCGCGTGCTGCGCTATTTAGAGGATGCCTGGCGCATCTCGCAATCCCGACGCGACGAGTGGGTCAGGCACTGGATCAGCGAAGGCTTCTCCGCACTGGAGGCGCTGCTGGAGGGCGACCCGGCGACAGGCGTGTTCTGCCATGGACAGGCGCCGGGACTGGCCGACTGCTGTCTGGTCCCGCAGGTTTTCAATGCCCGCCGCTTCAAGGTGGACATGACGTCATTCCCGACCATTTCGCGGATCGAGGCGGCTTGCCTCGAATTGCCCGCCTTCATCGACGCGCGCCCGGACCGGCAGCCGGACGCGGTGGAGCCGGACAGGTAAGCGGGAACGCCGGTTTGCCGGTCAGGCTTTCCGGCTACCGGCTACCAACACCCCTCAGCCAAATCCCTGGGTGATCCGCGGCGAGGCGCCACCGGCCGAGGCCGCGTCGTAGTCCGCATAGGGGTCGTGTTCGCCGCTGCTGCCTTCGGACAGGCGGAACTTCAGCGCCAGTCCGTCGCGCGAATCGGCGGCGCGCAGCGCTTCCTCCTGCTCGATGCGGCCTTCCTTGACCATGCGGAACAGGCACTGGTCGAACGATTCCATGCCGTCTTCCAGCGAGGCTTCCATCGCGGCCTTGACCTCGTGGACCTGGCCGCGACGCAGCAGGTCGCGGATCATCGGCGTGTTGATCAGCACTTCCGCCGCCGGCAGGCGCCGGCCGTCCATGCCCTTGACCAGGCGTTGCGAGACCACCGCGCGCAGGTTCAGGGCCAGGTTCATCAGCACGTTCTTGTGCGCGGTCTCGGGGAAGAAATTGAGGATGCGCTCGATGGTCTGGTCGGCGTTGTTCGAGTGCAGGGTGGCCAGGCACAGGTGGCCGGTCTCGGCGAAGGCGATGGCCGCTTCCATGGTGGTCGCGTCCAGGATCTCGCCGATCAGGATCACGTCCGGCGCCTCGCGCATCGCGTTCTTCAGCGCGTTGTGGAAGGCGTGGGTGTCCAGGCCGACCTCGCGCTGGTTGACGATCGATTGCTTGTGCTTGTGCAGGTATTCGATCGGGTCCTCGATGGTGAGGATGTGGCCGGTGGTGGTGCTGTTGCGATGGTCGATCATCGAGGCCAGCGAGGTGGACTTGCCCGAGCCGGTGGAGCCGACCAGCAGCACCAGCCCGCGCGGGGTCATAATGATGTCCTTCAGCACCTGCGGCAGGTTCAGCTCCTCGATCGACGGGATCACGCTGCGGATCGCGCGGATCACCATGCCCACTTCGCCGCGCTGCTTGAACACGTTGATGCGGAAGCGGCCGGCGTCCTGCAGGGCCAGGGCCATGTTCAATTCCAGCTCGCGCTCGAAGATCGGCACCTGGCCTTCGTCCATCAGCGAATAGGCGATCTTCTTGACCATGCCGGCGGGCAGGCCGGTGTTGCCCAGGGGATAGAGTTTCCCTTCGATCTTGATGTAGACGGGCGCCCCGGTGGTCAGGAACATGTCCGAGGCGTTCTTTTCCGTCATCAGCTTCAGGAAATAGCCGATATCCATGTGCAATGGTCCCCAACAATGGCGCGCACCGTTTGCATGTGCGACGCAGGCTTCCGACAATGGCCGCGCATTCCCCTTGACGCAACGGCACTCCAATGCATCCTAGCTTCGCACAATTCCACCGATTCCTGTGTGTGACGGTTGGCGCTTTCGCCCTGCTGGCGGCGCTTGCCGCACCGGCGCATGCCCAGGTCGCGGCCAGCCCGGAACTGGTCGCCGCGCAGCAGGCGGTCAATCGCGCGGACCAGGCCGATGCGGACCAGTACGCACCCGAGCTGCTGGATTCGGCGCGCACGGCGCTGAGCCAGGCGCAGGCCGCGGCGGCGGCCAGTCGACGCGAGCGCAAGCTCGCCCCCGGCCTTGCCTTGCGCGCCACCGTCGATGCCGACCTGGCGCGCGCGCGCAGCGAGGAAGCCGTGGCCAATGCCCGGCTGCAGCAACGCCGCCAGGAAATCGGCGAACTGCAGCGCACCCTGGGCGAAGGAGCGACACGATGAAAAGGAATCTGTTGGCCACTCTCCTGTTGCTGGCCGCATTGCCTGCCCTGGCCGCCGAGCGCCCCGAAGTGACCGCGCTCAACCAGCGCCTGGCCGCGTTGCAGTCGAACCCGCAACTGGTCGAGTTCGCCGCCTACGAAAGGCTGCAGGCGCAGCAGGCCGTGGCCGTGCTGGCCAAGGCGCGAGGCAAGCAGCGCGAAAGCGCCCTGTATGTCGCCGATCGCCGGGTCGAGATCGCCGAAACCATGGCCCGCGCCGAATCCGCGCAACGCGAAGCCGACCGCCTGGATCGCACCCGCAGCGACCTGCTGATCGAAGCCAGCCGTCGCGATGCGGCGCGTGCGCGCCAGGAAGCCGAACGCCTGCGCGTGCAGGCCCAGATCCAGTCCGAGGAAGCCGAACGCCTGCGCCAGGCCGCCGAGGCCGAATCGCTGGCTCGCCAGGATGCCGAGGACATGCTGACCTCGGTTGCCGGGCAGCAGACCGCCAAACTCAGCGCCGCACGCCAGAAGGAAGCGCGGCTGGCCCGCCAGGAAGCCGAACTGATGTCCGGGGCCAAACTGCCGGCCTCGAAGTTCGAGACTCGCGGCGAGGTATTTACCTTGGCGGCCGCCACCTTCAATGCCGGCCAGGCCACCCTGTCGGTGGCGGGCGCTTCCCAGGTCACTGCGTTGGCGGCTTACCTGCAGGTCAATCCCAAGGCCAAGGCCAGGATCCAGGGGTTCGGCGACAAGCAGACCCCGGGCCAGCGCCGTGCCGATGCCCTGCGTGATGCCCTGGTGGCCGCGGGAGTCGACAAGGCGCGCCTGCAATCAGCCGGCAAGGGCGAGGGCAGCCGCAGCCGTGCCGTGGAAATCGTCGTTGCGCATCAATAAACTCAATTGAAACAACAAGTTGCACGGCGACCAAAGGCTCTTGGGCTGGTTTTGAGAAGGATCCGGGGATCCAGCTTTCCCAAGCCAATCAAGTACTTGTGAAGGAGCTTGCCGGGCTCGATGGCAGGGAGTAGGGTCGTATACCCAAGCGACTCCCGTCGCTTGGTTCACCGGAGAATCGGGCCGATGACGCCGACCCACAACCCAGAGGACGCCGCTCCCGGCCAAAAGGCCAGCGCGGGTGATTTTGGGGAATGTGCCCGTAATCGCCTGATGTTCCGCTCCCAAGCCAACGCCCTGTGCCTGCAAAGGCCGGGGCGTTCGTATTTCCGCTGAAGGAGGTAACCCCATGTTCGAAGGACAACCGCAAACCGAAATCGACGCACTGATCAAGGCCGATCCGGAGTTCAAGCAGCTGTACCAGCGCCACCGCGAACTCAACAAGAAGGTCACCGACGCCGAACTCGGCGTGCTGCCCATCGACGACACCACCCTGGGCCAGATGAAGCGCGAGAAACTCGCCGCGAAAGAACGACTTATACGAATCTACGACGCCAACCTCCACTGACGTCCCCGCGTTCCATTGTCGCGGGCGGCGATCGCCTCCTCGTCGGCGGTCGCCGTCCGCGTCACTCGATTGCAAGCAAGGCCCGCGAGTCCAGTCGCGGGCTTTTTCGTGCTGGGCCTCCCTTGCGCGCAGCGCAGGGGAGGATTGAGGAGGGTGCCCTTGACCTTCCTCGCTTCCCATGAAGTGCATAGATACCCGAGCAACCCCTCCTCAGCCCTTCCTTGCTACGCAAGGAAGGGGGGCAAGCGCGCTGCCCCGGTTCGCCGGTCCGGCCCGGCGATGCGATAATTCCAACCCTCTCACGCTGCATGCGAGCGCACGACCGGCATGACCACATATTCATCGGTACTGGAACTCATCGGCGAGACCCCGATCGTCAAGGCCCAGCGCCTGGATGCCGGCGTCTGCGAGCTGTACCTGAAACTGGAAAGCGCCAACCCGGGCGGTTCGATCAAGGACCGCATCGGGCTGTCGATGATCGAAGCCGCCGAGCGGCGCGGCGAGCTGAAGCCCGGCGCGACCCTGGTGGAAGGCACCGCCGGCAATACCGGCATCGGCCTGGCCCTGGTGGCCCAGCAGAAGGGCTACAAGCTGGTGCTGGTGGTTCCGGACAAGATGAGCCGGGAGAAGATCTTCAACCTCAAGGCGATGGGCGCTGAAGTCGTGCTGACCCGCTCGGACGTGGCCAAGGGCCACCCCGAGTACTACCAGGACCTGGCCGCGCGCATCGCCAGCGAGACCCCGGGCGCGTTCTTCATCAACCAGTTCGGCAATCCCGACAATCCGGCCGCGCACGAATTCGGCACCGGCCCGGAAATCCTGCGGCAGATGGATGGGCAGCTGGACGCCATCGTCTTCGGCTGCGGCAGCTCAGGGACCATGACCGGCCTGTCGCGCGCCTTCGCCGAACATGCGCCAAACGTGGAACTGATCCTGGCCGACCCGGTCGGCTCCATCCTCACCGAATACATCAACGAAGGCACGCTCAGCGAAAAATCCGGCAGCTGGATGGTGGAAGGCATCGGCGAGGATTTCCTGCCGCCGATCTCCGACTTCACCCGGGTGAAGAAGGCCTACGCGATCAGCGACAAGGAAAGCTTCCTGACCGCGCGCGAGCTGCTGGCCAAGGAGGGCATCCTCGGCGGTTCCTCCACCGGCACCCTGCTGGCCGCGGCGCTGAAATACTGCAGGGAACAGGCCACGCCGAAGAAGGTGCTGGTGTTCGTCTGCGACACCGGCAACAAGTATCTGTCGAAGATGTACAACGACTACTGGATGCTGGACAACGGCTTCATCGAACGCGCCCAGCACGGCGACCTGCGCGACCTGATCCTGCGCCCGTACAGCCAGAAGGACACGGTGGTGGTCAGCCCCACCGACCTGCTGACCACCGCCTACCAGCGCATGAAGCTCTACGACGTCTCGCAGCTGCCGGTGATGCAGGGCGAGAAGCTGGTCGGCATCGTCGACGAGAGCGACGTGCTGCTGCACGTGTACGGCGACGAGGACCGTTTCCGCGACCCGGTTTCCACCGCCATGGTCAGCAAGCTGGACCGGCTGGACGTGAAATCGCCGATCGAGGCCCTGCTGCCGGTGTTCGACCGCGGCCAGGTCGCCATCGTCACCGACGGCGACGCCTTCCTCGGCCTGATCACCCGCATCGATCTGCTGAACTACCTGCGGCGGCGGGTGCAGTGATCACGACGGAGAGGTTAGAAAACAGCATTCGCAAGCTGCGGATCCTGGTGATCGCCTATGAATATCCGCCGAGCCCATCGCCGCAATCACTTCGCTGGGCCTATCTGAGCGGGAGACTGGCTGAGCTTGGCCATGAAGTCCATGTCATGGCTCCGGATATTTCCGGCACGTTCGCAGGATTGCCGGATCCATGGCCGGGAATGCGGATTCACCGCGTGAATCCCGGTCCGATCCGTGCGTTTCTGGACTGGCTGGTATCGCGGCGGCCTGTGCTGCCTGCGGCTGAGCAAGCTGCGCGGTCGATCGTACCGGCTACCGCGATAGCGCCCGCGCCGCTTCGTCTGAATTGGAAAGGTCGCTTGGTGGAGCGATTCCGGAAAGCAGTGTCCTGGGTGATTTTCCCGGACCTGCGCGGCGAATGGCTGGGGCCCGCATTACGGGCGTTGCCGGGATTGCTGGATCAGATCGGTCCTGACGTGGTCGTCTCTTCGCACGAACCGGCGACTACCCTACAGGTCGGTTTGGTCGCCAAGGCATCAGGATATCCGTGGGTAGCCGATCTGGGTGACCCGGTATTGGCGGTCTATACGCCTCCGCGCTGGCAGCGGCGAGCAGGGAAGCTGGAGGAAGCAACTCTACGTCGGGCCGACCAAGTGCTGGTGACGACGCTGAAGACAGCAGAGAGATTGAGAGGTCGTTACCGGACGGGAGCGCCCATGACGGTGCTTGAGCAGGGTTTCGACGAACGGGTTCCCGCACAGCCTCACCAAGCTGGTGATGCGAAAGCGCCGTTGGAACTGCTGTACTCCGGCAGCTTCTACAGCTTCCGGGACCCGTCAATGCTGGTGAAGGCGGTGCTTGCCATTCCCGGGATCCGGCTGAGCATAGCATCGGCCAATCTCCCCGACTGGCTGTTGGCCGAAGCTATCGCATATCCGGACCAGCTGCGGCTACTGGGGTGCGTGCCGCATCGCCAACTGCTGGATCTGCAGCGCAAAGCCGACGTGCTGGTCAATCTCGCCAACCAGGACCCGGCCCAGGTTCCCGGGAAATTCTATGAATATTTCGGGGCCGGCCGCCCGATCCTGCACGTGCGAGCCGTCGACCAGGACGCCGCCAGTGCGCTTTTAGGAAAGCTGCAACGCGGCTGGTCGATTCCGGGAACCCGGGAAGGCATCGTCAACGCGTTGACTAGCCTTCGGCTCCAGCATGAGTCTGGCGGACTCCATGCAGGTTTGGACGTATCTGCGGACAGCGTCGCGCCCTGGAGCTGGAGCGCCGCCGCAGCCAGGCTCGAAATGATGCTGAATGAAGCCGTATCACGAGGTATTTGTTAATCCATGTAAATGGATCCAGGCGTACGGAATGGGCGCCGGTGTTACCATGCCCGGCTCGCTTTAAACGATGGCCGTGGCTGAGGTGCATGCATGAACGCCGGTGAGACAGAAACACACAGGCCCGGGCTCGGGACACTCGCCATCCATGCTGGCCAGTCCCCCGACTCCAGCACCGGCGCGGTGATGACACCGATCTACCAGACCTCGACCTACGTCCAGTCCAGTCCCGGCGTGCACCAGGGCTTTGAGTACACCCGCAGCCACAACCCGACCCGCTTCGCCTACGAGCGTTGCGTCGCCGCGCTAGAAGGTGGCAGCCGCGGCTTCGCTTTCGCATCAGGCATGGCCGCGACCTCGACCATCCTCGAGCTGCTCGATACCGGCAGTCACGTCATCGCCATGGACGATGTCTACGGTGGGACCTACCGCCTGTTCGAACGCGTCCGCCGCCGCAGCGCCGGGCTGGACTTCAGCTGGGTCGACCTGACCGACCCAGCCGCGTTCCAGGCCGCGATCCGCCCCGAGACCAAGTTGGTCTGGATCGAGACTCCGACCAATCCGCTGTTGAAGCTGGTCGACATCGCACAGATAGCCGCGATCGCCCGCAAGCGCGACCTCGTCGTGGTGGTCGACAACACCTTCTGCTCGCCGATCCTGCAGCGCCCGATCGAGCATGGCGCGCACATCGTCATGCACTCGGCGACCAAGTACCTCAATGGCCACTCCGACATGGTCGGTGGCATGGTGGTGGTTGGCGACGATGCCGCACTAGCCGAGCAGATCGCGTTTCTGCAGAACTCGATCGGCGGCGTGCAGGGGCCGTTCGACAGCTTCCTGGCCTTGCGGGGACTGAAGACCCTGCACCTGCGGATGAAGGCGCATTGCGACAACGCGCAGGCGCTGGCGGAATGGCTGGAAAGGCATCCGGCAATCGAGAAAGCGGTGTACCCCGGCTTGAAGTCGCACCCGCAACATGAGTTGGCCAAGCGCCAGATGGATGGCTACGGCGGCATGGTGTCGATCCTGCTCAAAGGCGGTGCCAGCGTAGCGAAGCGGTTCTGCGAACGAACCGAATTGTTCGCCCTGGCCGAATCACTCGGTGGGGTAGAGAGCCTGGTAAATCATCCGGCAATCATGACGCATGCGTCGGTGCCGGCGGAGCGACGGTTGGAACTGGGCGTAGTGGATCATCTCGTGCGCTTGAGCGTGGGGGTGGAATCGTTTGATGACCTTCGAGTGGATCTCGAGAGGGCCCTTCGCTGATGCAACATTCTTTGTGGAAGGATTACCGGGACAGCCTGAAAAACCCAAGTTTCTGGATGTATGCGATGTGGCTGGACCTGCTGAGCAAGTATCGCCGGTCACGGCTTGGGTTGATATGGGCCATCGTTCCACCAATCCTCTACGCGTTCGGTATCGGTGCGTTCTATGCACAGATAGGCCAACAACCGCCAGCTAGAATTATCGCGCACTTGGGAATCGGCTACGTGGTTTACCGGCTCGTAACCGTGTCGTTGAGCGAGTGCACCAGCACGTTCAACAGCCATGCCGGGTTTATCCAGGATGGTCGAGTGCGGTTTACCGATTACGTACTACGGGTCATTGCAAAAGCTTTGTTTTACTTCTTCATCGCGGTGCCTGTTATCGCCGTTGCGCTGTATATCAGCCCCGATTTTGATCTGTTCGGCCTCGTAACCATATGGCCTGCGCTGCTCGTAGTGCTTGTCAACGTAGCGTGGATGGGTACGGTCGTCGCTGTTCTTGGCGCGAGGTTGCCGGACGTGAATGAGCTTATCGGCAGCATCATGATGGTGAGCTTCCTGTTCACACCGATCCTGTGGCGCGCAGATCAGGTGCCGATCAACACCCTGCAAGGTTTCATTGCCCGCCTCAACCCCCTGTTCCACTTGGTGGAGGTGGTGCGTGCGCCGCTGCTGAGCGAACCCGTTGGACGCCTGACCCCGACTTATCTTGGTGTAATGACCGCGGGGGGCTGGTTGCTGGCCAGTTGGGTCTATCGGCGTTACGCGCGCTTCGTTCCTATCTGGATCTGAAATATGAGCAGCTTTTTGCGAGCGGATGGAATTGGCCTGGACCTGCCCATCTATACCCAGGGCCAAAGGAGCATTCGCGCGGGTCTAGGTGTACTGCTGCGCGCAGCATTCAATCCGCCGCGCAGGGAGCTGCGGACCACACTTGATGACATCAGTTTCGAGATTCTGGCAGGTGAGCGGGTAGCGGTTGTAGGGCGCAATGGTGCCGGCAAGTCGACACTGCTGAAAGTATTGATTGGAGCATATCCACCCAGCCGCGGAATCCTTGAGGTGAAAGGTACGCGTCAAGCATTGCTTAATATCTCGCTTGGCTTCAATCATGAGGCGACGTTAGTCGAGAATATCCTCCTGCGGGGAATCGCGATGGGCCTGCGCCCGGCCCAGGCAGCCGCGGTAATTGACGAAGTACTCGATTTCGCCGAGCTCCAGGAGAAATCGGGCCATCGGTTGCGCACGCTGTCGGCGGGACAAAAAATGCGTCTCGGGTTTGCGCTTGCCACGGCAGTACAGCACGAGATCCTCATCATGGACGAATGGATCGGCACTGGGGACAGCGCTTTCGTCGAGAAGGCGACTGAGCGGCTCAAGTCGCGGGTGGAGAACGCGAAGATTGTGGTTCTTGCAAGCCATAGCGCGCACTTGTTGCGTAGCGTGTGTAACCGCGCCATGCTTATCGAGGCGGGGCGGTTGCGCGCGCTGGGGACCGTAGATGACGTGTTGCAGGAATACGCCGACCTGCTCCGTGCCCCCGCTCCGCCGAGTGTAGCGCCGGCGGCGTGATGCGGGATTCCATTCCTCTGCCACTCCCCGCATGGTTGCGTGTCGAGGATTTGTGGCGGCCCCGTTCCCTTGACGGGGTCTGCGTTACCATCGCGGCGTGGTCGCGATGCGTCGGCACAGAAAAGTAACTCATCAAAAACAGGATTTTTCTAATGGAGCAGTCATTCGATACCGTATCGGTCATCGGCTTGGGCTATATCGGACTTCCTACCGCGACCATGTTCGCGACGTGTGGAAAGCGTGTCATTGGCGTAGATGTCAATCAGCACGCGGTCGACACCATCAACAGTGGACGTACTCACATCGTTGAGCCCATGCTCGGGGAGCTCGTCGAAGCAGCGGTCGCCAATGGCAGCTTGCGCGCAACCATGAGTCCTGAGCCGGCTGATGCGTTCATAATTGCGGTTCCGACGCCGGTGGATCACGACAGCAAGGCTCCCGATACGAGTTATGTCGAGGCGGTCGGGCGAGCTTTGGCCCCGGTTCTTCGTCCGGGTAACCTGATAGTCCTCGAATCAACTTCGCCGGTCGGGACGACCAAGGAGTTGGCGCGGACTCTTGCCAAGCTAAGGCCCGATCTGCGCTTCCCGCTAGATGGCGTGGCGGATGCGGATATCCATCTCGCATATTGCCCCGAACGGATCATTCCCGGGCGCATGCTGACCGAATTGGTCGAGAATGATCGGATCATCGGTGGCATGTCGCAGAAATGCTCGGATGCTGCTGCCGGGCTATACGGGGCATTCGTAAAGGGCGCGTGCCTGAAGGCGGATGATCGCACCGCAGAGCTGTGCAAGCTCGCCGAAAACGCGTTCCGCGACGTGAACATCGCCTTCGCAAATGAACTGTCGATGATCTGCGGTGATGCGGGAATGGACGCATGGCGCGTCATCGAATTGGCTAATCACCATCCCCGGGTCAACATTCTGGCGCCGGGTCCTGGTGTTGGCGGCCACTGCATCGCGGTGGATCCATGGTTCATTGTTTCCGGCGCGCCCGAACGGGCGCGCTTGATCCGCACCGCGCGCGAGGTCAACGACACCAAGCCTGCCTACGTGCTCGAGCAAGTCGCACACGCCGTGGCTGCGGCCGCCGTGTCGCAGCCGCGCATCGCGTGCTTGGGCCTGACCTACAAGCCGGATGTGGACGACTTCCGCGAAAGCCCGTCGTTGCAGATCGCACGCGCTATCACCGCGCGCTACCCGGGCCGCGTGACCTGCATCGACCCGTTCGCCAACACGATCGGGCATTCGGGCGAGGCGCATGAGTCGTACGATGACATCGTGTTCGGCCCCCTGGAATCGACGGTGGACGCCGCCGACGTGGTCGTCATGCTCGTCAGCCACTCTGCGTTCCGCAGTGTCGCGCGCCCCGTGGGCAAGACGGTAATCGACGCTACCGGATTCTGGAACTCCAAGTCGCCCTGAGCAAGGCCCCAATGACCATGCATGACGACCATGACGCCACCAATCCGTTGGCAGATCGCATCAACGAGGCCTATTACGATGCAATGGGTGCTGCCTTTGGGCAGAAGACGCGCGATCGGATCAACTGGATGTGCGCTAACGCGCGTGGCTCGACCGTGCTCGACATTGGCTGCAGCCAGGGCATTGCCGCGATCCTGATGGCTCGCGAGGGCTTGGTCGTGACGGGACTGGACATCTATCCGCCCGCGATCGAGTACGCCATGGCGGAGCGCGCGAAGGAGATCGCGTCGGTCCAGCAGCGTCTGGAATTCCGTTGTGGCGAACTCGCCGCGCTAGGAGAGGGCCAGTACGACACCGTAGTCATGGGCGAGGTTGTTGAACACCAGACCAACCCCGTGCGCTTCATCCGCCAGGGTGCCGCGCACGTCGCGCCTGGTGGACGCATCATCATCACCGTGCCCTACGGCCTGCATCCATGGCCGGATCACAAATCGTCGATCTTCCCCCGCCACCTGCATGAAGCGATCGTCGATGGGTTCATGCTGCAGACCATCGCAGTTACCGACGGCTACATCCGCGTGGTCGCTGACCGCCGCGCCGCCGACGAACCTGTGGGCGACGACATGGACATGTTGCTGCGCGTCACCGAAACCGGCGCCATCGATGCGCAAACAAGCTACTACGCGGCGAATTCCGCCGCGCAGGAGAATGCGAAGGCGCGGGGCGCGCTTGAGCACACCCTGAAAGGAATGCGCGGCGAAAAGGCTGCGCTGGTCGCGCGCCAAGGCGAGCTCGAGCTCTCTCTGGCGCTTGGTGCGGAACGCGCCAGCAGCCTGCAGGCCGCATTCGATAACGCACGCCTTGCTGCGGCCGACAGCGGTACCGAACACGCCGAAGCCCTGCGCACGAAAAAAGAGGAGCACGCCCAGGCCCTGCATGCGCAACGAGAGGAGCACGCCCAGGCTTTGCGCACGCTGCGAGAGGACCACATGGAGCGTGTCAACGCGCTGCGCGACGACCACTCGGAGCGGATACGCATGCAGGAGTCGCTCGTCGACACGCATTCGCGACGTGTCGACGCGCTGATGCAGCAGCTGGCCACGTTGCAGGTCGACACGGCCAGCGCGCAAGCCGCAGAGCGCATCGCCACCGACCGCGCGCAGGCGCTGCAAGACGAAGTCAAGGCCTTGCACGACGCCGACGGCACTCGTTCGCGCGCTTTCAACGAATCGCTCGGCGCCGCGCGCGCGCGCGCGCAGGAATTGCAGACTGCGGCGGACGAAATGAATGTCCGCATTCGCAAGATGACGGCAGAGCTCGCCGAGGCGCAGGAAAAGCGTTCCGGGCACTGGGCAAAGCTCGAGGCCGAACAGGCGCGCTCGAAGGCGTTGATCGCGCTCGCGCAGAGCCTGCACGAGGAGAGCCAGCGCTACGAGCATTCGATCGCGCTGGCGATCGGGCGTGCGATGCTGGGGCTAGGCAGCGTACGCGGAATCATTGGATTCCCGCGCGCGGTGGCGCGGGTTGTACGCATGTACCAGCGGCGACGGGACGGAACGCTGCCGATGGCGCAACTCGTGCTGCCTCCGCTACCCAAACCCAAGCCCACCGCGAAGTCGGGTGGTGCCGCCGCACCAGGCAAGTCGGACAAACACGAAGATCCGTTGTCCCGCAACGAGGAGCAAAAAAAAAAGTTGGCGGTGATCGGATGGGAACAAGAGAGCCCTCATGGTTCGATCCCAGTCATGAGCGTGCTGGATGAGTTCTCACGCGCCTGCTTCGCGCCACATGCGAACCTGATCGAAACCCGCCCCGACAACTGGGAAGGTCTGCTCGAAAGGTTCTCGCCGCGCTTCCTTCTGGCCGAGTCGGCCTGGCGCGGTAATCGCGGGACGTGGCGCTACCGCGTAGCCAGTGCCGAGCACCCGCCGGGCGATGAATTCGCGAATATGGTCGAAGGGTTCCGCAGCCGCGGCGTGCCGACGATCTTCTGGAACAAGGAAGATCCCGTTCACTTCGATGCGTTCATCGAGTCCGCCAGCCGGTGCGACGTGGTCCTGACGACATCCGCGGAATCGATCGATAGGTATCGGCTGAAGACCTCTGCGCGCGTGGAGGTGATGCAGTTCGCCGCCGAGGACAGTCTGCAAAATCCGCAGGGATCCTCTCGCCGGAACGGCAAGGTATGCTTCGCCGGAAGCTATTACACGGAAGGTTTCGAAGCCCGCAAGAGCGGACAGTCGATGCTGCTCGAAGCGGCGAAGGCATACGACCTTGATATCTACGATCGCAACCATCGCGACGTCGGCGCGCGCAGCGAGTTCGCGTTCCCTCAAGACTACGCGCCATACATCCGCGGCCGGCTCGACTACGACGCGCTCTCGAGAAAGTACCGCGAGTACCAAGTGTTCCTCAACGTCAATTCGGTAGACGATTCGTCCACGATGTTCTCGCGCCGCGTGTTCGAGTTGCTGGCTTGCGGCACGCCTGTCGTGAGCACATGGTCACACGGTATAGCCGAGACATTCGGCGACGACATCGTCTGGCAGGTGAGGAGTCAGGACGAGGCCGAGGCCGCCCTACGCGTGCTCACCACCGATCCACTGGAATGGCGGCGGCGCAGCCTCGCTGGCATCCGTGCGGTACTCGCCCGGCATACGTACCGCCATCGTTTCGGAAGGATCCTGTCGTTGATGGGCGAGCGAGAGGGAAGCGGCCTGCGGCTGATCGCGATCGCAGAGATCGCCGACCAGGCGGAGGCGGAGGCGGCGTTCGCCACGTTCGGGCGACAGCAGACCACCGACGATATCCGCAGGCAGCTGCTACTCGTGTGCCGCAACGGCTTCCGCTTTGACGGCCAATGGCCCGATGTGCGCACGATACCTGACACGCAGGTGCCGCTTACGCAACTTATCGACTGGGAGCGCGAATCCGTCCCCGACGCGGTGGTCGCCCTACTGTCGCCGCGTGCGGTATACGGTCGCCATTATCTGCAGGATGCGGTGCACGCCGTCCGCTACAGCGGTGCACTGGTCGTCGGCAAGGCCGTCGATGGCGCAGAGTACGAATGGGGGCGGACGCTGGATTCGCGTACGTTGGTCATCAACACGGCCGCAATGCGTACCGCAGGCACGAAAGCTGGCGGATTGCTGGATGCGCAGGGCGGCCTTGCGCCGGCCTTCGCATCGAAGGCCTACGCATCCGACTCGGCGAATTTCGCCGCAGTGGATGCGCAGGATGATCGCGATGCGCTGCTGCAGAAGATCGAAGTCTAGGGGGAACGGTGCGCAAGATCCGTGTAGCAGTCATCGGCCACGACCTGAAGTTCTGGCACGCTATCCAGGTGCAGCTCGAGCAAACTGGCCATTACGAATTCCGCGAGGACGAATGGGAGAACCATGATGTCCATGATCGCGAGCGCACCTTATCGGTAATGGCTTGGGCCGACGTCGTCGTCGCCGAATGGGCGTTGGGCAACGCGGTCTTCTGCTCGCGCAACAAGCTGCCGCACCAGAAGCTGGTCATCCGACTGCATCTGCAGGAACGCGGGACCGCATACCCTGCGCAAATTGACTGGGCCAACGTCGAACAGGTGGTGTTCGTGGGTCCGCACATCCTGCGCGAGTGCGTGGAGAAGTTTGCGATTCCGCCGGACATTTGTTGCGTCCTTGGTAATTTCGTGGATTGCGAGCGCTACGCGCTCGGCAAGCTGGACAGTGCCGAGTTCACCATGGGCATGATCGGCACCGCGCCATCGCGCAAGCGGTTGGACCGCGCGCTGGACGTGCTGGAGGTGCTCGCCGGGCGCGACGACCGCTACACGCTACGAGTGAAGGGCGAAAATCCGGCGGCGTACGAATGGTTGTGGGAACGTCCGGACGAGCGCGCGTACTACGAGGCGCTGTATCGCCGCATCAATGGCAACCAGAACCTGCGCCACCGCGTGATCTTCGACCCGCCGGCCAACGACGTGCAGCACTGGCTGCGCTTGGTCGGATCGATCATGTCGCCATCCGATTTCGAAAGTTTCCACATGGCGGTGGCCGAGGGCGCGGCATCGGGTGCGCTACCGGTCGTGTGGCGCTGGGAAGGCGCGGAGGAGATCTACCCGGAATTGGCCTTGGTGCACTCGGCGGTAGAGGCCGCCGACCAGATCGAGTCGGTGCTGAAGAACGAGGCTGGCGATCGCATCGGCGCGATCCGCGAGGGCGTGCGCGCCCGTTACGGCATCGAGGCGGTGATCGGGCGGTGGGATGAGTTGCTGCGCACGCCCGCATCCGGAACGGGTCGTATGCCTTCGACGGAAATGCGCGCGTACATGACCGCGCCGCGCCCGCATCGGCGCGAGGAGCGCATCGGCGCGAAGGAGCTATCGGAACTCAGGGTCGCGCTGTTGTGCGACGAGTTCACCTACAACAGCTTCAAGGATGAGTTTCGACCGATCGTCATCGAGCCGGACAACTGGCGCATGCTGTTCGAGCGCGACAAGCCGGATCTGTTCTTCTGCGAATCGGCGTGGTCGGGCGTGGATTCGGTGCGACGTCCGTGGAAGGGGCGCGTCTACACGAGTGCGAACTTCAGGAACGAAAATCGCGGTGAGCTACTCGAGATTCTCGAGTATTGCAGGGAGCATCGCATCCCGACGGTATTCTGGAACAAGGAAGATCCATCCCACTACGAAGACGAGATCCATAATTTCGTCGACACTGCGAAGCGTTTCGATGTGGTGTTTACCACCGACGCGGAGTGCGTCGAACGCTACAAACAGGACCACGGCGTGAAGCATGCCTACTGCCTGCCGTTCGCGTCCAATCCCCGGATCTTCAATCCAGTCGAGGCAGGAGAACGCAGCGATGACGTGGTATTTGCCGGCAGTTGGTATGCCTACCACCTCGACAGAAGCGCGGTCATGCGGCAGATCTTCGATGAGGTGATCGCGAGCGGCCGAAGCTTGGTGATCTACGATCGCTTCTTCGGTGACGACGACCCGAATCACTTGTTCCCGGAAGAATACAGGCAGTACACTCGCCCGGCCGTGCCGCATTCGGAAATCGACAAGGTCTACAAGTCGAGTTTCTTCGGTTTGAACCTCAATACCGAGACGCAGTCACCGACGATGTTTGCGCGTCGCGTGTTCGAGCTAATGTCGTGCAACACGCTGTGCCTGTCGAACCATTCGGTCGGCATGGAGCGGATGTTCGGCGACACCGTCGTATTTCTCGATCGCGATCCGGGCGCGCTGGCCAAGTTGCTGCCCGGAGAGATCGACGACATGCGCGCACGCGCGCTGAACAATGTGCTCGCCAACCACACTTACAAGGAGCGCTTCAAGACGATCCTGCGCGCCGTCGACATCCCCTTCGTGGACCGTGGGGAGCAGTTGACTGTCATTTGCATCGTGGATTCTCGTTCATCGGCGCAGGCCGCCATCGCGTACTTCAACAGACAGGCGCCGTCGATACCGAAAGCAGGCCTGCTGCTCGTACTCGCTGATTCCATCCCCGAGATCGAAGTTGCGCATTATTACGAGCAATACAATCGTCTCGGGGTGGCGGTGCTGTCCTGGAGTTGCCTGGAACGCTACGCGGAGAGGCCCGCTGCGGCGATCAAGACGAGCCATTTCGCCCTGGTCGACCAGACCCGCACGGTGGCGCCGGATTACATCGCCAACGCCTTCCTGCATGCGAGCTACTCAGGCGACGCCATCATCGCGATGGGCCAGGAACATAAGTACGAGTACAGATCCGATGGAGAGGTAGGAGATCTGATCGCGGACAGCCGTAACTTCCTGCTGTTGCTCAGGAACCACGGCAAGACCCTCGTGTCGCGCTTCTACTCGGTTTGAACCGATGAAAGTCTCCGTCATCGTCCCCTGCCACAATGCAATCGGGAAGATCGAACGTTGCATTGCGTCGTTGCGTGCGCAGGATTTCGCGCACCCGTACGAGGTGATCTTCGTCGACGACTGTTCCGAAGACGGCACCCACGCCTTCCTCGAGGCCGAAGCGGCGAGCCATCCGGATTGGCGAGTGCTGCGGACTGAGCGCAACAGCGGATCTCCCTCGCATCCTCGCAACCTCGGCATCCAGTCAGCGCGCGGCGACTACGTGTTCTTCCTCGATTGCGACGATCGTATCTTCGAAGACACGCTGTCAGTCCACCACGCGCATGCCGTCGCCAATGGTTGCTGCCTGGTCCGCGGTTTCCTCGTCGTCGATGATGGCGCGTCGCTGGTTGAGATGAACCGCATCGCCGAATTCAACGATGCGAGGAACAACAAGCAGCGTATCGCGTTGATCATGCGAAGGCAGAGCACGACCGTTCCTTCGCTCATCAAGCGCGACTTGCTGCTGCGCCACGGCATCGCCTGGAATGAAGCTCTGCGCATGGGCGAAGACACAGTCTTCCTCATCGACGTACTTACCGCGTGCGAGCGGATCGGTTACATCGACCATCCGACATTCGTCTACAACAAGGCGGTCTCGCGCGTTGCATCTTCGACGCGAACCTACGGCGCCCGCGAACTGGGAAACCACCTCGAGGTGTGGACCACCGCCGAGCGCAAGCTCGCGCATCTGGGTATTTCCTACGTTGCGATCCGTTTCCAGGTCGGGCTGCAAACCGTATTACAGGCATTGATCCGCTACTACCGGGGCGACATCGATGAGGCATTGTTCAAGCGCTTCTCGGATTTCGTGTCCGAGCATTGGCGCGTGGTGTCGACCTATAGCCTGAATGTGCGCCTGGCGCCGTTGTTGGAACGGTTGCGAAAAAACGATTATGAGGGGTTCTTCGAGGAAGCCAGGCCGCGACTGCTCATCGCGGGCTACGACCTGAAGTTCATCGAGAAACTGGTCCCTGCGCTGTCGCGCAGATTCCAGGTGCGCATGGACGAATGGACAGGCCACAACGCGCACGATGCCGCAACCTCGCGCGACGCGCTGGATTGGGCGGAGCTGATCTTCTGCGAATGGTTCCTTGGCAACGCCGTCTGGTATTCGCGCAACAAGCGCAAGGACCAGCGGCTCATCGTCCGGACGCACCGCTTCGAGCTTTCACGCCAGTTTGGCCACATCGTCGAGGACGACAATGTGGATGCCTATATCGCGGTTTCCGTCCTTTATTTCGAACGCCTGGTCGAGATCTTCAATCTCGATCGGGCCAAGGTACGGTTGCTGCCGAATCACGTGGGTTCCGGGGGCTACGCTTCGATCGACGACTCATCGCGCGTGTTCAACCTCGCGCTCGTCGGTTCGGTGCCGTCGCGCAAGGGGCTGATCAAGGCGCTCCAGCTGTTGCACTCTCTCGTCCAGCTCGATCCCCGCTATAATCTGTCGATCTACGGGAGGAGTGCCGCAGATACGGAGTGGCTCTCGCGAGACCCTGAGGAGAAGGCGTACTTCCAGCGGTGCGACCACTACATCCATCAACATGGCCTGCGCGAGCACGTGCGTTACAAGGGCTACGTCGACGTGACCCGGGCCCTGGCCGACACCGGGTTCGTGTTGTCCGTCAGCGACGACGAGCATTTGCCGGAGAGCTTCCACATCGCGCCGTCGGATGGTTTCGCGGCGGGCGGGCAGGGGCTGCTGCTGGACTGGTCGGGTGTCGAGTACATCTACCCGGCGGAGTTCGTCTTCCCCTCGCTGGATGCCATGCGCGACCACATCCTGCGCAATGCGGATTACGCGCTGTTCCAGGAAGGAGCGCGCAAGGGGCGCCAATTCATCGGGCATGAGTATTCGGTCGAGCTGTTCCTGGACCGTCTGGACCGGATCTTCCGCGATCTTCTTTGATTCCGCGGTCTCGGGGGAGGTGGGGTCCCCACCCCGCTGGGCTGTATACTGCCCGGCCCAGAATTTTGTTGGAGCTCCCAAAATGCGTCGTATCATCGGCTTGAGTATCGCCGCCCTGCTTCTCGTCGCCTGCAACCAGCCTGCGCAGCAGGCTCCTGTCGATACCGCTGCCGGGAATGCCGCGGCGCCGGTCGATTCGCCGGCGCTGCAGGGCGCGACCACGGCTACGTACAACCCCGACTTCCCGACGGGTTTCGTGCCCACCTTCAAGTACTCGATCCGTTCGCGTACGGCCGAAGACGTGCCCGGTGGCAAGCTGCGCAGGCTCGTCATCGAGTTCAAGGACGGAGATGCGCGCAGTGTCGACAAGCAGCTCGAGGACCTTCTGGCCGCCAAGGGCTACAAGCGCTACAAGACGTTCGAGCGTGGCGACGACCTCGTTGGCGACTACGGCAACGTCGGCAAGCGCATCACCGTGACGACCACTCGGGTGAATGACAAGCTGCAGCTCGCCGCCGATTCGCTGGGCACGGTGTATTTCGTCTGGCAGGAATGATGGCCTGAAGGCCATGGAAATGTCAGGGGTGGCAGTGATGGCGCCAGCGGGTGCGGATGTCGAGCGCGGCTCGGTTGCGACCACAATGCGCAAGATCGGGACCGTCTACCGGCCCGACATCGATGGTCTGCGCGCCGTCGCCGTCCTCAGCGTCGTCATCTACCACCTCAACAAGGCATGGATGCCGGGGGGCTACGTCGGCGTTGACATCTTTTTTGTCATCTCCGGCTATCTAATCACCCGCAACATCTGGAGCGAGATGGAGGACGGCCGGTTCTCCTTCGCCGAGTTTTATTTGCGGCGGATCCGGCGCATCGCACCGGCGTTCCTGGTGATGACTGCGGTCACCTTGGTCGCAGGCGCGCTGCTGCTGTTGCCGGAAGAACTGCTCGCACTTGGAAAATCGGCGTTGTGGGGAGTGTTCTCGCTCTCCAATGTCTACTTCTGGCGTTACCTCGACACTGGTTATTTCGCGGACTCGGCCAGTGAAGTACCGCTGCTGCACACCTGGTCGCTGGGCGTGGAAGAACAGTTTTACTTCCTCTGGCCGAGCGTGCTGCTTCTCGCATCGATGGTGCGAAGCCGGCGTGTCGCGGCACTGGCCATCGCGGCGGCGATCTGCGTGGCATCATTCGCCATCGGCGAGATGACCAGTATCTCTGCACAGAAGTTCGCGTACTACATGTTGCCAGCGCGTGCGGGCGAGCTGATGGTAGGCGCGTTGCTTGCGCTATGGATGCGTAAGCCCCGGGATCCGGCGGGCGATGGGTGGCGCGTGACCGTGGAAGCCCTTGCCACTGCGGGCTTCGGATTGATCGCCTGGTCGTTGTACGCACTCGACGACAACTCGACGTTCCCGGGCATCAATGCTATCTATCCCTGCGTCGGCGCGGCGCTGCTGATGTTGGCCGGCGGGATGAGCTCGCGCTTGGTAGCTTGGGTGCTCACGCCCCGGCCGATGGTGTTTATTGGCCTGATCTCGTATTCGCTCTACCTCTGGCATTGGCCGATCCTCGCCTTCCTCCGCTACTTCCTCGGCGAAGTGGAAGGCCCGTGGATCGCCGGCGCCATCGTAGCGATGTTCGCGCTGGCGTATGCGAGCTATCGCTGGGTCGAATTACCTGCGCGGCACTGGCGCGGTGGCCGTCTCAAGCAAGCGATCGCGCTGTATGCGGCGCCGAGCGCCGTGCTCTGCGTGATGACAGGCGCGATTTGGTACAGCGGCGGCCTGCGTTCGATGATTGAATTGGCTCCTGGCTATCGCGAGGGGCGCGCATTGGTGGAGCAGCACACTGCCCCCGCCTATGAATTTTCTTACAATTGCCAACTCTCGGCGTTCGATCCGAACATCCTGTACTCCCCACGATGCATAATTCCGGCGCCTGGGCAGGGTGAACTCGCAGTCACGACGGGGATGCTGCTGTGGGGCGATTCCGAGGCTGCCCATTACATCGGCGTGATCGGGCAACTGGCGAAGCGCGATGGCTTCAGATTCCGAAATGCCACCCACTCCTCCTGCCCACCCGTGTTCGGTGGCGATTACGGTGGATCGCGTTACAAGGCTGGTTGTGACCAGTTCCGGCCGTACATGCGGCAGGTACTCCTGTCGGGTGCGATTCGCACGGTGATCATCAGCGGTGCGTGGAGTGTCTACGATGCGAACGCCGGCTTTCGCAAGGACTTGCAAGACACGATTGCGGCCCTCACCACCAAGGGCGTCCGCGTAGTGATTATCGGCGAAGCACCGCATTTCGCCGGCTACAACCGCAAGTGCGAGCTGCGAGGATTGCGTATCGGGGGTCTTGATTGCGGAGATCACTTGGTCGTTGCCGATCAAGGCGATAGCAATATAAACCGGTATCTGGCATCACTGGCGCGCCAAGATCACCAAGTGACCTATCTGGACATTCGCCACCTCATTTGCGACAACGGCATGTGCAGTCCCTATGTTGATGGTCGGCCGGTGTACTACGACAGTTCACACCTGAGCATGGATGGCTCATGGCTAATGGGAACGAAGCTGTTGACCGATCGCGAGGCCAGGAGGTGGATTGCGGCATTGAACCCGGGCGCTGCGATGGCAACCGAGATTGACACCCCTTCGGCAGCGACCGCAATGTCGGCTTTGCGCGTGTCTAAATTCGCCCCGCGCCTATTGCCTGCTATTTTGGGCGGCTATCATCCGGGCTTTCCATACCATGTGCGCTCTCAGCATGGGCTTGACTCCCTCCACGGCCCGGCGGCGGCGGTCCTCGAATACTGGGATGTGGGTGAGGAAGAGGTGCGCGCTTCAATCAAGAACGACATGGGTCGCTTGGGCTTTTTGCTCGTCGCTCATCGATTATCTGGAGATGCGGATCGGTTGGATTTCGAGAAGCCCGGCTTTCCTCGTGTGTCCATCAATATCGGGCCGCTTGGTGCGTTACGGCCCCAGGCACCCAAGGTGTCAGGAATCGTCTATCTGCGATGGTGACTTAGTACGCAGGCCATGGAGTAGTGCATGTGGAACGAGCTGAAGCCTTACCTGCCCAAGAATAGCGCGGCGCAGTACAGTGCAGTGCAGTACGCGCTGGAACTTGCGCCGTCACTTCCCCCTGGAGCCATTGTCATTGACCTTGGATGCGGCTCAGGTGTCTCCATCGATCTGTTCAAACGCGCCGCACCGCATACGAGGTGGCTCGGTGTCGACATCGAACATTCGCCGGAAGTCGACGCGCGCGCGCGCGTCGACGCCGAATTCCGCACCTACGACGGCGTGAACATTCCCGCCGAAGCGGATTCGATCGACATGGTCTACAGCCGCCAAGTGTTCGAGCATGTCCGCTACCCGGAACAGGTGCTCGTCGACATCAAGCGCGTGCTGAAGCCAGGCGGCGTGTTCATAGGTTCGACGTCGCACCTGGAGCCCTACCATTCCTACAGCTTCTGGAACTTTACCCCGTTCGGCTTCAAGCGCCTGGTGGACGACTCGGGCCTGCAGCTGGTGGAGATCCGCCCCGGCATCGACGGCGTCACGCTGATCACGCGTGCGTACCGCAACAACGACCCTGCGATGAATCGCTGGTTCGGCGAGGAGTCGCCGATCAACCAGGAGATAGACGCGTGGGCGAAGGAGGGCAACCACAGCGTGCAGCAGGCGGCATTCCGCAAGCTTGCGTTTTGCGGCCATTTCGCGTTCTGGGTGAAGAAAGCCGAATGACGCAACGAGTCTTCATCTTCGGGAGTTGAGTGTCCCGGGATGCACTGCGGCATGCGGGAGTGTTCGAAATCGCAGATTACCCTGCACGTAACTCGATGGTGAGCATCGACACGCGGAAAGTCGACGACGCGCAGATGTGTGTCGCGGCTGTCGATATTCTCAGCCCATTCCAGTGGCGCATAGGAGCCAATGGCCTCGACAAGGGCACGTTGTCAGCGATCGCGTCGACGCCGCACGACGTGCTGCTCATCGACTTCATCGACGAGCGCTTCAACCTGTTTTCAATGGGCGATTCGTTCTTAATTCATTCAGGCGAACTGCGCAGCGTGGTCGCCGAGCCCAGCGAACACGCTGTGATCGGGCCAAGGAGCGAGGAATTCCTGGCGCAGTGGATCGCCGGGTTCGAATGACTCCTCGCGACAGTAGATGCTTCGATAGTTGTATTCAATCACGTGTACTGGGCGGAGAAATTCCTGGACGGTTCCGACGCTTCGAGCCTGCATTGGATCCGTGCCAGCAATGCGATGCTCCAGCAGCTTTACGACGCCGTAGATACACGCTGGTCGCTGCGCACGATTGAGTATCCCGAAGTCGCGGTCTTTGCCGATCCCGACCGCCGCTGGGGCAAGGCGCCGTACCACTATGCGCAACCCTTCTACGAGCACAGCATTCATTCGCTGCAGGCACTGGCCCGCAGCGAATGACAAGTGCCGTCAGGCGTCCGCGTCGAGCGACTTGGCGATGAGTTCGGCGATGCGACGCGAAGCGAGACCATCGCCGTAGGGGTTGTGCGCTTCCGACATGCGGGCGTATTCCCCGGCGTCGTCCAATAGTTGCTCCACAGCGGCGACGATGCGCGTATCGTCCGTGCCCACCAGACGCACGGTGCCTGCCTCGACCGCTTCGGGCCGTTCGGTCGTCTCGCGCATCACGAGGACGGGTTTCCCGAGCGAAGGCGCTTCTTCCTGCACGCCGCCGGAGTCGGTAAGGATAAGGTGCGCCTGCTGCATGAGGTAGACGAAGGGCAGGTAGTCCTGTGGCTCGATCAGATGCACGTTGTTGTGGCCTGACAGGTGCCGGCGCACCGGTTCCTGCACGTTCGGATTCAGGTGTACCGGATAGACGACCTGGAGGTCATCTCTTTCAGCGATCTTGGCCAAAGCCTTGCAAATGCGCTCGAAGCCCTGGCCGAAGTTTTCACGACGATGACCGGTGACCAGCAGCAGGCGCTTTGATGGGTCGAGGAATGGGAACCGCGCCTGCATGGAAGCACGTAATGCCTGGTCGGACTTCAACTGCGCATCGACCTGCAGCAGCGCGTCAATCACGGTATTGCCGGTGACGTGGATTCTGTCTGCGGCGATTCCCTCACGCACCAGGTTGGCTTGCGAGCCTGCTGTCGGCGCAAAGTGCATCGTGCTGAGGGGTGAGGTCAGCCGGCGGTTCATCTCCTCCGGCCAGGGCGCCTGCATGTCTCCCGTGCGCAGGCCGGCTTCAACGTGGCCAATCGGCACCCGTGCGTAGAAGGCTGCCAGCGCGGTAGACAGGGTGGTCGAGGTGTCGCCATGAACCAGTACAAGTGCAGGCTCCAGCCTTGCCAACAGTGGGGTCATGCCTTGGAGGATCTTCGCCGTTACGTCGGGCAAAGTCTGGCCAGGCTGCATGATGTCGAGGTCGGCGTCCGGCACGATCCTGAAGATCTCCAGCACCTGATCGAGCATCTGCCGATGCTGCGCAGTTACCACGACCTGGGGCTGGAGCCGTGGGTGCGCGTGAAGCGCATGTACGAGAGGTGCCATCTTGATGGCTTCCGGACGGGTACCGAAAACGACCATGATTTTAATCTTGGGCGGGGCCATTACTCGTTCCGTATCGATTGGAGTCAAAGCGCTGCTTCCAGTTCTGGCAGCAACTTGAACAAATCCCCCACCAGTCCGATATCCGCGATCTCGAAGATCGGCGCTTCCGCATCCTTGTTGATCGCGACGATGGTGCCGGCGTCCTTGATGCCGGTCAGGTGCTGGATGGCGCCGCTGATGCCGATGGCCACGTAGAGCTCCGGGGCGATGATCTTGCCGGTCTGGCCGACCTGCATTTCGTTGGGGCAGTAGCCGGCATCGACGGCCGCGCGCGAGGCGCCGACGGCGGCGCCGAGCTTGTCGGCGAAGGCGTAGATGATCTTGAAGTTCTCTTCAGAACCCACGCCGCGGCCGCCGGAGACCACGCGCTTGGCGCTCTGCAGGTCGGGGCGGTCGGACTTGCCGGCGGCCAGGCCGACGAAGCGGGTGTGGGTAGGCAGGGCGGCGTCGACCGAAACAGCTTCGACCGTGGCGCTGCCGCCCTTGGGAGCTTCCGGCCACGATGCAGTGCGCACGGTGGCGACCACCACGTGATCGGTGGGAGCTTCCACGGTGATGATGGCGTTGCCGGCGTAGATCGGACGCTTGAAGGTGTGGCTGCCTTCGACCGCCATCACGTCCGAGACCTGGGCGGTGCCGAGCAGCGCGGCGACGCAGGGCATCAGGTCCTTGCCGAAGGTGGTCGAGGGACCGAAGACATGCGTGTAACCCTCAGCCAGCTTGGCGATCTGCGGGGCCAGCACCTGGCCGATGGCATGGGTGTTGGCGGCGTTGGAAACAGCCAGCACCTTGGCGATGCCAGTGATCTGCGCGGCCTCGGTGGCGACCGCGGCCGGGTCGGCGGCCAGCACGGCGATGTCGATGGAGTCGGGCTTCAGTGCCAGCGCGGCGCTGACGGTCTTGGCGGTGGCGGCGTTGAGTTTGCCGTCCAGGTGTTCGGCGATGACGAGAACTTTGCTCACGGGGGAGTCTCACGTAGGGTGGGCTTCAGCCCACCATGATCGAAGTTGAAGAGCGGTGGGCTCAAGCCCACCCTACAACAAGCCTTTTTGCTTGAGGGCGGCGACCAGTTCGGCCGCGTCCTTGACCATCACGCCCTTGCCGCGCTTGGCGGGGGCGGCGTAATGGGTGGTCTTCAGCGTGTCGCCGCTGTCCACGCCCAGATCGGCGAAAGGGATGCTTTCCAGCGGCTTGCTCTTGGCCTTCATGATGTCCGGCAGCTTGATGAAGCGTGGCTCGTTGAGGCGCAGGTCGGTGGTGACCACGGCCGGCAGGTCCACTTCCAGCGTTTCCAGGCCGGCATCGACCTCGCGGGTCACCGTGGCCTTGCCGTCGGCGATGTCGAGCTTCGAGGCAAAAGTCGCCTGCGGGCGGCCCCACAGTGTGGCCAGCATCTGCCCGGTCTGGCTGGAATCGTCGTCGATCGCCTGCTTGCCCAGGATCACCAGGTCAGGCTGTTCCTTTTCCACCAGCTTCAACAGCGTGCGGGCGGCGGTCAGCGGCTGGATCGGGCTGTCGCTGACCACATGGAGGGCGCGGTTGGCGCCCATGGCCAGTCCGTTGCGCAGGTGCGCCTGGGCATCGGCCGGGGCGATGGTGGCGACGATGACTTCGGTGGCGATGCCCTTGTCGCGCAGGCGCAGGGCTTCTTCAAGCGCGATTTCATCGAAGGGGTTGGCCGAAAGCTTGACGCCTTCGGTGACCACGCCGGAACCATCCGGCTTGACCTGGACGCGGACGTTGTAGTCCACCACGCGCTTGTAGGCGACGAGAATCTTCATCCTGTGGGGATTCCTGGGTGCTGGGGGAATGGCCCGGCGAGGCGATGGCTGGCCGAGGTCAGGAGGGGGATTTTACCGGGGGAAGACCGACCATGCGAGTGCGCATGGATCAGCTGCCCAGTCGGCGGGCGAGGACCGCCGCGAACTGGTCGACGCTGCCGGGTGCCTGGGCGAAGAAAAGCGAGGGTTCGGTCAGTTCCAGTTCCAGCAGGGAAGGCAAGCCCTGGTCGTCGCGGATCAGGTCGATGCGCGCATAGGGCAGCGGCTGCTCAAGCTGCAGCTGTCGGGTAACCGCCGACAGGGCGAGCTCGGCAAGCGCGCGCTCGTCTGGTCCCGCATCGCGCGGGGTGATGTCGCCAGTGGCATAAGGCGCGTCGATGGCGGGCGGTTCGTTTCGCAGCAGCGCGCCCTTGCGGATCGCGTGGCTGAACTGGCCGTCGAAATAGATCAGCGCGGTTTCGCCGGCCTGGTCCACCGAACCCAGATAGGGCTGCAGCATCACGCTCCGGTTCTGTTCCAGCAATCGGGCGATGTGGTTGCTGGCCGCGAATTCCTGTGTTCGCGCATAGCGCTGCGTGTCGCGCGCGCCGGCGCTGACCGCCGGCTTGACCACGAACTCCGCGGCGGACTGCTGCAACAGGAAAGTCTGCAGGGCTTCCAGGGGTTCGGCTTCCGGTTCCACGAAGGTCGTGGGAACGACCGGCACGCCGGCGCAGGCCAGGTCGGAAAGATAGTGCTTGTCGGTGTTCCACTGCACCACTGACAGAGGATTCAGCAGCTGCGTCGACTCCTCCACGCGATTGCACCAGCGCAGGAATTCGCCCAGGCGTTCGGTGTAATCCCAGGGCGAGCGCAAAAGTGCCGCATCAAAACGCCGCCAGCCGATGGAGGCATCGTCCCAGGCAACGGCGCGCGCCTGCAAGCCGGCCCGTGCGCAGGCTTGCAGCAAGGGAGCAAGGTCATCGTCATGGCCCGTGGCGGCCACCGCGGTAACGAGGGCAAGGTTCTTCATGGCTGCAGTCTAAGGAAACTCTGGAGAATTCTCTTCCTCCGGGCTATCGGACTGTTTCAGGTCTTGTGGAAGTCGGAAGCCGGAAGCCGGAAGCCGGAAGCGTCGCTCTCCGGCTACCGGCTTACGGCTTCCGGAGAGAGAACGGCAGTCATGCAAGCCCTCCCCAAAGAGCCTGTCCGCGGGCATTGGCCGAAAGTACCTGTGTGTGCCGCTGATCGCTGGTTAAAATGAAGGACACTTCACGAAATGGATACGGTCATGGTTGATGCGGTCGCCTCCCTGCCTGCGCGCGGTGGATCGAAGAGCAAGCTCCACCCCAGCGCCGCTGCGGCCTTGCAGGGCGTCGTCGCCAATGGCCAGATCGTGGCGGTCGGCGGTTTCGGCCTGTGCGGCATCCCCGAGGCCCTGATCGCGGCCTTGCGCGACAGCGGCGTGACCGGGCTGACCGCCATTTCCAACAACGCCGGCGTGGACGGCTTCGGCCTGGGCCAGCTGCTGAACACCCGCCAGATCCGCAAGATGATTTCGTCCTACGTGGGCGAGAACAAGGAATTCGAGCGCCAGTACCTGTCCGGCGAGCTCGAGCTCGAGTTCAACCCGCAAGGCACCCTGGCCGAGCGCCTGCGCGCCGGCGGCGCGGGCATTCCGGCCTTCTTCACCCGCACCGGCTACGGCACCATCGTCGCCGAGGGCAAGGAGACGCGCGAGTTCGACGGCCATCATTACGTCATGGAAACCGCGCTGAAGGCGGATATCTCGCTGGTCAAGGCGTGGAAGGCCGACACGGCCGGCAACCTGATTTACCGCAAGACCGCGCGCAATTTCAATCCGGCCGTGGCCACCGCCGGCAAGGTCTGCATCGCCGAGGCCGAGATCATCGTCGAGGTCGGCGAACTCGACCCCGACCAGATCCACACCCCCGGCATCTTCGTGGATCGGCTGGTCCACAACCCGCATCCCGAGAAGCGCATCGAGAACCGCACCGTGAGTGCCGCAATCAATGGAGGAGCACGCTGATGGCCTGGACCCGTGACGAGATGGCGCAGCGCGCCGCCCGCGAACTGACCGATGGCGCCTATGTGAACCTGGGCATCGGCCTGCCCACCATGGTCGCCAATTACATACCGGAAGGTATGGATGTGTGGCTGCAATCCGAGAATGGCTTGCTGGGCATCGGTCCGTTCCCGACCGAGGAAGAACTCGACGCCGATCTGATCAACGCCGGCAAGCAGACCGTGACCGCGCGCAAGGGTGCCAGTTATTTCGGCAGCCACGACTCCTTCGCCATGATCCGCGGCGGCCATATCGACCTGGCCGTGCTGGGCGCCATGCAGGTCACCGACCAGGGCGACCTGGCCAACTGGATGGTCCCGGGCAAGATGGTCAAGGGCATGGGCGGGGCCATGGATCTGGTTGCCGGGGTCAAGCGGATCGTGGTGCTGATGGAACACGTGGCCAAGGACGGAAGCCACAAGATCCTGCCGCAATGCGACCTGCCGCTGACCGGGGTGGGGGTGGTCAACCGGATCATCACCGACCTGGCGGTGTTCGATGTGACTGAACAGGGCCTGCAGCTGGTCGAAATGGCGGATGGAGTGGATCGGAAGGAACTGGAGCAGAAAACCGGGGTGCCATTCTCCATTTCCAGCTGAATGCTTGGGAAACAGGGCGGGAGGCAGCCACAGGGTCTGCGGTGGGATGTGATTTGGGCTGGTCTTTGGCGGCCAAAGCTAAGTTAAAGTAACTGACCCCCGTGAAACTTGCTCAGGAATCCCGTATGAAGATCCGATTTGGCGCGCTTGCCCTGGTGGCCATGCTGGCGGCTTGTTCCAGCCAGGACCAAACCGAAACCGGCAACTCGCAAAAAGGAAGTCAGGCTTCGGCCACCAGCCCAGGGGTCGGCGCAGCCATCTCGGGATATTCGAACGACAGCAAGCGCACCTTGGGCAACGCCCCTGATCGCGGCGAACTGTTTGGCTACAAGAAAGATGCCGCAGTCCTGCACAAGGGCGCTTACACCCTTCGCCCCATCGCGCTGAGCGAAGAGCACGCCCTGCGTGGCGTAGCCACCGGCATGATGACCGTGCCTGGTCCGAATGGCGAACAGATCAAGATCCGTTACCAGCGTCACGAGGAGAGCCCGGACGGCAACTGGTCCTGGATCGGACGCGTGGTCGGTGGGGATGCGGGTCGCGAAGCCATCATCACCTTCGGCGAGCATGCCGTGTTCGGCTCCATCCCGCAGGCGGATGGCACGTCTTTGCAATTGACCACTGAGCGAGGCATCGCCTACCTGGTGCAGGCCGATGTTTCCAGGCTGGTCAAGGGAGTCCGTGCCGGTGGTGATACCCGGATCGCTGCTTCCTATGCGGCTTCCGGCTCGCATGAAGCCGATTCGCTGGTTGCATCCGCAATGCGGAAAGTCCAGGCGCAAGCGCTGGCCGGGAGCTCCAAGGCAGTCCCGGCAGCCAATACGGTCGATCTGGTCGCAGGCTATTCCAATGGACTGGCCACGCGCCTGGGCGGCCCTTCAGTCGCAGTCACCAAGTTGGTCAGTCTGGTTGCCGCCGCCAATGCGGCGCTGACCAACAGCAACGTCAACGGCAAGATCCGCCTGGTCAGCACGCTCCAGGTGAGTTATGCCGACAACACGGACAACGGGGCGGCCTTGAATGAGTTGACCGGAAACAACGGTACAGGCCCGGTGACCGTGCCGGCCAGCCTTGCACCGCTGCGTGCCGCACGCGAGACCTATGGCGCGGACCTCGTGACCTTGGTGCGCGACTTCAAATCCGAGAACAATGGTTGCGGTATCGCCTGGCTGCTCGGTGCGAACCAGGAGCCCATCACGATCGCCGGCGATGCGCCTTTCGCCTATTCCGTCATCAGTGAAGGCAGCTACGACCAGGGTGGCAGTACTTATTACTGCGAAGACATCACGATGGCGCATGAGATGGCCCACAACATGGGCTCGGCGCACGATGTCGGCAACGCTGGCGGCAACACCGGCCGTTACCCGTATTCCTACGGCTACAAGACCGCGGCGGCGCAGGGCAACTTCTTCACCGTGATGGCTTACGGCGACGACGGCCAGACGCTGTACCGCGTTTTCTCCAATCCGTTGATCACTACTTGCGGCAGCTTGGCTTGCGGTGTCACCAACCAGGCCGACAATGCGCGGAGCTTGAATCAGACGATTCCGGTGGCGGCTACTTTCCGTGCCCCGGTAGTCCCCTTCATTGGTGGTGCAATCAATGATTTTGACGGGAATGGAAAGTCCGACATCTTGTGGCGAAACACGGCAGGCAACAACATTATTTGGAAGGCGGCGAATTCGCTGACTACGCAACACGTATCTTCACTATCCACGGCTTGGAAAGTTGCTGGAGTGGGTGATTTCAGTGGTGATGGCAAGGCCGACATCCTCTGGCGTAACGGAAGTGCCAATGCAATCTGGAGAGGCGGACTGGCTACTTCAGCGCAATTAATTAGTTCAGTGCCCAGTTATTGGCTTGTTGCTGGCGTAGGTGATTTCGATGGAGATGGGCGAGCCGATATCCTGTGGCGCAATGGCAGCTCGAATGTAATCTGGAAGAGTGGAATCGCTTCGACCCAGCAGGCTGTTGCTTCGCTGAGCAGTGCCTGGGCAGTCGCTGGCATTGGAGATTTCGATGCCAGTGGGACTGCGGATATTCTCTGGCGCAATTCCAGCACGGGTGGAGCCGTCATCTGGAAAGGCGCAAATGCTTCGACGCCACAGAATGTAACTTCAGTGCCGAGTTACTGGTCTGTTGCGGGGGTAGGCGATTTCGATGGGGATGGCAGGAGCGATATCCTTTGGCGCAACACTGGCGGCAACAATACGATCTGGAAAAGTGGAAACTCCAGCACGCAGCAATCGGTCAGTTCCGTAGCGACTTACTGGAAGGTGGTGGGTACGGGAGATTTTGATGGAGATGGAAGAGCCGATATTCATTGGAGGACAGGTAGTTCGAATGTGGTCTGGAAGGCAGCCATTGCATCCAGCCAGTTAACGGTAGCCACCCAGCCCAACGTCTGGGCGGCACAGCCAGTCCAATAGGTTCAATAAAAAGCCCCGTTAACCGGGGCTTTTTTTTTGCGTCGTTCTACGCGTCGGCTGTCTAAAGTCCTTGGTAATTCGGCCCCGAGCCGCCTTCCGGCGTGACCCAGGTGATGATTTCGTACGGGTCCTTGATGTCGCAGGTCTTGCAGTGGACGCAGTTGGCTGAGTTGATCTGCAGGCGCTTGCCGGCTTCGTCAGACACGATCTCGTAGACGTTGGCCGGGCAGAAGCGGGTGCAGGGGTTGTCGTATTCCTCGGTGCATTTCGTCACGCAGATCGAGGTGTCGGCGACCTTGAGGTGCACCGGCTGGTCTTCGTCGTGTTCGGTGGCGGCGTAGTACACGGCTTGCAGGCGGTCGCGCGGGGCCAGAGTGCGTTGCACGTAGTCGCGCTTCGGCGCCTCGTGTTCGCCGATCTTGTCCAGCGACGACCAGTCCGGTTTCACCTTCAGCGTCCATGGTGACAGGCCGGCGGTGACGGTTTCCCAGGCCGCATTGAGCATGCCGAACCACAGGCCCTTCTTGAAGCCGGGCTTGATGTTGCGGACTTGCCTGAGTTCCTTCATCGCCTCGGAAGCGCGTAGCCTGGCGTCGAAGCCGGCCGGATCCAGCGCGCCCTGTTGCGATGACTGCGCCAGGTGTTCGGCGGCCAGCATGCCGCTGCGGATCGCCTGGTGGGTGCCCTTGATCTTGGGCACGTTGAGCAAGCCGGCGGTGTCGCCGATCAACAGCGCGCCCGGCATCTCGACCTTGGGTAGCGACTGCCAGCCGCCGGTGACGATGGCGCGCGCGCCGGCGGAAAGGATGGTGCCGCCTTCGAGCAATGGCGCGATCAGCGGGTGGTTCTTCCATTGCTGGAAGGCTTCCCAAGGCTTGTATTCCGGGTCCGTGTAATCCAGCCCACTGACGTAGCCCAGCGCGATCTGGTTGTTGTCCAGGTGGTAGAGGAAGCTGCCGCCGTAGATCCTGTTGTCGGCCGGCCAGCCCAGTGTGTGCACGATCTTGCCGGGCGACACGCGGCCTTCCGGCACCTGCCACAGTTCCTTGATGCCGATCGAATAGGCCTGCGGATCGCTGTCCCGGTCCAGGGCGAAGCGTTTGACCAGGCGCTTGGTCAGGTGGCCGCGCGCGCCCTCGGCCAGCACCGTGACCTTGGCGTGGATGTCGATGCCGGCGGTGTAGCCGGGCTTGTGCGAACCGTCCCTGGCCACGCCCATGTCGCCGATGCGCACGCCGATGACCTTGCCATCCGCGTCATGCAAGGTCTCGGCGGCGGCGAAACCGGGATAGATCTCCACGCCCAGGGCTTCGGCCTGCGGCGCCAGCCAGGCGCACATCGCGCCGAGGCTGACGATGAAGTTGCCCTTGTTGTGCATGCCTGGCGGCACCAGCGGGAACTTGCGCCCGCCGGTCTTGCCGAGATGCCAGAACTCGTCTTCCTTCGCCGCCACGCAGATCGGCGGTGGCGCCTCGCGCCAGCCGGGCAGCAGCGCATCCAGCGGGCCGGGCTCGACCACCGCGCCGGACAGGATGTGCGCGCCGATGGTGCTGGACTTCTCGATCACGCAGACCGTGAGTTCCGGATTCAGCTGCTTCAGGCGAATGGCGAACGAGAGGCCGGCCGGGCCCGCGCCGACGGTGACGACGTCGTACTCCATCACGTCGCGCTCTACTGCATCATGCGCCGCGCTGGCTTGTTCGGCATCGGTCATCGGGAACTCCATGGCTGGCTTATGGCTGTGGTCATTTTCAGTGTTTGCGCAGTGCGGGGCAAATCCGCGAGCATGGCGGCATGACCGTACTGCGTCCGCTTGCAGCGAATGGTAACGAGGACGCATTGCCGGGCGCGGAACTCCGGTTCGCGTCCGATTGGCTGGCAACGGTAGAGGCAGATGCGTTGCTGGTTTCGCTGCGCGAGGGAATCCGTTGGCAAACCCATCGTATCCGCCTGTTCGGACGCGAAGTGGATTCGCCACGGCTCAGTTGCTGGATCGGCGATGAAGGCGCGGCCTACACCTATTCCGGCACACATTTCCAGCCGTATCCCTGGCCTGCATCGTTGCTCCCCGTCCGCCAGCGGCTGGCGGACGAACTGGATAGCGCATTCAACAGCGTCCTGGCCAATCGCTATCGCGAGGGACGCGACTATATGGGTTGGCATAGCGACAACGAATCCGCGCTGGGCCCGCGGCCGCTGATCGCCTCGCTGAGCCTGGGAGCGACGCGGCGCTTCGTGTTGAAACACCGAGAGGAGTCATCGCGGAAACTGGAGCTGGAATTGCCGCACGGCAGCCTGCTGGTGATGGGGGGCGATACGCAACGGAACTACAAGCATGCCTTGCCGCGCACGGCCAGGCCGGTGGGGGAGCGCATCAACCTCACATTTCGCAGGATCGTGGCCTGATCGAGCCAATGGCATGGATAGGCGTAGGAGCGACGTGAGTCGCGAAACCACGCATCGTGCATTCAGGTTTCGCGACTCACGTCGCTCCTACGGCTTGCTCCTCGCATCCGCCTCACCGGTGACCAGCACCCAGCCCGTTACTTCAGCGCCCAGCTTTCCCAGTGCCTGGTCGAAGGCACTGGTCACCTGGGCCAGTTCGGTTCCGCTGGAAGGTTGCACCTGCAGGAAGGTGCGCGAGGCGACGATGCGCTGGTCGCTGGCGTGCAACAGCTTGGCGGTGAGCTCGATGGTGGCGGAAGGAATCGCGGCGCCGGCGTAGTCGGATTCGAAACGGCGCAGATCCATGACCAGCTTGTAGTCGGCGCGGATGCCGCTGCCATCGCGGGCGACGGCGGGAATCCGGCCCGAATCCTCCAGTGCGCGAAGCACGGTGGCTTCGACCAGGTCGGTGGAGGGCTGCGACCAGCTCGCGCCCTTGTACACCTGCAACTCGCCGGGTGAGGGGCGCACGGCGATGCGCGGGCTGTCGACCACGCGCGGGGCGGTGGGCTTGCCGACCGACAATTGCCAGGCCACCGTCGGCCAGGAAGGATCCGTTGCGACCTGTGGCCGCGGCGCATAGATCGTGACCGGATCGCGTTGTTCGCCACCCAGGATCGAGCAGCCGGTCAGCGCGAGCAGCGCGACCACGGCAAGCAGATGTGGGCGGGTGGAGCGCATGGATCTCATTTTGGTTCGAACTCCTTGGGTGCGTCGCGGCCCAGCAGGTAGCGCGCGGGGTTGCTCTCCAGGCGGTCGCTGACCTGGCGCAGGTCGCGGATCAGCCGACGCAACTCGGACAGGGTGGGGCCCAACTGGCCCAGCCCTTCGTTGGCGAAGTTGTTGATGGCGGCGCGGTTCTCGCCAAGGATCGCATCGGCGTTGCCGGCCGCCGAGTCCAGCTGGGTCAGGGTGCTGTCGAGCTTGTCCAACAGCGGTGGCAACTGCTTCACCAGGTTCTGATCCAGTCGTTGCATGGTGCCGTTGGTGGTGTCGAGGGTCCGGTCGAGGTTGCGGGCGGCATCGCGTGCGCTGACGATCAGGGCCTCCAAGCCCTGGTCGCGATCGGCCATGGAGCCGCTGATGGTTTCCAGGTTCTCCAGGGTGGCCGCGATCCGCGCCACGTTCTTGTCGCTCAGCACCTGGTCCAGGCGTTCGACGATGCGATTGGCGGTGTCGGAGATGTTCTGCAAGGCCGAGGGCGTGGTCTGGATCAGTGGTGCATCGCGGGTGTCGACCGTGGTCAGCGCCGGCGCCTGCGGGGTGCCGCCGCTGAGCTGGATGATCGAGGGTCCGGTCACGCTGGTGATGGCCAGCTTGGCGCGGGTGTCGGTCTTGACCGGGGTATCGGATTCCAGGCGGATCCGCGCGATCACCTGGCGCGGATCGTTCGGCGCCAGCGACAGTTTGGTGATCGAGCCGACCGCGATGCCGTTGTATTGCACCGGGCTGCCCACCGACAGGCCGGTCACGGCCTCGCGGAACACCACCTGGTAGTCCTGCCAGCTGCGCTCGGACGAATACTTGGCGGCCCACAGCCCGAACAGCAGCAGCGCCGCGGCGACGATCAGGGTGAAGGCGCCGATCAGGACGTAATTGGCTTTGGTTTCCATGGTTCAGGACGCCTCTTGCCGGGTTCGTTCTTGCATGGTTTTTTCCTGGTAGGCATCGCGGCCGTTGCGCGCGGCGCGCGCACGCGGGCCGTGGAAGTATTCCTGCACCCACGGGTGGTCGAGTTGTTCGACCTCGGTGATCGGCGCATTGATCACCACCTTGCGGTCGGCCAGCACCGCGACCCGGTCGCAGATAGCGTACAGGGTGTCCAGGTCGTGGGTGATGAGGAACACGGTCAGGCCCAACGCCTGCTGCAGGGTCCGGATCAGGCGGTCGAAGGCGGCCGCGCCGATCGGATCCAGTCCGGCAGTGGGTTCGTCCAGGAACAGCAGCGGTGGATCCAGGGCCAATGCGCGGGCCAGCCCGGCGCGCTTGCGCATGCCGCCGGACAGTTGCGAGGGCAGCTTGTTCAAGGCATCGGCCGGCAACCCGGCCAGCTTCACCTTCAGCAGCGCCAGCTCGTAGCGCCAGCTGTCGGGCAGCTCGGAATGGTGTTCCTTCAGCGGCACCTGCACGTTCTCGCCGACGGTCAATGACGAGAACAGCGCGCCGTCCTGGAACAGCACGCCGGTATTGCGCTCGATGTGCTGGCGATCCTGCGCGCGGGTCGAACGCGCATCGGTGCCCAGCACCTCGATCTGGCCGGCATCGGGAATGCGCAAGCCCAGGATCGAACGCATCAGCACCGACTTGCCGGTGCCGGAGCCGCCGACCACGCCAAGGATCTCGCCCGGCACCACATCCAGGTCCAGGCCGTCGTGCACGGTCTGCTCGCCGAAGCGGTTGACGAGGCCGCGGACGCGGATGGCGGCGGCGCTGGTATCGTCAGGCATCACGAGACGTTGCCTGTACGGCATCGGAAAGTGGGGAAGAGTGAATGGGAAGCGGGGAAGGGTGAAGTCGGCGGCTGCGTCGCCTGCCAATAGCCAATGAAAAGCACAGGCGCGCCTTTGCTCTTACTTCTCCATTTACAGCCCGCGCAGCGGGCGACTTCACTCTTCACTCTTTACTCCTTACAGCCCGCGCAGCGGGCGACTTCACCATTCACGCTTCACTCCTCACCAACCCATGTTCATGAACCACAACGCCGCCAGCGCATCGAGGATGATCACCAGTGAAATCGTCTGCACCACGCTGGAAGTGGTGCGATCGCCCACCGATTGCGCGGTGCCTTCCACCTGCAGGCCCTCCAGGCAACCGATCAGGCCGATGACCAGCGCAAATATCGGCGCCTTGGACATGCCGACGAAGAAATGCCGCACCTCCATGGTCTCGTGCATGCGCGCCAGGTACATCTGCGGCGGGATGCCCAGATCGAAGGCGCCCACGGTGACGCCGCCGGCCAGGCCCGCGATCATGGAGATGAAGGTCAGCAGCGGCAGCATCACCAGCAGCGCCAGGACCCGCGGGATCACCAGCAGGTCGATCGGATCCAGGCCCAGGGTGCGGATCGCATCGACTTCCTCGCGGCTCTGCATCGCGCCGATCTGCGCGGTGAAGGCGCTGGCGGTGCGCCCGGCCAGCACGATGGCGGTCATCAACACCGCGAATTCGCGCAGGAAGGCGATGCTGACCAGTTCCACCACGAAGATCTCGGCGCCGAAGTCGCGCAGCACGGTCGAACCAAGGAAGGCGATCACCGCGCCGACCATGTACGACAGCAGGATCACCAGCGGTACCGCGTCCAGGCCCACCTGTTCCATGTGGTGCACGGTGGCGGTGACGCGCAGGCGCCTGGGTTCGCGCAGGATGCGCAGCAGCTTCACCAGGTTTTCGCCGGTGAAGCTGACCAGGGCCATCATTTCCTTGCCGTTGTCATGCACCCGGTAGCCCAGGCGCGCCAGTGCGGCGGTGAAGCCGTAGTCGCGTTTCTTCTTCGGGCGATCGTCGGCCACGTCTTCGATGGTCGAAACCAGCGCCCGGTGCTCCTCGCGGAAGTGCAGGTCTTCCACCGCGATGCCATTGCGCACGGCATGGCGCAGCAGTTGCAGCACGCCGGCCGAATCGATCCGGGCGATGCCGGTGGCATCGATGGCCTTGGCCCCGGCCGGTATTTCGCGCAGGCGCTCGGCGACCTGCAGCGCGGTCGCGATGGTCCATTGCCCGGCCAGCCGCACCCGTGCGGGGTCGGCGTCATCGGTCACGAAGCGGGGGAGGGCGTCGGTCTGGGTCATGGCGAGCGTCCGGAAGCATACAGTCTATGCCGTGACCGGATCAGGGCATGCTTTCCCGTGGCGCAAGCCCCTACACTAATCCCATGCCGCAAGCCGACCACATCGCCAGCACGTCCACCTATGCGCAACGCATCGCCTTCGTCTGCGAGACGGCCAGCCGCCTGCACAGCTATGGCACCACCGCGCAACGCCTGGAAGGGGCGGTGGTCGCGTTGGCGACGCGACTCGGACTGGCCTGCGAACCCTGGTCGAATCCCACCGGCCTGATCCTGAGTTTCAGCGATCCGTCGCGGCCGCTGGGCGCCAGCGATACCACCCGGGTGATCCGCCTGGCCCATGGCGACAACGACCTGTACAAGCTGGGCGAATCCGACCGCATCGCCGAAGCGGTGGCGGACGGGGCGATCAGCATCGCCCAGGGCCACACCGCCCTGCATGCGCTGGATCGCAAGCCCAGCCTGCGCTGGCGGGCCACGCAATTGCTGGCGTTCGCGCTGGCCTCGGGCACGGTGGCCGGGTTGTGGCGCCTGCCGTGGCTGGACATCGCCACCGCCACTTTCATCGGCCTGCTGATCGGCGTGCAATCGTTGCTGGGCGAAAATCGTCCGCGGCTCAGGGAAGCCAGCGATGCGGTATCGGCGTTGATGGCGGGCCTGGTCGCGGTGCTGGTTTCCAATTTCATCCAGCCGCTCAATCTCAACAGCGTGGTCATCGCCTCGCTGGTGGTGCTGTTGCCCGGCCTGACCCTGACCAATGCGGTCAACGAACTCACCAGCGGGCACCTGGTCTCGGGCACCGCGCGTTTCGCCGGAGCCATCACCACCATCCTCAAGCTGACCGTGGGCACGCTGATCGCCTTGACCCTGGCCCAGTTGATCGGGGTGTACCCGGAGGTGCGCGCGCTGCGGCCGCAGCCGGACTGGGTGGAATGGGCTTCGCTGGTGCTGGTGTCGTATGCGTTCGCGGTGTTGTTCAAGGCGCACCGCCGCGATTACGTGTGGGTGATGGCCGCGTCGATCTGCGGTTACCTGATCTCGCGCTATGCGGGGGAAGCCTGGGGCAGCCCGGTCGGGATCTTCCTGTCGGCGCTGACCCTTACCGCGGCAGGCAACGCCTTCGCGCGCTGGACCAACAAACCCGGCGCGATCATCCGCGTGCCGGGCATCATCATGCTGGTGCCCGGCAGCAACAGTCTGCGCGGGGTGTTGAGCCTGATGCAGCAGCAGGATGTGGTGGTGGGGAATTCGGCGTTGCTGGCGGTGATCAACATCGTGATGGCGCTGATCGCGGGGTTGTTGTTCGGCAATTTGTTGTTGCCGGCGCGGAAGAATCTCTGACTAGAGTTTCCGAATCTTCCGAGGTCGTCATCCCGGCGCAAGCTGGAGGTGCTTCTCAACAGCCGAATGGCTGGTCATCTGTCTTGCTCTTGCTTCTGGCCTCCTCCCTTGCGCGCAGCGCAGGGGAGGATTGAGGAGGGGTGCTTTTGATCTTGCTTTTATTTCTTGCTCAGTTGTTTTGCTCGTCATTCCCGCGAAGGCGGGAACCCAGTGACTTGGCCTTTCATCCAGTAGTCCTGAAGCAAAAGCTTTCGCGCGATGCGCGAGTCACTTTTCTTTGAATGGCAAAGAAAAGTAACCAAAAGAAAGCCGCCCTACGGCGCGCCCGGCGATGAAGCCGCCGGGTTCGCAAGCACGCCGGGAATTTTCGGAAGGCACATCCATGTGCCGTCCGAAAACGGCGCACATCCTGTGCGCCGCCCTTCGGGTTTATCCCGGCGCACTTGCCGCGCCTCACGGGGCCTTCCAAGGCAGAAGCAAGAAAAGAACAAAGCCCGCGCCAGCCGCTACAAAAGAGAACGCCGGCAATGCCGGCGTTTCCGTGCCTCTATCGACAGCGAATAATCAGCCGATCAGCTTCGCCAGCAATTCCTCGCGCCCCAGGTTCTCCGCTTCCGTCGCCCGTCGGGCGCGGTACTCGAAAGTTCCTGCAGCCAAACCGCGTTCGGAAACCACCACGCGGTGGGGGATGCCGATCAATTCGATGTCGGCGAACATCTGGCCCGGGCGCAGGCCGCGGTCGTCGAATACGGTGTCGATGCCGGCGTTCTGCAGTTCGTCGAACAACTGCTGCGCGGCCGCATTCACCGCCGCGTCGTTCTTCGGGTTGATGGTGCAGATCGCCACCGTCCACGGCGCCATCGGCTCCGGCCAGATGATGCCGGCGTCGTCGTGGTTCTGTTCGATCGCCGCCGCCACGATCCGCGAGACGCCGATGCCGTAGCAGCCCATCGACAGGATCGTGGCCTTGCCGTTTTCGTCCAGCACGGTCGCGTCCATCGCCTCGGCGTAGCTGCGGCCCAGCTGGAACACGTGGCCCACCTCGATGCCGCGCACGATGCGCAGCTCTCCGCCGTCCTCGGCGCGGTCGCCTTCGACCACGTTGCGGATATCGGCGATGGTTCCGGGTTCGGGCAGGTCGCGCGCCCAGTTGACCCCGGAGATATGGAAACCGGCCTCGTTGGCTCCGATCACGAAATCGGACAGCGCCGCCACTTCGCGGTCGGCGATCACGCGGATCGCGGATTTCGGAGCGAGCGGGCCGAGGAAGCCGGGCTCGCTGCCCAGGTGTTCCAGGATTTCGGCTTCCGTGGCCATGCGGTAGTCGGCCAGGCCGGCGACCTTGCCCAGCTTGATCTCGTTGACCGAGTGGTCACCGCGCACCAGCGCCAGCACGAAACCTTCCGCAGTCATCACCGCGATCGACTTGACCGTGCGCGACAGCGGAATGCCCAGCAACGCGGCCACGTCCTCGCAGGTCTTCTGCGTCGGCGTATCCACCTTGCGCATCGCCTCGGCGGCGGCGGGACGCGCGCCCGGCGTCGCCGCCTGCGCCTTTTCCAGGTTGGCTGCGTAATCGGAACCGGTGGAGAAGGCGATGGCGTCCTCGCCCGAATCGGCCAGCACGTGGAATTCCTGCGAGGCATCGCCGCCGATCGCGCCGGAGTCCGCCAGCACCGCGCGGAAGTCCAGGCCCAGGCGGGTGAAGATGCGGGTATAGGTCGCATGCATGTTGTTGTATTCGTCGACCAGGCCGGCCTCGGTCAGGTGGAACGAATACGCGTCTTTCATCAGGAACTCGCGCGCGCGCATGACCCCGAAGCGCGGGCGGATCTCGTCACGGAACTTGGTCTGGATCTGGTAGAAATTGACCGGCAGCTGCTTGTAGCTGGCCAGTTCCTGGCGGGCGAAGTCGGTGATCGCTTCCTCGGCGGTGGGGCCGTAGCAGTATTCGGCTTCCTTGCGGTCCTTGATCTTCAGCAACTGGCCGCCGAACTTCTGCCAGCGCCCGGTTTCTTCCCACAATTCGCGCGGCTGGATCGTCGGCAGCAGCAATTCGATGGCGCCGGCGCGGTTCATTTCCTCGCGCACGATCCTTTCCACCTTGCGCAGCACGCGAAGGCCCAGCGGCGACCAGGTGTACAGGCCGGTGGCCAGCTTGCGGATCATGCCGGCGCGCAGCATCAGCCGGTGGCTGACCAGCTCGGCATCGGCGGGGGTTTCCTTGGTGGTGCGTAGATGGAATTGCGACAGGCGCATCAGTGGGGTTTCGCGGCGTGGGGAACCGGCATTTTGCCAGTTGCGGCGCCGTCATGCGGCCTTGCGCTCAGTCGCCGCGGTCGCCCTTGACCTCGATGCCGCGATCCGGACTGCGGTCGAGGCGTTCGAAAGGCCGGCCCTTGGGCGGTTTGTCGGTGATCTGCAGGACCCCGGCGGCGTCGCGCCAGCGGTACAGCGAAGGCCGGGCATCGCGGGCCAGTTCGGCCGCCGCGTGTTCGGCGCGGCGTTGCTTGGCTTCGGTCCTGGCCGGGGGTTCGCGCGACAACCACCAGGCGAGGCCACCGCCCAGCGCCAGGCCGGCAACTATGGCCCAGGCCAGCCGCACGGATCAGGCCTTGGGCTGGGGCGTGCAATAGGCCTTGACGGCGGCTTCGGCCAGGCCGCGCTGGTTGGCGCGGTCGTCGTCGTTCAGGACCTTGTCCGGTTTGCCGTCGCCATCGGTGTCCTGCTGCACGCCGGTGTTGCCGGCCAGGATCTGCAGGTTGAGCTTGGCGGTGATGCATTGCGGGTTTTCCACCGACTTGCCTACGCTGGCTTCGTCGGCCACCGGCGCGCCGCGATTGTCGATGCGGCGGTTCTTGACCTGCTGGTTGGGCGGCGGGCTGTCGGCGTAATGGCTGACGCCCTGGGCGTCCTTCCATTGATAGACCTTGCCGGCCAGGGCGGTGGTACAGGCGCTGGCCAGGATCAGCAGGGCGCAGGCGCGAAGAGATCCTCGGAGAATGACCGGGAACAAGCGGGTGGACAGGGCGCGCATGGCGGCCTCCAGGCAAGGAAGATGAGGGATGCAGGCGATTGCAGCACTGCCGGGCCGGGCTGGCAAGTCGTCTGGTTGGGATAAACTGCGACGCATGGACGAAAACAAGCCAGCACCACGCTCGCGCAGCATCTATTTGCTGCCCAACCTGTTCACCACGGCGGGCCTGTTCGCGGGGTTCTATTCGATCATCGCCGCGGCCAACGGCCAGTTCGTGCATGCGGCGGTGGCGGTGTTCATCGCCGCGCTGATGGACGGCATCGACGGCCGCGTGGCCCGGCTGACCGGCACCAGCACCGAGTTCGGCGTGCAGTACGACTCGCTGGCCGACCTGGTCAGCTTCGGCATGGCCCCGGCCCTGGTGATGTACCACTGGGCGTTGTCGTACCTGAAGTTCGACAGCGACGTGATGGGCAGGGTGGGCTGGGCGGTGGCGTTCCTGTATGCCGCCTGCGCGGCCCTGCGCCTGGCCCGTTTCAACACCCAGGTGGGAACGGTGGACAAGCGCTGGTTCATCGGCCTGGCCAGTCCGGCGGCGGCGGGGTTGATGATGTCCTTCGTCTGGGCCTTCGCCGATGGCGGCCTGGGCTGGAGTGGCGAACAATTGCGTTACGTCGCCTTGGGCGTGACCCTGGTGGCGGCCTTGTTGATGGTCAGCAGGATCCGCTTCTGGAGTTTCAAGGCCAGTGGCGCGAATGCGAACCGCGCCATCCGGGTTCCCTTCTACGTATTGCTGCTGGTGCCGGTGGTGATCGCGGGGCTGGCCATGGACCCGCCACGCGCGCTGCTGGCCGTCGGCGTGGTCTATGCGTTGTCGGGTCCGGTGTACTGGCTGTGGCGGCGTACCCGCAAGATGCCGGAGGCGGCGACGTGAGCGAGCTGTGGTCGTCGCAACAGCATGAATGGCTGACTGCGCTGGGCCACACCTTGTATGTGCAGGGAGTGGCGGAAGCGCCTGTGGCGCCCGGAGTCGAATCCGCCGCGCCACGCCGCCAGCCGGTATCGACCTCCGCATCGCCGAGTGCCGCGCCCGCCCGTCGCGCACCCAGGCCCGAACCCGGCGTTGCCCGCGTCGCGGAACCCGCGCCGCGCCGCGCCGCGTCACGATTGCCGGACAAGCTGCATTTCGCCCTGATCCGCGCTTCCGGCTGCAATCCCAATGCCGAAGACGCCGCCGCGATCTTCGCGCAATGGCCGGCTTCCCACGAATTGCGCGGCAATCCCGCGGCCAAGCGCGCGTTGTGGCCGCAGTTGCGCGCGCTGCGAAGGAAAGCGCTGCCGTGAGCGCGGTGGCGGTCGACGCCGACGGATTCCCGGACGCCAACCTGCGTTCGATGCGCGAAACCGACCTGGATACGATCCTGGCCATCGAGCAGCGCGCTTATCCGTTCCCGTGGACGCGCGGCATCTTCCGCGATTGCCTGGCCGCCGCTTATCCGGCCTGGATCCTGCAGGAACACGGCCTGCCGATTGGCTACGCGGTGATCAGCGTGGCCGCCGACGAGGCCCACATCCTCAATATCTGCATCGCTCCCGAGCGCCAGGGCCGCGGTCATGGTCGCCGGCTGCTGCGCGCGCTGGTCAAGCTGGCGCGCGATCTGGGCGCCGCGCGCATCTTCCTGGAAGTGCGGCCCTCCAATCCTTATGCCATTGCGCTGTACCACGACGAAGGATTCAACGAAATCGGCCGCCGCCCGCGTTACTACCCGGCGCGCGACGGCCGCGAGGATGCGCTGGTGATGGCGATGGAACTGGTAGGCGAAGACATCGGCAAGATGCCGCCGTTGTAGGAGCGGGCCTTGCCCGCGATGCTCTTCGTCACGTCGCGAAAAGAGCATCGCGGGCAAGGCCCGCTCCTACGTTGCCGCGCAAGGCCCAAGCCGGGACAATGACCGCCTCCATCCCCTACGGAACGCCACGCATGTCCATCCTCCGCATGACCGACCTCGATCTCGCCGGCAAGTGCGTGCTGATCCGCCAGGACCTCAACGTGCCGATCGAACATGCCGAGGGACAGCCGGGACGCATCACTTCGGAGCAGCGCATCACCGCTTCGCTGCCGACGCTGAAGCTGGCGCTGGCAAAAGGCGCGGCGGTGATGGTTACTTCGCACCTGGGCCGGCCCAAGGAAGGCGTGTGGAGCGAAGCCGATTCGCTGGCGCCGGTGGCCAAGCGTCTTTCGGAATTGCTGGGCGTGGACGTGCCCCTGGTCAAGGACTGGGTGGACGGCGTGGAGGTCGCGCCGGGTAGCGTGGTCCTGCTGGAAAACTGCCGCATGAACGTCGGCGAGGGCAAGGACGACGAAGCGCTGTCGAAGAAGTACGCCGCGCTGTGCGACGTGTTCGTCATGGACGCCTTCGGCACCGCGCACCGCGCGCAGGCTTCCACCCACGGCGTGATCAAGTTCGCCAGACAAGCCGCCGGCGGGCCGCTGCTGATGGGCGAGCTGGACGCGCTGGCCAAGGCATTGGAACAGCCCGCGCATCCGCTGCTGGCGATCGTCGCCGGCAGCAAGGTCTCGACCAAATTGGAACTGTTGTCCAACCTGGTCGGCAAGGTCGACCAGTTGATCGTTGGCGGCGGCATCGCCAACACCTTCATCGCCGCCGAAGGCCATGGCGTGGGCAAGTCGCTGGTGGAAATGGACTTGCTCGACACCGCGCGCAAGATCATCGCCGATGCCAAGGCGCGCGGCGCCGAGATCCCGGTGCCGAGCGATGTCGTGGTCGCTTCCGAATTCAAGGCCGACACGGTGGCCACGGTCAAGGCGGTGGACGCGGTTGGCGCCGACGACATGATCCTGGACATCGGACCGGACACCGCCGCGCGCTACGCGAAGATGATCGAAGCGGCGGGGACCGTGGTCTGGAACGGACCGGTCGGGGTGTTCGAATTCGACGCCTTCGGCAAGGGTACCGAAACCCTGGCCCGCGCCATCGCCGCCTCGAAGGCCTTCTCCATCGCCGGCGGTGGCGACACCCTCGCGGCGGTGGACAAGTACGGCATCGCCGACGACGTCGGCTATATCTCCACCGGCGGCGGCGCGTTCCTCGAGTTCCTGGAAGGCAAGCCACTGCCGGCGGTCGTGGCCCTGCAGGCGCGCGGCGCCTGAATGTGTTTGTCCCCCAAGGGGACTTCCTTTGGGGCGCAGGAGCGGGCCTTGCCCGCGATGCCTTTGTAGAGCCGAGCTTGCTCGGCTGCTCTTGATCTTCGCGGAAAGCAGCCGAGCAAGCTCGGCTCTACGCACCGAAGAAAGTCCCCTCGGGGGGCAGGTTCATAGGCGGTGAATAACCACTTAGATACCAATGTGGAGCGGCGAAGCAAAGTATTCCCCGAAAAATTAATCAGCAAGAAGATCGCCTCAGCTAATGGCATCGTAGTGGTCTTCTGGATGTGATAGTTTCCCGACTCTCAAGTAGGGAGGCCTCCGTGACCGATCGCCAACGCCGTACCAAGATTCTCGCCACCCTCGGCCCCGCCACCGATCCGCCCGGCGTGCTAGACGAACTGTTCCGCGCCGGTGTGAACGTGGTGCGCCTGAATTTCTCCCATGGCGATCCTTCCGGGCAGGCCAAGCGCGCCGCCGCAGTGCGCGCCGCCGCGCAACGGGTGGGCGCCGAGGTCGGCATTCTCGCCGACCTGCCGGGGCCGAAGATCCGCATCGAGCGTTTCGCCGAAGGCAAGATCAGGCTGAAGATGGGCGACCGCTTCGACCTGATCGCGAATGCCGACGCGCCACTCGGGGATGCTTCGCAGGTCGGGGTCAGTTACCTGGGCCTGCCGGACGACGTGCAAGCCGGCGACGTGCTGCTGCTGGACGACGGCCTGATGCAACTGCGGGTGGAGTCGGTGGAAGGCGAGCGCATCGTCTGCGCCGTGCTCAACGATGGCGTGCTGTCCGACCGCAAGGGCTTGAACAAGCAGGGCGGTGGCTTGTCGCTGGGCGCATTGACCGAGCGCGACAAGGAATTGATCGGCATCGTCGCCAGGATCGACGTTGATTTCATCGCCGTGTCGTTCTGCCGCAACGCCGAGGACATGAACGAAGCGCGCCGTATCGCCCGCTCGCATGGCAGCGACGCGGCACTGGTGTCGAAGATCGAGCGCACCGAAGCCATCGAGAACCTGGCCGAGATCATCGACGCCAGCGACGTGGTCATGGTCGCGCGTGGCGACCTGGGCGTGGAGATCGGCGACGCCGAACTGCCCGGCCTGCAGAAGAAAATCATCCGCGAGTCGCTGGCGCGCAACAAGGTGGTCATCACCGCCACGCAGATGCTGCAGTCCATGGTCGAAAGCCCCATTCCCACCCGTGCCGAGGTGCTGGACGTGGCCAACTCGGTGATCGACGGCACCGACGCGGTGATGCTGTCGGCCGAAACCGCGGCCGGCGCCTATCCGGTCAAGGCCGTGGAAGCGATGGCGCGCATCTGCCTGGGCGCGGAGAAGCAGTTCGAGATCGACACCGATTTCGAGAAGGCGCCGCGCAACCTGCAGCGCGCCGACCAGGCCATCGCCATGGCCACCATGTTCCTGTCCGAACACATCGGCGTGCGCGCGATCGTGGCGATGACCGAATCCGGCGGCACCGCGCGCTACCTGTCGCGGTTCCGTTCCAGCGCGCCGATCTACGCGTTTTCGCGCCACGATGGCGCGCGGCGCCGGATGGCGATGATCCGCGACGTGTTCCCGATCGCCTTCGACAGTCGCGGCCTGGCCCCGCGCGAGGCCGCGCGCGATGCGCTGCGGATCCTGCATGACCGCAATCGCCTGGTCCCCGGCGACCGCGTGATCTTCACCAGCGGCGACCACATGGAACAGCACGGCGCGACGAATACCCTGCGCCTGCTGCAGATTGGCGCCGACGGAAAAGCCGAAGGCCTGGGCGAACTGTAGGAGCGCCCCTCGGGCGCGATGCCTTTCGGTCAGATCGCGCAAGAGCATCGCGGGCAAGGCCCGCTCCTACGGCGTGCGTGGTGCTTGAAACCGCTTGCAGGCGTCCGGTGAAGGGAAGCGTAGCGGCGTCCGGGCTATAATCCAGCCCCTTTCCAGCGCCCCCACAGGAACTCCATGAGCATTGAACAGCTTGCCGAAACCGCCCAGGCCATGGTCGCCGCCGGCAAGGGCATCATCGCCATCGACGAATCCACCGCCACCATCGCCAAGCGTTTCGCCGGCGTCGGCATCGAGAACACCGAGGAAAACCGTCGCGCCTACCGCGAAATGCTGCTGACCACGCCGAAGCTGGGCGACCACATTTCCGGCGCCATCCTCTACGACGAAACCCTGCGCCAGTCGACCAAGGACGGTGTGCCGTTCGCCAAGGTCATGGCCGCCAACGGCATCATCCCGGGCATCAAGGTCGACAAGGGCACCCATCCGCTGGCCGGCTGCCAGGGCGAAGTGGTGACCGAGGGCCTCGACGGCCTTCGCGACCGGCTCAAGGAGTACTACGCGCTTGGCGCGCGTTTCGCCAAGTGGCGCGCGGTGATCAATATCGGCGACGACATTCCCTCCGGTACCTGCATCGAGGCCAATGCCCACGCACTGGCCCGTTACGCCGCACTCTGCCAGGAAGCCGGCCTGGTGCCGATGGTGGAGCCGGAAGTGCTGATGGACGGCGACCACGACATCGAGACCTGCTACGAAGTCACCGAAGCCACCCTGCGCGCGTTGTTCAGCGCGCTGTACGAACAGAACGTGATGCTGGAAGGCACCATCCTCAAGGCTTCGATGGTCGTGGCCGGCAAGGATTGCGAAGAGCAGGCCAGCATCGACGAAGTGGCCGAAGCCACGGTGATGTGCCTGAAGAGCACCGTGCCGGCGATCCTGCCGGGCGTGGTGTTCCTGTCCGGCGGCCAGAACGACGAAGACGCCACCGCGCACCTGGATGCGATGAACCGCCTCGGCAACCTGCCGTGGCCGTTGTCGTTCTCCTACGGTCGCGCCATGCAGTCGGCGGCGTTGAAGCTGTGGTCGCAGGACCTGGTCGGCAACTTCAGCAAGGCCCAGGCGATTGTCCACGCCCGCGCCCGCGACAATGGCTTGGCTGCGTTGGGGAAGTGGGAAGGTTGAGTCGCCCGCATTGATGGAACAGGAAAACGCCGGCCTTGTGCCGGCGTTTTTTCATTAAGAGTCGTGCACGAATCTCCAGTATCGATCACGCTGATGGTGTCGTGACTTCAAGGTTGCGTGCGGCTGTTTTTCTCCTCTCCCCTCGTGGGAGAGGATGCCCCGAAGGGGCAGGAGAGGGGGCGCGAGCGTAGCGATGCGTGCTTTCGCTGTTGCTTCCCGTGAGTAGAGCCGACCCCTTTCCCCCCGCCTTCGCGGGGGCAGGCTCTCGGCGCTGCGCGCCTTTCCCTCTCCCACAAGGGGAGAGGGGCTGACTCTGCCCCCGCTGTGCAAGGGAGGAGGCCAAAGCAGCGCCTCAGCCCAGCGAAGCCAGCCAGTCGTCGTCCGAGCCTTCGTTGACGCCTTCGAACAACGGCGTGGAGAAATAGCGCTCGCCGGTATCCGGCAATACCGCCAGCAGCACCGAACCTTCCGGCGCGGTTTCCGCGACCTGCAAGGCCGCGTGCACGGTGGCGCCGGCGGAGATGCCGGCGAAGATGCCTTCCTCGGCGGCAAGCCGGCGCGAGGTGGCGATGGCGTCGGCATCGGCGATGGACAGGATCTGGTCGGCCACGCCGCGGTTGAGGACGTCCGGGATGAAGTCGGGGGTCCAGCCCTGGATCTTGTGCGGCGACCATTCCTTGCCTTGCAGCAGCGGGGCGGCGGCGGGTTCGGCGGCGATGATCTTCACTTCCGGACGCGCGATCTTGAGCACTTCGCCCACGCCGGTCAGGGTGCCGCCGGTGCCCCAGCCGCTGACGAAGTAATCCAGGCGCCGGCCGGCGAAGTCGCGCAGGATTTCCGCCGCCGTGGTCTGCCGGTGATAGGCGGGATTGGCCGGGTTGGCGAACTGGCTGGCCAGGAACCAGCCGTGCTGCTTGGCCAGTTCCTCGGCGCGGCGAACCATGCCGATGCCGCGTTCGGCGGCGGGGGTCAGGATCACTTTCGCGCCATAGGCGCGCATCAGTTTGCGGCGTTCGATGGAAAAGGTTTCCGCCATGGTCGCCACGAACTTGTAGCCGCGCGCCGCCGCGACCATGGCCAAGGCCACGCCGGTGTTGCCGGAAGTCGCTTCGACGATCGTGTCGCCCGGTTTCAGCAATCCCTTCGCTTCGGCATCCAGCACGATGGCCAGGGCGAGACGATCCTTGACCGAGCCGCCCGGATTGAAGGACTCGACCTTCGCGTACAAGGTGACGTGCCCGGGCGAGAGGCGGCGCAGTTTGACCACCGGGGTGTGGCCGATGGTGTCGAGGATGCTGTCGTGGATGGCCATGGGGACTCCTTGGGATGAATCGCGGAAAGGGGGATCAGGCGGCGAGGGCGGCCTGCGCAAGCGCAGGTTCGCCAAGGGAAGTGGGGTGCTGCGATGAAGCGGAAGGCGGCGAAGCAACCAGCGGTGCGGCGCCGAACCAGTGCAGCGTTCCGGCCAGCGCGGCCACTTCGCCCAGGATCAGCAGCGCGGGCGATTGCACCTGGTGCTGGCGCGCGGTTTCCGGCAGCGTCGCCAGGGTGCCGGCAACCACGCGCTGCTGCGGGCGCGAGCCGTTTTCCACCAAGGCAAACGGCAGGGTGGGGGCGACACCGGCCAGCAGCAGGCGTTCGCGCAGCTTTTCCAGCCCGGCCACGCCCATGTACACCGCCAGGGTCTGTTTCTCCTGGGCCAGCGCCTTCCAGTCCAAAGTGTCCAGCGAATCCTTGCAGTGCGCGGTGACCAGGCGCAGCGATTGCGCGTGGTCGCGATGGGTCAGCGGAATACCGGCATAGGCCGCGCACGCGACCGCGGCGGTGATGCCGGGCACCACTTCATAGGGAATATCGTGCGCGTGCAGGAATTCCAGTTCCTCGCCGCCACGACCGAACACGAACGGGTCGCCGCCCTTCAACCGCACCACGCGCTTGCCGGCGCGGGCGTGTTGCAGCATCAGCGCGTGGATTTCCTCCTGGCGCACGCTGTGGCCGTTGGCGGACTTGCCGACCTCGATGCGGGTTGCGTCGCGTCGCGCCAGGCGCAGCACTTCGGCGCTGACCAGGCGGTCGTGCAGGATCACGTCGGCCTCGTTCATCGCCCGCAGCGCGTTCAAGGTCACCAGGCCCGGATCGCCGGGACCGGCGCCGACCAGGACCACCGAGCCGGTGGTTTGGCCGGTGGTCGAATCGGCCAGTGCCGCGTGCAGGTATTGGTCGGCTTGTTCGCCGTCGAGGCGCTGGCGCAGCAGGCGCGGCAGTGGGCCGGCGAGCAGGTTTTCGAAGAAACGACGACGCAGGCCCAGGTCCTGGAAGCGCGTGCGGATGCGTTCGCGATTGCGGGTCAGCAGTTCGGCCAGCGTGCCCAGCGAATCGTCGAACAGGGTTTCCAGTTGCCGGCGGACATGCCGGGCCAGCATCGGTGCGCCGCCGCCGCTGGAAATCGCGATCTGCAGCGGCCCGCGCTGGACGATGGCGGGCACGTGGAAGCTGGAAAGCTCGGCATCGTCGACCACGTTGGCGAAGATGCGTCGCGTGTTAGCGGCGGCGGCCACCGCGCGGTTGACCGCCGCTTCGTCGGTGGCGGCGATCACCAGCCAGGCCTCGTCCAGCCAGTCCGGGTGGAATTCGCCCTGTCGCCAGCGGATGCGCCCGGCTTCCCGCCAGGCTTGCAGTGCCCCGGTCAGGTCCGGTGAGCCGACCACGGGCAGGGCGCCCGCCTGCAGTAACGCCTCGACCTTGCGCTCGGCGACCGCACCGCCACCCACCACCAGCACGGGGCGGTCACGCAGGTCGGCGAACAAGGGGAAGAGGGGCGCGGTCACGGATCAGGACATCAAGGAGGGGTGATGACCCTAACGTCCGGTTATATGCGGTCGGAAATGACAAACCGCGCATGTCATATTACGGGTGGTTATAAGCTGGCGAGGCAGAGAATGGGGGAAATCTCGTACATTCAATGCCTTCGTGCATCCGTCTTTGATCGTCATCGCTTCAGATCGTCATCCCCGCCTGCACGGGGGATGACGGCATTCCCTTCCAAGATTCCCTCCATGACCCTCACCCAACTCCGCTACCTGGTCGCCATCGCCGACGCCGACCTCAACATCACCCTGGCGGCGGCGCGGGTGCATGCGACCCAGCCGGGCCTGTCCAAGCAGCTCAAGCAGCTGGAGGACGAGCTGGGTTTCCTGTTGTTCGTGCGCAAGGGCCGCAGCCTGGAGTCCATCACCCCGGCCGGCGGCGAAGTCATCGCCCGGGCCCGCGCGGTGCTGGCCGAGGCCAACAACATCCGCACCTATTCGGCCAACCAGCGCCGTGAGAGCCAGGGCCAGCTGATCCTCGCCACCACCCACACCCAGGCCCGCTTCGTGTTGCCGCCGGCCATCGGCCAGATCAAGCAGGCCTATCCGCAGGTCAGCGTGCACCTGCAGCAGGCGGGGGAAAGCGCGGCGCTGGACCTGCTCAGCGCGGGCGACGCCGACATCGCCATCATCAGCACCGCCGGCGACGAGCCGCAGGCCGGCATCGCCGTGCCCTTGTACCGCTGGCGGCGACTGGTGCTGGTGCCGCGCGGCCATGCGCTGGATCGCGAAGACGGCGCCGTGCCCGGCATGGCCGATCTGGCCACGCAACCGCTGATCAGCTACGAATCCTCCACGCGTGCGGAGAGTTCCCTGCAACGTGCCTTCGCCGGCGTCGGCCTGCAGCCCAGTCTCGCCTTGACCGCGCTGGACGCGGATCTGATCAAGACCTACGTGCGTGCCGGCATGGGCGTGGGCCTGCTGGCGGAAATGGCGGTCACCGCCAAGGATACCGACCTGCGCGCCTGGCCGGCGCCGAAAGAGATCAACGAATGCATCGCCTGGGCCGTGCTCCCGCGCGAGCGCGTGTTACGCGACTACGCGCTGGAACTGGTCCATGTACTCGCCCCGCAAGTGGATCGCCGCGATTTGCGCCGCGTGCTCGATGGCAACCAGGCCGCCGACTGGCCGTTGCCGCCGACCTGGGAATCGCTGACGCAGACGATCACGAGTTGATCGGGGCGATATTCCTTGGCAGGGTGTTTACGTGGGTCTGGGCATCGGCGGCAATGTCCAGGATGCGCAACGAGTACTTCAAGCACTATCCAAAGCCACCAAGAAGGAACGCGAGATGGAATACAAGATAGTCACGACCAAGGCCACCTTTGGCCTGAGCACCGATTTCGACAGGGCGGCGAATGAGTTGGCGCAGCAGGTCAATTCACACATCGCAAGCGGCTGGAAACCTCAAGGCGGGGTCATGGGCGCCAAGACAATGAACACTTTCGAGCCCTACCTTTTCCAGGCGTTGATTCGAGAGTGACGTAGTCCGGGTAGAGCGCAGCGGCTTTCAACAGCGAAGCTGGTCAACCCGGGCCTTTGGAATGATCCGCCAAGAGCATCGGGTGTCGCTGCGGTCTATCCGGGTCACGGGGCTCCGGTCGGAGTCATGGAGGGCATCGGTCCTTCGAGGCGCATTGCTTGGAGTGAAGTGAGCCATGGATATCCTGAAAGGCATGATTACCGCATTGGTCGCCAGCTTTCTGGTCGGCTTGCTGTTCGCATATACATTCCGGTTGCCGATACCGCTGATGGGCATGCTGGGTCCGTTCGGGGAGGTCAGCGCGCAGTCCTTTGGATTCCTGGGAGTCATGGCCGCAGTGTCCGCCGCGTGGCTTGTCTATGGTTTCTTCGGCGGATTCGTTCTTTTGCCGCTTGTGGGTGGCGTTGCCGGCTATTTCGCCGGCCGCGCATTCCAGGGCAGTGCGCGCAAGAACCGGATGGTCATCGTTTTTTCGGCGCTCGCCAGCGTGATACCCGTTGCTTTCATTTCCACGCTCGACTATTTCGTCGGGCCCTGGTAGCGCCAAGGCGATATCTTTCGCGACTTGCGTCGCTCCTGCGCGGAACATTCGCGGCCGATTTCATCCTGGCGTCAGGCGGCTGGGGTAGGCTCGCTGCGTGCCACTTGCTGGAAAGACAATGATGCCGAATGTATTGCTCCGCATGACCCTCGCCCTGCTCATCCCCGCATTGACCGGTTGCGTGGCTGGTCGCGGCAATATTGCGGGCGAAGAATCGTCGCGGGTTTCATCGCCGGTCCACACGATTGTCCTCGCACGCGGGCAGCAGGCCTTCATCGCAAACGAGTCGCTGACCGTCGAACTTGTCGAGATCAACGACAGCCGTTGTCCGGCGAAAGTCGCCTGCATCTGGGCGGGACATGCCGCCGTCACCTTGCGGGTCGGCAAGCCGGGTTCCGCGGCGGGCCGCGTGGTGATAGGCACGGAAGCGCCATCGGGCATGGACTTGCCTGCCGATGCCACGTACGCCGGTTATGTCTTCCATCTGTTGGAACTGGAACCCGGCAGTGCGGAAGGTCCAGTGCAAGCGACTTCATCGCAGCGCGCGACGATCAGGGTGTCGAGATTGGAGGAAACGTAAATTCGCCATTGCTTCCCCGCGAGGAATATTCGTCCCTCAAACGAGGATATGCCTCGTCTCCGAGGCATATCCATCTTTTTCTTCCGGTGGTCCGATCGGGATGTCGGGCGGAATACCAGCCGGGATATCAGCGCGCTTCGATGGTGAATTTGGTGAAGGCCACGCCCAGATCCCAGCCCTGGCCCTTGCCGGCCAGTGCAAGCGAAACATTGCCGTTGGTCATGGCCTGCGCATGCGCGGCTTTTTCCGCGCCGGCGTGGGCTTCGACTGCGGCGTAGCTGCCCAGCACGTCACGGATCCTTTCCACGCGGGCGAATTCGCCGACGCCGTTCTGGATCTTGGTCTTGCCGACAGTCAGTCCGCCACCCTTGGCGGAAATTTTCACCGCCAGGCGGCTGCCATCGCTGCAGGTCACGGTGCCGGTGCCGCTGGCGGTCTTGTAGAAGATCGACCAGCCGGCCAGGTTGAAGCTGAGCTTGCAGGTCTGCGCGGCCTGCGCCGCCGGAGCCAGCGCCAACAGCGCCAGTGCCAGGGAAGTGCCGATCAAGGTCTTGTGCATGGGACTTGCTCCGTGGAAACAGGCCGCCACCATGCCGGGTGGCGGCTGAATCGCGGCTGCTTGCGGATGCGCTCCAAGGGTTGGGTGGAAATGATCGATTGAATCAGGCCTTGTCGAAGACCAACCCCGCGCCGTGGCCCCGGATCCGGATCGTGTCGCCGTTGCTGAATTCCCCTGCCAGGATCTTCTGCGCCAGCGGATTCTCCAGTTGCTGCTGGATCGCGCGCTTCAACGGGCGTGCGCCATAGACCGGATCGAAGCCCGCGTTGGCGAGCAACTGCAAGGCGCTGTCGTCCAGTTCGATGCGCAGGCCGCGTTCGGCCAGGCGTTTTTCCAGTCCGTGCAGCTGGATCTTCGCGATTTCGCGGATCTGTGTCTTGTCCAGCGGATGGAATACCACGATGTCGTCCAGCCGGTTGATGAATTCCGGGCGGAAGTGGGCCTGCACCACACCCATCACCGCAGCCTTCATCTGCGTGTAGGCCTCGGGGGAATCGTCGCCGGACCCGCTGTTGTCGAACATGTCCTGGATCTGGTGCGAGCCCAGGTTGGAAGTCATCACCACCACCGTGTTGCGGAAATCCACGGTGCGGCCCTGGCCATCGGTCAGGCGGCCGTCGTCCAGCACCTGCAACAGGATGTTGAACACGTCCGGATGCGCCTTCTCCACTTCGTCCAGCAGGATCACCGAATACGGGCGCCGGCGCACCGCCTCGGTCAGGTAGCCGCCTTCCTCGTAACCGACGTAGCCCGGGGGCGCGCCGACCAGGCGCGAGACCGCGTGCTTCTCCATGAATTCGCTCATGTCGATGCGGATCATCGCGTCGTCGCTGTCGAACAGGAATCCGGCCAGCGCCTTGCACAACTCGGTCTTGCCCACGCCGGTGGGGCCGAGGAACAGGAACGAACCGGACGGACGGTCCGGATCGGACAAACCAGCGCGCGCGCGGCGCACCGAATCGGACACGGCCTTGATAGCTTCGTCCTGGCCGACCACGCGGTCGTGCAGCGCGTTTTCCATATGAAGCAATTTCTCGCGCTCGCCTTCCAGCATCTTGCTGACCGGGATGCCGGTCCAGCGCGACACGACCTCGGCGATTTCCTCGGCGGTGACCCGGTCCTGGACCAGCTTGAAATCCTTCTGGTCGACTTCCTGCGCGGCTTTCAGCTGCTTCTCCAGTTCCGGCAACAGGCCGTACTGGAGTTCGCTCATGCGCGCGTAGTCCTGGTGGCGTTGTGCGGCTTCCAGCTCAAGCCTCACCTGCTCGATCTGTTCCTTGATTTTGGTCGAGCCCTGCAACGCGGCTTTTTCCGATTTCCAGATCTCGTTGAGATCGGAGAACTCGCGTTCCAGCACATCGATATCCGCTTCCAGGTCGGCGAGGCGCTTCTTCGATTCGGCGTCCTTTTCCTTCTTCAGCATCTCGCGCTGGATCTTGAGCTGGATCAAGCGGCGCTCCTTGCGGTCGAGTTCTTCCGGCTTGGAATCGATCTCCATGCGGATCCGCGAGGCGGCCTCGTCCATCAGGTCGATGGCCTTGTCCGGTAGCTGGCGGTCGGCGATATAGCGGTGCGACAACGTGGCCGCCGCCACTATCGCCGGATCGGTGATCTCCACCCCGTGGTGCACCGCGTAGCGTTCCTTCAGCCCACGCAGGATGGCGATGGTGTCTTCCACCGTCGGCTCGCCGACGAATACTTTCTGGAAACGGCGCTCCAGCGCGGCATCTTTCTCCACGTACTTGCGGTATTCGTCCAGGGTGGTCGCGCCGATGCAATGCAACTCGCCGCGCGCCAGCGCCGGCTTGAGCATGTTGCCGGCATCCATCGAGCCTTCGGCTTTGCCCGCGCCGACCATGGTGTGCAATTCGTCGATGAACAGGATTACCTGGCCGTCGGTCTTGGACAGGTCGTTGAGCACGGCTTTCAACCGTTCCTCGAACTCGCCACGGAATTTCGCGCCCGCGATCAACGCGCCCATGTCCAGCGACAGCACGCGCCGGTTCTTCAATCCTTCCGGCACTTCACCATTGATGATGCGTTGCGCGAGCCCTTCGACAATGGCGGTCTTGCCCACGCCGGGTTCGCCGATCAGCACCGGGTTGTTCTTGGTCCGGCGCTGCAGGACCTGGATGGTGCGGCGGATCTCCTCGTCGCGGCCGATCACCGGATCGAGCTTGCCGGATTCGGCGCGCTCGGTCAGGTCGATGGTGTACTTCTCCAGCGCCTGGCGCTGTTCTTCCGCATTCTCCGATTGCACGCTCTCGCCGCCGCGGACTTTTTCTATCGCCGCCTCGAGCCGCGCCTTGTCGGCGCCGGCGGCACGCAAGGCCATGCCCAGCGGGCCCTTGTCCTCGATGGCCGCGAGCACGAACCACTCGCTGGCGATGAAGGCATCGCCACGTTGCTGGGCCAGTTTGTCGGTGACGTTCAACAGCCGTGTCACGTCATTGCCGAACGACACATTGCCTGCCTGTCCACTCACCTTGGGCAGCTTGTCCAGCGCCTCGACCAGGCGCTCGCGCAGTACCGGCACGTTGACCCCGGCCTGGGCCAGCAAGGGCCGCGTGCTGCCGCCGGACTGGTCCAGCAGCGCGGTCAGCACGTGCACCGGTTCGATCATGCTGTGGTCGCGGCCCACGGCCAGCGATTGCGCGTCGGCCAGCGCCTGCTGGAAACGCGAAGTGAGTTTGTCCATCCGCATGGGATTACCTCTGGATTCGGGAGGCCGGCTGGCGCCGGCAATGTTATCCAGATGCGGTCGCCGGACCGCTATTCAAGCCGTGGCGGGTCGCCGGACAGGGCCGGGCAAGGCCGCGCTCATTTCCATTCGAGCCGGGCGCTGACGAAATAGTGGTCGGAAGGAAAGCGACCGGGCGCGATCGGCGTGCGCACGATCGTGGCGTCGACGGCATGCAGGTCCGTGCTGTTGAAGATGAAATCGATGCGTCGACCCAGGGTCAGGCCCTTGAAGTCGTGGAAGGTCAGCTCATTGGCGCCGGCTTGCGGATGCACGGAGCGATAGGCATCGACCAGGCCGGCGTCGAGGAGGGCCCGGTAAGCGCTGCTGTGCTCGTCCGAGTTGAAGTCGCCCAGCAACAGGATCGGCGGCGCGACTGCGGCCGGGGTTTGCGCACCCGCCACGGCACGCAGGCGCGCCACGATCAGCTTGGCCGATTGTTCGCGCGCCAGCACGCCCAGGTGATCGAAGTGGGTGTTGGCGACCAATAATTCCCTGCCGTTGCGCCGGTCGCGCACGCGCGCCCAGGTGCATATGCGCGGGTAAGCCGCATCCCAGCCCATCGAGCCCTGCACTTCGGGCGTGGGCGAAAGCCAGAACTGGCCCGAATCGAGCAGCTCGAACCGCGACTGGCGCAGGAACAGCGAAGAGAACTCGCCCTTGCGCTTGCCGTCGTCGCGCCCGCCGCCCACCGCCAGGTAACCGGGCAACGCCGCCGCCACCGCATCATGCTGATCGACCAGCGCTTCCTGTACGCCAAGCACATCCGGGGACAGCCCGCGCAGCAGCGCCAGTGCGCCCGCCTTGCGCAAGGGCCAGGCGTTGTCGCCGTCCGGCGCGGAGGAAGTGCGCAGGTTCGCGGTGACCACCACCAGTGCGCCTTCCGCCTTCGATGTCGCGCGCAAGGAAGTCCCGGTCGCGGTACAGGCGGCGACTAGCAAACAGGACAGCACCAGCAGCAAACGCGGCATGCGGCGAGTATAGCGACGTGTTCGCGGGTTCATTGGGGCGCGGTTGCCGTCGCAGGTTTCTGCAACGACAACAATCCCAGCAACACCGCCAGCGCCGCGTAGGCGCCGGCGAATTGCCACATGATCACCTTCGGCAGGTCCACCAGTTCCCACGGCAGGTAGATGCCGCCGCGTGGATCGACCGAATGGATGAAGCCGAACAGGGTCAGCGCCGCGCCGATCAGCAACGCCAGCACCGCATGGCGCAGGCGTCCGTCGATCATCGCCACCAGCGTGGTGGTCCAGATCATCGCGGTGATGATGAAGCCATTGCCCAGGGTGACGATGGCGGCCAGGTCGGGCAGACCGTGGCCGTCGCCGCCGTGGTAGAGCGCGGCGAATCTCTCCAGTGGTATCCACGCCGGATTGCCCAGCTTGATGTTGAACAGGTAGGCGATCGATGGCAGGAAGCCCAACGCAACGGCCAACGCATGTTTGCGCGGGGTTTCGGTGAAGGCCTGCACGGTGATGTCCAGGCCGACATAGACGATGATCGGCGCCAGCACCGCCAGCGGCAGCCACTGCACCAGCCCCGACACATAGCCGAAGATGCCGCCCAGGCCAATGAACAAGCCGGTGAGCAAGGTGTAACCACTGCGCGCGCCCATGTGCTTGTACGCAGGCTGGCCGATGTAGGGCGTGGTCTGGGCCACGCCGCCACAAAAACCGGCAACCAGGGTGGACACGGCTTCGACCAGCAGGATGTCGCGGGTGCGGTAGTCGTCGCCCGCGGCGCGCGCGCTTTCGCTGACGTTGATGCCGCCGACCACCATCAGCAGGCCGAACGGCAGCAGCAGCGGCAGGTACGGCACCGTGTAGGCCAGGCCATCGAGGAGACCCAGCGTCGGCAGCGGCAAGGTGAAACGCAGCGGCACCGCTTCCGGCACGGCGAATCCCGGCGCCCCCAAACCCGCCAGACCCAACGCGTAATACAGTGCGGTGCCGACCAGGAAAGCCAGCAACACGCCGGGAATCTTCACCGGCAACCTGCCCTTCGCCACCAGCACGTACAACAGCAATCCGAAAGTGACGAAGCCGACCACCGGCGAACGCAGGGCCTCGATCAGCGGCAGGAAGCCAAGCAGGGTCAATGCCGCCCCGCCGATCGATCCCAGCAAGCCCGCGCGCGGCACCATCCGCGTGACCGCATCGCCGAAGAACGACAACACCAGTTTCAACACGCCCATCACCATCAGCGAGGCCATGCCCAGTTGCCAGGTGGCGAGCGCCGCGGCGTTCGCGTCCATGCCCTGTTGCTTGAAGGCAACGAACGCCGGCCCCAGCACCAGCAAGGCCATGCCGATGCTGGTCGGCGCATCCAGTCCCAGCGGCATCGCGGTGACGTCGTCGCGCCCGCTCTTCGCCGCCAGCCTGCGCGCCATCCACGTGTAGGAAAGATTGCCAACCAGTACACCGAAGGCGGTGCCGGGAAACATTTTTCCGAACACCACCTCGGCGGGAAACTGGAAGATCCCGATCAACGCGGCGGCAATGAAGCCGAGGATCGACAGGTTGTCGACCACCAGTCCGAAGAAGCCATTGAGATCGCCCGCGACGAACCAGCGGCGGAAAGAAGCAGTGGAAGAAGACATCAGGCACTCGGATTGACGGGGCGGCGGATGAAGAAGGTAACCCACGTCGCAGGTTTGGAATCGATCCGGGGTGAATGCCGCGTGTCTTGATCTGAACTTAACACCGCGTGTTCCCGCCTGTGGTGTGCTGCCGCGGCGTCGGCGAGCCCCGGCCGCAGGCGAGCGATCCATCCCTGTTCGATAAGCAACAAGGAGATTCAACATGTTCGACGCCATCATCCGCCAGGCGGCGGAACGTTTCGGCCTTGGCGACAACGCCAAGCAGTTCGTCGGCCAGTTGCTTGGCTTGATCTTCAATCCCGGTTCGGGCGGCATTTCGGGCTTCCTGCAGAAATTCAAGGACGCCGGACTCGGCGATGCTGCGGCTTCGTGGGTCGGTGGCACGCCCGGCGACAACGACCTGCAACCCGACCAGGTGCATGCCGCGCTCGGCAGCGACACCATTTCTTCGCTGGCCAGCAAGATCGGCTTGCCTGCATCGGCGGTGAGCATGGCCACCGCCGGCCTGTTGCCCAAGATCATCGGCGCGCTGACCCCTGGCGGCCAACTCCCGACCTCGATCCCGGCCAGCGTGAGCGGCTTGATTCCCGGTCTCGGCGGTCTGGGCGCGGGCGTCGGCAATGCCGCCGCCGGCCTCGGCAATGCAGCGCGTGGCGCGGGCGACGCCGTCAGCCACGGTGCCGGTGCGGCCAGTGCCGCCGCCGGTCGCGCCGCCGCCAATGTCGGTGCCGGCGCCAGCGCCGCTGCCGGCGGCGGATTGGGCTTCCTGAAGTGGCTGATCCCGCTCGCCCTCGTACTCGGCCTGGGTTATTGCATGTGGACCAAGCGGGGCGATCAGGCTCCGGCCACCGATGCCACGCCTGCGGCCGATGTGGCTGCCTCCGCGACCGATGCGATGCCGGCGACGGATGCCGCAATGCCGGCCCCGGATGCCTCGGCTGCACCGGCGGACGCCGCGGCTGCCGCCAATGCAGACGCAGACGCTGCAGCGACACCCGCACCGACCGCCGACGAAGCACTCGGCGCATTGCAAGCCGGCAACTTCACCGCCGATGACCTGATCAAGGCGCTCAACCTGACCGGCATCCAGTTCGATACCGGTTCCTCGCGGATCAGCGCCACCAGCCAGGACATCCTCGGCAAGGCGGCGGAAGCCCTGAAGAAAGCGCCTGAGGGAACGCGCGTGGAGATCGGTGGCCATACCGACAACACCGGCAACGCCGCGGCCAACCTCAAGCTCAGCGAGGCAAGGGCGGCCGCAGTGCGCGCCCGCCTGGTCGAACTCGGTGTCTCCGATGCGATCCTGACCGCCAAGGGTTACGGCGACACCAAGCCGGTGGCCGATAACGGCACTACCGAAGGCCGCGCGCAGAACCGGCGCATGGAGTTCAGCCTGGCGCAGTAATCGCGCTTCACCTGCAAGAAAGCGAAAAGCCGACTCAAGGGTCGGCTTTTCGCTTTCTTGCAAAGTGTGGAAGGAGCTTCAGCCCCGACGCTTCTGCCTGCAAGAGCGTCGGGGCTGAAGCGTCTCCCGCATTCAAGCTCCCTCACAGTTCAGGCCAACCGCATGTCAGGCCGCGCCATCGACCTCCAGCCAGCCCCGGTAATGCACCAGCGCTCCGGCGACCGGCATCGCCGCGGTCACATCGAACCAGTAACGCCCTTCGCTTTCGTATTCGCGCGCCCGCACCGCGTCGAACCAGCGCGCCGGCAGCGGCAGGCCCAGTGCGTGCACTCGCGCCACGCGCCAGACCAGCACGCCTTCTTCCGCCGTCAACGCGAAACCGAAACGCACCAGGCCCAATTGTTCGCACAGCAATCCATCCTGCGACCACAGCCGCGATGGCATCGCATGACCGCCGATGCGGCGCGTCCAGCGCTCGCCGTGCCCGCGCGCATCGATCTCGACTTCGATCGCACCCTTGCCCGCAGGTGGAAGCCGGGTGGCCCGGGCGAACCATCGGGCCAGCGGATGCTCGCCACGACTGACCTCGACCTCACCGCGATAGCGACTGCATCCCTCACGCGAATGCAGCGCTTCGACTGCCGGCGGCAGGCTGTCGAAGGCGTCGCCCAGCACCTGCCGGAACAACGGCGGGTTCACGCTTGAAGCCACGCCACGGTGGCCATGCGTCCGGTGCGCCCGCTGCCATCGGAGGTGCTGCGGCGATGCGAGAAGAATCGTTGCGGGTCGGAAATGGTGCAAAGGCCGCCACCCTGCACGCGCTCGATGCCGATTGCGGCAAGACGCCGTCGCGCCAGCGCGTACAGGTCCACGCGCCAATGTCCGGCCCGGGTCGCGACGAAAGCAGAAGCAGCTTGCGCATCCTGCTCCACGAACGCAGTGAAGACTTCTTCGCCAATCTCGTAGGCCTGCGGTCCGGCGGCGGGACCCAGCCAGGCGGTGAGTTGCGCGGCAGGCGTGCGCATCGCCGCCACCGTGTTTTCCAGCACGCCGCCCGCGAGTCCGCGCCAACCCGCATGGGCCGCGCCGATTTCGCTGCCGTCCTGCGCGGCGAACACCACCGGCAGGCAATCGGCGGTGAGGATGGCGAGGACGACACCCGCATCGGAAGTGACGGCGGCATCGGCAACAGGCTCTTCGACCCCTCCCTCTGCCTTCGCAGGGGAAGGAGCCAAGAACCGCAGCACTTGCGTCCCATGCACCTGCCGCAGCCAGTGCGGCGCGGAAGGCAGTTCGAAGCGATCCACCAGTTCGGCACGGTTGCGGTCGACCGTCGCCGGATCATCGCCGTCGGCGGCAAGGCGATTGCCCAGGTTGAACGTGTCGAACGGCGCCCGCGAAACCCCGGCGCCATGACGCAGCGTGGTGAAGGCGTGCACCTTCGCCGGCACCGGCCACTGCGCTTGCAGCACCGCGCTCATCGCTGCTTCTGCGCCTCGCCATCGGCGCGCAGCGCGGCCAGCAGGCCCAGCATGTCGGCCGGCACCGGCGCGGACACGCGCAGGGGTTCGCCGCTGGTCGGATGCCTGAACTCCAGCACTTCCGCATGCAACGCCTGGCGCTTGAAGCCGCGCAATGCGGCGATCAGTTCCTCGGTGGCGTGCTTGGGCAGTTTCAGCGGGCCGCCGTACATCGGGTCGCCGACGAGCGGGTACTTCAGATGGGTCATGTGCACGCGGATCTGGTGGGTGCGGCCGGTTTCCAGGCGGCACTCCAGCGCGGTATGGGCGCGGAAGCGTTCGCGCAGGCGGTAATGGGTGACCGCGTCGCGGCCTTCCTCGCGCACCGACATGCGGATGCGGTCGCGCGAATGGCGATCGATCGGCGCGTTGACGGTGCCGCCGGAGACCATCGAACCGACCACGATCGCCAGGTACTGGCGGTGCACGTCGCGCGACGACAATTGCTCGACCAGCGCGGTGTGCGCCGGCAGCGTGCGCGCCACCACCATGACCCCGCTGGTGTCCTTGTCCAGGCGGTGGACGATGCCGGCGCGCGGGATCGTGGACAGCGACGGATCGCGGAACAGCAAGGCGTTGACCAGGGTGCCATCGTGATTGCCGGCGCCCGGGTGCACCACCAGGCCGGCGGGCTTGTTGATCACGAACACATCCGCGTCCTCGTACAGCACCTCGATCGGGATGTCCTGCGGCAGGGCATGGGTCTGGGTGTCCAGGACCACGTCCAGGCTGGCGGTCTCGCCTCCGCGCACGGGATCGCGCCCGCGCACGGTTTCGCCATCCAGGCGGGCATCGCCTGACTTGATCCATTCCGACAGGCGGGTGCGCGAATATTCGGGGAAAAGTTCGGCCAGCACCGCATCGAAGCGCCGCCCGGCGGCGCTGGCCGGGACCACGGCGGTGCGCGGGGAATCCTCTTCCGGGCTGTCGGAGAGGTCGGAATCGTCGACGGGGGAGGCGGGTTCGGTCATGGCTTTGCAGGCGGCATGTTGGCCGCAGGTTCATGGCTTGGGCGGCGCCTAGGCTATCATCGCCGTTCCGTTTCCCTGTCGCGGCCTTCCGCCAGCCCATGACCCAGCGCTCCGTTGCCCGCTCCACCCCACGGTATTCCGCCCCCAGCCGCCTGCGCCTGATCCGCATGGCCGGCCTTGCGCTGGCGATCGTCTTCGTCGCCAGCGGCTGCGGCAAGATGTTCAAGAAGGACAAGGATTCGCTGGAAGGCAAGCCGGTCGAGGAGATCTACCAGACCGCGCACAAGTCAATGACCAACAGCAACTGGTCCAAGGCCGAACTCGACTTCCGCAAACTCATCGCCCAGTACCCCTACGGTCCGTACACCGAACAGGCGCTGATGGAAACGGCCTATGCCCAGTTCAAGTCCGGCAAGACCGACGACGCGGTTTCCACCATCGACCGTTTCCTGCGTACTTATCCGACCCAGCGCAACGTGCCGTACATGTACTACCTGCGCGGCCTGGCCAATTCGGGCCGAGACACGGTGTTCCTGCAGAAGGTGTGGCGGCTCGATCCCAGCCGCCGCGACCTGGCCACGCCCATCCAGGCCTACAGCGACTTCAACCTGCTGACCGAGCGCTACCCCAACAGCCGCTACAGCGCCGACGCCCGCCAGCGCATGATCGCGCTGCGCAACCTGTTCGCCCGCCATGAAATGGATACGGCCCTGTACTACCTACGCCGCGATGCGTGGGTATCGGCGGCTGCGCGCGCCAAGTATCTGCTGGAAACCTATCCGCAGAGCGAATACCAGAACGATGCCGTCGCCGTGCTGGGCGAGGCCTACACCCACCTGGGCAACGAAACCCTGGCCGCGGACGCGCGTCGCGTGCTGCAGCAGAACGAACCCACGCATCCGTGGCTGACTGGCGACTGGCCGGACTATCCTTCGTCCATCCGCAAGCTCAACCCATTCGCCAGCGAGAAATCCGCGGTGGACATGGAAAAGAAGCATTGAAGAAAAGGGGCCGCAAGGCCCTTTTTTTGCTTCTTCACGGAGTGCGGGAAAGATCGCCCTCACGGTAGGAGCGCCCCCTGGGCGCGAGCTCTCCGCCTTTTATCCGGGATCCCACCGAAGAGCTCGCGCCCATGGGCGCTCCTACCGCCCGGGGGAAGGGACAATAGGCCTCGGCTAGTTGTTGGCCTGGATATTCCGCAGTGCGCGGTAGGGCGGCGTGGACAGCACCATCTCGGCCAGCGAATAGGCCAGCTCGCGTTCGGCCATCACCGCGCCGTCGGCGCCGTGTTCCAGCAGGTGCTTCACTTCGGCATCGCTGTGCGCGCGCGCCAGCAGGGTCAGCGATGGGTTGATCGCGCGCAGCTTGGCCAGCGCCTCACCGGCCTCCAGCGGCTGCGGGATGGCGAGGATCGCGATCTTGGCTTTTTCCGGATGCGCTTCGGCCAGCACCTTGTCGGCGGCGGCGCTGCCGCGGATGCCGGGGATGCCGGCGGCGTGGGCGCGCTCCACATGCTGTTCGTTGTCGTCGATGACGATCACCGGTACGCCGCGGTCGCGCAGCACGTGGGCCAGTTCGCTGCCAACCCGGCCGTAGCCGATGACGATGGCGTGGTCGGTGACGTCCAGCGACGGGCCCGGCGGCATTTCCGGCACGATCGCGGCGGGCTCCAGGCGCTTCTGCTTGGCTTCCCAGCGATCCAGCAGCATGAAGATCATCGGGTTGAGCATGATCGAGATCAACGCGCCGGCCAGTACCAGATCCTGGCCGGTAGGCGACAGGATCTTCAGCGATACGCCGAGGCCGGCGATGATGAAGGCGAATTCGCCGATCTGGGCCAGGCTGGCGGAAATGGTCAGCGCGGTGATGTTGGAATGGCCGAAGGCGCGGACGATGGCGAACGCGGCCAGCGATTTGCCGAACAGGACGATGCCGGTGGTGGCCAGCACCTGCCAGGGATGCTCGATGAGGATGGTCGGATCGAACAGCATGCCGACCGAGACGAAGAACAGCACCGCGAACGCATCGCGCAGCGGCAACGAATCGTTGGCCGCCTTGTGGCTCAGTTCCGATTCGTTGAGCAGCATGCCGGCGAAGAACGCGCCCAGCGCGAACGACACCCCGAACAGCTTGGCCGAACCGAAGGCCACGCCCAGGGCGATGGCCAGCACCGACAGGGTGAACAGTTCGCGCGAACCGGTGCCGGCGATGCGTTCCAGGATCCACGGGATGGCGCGGCGCCCGACCAGCAGCATCACCGCCACGAACGCACCCAACTGGACCAGGGTCCAGCCGATGCTGGCCGCGATGCTGCCGAAGGTGTGGCTGCCGCCACCGGCCTGCGTGCCGGATACGTCGGCCAGTACCGGCATCATCACCAGCGCCAGTACGCAGGCCAGGTCCTCGACGATCAACCAGCCGACCGCGATCTTGCCGCGGGTGGTTTCCAGCAGGCGCCGCTCTTCCATGGCCCGCAACAGGACCACGGTGCTGGCGGTCGCCAGCGAGAAGCCGAAGACGATGCCCTGCACGGTCGGCCAGCCCATGGCCCAGGCCAGGGCCCAGCCCAGCACCGTCGCCACCGCGATCTGCGCGATCGCGCCGGGGATGGCGATCGCCTTGACCTCCATCAGGTCCTTCAGCGAGAAGTGCAGGCCGACGCCGAACATCAGCAGCATCACTCCGATCTCGGCCAGCTGGTTGGCCAGTTCCTGATCGGCGGTGAAGCCGGGACTGAACGGGCCGACGCAGATGCCGGCAGCCAGGTAACCGACCAGTGGCGACAAGCGCAGCTTGTTGGCAATGGCGCCCAGGACGAAGGCAAGGGCCAGGCCAACGGCTACGAGGTCGATCAGGTCGGTGTCATGGGGCATCCGGTTTCCAGCGGGAGTCTGAGTGGGAACCAGTGTCGCCGATGCACTGTTTCAGGACAAACCGGGACTGGCTGCGGGACTCATCGTAGGAGCGCCCCATGGGCGCGAGCTCTTCTTGCCTGGACAGGTAAAAATCAAGAGTTCGCGGCTGGAAGCCGCTCCCACAACACGAGAGCTCGCGCCCATGGGGCGCTCCTACGAAAAACCAAAAAGAATGCCCCGGCATTGCCGGGGCACCTGGTTTCATCTACAGCGCGGAACTTCGTCGCATCCTCACCACTTGTAGCTGATGCGTCCGTACAGGTAGGCGCCATTGAAGCCTGCCGGCGACTGGCTGCTGTAAGGGAATTGCCCGCTGTTGGAATTGGCGAACAAGGTCCGGTCCGGATATTCGTCGAGCAGGTTGTCCGCGCCCAGGGTCAGCGTCCAGCTCTCGCTTGGACGATAGCTGGCCGACGCATCCATTATCCAGCTCGCGCCATAGGTCTGGTCGTTGGCGGGGTTGCCGGTTTCGCTGACGCGCGTGGTGAATTCACCGTAGCGGGTGGCGCCGAGATTGAAATCCCACTGGGCGAGTTTCCAGTTCGCGGACAGGGCGACCTTGTCGCGCGGAAAGCCTTCCTCGATGCGGCCTTCCTCGTCGCGGCCGATGCGTCGCAGGTCGGCGCCCAGGTTGGTCAGTTCGATGGGATTGGGAGCGATCCGCACAATCTCGGTCTTGTTGTAGTTGTAACCGGCGGTCAGGTTGAGTTCGCTGTTGGCCAGCGGAATGTTGTAGCTGCCGATCACGTCGATGCCGCGCGTCTGGGTGTCGGCCGCGTTGGTGAAGTAGCGGGCGCTGGTGACTCCGTTGACGCCAAGGCTGGCCAGCAAGGCCTGCGCCGCCGCATTGCCGCCAAGCAGCAGGTTGGAAGACAGCACGATGCGGTCGTCGATGTCGATCTGGTAGGCATCGACGGTGATGTACAGGCGATCGACCGGCTGCAGCACCAGGCCCAGTCCGTACGACAGCGAGGTTTCTGCGGTCAGCGCATCGGCGCCCAGCGCCTGCGCCACGGCGCCGGTGGCCGGGAACGTACCGGATTCGAAGAAGGCATCGACGCTGGCGTTGTATTGCGAAGTCACCACCTGGTAGTACTGCTGGGCCAGCGCCGGCGCGCGGAAACCACTGGCGATGGTCGCGCGCAACGCGGCTTTGTCGGTGAACGCATAGCGCGCCGACAGCTTGCCCGAGGTTTCGCTGCCGAAGTCCGAGTAGTCTTCGTAGCGGCCGGCGACACCGGCGGAGAATTTCTCGGTGATGTCGGCTTCCAGGCCCGCATACACCGCGTAGCTGTCGCGGTCCGAATGCACGGCGTTGATCGGGGTGAAGCCGCCGAAACCCTGGGCGCCGCCAGTGATGTACGAATTCAGCTCGCCCGGCGACTGGTTCCACTTCTCGCGCCGGTATTCGGCGCCGAAGGACAGCGTGGCCGGATAGGCCAGGCCCCAGTCCAGGGTCTTGCTGGCATCGGCGTTGACCACGTTCTGGGTGTATTCCAGCGCGCCATCGTAGAAACGCGTGGGACTGGCGGTGCCCAGGCTGTAGTTGATGCTGTTCTGGGTGTAGAAGGCCAGGTGGTTGTAACCGTAGTTGTAGCTCAGGTCCCACTTCCAGCCGCTGTCGGTATCGCCCTTGACGCCCGCCACCAGAGAACGGTCCTGCGACAGCTGGTTGATCTGCGGCACGTAGCCGTCGGGATAGACCTGCGGCACCAGCGGGTTGTGGCCGATCGAGCGGTAGAACGCGAACGAAGTGATGTCGCGGTTGCTGGCGATGGCGCTGGCATAGCCGTTGATGCGATCGTTGAAGGCGAAGCCGGCGTTGGCCGAGACCGCTCCGGCTTCCACCTTGGGATCGCCGTAGATGTAGGCGACCTGGCCGATGGCCGGGCTGTTGCCGGTGTTGGGCGAGGTGCCCTGGTACGGACCGGCGCGGTCGGTTTCATCCTGTTTCGTCAGTTGCCCGGCCACGTGCACGAAGCCGCGGTCGCCGCCGAAAGACAAGCCGGCGTCGCCGGAAAGCTGGGCCTGGGCGCCGTCGCCCGCCGAGTACTGGCCGAAATCGACCGCCAGGCCGCCACCCTTGCCGGAACCCTTCAGCACGATGTTGACCACGCCGGCGATGGCGTCGGAACCGTATTGCGCCGAGGCGCCGTCGCGCAGCACCTCGACGCGCTCGATCGCGGCGATCGGAATGGCGTTGAAGTCCACCGCCGACGAGCCGCGGCCGATGCTGCCGTTGACGTTGACCAGCGCGGAAATATGGCGGCGCTTGCCGTTGACCAGCACCAGCACCTGGTCCGGGGAGAGGCCGCGCAGCTGCGCCGGACGCACGCCACTGGTGCCGTCGGTGATGGCGGGGCGCGGGAAATTCAGCGAGGGCAGGGCGCGGGCCAGGGCGGTCGCCAGTTCGGTGGTGCCGGTCGCTTGCAACGCCTCGGGGGTGATGATGTCGATCGGCGACTGCGATTCGGCCACGGTGCGGTCGCTGACCCGGGTGCCGGTGACGATCACCGTATCCAGGGTCTTGGCGGCCTGGGTGCTGGCGGGGGCGGTTTCCTGGGCGAAGACGGACGACGCGGAAAGCGCCAGGACGATGGCGGCGGTCAAGGGGGAGAGCTTGCGATTCATGGGTACTCCAATGCAGAACGGGGGGAACTACCTGTGATGAGACGGCACAGCTGAATGGTGTAACCGCAGTTTCGTCAACCTGCTGCGCCACAACATAACGTCAATTATTTGTTAAAGAGTAGAATCGGGTCGCAGAACTTCTGCTCATGTCCATATTCCCACCTCGCCAGTTCGGCGCTATCTAAATGATTTCACTAAGAAATTTCGCGCTGCGCAGGGGCGAACGCCTACTTTTGTCTAATGTCGACCTGACCATGCACGCCGGCTACCGGGTGGGCGTGGTCGGGCGCAACGGCACCGGCAAGTCCAGCCTGTTCGCCGCGATCCGCAACGAGATCGAGGCCGACAAGGGCGATATCGAGCTGCCGGGCAGGGTCCGTATCGCCAGCGTGGCCCAGGAAACCCCGTCGCTGCCGGACCCGGCCATCGAGTTCGTACTCTCCGGCGACGTGGAAGTCGCCGCCGCCCTGCGCGCCGAGGCCAAGGCCCTGGCCGACGAGGACTGGGAAGCGGTGGCCCTGGCCCACCACCGGCTGGAAGAGGTCAACGGTTACGACGCCTCGGCGCGGGCCGGCAAGCTGCTGCACGGATTGGGCTTCCCGGGCGACACCCACCAGCGCCCGGTGTCCTCGTTCTCCGGCGGCTGGCGCGTGCGCCTGAACCTGGCCCGCGCGCTGATGACCCCCAGCGACCTGTTGCTGCTGGACGAACCCACCAACCACCTGGACCTGGACGCGGTGCTGTGGCTGGAACAGTGGCTGCTGAAATATCCCGGTACGCTGCTGCTGATCTCGCACGACCGCGAGTTCCTCGACAACGTCACCACCCACACCCTGCACCTGCACGGCGGCAAGGCCAAGCTCTACACCGGCGACTACACCGCGTTCGAGCGCCAGCGTTCGGAACAGCTGCGCCTGCAGCAGATCACCCATGAAAAGAGCATGGCCGAGCGCGCGCACCTGCAGAGCTTCATCGACCGCTTCAGCGCCAGCGCCGCCAAGGCCAAGCAGGCCCAGTCGCGGGTCAAGCGCCTGGCCAAGATGGCCGGCACCGAAGCGGTGCGCGCCGAGCGCGAATTGACCATCGAATTCGCCCAGCCCACGCGCCTGCCGTTCTCGCTGATCCGCTTGAATCATGTCGATGCGGGTTATGTGCTGAAGCCCTCCCCTTCAAGGGGAGGGTTGGGTGGGGATGGTGTGGAATCGGCAGGGAAAAGCCATCCCCACCCCGGCCCTCCCCTTGAAGGGGAGGGAGTCGACATCATCCTCAAGGACATCGCCTTCGGCCTGGAAGCCGGCGACCGCATCGGCCTGCTTGGCGTCAACGGCGCGGGTAAATCGACCCTGGTGAAAACCCTGGTCGGCGACCTCGACCCGATCCATGGCGAACGCAGCTGCCATCCCGACGTGCGTATCGGCTACTTCGCCCAGCACACGGTGGAATCGCTGAAGCCCGCGCAATCGCCGATCGACCACCTGCGCGACCTGTCGCCGGATTCGCCTACGCAGGCGTTCCGCGATTTCCTCGGCAAATGGAATTTCCCCGGTGATCGCGCCTTCGAAAGCGTCGATGGTTTTTCCGGCGGCGAACGCGCGCGCCTGGCCCTGGCGTTGATCGCCTGGCGCCAGCCGAACGTGCTGCTGCTCGACGAGCCCACCAACCACCTGGACCTGGAAATGCGCGAGGCGCTGGCCGAAGCGCTGAGCCTGTTCGAAGGCGCCATCGTCATGGTCTCGCACGATCGGCATCTGATCGGCCTGGTCTGCGAAACCTACTGGCGCGTGGCCGATGGCGTGGTCGAACCCTTCGCCGGCGACCTCGACGAATACGCCGCCTGGCTGCGCACCCGCGCCACCGCGCAAGGCAACAAGGCGCCGAAGATTCCCGAGACGCCCTTGCCCGTCGCCGCGCCCAAACCCGCGACTCCGGCGAAAAAGGTCAACCCGCACAAACTGGCCCAGGCCGAGGCGCGCGTGGCCGAACTGGAAGGCAAGCTGGCCGCGCTGGAAACCGAACTGGCCGATCCCGCTGTCTACGCCAATGGCGGTGCCCGTGTCGCGGAGATCGGGCGCGAGCAAAGCCAGTTGCGCGACGCGCTCGCCATCGCCGAGGCCGAGTGGTCGGCGCTGTACGACTAGGGCCTATCCCAATAGCGTTAACAGGCCCTGGTCCTCGCCAGGCCTTGCTTCAGCCCGGATTCGACCCAAAATCAGACCCCACCCGCACGAACTGCCTCCACGCCATGCCCATCTATGCCTTCCAGTGCGCCGAATGCGGCCACAGCTTCGACCGCCTGCAGAAGATGTCCGATCCCGATCCGGAAACGTGTCCTTCCTGCGGCGCCCACCAGGTCAGGCGCCAGGTCACCGCGCCTTCGTTCCGCCTGTCCGGCAGCGGCTGGTACGAAACCGACTTCAAGAAAGACGGCGACAGGAAACGCAACCTGAGCGAAGGCGGCGAAGGCGCCGGCAAGACCGAGGCGGCCAAGCCGGCGGCTACTGAAAGCGCGAGCGCGCCGAAGACGGAAACAAAAACCGAAACAAAGCCAGCCGCGTCTTCCTCGACGCCTTCTGTTTGAGGTGGCAAGGCTCCATGGAGCTGTGCACATGATTCGATTTCTCGCGCTATCCGTTGTTGCGCTGATCGCTGGGTGTGGCGAGGAGGTGGTGGCGAGGCAAGGGGAGTTCGCTGAGAGTCGCGTTATCCCGCAAGTGGTTGCTGAGCCATCGGCACAGTTCATGGCCAACCTCATTCCATACTGTGGAAAGGCCTATGCCGGCAGGATCGTGGCCAACAAACCCGCATCCACCACGCCCGATCCCTTCGACGGCAAGGCACTGGTCATGCATGTGCGCGGCTGTGGCGATCCCTATCGTCAAATCCGCATTCCGTTCCATGTCGGTGATGACCACTCGCGTACCTGGGTGATTACCCGCACCGCGACCGGGCTTCGCCTGAAGCACGACCATCGGCACCGGGACGGCAGCCCCGACGTATTGACGATGTATGGCGGGGAAACCACATCGCCCGGCACCGCCGGGCGGCAGGAATTCCCGGTAGATGCCGAATCGGTGGCCCTGTTCCAGCGCGAAGGCAGCACGGCCTCGGTGTCGAATACCTGGGCGATGGAACTGGTTCCGGCGCAGCGGTTCGTCTATGAACTCAGCCGACCGAATGGAAGATTGTTCCGCGTCGAATTCGACCTGACCCGACCGGTGGCGACTCCGCCGGCGCCCTGGGGTGCGCTGCGCTGAGAAGGCATTCCGATTCCAGGATGGGAACGCCGCGCGATGAAATCCGTATGCCCAGGAAAAACGCCGCCTCCAGGGCGGCGTTTTCCATCAAGCGATAACGCTCGCGATCAACGAGCGCCGAAGCGCGCGCGGCAACCGCGGTCGACCCAGATATTGCCGCGCAGATAGCCCCAGGTGCTGCCTTCGCGGCAGCTGTCGGAGGAGATCTGCTGGATCAGGTACGGGCGGCCATAGCGGCTGTTCCATGCGCAGGTGGCGCGACGGTTGTCCTGGCTGCTGCAGGTCACGCTGTAGTTGCTGTTGCCATCGCCCGGATTCCAGTTGCCATCGCTTTCGATGAACTCGGCCCGGCAGCCGCGATTCACCCAGATCGTGCCGTTGTTGCGCTGGCCCCAGGTCTGGCCTTCGGTGCAGCGGGTGTCGGAAAGCTGGCGGTTGACCCGGGCATTGCCGCGGAAACCGGTATTGCATTCGCGATAACGGTTGTCGGTGCTTTCGCAGCGCACTTTGTTGCCGCTACCGCCGCCAGCGTACGAGTCATCCACGAAACGGGCGCGGCAGCCCCGGTCGACCCACACATAGCCGTTGCCGCTTCCCCAGTTCTGGCCCTCGATGCAGCGCGTATCGGAAATGTTCTGGCTCAGCGACGCGCGGCCGCGGAAGCCGGTATTGCACTGACGGCGGCGGTTGTCGTTGCTTTCGCACAGGATCGAGCCGGAACCGTTGCCGTAGCCCTCCACGAAACGGGCGCGACAACCCCGGTCGACCCACACATAGCCGTTGCCGCTGCCCCAGTTCTGGCCCTCGATGCAGCGCGTATCGGAAATGTTCTGGCTCAGCGACGCGCGGCCGCGGAAGCCGGTATTGCACTGGCGGCGGCGGTTGTCGTTGCTTTCGCACAGGATCGAGCCAAAACCGTTGTCGTAGTCCTCCACGAAACGGGCGCGGCAGCCCCGGTCGACCCAGACATAGCCGTTGCCGCCGCCCCAGTTCTGGCCTTCGATGCAGCGCGTATCGGAAAGGTTCTGGCTCAGCGACGCGCGGCCGCGGAAGCCGGTATTGCACTGGCGGCGGCGGTTGTCGTTGCTTTCGCACAGGATCGAGTTGCCCGGGTCCGGATCCCAGCCGCCGTTGCCACCGCCCAGCGAAGCGGCGATGTCCTGCTTGATCCGGCTGAAGCCCCAACTGGAGCGGTTCACCTGGTCCAGGTAGAACCTCAGCTGGTCGTCGGGAATGCGGCGGCCGCGCGATTGCTCCGAGTATTCCAGGCTGATGACCCTTTCCTGGTCGCTGCGCGACAGGTTGCGCAGGTTCTCGGGCGCATAGGCCTTCTGCTGGATCTGGGCCTGGGCCGGCTGCGGGACGGCGAAAAGCAAACCAAATACTACGAACATCGCTGGCAACGAGCGCAACATGGCAGTCTCCGGCAGGAATTGGGGTGGCAGGACCGGAATATACACACCGGTTGTTTAGCCTGGATAAGCGGTGGATTTGCCCGGGCAGGGTCGCGGCCCCAAAATAGCGGTCTTTCCGGACCACTCGGTGCCGGAACCGTTACCGGAGTCCCCATGCGTACCCATTTCTGCGGCCTCGTCGACGAGGCCCTGATCGGCCAGTCGGTCACCCTGTGCGGCTGGACCGACGTCGCCCGCAATCTCGGCGGCCTGTGCTTCATCGACCTGCGCGACCACCACGGCGTCGTCCAGGTGCTGGTCGAGCCGGAGCAGGTCGCGGCGTTCAAGGTCGCGGCCGGCCTGGGCTACGAGGATGTGCTCCAGGTCGAAGGCGTGGTCCGCGCGCGCCAGAGCGTCAACCCCAAGATCCGTACCGGCCAGGTGGAAGTGGTCGCGACGAAGATCACGATCCTCAACAAGGCCGAACCGCTGCCGTTCCATGCGCACGAGAACGCCGGCGAGGAAATCCGCCTGAAATACCGTTACCTGGACCTGCGCCGCCCGGAAATGCAGCGCATGATGCGCACCCGCACCAGGCTGGTCGCGGCCTTGCGCCAGTGGCTGGACGCGCGCGATTTCCAGGACATCGAAACCCCGATCCTGACCAAGGCCACGCCGGAAGGCGCGCGCGATTTCCTGGTCCCGGCACGCATGCACCCGGGCGAGTTCTACGCGCTGCCGCAATCGCCGCAGTTGTTCAAGCAGATCCTGATGGTGGCCGGCTTCGACCGCTACTACCAGATCGCGCGCTGCTTCCGCGACGAAGCGCTGCGCGCCGACCGCCAGCTCGAGTTCACCCAGCTGGACATGGAATTCGCCTTCGTCCGCGAACGCGATATCCAGGACACCACCGAGGACATGATCCGCACCGTGTTCCGCGAGGTGATGCAGGTCGAATTGGCCGCGGAATTCCCGCGCATGACCTATGCGGAGGCGATGCGTCGCTATGGTTCGGACAAGCCGGACCTGCGCATCGCATTGGAACTGGTGGACGTGGCGGATCTGGTGAAGTCCAGCGAGTTTGCGGTATTTACCGCGGCGGCGAACGATGCCGATGGCCGTGTCGCCGCGCTGCGCATTCCCGGCGGCGCATCGCTGTCGCGCAAACAGATCGACGAATACGCCGCGCACGCGGCGAAGTACGGTGCAAAGGGCTTGGCTTACATCAAGATCGGCGAGGCGGGCGAAGTCAGTTCTCCGATCCAGAAGTTCTTCGCCGAGGACGCATTCGCCGCACTGGTGAAGCACGTCGGCGCCGGCAACGGCGATATCGTGTTCTTCGGTGCCGGCGGCTACGGCAAGGTGTCCGACTTCATGGGCGCGCTGCGGGTCAAGGCCGGCAAGGATTTCAACCTGGTGGCCGCGGGCTGGGCGCCGTTGTGGGTCACCGACTTCCCGATGTTCGAGTGGGACGAGGAAGCGCAACGTTACGTGGCCTTGCATCACCCCTTCACCGCGCCGGCGGTGGATGACATTACCGACTTGCGCGCGAATGCGAAGACCGCGGTGTCGCGTGGTTACGACATGGTCCTCAACGGGAATGAAATTGGCGGCGGTTCGATCCGTATCCACCGCCCGGACATGCAGAGCGCGGTGTTCGAATTGCTCGGCATCGGCGCGGAAGAGGCGGAGGCCAAGTTCGGCTTCCTGCTGGACGCGCTGAAGTACGGCGCGCCGCCGCACGGTGGCATCGCCTTCGGCATCGACCGCATCGCCGCGCTGATGGCCGGCACCGAATCGATCCGCGACGTGATCGCCTTCCCCAAGACCACCACCGCGCAATGCCTGATGACCGGCGCGCCGTCGCCGATCCCGGACGCGCAGCTGGCCGAAGTGCATGTGGCGGTGCGGCCGAAGCCGGAAAAGGCATCGGAGTGAAGCGGATGCACGGCATTGCCTGCTGTTGTGGGAGGGGCTTCAGCCCCGAAAACCGCTCGCAGAAAGCTTCGGGGCTGACGCCCCTCCTACAATGATCATCCGCCGCGCCACGCCAGACGATGCCGCGGCGATGTCGCGCATCGCCACCGACACCTTCGTGGAGACGTTCGGGCATCTGTATCCGCCGGAAGACCTGGCCTATTTCCTGTTGAACTCGTATTCGCCCGCCGCGCAACGGGAAATGCTGGAACAGGAATCCACCGCGATGTGGCTGCTGGAGCACGATGGCGTGGCCCTGGGCCATGCCTGCGCCGGCGCCTGCGGCCTGCCGCATCCGCAAGTCGCGCCGGGCGACGGCGAACTCAAGCGGCTGTACGTGCTGCGCGAGGCGCACAACAACGGATGGGGCGCGAAGTTGTTCGAGACCGCGCTGGAATGGCTGGAAAAGGACGGCCCGCGCACGCTGTGGATCGGCGTGTGGTCGGAGAACCTGGGCGCGCAGCGTTTCTATGCGCGCTACGGTTTCGAGCATGTCGGCGAGTACAAGTTTCCGGTCGGCAATACGCTGGATGACGAATTCATCCTGCGGCGGCTTCCCTTCTCCCGGTGAGAGAAGGAAAAGCTTCATGACCCAGCGCGTCCTGCTGTTGCACGGCATCTGGAACGCGAAGGCGTGGCTGGTTCCCTTGGCGGCACGGCTGCGTGCGGCGGGATTCGAGACCGAAGTGTTCGGTTATCCCAGCGTGTTCGGCGGCCCCGATGTGGCGGTGACGCGGCTGATCGCTCGTTTGCAGGATAGTGAACCGCTGGCGTTGCTGGGGCACAGCCTGGGCGGACTGGTCGCGTTGCAGGCGCTGAGCCAATGCCCCGATCTGCCAGTGACACGGGTGGTCTGCCTGGGTTCGCCGCTGCGCGGCAGCGATGCGGCGCGTGGCCTGGCCGGGCACGCCTGGACGATGCCGGCGCTGGGCCGTAGCGGCCGCCTGCTGCAGACCGGCTTCGAAAGCTGGGACGGGAAGCATGAGGTCGGCGTGGTCGCCGGCAACGTGCCGCACGGCCTGGGCCGGTATTTCGCTCGTTTCGACGGCGACTCCGACGGCACCGTGGCGGTCGAGGAAACCCGCTTGCCGGGACTGACCGATCATTGCGTGGTCGCTTCCAGCCACAGCGGCCTGGTGTTTTCCGTGGAGGCCGCCCGGCAGGCGGCGCAGTTCCTGCGCGAAGGTCGCTTCCACCCCTCGTAGGAGCGCCCCATGGGCGCGAGCTCTTCACGCAATGCCGAGACGAAGCAAGAGCTCGCGCCCATGGGGCGCTCCTACAAGGGTTTTGCCGCATCGGTATAATTCGCGACTTCCTCAGCAGCCGTCCGGAAACCCCCATGGGTCGTGGTCCCTCGATCGAAGGTCGCAAGAACGCCACCGATGCCAAGCGCGGCAAGATCTTCACCAAGATCATCCGCGAGATCGGCGTGGCGGCGCGCGCCGGCGGCGGCGACGTGGACAACAACGCACGGCTGCGCACCGCGGTCGACAAGGGCCTGTCGGCGAACATGTCCAAGGACGTGATCGAACGCGCGATCAAGAAGGCGACCGGCGAACTGGAAGGCGTCGAATACGAGGAAATCCGTTACGAAGGCTACGCCCCCGGCGGGGTCGCGGTGATCGTCGACTGCCTGACCGACAACCGCGTGCGCACCGTGGCCGAAGTGCGCCATGCGTTCGGCAAGTGCGGCGGCAACATGGGCGCGGAGGGCTCGGTCGCCTTCATGTTCCGCAAGCTCGGCGTGCTGAGTTACGACGCCGGCGCCGATGAGAACGCGATCACCGACGCCGCCATCGAAGCCGGCGCCGACGACGTGGTGGTGTATCCGGAAGACGGCGCCATCGACGTGCTGACTTCGCCCGATGCATTCCTGCCGGTCAAGGAAGCGATGGAAGCGGCAAGCCTCGCCCCCGGCCACGCCGAGGTCACGATGCGCGCCGACAACGACATCGCCGTGGAAGGCGACGTGGCGTTGCAGGTGACCAAGCTGCTGGACATGCTGGAAGACCTGGACGACGTGCAGGCGGTTTATTCGAATGCCGATCTGGCGGGGCATGCGTGAAGCCGCTCGCGGCGAGTGCGGTAAAGAGTAAAGTCGGCCGCTGCGCGGCCTGCGAATAGTCAATTAAAGCGATGCTTTCCTTTCCCCTTCACAGCGTACGCAGTGCGCGGCTTCGCAGGCTGCGCAGCAGCCGAACTGATCGCCCGTGACCAGAATCCTCGGCATCGATCCCGGTTCCCAGCGCACCGGCGTGGGCATCATCGATGTCGATGCGGCGGGCAAGTGCGCGCATGTGTTCCACGCGCCACTGCTGTTGCTGGGCGAAGGCGATTTCTCGCAGCGCCTGAAACGCCTGTTGCATGCGTTGGGTGAAGTCATCGATACCTACCAGCCGCAGGAAGTCGCCATCGAACAGGTGTTCATGGCCCGCAATCCCGATTCGGCATTGAAGCTGGGCCACGCGCGCGGCGCGGCGATCTGCGCGGTGGTGCTGCGCGATTTGCCGGTGCACGAATACGCGGCCAAGGAAGTGAAGCTGGCGTTGGTCGGCAAGGGCGGCGCGGACAAGGTGCAGATCCAGCACATGGTCGGAATCATGCTCAACCTGAAAGGCAAGCTGCAGGCCGACGCCGCCGACGCACTGGCGGTGGCCATCACCCATGCGCATGTGCGGGCGACTGCGAATAGACTGGGCGTCAACGTGCGCGAAGCCTGGGGAAGGAAGTGATGATCTCGACCGTCAAAGACCGCGACAGCAGCAATTGTCGCGCGGCTCGCATGCTGTTTCCCCCTTTGGAAAAGGGGGGCAGGGGGGATTTGCTCTTCGCGGCAAAGGCAAATCCCCCTCGGTCCCCCTTTTCCAAAGGGGGAAGACAAGCAATGCGCCAGGAAGCTTCAACATGATCGGCCGCCTGCGCGGCATCCTGGCCTACAAGCAGCCGCCGTGGCTGGTGATCGACGTGGGCGGCGTCGGTTATGAGCTGGAAGCGCCGATGAGCACCTTCTACGACCTGCCCGACGTGGGCCGCGAGGTGATCCTGTTCACCCATCACGCGCAACGCGAGGACAGCGTGTCGCTGTACGGCTTCCTGCGTGAAAGCGAGCGCCGTTTGTTCCGCGATGTGCAGAAGGTCAGTGGCATCGGCGCCAAGATCGCGCTCGCGGTCCTGTCCGGGGTCAGCGTGGACGAGTTCGCGCGCCAGGTGCAGGCCGGCGATGTCGCCGCGCTCACCCGCATTCCCGGCATCGGCAAGAAGACCGCCGAACGCATGGTCGTGGAACTGCGCGACCGCGTGGTCGACCTGGGCAGCAATCCGCTGGGTTCGCCCAGCCTGCCCAACGATCCGCAATCCGAAGCGACGATCGCCTTGCAGCAGCTCGGCTACAAGCCGGCCGAAGCCGTGCGCATGGCCCGCGAAGCGGTGGCGCCCGGCGACGACGCGGCGATGATCATCCGCAAGGCGCTGCAGTCGGCCTTGCGCTGAGCGCCTGGTTTTAGAGCCCCTCCTCACCTCCCAGGCGTTACCCTCGCGCACCCATGAGCACCCCCGATTCCCTACAGGCAAAGACCGGCCATTCCGGCGAACACGGTCATGGCAAGACAGGCCTCGCCGCGCTGGTCGCGGGCGCCGTGGGCGTGGTGTTCGGCGACATCGGCACCAGCCCGCTGTACACCATCAAGGAAATGTTCCACCCGCACTTCGGCCTGCAACCCGATCACGACACCGTGCTGGGCCTGCTCTCGCTGGGCTTCTGGTCGCTGATCCTGATCGTGACCCTGAAGTACGTGATCGTGATCATGCGCGCCGACAACGAAGGCGAGGGCGGGATCATGGCCCTGACCGCACTGGCCCAGCGCAGCCTGAAGAAGGGATCGCGGCTGAATTACGCGGTCGGCATCCTCGGCATCTTCGGCGCGTCGCTGTTCTTCGGCGACGGCATGATCACCCCGCCGATCACCGTGCTGGGCGCGGTGGAAGGCCTCAGCGTCATCTCCACCGGACTGACCCGCTGGGTGGTGCCGATCAGCCTGGCGATCCTGATCGGGTTGTTCGCCTTCCAGCGTTTCGGCACGGCCAGGGTGGGCAAGATCTTCGGCCCGGTGATGATCACCTGGTTCGTGGTCCTGGCCGCGCTGGGCGTGCACAACATCGCTGGTTTTCCCAGCGTGCTCGTCGCGCTGAATCCCTATTGGGCGCTGAAGTTCTTCGTGACCCACGACTGGCACGCGTTGTTCATCCTTGGCGCGGTGGTGCTGACCGTGACCGGCGGCGAGGCGCTGTATGCGGACATGGGCCACTTCGGCAAGAAGCCCATTCGCTGGGCCTGGTTCGGCTTCGTGCTGCCGGCGCTGGTGCTGAATTATTTCGGCCAGGGCGCGGTGCTGCTGGAAAATCCAGCCGCGGTGGAAAGCCCGTTCTTCATGTCGATGCCGGGCTGGGCGCAGATCCCGATGACCGTGCTGGCCACGGTGGCGGCGGCCATCGCCTCGCAGGCGGTGATCACCGGCGCCTTCTCGGTCACCCGCCAGGCGATCCAGCTGGGTTACCTGCCGCGGTTGTCGATCAAGTACACCTCCAAGGACACCATTGGCCAGATCTACGTGCCGTCGATCAACCTGATGCTGCTGCTGGCGGTGATCGTGCTGGTGCTGGTGTTCCGCAGCTCCGGCGCGCTGGCCACCGCCTACGGCCTGTCGGTGACCGGCACCATGCTGATCGATACCTTGTTGCTGGCGGTGGTGGCGTACACGCGCTGGCCGGATTCGCGCAAGTGGGTGTTGCCGCTGTGCGCGTTGTTCCTGCTGATCGACATCGCCTTCCTGGTCGCCAACGGCGCCAAGCTGTTCACCGGCATCGGCGCGTGGGTGCCGCTGGTCATCGGCATCATCGCCTTCCTGATGATGCGCACCTGGCGCCGCGGCCGCGAGCTGCTGCACGAGGAAATCCGCAAGGAAGGCATCATGCTGGACAGCTTCCTGCCGGGCCTGATGCTGGCCCCGCCGGTCCGCGTGCCGGGCACCGCGATCTTCATGACCGCCGACCAGGGCGTGGTGCCGCACGCGCTGCTGCACAACCTCAAGCACAACAAGGTGCTGCACGAGCGTAACGTGTTCCTGACCGTGCAGACCCTCAACGTGCCCTATGCGCCGAAGGAAAAGCGCTTGAAGATGGAGCCGGTCGGCGACGATTTCTATCGCGTGCTGATCAGCTACGGCTTCGCCGAGGCCCCGGACGTGCCGCAGGCGCTGATGGGTTCCTGCGACAAGGGCGGGATCTATTTCGACCCGATGGAAACCACTTATTTCGCCAGCCGCGAGACCATCATCGCCAGCGCCCACCGCGGCATGCCGGTCTGGCGCGACAAGCTGTTCGCGGCCATGCACCGCAATGCGGCGCCGGCGACCGGGTTCTTCCGGATTCCGGGTAACCGGCTGGTGGAGCTCGGGGCGCAGGTGGAGATCTGAAGTGCGGGGAAGGGCAACGGGTAAAGGGTGAAGAAAGGCGCTCTGCCTGAACTTCAATGTTTGCAGCTTCCTACCCTTTGCCCTTCACCCTTCACGCATAATCCCCCCATGACCGAAGACCGCATCCTCACCGCCGCGGCGACCCGCGAAGACGACGCCCTCGAGGCCAGCATCCGGCCGCGGAAACTCGACGAATACCTGGGCCAGAAGCCGGTCCGCGACCAGCTTTCGATCTATATCGAGGCCGCCCGGGGCCGCGGCGAGGCCATGGACCATGTGCTGATCTTCGGTCCGCCGGGCCTGGGCAAGACCACGTTGAGCCATGTCATCGCCAATGAACTCGGGGTCAACCTGCGGGTCACCTCCGGCCCGGTGATCGAAAAAGCCGGCGACCTGGCCGCGCTGCTGACCAACCTGCAGCCGCACGACGTGCTGTTCATCGATGAGATCCATCGCCTGTCGCCGGTAGTGGAAGAGGTGCTTTATCCGGCGATGGAGGATTTCCAGATCGACATCATGATCGGCGACGGCCCGGCCGCGCGTTCGATCAAGCTCGACCTGCCGCCGTTCACCCTGATCGGCGCCACCACCCGCGCCGGCTTGCTGACCGCGCCGTTGCGCGACCGTTTCGGCATCGTCCAGCGCCTGGAGTTCTACAACCCCCAGGAGCTGGCCCAGATCGTGCGCCGCTCGGCGAAGATCATGAATATCGATTGCGTGGCCGAAGGCGCGGCGGAAATCGCCAATCGCTCGCGCGGCACCCCGCGCATCGCCAACCGCCTGCTGCGCCGCGTGCGCGATTACGCGCAGGTGCGGGCGCAGGGGCATATCGACCATGACGTGGCCAGGGCCGCGATGGCGATGTTGAACGTGGATCCGGAAGGTTTCGACGAACTGGACCGGCGCCTGCTGCGCCTGATCATCGAAAACTTCGACGGTGGCCCGGTCGGGGTGGAATCGGTGGCCGCGGCGCTGTCGGAAGAGCGCGGCACGCTGGAAGACGTGATCGAGCCCTACCTGATCCAGCAGGGCTTCCTGGTCCGCACCGCGCGTGGGCGCATGGCCACGCGCAAGGCCTATCTGCATCTGGGGTTGAAGCCGAAGATGCGGGAATCGGGAGTGGAGAACGGGGAACCGGAGGGGCTTTTTTGACTTCCCACTGCTCATTTCCCGCTTCCCAAACCCCCGCATTCAGTTGGCCGACACGCGTGTATTGGGAAGATACCGACGCGGGTGGCGTGGTCTACCACGCGCAATACGTTGCTTTCCTGGAACGCGCGCGCACCGAATGGTTGCGTTTCCGCGGCCATGGACAGGAACAATTGCGCCATGACCTCGACCTGGTTTTCGCGGTCCGCGCGATGCAGCTGGATTTCCTGCGCCCGGCGCGCCTGGACGACCTGCTGACCGTGACCGTGGAAATCCGCACCTGCAAGCGCGCCAGCGTGGTGTTCGCCCAATCGATCCGGCGCGGCGAGGAAGTGCTGCTGACCGCCGAAGTGCGGGTGGCGGTGCTCAGCGCAAGCGGTTTCAGACCCAAACCGGCGCCGGATGCGTTGTATGAGGAATTCAAGGCGCTGGAAGTGCCGAGCTAGCCCCGAATTTGTTCAACCCCTGAATCGGAAACCCGAGGAAATACCGGATGATTGCACTGCTCCTGGCCCTGCAGGACACCGTGGTGGAAGCCTTGCCCGAAGACGCTGCCAGCGCCGCCGCACAGGCCAGCGCCGAAGTGGCCCACAGCAGCATCAACTACTTCGACCTGATGTTGAAAGCCAGCCTGCCGGTCAAACTGATCGTGTTGCTGTTGCTGGTCGGATCGTTGATCAGCTGGGTCATCATCTTCCGCAAGGCGCGCGTCTTCAGCCGCGCCAACCGCGATGCCGACGATTTCGAAAGCCGTTTCTGGTCCGGGGCCGAGCTCAACAAGCTGTATGCCGGAACCACCGACCGCAACCGCGTGGTGACCGGGCTGGAGGCCATCTTCGAAGGCGGCTTCCGCGAATTCGCCCGCCTGCGCGACCAGCGCAAGCTCGACAGCCGCACCCAGCTGGAAGGCGCGCAGCGCGCCATGCGCGCCACCTATGCGCGCGAAGTGGACCAGCTGGAGCGCAACCTGGAATTGCTGGCCAACATCGGTTCCACCGCGCCCTACGTGGGCCTGGTCGGCACCGTGTTCGGGATCATGGTGACCATGCACGACATGCTCAACAGTGGCGAACAGGCGGGCATCGCCGCGGTCGCCCCGGGCATCTCCGAAGCGCTGTTCGCCACCGCCATCGGCCTGTTCGTCGCGATCCCGGCGGTGTGGGCGTTCAACCGCTTCACCACTCGGGTCGATCGCCTCTCGGTGCGCTACGAAAGTTTCGCCGAGGAGTTCAGCTCGATCCTGCAGCGCCAGTCCGCGTCGGCCGAATAAAGCGAGTCCGCCATGACCGCCGCCCTCTCGCGCCATCGCAAGCGCCGCAAGCTCAAGTCCGAGATCAACGTCGTGCCCTACATCGACGTGATGCTGGTGCTGCTGATCATCTTCATGGTGACGGCGCCGCTGCTGACCCTGTCCGTCGACGTCAAACTGCCGTCGTCGACGGCGAAGGCATTGGACAGCAAGCAGGAGCCGGTCATCGTCATCGCCTATCCGGATGGGCGTCTTGGCTTGAAATTGCCTGGCGACAAGGAGCCGCGGGAAGTCGACGTGGCGGCACTGGAGGCGATGCTGGCGCCGATCAGGGCTGAGCAGGGCAATGACTTGCGGGTGCTGCTTGCCGGCGACGGCAATGCGCCGTACCAGCGCGTCATCGATGCCACCGAGGCCCTGAAGAAGGCCAAGGTGAGCAACGTCGTGCTGTGGACCAGGCAATAGGCCGGCAGTGAACGCCGCAACGCTTCCACGCAGCAACGGCTACCGCGACGAAAGCCTGGGTCGCCCACTCGTGTTTGCGATCGGCTTGCACGTCCTCGTCGCGTTGTTCCTGTGGCTGTCGTCGTGGCTCAGTTGGGACCATGATGTTTCTTCTGCCGCCGGCGCGTCGATCGAAGCGACAATGGAAACCTCGGCCGCGGAAAACAGGGCGGTGGAGCGCGCGCTGCGCGCCGATCCCGTGCCGCCGCCGCCGCCCGTCGAGGAGGTGGCGGAAGAAGAAACCGTCCCGCCACCGCAGCCGATTCCCGAGCCGCGTCCGCAGGACTCGCCAGTGGAGCAGCAACGGCAGGCGCAGGAGCGCATTCCCGTTCCCGACACCACCGACCAGGACGAGGCCAGCCGCGAAGCGATTTCGCAGGAAAAGGCGCTGAAGGAGCAGGAAGCCAAGCGTCGCCAGGAACAGATCGACCTGACCGAACAGAAACGCGTCGAAGAAGCGCAGAAACAACAGCGCCTGGCCCAGCAACAAGAAGCCGACAGGCAGGCCAGGCTGGCCGAGATCCGTCGCCAGCGCGCGCAGCTCGATCAACAGCAGAAACTGGCCGAACAGAAACTGCGGCAGATCGCCGATGCCCGGACACGCACCGCGTCGGCTTCCGCCGCGCAGGCCAGCACCTCGCAACCCGCGGGCAATGCGGGCGCGGATGCGAACCTGAAAGGCGAATACGCCGCCGCGATCCAGCGCGCGGTATTGAGCCAGTGGATACGGCCGGATTCGGTGCCGCTGGGCCAGCGTTGCACCATCGCGATCCGCCAGTTGCCGGGTGGCGAAGTGGTGGAAGCCAAGGTCGCGGCCAATTGCCCTTATGACGACGCCGGGAAGCGCTCGATCGAAGCGGCGGTGCTGCGTGCGCAGCCCTTGCCTTATCGCGGCTACGAGTCGGTATTCCAGCGCAACCTGACTTTCAATTTCACCGCCCAGGATCAGTGATCACGCGATCTTTCGTTCATGATTGCGAAAATGTTCACGTTCAAGCTGGTATCCCTTCCCCTGGTCCAAAATCACGAAGTGCCCATGAAAACACTGCCGTACTGGCTGGCCGTAGTTGCGCTCCTGCTGTTGCCTTTCACCGCTTCGGCGCAGCAGCAGGGCCTTGAAATCGACATCGTCGGCGGCAATGCATCGGCCCTGCCGATCGCCGTGGTGCCCATGCCGTACCAGGGCTCGACCGCCGCGCCGCAGACCGACGTGAGTGCGGTCGTCCGCGCCGACCTGGAGCGTTCCGGCGCCTTCCGCGCGCTGCCGGAAGCCAGCATGGTCGAGCGCCCGACCCGCGGCGGGGAAGTGCAATACCCGACCTGGCGCGCGTTGAAGCAGGATTACCTGGTCGTCGGCCGCGTGGTCGATGCCGGTGCCGGCAGTTACCGGGTCGAATACGAACTGTTCGACGTGGCCAAGCAGGAACGCCTGCTCGGCCTGGCCCTGACCGCGCGTTCCAGCGCCATGCGCGACGTGGCCCACCAGATGGCCGACGCCATCTACGAAAAAATCCTCGGCGTGCGCGGCGCGTTCTGGACCCGCATCGCCTACATCACCCAGACCGGCCTGGGCAAGAACGCGCGCTATGCGCTGATGGTCGCCGATTCCGACGGCTTCAACCCGCAAACCGTTGTGCGTTCGGCCGAACCGCTGCTGTCGCCATCGTGGAGCCCGGATGGCGGCCGCATCGCCTACGTCAGTTTCGAACGCGGCAATTCCTCGATCTACATCCAGAACATCAGCACCGGCGCGCGCGAGCTGATCGCGGCCTTCCGCGGCATCAACGGCTCGCCGGCCTTCTCGCCGGATGGCCGGCGTCTCGCGTTGACCCTGTCGCGCAGCGGCAATCCCGAGATTTACGTGATGGACCTGGGCAGCAAGCAGCTGACCCAGCTGACCAACCAGTTCGGCATCGATACCGAGCCGACCTGGAGCGCCGACGGTTCCAGCCTCTATTTCACTTCCGACCGTGGCGGTCGCCCGCAGATCTACAAGATGTCGTCCGCGGGCGGCAGCGCCTCGCGGATCACCTTCCAGGGCAACTACAACGCTTCGGCCTCGGTGTCCTGGGACGGCAAGAAGATCGCCATGGCACAGGGCGCCGGCAACAATTACCGCATCGCCTTGATGGACAGCAGCCTGGGTTCTCCGCGCTGGAGCACCTTGTCGCCGGGTTCGCTGGACGAATCGCCCAGTTTCGCCCCCAACGCCAGCATGGTGATCTACGCCGCGCGCGAGGGCCACCGGGGCGTGCTGTACGCGGTTTCCGCCGATGGGCGGGTGCGCCAGCGCCTGGTCCTGGCCAATGGCGACGTGCGCGAACCGGCCTGGTCGCCCTATCGCACTCCCCGCTGAGGGGCGCCCCGAGTTAATATTGTGAAACCGCTTGCCTTACCCGTGTCCATAGCCCCCCGAGGAGTCACGATGAATACCACCACCCGTGTTGTCATGCTTTCCCTTCTGTCCGTCGCAGTCCTTGCGGGCTGCAAGAAGACCGTCAAGGAAACCCCGCCGGCAGATACCACTGGCGGTACCACCGCCCCGGTCACCGATACCACCACCACCGCCGGTGCCTATGGCCCGAACGACCTGGACACCGATGCCTGCCTGCGCCAGCGCGTGGTCTATTTCGACCTGGACCAGGACGCACTGAAGCCCGAATTCCAGGCGATCGTCGGTTGCCACGCCAAGTACCTGCGCGATCGCCCGTCCTCGCGCATGACCCTGGAAGGCAACGCCGACGAACGCGGCAGCCGTGATTACAACGTTGGCCTCGGCGAACGCCGCGGCAACGCCGTGTCTTCCGCGCTGCAGGCGCAGGGCGGTTCCGGCAGCCAGGTTTCGGTGGTCAGCTACGGCGAAGAGCGCCCGACCTGTACCGATTCCAACGAGGATTGCTGGGCCCGCAATCGTCGCGTCGAGATCGTGTACACCGCGAAGTAATCGCGGCGATGGGTAGTCGATGATTCGCAGCGGGTGGATTCGACTCCACCCGCTGCCTGCCACCGGCCACCCACTACCCATTACGAGCCACGACATGCAGATGCACTTCCCCGGATTCGTCCCCCTGCTGGTCGCCACCGCCCTGTCCGCGGGCCTGGTCGCCGCACCGGCCCATGCGCAACGCCAGAGCCTCGCAGACCGCGTAGCCGCCCTGGAAACCCAGGCTGCCAACGACCGTGGCAACACCGACCTGTTGAACCAGATCGGGCAGATGCGCACCGAACTGCAGCAACTGCGTTCGCAACTGGAACAACTGCAGCACGAGAACGGGCAGCTCAAGCAGACCAACCGCGACCAGTACCTGGACCTGGATGGACGCCTGAACCGGATCGAAGGCGGTACGCCGCCGGTTACTCCGCCAGTCGCCCCAGCGCAGGCGTCGCCACAGGCAGCTGTCCCGGCGACTCCCGCCGCCGCCACGGAGCGGCCACCGTCGGTCCATGGCGATGTTGGAGCCATGGCCAATACCGGTGACGAACGCGCCGCCTACAACGTCGCCTTCGATGCGCTCAAGGGCGGCAATTACGCCGATGCGGCGCAGCTTTTCCTGAGCTTCCTCGAGCTTTATCAGAACGGCGCCTATACCCCGAACGCGCTCTACTGGCTGGGCGAAAGCTATTACGTCACCCAGAACTACCAGTTGGCCGCGCAGCAGTTCCGCACCTTGCTGGAACGCTATCCGACCCACGACAAGGCCTCCGGTTCGCTGCTGAAACTGGGCCTGTCCGAATACGGCCTGGGCAAGGTCGACGATGCCGAGCGCACCTTGAACGACGTGCTCGCCAAATACCCTAACAGCGACGTCGCCCGCACCGCCGACGACCGCCTGCGCTCGATGCAGCTGGGCCGCAGCATCCGCTAAACCCGAAAATCCGTAGGAGCGCCCCATGGGCGCGAGCTCTTCGCCGGAATGGCGGAAAGAGCTCGC
>JAYRTC010000014.1:0-111913 GCA_041919795.1 Pseudoxanthomonas sp. | reverse complement strand
ACCAGCCTGTTTTGGTTAAGCCGTGACTGACAGGCAGCCATCACAGCCGGTTCCGTGATAATGACCCTACATCCACGAGCACGGGCACAAGTGGGTTCGGGGCTTACGCCTTAAGCGGCGAGAGCGTAGTTGTCGTCGTTGGCAACTAGAAGTTTGCTACTGGATTAACGAGGAAAGTCGCCCCCTCGGCATGCACCAGGCAATTTCGCGACCCCCGTCGAAGCCAGTGCACCCCCGGGAATCAGAACTTGCTGATGCGACCAGTGTAGGGGCGATTGACCGCAGTCACAACGCCCGCCGGGGTCCGGGGTTAGCTTCGCTTCATCGCATCCCCGTGGCGCCACTGGCCCGGGCCTGCGCGGAAATGCGTTCCCTTCTACAAAGGATGAGGATCGGCCATGGCAACGAAAAAGGTTGGCAAGCGCAAGACCGCAGTCGCGAAGAAGGCAAGCAACTCCCCGGCCACGCCGGGCAGCAAGTCCGCCGGACCACGTACCCCGGCCCGGACCCCCGCCCGAAAGACAGCCCGAAAGACAGCAAAAACCGCCGCGCCGCATGCGCTGCAACATTCCGATTTCATGGCCGCCGCGCAAGGCGAGGCCAAGACCGTCATCTACATCCATGGCATCGGCAACAAGCCAACCCCGGAAGTGCTGCGCTGCCAATGGGACAAGGCCTTGTTCGGGCGTGGCATGGGCGAGCGCACGCGCCTGGCGTACTGGGTCAACCGCCTGCGTTATCCAACCCCGGAAATCGCCAGCTGCAGCGACCGCGACGAAGGCCCCACCGTCAACCAGGCCGAACAGCGCGTGCTCAGCGCGCTGGGCGTGACCCCCAGCCGCCGCGACCTGGGCGAACTGGCCGATGCGCTGGCCAACACGCCGGCCGAAAGCGCGATGCTGCACGGCATGCTCGGCGAACTGGGCGCAAGCCAGGCCAGGCCGAACGGGCCGGGCGCGCGCGGACTGCTCGACAAGATCAACGAGATCCTGCTGAAACTAATTTCCGCCGCCTTGCTCCAGGATGTGCACGATTTCTTCTTCGACAAGCGTCGTCGCGAGGCGATGGAGAAGAGCCTGCTGGACCGCATGGAATCCGGCGGCGGCCCGTTCGTGGTCGTGGCCCACAGCCAGGGTTCGATGATCGCCTACGAAGTGTTGCGCAAGCTCGACCCGGCCAAGTACGACGTGGCCTTGTTCGTCACTATTGGTTCGCCGCTGGGCCTGCCCAGCGTGCGCAGCATGTTCAAGCAAGCGATCAAGAAGAAGAAACTGCCGTTTCCGCCGTGCGTGCGCCATTGGTACAACGTGGCCGACCGGCTCGATCCGGTCGCCCTGGACGGCAATCTTGCCGACGACATCGAAAATCCCGGGCAGCGCTATTCCAACCTGCACGGCGAAGGCGTCAATACCGATAGCCCGCGCAACCCGCATTCCGGATCGGGCTATCTGTCCAATACGCAGGTGCGGGCCAAGGTGCGCGCCGTGGTGGGCGTGGGCTTCGACCAGCCGGTGTCGAACACGGTGCTGATCAAGGACCTGTCCGATCAACTGGAAGCCAATGGTTCCGACTACCGGCATGAAGTGCTGATCGAACTGGACAAGCTGCCAGCGGGCGAGGGCGGACGTGAGGCGGCGCGCACCGCACTGCTCACGCGCATCCGCGGCCTGGCTGGCGGGACCACAGGGCTCAGCGGTGCGGCGTTGGATGACGAGATCTATCTGGAAGACAATTTGCAGCGCTTCGTTTCCGCGAAGCTGACCCGATTCGAGATCGAATCGCTGCGCAACGAGTACCAGACCCTCAGCTTCAAGCGGCTATGGCGCGATGCCGGCAAGCGCGCGTTGCTGAACCAGTCGCGCAGCGTGATCCAGGCCGATGCCGCGCAGACCGCGTATCGCGCGTTGGGGCAGAAGATCGGCTGGGCGGTGCTGGATACCGGCATCGCGGCGGGGCATCCGCATTTCTACGAGAAGGGCAAGCGCGACGTGGTCGTCGCGCAATGGGATTGCACGGTGCGCGGCAAGCCGAAGAAGCTGCTTCGCGCCGATGGCGTGGCCTTCAGCAAGCTGGATCGCAACGGCCACGGCACCCATGTGGCCGGGGTGATCGCCGGCCAGTGCAGCGCGCCGCTGCCGGGCGCCAACGGCAAGGAGAAAGTGGAATTCACCGCCATCGCGCCGCAGGCCCGGTTGTATGGTTTCAAGGTGCTGGACAACGACGGCAATGGCCGCGATTCGTGGATCATCAAGGCCGTGCAGCAGGTGGCCGACCTCAACGACCAGGCCGGTGAACTGGTCATCCATGGCATGAACCTGAGCCTGGGCGGTTACTTCGACGCCGAAAGTTACGGCTGCGGTTTCACCCCGCTATGCAATGAACTGCGGCGGCTGTGGCGGCAGGGCGTGGTGGTGGTGCTGGCGGCGGGCAACGAAGGCCTGGCCTGGCTGGTGCAGAACGATGGCGAGTCGTATCCGATGAACATGGACATGACCATCGGCGATCCGGCCAACCTGGAGGAGGCGATTGCGGTCGGCTCGGTGCACAAGGGCAATCCGCACAGCTACGGGGTTTCGTATTTCTCGTCGCGCGGGCCGACCGCCGATGGCCGGCACAAGCCCGACGTGGTCGCGCCGGGCGAGAAGATCATTTCCGCGCATTACGACTTCAAGGCCTCCGACCCGAAGACCTGGATGGTGGAAATGAGCGGCACCAGCATGGCCGCGCCGCATGTCTCGGGACTGGTCGCGGGATTCCTGTCGGTGCGGCGCGAATTCATCGGTTCGCCCGACCGGGTCAAGCGGATCCTGCTGGACCATTGCACCGACATCGGCCGCGACCCCTACATGCAAGGCAAGGGCATCCCGAACATGATCCAGATGCTGGCCTCGACCTGACCCGTAGGAGCGCCCATGGGCGCGATGCTCTTGGCGCGATCTGGACGAAAGGCATCGCGCCCATGGGCGCGACGCTCTTGGCGCGATCTGGACGAAAGGCATCGCGCCCATGGGCGCTCCTACAAAGGCGGGCGTATCGCGGGCAAAAGCCTAGGCGTCGCGGTTGTGGCGGCGCATCAGGCGCTGCTTGTCGCGGGCCCAGTCGCGGTCCTTGCTGGCTTCGCGCTTGTCGTGGGTCTGCTTGCCCTTGGCCAGGGCGATCTCGGCCTTGACCTTGTTGCCCTTCCAGTACAGCGAGAGCGGCACGATGGTGTAGCCGTCGCGCTCGACCTTGCCGATCAGCCCGTCGATCTCGCGCTTGTGCAGCAACAGCTTGCGCGTGCGGCGGTCGTCGGCGACGACATGGCTGGAAGCCTGGATCAGCGGCGTGATCTGCGCGCCGAACAGGAACAGCTCGCCAGCGCGAACCACGGCATAGGCCTCGGTGATGTTGGCGCGGCCGGCGCGGATCGCTTTCAGTTCCCAGCCCTGCAGCGCCATGCCCGCCTCGAAGCGTTCCTCCAGGGCGTATTCATGGCGCGCGCGCTTGTTCAACGCGATCGTGCCTGTGCTGTTTGCTTTATCCTTGCCGGGTTTCTTCGCCATGGGCGCATTGTCGCCGATGGCGCAAGTGCAAGCGAGCCCAGATCCTCGACAAGTCCCCTCCCAAGAGTCTCCTTCGAAGAGCCCCGTCAACGCATGCAAACCATCCGCCGCAGCGCCCTGGTCGAACATTCCACCGCCCGCATGTTCGACCTGGTCAACGACGTGGCCGCGTACCCGCGCCGCTTCGACTGGTGCAGCGCCGCGCAGCTGATCGAATCCGGAACCGACCGGTTGGTGGCGCGGCTGGACCTGGGGCTGGGTTCGCTGAGCACCTGGTTCACCACCGAAAACAGCCTGGACCGTCCGCACAGCATCGACATGAACCTGGTCGATGGACCCTTCCGCAAACTGCATGGGCGCTGGGAATTCCATGCGCTGGACGAATCCGCCAGCAAGGTCACCCTGACCCTGGAATTCGATCCCGGCAATCGGCTGCTGGGGCCTGCCTTCGCGATCGGATTCCAGGGACTGGCCGACCGCATGGTCGATGATTTCGTGCGGGTCGCCGACCGGGGCGAATGATGAAGATCGAGGTGCTCATGGCATGGCCGCGCCGGCATGAAGCCGTGGTCGTGGAATTGCCGGAGGGCGCCACCGTGGCGCAGGCGGTCGAAAAGGCGGACCTGGCCGGAGGTGCGGAGGTGACGGGTTATGCGATCTTCGGGATCAATGCCGAAGCCACGACCCTGCTGCGCGAAGGGGACAGGGTCGAATTATTGCGGGCCTTGCGGATCGACCCGAAAGACGCGCGCCGTCGGCGCGCATCGAAACCGAAGTGTTGAATCCCAGCCGCTGAAACTCAGCGACGACCGCCTTTCTTCTTGTCCTTGGCCAGGTTGGGGCCGAACTTGCGCACGTCCTGGGACAACTGGATGTCGTTTTCGGGGAAATATTCGCCTTCCCACTTGGTCAGCGAGTCGCCGTCGAAGAACACGGTGAGGTTCTTGATCTCGGTGGTGCCGCGGCGATTGGTGCGCTCGGCGGCGGTGTAATCCCAGCGCTGCGCATGGAAAGGGTCGGCGATGGAGGGCGTGCCGAGCAGGGCGATGACCTGCTGCTTGCTCTGGCCGACGGCCAGCTGGTCGGCGTTGCTCTTCTCGATCAGGTTGCCCTGGTAGATCGGCTGCTTGTACAGGATCCCGCAACCAGCGGTGGCGAGGGCGGCGGCGGCAACCAGCAGGAATTTACGCATCGGCAAGTGCATCGCATTGGGCAGGAGGAAAGACCGGGCGATGATACACTTCCCTTGTACACAGCAACTACGCCGCAACCCATTCCGAGGCAGCTGGCGCTAAACCGGGAATGAATGGAGAGGCCATGGAATCGCAGGATTTACGCAAAGTCGGGCTGAAGGTGACGCATCCGCGGATCCGCATCCTGGAATTGCTGGAACAAAGCAAGCCCCGGCACATGACCGCCGAGGACATCTACCGCCACCTGCTCAATGATGGCGACGAGATCGGCCTGGCCACCGTGTATCGGGTGTTGACCCAGTTCGAAGCGGCGGGCCTGGTGCTCAAGCACAATTTCGAAGGTGGCCAGGCGGTATACGAACTGGATCGCGGCGAGCACCACGACCACATGGTCGATATCGAAACCGGCAAGGTCATCGAGTTCTCCAGCGAGGAGATCGAGGCGCTGCAGCACAAGATCGCCGCCCAGCATGGTTACGTGATCGAAGAGCACGCGCTGGTGCTGTACGTGCGCAAGAAGCGCTGAGCCGGCTTCCCGTAGGAGCGTCCCATGGGCGCGAGCTCTTCACATGAATCTCAGCGATCTGAACGAAGAGCTCGCGCCCATGGGGCGCTCCTACGACAGACTCAATTGGCGTTGCTCAACAGCCGCTTTGCCGCGGCGCGTGCTTCCTTGCTGACTTCCACGCCGCCGAGCATGCGCGCCAGTTCTTCTTCGCGCTGCTTCGCGCCCAGCGATTCCACCGAGCTCTGGGTCATGCCGTCCACCGGCGCCTTGCTGACCCGGTAATGCGCGTGGCCTTGCGCGGCGACCTGCGGCAGGTGGGTCACGCACAGCACCTGGCGCCTGTCGCCGAGCGCGCGCAGCTTCTGGCCGACGATCTCGGCGACCGCGCCGCCGATGCCGGAATCCACTTCGTCGAAGACCATGGTCGGCACCGCGTCCAGGCCCAGCGCGGCGACTTCGATCGCCAGCGAGATGCGCGAGAGTTCGCCGCCCGAGGCGACCTTGCGCAAGGCGCGCGGTGGCTGGCCGGTATTGGCGGCCACCAGGAACTCGACCCGTTCCGAACCCAGCGGGTCGGCACGCTCGACTTCATTGGGCTCGATCGCGATCTGGAAATGACCGCCGCCCATGCCCAGTTCGGCGATCAGGCCGGTGGTGGCCCGGGACAATTCCGTCGCCGCGGCTTGTCGCGTCTTCGCCAGCTTGGCGGCGGCGAGGCGCCAGGCCGAGGCGGCGGCTTCGATTTCGGTATTCAGGCTGAGCAGGCGCTCGCCGGCGCCACGCAGGCCGTCCAGTTCGCTGGCGATGCTGTCGCGTTGGTCGCCCAGTTGCGCGGGCATGACCCGGTGCTTGCGGGCCAGGTCGTGCAGGCGGGTCAGCTTGCGCTCCAGTTCCATGAACTGGGCTGGATCGGCATCCAGGTCCTCGCGGACGCGATCCAGCACCATCAGCGCTTCGTCCAGTTGCAGGTTGGCGTTTTCCAGCAACGCGTCGATATCGTGCAGTCGCGGCTCGTGTTCGGCCATGCGCGCCAGCTCGCTGCGGGTCTGCTGCAATTGCTGCGACACCGAGGGCGACTCGTCGCCGCTCAGCCGCGCGAAGGCGGCATTGCAGGCGTCGATCAGCCCCGAGGCATGGGCCTGGCGGCGATGGTTGGCGGCAAGCGCTTCGATCGCGGAGGCGGAGAGTTCCTCGCGTTCGAGTTCATTGAACTGGTGTTCCAGGTAATTGATCCGGTCGGAGACATCGCCTTGCCTGGAAAGATTGTCGCGTTCGCTCAACAAGGCGCTCCACACGCCCGCGGCAGCGCGCACCGCCGCGCGCTCGCTGTCGTTGCGCGCGTAGGCATCCAGCAGGGCCAGCTGGCTGGGCCGCGAGAGCAGGGCTTGTTGCTCGTGCTGGCCGTGGATTTCCACCAGCAGCGCTGCGAGCTCGGTCAGCTGCGACAAGGTGACGCTGCGGCCATTGATCCAGGAGCGCGAACCGCCATCGGCGCGGATCACGCGGCGTAGCTGGCAAGTGGCTTCGTCGTCGAGTTCGTTCTCGCGCAGCCAGGCGGAGGCGGGTGGGGCGTCGTCCAGGCTGAATTCGGCGGACAGCTCGGCGCGCTCGGCGCCGTGGCGAACCACGCCGCTGTCGGCGCGCAAGCCGGAGAGGAAGCCCAGCGCATCGACCAGCAAGGATTTGCCGGCGCCGGTCTCACCGGAAATGACGGTCATGCCCGGGCCGAATTCCAGTTCGGCGGAGCGGACGACGGCGAAGTCCTTGAGGGCGAGGTGTCTGAGCATGGTCGCGCATTGTAGTGGCATGTGGCGCAAGGCCTGAGACGCCGTCATCTTGTGGGTCCGGGCCGGCGGATTTACAACGCTAGCGACTGTAGGAGCGGGCCCTGCCCGCGATGCTCTTCGTCCAGATCGCGTCAATAGCGAAAAGGCAAGAGCATCGCGGGCAAGGCCCGCTCCTGCAAAGGGCAAGAGCGTCGCGCCCATGGGCGCTCCTACACGGTGTGCGAGGCGCTCCTTGCAAACCAGGGCGCTGGCGGCTATCTATTCGGCATGTCCGTGCCGTCCGCCAATCTCGACCTGCGTTCCCGTCATCTGCTGCGGACGCTGATCGCGCGCTACATCCGCGATGGCGAGCCGGTGGGTTCGCAGACGCTGGCGCGGCATGCGGGACTGGATGTCAGCGCGGCCACCATCCGCAACATCCTCGGCGACCTGGAGGAAATCGGGCTGCTGGCCTCGCCGCATACCTCGGCCGGACGCATCCCCACCGCGCAGGGCTATCGCATGTTCGTGGACAGCCTGGTGCAGATGCAGCCGCTGGGCGAGGGCGAGGTGGCGCGGCTGCGTTCCGAGCTTCCGGCCGGGGTCGGCACCCAGGCGCTGCTGGGCAATGCCTCGGAACTGCTGTCGGCCATGACCCATTTCGTCGGCGTGGTCAGCGCGCCCAGGCGCGAGCAGTTCGCCTTCCGGCATATCGATTTCGTGCCACTGGATGGACGCCGGGTGCTGGCGATCCTGGTGTTCGCCGACAACGACGTGCAGAACCGGGTGATCGAGCCGCGCCGCGCCTACGACCCTTCCGAGCTGGAGCGGGTCGCCAATTACCTCAATACCCATTTCGCCGGGCGGCCGCTGGCCGATATCCGCGCCACCTTGCTGCATGACCTGCGCAACGCCCAGTCGGAAATGGAGGGCCTGCTGGCCCATACCGTGGAACTGGCCGAGCACGCCTTCGTTCCCGCCGGCGACGACATGGTCCTGGCCGGCCAGACCCGGCTGATGGGCGTGCAGGACCTGTCCGACCTGGACCGGTTGCGCGAGTTGTTCGAGACCTTCGCCCGCAAGCGCGAGATCCTGCAGCTGCTGGAGCGCACCCTGCAGGCGCCGGGGGTGCGCATTTTCATTGGCGAAGAGACCGGACTGGCGCCGCTGGACGGGGTCTCGGTGGTGACCGCGCCGTATATCGCCGGGGGCCGGGTGCTGGGGGTGCTGGGGGTGATCGGGCCGACCCGGATGGCCTATGAACGGGTGATCCCGGTGGTCCAGGCCGCGGCCGATGCGTTGGGTTCCGCCTTGAATCCGGACGCGCCGACCCCATAGGTTCCTTCGACCCCGCCGTAACCGGGCGGCAAGCCATGGAACCCCGCATGACCCAACACCAAGACGAAGCCACTTCCACCGATACCGTCGACGAGAACAACAGTCTCGAGAGCCAACTGGCCGCCGAGGTCGAGCACCTGCGCGCCGAGCTGGAACAGACCCGCGCCGACGTCATGCGCGAGCGCGCCGACCTGGAAAACCAGCGCAAGCGGGTCAGCCGCGACCTGGAACAGCTGCGCAAGTTCGCCAACGAGCGCCTGTTGTCCGACCTGCTGCCGGTGTTCGACAGCCTGGATGCAGGCCTCAACGCCGCGGGCAAGGAACCCGGCCCGTTGCACGACGGCCTGGAGCTGACCTTCCGCCAGTTGCTGAAAGTAGCCGCGGACAACGGCCTGAGCATGGTCAATCCGGTCGGCGAAACCTTCAATCCGCAATACCACCAGGCCATCAGCCACGTCGAAACCCCGGGCGCGGCGCCGGACAGCGTGGTCGAGGTATTCCAGAAGGGCTACCTGCTCAACGAGCGCCTGCTGCGTCCGGCGCTGGTGGTGGTGGCCAAGCACGATTGATTTTTCTACCCCTTCCCCATCAAGGGGAAGGCCGGGATGGGGATGGTTATCCGGCCAGTTCGCGTGAATGACGGCGACGAAAACACCATCCCCACCCAACCCTCCCCTTGAAGGGGAGGGCTTGAACCCCACATTCCAACCATCACCGGCGCATCGCCGGCCAAAGACAGACCTTTAGGGAGCAAGCAACATGGGCAAGATCATCGGCATCGACCTTGGCACGACCAACTCGTGCGTGGCGATCATGGACGGGGGCAAGGCCCGCGTCATCGAGAATTCGGAAGGCGACCGCACCACGCCTTCCATCGTCGCCTACACCAAGGACGGCGAAGTGCTGGTCGGCGCCTCGGCCAAGCGCCAGGCGGTCACCAACCCCAAGAACACCTTCTATGCAGTCAAGCGCCTGATCGGCCGCAAGTTCACCGACGCCGAAGTGCAGAAGGACATCGGCCTGGTCTCGTACGGCATCACCGCGCACGACAACGGCGATGCCTGGGTATCGACCTCGGACGGCAAGAAGCTCTCCGCGCAGGAAATCTCCGCGCGCATCCTGGAGAAGATGAAGAAGACCGCCGAAGCCTTCCTCGGCGAGACCGTCACCGAAGCGGTGATCACCGTGCCGGCCTACTTCAACGACAGCCAGCGCCAGGCGACCAAGGACGCCGGCAAGATCGCCGGCCTGGACGTCAAGCGCATCATCAACGAACCGACCGCGGCCGCGCTGGCCTACGGCCTGGACAAGGATGGCGGCGACCGCAAGATCGTGGTCTATGACCTGGGTGGCGGCACCTTCGACGTGTCGATCATCGAGATCGCCAACGTCGATGGCGAAAAGCAGTTCGAGGTGCTGGCGACCAACGGCGACACCTTCCTCGGCGGCGAAGACTTCGACAAGCGCGTCATCGATTACCTGGTCGAAGAGTTCCAGAAGGACCAGGGCATCGACCTGCGCAAGGATCCGCTGGCCCTGCAGCGCCTGAAGGATGCGGCCGAGCGCGCCAAGATCGAGTTGTCGTCCTCGCAGCAGACCGAAGTCAACCTGCCGTACGTGACCGCCGATGCCTCCGGCCCGAAGCACCTCAACATCAAGCTGACCCGGGCAAAGCTCGAGGCGCTGGTGGAGGACCTGGTCAAGAAGACCATCGAACCTTGCCGCATCGCCTTGAACGACGCCGGCCTCCGCAGCAGCGACATCGGCGAAGTGATCCTGGTCGGCGGCCAGACCCGCATGCCCAAGGTGCAGCAGGCGGTGTCCGAGTTCTTCGGCAAGGAACCGCGCAAGGACGTCAATCCCGATGAAGCCGTGGCCCTCGGCGCCGCGATCCAGGGCGGCGTGCTCGGCGGCGACGTCAAGGACGTGCTGCTGCTGGACGTGACCCCGCTGAGCCTGGGCATCGAGACCCTGGGCGGCGTGTTCACCAAGATCATCGAGAAGAACACCACCATCCCGACCAAGGCCGCGCAGACCTTCAGCACCGCCGAGGACAACCAGTCCGCGGTGACCGTGCACGTGCTGCAGGGCGAGCGCGAGCAGGCCCGCTACAACAAGTCGCTGGCCAGGTTCGACCTGTCCGGCATCGAGCCGGCGCCGCGCGGCCTGCCGCAGGTCGAGGTGTCCTTCGACATCGACGCCAACGGCATCATCCACGTCAGCGCCAAGGACAAGAAGACCAACAAGGAGCAGAAGGTCGAGATCAAGTCGGGTTCCGGCTTGTCCGAAGCCGAAATCCAGCAGATGGTCGCCGATGCCGAAGCGCATCGCGAAGAAGACAAGAAGTTCCACGAGCTGGTGTCGGCGCGCAACCAGGCCGACGGCCTGATCCACGCCACCCGCAGCGCCATCACCGAGCACGGCAGCAAGGTCGACGGCGCGGTCATCGGCCAGGTCGAGGCGGCGCTCGCCGACCTTGAAACCGCGATGAAGGGCGACGACAAGGCGCAGATCGAAGCCAGGACCAAGGGTCTGGAAGAAGCCAGCCAGTCGCTGTACGCCGCAGCCGCCACGGCAGGGCAGGCGGGCGAAGCCGGCGAAGCGCCTGCCCAGAGCGCAGGCGAAGACGTGGTCGACGCCGAGTTCACCGAAGTCAAGGAAGACGAGAAGAAGTGATCGGGCAGCGATCGTGATTATGTAAATCCGATGGAGCGGGGCATTTGCTCCGCTCCATCTTGTTATCCGACTCCTGAAACCTGGTTTCCGATCAATCCATGAGTAAACGCGACTATTACGAAGTTTTGGGCGTGGCCCGCAACGCCAGCGAGGAAGAGCTGAAGAAGGCTTACCGTCGCTGCGCGATGAAGCACCACCCCGACCGCAATCCCGGCGACCACGCCGCGGAAGCCGCGTTCAAGGAATGCAAGGAAGCCTACGAAGTGCTGTCCGATGGCGGCAAGCGCCGCATGTACGACCAGCATGGCCACGCCGCGTTCGAGCACGGCATGGGCGGTGGCGGCGCTGGTCCCGGCGGCGTCGACATGGGCGACATCTTCGGCGACATCTTCGGCAACATCTTCGGGGGTGGAGGCGGCGGCGCGCGCGCGGCGCGGCGCGGCGCCGATGTCGGCTACGTGATGGAGCTGGACCTGGAAGAAGCCGTCGCCGGCATCGACAAGCGCATCGAGATTCCCACTTTGGCGGCGTGCGATCCTTGCCACGGTTCCGGCTCGGAAGACGGCAAGACCGAGACCTGCGGCACCTGCGGCGGTCGCGGCCAGGTGCGCATGCAGCGCGGCATCTTCGCCATGCAGCAGGCCTGTCCGCATTGCGGCGGTCGCGGCCAGATCATCCGCAATCCGTGCAAGACCTGCCACGGCGCCGGTCGCGTGGAAGAAGAGAAGGTGCTGTCGGTGAAGATCCCGGCCGGCGTCGACAACGGCGACCGCATCCGCCTGGCGGGCGAAGGCGAGGCCGGCCCCACCGGCACGCCGCCCGGAGACCTGTACGTGGAAGTGCGCGTGCGCGAGCACGACATCTTCCAGCGCGACGGAGACGACCTGCATTGCGAAGTGCCGATCCGCATTTCCCAGGCCGCGTTGGGCGACACCGTGCGCGTGCCGACCCTGGAAGGCGAAGCGGAGATCCGCATCCCCGCCGAAACCCAGACCGGCAAGCTGTTCCGCCTGCGCGGCAAGGGCGTGAAATCCGTGCGCAGCCGCAGCACCGGCGACCTGTTCTGCCGCGTGGCGGTGGAAACCCCGGTCAACCTGACCCCGGAACAACGCGAACTGATGGAGAAGTTCGAGGCCACGTTCACCGGCGAGGACGCGCGCAGGCATTCGCCCAAGTCGGCGACGTTCCTGGATGGCGTGAAATCGTTCTGGGACCGGATGACTTCGTAAGTCCTGGCAGGCCCCGGCCTTGCAATGGCAATCGGATCAACGAACGGGAAGGCGATGCCTTCCCGTTTTCTTTTGAGCAAGGCTCATGGCCCACCAACACCTGCGGGCTGTGCCCCGGCATCGGTTACGCGTGCGGTCCGAGGCAGGCGTTTGCCATTGAACAGGAAGCGCAGCAACGGATAGCGCAAGATCAGGAAATGATGGGCCGCGAGGCTGATGGAGATCGCCAGGGACAGCGTGATCGCGAACTTGCTCCACGCGCCCCATGGCACGGTCAACAGCCATGAAGCCAACGCCACGACGATCAGGTGGTGCATCAGGTAGATGGAATAGCTGGCGTCGGACAGGTACCTGAAGAACGGTGACGCACTGCTGGCGATCTTGCGGAAGCCGCCGAACAACAGTCGAATGACCATCCAGGCAAGCAATGACGAAGCCAACAGATGCAGGCTCTTGCCGGCGAGGTCGTGGCTGCCCGCCCCGGACCATGTCGCGGCCAAGGCGGCGATGCCTGCGAGCACGGTGAAGGGACCCGGGCTGGAAAAGCGCAACAGCAGTGCCTCATCCATCTCCAGAAGGATGCCCATGCCGAAGAATGGGGCGTAGGCCAGCAGTTCCGAGGGGTCCACCAGACCGATGTATTCGTGGTCCAGGGCGGTCGGCGCCAAGCGCGCCATGGCAACGGTCATGGCGCTGCACGCTACGACAAGTCCCAGCATGGCCCGGAAGCCCGGCCCGGTCGCAAGTCGCGCCGGCCACCGCGAAACGGCAAGCCGACGGATCGGCTGCGCACAGGCGGCGAGGGTCGCGCAGAACACCAGCAGGCATACCAGGAACCACAGGTGGCCGACCACGCTTCCGCTCGACCACATGGCCTGCACTTCGTTGCCCGATGGCAGCCAGGCGTAGGGCGCGCCGCGTTTCTGCAACAACCAGGTTTGCGCCAGGTTGAAAGTGAGCAGGGTGGACAACAAGGGCACGCCAATGCGTCGCAGGCGTTCGCACAGGAATTCGGTGGGGTTGGACCGCCGCAACAGGAAGGCGGCAAAGAAACCCGCGATCAGGAAGAACGCCGGCATGCGGAACAGGTGGATGCTGCGGGTGAGGTACTGGAAAACCTGGTTGCGCTGCGGATCGCGAACCAGCCAGGCCGCGCCCTGGCTGTAGGGATACGCGGCGTGCAGCACCACACCGAGCAACATCAGGCTGCTGCGCAAGCTATCCAGCCAATGGATGCGGCGTGTTGGCATGGTCTGGGATGCTGCTGGTTTAGACACCTTTACCCCCCCCCGGACAGGCTTCCCTGGCACAGCGCGCTTGAATGAACCGATCCCGTCGGGACCGGCATGACACGTTGAACGCGCAAAGCAGGATTTCCAGGCCGTCTTGGCACCATGCAACAATCGCCCCATGCACAGGGGCGAGATCACCGCGAACGGCTTGCGTTTCGCTTATCTGGAAGCGGGCGAAGGCCCCTTGGTCCTGCTGCTGCATGGCTTCCCCGACAATGCGCATACCTGGGAGCGGCAGATGCCGGTGCTGGCCGCGGCCGGCTACCGGGTCGTGGCGCCTTTCCTGCGCGGTTATCCACCGACCGGCATTCCGGGCGCGGGATATTTCGATCTCGCTACCCTGGCGACCGACATCAAGTGCCTGATCGAGGCGGTGAATGCAGGCCAGCCCTGTCATCTGGTGGGGCAGGACTGGGGCGCGGCAATCAGCTACGCGACGTTGGCGGCTTATCCCGAATCGATCCGGAGCGCCGTGATCCTCGCCGTGCCGCATCCTGCGGAAGTACGCCGTACGATCAGGAAATCGCCGAAGCACATCCTGCGTTCGTTCCACTGGTTCCTGTTCCAGTTGCCGTGGCTGCCGGAAGCGCTTTGCAAGGCGAACAACTACGCCTTCATCGAATTCCTGTGGAAACTCTGGTCGCCGGCCTACGACGACCGCGCCCATGTCGCGCGCATCAAGCGGATGCTGGCCGAACCCGGCGCCCTGCGGGCATCGCTGGCGTACTACCGCGCGATGTTCAGGAAATCCACGGCCGATCCCGCCCTGGAAGAAGTGCGCCAGCGCCTGGTCGATCCGATCGCCGTGCCCACGCGGGCGCTGTGTGGATCACGCGACATGCGCAGGGAAATGCTGCCGCGGCAAGGCGACTTGTTCGCCAACGCCTACGAGTGGAGCATCATCGAGGGCGCCGGCCATTTCCTGCATCGGGAAAACCCCGGCGAAGTGAATCAGTTGATCCTGGATTGGTTGCGGCGAAACGCCACGGTCGCGGATGGCCACGGGCAATCCCGCTAGACTTGCGGCATGACGACCAGAATCACTCTCTCCAAGCGCGCCCAAGGCCTCACCAGTTCGGCGATCCGTGAAATCCTCAAAGTCACCGAACGTCCGGAAATCATTTCCTTCGCCGGTGGCCTGCCTTCGCCAGCCACCTTCCCGATCGAGCGCATCCGCTGGGCCTGCGGCAAGGTGCTGGACGAAGCCCCGCAAGCCTCGCTGCAATACGGTCCTACCGAGGGCTACGCACCTTTGCGCGAGTGGGTGGCCAGGCGCCTGAGCAAGAATGGCGCGACCATCCGCCACAGTCAGGTACTGATCACCACCGGTTCGCAGCAGGGCCTGGACCTGCTGGGCAAGGTGCTGATCGATGAAGGCAGCAAGGTGCTGGTGGAAACCCCGAGCTACCTGGGCGCGCTGCAGGCGTTCTCGTTGTTCCAGCCCGTGTATTCCTCGATGCAGGCCGACGAGGACGGCATCGTCACCGACGCACTGACTGCCGAACAACTGGCTGGCGCCCGCTTCATGTACTGCCTGCCCAATTTCCAGAACCCCACCGGCCGGCGCATGCCGCTGGAACGGCGCAAGGCGCTGCTGGAAAAGGCCATCGCCGCCGGCGTGCCGGTAGTCGAGGACGACCCCTACGGCGCACTCGGCTACAGCGGCGAAGAGTTGCCCAGCCTGCTGTCGATGGCGCCGGAGCACGTCATCTACATGGGTTCGTTTTCCAAGGTGCTGGTTCCGGGTTTGCGCCTGGGCTATGTGGTCGCGCCAGAAGAATTGCTGGGCAAGCTGGTCCAGGCCAAGCAGGCCGCCGACCTGCATACGCCTTCGTTCACCCAGCGCGTCGTCCATGAAGCGATCCAGGATGGTTTTCTGGACCACCACATTCCCGAAATCCGCACTCTCTATGCGCGCCAGTGCGAGTTGATGCTGGCCGCGCTGGACCGGTATTTCCCCAACACCGTCCGCTGGACTCGTCCGCAGGGCGGCATGTTCATCTGGGTCACCTTGCCCGAAGGCGTGGACAGCGCCGCACTGCTGGCCAAGGCGATCGAGCGGAACGTCGCCTTCGTGCCCGGCGCGCCGTTCTACGCCAACGATCCGCAATCCAATACGCTGCGCCTGTCCTTCGTCACCGTGCCTGCGGAAAAGATCGAAAGCGGCATGCAGGTGCTGGGGTCGCTGCTGAAAGCGGAAATCGCCGCCGGCAAGACTGCCGTGATTGCCTGAGGAACGTGTAGATGTACGGTTGCTGGACTGTTGCAGCTTATTCGGTAACCGGTAGCCGGTAGCCGGAAATCAAGAGCTGCTCTCCGGCTACCGGTTACCGGCTCCCGGCTACCTCAAAAAGACAGCAGTCATCCAGACTATCCCCGATACAGGCATAGACATGGCACAAGGACAATTACTGGCCGAAGTGGCGGCGTTGTTGACCGGCCGGGCGGTGGAATACACCCGCCCGGGAAGCCGCAGCGCCATCGCCAAGAAGCCGACCACGGCACGACTCATGCTGGGCGAAACCGGCTTGCATGGTGATGAACAAGGCGACCTGCGGGTGCATGGCGGCCCGGACAAGGCTGTCCATCACTATCCCTACGAACACTACCGCGCATGGCGCGACGAGATCGGCGGGCATGCGTTACTGGCTGGTCCTGGCGCCTTCGGCGAGAACATCAGCACCATCGGCGTGACCGAAGCCGACCTGTGCCTGGGCGATCAGCTGCGCCTGGGCACGGCGCGGGTGGAGGTCTCCCAGTCGCGCCAGCCCTGCTGGAAGCCTTCCGACCGCTTCGGCATCGCCGACATGGCCCGGCGCATGCAGGACAGCGGCCGCACCGGCTGGTACTACCGGGTGCTTGAGCCAGGGGATGTGCGAGCCGGTGATGCCTTGATCCTGCTGGAACGGCCTTTTCCGCAATGGACGTTGGCCCGCTTGATCGAAGTGCTTTATCGCCGCGATGCGCCACCTTCGGTACTGGAAGCACTGCTGGCGCTGCCGCTGGTCCCGTCATGGCGCCGGCTTTTCGAGCGACGCCTGGCGCAGGGAACCATAGAGGACTGGAGTCCACGTCTGGACGGTCCGGCGCGGCAATGAAATGGCAAGAGCCGTGAGCCGTGAACCGGGAACCGGGAACCGGTAGCCTGAGATCAGCTTTTGATTTCCGGCTACCGGCTTACGGCACAGTCGCCATTACCTGACGCCACCGCTACCATGCCGCCATGACCCGGATCGGCACGTCCCCAACTCCCGTACGCCTCCTCATCCACGGCGCCTCCGGCCGCATGGGCCAGGCCTTGCTGCGGCTGGCCGCTGAATCGCCGCAAGACTGCACCGTGGTCGCGGCAGTGACAGGCAAGCCGCCCGCGCAGCGCGTGGTCGACGGGGTCGCGTATTTCGCGGCCCGCGAACTCGCCGGCGTGCCGGCCTTCGATACCGCAATCGATTTCAGCCTGCCGGAAGGCTTCGACCCTCTGCTTGAATTGTGCGTGGCTCGCGGCGCGGCGCTAGTCTCTGGCACCACCGGGCTGAGCGACGCGCAGCGCGTTGCCCTGGACGGCGCAGCGACTAAGATTCCGCTGGTCTGGGCTTCCAATTTCAGCCTGGGCGTGGCGGTGCTGAACGAGCTGGTGGAACGAGCGGCGGCGGCCTTGCCGGGCTGGGACTGCGACATCGTCGAAGCCCACCACACGCAGAAGAAGGACGCGCCCTCGGGCACCGCCCTGACCCTGGGCGAAGCGGCGAACGCCAGCGGCGCGAAGGTCAACTACGCCAGCCTGCGCGCCGGCGATATCGTCGGTGAGCATACGGTCCAGTTCACCGGCCTGGGCGAGCGCCTGGAACTGATCCACCGTGCCGGTAATCGCGATATTTTCGCCCGTGGCGCCTTGCATGCCGCGCAGCGCATCGTCGGCAGGTCCGCTGCGGCTTATCGGGTCAGGGATTTGCTGGACTGAGCGCCCAGCGTCGGCATCACGGCGCAAATTCCGAAAAAACGACTGGCGCCGGGGACCCCGCGCCCGTACAATTCTCGCTCGCCTGTTACCCATCGCCACGGACCGGAGCAATACCGAGTCCGCGGTTTCTTGCAGCCGCAAGTTGGTGGGGCAGGGTTCCTTCACCCCAAGGCGAACCCAGTGACCCAACCCGCAATCCTCGCGCTCGAAGACGGCACCGTATTCGAGGGCGAATCCGTAGGCGCCAGCGGCCTTTCCGCAGGCGAGGTGGTATTCAACACCGCCATGACCGGGTACCAGGAAATCCTCACCGATACCTCGTACGCGCGCCAGTTGGTCACCCTGACCTATCCCCACGTCGGCAATACCGGTTGCACTGGCCAGGACGACGAATCGCGTCAGATCTGGTGCTCCGGCCTGATCGTGCGCGATGTGCCGCGCCGGCCCAGCAGTTGGCGCAACCAGCAAGCCTTGCCCGAATGGCTGGCGCAACGCGGCGTGGTCGCCATTGCCGGCATCGACACCCGCAAGCTGACCCGCATCCTGCGCGACCGCGGCGCCCAGAACGGCGCGCTGCTGGCGGGTGCGGCTCCTGGTGAGCGACTAGATGTCGACAAGGCGCTGGAAGCCGCGCGCAAGTTCCCCGGCCTGAAGGGCATGGACCTGGCGAAAGTCGTTTCCACCCCGCAGAGCTATCCGTGGAAGGAAGGGCAACTGGACCTGGATCGCAACGAGTTCGTTGCCGTCGGCCCGCGTTTCAAGGTCGTCGCTTACGACTTCGGGGTGAAGCTCAACATCCTGCGCATGCTGGCTGAACGCGGTTGCGACGTGACCGTGGTTCCCGCACAGACTTCGGCCGCCGACGTTTTCGCGATGAATCCCGACGGCGTATTCCTGTCCAATGGCCCCGGCGACCCGGAACCCTGCGATTACGCGATTGCGGCCACGCGTGAATTCCTTGCGCGCAAGATTCCTCTGTTCGGCATCTGCCTGGGCCACCAGATCCTGGCCCTCGCCGTTGGCGGCAACACGCTGAAGATGACCCACGGCCACCACGGCGCCAACCATCCGGTTCAGGACCTGGCTTCAGGCCGGGTCATGATCACCTCGCAGAACCATGGCTTCGCCATCGACGAAAACACACTGCCCGCCAACGTGCGCGTAACCCACCGTTCGCTGTTCGACGGCAGCAACCAGGGCATCGAACTGACCGACGCGCCCGCGTTTTCGTTCCAGGGCCATCCGGAAGCGTCGCCAGGGCCGCGCGACGTGGCGCCCTTGTTCGACAGGTTTGTTGGAATGCTGCGGGAACGCAGTTGATTGGAACGGGCATCGGATGATGCCGCACTCGAAATACTCGAAAGGGAGAGGGGAATGAAATTGCTGAGCCGTTTGTTGTTGATCCTGTTCTTGCTGCCCGCCATTGCCTGGGGCAGGGAAATCCCGATCGAGGATTTCTTCAAGGATTCCGAGTTCACCAGCGTCAAGCTTTCACCGGATGGCAAGCACCTGGCCGTGATCGTGCCGCAGAGCGACCGCACGGTCCTGGCGGTCCTGGATACGTCGAGCCGCAAGGTGGTCGGCAAGTGGGACTATGGCGAGAATCGCCACTTCTCCAATGTGGTCTGGGCCAACGACAAGCGCCTGCTGTTCTGGGTCGGCGTCAAGCTCGGCAGCTTCGACTTCAAGGTCAGCCGGGGCGACTTGTACGCCTCCAACCTGGATGGCACAGGCCGTCTCGATATCCCCAATGGCGCCTACTACAACGTGGTCGACATGACCCCCGAAGATCCGGACACGATCCTGGTCGAACGGTCCATCGGCAGCGCATTCCTGTTCAAGTTGAACGTCAACAACGGCCGCACGACCACGGTAGCCAGCGCGCCGGTGGATGGCGGCGGTTTCATGGTCGACCATGACGGCAAGGCGCGCTATGCCTACGGCGAAATGGAGGATGGACGCGAAGTCACCTATCGTCGCGATGGGGAAAAGTGGACCCTTATCCATGAAGTCGGTCGCAGTGGCGCCAGTTTTGTTCCGCTCGGCTTCGCCGCCGACAACAAGCATGTCTATGTTTCCAGGGGCGACGAGGGCAAGCCGGAAGCGTTGATGCTGGTGGATCTCGATACCAATGAAGAAACCCAGCTGTCGGACGACGGCATCGTGGACCCGACCACCTATCTGTGGAGCAGCGACGACAAGACCTTGCTGGCGGTCCGCTACGACGAAGGCATCCCGTACTGGAATTTCGTGGCCCCCGAGCACCCGGAAGCCAAGATCTACGCCGGGGTGATAAAGGCGTTCCCGGGCAAGTCGATCAGTTTTGGCGGCATCACCAACGATGGCCGCAAATTCGCATTCCGCGTCTCCTCCGACACGGATCCGGGCCAGGTCTATCTGTTCGATACCACGACCGGGCGCGCTACCTACCTGCTTTCCTCCAGGGACTGGATCAAGCCCGAGGAAATGTCGCAGATGAAGCCTGTCGACGTGACCACGCGCGACGGGAAGGTCATCCACGGCTACCTGACCGTGCCGCACGGAAGCGACGGACGCAACTTGCCGCTCATCGTCAATCCGCACGGTGGCCCGCACGGCGTGCGCGACTACTGGGGATTCAACCCGGAAGTGCAGCTGCTCGCCAATCGCGGCTTCGCGGTGTTGCAGATGAATTACCGCGGCTCGGGCGGCTACGGCAACTCGTTCATCAGCGCGGGCTACCGCAACTGGGGTACGTCCATGCAGGACGACCTGACCGATTCGGTGAATTCGCTGGTCAGCAAGGGCATCGTGGACAAGAGCCGCATCTGCATCTATGGCGCTTCGTACGGTGGATACGCCGCGTTGATGAGCGTCGTCCGCGAACCGGACCTGTATCGCTGCACGGTCGGCTACGTGGGCGTCTATTCGTTACCGTTGATGTTCGCCAAGGGCGACATCCAGGAGCGAAAGAGCGGACGCAATTTCCAGCACGATGTCCTCCCGCAGGGCACCGCCGCGCTGGAAGCCAACAGCCCGGCCTACAACGTGGCCAAGATCAAGACGCCGATCATGCTGGTGCATGGTGGCAAGGATCAGCGCGTGCCGATCGCGCAAATGGATTTCCTGGTCAGCCAATTGAAGGATGTCGGCAAGCAACCCGAAGCCATCGTAGTGGAAGACAAGGAAGCCCATGGTTTCCGCGACTTGAAGAACAACGTCAATCTCTACACCAAGATGCTTGGGTTCTTCGGCAAGTACATCGGCCCCAAGAACGCGACTGCGCAAGCCGTCAAGTAAACCCGTAAACCGGAAGCGAAATCCCCCATGCCCAAACGCACCGACCTAAAAACCATCCTCATCATCGGTGCCGGCCCCATCGTCATCGGCCAGGCCTGCGAGTTCGATTATTCGGGCGCGCAGGCCTGCAAGGCGCTGCGCGACGAGGGCTACCGGGTGGTGCTGGTCAACAGCAATCCGGCTACGATCATGACCGACCCGGAGATGGCGGATGCGGTCTATATCGAACCGATCAACTGGCAGACGGTCGAGAAGATCATCGCCAAGGAAAAGCCCGATGCGCTGCTGCCGACCATGGGCGGGCAAACCGCGCTCAACTGCGCGCTGGACCTCGCCGACAACGGCGTGCTGGAGAAGTACGGCGTCGAGCTGATCGGCGCCAAGCGCGAAGCGATCATGATGGCCGAGGATCGCGAACTGTTCCGCGTGGCCATGAAGGAAATCGGCCTTGAATGCCCCAAGGCCGAGGTCGCGCGCACGCTGGAACAGGCGCTCGACATCCAGACCCGCGTCGGCTACCCGACCATCATCCGCCCCAGCTTCACCCTGGGCGGCAGCGGTGGCGGCATCGCCTACAACCGCGAGGAACTGGTCGAGATCGTCAATCGTGGCCTTGAACTTTCGCCGACCAGCGAAGTGCTGGTGGAAGAATCGGTGCTGGGCTGGAAGGAATTCGAAATGGAAGTGGTCCGCGACACCGCGGACAACTGCATCATCGTCTGCTCCATCGAAAACCTCGATCCGATGGGCGTGCACACCGGCGACTCGATCACCGTCGCCCCGGCGCAGACGCTCACCGACAAGGAATACCAGCGCCTGCGCGACGCCTCCATCGCGGTGCTGCGCAAGATCGGCGTCGATACCGGCGGCTCCAACGTGCAGTTCGGCATCAATGCGCAGACCGGTCGCGTCGTCGTCATCGAAATGAACCCGCGCGTCTCGCGCTCCTCGGCGCTGGCGTCCAAGGCGACGGGTTTCCCGATCGCCAAGGTCGCGGCCAAGCTGGCGGTCGGTTACACCCTGGATGAACTGCGCAACGAAATCACCGGCGGCCTGACCCCGGCTTCGTTCGAGCCGACGATCGACTACGTGGTCACCAAGATTCCACGATTCGCCTTCGAGAAATTCCCGGCGGCCGATGCGCGCCTGACCACGCAGATGAAATCCGTGGGCGAAGTGATGGCGATGGGCCGCACTTTCCAGGAGTCCTTGCAGAAGGCCTTGCGTGGCCTGGAAACCGGCAAGATCGGCCTCGATCCCACCGGCCTGGATCTCGCCAGCGCCGATGACCTGACCGTCCTGCGCCGCGAGATGAAGGAGCCTGGTCCCGAGCGCTTGTTCTACGTAGCCGACGCGCTTCGCGCCGGCATGAGCGTGGAGGAAGTGCACGCGCTGTCGTTCATCGACCCCTGGTTCCTGGACCAGATCGAGGAAATCATCGCGGAAGAAAAGAAGCTGGCTGGCGAAGGGCTGGGCTCGCTGGATGCGGCGCGCCTGCGCGAACTGAAGCGCGCCGGCTTCTCCGATGCGCGCCTGGCGCAACTGGCCGCCACCGATGAAGGCGCCATCCGCAACCTGCGCCGCACGCTGAAGGTCAAGCCGGTCTACAAGCGCGTGGATTCGTGCGCGGCCGAATTCTCCACCAGCACGGCCTACCTGTATTCGACCTACGAGGACGAATGCGAGGCCGAGCCGACCGGCCGCGACAAGATCATGATCCTCGGCGGCGGTCCCAACCGCATCGGCCAGGGCATCGAGTTCGACTATTGCTGCGTGCACGCCGCGCTGGCGCTGCGCGAGGATGGCTATGAAACCATCATGGTCAACTGCAATCCGGAAACCGTCTCCACCGACTACGACACTTCCGACCGCCTGTACTTCGAGCCGCTGACCCTCGAGGACGTGCTGGAAATCGTCGAACTGGAGAAGCCCAAGGGCGTGATCGTCCAGTACGGCGGCCAGACCCCGCTCAAGCTCGCGCAGGCGCTGGAAGCCAACGGCGTGCCGGTGATCGGCACTTCACCCGATTCCATCGACCTGGCCGAGGACCGCGAGCGCTTCCAGCAACTGGTCGAGAAACTCGGCCTGAAGCAGCCGCCCAACCGTATCGCCCGCAACGACGCCGAAGCGCTGGTGCTGGCGCGCGAGATCGGCTATCCGCTGGTGGTGCGTCCGTCCTATGTGCTCGGCGGCCGCGCCATGGAGATCGTGTACGGCGAATCCGACCTGGCGCGCTACGTGCGCGATGCGGTCAAGGTTTCGAACGATTCGCCGGTGCTGCTGGATCGCTTCCTGGACAACGCGGTGGAAGTCGATGTCGACATCATCGCCGACAGCACCGGCGCGGTGCTGGTCGGCGGGGTGATGGAGCACATCGAGGAGGCCGGCGTTCATTCCGGCGACTCCTCCTGCTCGTTGCCGCCGTATTCGCTTTCGGCGAAAACCCAGGCCGAGTTGCGCAGGCAGGTAGTGGAACTGGCCAAGGCGCTGGACGTGGTCGGCTTGATGAACACCCAGTTCGCCATCCAGACCAGCGAAGACGGGGACGACACCATCTACCTGCTGGAAGTGAATCCGCGCGCCTCGCGCACGGTGCCGTTCGTGTCCAAGGCCACCGGCATGCCGCTGGCCAAGATCGCGGCACGCTGCATGGCCGGCAAGTCGCTGGCGGAGCAGGGCGCGGTCAAGGAAATCGTGCCGCACTACTATTCGGTCAAGGAAGCGATCTTCCCGTTCGCCAAGTTCCAGGGCGTGGATCCGATCCTGGGCCCGGAAATGCGTTCGACCGGCGAGGTCATGGGCGTGGGCCGCAACTTCGGCGCCGCTTTCGCTCGCGCGCAGGAAGCGGGCGGGATCAAGGCGCCGCCGGTCGGCAAGGTGTTCCTGTCGGTGCGCGACCCGGACAAGTCCCGGGTACTGCCGGTGGCGAAAGACCTGATCGAACGCGGCTACACCCTCGTTGCCACACGCGGCACCTGCGCGTGGCTGCAGCAGAACGGCCATGCCTGCGAACAGGTCAACAAGGTGGTCGAAGGCCGGCCGCATATCGTCGACCTGATCAAGAACGGCGAAATCGTGTATATCGTCAACACCACCGAAGGACGCCAGGCGATCACCGACTCGTTCTCGATCCGGCGCGAAGCCTTGCAGCATCGCGTCACTTATTCCACAACCATTGCCGGCGCCAAGGCGCTGGTGCATTCGCTGGAGTTCCGCGGCACCGGCCCCGTCTGGGCGCTGCAGGAACTGCACAAGGAGTTGCAAGCGTGAGAGCGCCCATGACATTGAAAGGCGCGCAGCGGCTGCGCGAGGAACTGGACCAGCTGAAATCGGTGAAGCGTCCCGAGATCATCAACGCCATTTCCGAAGCCCGCGCGCATGGCGACCTGAAGGAAAACGCCGAGTACCACGCCGCCCGCGAACAGCAGAGCTTCATCGAAGGCCGCATCAAGCAGCTGGAAGGCGAGCTGTCGCATGCCGAGGTGATCGACGTGGCCAAGCTCAATGCGGGCTCGCGGGTGGTGTTCGGCGCCACCGTGACTCTGGCGGACGTGGAAACCGACGAGGAAAAGCGCTACCAGATCGTCGGCGACCTGGAAGCGGACATCAAGTTGGCGATGATCGCGATTTCCTCGCCGATAGCCCGCGCCTTGATCGGCAAGAACGAAGGCGACTCGGTCACCATCGATGCGCCGGCCGGCCAGCGCGAATACGAAATCGTCAGCGTCGCGTACGCGGGCTGACCGGGGGCCACGGATGGCGTCGGCCACGCTGCTGTTGTCCCTGCGTTCGCGGTTGGCCGGCCATGCGCTCCCGGCCACGTTCGCCAGGGTGCTGGCGCAAGCCGATCGAGAAACCGGCGATGCAGGCGAACGAGCGCAGCTGCGCCGTCATTTCCAGCTGATTCCGGATCACTGGCCCGTCGCGGCCCTGACCCGGCAACAGGATGCGGGCGATGCCGCCCAGTCTGCGTGGTTACGGGTCGATCCCGCCCACGTGGCGCCGGACAGGGGTGGCGCGCGCATGCTTTCGCATGGCGAGGCGCTGGCGCTCACTGCCGAAGATGTCGCGCAATTGCTGCCGGCGCTGCGTCCCTTGTTCGGCGATGCGGGCTTTCCGCTGGATGCGCCGCATCCCTCGCGCTGGTACCTGCGCCTTCCGCGCGAATCCAGGTTGCCCGCGTTCGCGACTGCGGACGAGGTGCTGGGCGAAGACCTGTTCGCGCATCTGCCCGAAGGCGACCTGGGACGGCGCTGGCGCGCCTTGCTCACCGAGGCGCAAGTCGTCCTGCACAACCATCCCTGGAACTCGGTGCGCGCCTCGCTGGGCAAGCCCGCGGTGAACTCGCTGTGGTTCTGGGGCGCTGGCGCGCTGCCGGATTTCGTACGCACGCGTTACCGGCAGGTCAAGGGCAATGACATCCTGCTGCGGTCGTTGGCCAGTGCGGCAGGCGTATCGAATGAAACGGCCGAGTCGGAAGAAGTGGATGCGCTGGTCGATCTTCGCCACCTGCGCGACCTGGGCATGCTGGCCCGGGATGCCGTGCAACCGCTGTTGGAAGCGGTGCGCAAGCGCGAACTGCAATCGCTGAGCCTGGATTTCGAGGATGGCGCGATCTTCCACCTGCGTCGGGAACAGCGCTGGCGCTTCTGGCGCAAACCGCTGCCGAAGCTGGACGCATGATCCCAGGCCCAATGGCTTCAGGCCCGATAACCCCAGGCCCAAGGATCCGTCGACGTCAGGTCGATGCGGCAGGAAACTGGCCCGATTCTATATCGCCGTTGTTGCGGCGAATTTACGCAGGACGCGGCGCCACCGGCATCGCCCAGGCGCAACCCAGGCTCGCGCAATTGCTGCCGCCCGATTCACTCTGTGGACTGGCCGAGGCGTGCGTCTTGCTTGCCGACGCCATCGCCGATAACCGACACATCGTCGTGGTCGGCGATTTCGACTGCGATGGCGCCACCGCCTGCGCGGTGGGCGTGCGTGGACTGCGCATGCTGGGTGCGACCCGGGTGACGCCTGCGGTGCCGAATCGCATGGTTCATGGCTATGGGCTGTCGCCGGGATTGGTCGCAGAGCTTGCCGGGTTGCGGCCCGACCTGCTGGTCACTGTGGACCACGGCATCGCCTGCCACGCCGGCATCGCCGCGGCGAAGGCATTGGGTTGGCAGGTGCTGGTGACCGACCACCATCTGCCTGGCGAACAGTTGCCGGCGGCCGATGCCATCGTCAATCCCAACCAGCGCGGCGATGCCTTCCCCAGCAAGATGCTGGCGGGCGTGGGCGTGATGTTCTACGTGCTGTTGGCGTTGCGGAAGAAGCTGCGCGATGACGGAATTATCGTCCATGGCGAGCCCGACCTTTCCAGTCTGCTGGACCTGGTCGCAGTGGGAACCATTGCCGACCTTGTGCCGCTGGACAGCAACAACCGCGCCCTGGTCGGCGCGGGTTTGCGGCGACTGCGCGCAGGGCAGGGCTGCGCGGGATTGCGCGCATTGATCGAGGTGTCGGGCCGCGAGGCTACCCGACTGACTGCGGCGGATATCGGCTTCGCCATCGGCCCCCGCCTCAATGCCGCCGGTCGCCTGGAAGACATGGCCATCGGCATCGAATGCCTGCTCAGCGATGACGCCACACAAGCGGGGGAACTTGCGCAGATATTGAACGGCATCAATGCCGAGCGCCGTGGCGTGCAGCAGCAGATGGTCGATGAAGCCGAAGCCGCGCTGGCGAAACTCGGCGACAGCGAAGCGCAGGCGCCAATCGCGTTGTGCCTGTTCGACCCGGAATGGCATCCCGGCGTGGTCGGCCTGGTGGCCTCGAAGATGAAGGAAAAGCTGCATCGGCCGGTGATCGCATTCGCGCCGTCCGAACCGGGCAGCAACAGTCTGCGTGGCTCGGCCCGTTCCATTCCCGGGTTCCACATCCGCGATGCGCTGGCCGGCGTGGATGCAACGCACCCGGGGCTGATCGGGAAATTCGGCGGGCACGCGATGGCGGCGGGCCTGAGTCTGGATGAAAGCGAGTTCGCGCGCTTCCATGAGGCGTTTTGCAAGCAGGCCGAGGCGATGATGGAGCCCGCCATGCTGCATGCCGAACTGCTCAGTGATGGCGAACTGGCGGCGGACGAGTTCATCGCCGCCAACGCCGAGGCCCTGCGCAGCGGTGGTCCCTGGGGCCAGGGCTTCGGCGAGCCGCTATTCGACGGCGAGTTCGAGCTGGTCGACTGGCGCGTGGTCGGCGAACGCCACCTCAAGCTGGTCCTGCGCGTCGAAGGCCGCCGCGAAACGCTCAACGCCATCCATTTCAACGGCTGGCACGATCAGGAACCCGAATCGCGCCTGCGCCTGGCTTATCGGCTGGTGCCCGACGACTATCGCGGCGGCCAGGCTATCCAGCTGATTGTTGAACATCGCGAAGCGGCGATACACGCGGGCGCGGTTTGAGGCCGAACAACGGTCGCAGCAAGTTGGTTTTGCGGATAACGAATTCATGCAGCAGCAGGCAACCGGCCACCGTGCCTACTACCACAAGCAGTGGCTCCCATGCCGGACCCAGGTGTAGTGGAACCAACCAGAACGCTATCGGCACGATCAGGCTCTGATGCAGGATGTACCACGGGTACACGGCTTCGGTGGCATACGGCAGCCAGCGGAACGGTCGATTCAACAAGACCCGCCCCCAGCCGAAGATCGCCAGCAATGCCGTCCAGGTGTAGGCCGCGCGGGCTAGGCGTTCGATTGCAGCCCATGGGACATGCTGCAAGGCTGTCGGGATATCGTCCAAGGATAAATATCTGCCGGCTGCACGCAGGCCAAGCTCCAGCGAAAGGCAGGCAAGCGCGATCAACAGCGTGAGCCAGCGCCAGCCTTCGATCCGCTGCCAGAACTCCTGCCGGTTGGCGACCGCATAGCCGAACAGGAACAGTGGCAATGATTCCGCGTGCACGGTCCAGTCGCCGAACAATGCGTGGGTCTCGGGGAATCGTGGCTTCAGGACCAGCAGGCACATCGCCAGCCAGGCAATCGACAACAGTACCAGCAGCCAGCGTTGCCATGAACGATGGAATGCCAACCGCCACTGGCTCGCCAGCCTATGCGGCAACAGCGCGATCAGGGCCGCAAGCAGCATCGTGTAAACCCACAGATAGGCCAGATACCAGAGGTGGTTCCAGGTGATGCCGTGCTCCCAACCGGAAAAGCTGCCTTCCGGCCACGGCTGCACCTGCCAGTAGCGCAGCAGGAACGCGCCGAACCCAGGCGTCACGTGCCCGTTGGCGACGCCTTCGCAATAAGCCTGGACTGGCACGATGGCGAGCATGCCGAATACCAACGGCAACAGCAGCCGCCAGCTGCGCAGCAGTGCGAACCGTCCCGGCGCATGCTCCGGCCGGGACAGGCCGATGGCGATACCGGAGATCATGAACAACAACGGCATCCGCCAGCGGTTGAGGGCGATCATCGGCCATTGCAGCCATTCGGCCTGGTAGCCGCTTTTGATGTGGTAGCCCCAGTCGGCCACGTAGACCATGCCGACGTGATAGAGGATCAATAGGCCGAAGGCGATCACGCGCAGGGCATCGATATCGTGGCGGCGTTGCATGGCCATTCCCGGGATGGAAGCAGGCGGCCAGCATCGGAGCCTGTGGCCTCGGCACCCAGCGCAAAGGGTCGGATCGCTGCCATGCAGTGACGAGCCGCTGGCTGGTGGTGACGAAATGCGATGGGAATCGCGGATGGTTTCATTAGAATGCGGCGGATGAATGAAACTCCAGGGGCTGGGCAGCAGCACAATTCCGAAACCGGGGCCAGGCAAAGCGGATGGGTCGCCGGCGCATGGATTCTGGCCTTTCTGGCCGCGGCGATAGGCAACAGCCTTACCGACTGGATGGACGCCCGTCGCAATGGTTTGCCGGCGCAATTCTGGCAGCCGTTGACTTGGCAGTTGACCAGCATCGCCGTGTCGCTGGCGCTGCTGCCCATGTTGCTGTGGGCTTGCGATCGATGGCCACTGCATGCCGACACCTGGCGGCGCCGATTACCCTGGTACGCGCTGGGCAGCGTTGTTTGGTGCCTGTTGCATGTCAGCGGCATGGTGCTGCTGCGGAAATTGCTTTATGCGCTGAATGGCGGGCATTACGAGTTCGGCGACTGGCCCGCCCAATGGGTGTACGAATACTTGAAGGATGTGCGCACTTTCGCCCTCATCGTCACCCTGGCCCATACCGTCAGCTGGTTCGGTCGCCGCATCAAGGGCGAAGTCCACCTGCTCGACGCCCCGGACGAAGGCGTGCCCGTGGAATCGCTGGAGCGCCCCACGCGCTTCCTGGTCAGGAAGCTGGGGCGCGAATTCCTGGTGGCCACGGCGGATGTCGAGTGGGCGCAGGCCTCGGGCAACTACGTCAACCTGCGCGTACGCGGGCACGACTATCCGCTGCGCAGTACCTTGGGGATCTTCGAGGCCCGGCTGGATCCGGCGCGCTTCGCCCGCATCCACCGCAGCTATATCGTCAACCTGGACCTGATCGCCTCGATCGAGCCGCTGGACACCGGCGATGCGCGCCTGCACCTGCGCGATCGCACCACGTTGCCGTGCAGCCGCCGCTACCGTGCCGGCCTGCGGGACAGGGTGGGTGGCGCGCCAGCCGGGCCATCCAGCCAGCCGGACGCGGCATCCTGATAGAATTCACGGCTGTTTTCATTCGTATTCTCCCGCCATGATCGAACTCAACCCCATCCGCCAGCGCATCGCCGATCTCCAGGAACGGCTGCTTTCGCTTCGGGGGTATCTTTGACTACGACACCAAGCGCGAGCGCCTGGAAGAAGTAAACCGGGAACTTGAAAACCCGGACATCTGGAACAACGCCGAATACGCCCAGACCCTGGGCCGCGAGAAATCCTTCCTCGACAAGACCGTAGGCGGTATCGCCAGCCTGCAGGACGGGCTGGGCGAAGCCGGCGAACTGCTTGAACTGGCCGAGAGCGAGAACGACGAGGAAACCGCGCTGGCGGTGGTCGCCGACGTCGACCGTTATTCGGCGCACGTGGAGAAGCTGGAGTTCCAGCGCATGTTCTCCGGCAAGATGGATGCCTGCAACGCCTTCGTCGACATCCAGGCCGGCGCCGGCGGCACCGAGGCCCAGGACTGGGCGGAAATGCTGCTGCGCATGTACCTGCGCTGGTGCGAATCGCGTGGCTGGAAGACCGAACTGATGGAAGCCAGTGGCGGCGATGTCGCCGGCATCAAGTCCGCCACGATCCGGGTCGAAGGTGATTTCGCCTACGGCTGGCTCAAGACCGAGACCGGCGTGCACCGGCTGGTGCGCAAATCGCCGTTCGATTCCGACAACCGCCGCCATACCAGCTTCACCTCGGTATTCGTTTCGCCGGAAGTCGACGACAACATCGATATCGAGATCAATCCAGCCGACCTGAAGACCGACGTGTATCGCTCTTCCGGCGCCGGCGGCCAGCACGTCAACAAGACCGAGTCGGCGGTGCGCATCACCCACGTGCCGACCGGGATAGTCGTCGCCTGCCAGACCGGGCGCAGCCAGCACCAGAACCGCGACAACGCGATGAAGATGCTGGCGGCCAAGTTGTACGAGCTGGAAATCCAGAAGCGCAATGCCGAACGCGACGCGGTCGAGGCGACCAAGTCCGATATCGGCTGGGGCAGCCAGATCCGCAACTACGTGCTGGACCAGAGCCGGATCAAGGACCTGCGCACCGGCATCGAACGCACCGACACGCAGAAGGTGCTCGATGGCGACCTGGACGAATTCGTCGAAGCCAGCCTGAAGTCGGGGCTGGAAGCTGGCTCCAAACGCAGCGACGCCTGACCTGCCGTAGAGCGGAGCTTGCTCCGCTGCTGTTCTTCCGCAACCCCTCAGCCGAGCAAGCTCGGCTCTACAACAGAACCGCCATGACCGAGCAGACTCCCGCACCGCTTCCCGTCGACGAAAACAGCCTCATCGCCGAGCGCCGCGCCAAACTCACGGCCTTGCGCGGGCAGGGCATCGCATTCCCCAACGACTTCCGCCGCAACGACTATGCCGGCGACCTGCAGGCCCAGTACGAGGATCCGGAACTGTGGCCTGCCGAAGCGCTGGAAGCAGCGCAGCGCGAGGTCAAAGTCGCCGGGCGACTGATGGCCAAGCGGGTCATGGGCAAGGCCAGCTTCGCCCAGATCCAGGACGAATCCGGACGCCTGCAATTGTTCCTGCAGACCAATGCCCTGGGCGAGGTGTACGACGCCTTCAAGGGCTGGGACATCGGCGACATCGTCGGCGTCGAGGGTGGCTTGACCCGCACCCGCACCGGTGAATTGTCGGTCAAGGTTTCCAGTCTGCGTCTGTTGACCAAATCGCTGCGGCCGCTGCCCGACAAGTGGCACGGCCTGACCGACGTGGAGCAGCGCTACCGCCAGCGCTACGTGGACCTGATCGTCACCCCGGAAGCGCGCGAGGTCTTCATCAAGCGCTCCCGGATCATCCGCGCCATGCGCGAGTGGCTGGACACGCGGCGTTTCCTGGAAGTGGAGACGCCGATGATGCATTACATCCCCGGCGGCGCCGCGGCCAAGCCGTTCACTACCCATCACAACGCGCTGGACCTGGACCTGTACCTGCGCGTTGCCCCCGAGTTGTACCTGAAGCGCCTGGTCGTCGGCGGCCTGGAGCGCGTCTACGAGATCAACCGCAACTTCCGCAACGAGGGCGTGAGCACCCGCCACAACCCGGAGTTCACCATGCTGGAGTTGTACGAGGCCTATGCCACCTACAACGAGATCATGGACCTTACCGAAAGCGTGATCCGCGACGTGGCCCATGAAGTGCTGGCTACCGGCCAGGTGTCGTGGGAGGGCGAGCAGATCGATCTCGATCCGGCTTTCCGGCGCTGGCGCATGGATGAAGCCGTGCGCCACCACAACCCGGAAATCAGCGCCGCCGACTGCACCGACCGCGATGCCCTGGCGCGCCATTGCGAGCGCCTGAAGATCCACGTCAAGCCTGGTTACGGCTGGGGCAAGTTGCTGCTGGAGATCTTCGAGAAGACGGTGGAGCACACCCTGATCCAGCCCACCTTCATCACCGACCATCCGGTCGAGGTTTCGCCGCTGGCCCGCGCCAACGACGACCAGCCGGGCTACACCGACCGTTTCGAGCTCTTCATCAACGGCAAGGAACTGGCCAACGGCTTTTCCGAACTCAACGACCCGGAAGACCAGGCGGCCCGTTTCCAGGCCCAGGTCGAGGCCAAGGAAGGTGGCGACGACGAGGCCATGCACTTCGACGCCGACTACATCCGCGCGCTCGAGGTCGGCCTGGCGCCCACGGGCGGGTTGGGAATCGGCATCGACCGGCTGGTAATGCTGCTGACTGGGTCCGATTCGATCCGGGATGTGCTGCTGTTCCCCTACATGCGCCCGGAAAGCACGAGCTGAGAGCTCATTTCAATAGGTGACGCATGGGGGCAGGTTGTGCCCGTACGTGGAGCCGATTGCACGGCCAAGTCACGCCGGATCGGGTGGCCTGATCCCCGGATAGCCGTGTATAACGCGATTCAGGTCACTATTTGCCGGCAGGCATACGTCCTGCCGCGATGGCACGGTTTCTGCGTCAATTCCTGGCAAAGCGGGGCGTCCGGGCCAGATGAACCAATCTCCTCCCGGGCTCTTGCGATTGATACAGGCCGACCATCGGAACCAGTGCATTCGGCAGATTCGCCCCGGGCGAATCTGCCAGGGAGATCGGTAATGCTAGATGCCAGCAGGGTCTACTCCGGGGTATCCTCATCGGGAAGCCACGCCACGTGGCCCAATGGGGTGGGAAGCGAATTGGATATCGTCATCGTCGACGATCAGACTTCTGCGCGCACGATGCTGCGGCATGTGATCGAGGATATTGCCTCCGAATTGTCCGTACACGACTTCGGAGACCCGGCGGCGGCACTGACCTGGTGCGAAGCCAACCATACCGACCTGTTGCTGCTTGATTACCGCATGCCGGGCATGGATGGACTCGAATTCGCGCGCCGGTTCCGGCGCCTGCCGATGCACCGCGACATCCCGATCATCCTGATCACCGTGGTCGGCGACGAGCCGATCCGCCAGGCCGCGCTGGAAGCGGGCGTGATCGATTTCCTGGTCAAGCCGGTGCGCCCGCGCGAATTGCGCGCCCGCTGCCGCAACCTGCTGCAGCTCCGCCAGCAAAGCGAGAACATCAAGCAGCGCGCGATGTCGCTGGAGCAGCGCCTGCTGTCGAGCATGCACGAAGTGGAAGAGCGCGAACGCGAGACCCTGTCGCGCCTGGCCCGCGCCATCGAATACCGCGATAGCGGCACCAGCGCCTACCTGGAACGCATGGCCCACGTCGCCGGCCTGATCGCCGAACAGCTTGGCCTGCCCGAAGACGAAGTGCGCGCCATCGAAATGGCCGCGCCGCTGCACGACATGGGCAAGATCGCCATTCCCGATTCGGTGCTGATGAAGCCCGGTCCGCTGACCGAGGAAGAAACCGAAGTCATGCGCCGTCATCCCCGCATCGGCCACGAATTGCTCAGCGGCAGCCACAACCGGTTCATCCAGGCTGGCGCGATCATCGCCCTGCGCCATCACGAGCGTTATGACGGCAGCGGCTATCCCGATGGCCTGAAGGGCGATGCCATCCCGTTGGAAGCAAGGATAGTGGCGGTTGCGGACGTATTCGATGCGCTCATTTCCCCACGTCCCTACAAGAAGGCCTGGGACATGGACGCTGCGCTGGCCTACCTGTATGCGCAGCGCGGTCGCCTGTTCGACCCGGCCTGTGTCGATGCGCTGGGCCGCGGGCGTACGCGTCTTGATGAGATCTGCGCGCAATACTCGACCGTCCATGTCCGTCCGGGCATGCAATAGGCCATGAAGGCCCTGTCGACATGGCTGCGGATGCGGTTGTCCAACCGCCCTGACAGCGAGCACGGCCAAGCCTTGGTGCGGCTGATGATCTTCGTCGGGGTCATGGCCTACCTGCTGCTCGGTGCCGCGCTCGGCGGGGTTGCGCCGGACGTGTCGCAGACTGCCCTGGCCATGAGCAGCATCGGCGTATCCATCGGTTCGGTGTTGTTCTGCTGGATTCTGTACGCACCGGGCAGATCGAACGTGCGCCGGATCATCGGCATGATCGCCGACTACGGACTGATGTCCATGGCCATGGCCCTGATGGGCGAACCACTGTCATGGCTGTACGTGATCATGATGTGGGTGACGGTCGGCAATGGCCTGCGTTATGGCAACCGTTTCCTGGCTGGCGCTGTGAGCATGGCGGCGATTGGTTTTGCCGTGGTGCTGTTTACCAATACGTATTGGGAAAACAATCTCAGCCTGGGCATCGGCCTGCTGGTGGGACTGATTGCCGTGCCCATGTACCTGTCCGGCCTGTTGCGGCAGTTGACCCGGGCCACGCAGGAAGCGCATCGCGCCAACGAGGCGAAGAGCCGCTTCCTGGCCAACATGAGCCATGAATTCCGCACTCCGTTGAATGGCCTGTCGGGCATGTCGGAGTTGCTGGCGACCACCAGGCTCGATAGCGAGCAACGCGAGTGCCTGTCCACCATCCAGGCCTCGACCCGCAGCATGCTGGCGTTGGTCGAGGACGTGCTGGACATTTCCGCGATTGAAGCGGGCAAGCTAAAGCTCGATGTCGTCGAGTTCTCTCCGCGCGAGCTGATCGAGAACGTCGGCATGATCCTGTTGCCGCAGGCCCGCGCCAAGAAATTGAGTTACGAGGTCAAGATCGCCGCGGACGTGCCGGACAAGATTCGTGGCGATAGCCGTCACCTGCGCCAGATCCTGCTGAACCTGGCAGGCAATGCGGTCAAGTTCACCGACGTCGGCAACGTGCGTCTCGAGGTGAAGACATCCACCGCGGCAGGCGGCAAGGTCGGTCTGCGCTTTACCGTCACCGACACCGGCATCGGTATCCCTGTCAGCATGCAGGCACGGCTGTTCGAGGCATTCGAGCAGGCGGATGTCAGTCTGTCGCGACGCTATGGGGGTACCGGCCTGGGCACCACCATCGCCAAGGCGCTGGCTGAAACCATGGGCGGCAGCATCGGTTTCGAGAGTGCCGAGCAACGCGGCAGCAGCTTCTGGGTGGATATCCCCTTCGATGCAGCCAATACCGTGCCTGTTCCGGTGGTGCCGGTCTGGATCGAGGACCAGAATCCGCATGGCGCCGAAAACATCATCGCTTTCTCGGATCCGTTCCTGCGTCATCGCGCCCGCGTGCGCAGCCTGCAGATACTGGTCGCCGACGACCATGAAGCCAATCGCATGGTGGTGCAGCGCCTGCTGCAGAAAGCAGGGCATCGCGTGGTCTGCGTCAATGGCGGCGAAGAAGTGCTGGATGCACTGGAAATCGCCGACTACGACACCGTCATCGTCGACCTGCACATGCCAGGCATCAGCGGGCTCGACCTGCTGAAACAGATGCGCATCATGGAAGCGGGTGGTGGACGACGCACTCCCGTCCTGGTGCTGAGCGCCGATGTCACCCCCGACGCGATCACGCGTTGCGAGCAGGCAGGCGCACGGGCGTTCCTCGCCAAGCCCATCGCGGCCACGAAATTGCTGGATCTGTTGGCCGAAATCGCCAACAACGGCCGCGTTACCGCACCTGTTCCAGTTGAAAGGCCGCAGGCTGCTGTTTCCGACGACGTTCTGGACCCGGGCGTGCTCAATGAACTCAGCGCCCTGGGCATGGGAGAGAGCTTCGAGCGCGAATTCATCATCCAGTGCCTCAACGATGCCGATGGCTGTCTTGGCGCGATGGCGCATGCCATGGAACAGGGCAATGGCGGACACATGCGCGAACATGCGCATGCGCTGAAGGGCGTGGCCAGCAACCTGGGATTGGTGAAACTCGCGGCTGCCAGTGGCGAGATGATGCGACTGGCGGATCCGGATATGTCCAAGGAGTGGCGCCAGCGGCTGGCTATTCTCAATGCGCACCTGAGCCATGGGCGCGCCGCGCTTGAAGCGCGGGCGCGCAACAAGCATGGCTCGCTCGACAAGGGCGAGCAGAACTGACTACGAGTTGGCTGGTTTCTCCGTCCCCGTTTCGATCGGAATACGCGCCAATCAGGCCACGTTCGTCAGCCGCCTTTCCTGCGCACGCACGATGCGCTCCATCATGCGCAACGACTTGTCGCCCAGTGCCAGTGCCGTATCCACCCACACTTCGGTAATGCCCATCAATTCGTCGTAACCGACACGCTGGGCGAGGTTTCGGACGGAATTCATGGCCAGATGCGCATGTGGCGCGCGCTGCTGCTGGCGGATCAGTTCCTGGACCGCGATTTCGCCCTGTCCCTTGGGAACCAGCACATCGACCACGCCCATCTTGTACATCTCATCGCTGGTGTAGATGTTTCCGTCCAGGATGATCTTCTCGGCCAATTGCGGCGAAACGCGCTTGCACAGGAAAGAGTAGGCGCCCATTCCCGGGAACAGTCCGAACAGCACTTCCGGCAAGCCCATGCCGACGCCTTCCTCGGCCACGATGGTGTGACAGGCCAGGGCCATTTCAAGGCCGCCACCCAGGGCGTCGCCCTGGACCAGCGCGATCGTGCGCACGTCGCCGCCCAGTCCGGTATGCAATCCATAGACGCCATCGATGCAACGGCGCGCGTAAGCAAGCAAGTGCTCGCGATTGTTGGCGCGGATCAGCTGCGAGAACAATTCCAGGTCTCCGCCCAGGTTGAATGCCGAAGCCGCGGAGGCCAGCACGAAGTGGCGCAATTGGCCGGGGCGACGTTCGCTGTCGCGCTTGATGATCGAGGAAGTGAAACTCCACATGTCGTCCAGCAGATCGTTGCGGAAACACGGGCGCATGCCATTGCCGATATTGTCGTGCATGTACAGCCAGTGGCTGTCGCCAGCCGGTGAGGATTCGGCGCGGATGGTGGGATAGTTGCGGCTACGCTGCAGTTTCTCGACATTGCTCATTTTCGGATCCTCGACGGGTGGTTAGCGTTATATGGCGGGTGCGGGGCTGGCGGGACTGGGGCTTGGTTCGACCGGATGCTACACCTGAACGGTGGATTAAAAAGCCTTGCAGACGGTCTGAGACCCGTTTGAAAGGCCTGCCAATCCAATACTTGCCGGTTAAATGTGACGCAGGTCATAAAACACGATTGATCCTCTCGGCTGCACAAGCTGTCTGCAGGAGCTCCCCCTGGGCGTGAGCTCTTCGTGATGCCATCGAAAAAAAAAGAGCTCGCGCCCAGGGGGCGCTCCAACAGGTGAGAGCCATAAAAAAGGCCGGCGAGAGCCAGCCTTTCGCAAGCATGTTCAGGCGCTGGGGGCGGGGGGCGGGTCGCGCAGTTCCTTGCGCAGTATCTTGCCCACGTTGGTCTTTGGAAGTTCGGTACGGAATTCCACGAGCCTTGGTTGCTTGTAGCCGGTCATGTTTTCGCGGCAATAGGCCTTGACCTGCTCGGCGGTGAGCGATGGGTCCTTCTTGACGATGAACACCTTGACCGCCTCGCCGGACTTCTCATCCGGCACACCGATCGCAGCCACTTCGAGCACGCCCTCCATGCCCGCGATCACATCCTCGACTTCATTGGGATACACATTGAAACCGGAAACCAGGATCATGTCCTTTTTGCGATCCACGATGTAGAAGAAACCTTCCGCATCCATCTTGGCCATGTCGCCGGTGTGCAGCCAGCCCTCGGCATCGATCACGTTCGCGGTTTCCTCCGGGCGCTGCCAGTAACCTTTCATGACTTGCGGGCCCTTGACGCATAGCTCGCCGACTTCGCCGAGTACCGTGACCATGTTGCCGTCATCGTCCTTCAGGCAGACATCGGTGGAGGGAATCGGCAAGCCGATCGATCCGTTGTAGTCCTTCAGGTCGGGAGGATTGATGCACGCCGCTGGCGAGGTCTCGGTCAGGCCATAGGCCTCGACCAGGGTCACGCCTGTGGCTTTCTTCCATTTTTCCGCTACGGCGCGTTGCACCGCCATGCCGCCGCCCAGGGTCATCTTGAGGTGGCTGAAATCAATCTGGTCGAAGCCGGGCGTGTTCAATAACCCATTGAACAGGGTATTGACGCCGGTAATGGCGGTGAACGGTATCTTGCTGAGCTCCTTGACGAAACCCGGCATGTCGCGGGGATTGGTGATGAGGTAATTCTCGGCGCCGAATTTCATGAAGACCAGGCAATTCGCGGTCAGCGCGAAGATGTGGTAAAGCGGCAGCGCAGTGACGATGAGTTCCTGTCCGACTACCGCGCTGCCACCGATCCATACCGAAGCCTGCTGCATGTTCGCGACCAGGTTGCGATGGGTCAGCATGGCGCCCTTGGCCACGCCGGTGGTGCCTCCGGTGTACTGCAGGAACGCGATGTCTTCGCTGTCGATGTCGATTTCGGGAAGCTGGTGCATGCGTCCGAGGGTCAGCGCGTCCTTGAAACGGATCGCTCCGGGGATGTCGTAATCGGGAACCAGCTTCTTCACGTACTTCAGAACGAAGTTGACGATCGCACCCTTGGGAAAACCGACCAGGTCGCCCAGTCCGGTAGTGACGACCTGCTTCAGCGGCGTCTCCGCCACCACCTCCTGCACGGTGTGGCCGAAGTTGTCCACCACCACCATTGCGCTGGCGCCAGAATCGATCAACTGGTGCTTGAGTTCGCGCGCGGTGTACATGGGATTGACGTTAACCACGGTCAACCCGGCGCGCAGGATGCCGAAGATGGCGATGGGGTACTGCAGGCAATTGGGCGCCATGATCGCGACGCGATCGCCCTTCTTCAGCTTCAATTCGCCCAGCAGGTAAGCCGCGAAATGGCGGCTGAGCACTTCCACTTCACTATAGGTCAGGGTTTTGCCGAAGTTGGAGAACGCAGGACGATCATTGAAATTGGCGACTGCGGCATCGAACACCGAGACGATGGACCGGTACTCGTCCAGATCTATTTCACGCGGCACGCCTTGCGGATAATTCTTGAACCATGGACGATCCTGACTCATCTTCTACTCCCTCCCCAGGGCCTTTGGTTTGGATGCGCCACGCGCGGAAGCGGATGGCGGCTGTGGGGTTCCACCATGCGAGCATACCGCCCCGGATGGAAAACACGAAGCCATTGCGGATGAACTGTCGGGCCGGATGGAAAGGACTTGGGGCAGGCCTGATTCTTTGTGCCCTGATGGCCCTGTCAGGCTGCCATCGCGATTCGACGGAAGCGGCATTGCGCACGCAGCTGCAGGAAATGCAGTCGGCCGCCGGCGAAGGCAGGATGGGGGATTTCATGAAGGGCGTCACCAGCGATTTCGCCGGCAATGAAGGCATGGATCGTGCTGCAATGCACAATCTATTGCGAATGCAGGCACTCGCGAAATCCAATCTGGTCGTCACCACCGGTCCACTGCAGATCCAGATGCAAGGCGACCAGGCCAGCGTGCGATTCGATGCGATCCTGGCGGGTGGCAATGGACGCTTCCTGCCCGACAGCGCCCGCACTTATTCCATCACCAGCGGCTGGCGCATCGAAGCAGGGGAGTGGCGCGTGTACTACGCGCAGTGGGAACCCATGCTCTGATCCGACGGGCTCCGAACCGCCAGTTCCGCGCACCCACTCACTTGCATCTGGAGTAGGGCGATCCCGCCGCCAGGGCCTTGTTGCGCGGGGTAAACGGCGGACCGCCTTTCCAGCCTTCGTCGTGACCGTCGATGGTCAGGATGCCTTTCTTCTCGTCGGCATTGAACATCATGATGATCGGGTATCCGTCCGGATTGTTGCGGAATGGGAAGAACACCCTGCTGATACCTTCGTAGTTGTCGCTGGCGCCACCGAAATAACTGGCCGCGAATTCCGGGTTGGTGACCCGCGCCCTGGCTCCAGCGACCTCGAAGGTCATGCCTCCGGCATCGACGACGATTTGCGGCTGGCGCTTGCAGTCTCCGGCGGGTGCGTAACGACCATGGAGATCGGCGAAATCCTTCATGTCGTTGATTTCAACCGCATGCGCCGGCAGGCAGGCGCATGCCAGCAGCCACAGGGAAACGATGCTCGCTGCGTGTGCCAGTCGTTGCATGTGCCGGTCTCCAGGAAGGGAGGATCGAAGCGACTGCATCCCTGCAACCATGTGCCGAATGCTCTGGTTCGATAACGACAACGCCGGGCGATGCGGTCGGCGGCCATGCATTCCGCACGGGAGATGCCGTTATCGTCCGCCCTGGAACCCGGCATCCCCCATGCAGGCGAGGGACGCCGGATCCGATACCCCTTCATGGCCGCAGTTACGCGGCTTTTTTCCCCGCCAACTGTCGCAGCACGTAGTGCAACAGGCCGCCATTGCGGAAATATTCCACTTCCTTCGGCGTGAGCAACAGCACCTTGGCCTCGAACTTCAACGCGCTGCCATCCTTGCGTGTCGCGGTAACCGTGGCCTGCTTGCTGGCGCCATCCCGCAGGCCGGTGATGTCGAAGGTTTCGGAACCATCCAGGCCTAGGGTCTGCGCGTTTTCGCCTTGCTTGAACTGCAGCGGCAGCACGCCCATGCCAACCAGGTTGGAACGGTGGATGCGTTCGAAGCTTTCCGCCACCACCGCCTTCACTCCCAGCAGAATGGTGCCCTTGGCCGCCCAGTCGCGCGAGGAACCAGTGCCGTATTCCTTGCCGGCCAGCACCACCAGCGGCACGCCATCGGCCTTGTACTTCATGGCGGCATCGTAGATCGACAGCTTCTCGCCAACCGCGTTCGAATCGCTGAAATACAGGGTATTTCCACCTTCCTCGCCACCCAGCATCAGGTTCTTGATGCGGATGTTGGCGAAGGTGCCGCGAACCATCACGTCATCGTTGCCACGGCGCGAACCGTAGCTGTTGAAGTCGGCTGGCTGCACGCCGCGTTCCTGCAGGAAACGGCCCGCCGGCGAGTCCTTCTTGATGTTGCCGGCCGGCGAGATGTGGTCGGTGGTGATGGAGTCGCCGAACAGGCCGAGCGCGCGCGCGCCATGCACGTCGTCGATGCTGCCGACCTGCATGGTCATGCCGTCGAAGTAGGGCGGGTTCTTGATGTAGGTGGAAGCGGCGTCCCATGCATACAGCTCGCCATCAGGCGAGGCGATCGCATTCCAGCGGCTGTCGCCCTTGAACACGTCGGCGTAGTTCTGCTTGAACATGCCGGGGCTGATCGTGCGGGCGATGGTGTCGCCGATTTCCTGGTTGCCCGGCCAGATATCGCGCAGGAACACCGGGCGTCCCTCGCTGTCCTTGCCCAGGGGCTCGGTGAGCAGGTCGATGTCGATGGTGCCGGCAATGGCGTAGGCCACGACCAGCGGCGGCGAAGTCAGGTAGTTCATTTTCACTTCGGCGTGGATGCGGCCTTCGAAATTGCGGTTGCCCGACAGCACCGAGGCCACGGCCAGGTCGTTGGCAGCGATGCCCTTGGACACCGCGTCCGGCAGCGGGCCGGAGTTGCCGATGCAGGTGGTGCAGCCATAGCCGACCAGATAGAAACCGAGCTTTTCCAGCTCGTCCATCAGGCCAGCTTTCTTCAAGTAGTCGGTCACCACCAGCGAGCCCGGGGCAAGCGAGGTCTTGACCCACGGCGCCGCTTTCAGGCCCTTGGCCGCCGCATTGCGCGCCAGCAGCCCGGCACCGATCATCACCGCGGGGTTGGAGGTATTGGTGCAAGACGTGATCGCGGCGATCACCACCGAACCATCCTTGAGATCCGCGTCCTGGTCGTGCACGCGGATCTTCGAGATCGGCTTGGCCGCCAGATGCTCGGCCTGCGGCTGGGCGCCGCCTTCGGCCTTGAGCTCATCGACCGCGCAACCGGTCCGCGCCTGGCGACCCTGGGTCATGGCGCCGACGTTGGCGTGGAAGTTGGCCTTCATGTCGCCCAGCAGGACCTGGTCCTGCGGGCGCTTGGGGCCCGCCAGCGATGGCTGCACTTCGCCCATGTCCAGGTGCAAGGTGGCGGAATAGACAGCCTCGGCCTGGCCGGGCTCATGCCACAGGCCCTGGGCCCGGGCATATGCTTCGACCAGCGCGACCTGCTCCTCGTTGCGGCCGGACAGGCGCAGGTAGCGCAGCGACTCGGCATCGATCGGAAAGATGCCGCAGGTGGCGCCGTATTCCGGAGACATGTTGCCGATGGTGGCGCGATCGGCCAGTGGCAGATGCTGCAGACCCTCGCCGTAGAATTCGACGAACTTGCCGACCACACCCAACTTGCGCAGCATCTGGGTGACGGTCAGCACCAGGTCCGTGGCGGTGGCGCCTTCCGGCAGCTTGCCGGTCAGCTTGAAGCCGACCACCTGCGGAATCAGCATCGACGAAGGCTGCCCGAGCATCGCGGCCTCGGCCTCGATGCCACCCACACCCCAACCCAGCACGCCGATGCCATTGATCATGGTGGTGTGCGAATCGGTGCCGAACACGGTGTCCGGGAAGGCGAGCAGTTCGCCGTTGACCTCGCGCTCCATCACCACCCGGGCCAGGTTCTCCAGGTTGACCTGGTGGACGATGCCGGTGTTGGGCGGCACCACCTTGAAATTGCCGAACGATTTCTGGCCCCATCGCAGGAAGCCGTAGCGCTCCTTGTTTCGATCGAACTCGATCTTGCCGTTGAGGTCCAGCGCATCGGGGCGGCCGAACACATCGACTTGCACCGAGTGGTCGATGACCAGCTCCGAAGGGATCTGCGGATTGATCTGGCTGGCCTTGCCGCCAAGCCGGGCGACCGCATCGCGCATCGCCGCCAGGTCGACCACGCAGGGCACGCCGGTGAAATCCTGCAGCAGCACGCGTGCGGGCATGAAGGCGATCTCGGTATCCGGTTCGCGGGCCGGGTTCCACTTCGCCACCGCTTCGATATGGTCCTTGCCCACGGTCATGCCGCCGTCTTCGTGACGCAGCAGATTCTCAAGCAGGATCTTCATGCAATAGGGCAGGTGGGCGAATGCCTGCCCCGGGCCGGCATCGGGATCGAAGTGCTGCGCCAGTTTGGGCAGGCTGAAGTAGGTAAAGGACTTGCCGCTGACCTGCAAGGAGGTGCGGGTGGCGAAGGAATCACTCATGGGAGGCTCCATAGCTGGGGGGGAAATCGCGGCCGGTTGATAGGGGTGCCTGATGCGCTCACCACGTCGGACGTTTTGTTCATTATCCCCAAATCCGGGGACAGGTCGTGTGATAGCAAGGTGTTATCTTGGTTTTGGCTGGTATGTGCGCTTGAGTATGGGCGATAAAGTACGTATTATTGATGCATACCTGAGGAGTGCGCCGATGGAAGCGACCGTTGCCGAACGTGGCCAGATCACCCTGCCCAAGGCAGTGCGTGACGCGCTGGGCCTGACCAAGGGCACCACGTTGAAGGTGGAACTGGATGGCGGCCGCATCATCCTGCGCAAGGACGTCAGCGAGGCACTGCGCAAGGTGCGCGGCAAGTTCAAACTGGTCGATGGACTGGCCAGCACCGACGACGCCATGCGCGCCATCCGCGGCCGTGCGCCGGGAGACCCACTGGAGTGATCGCGCTCGATTCCTCGGTGCTGTTCGACATCCTGATAGGCGACCCGGTGTACGCCGAAGCGTCGGAAGTCTGTATCGGCGATGCATTGGCCCGCGAAGACGTGGTGGTCTGCGATGCCGTGGTCGCCGAAGTGCAGGCGATGCTGGACACCTCGGTCAGCCTGATGGACACGCTCACTTCGCTCGGCATCCGCTACCTGCCGACACAAGAAGCCGCCGCGATGCGCGCCGGACACATGAACAAGCGCTTCCGCGCCCGTGGCGGCAAGCGCGAGCGCGTGGTCGCCGATTTCCTGATCGGCGCGCATGCATTGCTGCAATGCGACGGACTCATCACCCGCGATGAAGGTTTTTTTCGCGATTACTACAAAGGTTTGAAGGTCGTTGTCCCAAAGACGCCCTGAAACCCGCTTACACGAAACTCCCTGGAGAACATGATGCTGCAAGCCTACCGCCAACACGTTGCCGAACGCGCCGCGCTCGGAATTCCGCCGCTGCCGCTGTCGGCGCAGCAGACCGCCGAGGTGATCGAACTGCTGAAGGCGCCGCCCGCGGGCGAGGAATCCTTCCTGGTCGATCTCATCACCCATCGCGTGCCGGCCGGCGTGGACGATGCGGCGAAAGTGAAGGCCTCGTACCTGGCCGCTGTCGCTTTCGGCAGCGAGCAGTGCGCGCTGATTTCGCGCGAGCGCGCCACCGAACTGCTCGGCACCATGCTCGGCGGCTACAACATCCATCCGCTGGTGGAACTGCTGGACGACGCGCAGCTCGGCACCATCGCCGCCGAGGCGTTGAAGAAGACCCTGCTGATGTTCGACGCCTTCCATGACGTCAAGGACAAGGCCGATGCCGGCAATGCGAATGCGCAAGGCGTGCTGAAGAGCTGGGCCGAGGCCGAGTGGTTCACCAGCCGCCCGGAAGTGCCGCAAAGCCTGACCGTCACCGTGCTGAAGGTCACCGGCGAGACCAATACCGACGACCTGTCGCCAGCGCCCGACGCGACCACGCGCCCCGATATCCCGCTGCACGCGCTGGCCATGCTGAAGAACAAGCGCGACGGCATCACCCCGGAAGAAGACGGCAAGCGCGGCCCGGTCAAGTTCATCGAATCCCTGAAAGAGAAAGGCAACCTGGTCGCCTACGTCGGCGACGTGGTCGGCACTGGCTCCAGCCGCAAGTCGGCGACCAACTCGGTGTTGTGGTTCACCGGCGAAGACATTCCCTTCATTCCGAACAAGCGTTTCGGCGGCGTGTGCCTGGGCAGCAAGATCGCCCCGATCTTCTACAACACCATGGAAGACGCCGGTGCGTTGCCGATCGAACTCGACGTGACCCAGATGAACATGGGCGACGTGGTGGAACTGCGTCCGTACGAGGGCAAGGCGTTGAAGAACGGCGTAGTGATCGCCGAATTCCAGGTCAAGTCCGAAGTCCTGTTCGACGAAGTGCGCGCCGGTGGCCGCATCCCGCTGATCATCGGCCGCGGCCTGACCGCCAAGGCGCGCGAGGCGCTGGGCTTGCCGGTTTCTACCCTGTTCCGCCTGCCGCAGGTGCCTGCCGATACCGGCAAGGGTTTCACCCTGGCGCAGAAGATGGTCGGCCGCGCCTGCGGCCTGCCGGAAGGGAAGGGTATGCGTCCCGGTACCTATTGCGAACCGAAGATGACTTCGGTGGGCTCGCAGGACACCACCGGCCCGATGACCCGCGACGAGTTGAAGGACCTGGCCTGCCTGGGCTTCAGCGCCGACCTGGTGATGCAATCGTTCTGCCACACCGCCGCCTATCCGAAGTCGGTGGACGTGAAGACCCATCACGAACTTCCCGCCTTCATCAGCACCCGTGGCGGCATTCCGTTGCGCCCGGGCGACGGCATCATCCACAGCTGGCTCAACCGCATGCTGCTGCCCGACACCGTCGGCACCGGCGGCGATTCGCATACGCGTTTCCCGATTGGTATTTCTTTCCCCGCCGGTTCGGGCCTGGTTGCGTTCGCCGCCGCCACCGGCGTGATGCCGCTGGACATGCCGGAGTCGGTGCTGGTGCGCTTCAAGGGTGAACTGCAGCCGGGCGTGACCCTGCGCGATCTGGTCAACGCGATCCCCTTGTACGCGATCAAGGCCGGTCTGTTGACCGTAGCCAAGCAGGGCAAGAAGAACATCTTCTCCGGCCGCATCCTCGAGATCGAAGGCCTGCCCAATCTGAAGGTGGAGCAAGCGTTCGAGTTGTCAGACGCCTCGGCCGAACGCTCCGCCGCCGGCTGCACCGTGCACCTGGACAAGGCGCCGATCATCGAATACATCAACAGCAATATCGTGATGCTGAAGTGGATGATCGCCGAGGGCTACCAGGACGTGCGTTCGATCACCCGCCGGATCAAGGCGATGGAAGCCTGGCTGGCCAACCCGCAATTGCTGGAACGCGACGCCGACGCCGAATACGCCGCGGTCATCGAAATCGACCTGGCCGACGTGCATGAACCCATCGTCGCCTGCCCGAACGATCCGGACGACGTGAAGACGTTGTCGGAAGTCGCCGGCGCGGTGATCGAGGAAGTGTTCATCGGTTCGTGCATGACCAACATCGGCCACTTCCGTGCCGCCTCGAAGTTGCTGGAAGGCAAGCGTGACATCCCGACCAAGCTGTGGGTTGCGCCGCCGACCAAGATGGACGCCGCCGAGCTGACCAAGGAAGGGCATTACGGCACCTTCGGCACTGCTGGCGCGCGCATGGAAATGCCGGGCTGCTCGCTGTGCATGGGCAACCAGGCGCAGGTGCGCGAAGGCGCGACCGTGTTCTCGACCAGCACGCGCAACTTCCCGAATCGCTTGGGCAAGAACTCCAACGTGTACCTGGGCTCGGCGGAACTCGCCGCGATCTGCTCGCGCCTGGGCCGCATCCCGACCAAGGCCGAATACATGGCCGACATGGGCGTGCTGGAAGCAGGCAGCGCGGAGATCTACCGCTACATGAACTTCGACCAGATCGGGGATTACAAGGACGTGGCGGATACGGTTTCCGCCTGACCACAAGAAAACCCGGCAAACGCCGGGTTTTTCTTTGACCGTAGGAGCGCCCCATGGGCGCGAGCTCTTCTTTCGGATTGCCGATACATGAGGAAGAGCTCGCGCCCATGGGGCGCTCCTACACATCAGCGTTAGCGCAACCACTCGCTGGCCGCATCGGCCATCGCCCGACGCGAGAAGACCAGGTCCCAGAAACTTCCACCCAGTTGCCGCCACAGCACCGCCGAGCGCACCGCGGCCAGCAGGATCGCGCGGATCTCGGCGACCACGCCGGGCTGGCCCAGGTAGTGCGGATTGCCTTGCACCATCACCCGCGGGCGCAGGTGGCTGATGGTGTCCGCATACAGGCCACCCAGCGCGGACAACACTTCCGGATGCGTGCTGCCGGAAGCTTCGGCCTGCGCAGCGATCTCGGCGATGCCGCCGGCGACGGCCGCGACCGTATTCGGTTCGCCGACGAAACGGCGCTCCAGCTGCAATACCGACAAGGCCAGGCGCGGCAGACCTTCGTCGCCGCTCGCCTGTTTGTTGAAATGATCGCGCAGCAGGCGCAAACCCGGCGCAAGATCGACCACCCGGCCATAGACTGCTTCAGGCGTGTCGGCGTCGATGCGGAAAATGCTGTCCAGCGCGGTCTGCACCACCGAAGCCTCGGATTGCCCGGTGTCGGCGATGCGCCTGACCTGGGCCAGGGCCTGGATCAGGCCGGCCAGGGCCAGGACGCGTTCGGGAAGGGGTCTGCTCACGCTGCCTGCTCCGCAAGTTGTTGTTCCAGCGGTGCATCGGTGCGCGCGATGACCGCGCCACCCAGGCATTCATCGCCTTGATAAAGAACGACTGATTGTCCCGGCGTCACTGCGCGCTGGGGATTCTGGAAATGCACCTTCAACGAGCCATCGTCGGCGACATCGACACAGCAAGGTTCATCGGCCTGGCGATAACGCGTCTGCGCGGTGCATTCGAAACGGTCGGCGGGCGGACTGCCTTGCACCCAGTGCGCGCGTTCCGACCACAGGGTCGTGGAGTGCAGGTAGGGGCTGGCGGTGTCCTGGTCCACGTACAGCACGTTGCTGGCCACGTCCTTGCCCACGACATACCACGGCGCCGCCGCCCGCCCGCGCACGCCACCGATCTGCAACCCTTCGCGCTGGCCCAGGGTGAAATAGAAAACCCCCGGATGCTCGCCGATCTTATGCCCGGACGGGTCGCGCATCTCGCCGGTTTTCGCCGGCAGGTAGCGGCCCAGGAATTCGCGGAAATCGCGTTCGCCAATGAAACAGATTCCGGTGGAATCCTTTTTTGCATGGGTGGGCAAGCCGGCTTCCCTGGCAATCGTGCGCAGGTCCGATTTCTGCAGTTCGCCTATGGGGAACAACGTCGCCGACAACTGCTCCTGGCCCAGTTGATGCAGGAAATAACTCTGGTCCTTGTTGCGGTCGACCGCCCGCAACAGTTTCGCCGCGCCACGGTCATGCGCGATCCGCGCGTAATGGCCGGTGGCGATCTTCTCCGCGCCGAGTTCGCGCGCCGCGTCAAGGAAATGCTTGAACTTCACTTCACGGTTGCACAGCACATCCGGATTGGGCGTGCGGCCGGCGGCATATTCAGCAAGGAAGTGCGCGAACACGCCTTGCCAGTATTCGGTGGAAAAATCGCGGAAGTGGAAGGGGATTCCCAGCTTCCCGCAGACCGCGACCGCATCGCGGCGGTCGTCCTCGGCGCGGCAATCGCCGCTGCCGTCGTCGGCCCAGTTCTGCATGAAAAGGCCGGCGACTGCTTCCCCGGCCTGGAACAGGCGCAACGCGGCCACCGACGAGTCCACGCCGCCGGAAACGCCGACGATGATGCGAGGCCGGTTGTGTCCCTGCACGCTCATGCCACTTGTTGCAGCATCGAAAGCGGGGAGCGACGCCCGGCCAGGTAGTCCTGCACCACTTGCCAGACCAACGGGCTGCGATGACGTGCCTGCTGTTCCTGCAATTCGGCCGGGGTCATCCACAACGCCTGGACGATGCCATCGTCCAGCGCGCGTGTCGGGTCATGCGCCAACGGCTCGGCGGCGAAGGCGAAGCGCAGGTAATGACGTCCGTCGCTTCCATCCGGATTGATGGTCTTCCACTGATAGGCGCCGATGAAGGCGGTCAGCTTCACCTCCCAGCCGGTTTCCTCGCGGGTTTCGCGCAGAGCGGCTTCGGACAGGCTTTCATCGGGTTCCAGGTGGCCGGCGGGCTGGTTGAACACCAGCTTGCCGTGGGCGCGCTCTTCCACCATCAGCAGCCGCCCGTCGCGGACCACCACGGTGGCCACGGTCACGTCGGGTTGCCAGAAGCGGCCTTCGCGATAGCTCATCCGGAGACCCTCATTCAGAGGTCGTCCTTGCCGGGCGAGAGTTCGGCTTCCATTTCGTCGGCCAGGCCGGAGGCTGCGCTGATCGCGTCGTCCAGGGCTTCCTTGCTGGCATTGGCCGGGATCTTCACCACGAACACCGCATTCCTGCCTTGCTTGACCCATCCGCCCAGCTTGGCCGAGTTGGAGGCCTCCAGCAGGCGGTTGGCGATGGGCGCGGCGAAATCGTCGGTGGCGGACTCGTAGGCCGGGGACCAGATCTCGCGCACCGTGTGCTCGCCATAGGTTTCCACCGCGGAAAGGATGTACACGATCTGGCTGCGACCTTCCTCACCGACCTCGAAGACCAGCTTGAAGTCGTTGTCGTCGTCAAGTTCGTATTGATAATCCAGCGCGGCCAACTGGGCCTTGATGCCGGCATCGGCAGCGTGCGCTTCCGGGGCATGTTCCTGGGCATGCGCGGGCAGGGACAGCATCAGGCCGAGGCCCGAGGCGAGCAAGGAGGCGATGGGTGGTTTCCAGTGCAAGGCGGATCTCCAGTCGGGACATGAATTGTGCGGGCCGCGATGCGGCCCGTCCAATCCGTATAATTCTCACATGCCCCGGAAGAACGAAAACGAACGCGACCATGGCGTGATGGTGGAAGCCAGCAAGCCGGAGGTGGCGCGCCCGCCGCTGTACCAGGTCCTGCTGCTCAACGACGATTACACCCCGATGGATTTCGTGGTCCTGGTGCTGCAGCAGTTCTTCGCCATGGATATCGAGAAGGCCACCCAGATCATGCTGCACGTCCACACCCGCGGCCGTGGCACATGCGGGGTCTATACCCGGGAAGTGGCCGAATCCAAGGTCTCCCAGGTCAACGAATACGCCCGGATGAGCCAGCATCCGTTGCTGTGCACGATGGAAAAGGCTTGAGGGCGGTGAGGAGGGAAGGGCAAATAGTGAAGGGAAAAGCTTGAATATCGGGCTTCGACAAGCGTAAACGACTCCGGACTGCCGCTTTCCCCCTTAACCATTTACCCTTCACCCTTAACTGCTTTCGACCGGGTTGTGGAAATCCGCTATACAGTCCTCATATTGTGGGGAACAGCAGTCGGAGTCACCCATGTTCAGCAAAGATCTAGAGCAAACCATAGGCCAGTGCTACAAGCGCGCCCGTGAGGCCCGGCATGAATTCATGACCGTGGAACACCTGCTGCTGGCCTTGCTGGACAACACCTCGGCCCAGGCCGTGCTCAAGGCCTGCGGCGGCGATGCCCCGCGCCTGCGCAACGACCTGGAGCAGGCGATCGAGGCCTCGGTTTCGCGCCTTGCCGAGGACGACGGCCGCGACACCCAGCCCACCCTGGGCTTCCAGCGCGTGCTCCAGCGCGCGGTCTACCACGTGCAGTCTTCCGGCAAGAAGGAAGTCACCGGCGCCAACGTATTGGTGGCGATCTTCGGCGAAAAGGACTCGCATGCGGTCTATTTCCTGACCCAGCAGGACGTGACCCGGCTGGACGTGGTCAATTACCTGTCGCACGGCATCGCCAAGAAGGGCGAGGAGAGCGACTCCGGCAGCCATCCCGAAAACGAGGGCAAGACCGGCGAAGGCGCGGAGGGCGAGGGCAAGACCGACGCCCTGGCCGAGTTCGCCAGCAACCTCAACGAAATGGCGCGCAGCGGCAAGATCGACCCGCTGGTCGGCCGTGCCGACGAAGTGGAGCGCACCATCCAGATCCTGTGCCGCCGGCGCAAGAACAATCCGCTGTACGTGGGCGAAGCCGGGGTCGGCAAGACCGCCCTGGCCGAAGGCCTGGCCAAGCGTATCGTCGAGGGCCAGGTGCCCGACGTGCTGCTGGACGCCACCATCTACGCGCTGGACCTGGGCGCGCTGGTCGCGGGCACCAAGTACCGCGGCGATTTCGAAAAGCGCCTGAAGGGCGTGCTGACCGCGATCAAGAAGCTGCCGGGCGCAATCCTGTTCATCGATGAAATCCACACCATCATCGGCGCCGGTTCCGCCAGCGGCGGCACCATGGACGCCAGCAACCTGATCAAGCCAGCCCTGGCTTCGGGTGAGCTGCGTTGCATCGGCTCGACCACCTTCCAGGAATACCGCGGCATCTTCGAAAAGGACCGCGCGCTGGCCCGGCGTTTCCAGAAGATCGACATCGTCGAGCCCACCGTGGGCGAAACCTTCGAGATCCTGCAGGGCCTCAAGCCCAAGTACGAGGCCCACCATGGCGTCACCTACGCAGACGAAGCCCTGCAGGCCGCGGTGGACCTGTCGGTGAAGCACATCGGCGACCGCCTGTTGCCGGACAAGGCCATCGACGTGATCGACGAAGCCGGCGCGCGCCAGCGGCTGTTGCCGGTCGGCGTGCGCAAGGAACTGATCGACATCGAGGAAATCGAGACCATCGTGGCCAAGATGGCGCGGATTCCCGCCAAACAGGTGACCTCGTCCGACAAGGACGTGCTGCAGCACCTGGAGCGCAACCTGAAGATGGTGATCTTCGGCCAGGATCCAGCCATCGAAACCCTGGCCTCGGCGATCAAGCTGGCCCGTTCCGGCCTGGCCAATCCGGACAAGCCGATCGGCAATTTCCTGTTCTCCGGTCCCACCGGCGTGGGCAAGACCGAGGTGACCAAACAGCTCGCCCTGCAGCTGGGCATCGAGTTGGTCCGTTTCGACATGAGCGAATACATGGAATCGCACTCGGTCAGCCGCCTGATCGGCGCGCCTCCGGGCTACGTCGGTTTCGACCAGGGCGGTCTGCTGACCGAGAAGATCGTCAAGACCCCGCACTGCGTGCTGCTGCTGGACGAGGTGGAGAAGGCCCATCCGGACATCTTCAACATCCTGCTGCAGGTCATGGATCGCGGCATCCTCACCGACACCAATGGCCGCGAAGCCAACTTCAAGAACGTGATCCTGGTGATGACCACCAATGCCGGCGCCGCCCAGGCCGCACGACGCACGATTGGCTTTACCCAGCAGGACCATTCCACCGACGCGATGGAAGTGATCCGCAAGAGCTTCACCCCGGAATTCCGCAACCGGCTGGACGCGGTGGTGCAGTTCCAGGGGCTGGGCTTCGACCACATCCTGCGCGTGGTGGACAAGTTCCTGATCGAACTGGAGATGCTGTTGCAGGAGAAGCACGTCAGCCTGTCCAGCACCCCGGCCGCGCGCGACTGGCTGGCCAAGCACGGCTTCGATCCGCTGATGGGCGCACGCCCGATGACACGGCTGATCCAGGACAAGATCAAGCGTCCGCTGGCTGACGAGCTGCTGTTCGGCAAGCTGGTCGGTGGTGGCCGCGTCAGCATCGATGTCAGGGACGACGAGCTGGTGGTGGATGCGCAGTCCGAACCGGAGAGGTTGCTGCCGGCTACGGTTTGACCGGAGCCGGCAAGCTGCGTTTGCACGCTGCCACGTCAACGTCGGCGGCGGGCGTACTTCTGGTACTCGATCTCATCGACGCGCAGTACTTCGCGTGCGTTGCAGCTGTCGCGCTTGGTCTTGACCTTGCTGGCCACCGGGCACAGCTGGTTGTCTTTTCCGTCCGTGGCTATCTGCACGCTGGAGGAAAGGGTGATGGCGCTGCAACCGCTGCCGCCAAAACCGATGCGGTAGTACGCGTCGCCGTCCTTGACCAACAGGTACTGGGAGCCGAAACGCGCCACCTGATAGTCGGAGGAAAGATCGACACAATCGGTGAGTGGTTGACTGCGGTCTTTCGCATGGGCCGCGGTCGCGCATGCCACCAACAGGAGGAAGGCGATCGGGAGTCTGGTTCTGAACATGGGCAGGCCTGGCTGATATGACGACCCGGAAGCGGGCCGAGCTCAGGTTAGGTTGCTGCGGAAAGAAGCGAACCTGCATGAAGTGCCGGTGACCGATTGCACGGCATCGGGCCAAACCTTGCAAAGCCCGGGGCTTGCGTCATGCGGTATTACCGCATGCGCCATTACTTCATGCGGTAGGTGATGCGACCCTTGGTCAGGTCGTAAGGGGTCATTTCGACCTTGACCTTGTCGCCGGTGAGGATGCGGATGTAGTTCTTGCGCATGCGTCCGGAGATGTGGGCGATGATTTCATGCCCGTTCTCCAGCTTGACCCGGAACATGGTATTGGGCAGCGTCTCGGTGACGGTGCCTTCGAATTCGATTGAGTCGTCTTTCGACATGTAGACCTGCAGGTGTCGCGGGCGGCGCGGGGCCGTAAGAGCGGGGATTCTACGCGTCGCCCGCCCCGCATGCAAAAAAAGTGTTAACCGGTGCTGGTTTCAGCCAGTGTGGAGGCTTCCATCACCCCAAATCGGGCAGTCCAACCGCCAGCGGTTCCGACCAATCCGGTCAACTCGGCGACCCGGGCCAGGAATTCGGGGCGCGGCCAGCTTTCCGCACCCAGGCTCAGCAGATGCGGGTTCTCGACCTGGGCATCGATCAGTGGCCAACCCCATGCACGCAGGCGACGGGCCAGGGCGGCAAGGGCGATCTTGGAACCGCCCGATTCGCCGCTGTACATGCTTTCGCCGAAGAACATCCGGCCGATGGCCACGCCATAGAGACCTCCCACCAAGCGGTTCTGGTCGAAGACTTCGATCGAATGCGCGTGGCCCAGGCGGTGCAGCTCCAGGTAGGCCGCCTGCATGGCGTCGGTGATCCAGGTGCCGTCCTGGCCCGGGCGGGGCGTGTCGGCGCAGGCTGCGACGACCTGGGCGAAAGCCGTGTCGGCACGCACCTGCCAGGTGCTGTGGCGCAGCTCCCGGCGGAATCGCGCAGACAAGTGCACGCCCCCGGTGCGGAACACCATGCGCGGATCCGGCGCCCACCACAGGATCGGCTGGCCCTCGGAATACCAGGGGAAAATGCCGTGGCGATAGGCATTGAGCAGCCGTTGTGGAGACAGGTCGCCGCCGATGGCCAGCAAACCGTCGGGTTGCCGCAGGGCGGTTTCCGCAGGGGGAAAGGGCGCCCCGGAATCAGGCGACAGGAAGGCAGGGCGGCGCATCGGCGCAGGTTAACCGTTGTTCGTTGTAGGAGCGCCCCTTGGGCGCGATGCCTTTTGTCGGATCACGCGAGAGCATCGCGGGCAAGGCCCGCTCCTACAGTCTTGAACGGCGAATGCGCCGCCAGAGTCGCCGCATAGCGTTCGACCGAGCGGGTTTCCTCCGCACACCAGCGACGCAGGGCATCGGCGAACCGGTCATCGGCGATCCAGTGGCGGCTGCGTACGAATGCAGGCAGGAACCCACGCGCCAACTTGTGTTCGCCTTGTGCGCCCGGCTCGAAAACCTTGAGCCCCTCGCGCAGGCAATATTCGATGCCCTGGTAGTAACAGGTCTCGAAATGCAGGCCGGGCAAGGTCTCACTCGCGCCCCAGTAGCGGCCGTAAAGCGTTTCGCCACCGCGCAGGCACAGCGCGCCCGCGATGGCCCTGCCGTCGTGTTCGGCCAGGAAGATCACCATATTGCGCGGCATGGCTTTGGCCAGGTGTCGCAGGAATTCCAGGGTCAGCGCCGGCGAGTTGCCGTAATCGTGGAAGGTCAGCAGGTAGAAGCCGAATATCGTCGCGAGGTCTTCCTCACTGGCCTCGTCGCCATGGGCCACACGGAAGCTGACCCCGGCCTGTCGCACCTTGGCGCGTTCCTGGCGGATGTTCTTGCGATGCTTGTGGTCGAAGGCGGCGAGGAATCCGTCGAAATCACGCCAGCCGGAATGGTTGCGCCAGTGATATTGCACATCGATGCGTGGGAGCCATCGCGGGTCGAAGTCGCTGTCTTCCGCCGCCGTGTGGAAGTTGATGTGCGCCGAGGGCAGCTTGCTGCCACGCGATTGTTCGATCGCCGCCTCCAACAAGGCCTTCCTGTGCGCTTCCGTAGGCGCCAGCAGACGCGGGCCGGTGACAGGCGAGTAGGGCACCGCCCCCAGCCATTTCGGAAAATAATCGTGCCCATGCTGCGCATAGGCGTGCGCCCAGGCGTGGTCGAAGACGAACTCGCCATGGGAATTGGTCTTCAGGTAACCCGGCGCGGCGGCGACCAGTGTGTCGCCTTCCCACAAAGTGAGGTGATGCGGCGTCCAGCCCCAGTCCTCGCGCAGGCAGCCGTGTTGCTCCAGGCCGGAGAGGAAGGCATGGGAGATGAAGGGGTTGCTGCCGTCGTGCAGGGCGTTCCACGCGGCGGCAGGAATGGCGCCGAGTCTGCCGAAAACGCGAAGGTCAGACATCAGCAACTCTCACCACCGTCATTCCCGCGAAAGCGGGAACCCAGTGCCTTTGCTTTGACTTTCATGCGAGTCTGGCCAAAAACCGAAGTCACTGGGTTCCCGCCTTCGCGGGAATGACGAGTGAGAGAGCTTCTGTGAGAAAGCTTCTCGTCGATCAAGCATCCTTGTCCAAAAACCGCTCCGCATCCAGCGCCGCCATGCAGCCGAAACCGGCCGAGGTGATCGCCTGGCGATAGACCTGGTCGGCCACGTCGCCGGCCGCGAACACGCCAGGCACGTTGGTGGCGGTGGCATCGCCGTCCAGGCCGGTGCGGATGGTGATGTAGCCGTTCTTCATTTCCAACTGGCCTTCGAACAGGCTGGTGTTGGGCGTATGGCCGATGGCCACGAACAACCCATGCGCGGTGATTTCCCGCGTACTGCCGTCCTGCACCGACTTGACCCGAACGCCGGTGACGCCAGCTTCGTTGCCCAGTACTTCGTCGATGGCGTGGTGCCAGACCAGTTCGATCTTGCCGGCCTGGACCTTGGCGAACAGCTTGTCCTGCATGATCTTCTCGGCGCGCAGGTTGTCGCGACGGTGGACCAGATAGACCTTGCGGGCGATGTTGGCCAGGTACAGCGCTTCCTCGACCGCGGTATTGCCGCCGCCGACCACCACCACGTCCTGGTCGCGGTAGAAGAACCCGTCGCAAGTGGCGCAGGCGGAGACGCCGCGGCCCTTGAACTCTTCCTCGGACGGCAGGCCCAGGTACTTGGCGGTGGCGCCAGTGGCGATCACCAGCGCGTCGGCGGTGTACTCGCCGTTGTCGCCGATCAGCTTGAACGGGCGCTGGGCCAGGTCCACGGTATGGATATGGTCGAAGATCACTTCGGTATCGAAGCGCTCGGCATGGGCCTGCATCCGGGTCATCAGGTCCGGCCCCATCAGCCCATGGGCATCGCCCGGCCAGTTGTCCACTTCCGTCGTGGTCATCAGCTGGCCACCCTGTTGCAGGCCGGTGATCAGGACCGGCTTGAGGTTCGCGCGCGCCGCATACACGGCGGCGGTCCAGCCGGCGGGGCCGGAACCCAGGATCAACAGATGGCAGTGCTTGGACGAACTGACGGAAGTAGTGCTCATGGGTACTCAATTGGTGGCGGGGAGGGCGATGCTGGCGCACTTCACGTCGTCATCGCAGACGCATAGAGTGGCGGTGGGTCACAGTTGAATCAAGGCAGCAGATGGAAAGCGCTGGTGCGTATCGGTTGCCAGGCCTCCAGGCAATATGCGGTTGGCCGCGAGGTTGCGGGGCCACGGCTTTTCGCGAATACAATTCCCTGCCAACAGAGTGATTCGGTTTTTGCGACAAGTGAGGCCCCGCATTGCCTTGCCACGTTCAGCGGCATGACAATATTCCGGCCGTTGCGCAAACTCGCCTCAGATTCGTTTATTATCAATGACTAACGCAGCATTCCTAAGGTCTGGGCTATAGGTGGCAAAGCAGCTTCCGGAAACTTCCAAAGCCAAGGGTGCCAATTCGGCCGCCCGCAAGCAGGCGTCGGTGGCCAATCCACGCCGCCAGCGCCTGTGGCGCGACCTTGCGCTGATCGCCATCGCGCCCTTGTTGCTGTATTTGCTGGCGAGCCTCTTCACTTACTCGCCCGATGACCCCAGCTGGTCGCAGTCCATCAGCCTGACCGCGCCCATCCACAATCTGGGCGGCAGGGTCGGGGCCATCGTGGCCGACCTTCTATTGGCCTTCTGCGGTTACGTCGCCTTCCTGTTGCCCCTCATGCTGGGCGTGGTCGCGTGGATCGCGTTGTTCGGCATGGATACCGACGGCGATGGTGAAGCCGACCTGGGGCCGGCCCTGCGGCTGATCGGCATCGTCGGGTTCCTGATTTCCACCTCCGGCCTGCTGTTCATGCGGGCGGTGCAGGCAGAAAATTTCGCCGCGGGTCCGGGCGGCATCCTCGGCAAGTTGGTGGGCGGCTCGCTCAACAGCCTGTTTGGTGGTCTGGGCGGCAACCTGTTCCTGCTGACCTTGTTCCTGGTCTCGGTAACCCTGGCCACCGGCCTGTCGTGGTTCGCGGTGATGGAACGCATTGGCAAGGGCGTGCTGGCCCTGCCGGACCTGTTCCGTCGCGGCTCCCAGCAGGCTGCGGAATGGCAGCAGAGCCGCGTGCTGCGCGAGGAACGCGAGGAAGTGCGCAAGGTCGAGGCGGTCAAGCGCGCACGCCGCGAGCCCGTGCACATCGAACCGCCACCGGCGCCGGTCGTCGAAAAGAGCGACCGGGCCAAGCGCGAGCAGCAGATCCCGCTGTTCCACGGCACCGGCGGCGACGATTCCGGCATCCCGCCGCTGTCGCTGCTGGACGATCCCAAGCCGCAGACCCGGGGTTATTCCGAGGAAACCCTGGAAACCCTGTCGCGCCAGATCGAATTCAAGCTCAAGGATTTCCGCATCGACGTGAACGTGGTCGGCGCCTATCCCGGCCCGGTCATCACCCGTTTCGAAATGGAGCCCGCGCCCGGGGTCAAGGTCAGCCAGGTCAATTCGCTGGACAAGGACATCGCCCGCGGCCTCAGCGTGAAATCGGTGCGCGTGGTCGACGTGATTCCCGGCAAGTCGGTGATCGGCCTGGAGATCCCCAACACCAGCCGCGAAATGATCTACCTGAGCGAACTGCTGCGCTCCAAGGAATACGACAAGTCGCCCAGTCCATTGACGATTGCACTCGGCAAGGACATCGCCGGCCGCCCCACCGTCGCCGACCTGGCGCGCATGCCGCACCTGCTGGTCGCGGGCACCACCGGTTCGGGCAAGTCCGTGGCCGTGAACGCCATGGTCCTGAGCCTGCTGTACAAGGCCAGCGCCAAGGACGTGCGCATCCTGATGATCGACCCGAAGATGCTGGAACTATCGGTTTACCAGGGCATTCCGCACCTGCTGGCGCCGGTGGTCACCGACATGAAGGAGGCCGCCAACGGCCTGCGCTGGTGCGTGGCGGAAATGGAGCGCCGCTACAAGCTGATGAGCGCGGTCGGCGTACGCAACCTGGGCGGTTTCAACAAGAAGGTGAAGGACGCGCAGGACGCGGGCCAGCCGTTGATGGATCCGTTGTTCAAGCCCGGCTCCAACACCGGATTCGCCGACCAGGGCGATGCGCCCATGCCGCTGGAAACGCTGCCTTTCATCGTCATCTTCATCGACGAATTCGCCGACATGATGATGATCGTCGGCAAGAAGGTGGAAGAGCTCATCGCGCGCCTGGCGCAGAAGTCCCGCGCCGCCGGCATGCACCTGATCCTGGCCACGCAGCGCCCGTCGGTGGACGTGATCACCGGCCTGATCAAGGCCAATATCCCCACCCGCATCGCCTTCCAGGTATCCAGCAAGATCGATTCGCGCACCATCCTCGACCAGTCCGGCGCGGAAACGCTGCTCGGCATGGGCGACATGCTGTACCTGCCGCCGGGCACGGCCATGCCCGAGCGCATCCACGGCGCCTTCGTCAGCGACGAAGAGGTGCATCGCGTGGTCGAACACCTGAAAGCCACCGGCAAGGCCGACTACATCGAAGGCGTGCTGGAGGAAATCCAGACCATGGGCGACGGCACCGTGGTCGGCGCCACCGGCCTGCCCGAAGCCGCCGCCGGATCGGGCGACGCGGAAAGCGACCCGCTCTACGACGAAGCGGTGCGCATCGTCACCGAAACCCGTCGCGCCTCGATTTCGGGCGTGCAACGGCGGTTGAAGATCGGCTACAACCGCGCCGCGCGATTGGTGGAAGCCATGGAAGCCGCAGGAGTGGTGACGCCGCCCGAGCACAATGGCGACCGAAGTGTGTTGGCGCCGCCGCCGCCGCGGAATTGAGGTCAGGCAAGTCCGCATGAACCACACTGCGGTGCTAAACGTGGTTTCAGACAATCCATTCCCGTGTTAGGTAGCCAAATGCAGACTTGTGGACCGGCCACATTTTTGATGACAGCCAGCGCAGCCATGCTCTTCGCACTCGGCACGCTGCACCTCGTCTATACCTTCATCGGCCCGAAGTTCAATCCACGCGACCCCGCGCTGCAAGCCCGCATGCGCGAGGTTTCGCCGGTCATCACCAGGGAAACCACAATGTGGCGTTGCTGGGTGGGCTTCAATGCCAGCCACAGCATGGCCGCGATGCTGTTCGGCCTGATCTACGGTTTCCTGGCGATTGCCCACGGCGACCTTCTGTTTTCCTCGCCGTACTTGCTCATCGTCGGCTTGCTGACGGTCGGTGGATTCTTCGTGCTGGGCAAGCTTTACTGGTTCAGCGTTCCCTTTTATGGAATCAGCCTTTCATTGGCCTGCTACGTGGCCAGCCTCATCGCGGCGCTGGCCTGACTATCCAGACTGGACAACGATCTTCGCAAGAGAGGTCGCGGGCAAGGCCCGCTCCTGCATGATCCGAGGTCATCACTATCATCGTGATGGGGGCGTATTCAGCTTCCGCTCGCGACACTGTCATCACTCAGGTATCCAGAGAATTTCCCCATGAAACAGATTGCTCGCCTTTTCCTGCTGGGCGCCACGCTGCTGGCCATCCCGGCCTTTGCCGGTGCGCGCGACGAACTGAAATCCTTCACCACTGGCCTGAAAGGCCTGGACGGCCAGTTCACCCAGCAGGTTTACGACACCAAGGGCAAGCTCAAGGAAACCTCCAGCGGTCGCGTGGCCTTGTCCGCGCCACGTTTGTTTCGTTGGGAATACGCCAAGCCTTATCCGCAACTGATCGTGGCCGATGGCAAGAAGGTCTGGGTCTACGACCCCGACCTGCAGCAGGTCACCGTGCGCGGGCAGGGCAGCGAGGAGCAGAACAGCCCGCTCTCCGCATTGATCGATCCTGCCAAGCTCGACCAACAATTCCATGTCGCGGAATCCGGCAGCGCCGACGGCTTGCAGTGGCTGACGCTGACGCCGAAGAACGAAGGCGACGCCAGCTTCCAGTCGGCGCGCCTGGGATTCGGCGGCGGCGGGCTGACCCGCATGGAAGTGCTGGATGCCGCGGGCCAGAACACCAAAATCAGCTTCAGTGGCTGGAAGCGCAATCCCGCCTTTGCCGCAGGCACCTTCAAGTACACGCCAGGCAAGGGTGTGGATGTGGTGGGGGATATCTGAAAGCCTCCCCTCTCCCCTTATGGGAGAGGGTGGTCGAAGGCTTGCCCTCGAGTGCTTTAGTCGGGGGCCGGGAGAGGGTTCGGCTTTTGATCCTTTCCAATAGCCAAACATGCGTGAATCCGGATCGGAAGACGTAACGTTGATATTTCCGCGTCGTCTTCCCCTCTCCCGACGCGCAAGCGCGTCGACCTCTCCCACCAAGGGGAGAGGTGAATATCGCGCCCCTTGCGACCCGGCCCGTTAGAATGCCCTCGTGGCCAAACCCAAGACAAACCTGAGCGACGAACCCGATCTGCTCAGCATGGATCGCAAGGCCATGCGGCCGCTGGCCGAGCGCATCCGTCCACGCGACCTGGATGAAATGGTGGGCCAGCGCAGGTTGCTGGCACCGGGTAGCGCGCTGCGCCGCGCGGTCGAATCAGGCCATGTGCACTCGATGATCCTGTGGGGTCCGCCGGGTTGCGGAAAAACTACCCTAGCCTTGTTGCTGGCCAAGTATGCGGATGCGGAATTCAAGGCGATCTCGGCCGTGCTTTCCGGCCTTCCCGAAGTCCGCCAGGTGCTGGCCGAGGCCGCGCACCGTTTTGCCGAAGGGCGGCGCACGGTTTTGTTCGTGGATGAAGTACATCGCTTCAACAAGGCCCAGCAGGATGCGTTCCTGCCGCATATCGAACGCGGCACCATCCTGTTCGTCGGCGCCACCACCGAAAACCCTTCCTTCGAACTGAACTCCGCGCTGCTGTCGCGTTGCCGTGTGCATGTGATGGAGTCGGTGTCCCGCGAAGACATCACCCAGGCGTTGAAGCATGCGCTGGCCGATGAAGAGCGCGGCCTGGGCGGGCAGGGCATCCAGATTCCCGACAACCTGCTCGGCGAGATCGCAGGCGCCGCCGATGGCGATGTGCGGCGTGCGCTGACCTTGCTGGAGATCGCCGCCGAACTTGCGCTGGGCGAGGGCGGCGAGATCACCGAACAGACCCTGCTGCAGGTACTGGCCGACCGCACCCGGCGCTTCGACAAGGGCGGCGAACAGTTCTACGACCAGATCTCGGCGCTGCACAAGTCGGTGCGCAGTTCCAATCCCGATGGCGCGCTGTACTGGCTCACGCGCATGCTCGATGGTGGTTGCGATCCCGGTTACCTGGCCCGGCGCATGACCCGCATGGCGGTGGAGGACATCGGCCTGGCCGACCCGCGCGCCTTGCAGATGGCGATCGAAGCCTGGGAAACCTACGACCGCCTCGGCAGCCCGGAAGGCGATCTGGCATTGGCCCAGCTCGTCATCTACCTGGCCAGCACGGCGAAGTCGAACGCCGGCTATCTCGCCTTCGGCGCGGCCAAACGCGATGTGCGCGAATACGGCACCCAGGACGTGCCGCTGCACCTGCGCAACGCACCAACCAGACTGATGAAGGAACTCGATTACTCCAAGGGCTACCAGTACGACCACGATGCCGAAGGCGGCATCGCCCTGGACCAGACCGCGTTTCCCGATGCGATGGGCGAACGGGTGTACTACCAACCGGTGGAGCGGGGCATGGAGATCAAGTTGAAAGAGAAGCTCGATAGATTGCGCAAAGCCCGGTCCGATGCACGGCGCTCCACTTCGCGCAAACCGGATGGCGCACGGGGCAACGAAGCATGAGCTCCGCGCTTGCCCAGGCATGCGCGGTTGCCCTGGGGGGTGCTGTCGGCGCGCTGCTGCGCCATGGCATCAACCTGTTGCTGCCAAGATCCACGCAACATGCACTTTCCATTTCCACCTTGTCGGTGAACGTGATCGGATGCTTCCTTGCGGGTTTGTTGCTGGTGTGGGTCATGCAGCGCGCCGAAATCGATTTCTGGCGCGCACTGCTGTTGACCGGGTTGCTGGGCGGATTGACCACGTTTTCCGCCTTTGGCCTGGACCTGTTGCAGCTGGTTCGTACCGAGCGCTGGTCATGGTTGGCGCTGACGGTTCTGCTGCATGTCGCACTGGGCCTGGTCGCAGTGTTGGCGGGATGGAAGATCGGGCAATCCGCTTGGCCGACGCCCTGAAATGATTGCGCAATCGGCGATTGTTTCCCGGCCGTAAATGAAAACTGACGGACATCCCGATTTTTTTCGAACCACTTTTTTGTTACCGGGAAATGCGTTGGGCAGGCCGGCATTTCCAGTTCCCGAAGTTTATTTGTCCGGATCCTTTCCGGTAGCGCGTTTGTACGCGCGATTCGAGTAATTGCAATTACCAGATCTTCCGGAAGTTGAATCCGGGCAATTCGTCAATTTTTCCGTCACGCGACTTCCACGCGACCATAACAAATCGCTGGGTAAATCGTTGCGCACGCCGCTGATTAGATGCCTCCCCCAGGTGTCGGGCCGGCGTTCAGGAGAAGGATATGCGCATAAGACAAACCCTGATCGCGTCAGCGGTCGCGATTGGCTTGGGATTGGGTGGTCAGGCCTTCGCAGCGGAGAACACCGAGAACGGGCCTGGCCAGAATACCCAGGTCGCAATCGACACGATCACTCTCACAGACAACAGCAACAATAGCGATAACAGCAACAACAGTGACAATAGCGATAACAGCGACAATAGCGACAATAGCGACAACAGCGCCAATGGTGTCGCTTATGCCGATGGCACGGGAACTGCCGCCGCCAACAACGGCAGTACAGCGACAGCCAATTTCTCCAACTCTTTCAATCACAGCAAAGCGATCGCCACGACAAGGCTTGAAGGCTACGTCAGCGATGTCAACGTGCATGACATCGGCAACGTCGCGCGCAACAACGGCAACGCCAATGGTGGCCGAGGCGGTGCAGGTGGCGACGGCTATGGCGGCGAAGGCAATGGTGGCGATGGCTACGGCGGCAACGGCGGCGACGGCGGTAATGGCGGCGATGGCGGTTACGGCGGCGATGCCAACAATGGCAGCGCGTCGGCTGGTCATGCCAGCATTGGCGATGCCAGTATTGGCGATGCCAGCGCTGGCGACGGCGGGGACGGCGGCAACTCCCACGACAACTACAGTGGCGATGGCGGCCATGGCGTAGGTGTGGGCGGCGACGCCGGTGCAGCCAGTCTGGCCGGCGGCGGTGACTCCGGGGCCGATGGTGATGGCGGCGATGCCGGTGCGGCCAGCCTGGCCGGAGGCGGCGATGGCGGCGGCCTCGGCTTTGGCGCGGGCTTGGGCGGCGGCGGCGACGCCGGCGCGGCCAGCCTCGCAGGTGGCGGCGACGGCGGTAACGGTGGCGGCGGTGGCGGTGGTGGTGGCGGCGGCGGCGATGCCGGTTCCGGCCACGCTGGCGACGGCGGCGATGGCGGCTACGGCGGCTACGGCGGTGCTGGGTCGGGCGGATCGGCCGGTGATGCGACAGCCACTGCTGGCGACGGCACGGGTACGGGCACCGGCACAGGCACTGGCACTGGTGGTGACGGCACCGCGGGTTCGGCCACTGCAAGTGGCGGCTCAGGCTCGGCTACCAGCACCGGTGGCAACGGCACGTCTGGTGATGCGACGGCTACGGGTGGCGCAGGCTCCGGTACCGGCGGTGACAGCGGCTACGTGGCCAGTACGGGTGGCGACGGCGGCGATGGCGGTTCGGCCACCAACGGCGACGCGAGCAACGGCGATGCTTCCTCAAGCGCGAGTAATGGCTCTGCGACGGCCGGTGATGGCGCCGTAGGCGCAGTCGGCGCCGAGGGCGGCGTGGGCGGTGATGGCAACGGTGGTGTTGGCAACGGTGGTGTCGGCAACGGCGCTGTCGGTGGTGCAGGCGGCAATGGTGGCTCCATCGCCAATGACGCGGGCGCCTTCGACATGTCCAACAACATGACCAGCGTCGGCCAATCGGCGGCAGGCATCATGGTAGCGGCGCAGAACAGCGGCATGGCGTCGTTGATCCAGCAGGGCATTACCGTTCAAGCCAACCTGACCGTAGGCGGTCCGTAAGCGTTTCGCAACGATGCGCCGGACTGCTACTCGGCAGCCCGGCGCATCACATGCTGCGCCGGGCCTGTTGGCAGCGAAGCACGCGCGAAACGCATGGGAAGGGAGCATCACCATGCGCATCACTTTCATCGCATCATTCCTGGCTTGCGCAATGGCAGCCGGCCCGTGTCTTGCAGGCGCCCTGGAGGCGCCCGCGCAGTGGCATGGAACCGACTGGACGCCGCTGGATTACGCACCCATGGATTACATGGAGCCATTGGTGCCCGCAAGCGATATCTCTCCAAGCGGTGAAGCGACCCCGCCAGTCCAGGCAGAAGAAGAAGCAGGCAACGTCACCGGCATCGGCGCTTCTGTCGATGTCATGAAACTGGACAGGTTGCGCGGCGGCGAGAGCACAGTCGAGAACAACGTGCTCCTGGACGGAACCGTGGAAAACAATACCGCCGACCATGTCGTCAGCGGATCCAACGCGATCAGCGACGGGGCTTTCTCGAACGCAACCGGCATCAATACCGTCATCCAGAACACCGGCAGCAATGTGCTGATCCAGAATGGGATGGTGGTGAACGTGCAGTTCGTCGCGCCCGTGGTTCCATGACCCGCGTGCGTCGATGACCAAGATCGCACCCCTGGTCCTGGGCATGGTCCTTTCGCTGACGGGAGCCATGTCGGCACCCGCGAGTGAAATCGGCATGCGCGTGCCGCATGGCGGCAACTTTGGCGTGCGCGTCACCAGTCTGAAGGAGGCGAGGTTCAAGACGACCGTGCCTCAACAATACGATTTCAGTTGCGGCTCGGCCGCCACCGCCACGTTGTTGACTTACCAATACGGTGTCGCGGTGAACGAAGCGCAGGTCTTCATGCGGATGTACACCGTGGGCGACCAGGCAAAAATCCGCAAGGAAGGTTTTTCGCTGCTGGACATGCGGCGCTACCTGCAGTCGAAGGGCTTCGAGGCGGATGGATTCGAGTTGCCGCTGGAAAAATTGGCCGAAGAGGGCATGCCCGCGATCGTGCTGTTGAACGACCGGGGTTACCGCCATTTCGTGGTGGTCAAGGGCCTGCGCAACGGGCGCGTGCTGATTGGCGATCCCGCGCGAGGCACGCGCGCCATGCCGCGGTCGCGCTTCGAAGCGTTGTGGGACAACCGCGTGCTGTTCGTGATCCACAACCGGCGCGACCTCGCGCGCTTCAACCAGTCGCGCGACTGGAGCACCGTGCCCCCGGCGCCGATGGAGATGGGCATCCTGCGCGACGGTTTGCGCAATATCACCGTGCCGAAACGTGGCCCGGGAGACATCTGACGCCATGAACGCTCTCGCATCCCTTTTCGCAGTGGGCTTGATCCTCGCCGGACAGCCGATGCCCACACAAGCCGAACAACAGGGCGGTCTCCCCTCGCAGGCAACAGGCGACGAGTGGGCGCCAATCGACCCGGCCAGGCTGATGGACATGCGTGGCGGCATGGAACTGCCTTCAGGATTGATGCTGTCCTTTGGCATAGAGCGCGTGGTGTATGTCAATGGCGAACTGGTCGCCAGCGCCAACCTGCACATTCCCGACATCAGCCGCATCACCCCCGAGCAGGCGCAGGCGCTGGCCGACATCAACCGGGGAATGGTCGTGCAGGTGGGCGAGGGCAACCGCTTCGATGCGGACACACTCAATGGTGGCCTGGTCATACAGAACACGCTCGATGGCCAGGACATTCGTTCGGCAACCACGCTCAACGTGGGCGTGGACACATTGGACATGCTGCAACAGCTGAACACTTTCGATGCCCTGCAAGGCGCGCTGAATCGCGTGCCAGGCAGTCCTTGAGGCATGGCGCGGGGGAACGACATGAAGAAGAAGGCATCCACTCTGATTCCCGGCCTGGCGCCGGTGGTGTGCATGGCAATGGCCGCCTCCGCCAACACCAAGGCCGAGGAAGTCATTCCATTCGTGGCCGATGATCAATGGCCCGGGGTCTCCCCGCCGGATGCTGGCCGGCAGGCCGCCGCAACGGACATGACCGAGCTCGACTTGTTGCAGATCAAGATCAACGAGCAGACGCGGCAACTGGATGAAATGCGCAAGGCCCTGGATGCGCAGGAACAGAACCTGGCCCGATTGCAACATTCCCTCAATCTTGAACTTCTTGCCGATGCGCGTGCCCGCGGGGTACCGCCACCGAACTTGCAAACTTCCTCGGCAAATGCGGCGGGTAATGCCGCCCCTCAGCGGCAAGCCGCGAATTCCCCGCAGGCTGCGAACTACGCGCGATCGAGTGCCCGCCAGCAGGACTCCCGCGAATCCGTGGGGCAGGTTCCCGAGTCGGAAACGCGACCACCGGAAGTTGCGCAGATCTTCGACCAGCCAGGCGTGCTTACCCCGAAGGGCAAGTTTGTCCTGGAACCGAGCGTGCAGTATGGATACTCCGCGAATGACCGGGTCGCCCTGGTCGGTTACACGATCATTCCCGCGTTGCTGATCGGCTTGATCGACGTTCGTCAGGTGAAAACCACCACTGCCATCGCCACGCTGACCGGGCGCTATGGATTGGGAAATCGCTGGGAGCTCGAGGCCAAGTTGCCGTATGTCTATGCCAATGGCGATACGGTGAGCCGCGAGATATTCACCGGTTCGGCCCAGGACCGGGTGTTCAACGCCAGCGGCAATGGCATGGGCGATGTCGAACTGACCACGCGTTACCAGATCAACCGTGGCGGCCCGGACAAGCCTTTCTATGTCGGTTGGCTGCGCTACAAGAGCCGCACCGGCAAGGATCTGTTTGAAGTCGTCACCGACTGCGTCACCCGCTGCATCGGCAATACCACCGGCACCGGATTGCCCATGGAGTTGCCGGTCGGAAGCGGGTTCGAGGCGATCCAGCCCGGTATCACCTGGTTGTTCCCTTCCGATCCGGTCGTGTTCTTCGGCAGCGTCAGCTATTTGCACAATTTCAAGCGCAAGAACGTGTCGCGCACGGTGATCGACGGTCAACGCGAGCCGTTGGGCGACATCAAGGCTGGCGACATCATAGGCTTCAACATGGGCATGGGCTTGGCGCTGAACGAGAAAGCCGCGATCAGCATCGGCTACGACCAGAGCATCGTCGGCAAGACCAAGCAGAATGGCGAAGACGTCGCTGGTGCGGTGCGGATGACCTTGGGCACGTTGCTGGTGGGCGGAACCTATCGGCTCAACGACCATGCCTCGTTGAACCTCGCCCTGGGCGTAGGCGTTACTCGCGACACCCCCGACCTGACCTTCACCGTGCGCATTCCCATCAGTTTCTGACCGGGTCGCTTATCTGCGCGGGATCGAATCCAGTCAGCGATGGCGATGCCTGGATGCGATTTTCTCATCGCGCTTTTCCTTTGCGCGGCGGGCCATGTTCTCGTAACGCAGACGCAGTTGGTCCAGCTCCGTGCCCTCCATCTCTTCCAGATCCAGCAGTTCGTCATTGGCAAGGCGAGTGACGTGTATCAACTCGTCCAGTTTGATCTGCATGGCCACGGTGTCGCGGTTTTGCGTGTTCTGGATCAGGAATACCATCAGGAAGGTGATGATAGTGGTGCCGGTATTTATGATCAGCTGCCAGGTTTCGCTGAAGTCGAACAATGGCCCGGTAATCGCCCACACCACGACAGTAGCTGTGGCCAGGCAGAAGCAGATCGGATTGCCGGTGAAACGGGCGGTGGCCTGGGCAAGGCGGTTGAAACTTCTCGCGATTTTCATGGGCGACGACTCATGGACCGGAGACTGCAATATCCGGTCCGGGTCGTTCAACCGCGGTGAACTTTGGCGTTGAAGCTCAGCGCTTGAAGCGGTAGTGCGCGACCATCCATTCGTTTCCGTTGTCGAACCCGAACAGCTCCGCGCAGGCCATCCAGAACATGCGCCAGCGCTGGTACCACACGGCCGCATCGGCCATGCCGTAAACGCCTTGCAGCACGCGCATGACCTGCTCGCGATTATTGTCCTGGTTCTGCAACCAGGCATTTGCGGTCTTCTCGTAATGAGTGCCGGAAAGCAACCAGCGTTGCTCGATCGATATCACGTCCTGGAAGTGCAGCAAGGTGTCCGCCGATGGCATCAGGCCGCCGGTGAAGAAGTGCCGGCCCATCCAGTTGCCTTCGCTGGTGGCCTCGAACAGGTACAGGAGTTCACGATGGCAGAACAGATGCACAAACAGTTTCCCGCCGGGCACCAGCCAGTTGCCGATGCGCTTCAGCAGCTCCTGGTAACTGCGCATGTGCTCGAACATCTCGACCGACACCACGCGGTCGTAGCTGGCCTCCTGCAGGCGCAGCTTGTTGACGTCCGAAGTGATCACTTCCACGTTGAAGATGGCCCGCTCCAGACAGCGCGCCTCGATGAATTCGCGTTGCGCCCTGGAGTTGGAAACCGCGGTGATGCGCGCATTGGGGAATTGCTTGGCCATCCACAGGGTCAACGAGCCCCAGCCACAGCCCAATTCGAGAATGCGCTGGCCATCGCCCAGTTCGGCGCGTTCCGCATACAGCCGCATCATGTGTTCTTCGGCCATGTTGAGGCTGGTGGTGGCTTCGTCCCAGTAACAGCTGCTGTATTTCAGGTGCTTGCCCAAGCACAGCTGGAAGAATTCGGGCGGCAGTTCATGCTGTGGACGATTGACGGTCCGCGTCTCCAACGCGATATCGCTGGTGCGCAAGCCTTCCAGCCAGGCTTGCTGGCGCTCGAATACCGCATCGGAACCACCTTTGCGTTCGTCTTTCAGGCGTTGCGCGCACTGACGACGGATGCCCATCCTGAGAATGTTGTCGGGGATGCGCCCGGATTCCGCCCAGCGAGTGGCAAGACTCTCTTTTTCGGATTCAATGGCGTACGAGGTGATCGGTGTGGACATGCAGTCTCCGGGGGATGGACATCAATGCTTGGGGGCAAGCGGCAAGAAAAAAACGGAGATTGCGGCAGTGGCCGGCCGCAGGCGCGAACCTGTATCCGGGAAGAGGGTAATGCCGGTAAACCCCGATGGGTCATGCCTTGGGCAACTGCGATCATCCTTGATCCTGTCCATGCGCTCATGACCAAGCCTGGATCGATTCGCCGGGATGCGAACGACCCGCTGTATGAAGACATGGCTGAACAGGCCTCCGCCGCTCCCCAGGGCACTCCGGACGTTATCAGCACATGAGCTTCTCGTTCTGTGAAACCTGCCGCAGCACAGCCATACGGCAACAGCCAAAACGCGCTGGAGCGGCGCAAAGGGGAGGGAAGGGGGCAGCCCATCCGGATCTGTTCGGAGTTCCCTTATCAATACGCGGCAAGTTGCCCTACGGATGCGGCCTGACCAGGCTGATCGCCACCGGCCTGGCCGGTTGCCAGGATTACCCGGTGCCCACGGACAGGCACCACAAGCTGAAGGAACTGCAGATGCGTGCATCGATGTTGTTGGTAATGGTCATGGTTGCATCCGCGGCGAACGCGCAGCAGGTGTACAAGTGCGTTAGCGGCAAGGACGTGAGCTACCAATCCGCACCTTGTGGCACCACGCAAACTGTAGCCGGGCAATGGGATGCGACCCCGGAGCCCGAGCCATCGGCCGAAGAACTTAAACAGCTCGAGCTGAAGCGCAAGCATGGACGTGCCGAATCCGCATGGCTCAGCCACGTCGCTGGAACGGATCGTGCGCGTTCTGTGCACAGGGGCCGGCAATCAAGCAGCGTCCGGTCCAGCCTGTCACGTTGCGACGCGGCCAAGGCACGTCGCGAAGCAAAGTTGAAGTCAGTGGGACTGAAGCGAACGTTCGATTTGCTGCGCAAGCTTGATGACTCTGTGTACGAGGCATGCAAGTAGGGATCGGAATCCAACAGGGGAATGGTTTTGGCCCCTGTTCACGCGGATCGCGTTTCGTTCATGTCGTATGATCGGCCGATGAAGAAGAGAGTTCCTATCTGGCGACGTGGCGAGTCCTGGCGCAATGGTGGTCGTGAATACTATAGCCAGCCGTCTCAGAAGCCAGTGCAGAAGTCGCGGCCGTTCCCTTGGATGTTTTTCTGGCTTGCGGTGGGCTGCTTCTTGCTGGCGTTCGCTTCTCCGTATTTGTGAAGTCAGGCCTGTCCGCTAACCAAGCGCCAGGCGCTCCATGGCCCATAAAGTGGCGTGTGGTTGCGCAAGCTGCGCCGTGGCGGGCACGGTCAGGTTGCAGGTGAAGCGGGTATCACGGAACCGGGAGGCTTCCACGGCGGGGATTTTCCGGGCTTTCCGGGGCGTATCCGGCCCCTGCATCGTATCCCTTGTATTTCGCATTAAGAAGCGGGGCGTCCGTGCCCCATGCCCTTGTGCTCAAGCCGACCCAACTCCCGACCGATCTGATCGAATCCGGCTTCGATGTCCAGGGTCACCTGGTGCAGCGCCACCCGGGCGGCAGCGTCCTCGATGAACTCCGGTTCGTGGTGCAGGCCCTCAGCGGCGCGCAGCAGGCTCCGGTAGGCATCCCGCATCCCACGCAGCAGGGGCAGGTCGGCGGCACGCAGGCGGCTCCTCCGGCCGAACGGGGCGGCAATGCTCATGCGGCACCCCCAGCACTCGGGCGGCGGCGGAGACGGTTCCGGCGGCGGGTCGGCGATTGGGGCGAGGAGACCCGGCGGGTACGGGAAACAGGCTTGTCACTTGTCGATAATAGAGACAAGCCCAGCGGCGCGGCGGCTTCGCCGCCCGCGCTCGCAGCCCATTTCTGCCGTTCGATCAAGAGGTTGCGGAACTCCCGGGCCTGGCGGATCAGCAGCGACCACCACGACGAGTCCGAGGCCCGGAAGCCGTGTCCCTCCGGCGACCAGAGCGTATCGCCCCGAACCGCCCAGCCTTTCCACGACGGATGGACGAACTCACCGCTGCGGACGATCCGCAGCAGCCGATAGGCCGCATACGGCACCCGGGCGGCCCCGGATTCCCAGTTGTGGATCGTGCGTTCGGAGACCCGCAGAAGCTTCGCGGCGGCGGGCACAGTCAGGTTGCAGGTGAAGCGGGTATCACGGAACCGGGAGGCTTCCACGGCGGGGATTTTCCGGGCTTTCCGGGGCGTTTCCGGCCCCTGCATCGTATCCCTTGTATTTCGCATAATGCATAGGACACCCCGCCGAAAGCTAAGCAGGGCAAGGGTTTTAGGCAGATTCGGGTATCGGGCAAAGATCACTTCGGAGCAGTTTCGAGACGCCAGGGTGTATGCGGGCCTGACGCGGGAACAGGCGGCCGACCTGGTGGGCGTGAGCCTGCGAACCATCGGGCATTGGGAAACGGGCGCAGCGCGGCCCAGCTACGCAGCCTTCAAGCTCCTGCGGGTGCTGCGGCATGGCGACCTCATCGACCCGCGCTGGGCCGGTTACAGCCTTATTCGGGGCAAGCTGGTATCCCCGGAAAACCACACCTTCGAACCTTCGGATATGGCCTGGTGGTCGCTGACCGTTCGCATGGCTCACGCCTTCCGCGATCAGTGCCGAAAAGCGACCGCAGGGAAGGGGCAGGGGCAGGACATGCGGCGGGAGCCGCAGGGACTGCCGATGCTTCCACCGGCGCACGCACCTGGCATTACTCGCCGGGGCGGGAGCGAAGCGACCGCCCTTGGGCTTGTCCATTACTCAACAAGTGGCCCGCAGGATCAGGGAATTGAGGCCCAGCAAGGGTTTCCAGCCGGTTGCGTAGGGGCATCCGTGGGGCCACAATGGCCCCATGAACGATATCCAGAAAATCAACTTGAGGCTTCCCATGCATGTGATCGAGGAGGCCAAGCAGCAAGCGGCCAGTCTCGGCGTCTCGCTCAATGCGTACATCCTGTTTGCGGTGTCGGAACAGGTGCGGAGGGCTCGCAAGGATCTGCCGAAGCCACCACGACCCGTGCAGGCCAAAGCCGTGCAGGCAACAAGTGGCCCGCCGGTGAAGGTAGGCAGAAACGATCTGTGTCCGTGCGGAAGCGGTCGAAAGGCAAAGCACTGCCATTCGGAAAACTGCTGACCGGAGGTGTCCTGTGATCGTTGATCAGTGGCTGGATCGCCAGCGCCGATTGAAGCCTGCGGACATGCCGCGCTTGCGCGCCCTCCGGGATGCCTTTCGCACGCTGGGGAATTCGGCTCGGGATTATCGAGAACGCGAGGGCAATCCGGCAATGCTGCTGGCTTACTCGTCGGTCATTCATGAGCTCGATGAGAATTGCAGGATTGCCGGTGTCCTCATTGAGCGGCTGCAACGTGCCCAGGGGCGCGCAGTGCCTGGGCGGCAGGCATGAGGCGTCCACTGCGGTACCGGGTCGGTGCTGTCTCGGGGTGTAGGGGTGAAACCCCTACGGAGTCCGTGCATGGATGCACGGCTGTTTTACCAGCGGTTGGACCCGCGCCGGGAACGGATCAGGGGCCGGGGAAACCCCAGCCCGCTGACCCGCTTTTTCTCGACCATGAAAGGCAAGAATTGCCAGCGGGCGCAACCGCTGACACCCTCAATCACCGCGATAGGAGCGGCAAGGCTATGAAACCACACAACAAGCAATTTCGCATAATGCATATTATGTAAATTATCAAACACTATCATCAAGTCCAGTCACCCGCCGACCATGACGGGAGCACCTTTCCGGGATTCATGATCCCCTGTGGATCCAGCGCCTGCTTCACTTGGCGCATCAGCGCCAGTTCGACCGGCGACTTGTAGCGCGCGGCTTCGTCGCGGCGCAACTGGCCCAGGCCGTGTTCGGCCGAAATCGAGCCGCCGAAGGCGATCACCGCGTCATGCACCAGCCGGTTGATCGCCGGTTGCTGGGCTAGAAATTCCGTTTCGTGTTGCGGCCCGCTACGCTCGGCCGGTGGCGACACGTTGTAATGCAGGTTGCCGTCGCCTAGGTGGCCGAACATCACCACGCGCACGCCGGAGAAATGTTGCGTCAGCTGTGCGCCGGTCTGTTCCACGAAATCGGCGACCGCGGAAATCGGCACCGAAATATCGTGCTTGATGTTCTTGCCGCCGAGTGCCTGTGCTTCCGAGATCAGCTCGCGCAGTGCCCACAGTGCACGGCTCTGCGCGCCCGAAGCCGCGACCACGGCGTCGAGTACCACGCCTTCCTCGATCGCGCGCTCCATCAACTTCTCGAACAGGGCGTTCGCATGCCCCTCCCCTTCACTGTCGGAAGTTTCCAGCAGCACGTAGCACGGGCTTGGCTGCGCGAAGGGACTGCGACTGTCGGGGAAATGTCGCAGCACCAGTTCCATGCACAGGTTCGAGATCAATTCGAAGGCGGTCAGCGATGCGCCGAGCATCGACTGGGCCATGCCGAGCAGGCGCAACGCGGCGTGCGGGTCCTCGACCGCCGCCATGGCCGTGACCTGCGCGGCTGGCTGCGGATACAACTTCAAGGTGGCCGCGGTGATCACGCCAAGCGTGCCTTCGGCGCCAATGAACAGGTCGCGCAGGTCGTAGCCGGTATTGTCCTTGCGCAACCCACGCAAACCGGACCAGACCTCCCCGGTGGCAGTGACTACTTCCAGGCCCAGGCACAGCTCGCGCGCATTGCCGTAGCGCAGCACCGCGACGCCACCGGCGTTGGTGGAAAGATTGCCGCCGATGGTGCACGAACCCTCCGAGGCCAGGCTGAGCGGAAACAGGCGCTGCGCCGCACGCGCGGCTTCCTGCACTTCGGCCAGCGTGCAGCCGGCTTCCACGGTGAGGGTGTTGTTGACCGTATCGACCTTGCGGATGCGCTTCATGCGCGCCAGCGAAAGCACCATGGAGCGCCCGCTTTCATCAGGCGTCGCGCCACCTGCCAGGCTGGTGTTGCCGCCTTGCGGGACGATGGCGACCCGATGCTCGGCGCACCAGCGTACCACGGCCGCGACATCTTCGGTGGTGTCGGGCAGCGCAGCGGCGAGCGCGCGGCCGACGTAGCGACGGCGCCAGTCGATCAGGAACGGCGCCAGCTCGTCGACCTCGGCGACCAAGCGACCGTTGAACCGCTGTCGCAGCGATTCCAGATCGGGCGGGATGGAGGGCGGCGGCGATTCGGGAATGCTCATCATGCTGATCGTAGCGCCTGCCCGCGCCGCGAACCAAGAACGCCTTCCAGTGGGGTTGCCGTCGTGACCGACCGCTGGCCTGCAACAACCCGTATCGAGTTGACCCGGATCAAGGCAGTCCACGGCCGAACGCCTAAGCTGAGCCGACTGGCCACATCACCCAACCCGGCCCTGCAGCGGCTGCGGGGCCATCGAGAACCACATGCGGATTGTTGCTTCCCTGGATGACACACGGCTCTCCCCCGCTGCGGACGTGCCCGCTACGGACGTGACTGCACGCATCGATGGCAATGCGGCCGCCAATGTTGATCGTCATGCGCTGGCGGCCTGCTTCCTTGGCCCTTACGGCGAAAACGACAGCCTGCTGGAAAAGCTGGTGGTGGAATTCATGCGCGACCATGTCTATTGGCGCCGCAACTTCCATCCCGAGGATCCGCCGGCGATCCCCACCCATGCGGCGCAGCACCCGCATTACCAGGCCTTCGAGGCGCGCATGCGGCGCGAGTTGCACACGCTGTCGGCGGCACTGAAGAAATCGGTGCCGTTCCACAGTCCACGCTACATCGGGCACATGGCCTCGGACCTGCTGCTGCCCGGTCTGGCGGCGCATATCCTCACCCTGCCCTACAACCCCAACAACGTCAGCGAAGACGCAGCGCCGGTCACGGTCGAGCTGGAAATACTTGCGGGGCTGCAACTGGCGCGCATGCTCGGCTATCCCGATGACATTGCGCGACCCGATTGCGCTTTCGGCCATCTCACCTCGGGCGGGACACTGGCCAATTACCAGGCCTTGCGGCTTGCGCTCTCGCTGAAGGCGATGCCAGTGGCGCTACTGGCTGCCGGCGTGCCCGACATTGAAACGCCAGACGACGAATGGACGGCTTTCAACCTGGGGCCGGATGCCGGCATCGCCTTGCTCGACCGCTGGCAACACTGGCTGGCCGCGCAGTCCGCGCCCGAGCGGGCACGCTGGCTTGGGCGTGTGCGTGCAGAACGTATCGAGCAACTGGGACTGAGCGAATTCTTCACCCGCCATCGCGACCTGCGCGTGCCACGCGTGCTGGCACCGATCACCGCGCATTACTCGTGGAGCAAGGGCCTGAAACTGCTCGGACTGGGACGCGCGCAATTGCAGTTGCTGCCCGAGAGCGGCATGCGCCTGGATGCGGATGCCTTGCAGGATGCGCTGGAAGACTGCCTGCGCGAACGCCATCCCGTGCTGATGACCGTGGCAGTGCTGGGCACCACGGAATACGGCACGATCGATCCGGTGGACCGCGTCATCGAAGCGCGCAAGGCGATGCAGGCGCGCGGCCTGGGCTTCAGCGTGCACGTCGATGCCGCCTGGGGCGGTTACCTGGCCACCCTGTTCCGCAATCCCGACGGCAGCTTGCGTGGTCTGGAAGAAGTCCACGCCGATTTCAGCCATTTCCCCCAGCCCGAAGTACATGCCGCGTTCGCAGCGCTGGGCGCCACCGATTCGGTGACCGTCGATCCGCACAAGCTGGGCTACCTGCCCTACGGCGCCGGCGCCTTCATCTGTCGCGACCAGCGCGCCATGGCATTGCTGGCCGAGGAAGCCGACTACGTATTCGACGGAGAGGCACCGACCGACTACATGGCGCGCTTCCGGCGCCTGGGCCAGTTCATTCCGGAAGGTTCCAAGTCCGGCGCGTCGGCCGCAGCGGTTTACGTGATGCACAAGGTGCTGCCGCTCGACCATCAGCATTTCGGCCTGCTGCCACGCAAGACCGTGCTCTCGGCCGAGGCCTTCCATGCGCGCGCAAGACGATTCTCGGAAGCATTGGCGGAAATCGTGCACGCCTGCGTGCCGTTTGCGCCCGACAGCAACCTGGTCTGCCTGGCCCTGAACCCCAGGGGCAACCGTGACGTCGCCACCGCCAGCGCCTTCGTGCGCCGCCTGCACGACGAGCTGCGCTGCGACCCGCACAAGCCACTGCAACTCAAGGAATTCTTCGGCTCGATCACTACCCTGCGTCCGGATGCACTGGGTGAAGTGGAGTTGCAGCGCATTGCCGGATTGCTTGGACTCGATCCGGTCGGCTTCATGCAACAAGGCGAAAGCCTGGTGATCCTGCGGCATACGCTGATGAATCCATACCTGATAGATGCGGAAAACGGGATCAGCTATATCGATGGCTATTTCGATTTCCTGGGGGAACGTGTGCGCGGTCTGCTGGCGGAAGGGGCGCGTCTGGCTTGAGTGCGCTAGGGAACCTCTGAATAACTCGTCGTCCCCGCGAAAGCGGGGATCCAGTGACTTTAAGTCGTTGAAAGCAAAGGCGCTGGGTTCCCGCTTTCGCGGGAATGACGATGGAAACTGGCTTTCTTCGACAACCTCAGTCCTCGGCGCTGTCAGCCACCACAGTGAAGTCGATGACGATCGCGCCAACCTCGCGCTGGCGGTACTGTATTTCCAGCATATCGCCGTAGCGATCCCGCAATTGCGCCAGCAGCGGCAGTGGGTCGTGGTCGTTGACGAAACGCATCCCCTCCCCGGGCTGGAGAGAATTCAGCGCACCGAAAATCGCCGCGTGGCGAAAACGCTTGCCGATGCCGCGTGCGTCGAAAGGATATATCTGCTGGTCCGGGGAAAAGGTATGGCTCATGGCAATTCAACCTGTGTCGGGAATTCCAGCATGAGGGATGTCAATCCGAGGACGATTGACCTGGATCAGGTCAGGCGTGTTTTTTCTGTAGGAGCGGCTTGTAGGAGCAGCGCAAGCCGCGAACACGATCCCGCCGATGTCTGACGAATCGGTGGTCAGGACTTCTCGCCCCCCGACTACAACATTCGAGGGCAGGCTCTTCGCGGCTTGCGCCGCTCCTGCAAGCCGCTCCAGCGAAAAGCCAGCCACCACTTGACCGGCGTCAGTGCAACGCAGGCTGCCGGCAACCAAGCTGGTCGCCAGCCACAACCGGTAGCTTCCTTCCATGCACTATCAGGACTTGCGTTCCTTCCTTGCGCGCCTGCAATCCGACGGCCAGCTGTTGCGCGTCAGTGCGCCGGTCGATCCGGACCTGGAAAGCACGGCGCTGTGCCTGCGTGCGCTGAAGGAAGGCGGCCCTGCCCTGCTCATGGAGCGTCCGGGCGACAGTGCGCATGCGTTCCTGGGCAACCTGTTCGGCCATCGTGACCGCATCGAAGCCGCCCTCGCCGGCCGGCCCTTGTCCTCGCTGCGCGAACTGGGCGAGTTGCTCGCCGCCATCAAGGAGCCACGCTGGCCGTCGGGATTGAAGCAGGCGCTGGCGTCGTGGCCGGAACTGGCGCAACTCGCGCACGTCGCGCCCCGGCAGGCGCATGAGGCGACGTTCAACGAGGAAATACTGGAAGGCAGCGACATCGACCTGGCGCGCCTGCCGATCCAGCGTTGTTGGCCGGGCGACGTCGCTCCGCTGATCACGCTGGGACTGGTGGTCACGCGCGGTCCACGCAAGCCGCGCCAGAACATCGCCATCTACCGCATGCAGGTGATCGGCCGGAACCGCGTGATCATGCGTTGGTTGCCGCATCGCGGTGGCGCACTGGATTTCGCCGACTTCAAGGCGATGCATCCGGGCGAACGATTCCCGGTGCTGGTCGCGATCGGCGCCGATCCGGCCACCCTGCTTGCGGCGGTGGCGCCGGTTCCGGACACGTTGAGCGAATACGAATTCGCCGGACTGCTGCGTGGCCAGCGGACACGGGTGTGGCATAGCGACCTGACCGGACTGGATGCGCCAGCCAGGGCGGAAATACTGCTGGAAGGCTTCATCGAGCCGGGCGAAACCGCACTGGAAGGCCCATTCGGCGATCACACCGGCTATTACAACGCCGCAGATCACTTCCCGGTGCTGACCATCACGCGGATGCGCCAGCGGTCCAATGCGATCTACCAGGGCAGCTACATGGGCCGTGCGCCCTTTGACGAGCCGTCGGTGCTGGCGCTGGCACTGAACGACATCTTCGTGCCGATCCTGCGCAAGGTGTTTCCTGAGATCATCGACTTCTACCTGCCGCCGGAAGCCTGTTCGTACCGCATCGCCGTGGTCTCGATCCGCAAGCAGTACGCCGGGCACGCGCGTCGGATCATGATGGGCGTGTGGTCGTACCTTCGCCAGTTCACCTATACCAAGTTCGTCATCGTGGTCGACGACGACATCGATGCACGCGACTGGGCGCAAGTGCTGTGGGCGGTATCGACACGGGTGGATCCTGCCCGTGATTCCATGATCATCGAGAACACGCCGATCGACTACCTGGATTTCGCCAGTCCCACGCCCGGCCTGGGATCGAAGTTGGGCATCGATGCCACCAACAAGTGGCCCGGCGAGACCACCCGCACCTGGAGCAAGCCGATCACGCCCGACGCGGCCGTTGAAAGACGCGTGGATGCCTTGTGGTCGCAGTTGTTGCGTGGCGCCCCGCGCGGCATGCGCAAGCAGGACTGATCCGGATCAACGCGGCCGTCCTCGCATGTGGAACGATTGATCCAACTACAATCTGCAGTCATTCCCTTGTTGCGCAACGGATTCAGATGAAACCAATTCCCCGGATCGGCCTGCTCGGCTACGGCCGTTTCGGCGCCGCATTGGCCACGCTGCTGGAGGAACGCGGCCATCGCTGGTGTTGCTGGGATCCCAACGTCCGCCTGCCGGAAGGCCGCGCAGTCGCCGATGTGGACAAGCTGCTGGCGCAATCCGATTTGATCATCATCGCGGTACCGGTCAGTACTTTCGAGCCGGTCCTGCGCGATCTGGCGTCACGCTTGCAGCCCAGGCATCAAGTGATGGATGTGGGCAGCGTCAAGCTGGTCCCGTGCCGTCTGATGGATGAAGTGCTGGGCGGCCGCATCGGCCACGTCGGCTGTCACCCCTTGTTCGGCCCACTCAGCATCGCGCGTGCGGAACCGTTGCGGACCATCGTCTGCCCAAGCCCCCGCCACCCGGCGACCGCGCGCCTCGCCCATGAGTTGTTCGTCTCCCTCGGCAGCGAAGTGGCCGAACAGGATCCCGCCCAGCATGACCAGCACATGGCGATGACCCACGCCATGGCGTTCTTCATCGCACGCGGCCTGCTCGATCTGGGCGTGGGTGAAGACCTGCGCTGGGCGCCGCCGAGTTTTGCGGCGCTGGCGGCCTCCATCGCGGCGGTGCGCGCCGATGCCGGACACCTTTTCCATGCCATCCAGCGCGAGAATCCTTTCGCAGCGGAAACCCGAGGTCGATTCATCGAAGCGCTGGGCAACATCGACCGGCAACTGGCTGCGCTGCCGATGCATGTCGAGCCGTTGGAGCCGGGCATTCCCGATAGCGGATCGCCAGCGCAAGCCGCAGACGATTCCGGTGGACCCATCGATGAGCTCGACCTTGAACTGATCGCGCTATTGCAGCGTCGATGCGAACTGAGTGCCCGCGCCGACCGCACCAGGCCTGCGCTTGAAGGAAGCATGTCCGATGCCGGACGCGAAGCGGCGCTGCTACGCGAGCGTGGCCGATGGGCTGAACTCAGGGGCTTGCCGGCGGAACCGATGCAGGCGGTATTCCGCCAGGTGCTCGACATGAGCCGGCAACTGCAACGATGAGTGCGGCTCAATCAGGTTTGGCGCTCTGTTTGAAGCCGGGATCGTCGAACTGTCGCCCATAGTCCCGCAGCGAATCGCGCATCATGGCAATCGCACGGTGATCTTCCGGGTTGGCCTTCATTGCCAGCGCCGCCATCGATAGCCTTCCGATGATCGTGTGCAATACCGCATCCGCCGCTGGCTCCAGCTTGCAGTTGGCGACGAGGAACTGGATGTCCTGTTCAAGCAAAGTGGCGAGGGCCACCGCCTGTTCCTGGTTCATGTGCCCGTGTTCGTGGTGTTCGAACGTGGCGACCGTGCGGCCGATGCGGCCCATGCCTTCGCGCAACGGCGCATCGGCTAGCCAACGTTGCGCAGGCGCATCCGCTGCAACCGCAGCTTGCGGCATGTGATGCGCATGGTCCTGGGCGAAGACTGGTGATCCCGCTGCGCACAGCAGCACGAACGGCAACAACAGATTACGCATTGGACACACCTCCTCAGGTTGGACTGCCATGCTGCCTCCATCGACCATCGGCCAGCTTGATCCAGGTCAAGGACACCTTCGCTCGCGCGCACCGAACATACGCGCTCTTCCTTCGAGGTGGCGCGCATGCAATTGGTCTGTCCCGCCGGCAACCTGCCGGCCCTGCAGGCGGCCGTGGACGCGGGCGCGAATGCGGTCTATGCCGGGTTCCGCGACCAGACCAATGCCCGCGCCTTCCCCGGCCTCAACTTCGACGAGGCCGAACTTCGCGCCGGCATCGCCTACGCCCATGCGCGCGGCGCGAAAGTCTATCTGGCGCTCAACACCTATCCCGACAGTGCGCGCCTGGCCGGCTGGTACGCGGCGGTCGACCGTGCCGCCGAGCTGGGTTGCGATGCGATCATCGTCGCCGAAATGGCGGTGCTCGATTACGCGACGCGCATGCATCCGCAACTGCCGCGACACCTCTCGGTGCAGGGTTCGGCGACCACCGCGCCCGCGCTGCGCTACATGCACGAGCGTTTCGGAATCAGCCGCGCGGTGCTGCCGCGGGTGCTGTCGATCCAGCAGGTCGAACGCCTGTGCGAACGTTCGCCGGTCCCGCTGGAAACCTTTGCGTTCGGAAGCCTGTGCATCATGGTCGAGGGCCGCTGCCAGCTGTCCAGTTACGTCACTGGCGCCTCGCCCAATCGCCACGGCGTGTGTTCGCCGGCGAAGTTCGTGCGCTGGGACGAACACGACGACGGCGGCCGCACCGTGCGCCTCAACGGCGTACTGATCGACCGCTACGCTCCAGCCGAACCCGCCGGCTATCCGACCGTGTGCAAGGGCCGCTTCGGTGTCGGCGGCGAGGTATTCCATGCACTGGAGGAACCGACCAGCCTCAACACGCTGGAGATCCTGCCGCGCCTCGCCCAAGCCGGCGTGGTGGCGCTGAAGATCGAAGGCCGCCAGCGTGGCGTCGCCTATGTCGGCGCGGTTACCCGCACCTGGCGCGCGGCGATCGACCGGCTGCAGGTCGCGCCCCGCGACTGGTCCGTGGAACCGGATTGGCAGCAGGCACTGTCGAAACACGCCGAAGGTCATCAGACCACGCTCGGTCCCTACCACCGCGCCTGGCATTGAAGCACACCACTACATGAAGCTCAGTCTCGCACCGTTGCAGTATTTCTGGCCACGCGATCAAACGCTGGCGTTCTATCGCCGGATAGCCGCGACCAAGGTGGACATCGTCTATCTGGGCGAAACCGTGTGCAGCAAGCGCCGTGAACTGCGCACCCGCGACTGGATCGCACTGGCGCGCGAATTGGTGGAGGCCGGCAAGGAAGTGGTGCTCTCTTCACTGGTCCTGATCGAGGCCGAATCGGAACTTGGCGCGCTGAACCGCCTGGTAGAGGACGGTGGCACCTGGATCGAAGCCAACGATCTTTCCGCAGTCCAGGCCTGCCGCGAGCGCGGCGTGCCCTTCGTCGCCGGCCCATCACTCAACGTCTACAACCATCGTGCCCTGGCGATGCTGATCGAAGACGGCTTGCGCCGCTGGGTGCCCGGCGTGGAACAAGGCCACACGCTGATCGCCGAGCTACGCGACGCCTTGCTTGCCGATGGCGTGGCGATGCCGGAACTGGAAGTCCAGGTGCTCGGCCGACCCGTGCTCGCATATTCGGCTCGGTGCTTCACCGCCCGTGCGCTGGACGTGGCCAAGGACGATTGCGGATTCCGCTGCATCGAACACATCGACGGACTGCCGCTGGAAACCCGCGAAGGCGCGCCGTTCCTGCGCATCAACGGCATCCAGGTCCAGGGCGACGAGATCGCGGACCTCGGCCCTGAAATGCCGAAACTGCGCGAACTCGGCGTCGATGTGCTGCGCATCGCGCCGCGCCACGAAGGCACGGAAGCGGCGATCCTGCACTTCGACCAGGCCCGCCATGCGCCGGATGCCCCTCTTCCGATCGCCGCGCGTAGCGGCTATTGGCATGGCGAAGCGGGCATGACGCTGCCGGGTGAAATGCCGCAGTGACGGAGTGGCAGATGCATGCAGTCGTGATGCGTTGCAAGAGGCACTCGCCAACGAAATGATTGGACAAGCAGCCTTTGCTCGTCATTCCCGCAAAAGCGGGAATGACGACAGGTTTCACATCTACTCCGTGGCGCCGCTCTAGGGCCCCTTAAACCGCGCCGAACACCAGCGTCGCATTCGTCCCGCCGAAGCCGAAGCTGTTCGACATCACCATGCGCAATGCGGCATCGCGTGTTTCGCGCACGATGGGGAAGCCTTCCGCACGCGGATCCAGCGACTCGATGTTGGCGGAAGCGGCCAGGAAACCGCCTTGCAGCATCAGCAGGCTGTAGATCGCCTCGTGCACGCTGGCTGCGCCCAGCGAGTGGCCGGTCAACGCCTTGGTCGAGGACAGCGGCGGCATGTCGTCGCCGAATGCCGCGCGCACCGCTTCCAGTTCCACGATGTCGCCCAGCGGCGTGGAAGTACCGTGGGTGTTGAGGTAGTCGATGCGACCGACGCCCTGCCCGTCCAGACCCTGCAGGGCCATGCGCATGCAACGCATGGCGCCGTCGCCATTGGGGGCGACCATGTCGGCGCCGTCGGTGGTGACGCCATAGCCCACCAGCTCCGCATGGATCCGCGCGCCGCGGGCGCGCGCATGTTCGTATTCTTCCAGCACCAGCATGCCGCCGCCGTCCGCAATGACGAAACCATCGCGGTTCGCGTCATACGGACGCGAGGCCTGTTGCGGGGATTCGTTGTAATGCGTCGAGAGCGCGCCCATCGCATCGAACTGGCTGGTCATGCCCCAATGCAGTTCCTCGCCGCCACCGGCGAAGACCACGTCCTGCGCGCCATGGCGAATCAGGTCGGCCGCCGCGCCGATGCAATGCGCGGAGGTCGCGCAGGCGGCGGACAGCGAATAACTCACGCCTCGGATGCCGAACGCAGTGGCGAGGTTCGCCGACACCGTCGAGCACATCGTGCGCGGCACCATGTACGGCCCGACCCGACGCACGCCTTTTTCGCGCAGCAGGTCGCCCGTCTCGATCTGCCACAGCGGCGAGCCGCCGCCGGAACCGGCGATCACGCCGGTACGCAGGTCATTTACTGTTTCCGCATCCAGTCCGGCGTCGGCGATCGCATCGCGCATCGATACATAGGCATATGCCGCCGCATCGCCCATGAAGCGCTTCAGCTTGCGGTCGATCAGTGCTTCAAGATCGATTTCGCATGAGCCAGCGATGTGACTACGCAATCCGCGCTCCACCTGCGCGGGAACGGCACGCAGTCCGCTGCGGCTTTCGCGCAAGGCCGTGGCGACCGTAGCCGCGTCATTGCCCAACGGCGAGACGACGCCAATCCCCGTGACCACTACACGTCTATTCAAAGCCGGTCTATCCAATGCCGGCCGCATCAGAAGCCCTCCGTCGACTTGAACAGGCCGACGCGCAATCCTTCCGCCTGGTAGATCAGCCGGTCATCGACGAAGGTCTTGCCGTCGGCGATGATCAGCGCGAGCTTGCCGCGCATCAGCCGTTTCACGTCGATTTCGTAGCGCACCTGCTTCGCGGTGGGCAGCACTTGTCCACTGAACTTGACCTGGCCGACGCCGAGTGCGCGTCCAAGGCCGGGTTCGCCCAGCCACGGCAGGTAGAAACCCGCGAGTTGCCACATGGCATCCAGGCCCAGGCAGCCGGGCATCACCGGGTCGCCTTCGAAATGGCAGGCGAAGAACCACAGGTCGGGATTGATATCGAGTTCGGCGATGATTTGTCCCTTGCCGAACGCGCCGCCGGATTCGCTGATGTGGGTGATGCGGTCGAACATCAGCATCGGTGGCGCGGGCAGACGCGCGTTGCCGGGGCCGAACATGGCGCCGCCGGCGCATTCGAGCAACTGCTGTTTATCGAGTGAAGCGGGTCGCGACATGGACAAGACCATTGGGGGGAATCGGTGAAGTTTGCAGCAATCGAAAATTTCCTGCTCTGACGCAGGTCAAGAGGCATTTTCCATGCGGTAGCGCATGGTGGGCGCCGCGTCGGTACGGTAGTGCGCGCCCAGGCTTTCCGTGCGTTGCAAGGCCGCATCAAGCATGGCGATGGCCAACCGTGCCTGCCACCCCGAAGACGCTTGCGCGGCGCATTCGTTCAACGCATTGCGCAATCCGGCACCGCTGCGCAACGGGCCGGCCGCCGACCACATCAACGCACGCAAGCGCTGCAATCGTTCCTGCGGCAGCGATACGCCACGTTCGCGCCATTGGAAGGGACCGTGCGCCACCGGCAGAGCCTGAGTGGACAGCTGTTCGCCGAGCCGACGGCCGCAGGCCACGCCCTCCAGCAGCGAATTGCTGGCAAGGCGGTTGGCGCCGTGCACGCCACTACAGGCGACCTCGCCCACGGCATACAAGCCCGGGAGCGACGTCGCCCCTTCGGTATCCACAGCGATCCCGCCCATGTGGAAATGCGCGACCGGCGTGATCGGCAGCAGCGCCTGGCGCGGATCGAAACCATGCGCGAGGCACGCCGCCAGTACCGTGGGAAATCGCCGGGAAAAATCGCCTTGCACGGCGCGTGCGTCGAGCCAGACCGCGCCGTCGCGCCGCGCCTGCCAGACCCGACGGGAAACAATGTCGCGTGGCGCCAGATCGCCCAGTGGATGCAGGCCCGCCATCAATGCGCGGCCGGCGTGGTCGTGCAAGCTCGCTCCTGCGCCGCGCAGCGCCTCGGTGAGCAACGGCAGGCTGTGACCGTCGATGTCCAGCGCGGTGGGATGGAACTGGACGAATTCCAGGTCACGCGGTTGCACACCCGCCGCCAGTGCCAACGCCAGCCCGGCACCGTCGGCACCGACTGGATTGCTGGTGCGGGCGAACATCGCGCACAGGCCTCCCGTCGCCAGCACCACCGAAGCCGCCTCGATCTCGTGATCGACGCCTGAAGCATCACGCGCACGCACGCCGCAGACCTGCCCGCCGCGCAGCAACAATGCTTCGGCTTCCAGCCCGCCGCGCCATTCGACATGCGCCGCCGCGCGTACACGGGCTTGCAGCGCACGCACCAACGCCGCACCCGTGGCATCACCACCGGCATGCACGATGCGGGCCGCACCATGTCCGCCTTCGCGGCCAAGCGCCAGTTGCCCGTCGCAGGCGCGATCAAAAACCACGCCTTGCGTGTCCAGCCAGTCCACGATGCCTGGTGCCTGCCGGCACAGCCACTCGACCATGGATGCCTGGTTGTGGCCCGCGCCGGCGACCTGCGTGTCGCGTGCATGGGCCCGGGGGCTGTCTTCCCGATCCATCGCCGCGGCGATGCCTCCCTGCGCAAGCGCGCTGGCGCTGCCGCCACCATCGGCTTCGCGGCACAACAGTTGTACCGGCATCGGTCCTGCCGCCAACGCGGCGGCCAGGCCTGCGACGCCGGCGCCGATCACGACGACCGGACGCCGTCGCGCGGTCACAGACGTTCGCCGCGACCGACCTCAAGCATGCGTTCCAATGCCCTTCGTGCGCGTGGCGCGACTTCGGCCGGGATCGTCACCTCGTGCTGCAGGTCACGCAAGCAGGCATGGATATTGGGCAGGTTGATGCGCTTCATGTGCGGGCACAGGTTGCACGGCTGCACGAACTGCACCTGCGGAAAACGCAGACGCAGATTGTCGGCCATCGAGCATTCGGTGATCAGCGCCACCCGTTGTGGGCGCGCACGTTCCAGCCATTGCCCCATGGCGCTGGTGGAACCGACGAAATCGGCCTCCGCCAGCACTTCCGGCGGGCATTCGGGATGCGCGACCAGGGCCGCATCGAAGCGCTCGCGCGCGTGTCGCGCCTGCTGTGCGGTGAACTTCTCGTGCACCTCGCACTGGCCTTGCCACAGCACCAGTTCGATGCCGGTCTTGGTTGCGACGTGCGCGCCGAGGAAACGATCCGGCAGGAAGATCACCTTGTCCGCACCCATCGCTTCCACTACCTGCACGGCATTGGCCGAGGTGCAGCAAGCGTCGGATTCGGCCTTGACCGCGGCGGAGGTGTTGACGTAACTGACCACCGGCGCACCGGGATGACGCTCGCGCAGCGCGCGCACGTCGGCTGCGGTGATCGAGTCCGCCAGCGAACAGCCGGCTTCCAGATCCGGGATCAACACGGTCTTGCCGGGTGCCAGCAGCTTTGCGCTTTCGGCCATGAAGTGCACGCCGCACAGCACGATCATGTCGGCATCGCAATCGGCCGCGGCCTGGGCCAGCGCCAGCGAATCGCCGGTGACGTCGGCTACGCCATGGAATATCTCCGGCGACTGGTAGCTGTGCGCCATGATCACCGCGCCACGTTCGCGTTTCAGCGTGTTGATGGCGTCGATCCAGGGCAGGTGGAACTGCACCTCGAGGCAGGGCAACAGTTGTTCGAGCTTCTCGACCAACGGCGCGTAGCGGAATTCGAGCTCGGGATCCCAGGACGGGGCGGTGGAAGCGTTCATGTGGATTGCCTTTGGAACGGATCAGCGGGCCTGGTAGGCAGCGCGGGCCGACTGCGCCAGGCGCGCGCCGCGATTGAGCGCGATGCGCAGGCCAAGCGGGACCTGTTCCCACGGCAGGTGGTCGAGCACGTTGCGCGCGGTCAGGCCGAGTTCGGTGTCGCCGGTCAGCACCAGTCGGCGCTGGAAGAACAGCGTGTCGGCGTCTTCAAGACGACCGGCGAGCAACAGCAGGTCGGTGGCGGTGCCGCGCACGCTGGCTTCAGCGGGCTGATCGACCACGATCAAGCGGCCACGTTCGAAGCTGACGACCCAGCGCAAGCCCAGGTCGGTCACTTCGATGCCGAGTTTTCGCCCCTGCAGGAATTCGAGAGCACCGGCGTCCAGCGAGGTGGCCAGTCCGCGGGTGATCGCCTGTTCCAGCAGGCGCCGTTGCAACGCAGGCGGGCATGCACGCAGCAGTGGCGCCCAGCGCGCAGGCGGTGGCAGCAGGCGCAGCAACCGGGCGCGGACGTCGGAAGAGGATGATGAGGTATGCATGGTCGGCGCAATGATGGGCGTGTTGACGGGGTAACCGCCTTGATCCAGGTCAGACGCGAAGCCCTGCGCCCGACTGGCGGCGTCGATGGCGAAGTCGCTCGCACGACGCGCCGTCGCTGCAGGCAAGCCGATGCGGCGGGCGAATGATTCGGTCCGGGCCTGCACGCGTGCCTCACGTGTCGGGTCGCGCAGTGGCAATCCGGCCCTGCGCTTGCAGCGTCCAGCGCTGCGCGCCAGATGCAGGCGTGCGGCCAGCAGCAGGAGCAAGGCGTCATCGACACGGTCGATCGCATGGCGCACATGCGCGAGGGCCGCGCGGTCAGTGAGCATCGTCGTCGGCATCCCTGATTGGGGTGTGCTTGCGCTGAGCCAGCGTGGTCGCCGCGGGCAGCACTTCGCGTATGTAGATCTCGGCGGCCTGGGCCTGATCGAAGTCGGCATGCCGACGCTTCTTGACGCCATGATCCGACAGCAGCAGGTGGGTATCGGCGGTGACGCCTGCCTGGGCCAGGCAGGCTGCGACGCATGCCAGCACGCAGCCATCCAGGGCCAGGATCGGACGCCCGCTCTGCGCTGTGTTGACCAGACCGGTCACGCCGCCACCGACGCCTGCGATGCACGACATTTCCGCAACGCCATCGCGGTCGAGCCGGATCGCCAATGCGTTGGCCATCTGCGCGGCACTGGAACAGCCGGAGCATGAGTACACGAGGGGAGATTTCTTGTTCACGGGCGGATCTCCAGGATCCGATGATGTGCCGGCCCCGCTTTGCGCAGGTTCATCCGCAATGCAACGGGGGACCACGACCGCATTCCGGGCGGCGCACGCGCAAGCACAAGCCGGTTCATCGCCGCTTGCGGCCTGGTTTTCCACGCGGGCGCCGCACCGTCACCCGCGCGGTGCCATCGGGGAAAACCCGCACCACCGACTTCAGGTCGCGGGCGGCAATCGTCTGCAATAGCGGCAACGGCAGCGCGGGTGTCCACACGGTCAGCGTCGCCCCCGGCTCAAGCGCGTCGGTTGCAGCAAGCATGTGCAGCATCGGTTCCAGTGCGGTCAGTTCACGCAGGTCGAGATCGCCCGCGATGGGTTTCCGCGCCACGCCCATCTCAGCGACAACCCTGGCTGGTCATGCCGTGGGTGAAGCATGGACTGCGGAGTGACGGGACTGGACGATGCGAAACGTCGCGCACGGGACTGACCCTTGGAGTGGTGCCAGCAAGTGTCTGCGCGGCTGGCTGGAATGGTCTTGACCCAGATCAAGCGGCCTGCCGATCCAGGAACCCGGGTGCTGGGACGGTCCCGGCGGGCAATTGCGAATCACTCGCGCATTGCCGGCACATCCACCCTGCCCCGGCCCGAATCGGAGGAATTGCTTCCCGCTTGTCGATCTGCTGCCTGCTGGTTCGTCATCCGCATGTATCCCGACAAAACCACAGGAGAACGACGATGAGATTCATGGTGATGGTCAAGGCCAGTGCGGAATCCGAAGCCGGGGTGATGCCCAGCGAACAGTTGCTGACCGAAATGGGCAAGTTCAACGAGGAGCTGGTCAAGGCTGGCGTGATGCTGGCTGGCGAGGGCCTGCAGCCCAGCTCCAAGGGCGCACGCGTGCGTTTTTCGGGCAGCGAACGCACGGTCATCGACGGGCCGTTCGTGGAAACCAGGGAGCTCGTGGCCGGATTCTGGCTGCTGCAGGTCAAGTCGAAGGAGGAGGCGATCGAATGGATCAAGCGCTGCCCCAATCCGATGCCGGGAGAATCCGAGATCGAGATCCGCCAGGTGTTCGAAGCGGAGGATTTCGGTGCTGAATTCACTCCGGAATTGCGCGCGCAGGAAGAGCGACTGCGCGCCGGCATCGCCACAAAGCAATAACAAGCCCCCTTCCCTGTTGCCGAGACAGCCCTCCGGAGATCATGCGAATGAACACAACCCTCGTCGTACTCGTCGTCATCGCCCTGGCGATCATAGGCGTCCTGGCCCTTGCCGCCAGCAAGCCAGATGCATTCCACCTGCAGCGCAGCATCGTCATCGATGCCATGCCCGCGCGCATTTTTCCGTTGATCAACGATTTGCGTGCGCACGAATCCTGGAATCCGTTCGACAAGCCCGATCCTGATACACGCAAGACCCACGCCGGCGCGGAACAAGGCGCGGGATCGGTATACGAATGGGACGGCAAGGGCCAGGCAGGCGCGGGGCGCCTTTCCATCCTGGAGTCCGCTCCTTCTTCCAGGATCGCGATGCAACTCGACATGCTGAAGCCGTTCAAGGCCAGCAACCAGGTGATCTTCCAACTGGCGCCTGCGGGCAACGCCACCCAGCTGACCTGGACGATGCAAGGGTCCGTGCCCTATCCGGCCAAGGTGATGCATGTGTTCTTCAACATGGATCGCATGATCGGCAGGCAATTCGAGACCGGGCTGGCGAACCTGAAGAACATCGTGGAAAACCACCGATGATCCGTCTTGCAACTTGCGTGCAAGCAGCTGCGATGTTCTGATCGCCAGCCATGACGATTGCCGATGCCCACCACGCGGAAGTACGCCGCACGATCGATGCCGTCTGGCGGATCGAATCGGCCCGGCTCATCGCCGGCCTGGCCCGCATGCTGCGCGATGTCGGCCTGGCCGAGGAGCTGGCCCAGGACGCACTGGTCATCGCCCTGGAGAAATGGCCGCAGACCGGCGTGCCGGACAATCCGGGCGCGTGGCTGATGGCCACCGCCAAACACCGCGCCATCGACCGCCTGCGCCGCAGCAAGCTGCAGCAGCGCAAGCACGAAGAACTGGGCCATGAACTGGAGCGCGAGTGGGAGGACGCCACCGCGAAACTGGAGGCGGCGATGGACGACGACATTGGCGACGATCTGCTGCGCCTGGTGTTTACCTCCTGCCACCCGCTGCTGTCGATGGAGGCGCGCGTGGCACTGACCTTGCGCCTGCTGGGTGGACTGACCACAGACGAGATCGCGCGCGCCTACCTGGTCCCCGAAGCGACCGTCGCCCAGCGCATCGTCCGCGCCAAGCGGACCTTGTCGGAAGCCAATATCCCCTTCGAGGTGCCGCGTGGCGATGAACTGGCCGAACGGCTTTCCTCGGTGCTGGGCGTGATCTACCTGATCTTCAACGAAGGTTATTCGGCCACCGCTGGCGATGACTGGATGCGACCGGCCTTGTGCGAGGAAGCCTTGCGGCTGGGCCGCGTCGTCGCCGAACTGGCGCCGGAGGAAGCGGAGGTGCATGGCCTGGTCGCGTTGATGGAAATCCAGGCCTCACGCCTGCGTGCGCGCACCGATTCGACCGGCGCGCCCATCCTGCTGCTGGACCAGGACCGCTCGCGCTGGGACCAATTGCTGATACGGCGCGGTTTCGCGGCCCTGGATCGTGCGCGCAAATCGGATGGAAAACTGGGGCCTTATGCCTTGCAGGCCGCCATCGCCGCCTGCCATGCGCGCGCCACCAGCGCCGAACTGACCGACTGGAAAACCATCGTCGCGCTTTATGGCGCACTGGCACGGATGAACCCATCGCCCATCGTGGAACTCAATCGCGCGGTGGCCGTTTCAATGGCGTCCGGGCCGGGTGCCGGGCTTGAAATCGTCGATGGCATTGCATCGGAACCCGCGCTGGCCAACTACCACTTGCTGCCCAGCGTGCGCGGCGACCTGCTGGCAAAGCTTGGGCGACACGCGGAAGCGCGGGTCGAATTCGAACGCGCCGCGGGCATGACCCGCAACGCACGCGAGCGCGAATTCCTGCTGGGACGTGTTCGCGATTCGGAACGGGATGCTTCCTTGCCCTCAGCTTGATCAGGCTGCAAGGTGGTCTGAACGATTCATTTTTCTCGTCATTCCCGCGAAAGCGGGAACCCAGCGCCTTTGCCTCCAAAGACTTGAAGGCACTGGATCCCCGCTTTCGCGGGAATGACGAACAAGAGCGAATTGTTCCGGGCTTTCCTATGGCTTCAAACCACCCTGCACCGCCTCCATCTGGATGCGCAAACCGACCGCCATGTCGAAGCCATAATCCTTGCCAGCCGCCAACCCGAAATCATCGCGCCGGAACACCGCTGACGCGTTGGCGCCGCAAAGTTCGCGCTTGTACATCGGATGCGGGATGCACTTGAAACGGTCGATCTTCAATTCGACCGGCCTGGTGATGCCATGCAGGGTCAATTCACCGGTCACGCGTGTTGGCGCTCCATCGACGAAGTCTTCCAGACGGCCTTTGTACGTCGCCTTCGGGTACTTGCCGGTATCGAAGAAGGCGGCCGAGCGGGCTTCCTCGTTCATCGCATCCAGTCCGAAATCGACGCTGTCCATGTCTATGCCGACCTCGACGCTCCCGGTTCCCGCCACCTTGTCCACGAGCAGCGTGCCGGCGGTCCTGTTGAACTTGCCACGCCAGAACGAGATGCCCATGTGGTCGGCTTCGAAACTGGGATAGGTGTGGCTTGGGTCGATTTCGTAGCTGACCGGTGCGGCCATCGCTACTCCGCTGCCCGCTGCCAGCGCGACAAGAATCAGGACACGTTTCATGGGTCGGTTTCCTTTGTAGTTGTCGGCCGTCATACGGGCAGCCACTTGCGTCAGCCGGGGAACATCGCGAAGTAGGGTTGGGCTTCAAGCAACACGCGCGCATAGGAAGGACGCTGCATCAGGCGTTCCAGATAGCTCGCCATATTGGGATGATGCTCGGCAATCGGCATCACCTTGTCGGCGTAGAACAAGGCCGGCGCGGCGGCGCAGTCCGCCAGACTGAAGGTCTCGCCCATCGCCCACGCCCGCATGGCCATGTCCCGCTCCAGCATGCCCAGCGCGGTACGCATGGTCTTGCGGGCATGATCTACGCCATGCGGATCCTTGGCGCCTTCGGGCCGCAAGCGGTCGCCGACGATCTTCTGCATGGGTACGTGCACGTACAGATCGAAGAAGCGATCGCGCAGGCGGGTTTCGCGCGCCTGGTCGGGATCTTCCGGGATCAACCTTGCCTTCCCCGGATGATGCTGTTCCAGGTACTCGATGATGATGGTCGATTCCGGGATCACCTTACCTTCGGCCACGTCCTGCAATACCGGAAATTTTCCCACGGGCCACAAGCTCTGGAATTCCGCTCGCTGCACGGGATCTCCCAGATCAACTATCTCCGGCGTGAACTGCACGTTGTTCTCATACAGGGCGATCAGGACCTTGTGACAGAAAGACGAAAGTGGGTGGTAATGAAGGATCAGCGGCATGGATCCAGATTCCTTGGTCGAATGGAAAGCGAGCGGTCAGAGCTGGACGATGCTCTTGAAGCCGCCGAAGAACATGCGCTTGCCGTCGAACGGAAGCGCCTTCGGGTTCATCATGCTGGCCAGGCGCGGATCGGCCATGACCAGCTTGTTGATGCGGTCGCGTTGCGCGCGGGATTTGTACACGATCCACGAGAACACCACGACCTCGCCCTTCTTCAATTTCACCGCCTGCGGGAACGAAGTCAGCTTGCCCATCGGCACATCGTCCCCGGCGCATTCGACGTAGGAAAGCGCGCCATGCTCCATCCAGACCTTGCCCGCCTTGCGGGCCATGGCCCGGTAAGCCGCGAGGTTCTTGCCGGGTACCGCCAACACGAATCCATCGACATAGCTCATGGCACGACTCCCTGGCTGATGCCCGTTCGCGGGCAGGGTATCCATGCGTCGAACCAGCAGGACCGGAATCGACAAGCCTTGTTCAGACCGCGCTGTAGCCCCCATCGACAGCGAGGATCTGGCCGGTGATGTGCTTGCCCGCATCGGACGCGAACAGCAACGCGGCACCCTTCAGGTCTTCGTCGTCGCCCAGGCGCCGCAAGGGAGAATGGCCGATCAGCGCTTCCTCGCCCAAAGTCTTGATCAACACGCTGGACATCTTCGACGGGAAAAAGCCCGGGGCCAGCGCATTCACCGTGATCCCATGCCTGCCCCACTCGCCCGCCAGGGTGCGGGTGAAGTTCACCAGCGCGCCCTTGCTGGTGTTGTAGGCGATGGCCTGCATGGGACCCGGCGGATTGCCGCGCAGCCCGGCGACTGATGCGATGTTGAGAATGCGGCCGTATTTGCGGGGGATCATCGAATGCTTGCCGATCTGCTGGGTGAGCAGGAACAAGCCGCGGATATTCAGGTTGAACACCTTGTCCCAGGCCTCGGCCGGGTAATCCTCCGCCGGTGCGCCCCAGCTGGCGCCGGCGTTGTTGACCAGGATATCGACGTGGCCGAGCTTATCTATCGCCGTCTCGGCCAGCAGGGCGATATCCGCGTCTTTGGAAGCATCGGCAGCGACCCAGTCCGCCTCGATCCCCGACTTCCGCAAATGCGCCTGGGCCTGCTGCAGTTCGTCGGCCTTGCGCGCGGACAGGACCAGTTTCGCGCCGTAGCTGCCCAACGCCTCGGCCATCTGCAAGCCGAGGCCGCGCGAGCCGCCGGTGATCAGCGCGGTCTTGCCGGTGAGGTCGAAGAGATTCTTGACTGTCATGTATGCCTGTCCTGCTTGTGATGTGAGATGTTGCGTAGCCGCTGGAATCTGCCACGGATCGACTGGTCTGGGTTCGCCGCTGTCCTGCCAATCATTCGGCTGGCCGTGCCTGAAACAGCATTGACTGGAGCCAGCTCCAAGGTTGGCATAATCCGCCCACTATCGACCGGATTGCCCGCATTGAAGCCCCTGCCGACTACACACGATCCCGCCCGCCGCCAGTTCGTCACCGGACTGGGCATGGTGGTGGCCGGTGCCCACCTTCCCTTCAGCGCCAAGGCCGCGGGCTACCCGACGCCGGCATCCGCCACTGAATTGCGCGGCACCGAGTTCGATCTTTCCATCGCGGCCTTGCCGGTCAATCTCACCGGCAGCCCCGCCACCGCGGTCGTGGCGAACGGCACTCTTCCCGGCCCGGTGCTGCGCTGGCGTGAAGGCGACACCGTCACCGTGCGCGTGGCCAATCGCCTGGGTGTCGATACTTCGATCCACTGGCACGGCATCCTGCTGCCTTCCAACATGGACGGCGTGCCGGGACTCAGCTTCCACGGCATTCCTCCGGGCGAAACCTTCACCTACCAGTTCCAGCTGAAACAGGCCGGCACCTATTGGTATCACGCCCATTCCAGCCTGCAGGAAGCCAAGGGCCTGATCGGCGCCATCGTGATCGAACCGCGCGAGCCAGACCCCATCGCCGCCGACCGCGACTACGTGGTGTTGTTGTCCGACTGGAGCGATGAAGATCCGCACGCCATCGTGCGCAAGCTGAAGATCCAGGCCGACTACTACAACCGCTACAAGCAGACCGCTGGGGACCTGCTGCGCGATGCGCGCCGCGACGGCTGGAAAGCCACCCTTGCCGACCGCAAGGCCTGGGGCGCGATGCGCATGAGCCCCACCGACCTGGCCGACGTCAACGCCATCACTTATACCTATCTGGTCAACGGAACGACCCCGGACGGCAACTGGACCGGCCTATTCAAACGTGGCGAAAAAGTGCGCCTGCGCTTCATCAATGGTTCGGCGATGACCTTCTTCGACGTGCGCATTCCCGGCCTGAAACTCACCGTGGTCGGCGCCGACGGTCAGCCGGTGCATCCAGTTTCGGTGGATGAATTCCGCATCGGCGTGGCCGAGACTTTCGATGTCGTGGTCACGCCGGAGGAAGAACAGCCGTACACGATCTTCGCCCAGGCCATGGATCGCAGCGGCTACGCCCGTGCCACGCTGTCGCCACGCGCGGGATTGCAGGCGCCGGTGCCGGCACTCGATGCCCGCGCCTTGTTGACCATGACCGACATGGGCCACGGCGGCCACGACATGAAGGGCATGGAAGGTTCCTGTGGCAGCAACATGAAAGGCATGGAAGGCGGTTGCGGTGCCAACATGCAGGGCATGGATCATTCGAAGATGGATCATTCGAAAATGGATCATTCGAAGATGGATCACTCGAACATGGATCATTCGAAGATGAACCCTGCCGCTGCAGGCGGGATGATCGCCCACCCGGCCAGCGAATCCGGCAACCCGGCCGTGGACATGCAGACCATGTCGCCCTCGAAGGCACTGGATGATCCCGGCATCGGCCTGCGCGGCAATGGCCGCCGGGTGCTGACCTATGCCGATCTCAAGAGTACTTTTTCCGATCCCGACCCACGCGAGCCCGGGCGCACGCTGGAACTGCATCTCACCGGCAACATGGAGCGTTACGCCTGGGGTTTCGACGGCATCCCGTTCTCCAAGGCCGAACCCATTCGTGTGAACTACGGCGAACGCCTGCGCATCGTGCTGGTCAACGACACCATGATGGAACACCCGATCCACCTGCACGGCCTGTGGAGCGACCTGGAAAACGAAGCCGGCGAATTCCAGGTGCGCAAGCACACCATCAGCGTGCCGCCCGGACACATCCGCAGTTATCGCGTCAGCGCCGATGCGCTGGGACGCTGGGCCTATCACTGCCACATGCTGCTGCACATGGAACTGGGCATGTTCCGCGAGGTGCGGGTCGAATGAAGACGCTCATCAAGCCGCTCACTTCCTTGCTGCTGGCGCTGTTCGCATTGCCCGCCTTTGCCCAGCACGAAGGCCATGGACAGACCGCGGCGCAGGATCACTCGCATCACCAGATGCCGACGAAGCCGACTACGCCAGCAAGCGACTCTCCTTTCCCCGAACCCACCAGGGAAGAACGCGCCGCCGCCTTCCCCGACCTCGGCGGCATGGAGATGCGCGACCACATGGTCGAAGACCCGCTGGTCGCGGTACTGCGCGTGGACCAGCTGGAGTGGAACCAGGACGATGCACTGGGCTGGAACCTGCGCGCCGGCCTCGGCCACAGCTTCGACAAATTGTGGCTGCGCAGCGAAGGCGAAAGGCCACGGCACGGCGACACGCATGGCAATGCGGAATTGTTGTGGAGCCATGCCACCGGCCCGTGGTGGGATCGGGTGATCGGCCTGCGCAGCGATTTCGGCGATGGTCCTTCGCGCCAGTGGCTGGCCTTGGGCGTGGTCGGGCTGGCGCCGTACAAGTTCGAAGTCGAAGCCACCGGCTATGTCGGTGAAGCCGGCCGCCTCGCCGCCAGGATCGAAGGCGAATACGAAATCCTGCTGACCAACCGGTGGATATTGCAGCCCAAGCTGGAGGCCAACCTCTACAGCAAGGACGATATCGAGAACGGCATCGGCAAGGGCCTCAGCGAGGCGGAATTCGGCCTGCGCCTGCGCCATGAATTCAGTCCACGGTTCGCACCCTACCTGGGCTATGCGTGGTCACGGAAATTCGGCAGGACCGCCGACCTGGCGGAATCGGCCGGTGAACCCGCCACGGAACATGGCTGGGTGGCGGGATTGCGCTTCTGGTTCTGAGGACAGACGTAGGAGCGACGTGAGTCGCGACTTGACGCTCCGATCAAAACCCTTCGCGACTCACGTCGCTCCTACAGCGGAACGGCCAACCTGGCCGAATCAGCTAGCGAACCGGCTACGGAATATGGCTGGGTGGCGGGATTGCGCTTCTGGTTCTAAGGACAGGCGCAGGAGCGACGTAAGTCGCGAATTGACGCTCTCATCAAAACCCTTCGCGACTCACGTCGCTCCTACGTCTGCCAATCACACTCGGGAATTGCCGCAAAGGACCTAAACAAACCCTTGACTCTTGACCAGACTCAAGGGTGCAGAATAGCCGTCGACCCCACTTCCGGAGTCCGGCGTGAATATCGGACAGCTTGCCCGCCTCACCGGCGCGCCCATCGACACCATCCGCTACTACGAACGCCAGCAATTGCTGCCGACGCCGCAACGCAGCGCCAGCGGCTACCGCCGCTACGGCGACGACGACGTGACCCGGCTCAACTTCATCCGCCGGGCCAAGACGCTGGGTTTCAGTCTTGAGGAAATCGGCGAACTGATGGCGATCAGCGCCGGTCGCCACGGCGACATGGCCGCGATGAAACAGGCGGCCAGCGACAAGCTGGCACAGATCGAAATCCGCCAGGCGGAACTGGCGCGCATGCACCAGGCCCTGCTTGGCCTGGTCGATGCCTGCCCCGGACATGGCGCGCTGGACGAATGCCCGATCATCGCCGCACTGGGAAAGGAGCCGAAATGAACAACCACGACCCCAACAAGCACGCTTCCCACAAGCATGCCGCACACGAGCACGCTACCCCGCAGCATGCCCCCGGCAATCCCGGCGCAGGCGCACATTCCTGCTGCTCCAGCAAATCCGATCCGGGCCCGCTGAAGGTGCGCGACCCGGTCTGCGGCATGAGCGTCGACCCGGCCACCACCCCGCACCACGCGCAGTTCGAGGGCCACGAGTATCATTTCTGCTCGGCCGGCTGCCGCAGCAAGTTCATCGCCGACCCGCACAAATATCTGCACCCGGCGGAGCCCGCGGAATCGCAACCGGCCATCCCCGGCGCGCAATACACCTGCCCGATGCATCCGGAAATCGTCCGCGACGCACCTGGTTCCTGCCCGATCTGCGGCATGGCCCTGGAACCGATGATGCCGTCGCTGGACGAAGGCGAGAATCCCGAACTCACCGATTTCCGTCGCCGCTTCTGGTGGACCCTGCCGCTCAGCGTGGCCACCATGCTGCTGGCGATGCTGGGCATGAGCCCTGCCCTGCACGTCCTGTCGCCCGGCGTGCGCACCTGGCTGGAATTGATCCTGGCCACGCCGGTGGTGCTGTGGGCAGGCTGGCCGTTCCTGGTGCGCTGGCGGGAGTCGATCCGCAACCGCAGCCCCAACATGTGGACCCTGATCGGCACCGGGGTGATGGCGGCCTACGGTTACAGCGTGGTCGCCACGCTGGCGCCGCAGTGGTTTCCCGCCTCCTTCCATGACCACGGCCGTGTCGGCGTGTACTTCGAGGCGGCGGCGATGATCGTGTCGCTGACCCTGCTGGGGCAACTGTTGGAACTCAAGGCGCGCTCGCAGACCTCGGCGGCGATCAAGGGCCTGCTGGGCCTGGCCCCGAAAACCGCGCGCCGCCTGCGCGACGATGGCGGCGAGGAAGACATCGAACTGTCCCATGTGCACGTCGGCGACCGGCTGCGCGTGCGTCCGGGCGAAAAAGTGCCGGTCGATGGCGTGGTCCTGGAGGGCAGTTCGCATATCGACGAATCGATGCTGACCGGCGAGCCGCTACCGATTGCGAAATCACCGGGCGACCGGGTCATCGGCGCCACCCTCAACACCTCCGGCAGCCTGGTGATCCGCGCCGAGAAAGTCGGCAGCGCCAGCATGCTGGCGCAGATCGTGCAGTTGGTGGCGCAGGCCCAGCGCTCGCGCGCGCCGATGCAGCGCATGGCCGACAAGGTGGCGTACTGGTTCGTGCTGGCGGTGCTGGCGGCGGCGGTGCTGACCTTCCTCGGCTGGGGCCTGTTCGGCCCCGAGCCGTCGTGGACCTACGCGATATTGAATGCGGTTTCCGTGTTGATCATCGCCTGTCCCTGCGCACTGGGCCTGGCCACGCCGATGTCGATCATGGTCGCCAGCGGGCGCGCGGCGCAGGTCGGCGTGCTGTTCCGCGATGCCGAGGCCATCGAGACCCTGCGCAAGGTCGATACATTGATCGTCGACAAGACCGGAACCCTGACCGAAGGCCGCCCCGCCTTCCGCGACGTACTGGCGTCATCGCCCTATTCCGCGGACGAAGTGCTGCGCCTGTCCGCCAGCCTGGATGCCGGCAGCGAGCATCCCCTGGCGCAGGCCATCGTGGCCGAAGCGCATCGGCGCGGACTGGCGCTTTCGCCCGCGCAGGATTTCGAATCGGCCAGCGGCATCGGCGTGCGCGGCATGGTCGACAGCCATGCACTGGCGCTGGGCAATACGGTGTTGATGACCGAAGCCGGGGCCAGCGTCGAACCCCTGCATGAGGCGAGCGAGCGCCTGCGCGCGGAAGGCGCCAGCGTGATGTACCTGGCCGTGGACGGCGGCGTCGCCGGCCTGCTCGCGGTCGCCGATCCGATCAAGGCGACCACGCCCGCCGCGATTGCCGGCTTGCACCAGGCCGGCCTGCGCCTCGTCATGGCCACCGGCGACGGCATCGCCACCGCGCGATCGGTGGCCACGCAACTGGGCATCGACGAAGTGCATGGCGAAGTGCGTCCGGCCGACAAGCTTGAGCTGGTCGCGAAACTGCAGTCCGAAGGCCATCGCGTGGCCATGGCCGGCGACGGCATCAACGACGCGCCCGCGCTGGCCGCCGCCGATGTCGGCATCGCCATGGGCACCGGCACCGACGTGGCCATGTCCAGCGCCCAGGTCACCCTGGTCAAGGGCGACTTGCGCGGCATCCTGCGGGCCAAGGCCATCTCCGAGGCCACCGTGCGCAACATGCGCCAGAACCTGGGCTTCGCCTTCGTCTACAACGCCCTGGGCGTACCGATCGCCGCCGGCCTGCTCTACCCGATCAACGGCCTGCTGTTGTCGCCGATGCTGGCGGCGCTGGCGATGAGCCTGAGCTCGGTTTCGGTAGTCGCCAATGCGCTGCGGATGCGCGGGTTGCGGTTGGAATGAGGCGAGACCGTGCGCGTGCCGAATGTCGCGCATGGTTTTGATTCCTTGATGTCGCCCCCATCTTGGTGATTACGTTGACGCTCTTGCTCGTCGTCCCCGCGAAGGCGGGGACCCAGTGACTTGGCTCTCCAACAACCTGAAGGCGCTGGATCCCCGCCTTCGCGGGGACGACGATAATTGTCCAGCGCTCCTCTGAAAACACCACGCGGGACATGATCCACCACCCCCAACCACCACCCCACCGCCTCCCCCGCGATTTCTACCAGCGCGATGCGCGCGTGGTGGCGCCCGAACTGCTCAACAAGGTGCTGGCGACCACCGACGGTCGCAGCGGGCGCATCGTCGAGGTGGAGGCCTATTGCGGCGCGCTGGATCCGGCCGCGCACACCTTTCGTGGCAAGACCGCGCGCAACGCGACCATGTTCGGTCCGCCCGGGCATCTGTACGTGTATTTCATCTATGGCATGCACTGGAACTGCAACGCTGTCTGCGGCGGCGACCTGGCCGGCAATGGCGTACTGATCCGCGCCCTGGAGCCGCTGACCGGTCTTGAACAAATGCGCGAGGCACGCGCTGGCATAGCCAACGACCGCCTGCTCTGCAGCGGCCCCGCGCGCCTGTGCCAGGCACTGGGCATCGACCGCAGTTTCGATGGCGCCGACCTGGCCACCGGTTCGGCAGGCATCCACATCCTCGACGACGGCACCGCCCCGCCCCGGCACCCCATCGCCTCGCGCCGCATCGGTATCAGCAAAAGCACCGAGCAGTTGTGGCGATGGTGCGTCCCCGACAACCGGCATGTTTCCCGGCCAGCTTCCAGCAAACGTGCATTGCCCAAGGCTTAGGGGAATTCTGAAGAAGTATCAGGCCACATAGGATGCGGCAAGCCGAAGGTGCATCGCATTTTCCACGTAATCCGCTGTTATGAGCCATGCACTCACCTCGCGATCGATGCGGTTCGCTTTGCTCACCACATCCTACGGGCCTGATCCTTCAGATAGCCGGAAATGGATGGTTTGCTACGTATATCGACAACCGAAGAAGCCAGTAGATTAAAAAGCACGCGCCGGTGAATGCCAAGAACTGCAGGAGGCGCACGATCTTCATAGATGGCAGCGGAGTAGGAAGTGCTGTGACTATGCGCACCGCGCCTTCATCCGACTTGGCATAGGTGTTTATTTCGGCCGCGATCCTCGGTGCAAAATAGAGGTAAGACACGGTAATTGACTCACCTGGAACCAGTGTCGGGAATAAGAGCTCTACATAACCGTCCGGGTTCTTGGTGATCGTGTATTGGACTGCCGGCGTGACATCGATTTTTTCGGGGAAGTAGAGATGACCAAGTCGAAGATTCTTGGCGGATCCGCGCCCGGTATTCTTTAGGACAATCCGATGCGTATGTAACCTCGAGCCCTCAGCATCGGGGTCACCCAAAGTAAATGACGCACCCAGGTCCATCCAGCTAATGACCTTCGACTTATCCTGAAGTAGGCGCCCTGCTACGTACAAGGCAATCGCCACGACTGGCGAAGCCAGCTTGATATACGCGTCCAGATCCATAGCGCCCCCCAAGTGATTGCTCTGCGGCAGGCTACGCCAGAACTGACGGTCTTGCAGACAGTTAATTACCGAACCGGACACCGAGAAACAATTAGGGCCGCCTCACGGCAGCTCTAAGTGTTTACATCAAGTGGCGTCCCCACGGGGATTCGAACCCCGGTGTCCACCGTGAAAGGGTGGTGTCCTAGGCCTCTAGACGATGGGGACGCAGTGAAACTAGTTCCCTACCCTGGATCGGCCTGATCCCAGGATAATTGGTGGAGCCAGGCGGGATCGAACCGCCGACCTCCTGCATGCCATGCAGGCGCTCTCCCAGCTGAGCTATGGCCCCACGGGCTGGAAGGGGCGGAATTCTAGCTAGCCCCCGCGCATCGCGCAAGGGTTGTGTGAAAGAAAAATGATTATTGCCTTCAGGTTCGCTGTCATCGCATGCCTGCGAGAGCGTTTCTTGCGCGGTTTTCAGCCTGTCGCGGTCGAGACTTCCTGCATCGATTGCGCGCACGACCGCAACGTGGCCACGCCATGGCCGCGTTCGGCCAGGTACTCCAGCCACTTGCCCAGGAAGGTGTTCATGCGCATGCGATGGCCGATCAGCTCGGCCGGTGGCGGATACATGCCGATCACGTCCTGCCAGCGCCGGCCCACGTAGCAGTGCGTGGCCTCGGCCTGGCGCGCGTCGTGGTACAGGCGCACGAAGGCCGAAGGATCGGGTTCCCCGGTCTGCGGATCGCGCAGGCCGTAGGTCAGGCGCAGCTCCACCGTGTAGCGGTGGGTCTCGATCACGTCCAGGTAAAGATCCAGGCCATCGCCGATGCTGGACACGTAGCGCCCCTGGGCCAGATCGGCCGGCTCGAACAGCCTTTCCAGGCGCGCGTGGTTCTCGGCATACAAGGCCATCAGCCAACCAAAACGGTTGAGCCTGGGGATGCTGGCGGGACGGGCGAGCGCTTGTGGCATGGCCCGATCCTACACGCTGGTTCGCGATTGCGGCAGCATTGACGGAACGTCGTGGACGGCCTAACTTGGGTGCTTGTTCGCACACCTTCCGCACGCCGCCCGGGCCTGCGCGACCCGCACCATCTCCCCCTAGAACATTTCCCGCTGCAGGCCCAGCGTGGACATCACCTTGCTCGAGATTTCCTCGATGGAAGTGTGGGTGGTGCTGAGCGTGGGAATGCGCTCGGCCTGGAACATGCGCTCCGCCGCGGCCACCTCGCTGATGCAGGTCTCCAGTTTGGCGTAGGTGGAATTGGGGCGGCGCTCCTGGCGGATCTGCTGCAGGCGCTCCGGGTCGATGGTCAGGCCGAACAGCTTGCGCCGGTAGGCGCGCAGGCGTGGTGGCAGGCGGTCGCTCTCGAGATCCTCGTCGGTCAATGGGTAGTTGGCCGCACGGATACCGTAATGCAGCGCCAGGTACACGCAGGTCGGGGTCTTGCCCGCCCGCGACACCGCCACCAGGATCAGGTCGGCCTCGTCGTAATTGATGGCGATGCCGTCGTCGTGGGTCAGGGCGTAGTTCATGGCGTTGATGCGGCGGTGGTAGGTCTCGAAATTGACCAGGCCGTGGGCCTGCCCGATCCGCGATTGCCGCGATGCGCCCAATTCCTCCTCCATCGGCTGGATGAACGGCGCGAACACGTCCAGGGTCAGCGCCCCGCTTTCGGCCAGTACGCCACTGATTTCCGGGTCGACGTTGGAATGGATGACGATAGGCCGCGATTCGTGGCGCTGCCCGGCCTCGCGAATGCGGTCGGCGGCCGCGCGGGCCTTGGCCAGGTCGTCCACGAAGGAAATCCGGTCGGTGACGAAACTGAACCCCGCGAACTGGGTCAGCAGGCTGTGGCCAATGGTTTCCACGGTAATACCGGTACCGTCCGAGACGTAAAACACCGGGCGCACGTTCGACATCGATCCTTCTCCCTTGTCAACACCAAAAACACCGTCAGATCAAGCTTGTCTGCGCTTGTCCCGCACTGCATCATATCCATTCTTCCCATGGACGCGGCCCTCGCCGTAGACCCTCGGCGAGGCGCACGGCCGCTTTGGAGCATTGCGCTTGAACCAGAACATCCTGTGGCTGCACGACCTGCGCCTGGCCGACCTGGCTCGGGTAGGCGGCAAGAATTCCTCCTTGGGCGAAATGATCGGCCAGCTGGCCAACCTGGGGGTCTCGGTGCCCGGCGGCTACGCGACCACGTCCGAAGCGTTCAAGGACTTCATCGCCCACAACGACCTGTCCAAGCGCATCTTCGACAAGCTGGCCACGCTGGACGTGGAAGACGTCGATGCGCTGACCGTCGCCGGCAAGGAAATCCGGGGCTGGGTCATCGATGCGCCGCTGCAGCCGCAGCTGGACAGCGATATCCGCGCCGCCTACGCGCAGCTGGCCGCGGAGAACGGCGGCGGCGATGTCGCTGTCGCGGTGCGCTCCTCGGCCACCGCCGAGGACCTGCCCGATGCCAGCTTCGCCGGCCAGCAGGAAACCTTCCTCAACGTCACCGGTGCCGACGACGTCGTGCACAAGGTCAAGGAAGTCTTCGCCAGCCTCTACAACGACCGCGCCATCGCCTATCGCGTGCACCATGGCTTCAAGCACGAGGACGTGTTCCTGTCCGCCGGCGTGCAGCTGATGGTGCGTTCGGACGTGGGCGCCTCCGGCGTGCTGTTCACCCTGGACACCGAGTCGGGCTTCCGCGACGTGGTCTTCGTCACTTCCAGCCTGGGCCTGGGCGAAATGGTCGTGCAGGGCGCGGTCAACCCGGACGAGTTCTACGTGTACAAGCCCACCCTGCTGCAAGGCAAGCCGGCGATCCTGCGCCGTTCGCTGGGCAGCAAGCTGCTGCGCATGGTCTATTCGGACCAGCCGGGCGAACGCGTGAAGATCGAGGACACGCCGGTCGAATCGCGCAACAAGTTCTCCATTTCCGATGAAGACGTGCAGGCGCTGTCGCTGCAGGCGCTGACCATCGAGAAACACTACGGCCGGCCGATGGATATCGAGTGGGCCAAGGATGGGGTCAGCGGCAAGCTCTTCATCGTCCAGGCGCGCCCGGAAACGGTGAAATCGCGCGCCAAGGCCACGCAGATCGAGCGTTACCACCTGCTGGAACGCGGCGAAGTGATCTCCGAAGGCCGCGCCATCGGCCAGAAGATCGGCAGCGGCGTGGCCCGCGTGGTCCGCAGCCTGGCCGACATGAACCGCGTGCAGCCCGGCGACGTGCTGGTCGCCGACATGACCGATCCCGACTGGGAACCGGTGATGAAGCGCGCCTCGGCCATCGTCACCAACCGTGGCGGCCGCACCTGCCACGCGGCGATCATCGCCCGTGAGCTGGGCGTGCCGGCCGTGGTCGGCACCGGCAACGCGCTGGACCATATCGAGGACGGCAAGGAAATCACCGTCAGCTGCGCCGAAGGCGACACCGGCAACATCTACTCGGGTTCGTTGAAGTTCGAGCGCATCACCACCGATCTGAGCCACATGCCGCCCGCCCCGCTCAAGATCATGATGAACGTGGCCAACCCGGAGCGCGCCTTCGATTTCGGCCAGCTGCCCAACGCCGGCATCGGCCTGGCGCGACTGGAAATGATCATCGCCAGCCACATCGGCGTGCACCCGAACGCGCTGCTGGAATACGACCGCCAGGATGCCGAGACCAGGCGCAAGATCGACGCCAAGATCGCCGGTTATGCCGACCCGGTCAGCTTCTACGTCGAGCGCCTGGCCGAAGGCATCGCCACCATCACCGCCTCGGTCGCGCCGAACCCGGTGATCGTGCGCCTGTCGGATTTCAAGTCCAACGAATACGCGAACCTCATTGGCGGCAGCAATTACGAGCCGCACGAAGAAAACCCGATGATTGGTTTTCGCGGCGCCAGCCGTTATGTCGATCCTTCGTTCGAGCCCGCCTTCGCCCTGGAATGCAAGGCGGTGCGCAAGGTCCGCAACGAGATGGGCCTGGACAACCTGTGGGTGATGATCCCGTTCGTGCGCACGCTGGACGAGGGCCGCAAGGTCGTCGAGGTGCTGGCCAAGCATGGCCTGCGCCAAGGCGAGAACGGGTTGAAGATCATCATGATGTGCGAAGTGCCGTCGAACGCGCTGCTGGCCGACGAATTCCTCGACATCTTCGATGGCTTCTCGATCGGCTCCAACGACCTGACCCAGCTCACCCTGGGCCTGGACCGCGATTCCAGCATCGTCGCCCACCTGTTCGACGAGCGCGACCCGGCGGTGAAGAAACTGCTGTCGATGGCGATCAAGACCGCCAGGGCCAAGGGCAAGTACGTCGGCATCTGCGGGCAAGGCCCGTCGGACCATCCCGACCTCGCCGACTGGCTGATGCAGGAAGGCATCGAATCGGTATCGCTGAATCCCGATACCGTCGTTGATACGTGGCTGCGGTTGGCGAAGCTCAAGGCGCAGTAATGCAGGTCACGGAGCCCGTCCCGACGCCGACCGAGATCGTCAAGGACATCCGCGGCATCGACTGGCTGCAGTTGCTGGAAACCTGGGGCCTGAAGCTGCTCGCCGCCGCGGTCATCTTCCTGGTCGGCAGGTGGATGGCCAGGCGGTTGAGCGCTGGACTGGAACGCGTGCTGGCTCGCGCCCACGTCGACGCCACCCTCTCCGGCTTCCTGCGCCGGGTCAGCTATGCGGTGATGCTGGTGCTGGTGATCATCACCGCGCTGAGTGCGATCGGCGTTCCCACCACTTCGATGTTCGCGCTGCTCGGTGCCGCCGGCCTCGCGGTCGGCCTGGCGCTGAAGGATTCGCTGTCCAACATCGCCTCCGGCGTCATGCTGATCGTGCTCCGCCCTTTCCGGGTGGGCGACCATGTGATCGCCGCCGGCCAGGAAGGCGTGGTGCTGGAAGTACGGGTCTTCCAGACCCGGCTGCGCACCTTCGACCAGCGCGTGATCATCCTGCCCAACAGCGAGGTGACCACCGCGCCGATCATCAATTATTCGTCCCTGCCCACCCGGCGCATCGAGATCGCGGTGGGTGTGGGCTATGACGATGATTTGAAGGAAGCGCGCGAGCTCCTACTCAAGATCGCCCATGAGGACAAACGGGTCCTGGACGACCCCGAGCCCTCCGTGCAAGTGACGAATCTCGGCGAAAGCAGCGTGGAGTTGAAGTTGTTCGCGCATGTACGCAACGACGACTTCGGCGACACCAAGAGCAGCCTGACCGAAGCGATCCGCGTGCGCCTGATCGAGCACGGGCTGTCGATCCCCTACCCGCAACGCGACCTGCACGTGTACCACCACAACGCCGATGGCACCCCGCTGACCCAGATCATCACCCACTCGGTCGCCGATGACGGCGACATGCCGGCGAAACCGACGGGCCAGAGTTCAATGTAGGAGCGGCTTCAGCCGCGACCGGGAGACTTGCGCAACCCGGAACCCACAGAAACCCTGCCGGCAAGGTCGCGGCTGAAGCCGCTCCTACAGTGACGGCATCACTCGCCGGCCAGTTCGGCCAGATGCTTGCGGTAGTGCTTCAGCTCTTCGATGGAGTCGCGCACATCGCTCAAGGCCGTATGCGTCGATTGCTTGCGCACGCCATCCAGCACCTTGGGCGCCCAGCGCCGCGCAAGCTCCTTCAAGGTGCTCACATCCAGGTTCCGGTAATGGAAATACTTCTCCAGCCGCGGCATCAGCCGATGCAGGAAACGCCGGTCCTGGCAGATCGAATTGCCGCACATCGGCGAGGCATTGGCCGGCACCCACTGGGCAAGGAAATTCACCGTCTGCGCCTCGGCCTGGCCCAGGGTCACCGTGCTTTCCAGCACCCGTTTCCACAAACCCGACTTGCCGTGCTGGTTCCGGTTCCACTCGTCCATGGCCTCCAGCGTGGAGAGCGGATGGGCGATGGCGAATTCGGGGCCTTCGGCAAGCACATTCAATTGCGCATCGGTGACCACGGTGGCGATTTCGATGATCGAATCCTGTCCGGTATCCAACCCGGTCATTTCCAGGTCGATCCAGATCAGTCGATCGCTATTGGGAAGATTGGCTGACATGCGTCGGTCCAGGTCCTTCAGGCTGCGCATCGCCAGTGGCGAGCGTGTTTTTGCGGGAAGATCGCATTGTGACGCATCATAACCCAGCACCCTTTCCCGCACCCTTCCGGCACAGGCCATGCTCCAGAACACCGATCAATACGCGCACTACGCCACGCTCACCGCGATGCTGGCGCCAGCGTTTTTCCTCACCGCGACCGCATCGCTGCTGCTGTCGGCCAACAATCGACTGGCACGTATCATCGACCGCGCACGCACGCTGCTGAAGGAACTGGTGGATATCGATGACCCGCTGTTGCGCGAGCTTTACGAACAACGCATCGCCCTGCAGCGACGGCGCAGCCTGATCATCCTGCGCGTCGGCCAGCTGCTGTACATCGCCATCAGCCTGTTCGTCGGCACCAGCCTGGCGGTGGCCGCCGACAACCTGCTCGGCCATCGGCTAGGCGCATTGCCGACCCTGCTTGCGGTATTGGGCGTGCTGGCGATGTTCGCGGCCAGCCTGTTGTTGGCGCGCGAATCGACCCTGGCGGTGAAAGCGGTGAACGAGGAAATGGATCACCGCCATGTCGCCAAGCGCGAATAGAACCTGCAGGAACGGGCCTTGCCCGCGATGCTCTTGCTCTCGCCGCAATCCTTTCAGCCTTGTAGAGCCGAGCTTGCTCGGCTGCTCTTGGTATTCAATCGAAAGCAGCCGAGCAAGCTCGGCTCTACAAAGCCAGAAGCATCGCGGGCAGGGCCCGCTCCTACGCCCCGGAGGAAGTCCCCTTGGGGGACAACAGCAAGGGCTTGCCGCGCTTGGCGCGGAAGTAGTTGGTCAGGCGCCGCGAGGCCTCATCGGCCAGGATGCCGCCCTGTACTTCCACGCGGTGATTGTGGCGAGGATCGCCGACCAGGTCGAACACGCTGCCGCACGCCCCCGTCTTCGGATCCGATGCCGCATAAACCAGCCGCGCGACCCTTGCATGGACCATCGCCATCGCGCACATCGCGCACGGCTCCAGGGTCACATACAGCGTGCTGCCGACCAGGCGATGGTTGCCGAGCTTCTGCCCGCCACGACGCATCGCCACGATCTCGGCGTGGGCGGTGGGGTCGTGCTCGGCCAGGTTGCGGTTCCAGCCCTCGCCAAGGACTTCGCCATCGGCGCCGATCAGCACCGCACCGACCGGAATCTCATCGTCCTCACGCTCTGCACGGTCGGCCAGCGCCAGCGCGTGACGCATCCAGCGTTCGTCAGTTTCAATAAATGAAATTTCTACAGACATGATTCCGATAGTCTCGTCATTCCCGCGAAAGCGGGAACCCAGTGACTTTGTTTTTACTATTCGGCTTGTAGCTGGAGCAAAGTCGCTGGGTTCCCGCTTTCGCGGGAATGACGGTCAACTGCCCTACTCCCACTCAATCGTCGCCGGCGGCTTCCCACTTATGTCATATACGACACGAGAAATACCGCGCAACTCATTGATAATGCGATTTGAAACCGTACCCAGGAAGCCGTACGGCAGGTGCGCCCAGTGCGCGGTCATGAAGTCGATGGTTTCCACCGCGCGCAGGGCGATCACCCATTCGTAGGCGCGGGCGTCGCCGACCACGCCGACCGATTTCACCGGCAGGAACACGGCGAAGGCCTGGCTGGTCTTGTCGTACAGGTCGGCCTTGCGCAGTTCGTCGATGAAGATCGCATCGGCCTGGGCCAGCAGTTCGGCGTACTCGCGCTTCACTTCGCCCAGGATGCGCACGCCCAGGCCCGGGCCCGGGAACGGGTGGCGGTAGACCATCGCCCGTGGCAGGCCGAGTTCCACGCCCAGGCGTCGCACCTCGTCCTTGAACAATTCGCGCAGCGGCTCCACCAGGCCGAGCTTCATGTCCTCGGGCAGGCCACCGACGTTGTGGTGGCTCTTGATCACGTGCGCCTTGCCGGTCTTGCTGCCGGCGGATTCGATCACGTCCGGATAGATCGTGCCCTGCGCCAGCCACTTGGCGTTGGCGAGCTTGTTCGATTCCTCGTCGAAGATCTCGACGAACAGGTTGCCGATGATCTTGCGCTTGGCTTCCGGGTCGCTGACGCCCTTGAGCTTGTCGAAATAGCGGTCCGCCGCATTCACGCGCACGACCTTGACGCCCATATGCTCGGCGAACATCGCCATCACCTGGTCGCCTTCGTTCCAGCGCAGCAGGCCGGTGTCGACGAATACGCAGGTCAGCTTGTCGCCTATCGCCTTGTGCAGCAGCGCGGCGACGACCGAGGAATCGACGCCGCCGGACAGGCCCAGGATCACTTCGTCCGAACCGACCTGCTCGCGCACGCGGGCGATCTGGTCGTCGATGATGTTGGCCGCGGTCCATAGCGTGGCGCAGCCGCAGATATCGACCACGAAACGGCGCAGCAGCGCCTGGCCTTGCAGCGTGTGGGTCACTTCCGGGTGGAACTGCACGCCGTACCAGCGCTTGTCTTCGTTGGACATGGCGGCGACCGGGATGCGGTCGGTGATGGCGGTGACGGTGAAGCCCGGCGGCGCCTTGGCGACGTGGTCGCCGTGGCTCATCCATACGTCGAGGCGCGGTGGCGTGCCGGCGTGGTCGTTGAGGCCGGCGAACAACGCGTCGGACGCAACGACTTCCACTTCGGCGTGGCCGAATTCGCGCGCGTCCGCGGCTTCGGTAGCACCACCCAGTTGCGCAGCCATCGTCTGCATGCCGTAGCAGATGCCCAGGATCGGCAAGCCGGAATCGAACACCTGCGGCGGCGCAATCGGCGCACCCGCTTCGGTGGTGGATTCGGGGCCACCGGACAGGATGATGCCCTTGGCGCCGTAGGCCGCGATTTCGGAAGGATCGTGGTCCCAGGCCCAGATTTCGCAATACACGCCGATCTCGCGGATGCGGCGCGCGATCAGCTGCGTGTACTGCGCGCCGAAGTCGAGGATCAGGATCTTGTCGGTGTGGATGTTGGTCATGGGCTCGCGGGCGATACAACCAAGTTATGTAGGAATAAATGAAATCGTCATTCCCGCGAAGGCGGGAATCGCTCTTGCTTCTTCCGAACAATGGACCTCTGAAAAGCCAAGAGCGATTCCCGCCTTCGCGGGAATGACGACTTTATTGAAGTCGCGCGAATCAACCCATCCGGTAGTTGGGCGGTTCCTTGGTGATCTGCACGTCATGCACATGGCTCTCGCGCTGGCCCGCACCGGTGATGGTCACGAAGCTCGGCTTCTTCTGCATTTCATCGATGGTCGCGCAGCCCACGTAGCCCATGGTGGCGCGCAGGCCGCCGACCAGCTGGTGGATGATGTTGCCGACCGGGCCGCGATACGGGACGCGGCCTTCGATGCCCTCTGGCACCAGTTTGTCGGCGTCGGAGGAATCCTGGAAATAGCGGTCCTTGCTGCCCTTCTCCATCGCCCCCAGGCTGCCCATGCCGCGATAGCTCTTGTAGCTGCGGCCCTGGAACAATTCCACTTCGCCCGGCGCTTCCTCGGTGCCGGCGAACAGGCCGCCGATCATCACCGTGGAGGCGCCCGCGACTATCGCCTTGCCGATATCGCCGGAGTAGCGGATGCCGCCATCGGCGATCAACGGAATGCGGCCCTGCAATGCTTCGGCCACCATGTCGATGGCCGTGACCTGCGGCACGCCGACACCCGCGACCATGCGCGTGGTGCAGATCGAACCCGGGCCCACGCCCACCTTGACCGCATCCGCGCCCGCATCCATCAAGGCCAGCGCGGCGTCGCCGGTGACGATGTTGCCGCCGATCACCTGCAATTGCGGGAAGCGCTTCTTGATCCAGGCGACGCGGTCGAGCACGCCCTGCGAATGGCCGTGCGCGGTATCGACAATGACCACATCCACGCCGGCGGCGGCCAGCGCCTCGACGCGCTGGTCGGTATCGCCACCGACGCCCAGTGCGGCGCCCACCAGCAAGCGCGTGGCGCTGTCCTTGGCGGCGTTGGGGTTGTCGGTCTTCTTCTGGATGTCCTTGACCGTGATCAGGCCGCGCAGCTCGAAGCTGTCGTTGACCACCAGGATCTTCTCGATGCGATGCTTGTGCAGCAGCTGCAGCACTTCGCCATCGCTGGCGCCCTCGCGCACGGTGACCAGGCGATCCTTCCGGGTCATGATGTTGCGGACCGGGTCGTCCAGCTTGGTCTCGAAACGCATGTCGCGGCTGGTGACGATGCCCAGCAACTGGCCGCCATCGACTACCGGCACCCCGGAAATATTGCGGGCCCGGGTCAGCGCCAATACGTCGCCGATGGTGGTTTCCGGGGTGACCGTGAAGGGGTCCTTGATGACGCCGGCTTCGAACTTCTTGACCTTGGCGACTTCGGTGGCCTGCTGCTCGATGGTCAGGTTCTTGTGGATGATGCCGATGCCGCCCAGCTGGGCCAGGGCAATGGCCAGGCGCGCTTCGGTCACCGTGTCCATAGCTGCGGAGACAATCGGAAGTTTCAGGCGCAGGTCGCGGGTCAGGCGCGTACCGAGGTCGACGTCCTTGGGCAGGACGAGGGAATGCGCGGGGACGAGGGAAACATCGTCGTAGGTGAGAGCTTCAGCCTGGATGCGTAGCATCGGCGGACCCGTTTGGTGGGGAAGCGCGTAATTATACGACGAATCGCTGCCCCGGCGCTCGGCTTTTTTGTAGGAGCGCCCCATGGGCGCGAGCTCTTAGGCGGGATGCACGAACCGGCAAAAGCTCGCGCCCATGGGGC
>JAYRTC010000013.1:0-118580 GCA_041919795.1 Pseudoxanthomonas sp. | reverse complement strand
GGCACGCCAAAAGCGATACGCAAGGACTGCAATAGCGATGATGAAGCCAGCGCCAATAATAGTCTCCATCGATACCCTCCAATTGCAGTTAGAAATTTTGCGGGGCCTAACGCCGGAATTAAGCCGACCCGCGAGCGAAGTGCTGCAGATCGCAGCAGCAACGATGCGGGTTCGGCTTGAATGACTTGTTATGCGGTACTGGCCGAGCTGCCACTAGACCGCCCCCAATTGCGTCCGTAGGCCAAACAGTACCAGCAACCTGGTCCGAGGGCATTAGCTTGAACCCTTGGCACGAGGTGCGACCGGAGTCAGCCAGCAGGAACGCGGGAATCACCCACCGCGCGAGCAACTTAGGGAATTGGAACCTGAACAATGCGATGCTTGCAGCACGCGCAAGCTGGGCGAAGGAAGAAGCAGCGACTGCCCTACCCCAGTAACCGCATAACGCCTGAGTTAAGCCGAACCGTATCGGGGCGGCGACTGGATGCAAATATAGCCGAAGGCGTGCAGCCAGGCGCCGCCCCGATGCGGTTTCGGCTTGAACGAATTGTTAGATTTCACCCTTGCGGCTCATTTCGTTTGCTCTGCCGCCGCTGCATCTGCTGCGGCTTGCGCTGCTGCAACAGCTGCACGCTCTGCAGCCTGTTGCGCTGCATCTGCATCTTGTTCGGCTTTGCGATGTGCAGCTATTTCTACTGCGGAAGGCGGGAACTTTGCGCGGCAGGCACCATGAATTGCCTCGACTGCTGCGGACGATTGAGCAGAACCAACCTCCGATAGAACGCAATCCTCAAACGTTGAGTAACTCGATTTACGAGCACAAGAAGCGCTAGATAGTGTCGCAAAGATTATTGCGGCAACAAACAAAATTGTCTTTACAGGTTGCATGAGAATCCCTAGTGAAATCTAACGCCGGAATTAAGCCGAACCGCGAAGCGGTTTCGGCTTGAATGACTTGTTATGCGGTACTGGCCGAGTTGTCACCGCACCGCCCCCAATTGCCGCCGTAGACCGCACAGTACCAGCAACTTGGTCTTGGGGCATTAGCTTGAACCCGTGGCGCGAAGTCCGACCGAAGTCGGCCAAGCCGACTGCGGGAATCACCTGGTGCGCGAGCAACTATCAGACCCGGAACTTGCCGAAGCCAACGTTCGCAGCACGCGCTAGTCAGACGAAGGAAGAAGCAGCGACTGCCCTACCCCAGTAGCCGCATAACGCCTGAGTTAAGCCGACCCGCAGCGGGGCGGCGACTGGGTGCTAGCGTAGCGGAAAAGCACCCAGGCGGCGCCCCGATGCGGGTTCGGCTTGAACGAATTGTTAGGTCTCGCCCCCATGAACGACACCGCTGCGAGATTCATTGAACGCCAGCAGCAACGGAGTACCGAAGATAAGGGCAACCGCCCCGAGATAAATAACCGTGAACCAGAACCCGCCATAGATCGCGGGTAACGCAACTGCAGCAAGGCCCCAGAGGCTACGCCTGGCAAGGCGCCAAGCACCGATCGCAACCACCACCCAGAAAAGAGTAATGGCAGTGATTTTGAGGGGCGAAATTGTCTCACCATCCATTCTGGCCGCCACCGGCCCAAGAAACGGGAACGTGACGACCACTAACATGGCGAAGCCGGCGAGCAGCCAAGCGCATGTGTCAGACAAGTAGAAGAGAGCTTTTGTCAGTCGCATGGAGTTTGTGTGCGAGACCTAACACCTGAGTTAAGCCGAATCGCGTAGTGGAGGCAAAGGCATGGCAAGCTTTCCCTGCCATGCCTTTGCCGGAACGAAGCGGTTTCGGCTTGAACGAATTGTTAGGGCTCACGGCCTGTGAACAGCGCCTGCCCTGTGAATTGAGGAAGGTCGTCGCTTATTGGAGCCCATGGCGCCTGTTCTGCGACAAATTTGTGTCCCATCGGCTGTTTGTCGAATGGTGTGTCAAGAGTCCCGAGACGGATGCCAAGGTAGTCAGGTTTTTCTGCACGGTATGCATAGATTGGCGAGCCACAGTTTGTACAGAAAGCTCTAAACATACCGGGAGATGATTCAAACTCCCGCAGAACGTCAGAACCACATGTTAGTTTGAAATGAGAGCGCTCAATGGGCGCGTTTGCGGCGTGCGAGGAGCCGCTTGCTTTGCGGCAGCTCACGCAATGGCAGAATCCAAATGGCCCCGGATCAGCGGCGAGCTCGTACTGAATCCGTTGGCAGAGGCAACTGCCCTTATGCACAGAATCGTCTCCTTCTTGAGATTGCCACGAACTGTCCGCAGTGAGCCCTAACTTTAAGTAGACCCCAAAAACGGGGTGTAGCGGGATGTTCTCTTTCCGTGGCGGGCGCTGTCAATCGGAATAATCCTACCCCGAATCAACAAGTTGCCCTATTTCAAAGCCCGGGTATTGAGGGTGATGCTGGGGACAACTAACCCAGAAGCGAGTTGCTATGTCTTATCACCCCAAGGATGCGGTGGTATCGGGTAGTCAGGGCAAGGAAATACGGGCGCCCGGGCTACTTGAGCGAGTTCGGGAGTGTTGTCGGATCCGACATTACAGCCTGCGCACGGAGCGGGCTTACGTGGACTGGGCCAGGCGCTTCATCGTGGCCAATGGCAAGCGCCATCCTCGGGACATGGGCGCGGTGGAAGTGGAGGCGTTCCTGTCACGGTTGGCGACCCGGGACGACGTGGCGGCCAGCACCCAGAACCAGGCGTTGTCGGCGCTGTTGTTCCTGTATCGCGAGGTGCTGGGTATCCAGCTGCCGTGGATGGAGTCGGTGATCCGGGCCAAGCGTCCGCAGAAGATCCCGGCGGTGCTGTCGCGCGCGGAGGTGACGCGGCTGCTGGCGCTTATGGATGGGCAGGTCGCATTGATGGCGTCGTTGTTGTACGGCACCGGCATGCGATTGATGGAATGCGTGCGCTTGCGCGTCCAGGACGTGGGCTTCGATCGCAACGAGATCTGCGTGCGCAATGGCAAGGGCGGCAAGGATCGGCGGGTGCCGTTGCCGCAACGGGTGCGGGAGCGGTTGCGGGAACAGGTCGAACGCGTGCGCGTCCTGCATGACCAGGACCTGGCCGCGGGCGGCGGCGAGGTCTTCCTGCCGCATGCGCTGGCGCGCAAGTATCCGAATGCGGGGCGCGAGTTTTCCTGGCAATACGTATTCCCTTCGTTGCGCGAGTCGAAGGATCCGCGCAGCGGCAAACGGCGACGGCATCATGTGGACGAAGCCGTGTTGCAGCGCGCGGTCAAGAATGCACGGGACCAGGCCGGGATCGACAAGCCGGCCAGTTGCCATACGCTGCGGCATTCGTTCGCCACGCACCTGCTGGAATCGGGACAGGACATCCGCACGGTGCAGGAGCTGATGGGCCACAAGGATGTCTCGACCACGCAGATCTACACGCATGTATTGGGGCGCGGCGCCAACGGAGTGCTGAGTCCGCTGGATCATTGAACGCTCAACTGTAGGAGCGCCCCATGGGCGCGAGCTCTTCGGTGGTATCCCGGATGCGTGACGGAGAGCTCGCGGCTGGAAGCCGCTCCCACAAGAGCTCGCGCCCATGGGGTGCTCCTACCGGGGAAGTTTCGCGGCGTTCGTGGCGAGCCTGATTCCGACCTGTGTACACCACGGATGGAACTCGCATACGGCCACCAGAGCGGCCTGGAAAACCATTCTTGAGTTTTCCACCCCCACACCAGCTTCACAAGCCACTTCGCCCGCCGGTGCAATGATCACGATCCCCCTGGTTTCATGGCGACGGATTGGTAATGCCCACTGCCTGGCGGATCTTCGGTCGTTGGCTGCGACTGCGCAGGCGCATCTGGCGCTGGCAACGCACGGCGACGCAGAAGCCGTTGCAGGCGGAAGCGCCGCTGCGCGCGCAACTGTTCAGCGCCGAGCAGATGGAACGACACGGCAAATCGCTGGCGCATGGGCATCGCCTGCATCCGCAGCCACGGCCCGATCTGCTGCTGTCGCGATTGAAGGAAAACGAAGGCCTGCTGGACGACGCCAGCGCCCTGCTGACCCGGATGGTGCAGGACGAAGTGCGCATCACACCCGCGGGCGAGTGGCTGCTGGACAACTACTACCTGATCGAAGAACAGATCCGCACCGCGCGCCGGCATCTTCCACGCAATTACAGCCGCGAGCTGCCGTCGCTGAGCAAGGGCCCGTCGGCCGGGTTGCCTCGGGTCTACGATCTGGCCATGGAAGTCATCGCCCATGGCGACGGGCGCATCGATGCGGAGATGCTGAGCCGTTTCGTGGCCGCATACCAATCGGCCCTGCCCTTGAAACTGGGCGAGTTGTGGGCGATCCCGATCATGCTGCGGCTGGCCCTGATCGAAAACCTGCGGCGCATGGCGGTGCGGGTGATGCGCGATGGCGTCGATCATCGCCTGGCCAGCGAGTGGGCCAACCTGCTCAACGAGACCGCCGACACCCATCCCAAGGACGTGGTGCTGGTGGTGGCCGACATGGCGCGTTCCGATCCGCCGCTGACCGGCGCCTTCGTCGCCGAACTCACACGTGGCATGCACGGGCGCAGCGCGGTCCTGGCCATGCCGGCGAGCTGGGTCGAGCAATGGGTGGCCGACAGCGGCCACAGCATCGAGGAACTGGTCCACGCCGACAGCCAGCAGCAGGCCTCGGACCAGGTGTCGATCAGCAATAGCATCGGCAGCCTGCGGTTCCTGGCCAACATGGACTGGCGCGAGTTCGTGGAAACCATGAGCCTGGTCGAACAGACCTTGCGTGAGGATCCCGCGGGCACCTATGCATTGATGGATTTCAGCACCCGCGATGCCTACCGGCATGCGGTGGAAAAAGTCGCCCGGCTCAGTGGCGCCGGCGAACTGGACGTGGCGCAATGCGTGCTGCGGCTGGCGCGGGCGCAGCCGGTCAACCGCGGCATCCACGCCCACGTCGGTTTTTACCTGGTCGATGAGGGCATCGCCGACACCAGGAATGCGGTGGCCGCGCTGGAAAGCGCGCGCAAGCCGCCGTATCTGCGGCCAAGGCGCGTGCCCTTGCCCGCGTATCTTTTCCCCATCGGCCTGATCGCCGCCGGATTCACCTGGGCGCTGGTCGCCGAAGCCAGCGCGGACCGGTTCGACTGGCACTGGCTGTGCCTGATCGGCGTGCTGGGGGTGATTGCCTTCAGCGAACTTGGAATTGCCTTGATCAACTGGCTGGCGACCGTGCTGGTGCCGCCGCAGCCGCTGCCGTGCATGGATTTTTCCGCAGGCATTCCTGCCAGCGCCGCCACCCTGGTGGTGGTGCCGAGCATGCTCGGCAGCCTCCACGGCATCGATGCGCTGGTCGAAGGCCTGGAAGTGCGCTTCCTCGCCAATCGCGACCCGCGCCTGCACTTCGCCTTGTTGACCGATTTCCTCGATGCGAAGGAGCCGTCGTTGGCGGGCGACCAGGCGCTGCTGGACCACGCGGCGCAGCAGATCGAACGCCTGAATTCGCGCTACGCGCCAGGGCATGACGAGGAATGCGGCAACGACCTGTTCTTCCTGTTCCATCGCCCGCGCCAGTGGAACCCGCGCGAGGGCGCGTGGATGGGCTACGAGCGCAAGCGCGGCAAACTCACCGCGCTCAACCGGCTACTGCGCGACGGCGATCGCGAGGCTTTCCAGCGGATTGTCGGCAACCCCGAGCCCTTGGCCAGCGTGCGCTACGTCATCACCCTGGACACCGATACGCGGCTGCCGCGCGATGCGGCGCGTGAACTGGTGGCTACGCTGGCGCATCCGCTGAACCGGGCGCGTTTCGATGAAAAGCGGCGCCGGGTCACCCGTGGCTACGGCATCCTGCAGCCCGGCGTGGGCAGCAGCATGAGCGGGCGGATCGCCTCGCGCTATGCGCGCATGTTCGGCAGCGAGCCGGGCATCGATCCGTACACGCGCACGGTGTCGGACGTGTACCAGGACCTGTTCGGCGAAGGCTCGTTCGTCGGCAAGGGCATCTACGACGTGGAGGCATTCGAACATGCGCTGGGGGGACGTTTTCCCGAAAACCGCATCCTCAGCCACGACCTGCTGGAAGGCTGCTATGCGCGCGCCGGGCTGGTCAGCGACGTGCGCCTGTTCGAGGACTATCCGGCGCGCTATGCCGCGGACGTGAAGCGGCGTTACCGCTGGATCCGCGGCGACTGGCAGTTGTTGCCGTGGCTGCTGCCGTGGGTGCCGCGCAAGGGCGGCGGCTTCGAGCGCAGCACCTTGTCGTGGCTGTCGCGCGGCAAGCTGCTCGACAACCTGCGCCGCAGCCTGGTGCCGGCCGCGGCGACCGCGTTGTTCGTGATCGGCTGGGCGCTGGTGCCGCAGGCGCTGGCCTGGACGCTGTGGCTGCTGTGCCTGTTGCTGCTGCCGGTGCTGGTGCCGACCTTGCGCGACCTGCTGACCCGGCCGATGGACATGACCCTGGAAACGCACCTGCTGCAAGTGCTGAAATCCTGCGGCCTGCAGTTGCAGCGCGCCGCGGTGAACCTGGCTTGCCTGCCTTACGAGGCGTTCTACAGCCTCGGCGCGATCGGGCGCACGCTGTGGCGGATGGCGATCAGCCGTCGCCACCTGCTGCAATGGAATCCCTCCAGCGAAGTGGAGCGCAGCCTGGGCAGTGGCGGTGGCGCGGAGCTGCGCGGCATGTGGTTCGCGCCGGTGTTCGCCCTCGCCATCGCGGCGGCGTTGTCGAAGTCCAATCCGATGGCGTTGTGGGTGGCGATGCCGATCCTGGCGCTGTGGTTCGTCTCGCCCGCGTTGATGGCGTGGCTGGGCCGGCCGCCGGCCCGGCGCGTGGCGCAACTGGCGCCCGCGCAACTGGCCTTCCTGGGTCGCCTGTCGCGGCGCACCTGGGCGTTCTTCGAAACGTATGTGCGCGCCGAGGACCATTGGCTGCCGCCGGACAATATCCAGGAACATCCCGCGCTGGTCGTGGCGCGACGCACCTCGCCGACCAACATCGGCCTGTCGCTGCTGGCCAACCTGGCGGCCTGGGATTTCGGCTATCTGCAGACGGGCGTGCTGATGGAGCGCACCCGGCAGGTGTTCGCCACGCTGGAAAAACTGCCGCGCCACCGCGGACATTTCTACAACTGGTACGACACCGAAACCCTGCAGCCGCTGCCGCCGAACTACATTTCCACGGTGGACAGCGGCAACCTGGCCGGACACCTGCAGACCCTGCGCCAGGGTTTGCTGGCGATGCCGGACCAACCGATCCTGGCGCGCGCCACCTTCAATGGATTGGCCGACACCCTGGGCGTGCTGGAGGAAAACTGGCGCGCGGCAGGCGGCGATGACGAAGCAATGAAGACCGCGCTCGCCGCTTTCCGCGAACGACTGGACAACGCGCGCGCGCAATCACCGGCCACGTCGCGACAAGCCTGGGCGGCGCTGGAGTCACTGGTAACGCAAGCCGAGGCGATCGCTTCGGCATGGCCGGCGCCGGCAACAACCATCGACGCCGAAAGCCAGCCGCATTGGCCGGCCTCGCTGCTCGACGCTTGCCGCGGCGCCCGCGATGAACTGCTGTTCCTGGCGCCCTCGCTGGCCTCCGGCGCCGGCGCGCAGGCCGCCACCGCGCCAGCAGGCGGCGACGCGGCGATACCGACCCTGCGCGAGTTGAGCGCGCAATCCAGCGATGCGCAGGTGCGCGCGAGAGCGCGCGCGCGGATCGAGGAACTGGAACGCCTGGCCCATGTCGCCGGCCAGTTCTCGCTGATGGAATACGACTTCCTCTACGACCGCGCCCGCCACCTGCTGTCGATCGGCTACAACGTGGACGAGCGCCGGCTGGATCCGGGCCACTACGACCTGCTCGCTTCCGAGGCGCGGCTGTGCAGTTTCGTCGCCATCGCCCAGGGCCAGTTGCCGCAGGAAACCTGGTTCGCGCTGGGCCGCCTGCTGACCGAGGTCGATGGCGACGCCACGCTGCTGTCGTGGAGCGGCTCGATGTTCGAGTACCTGATGCCGCAACTGGTGATGCCGAGTTATCCGGACACGTTGCTGGACCAGACCGCGCGCCACGCGGTGCAAGCGCAGATCGATTTCGGCGCCCGGCGCGGGGTGCCGTGGGGCATTTCCGAATCCGGCTACAACACCGTCGATGCGCGGATGAACTACCAGTACCGCGCCTTCGGCGTGCCCGGCCTGGGCCTGAAGCGCGGCCTGGGCCAGGACCTGGTGATCGCGCCGTACGCAACGATGATGGCCTTGATGGTGGCGCCGGAAGCGGCGTGCCAGAACCTGCAGCGATTGAGCGCGCTGGGTTTCGGCGGGCGCTACGGCTTGTACGAAGCCATCGACTACACCCCCGGCCGGGTGCCGCGCGGACAGGAGCATGCGCTGGTGCGCTCGTTCATGGCCCATCACCAGGGCATGGGCTTCCTGGCCCTGGACTATCTGTTGCGCGACCAACCGATGCAGAAACGCTTCCTGGCCGACGCCGAATTCCAGGCCACGCTGCTGTTGCTGCAGGAACGCATTCCGCACACCGGCGTGTTCCACCCGCACGAGGCCGAGGCCACCGGCGCGCGGATCATGCCGACGAGCGGGGAAACCCGCTTGCGCGTGTTCCGCAATCCCGATGCCACGCGACCGGCGGTGCAGATGCTGTCCAACGGCCGCTACCACGTCCTGTTGAGCAGCGCCGGCGGCGGCTACAGCCGACTGCGCGACATGGCCGTGAGTCGCTGGCGCGAGGACGGCACCCGCGACCCCTGGGGCAATTTCTGCTATCTGCGCGACGTGGACAGCGGCGAATACTGGTCCGCCGCGCACCAGCCGACCTGCGTGGCGGTGGACCAGTACGAGGCGATCTTCTCCGATGCCAAGGCCGAGTTCCGCGGGCGCAAGCGCGGTTACGACACACATCTGGAAATCGCGATCTCGGCCGAGGACGATATCGAGTTGCGCCGGCTGACGGTGCGCAATCGCTCGCGGCACACGCGCACGCTCGAGATCACCACTTATGCCGAAGTGGTGCTGGCGTCGTCGATCTCCGACGAGATGCACCCGGCCTTCAGCAACCTGTTCGTGCAGACCGAGATCGCACGCGACAAGCAGGCGCTGCTGTGCACCCGGCGTTCGCGTTCGCACGATGAAGTGCCGCCGTGGATGTTCCACCTGGTCGCCGCGCACGATGCCGACATCGATTCCATTTCCTACGAAACCGACCGCGCGCGCTTCCTCGGTCGCGGCAATACGCCGCGCACGCCGCAGGCGTTGTCTTCGCTGGAAGCGCTATCGGATTCGGCTGGTTCGGTGCTGGACCCGATCGTCGCGATCCGCTGCCGGATCACCCTGGCCCCGGAACAGACCGCGACCATCGACATGGTCACCGGCGTCGGCGCCGATCGCGAGGCCTGCGGCGTGCTGATCGACCGCTATCGCGACCGGCGCCTGGCCGACCGCGTGTTCGACCTGGCCTGGACCCACAGCCAGGTGGTGCGCCGCCAGATCAACGCCTCGCAAGCCGATGCGCAGCTGTACGAGCGGCTGGCCGGATTGATGGTGTACGCCAATCCCTTGCTGCGCGCCGACAGCGCGGTGCTGATGCAGAACCGGCGCGGGCAGTCGGGATTATGGGGACATTCGATTTCCGGCGACCTGCCCATCGTGCTGGTGCAGATCGCCGATGCGGCCAATATAGAACTGGTCCGGCAGATGGTGCAGGCGCATGCGTACTGGCGCCTGAAGGGGCTCAACGTGGACCTGGTGATCTGGAACGAAGACCAGGCCGGTTATCGCCAGCAGCTGCAGGAACTGATCCTGGGCCTGGTTTCCGCCGGGCCGGAAGGCAGCGTGCTGGACCGGCCGGGCGGGATCTTCGTGCGCCCGGCGCAACAGATCTCGCAGGAAGATCGCGTGCTGCTGCAGTCGGTGGCGCGGGCGATCGTCAGCGATCAGCGCGGCAGCCTGGCCGCGCAGGTCGGCAAGCACCTGCCGCCGGAGCGCAATATCCCGCCGCTTATCGCCGACGACGCGCCGTCGCCGCCAAGGCCCGCGCCAGGCGATGACGAAGGTTTGTACGGCTTGCCGGTGAAAGTGGCATCCGGCGACGACGATTCGTGGCCATTCGAGACGGTGGCCGACGAATTCCTGTTCGACAACGGCAGTGGCGCGTTCTCCACCGATGGCCGCGAATACGTGATCGTGATGGACGAAGGCGCGCCGACGCCGGCGCCGTGGTCCAACGTGATGGCCAACGCGAAACTGGGCTGCGTGGCCAGCGAAAGCGCGCCGGGTTACACCTGGTTCGAGAACGCGCACGAATTCCGGCTGACGCCGTGGCACAACGATCCGGTCGCGGACTCCGGCGGCGAGGCGTTCTACCTGCGCGACGAGGACAACGGCCGGATCTGGTCGCCGATGCCGCTGCCCTGTCGCGGCAAGGGCGCGTACCGCACCCGCCATGGTTTTGGCTACAGCGTGTACGAACACGTGGAAGACGGCATCGCCAGCGAGTTGTGGGTGTACGTGGCGCTGGAGGAGGCGGTGAAGTTCTCGGTGCTCAAGCTGCGCAATCTGTCCGGGCGCGCGCGCAGGCTGTCGGCGACCGGCTATGTGGAATGGATCCTGGGCGACATCAAGGTCAAGTCGCAGATGCACGTGGTCAGCGAACTGGATGGCGCCAGCAATGTGTTGACCGCGCGCAATCCGTACAACACCGAGTTCGGCGGGCGGGTCGCGTTCTTCGATGCCGATGTGTCGGTCATGGATGCCGCGGGCACGGACGATGCGCGCCCGCGCGGCTTCACCGCCGACCGCGGGGAATTCCTCGGCCGCAACGGCAGTCCCGGTGATCCCGCGGCGCTGAAGCGCGAAAGGTTGTCGGGCAAGCTGGGCGTGGGCCTGGATCCCTGCGCGGCGATCCAGGTAGCGCTGGACCTGGCCGACGGGCAGGCCGGCGAGGTCGTGTTCCGCCTCGGTGCGGGCAGCGATTCCCGCAGCGCGCTGCAGCTGGCGCAGCGGGCGAAAGGCAGCGCCGCCGCGCACGACGCGCTGGACAATGTGCGCATCCACTGGCTGGACGTGCTGGGCGCGGTGCGGGTGAAGACCCCCGATGCCAGCGTGGACGTGCTGGCCAATGGCTGGCTGCCGTACCAGATCCTTGCCTGTCGCTACCTCGCGCGCAGCGGCTATTACCAGTCCGGCGGCGCGTTCGGTTTCCGCGATCAGCTGCAGGACGCGATGGCGCTGGTGCACGCCAAGCCGGCGCTGACCCGCGAACACCTGCTGCTCAGCGCGGCGCACCAGTTCCCGCAGGGCGACGTGATGCACTGGTGGCATCCGCCGCAGGGTCGCGGCGTGCGCACGCGTTGTTCCGACGACTATCTGTGGCTGCCGCTGGCCGCCTGCCGCTATCTGCGGGTTACTGGTGATATGAGTGTGCTTGATGAAAAGGTGCGCTACATCGAAGGCCGCCCGGTCAACGCGGACGAGGAGTCGTATTACGACCTGCCGGTGGCTTCCAACCTGCAGCAACCGCTCTACGACCATTGCGTGCTGGCGCTGAAGCGCGGCACCGGATTGCTGGGCGAACGCGGCCTGCCGCTGATCGGCACCGGCGACTGGAACGACGGCATGAACCGGGTCGGCGAAGCCGGCAAGGGCGAAAGCGTGTGGCTGGGTTTCTTCCTCCACGACGTGCTGCAGGACTTCGGCAAGGTCGCGCAGGCGCGTGGCGACGCGGGTTTCGCCACGTACTGCGCCGAGTCCGCGCGGAAACTGCGCGACAATCTGGAAGCGCATGCGTGGGACGGCGAATGGTTCAAGCGCGCCTGGTTCGACGACGGCACGCCCCTGGGTTCGGCGCAAAGTGATGAATGCCGGATCGATTCGATTTCGCAAAGCTGGTCGGTGCTGTCCGGCGCCGCCAATCCGGCCCGCGCGCGACAGGCGATGGCCTCGCTGGACAACTACCTGGTCAAGCGCGAGGCGGGCTTGATCCAGCTGCTGGATCCACCGTTCGACCGGACCCCGCACGACCCAGGCTACATCCGAGGCTACGTGCCCGGCGTGCGCGAGAACGGCGGCCAGTACACCCACGCCGCGCTTTGGGCGGCGATGGCCTTCGCCCACCTGGGCGATCGCGACAATGCCTGGGAACTGGCCGGCATGATCAACCCGATCCACCACGCCCAGGACGCCGCGGCGACGCAGCGCTACAAGGTGGAACCGTATGTGATCGCCGCCGACGTGTATGCGGTGGCGCCGCACGTCGGACGCGGCGGCTGGACCTGGTACACCGGTTCGGCCGGCTGGATGTATCGACTACTGACCGAATCGCTGCTCGGCTTGCATCGCGAAGGCGACCAGTTGTCGTTGCGGCCCTGCATTCCCGCCGACTGGAGCGAGTACAAGCTGCAATACCGCCATGGCGCGAGCATGTACCTGATCACCCTCGCCCAGGTCGAGGGCGGGGAAGCGACCTTGCGCGTGGATGGCATCGCGCAAGCAGGCTTGCGCTTTTCGCTGGTGGATGACGGATCGATCCATCATGTCGAAGCCACCTGGCCGCGGCCCGGCTGATGGACGCGCGCCTGCAACTGGAAGCCGAACTGGAGAACCTGGAACGGATGCTGCCGCACTGGCGCGAGAAGCTGCGCCACGAAGCGCAGTTCTGGCCGCAGTTCGACGTGCTGTCCAAGGAGATCCTGGCCCGTGCCGATCCCGCGGACCGCGACTACGCGCAACAACGCCTCGACGCGATGCTGGCGCTGCATGGATTGAAGCGGGATCGCGACTGGACTCGATTGGCGTAGGAACGACGCAAGTCGCGAATGGGTGCCTTTGTGGGAGGGGCTTCAGCCCCGACACTTCGGCAGGAAAAGCATCGGGGCTGAAGCCCCTCCCACAAGAGCCAGGCCAGGATTGCCAGAAAAAAAACGGGATGGCTTTACAGCCATCCCGCTCTTCGATCGCGTCGTCGATCGCGCCTTGCGAACAACGCTTACTTCAAACCGCGATTCTCCAGCAACGGTTCCACGCTAGGGTCCTTGCCGCGGAAATCGCGGTACAGGGTGGCCAGGTCGACGGTGTTGCCGCGCGAGAGGATCTTGTCGCGGAAGATCTGCCCGTTCTCGGCGGTCATGCCGCCGTGTTCCTTGAACCATTCGAATGCGTCGTCATCCAGCACTTCCGACCAGAAGTAGGCGTAGTAGCCGGCCGAGTAGCCGCCGCCCCAGATGTGGTCGAAATAACTGGTGCGGTAGCGCGGCGGCACTTCGGCCAGGTCGACCTTGAACTTCTTCAGCGCCTGCGCCTCGAACTGGTCCACGTCCTGCAGCGGCGCGTCGGCCGGCAGCGTGTGCCAGGCCAGGTCGAGCAGCGCGGCCGACAGGTATTCGGTGGTCGCGTAGCCGCTGTTGAACTTGCCGGCCTTCTTGATCTTGTCGACCAGCGCCTGCGGCATCGCCTCGCCGGTCTGGTAGTGCTTGGCGTAGTTGGCGAACACCTTCGGATCCGAGGCCCAGTGTTCGTTGAACTGCGACGGGAACTCGACGAAATCGCGCGAGGTGCTGGTGCCGGCGATCGACGGATACTTCACCTTCGAGAACATGCCGTGCAGCGCATGGCCGAACTCGTGGAACATGGTGGTGACGTCGTCGTAGCTCAGCAGCGCCGGCTGGCCGGCGGCCGGCTTGGTGAAGTTGCAGACGTTGTAGACCACGGGCTTGGCCCCGGTCAGCCCGTCCTGCTCGACGAATACGTCCATCCACGCGCCACCGGACTTGCTGTCGCGCTTGAAGTAATCGGTGTAGAACAGGGCCAGCGAGCCGCCGTCCTTGTCGAACACTTCATACACCTTCATGTCCGGGTTGTAGACCGGGAGATCCTTGCGTTCCTTGAAGGTGATGCCGTACAGCTGCGTGGCCGCGTAGAACACGCCGTTGTGCAGCACGTTGTCCATCTCGAAGTACGGCTTGATCTGCGCTTCGTCCAGGTCGAACTCGGCCTTGCGCACCTGTTCGGCGTAGAAATCCCAATCCGATGCCGCGAGCTTGAAGCCGCCCTTCTGCGCATCGATCACCGCCTGCATCTTGGCGATCTCGCCACGCGCCTTGGCGGTGGCCGCCGGCACGGTGTCGGTCAGCAGCTTCAGCGCCTTGTCCGGGGTGATCGCCATCTGATCGGCCAGGCTGTAGGCGGCGTAGGTATCGAAGCCGAGCAGCTTGGCCTTCTGCGCGCGCAGCTGGGCCAGGCGCTGGATGATCTTGCGGGTGTCGTTGGCGTCGCCATGTTCGGTGCGCGTTTCCGAGGCCTCAAGCACCCGGGCGCGCAGCGCGCGATCCTTCAGCGAAGCCAGCACCGGCTGCTGGGTGGTGTTCTGCAACGCGAGCAGCCACTTGCCGTCGAGCTTGCGCGCCTTCGCATCCTGCGCGGCCGAAGCGATGTCGCCTTCGGACATGCCATCCAGCTTGGCCTTGTCATCGACGATCACCGCGCCTGCGGCCGCAGCGGCGACCAGCTTGGTGTGGAACTCGGTGGACAGCGTGGTTTCTTCCACGTTGAACTTGCGCATCCGGTCCTTGTCGGCGTCGGACAGCTGCGCGCCGGCACGGACCAGTTCCTGGTAGTCGCGTTCGACCAGGCGCAGTTGCTCGGGATCGAGCTTCAGCGTGGCGCGCGCGTCGTAAACCGACTTCACGCGGGCGAACAACTTGGGGTCCAGCGCGATTTCATCCTGGTGCGCGGCCAGCTTGGGCGCGATCTCTTCCTGGATCTTCTGCCGTTCCGGATTGGTATCGGCCTGGACCAGGCCGAAGAAGATGCGGGAGACGCGGGTGAGCGTCTCGCCGGTGCGTTCCTGCGCTTCGATGGTGTTCTCGAAGGTGGCCGGTTCCGGGTTGTCGGCGATCTTGCGCATCTCGGCGAGATGCTGCTTCATGCCTTCCTCGAACGCGGGCAGGTAGTCGCTGTCCTTGATCTTGTCGAACATCGGCGCGCCGAACGGCAGCGTGCTGGCGACCAGCAGCGGATTCTCGGCGGCGGCGGGGGTGGACACAGGAGTGGTTTCGGTCACGGCTTCGGGTTTGTTTCCGGTGCAGGCGGCAAGGGCCAGGCTGATGGCGGCGGCGAGGACGACGGTACGCGACATGTAAGGCTTCCAGGGTCGGGGGAACAAGCCGACTACCCTAGCGCGATGGCGCCGCCAGCGCATGTGTCGCCGGTGCGAACCGATCCACCATTCAGCAAAAAAGAGCCTGATTGTGGGAGCGGCGTAAGCCGCGAAGCTTTATCGCACCACTTTCGCGGCTTACGCCGCTCCCACACCCCCATCGCATCAAGTCGTGCCGCGGTTGCGGCCCTGCCACGGCCGGTACCAGGCGCGGATCGCAGCCATGTCGGCGTCGGCGTTATCGGTGGGGTGGAAGACCTCGACGATGCCGATGGTCTTTTCCGGGTAGTGGAAATAAGCCATCACGATGGGCACCTCGGCGACCTTGGCGATCTTCCAGAAGCCGCCCTTCCACTTGTCCACGCGCTTGCGCGTGCCTTCCGGAGTCAAGGTGAACCAGATCCGGTCGAAACCACGGATGATCGCAACCGCCTGCTCCACAGTTCCTTGCGGCGAACTGCGGTCGACCGGAATCGCGCCCAGCCGGCGCAGCAACGGGCCCAGCGGCCACCAGAACAATTGCGTCTTGCCCAGCACGCGGACTTCCAGGCCCAGCGCGATCTTCGCCGCCATGCCCCAGTAGCCGTCCCAGTTGGAGGAATGCGGGGCCACGATCAGGACCGCCTTGGCCAGGTCGGGGATCGGGCCGACGATGCGCCAGCCGCCCAGCCGCAGCGCGGTCCGGCCCAGCCAGCGGGTGAAGCGGTTCGGCTTCACCTGCGGCATGTTGGGTGGAATGGCGGGAATCACGGTCGTTGTCGCCTCGTTCAATCGATGTCTCCCTTGCTCGAACGTCCACGCTTGATTTCACCACGGCCGCGCTTGGCGTCGAGTCGGCGCAGTTTCGAGCCGTACGTGGGCTTGGTGGCGATGCGTTTCTTCGGTGCGACCAATCCGGTCGCGATGAACGCCGCGAGGCGCTCGCGCGCATCCTGGCGATTGCGGTCCTGGGTGCGGAAACGCTGCGCGTCGATGACCAGCACGCCTTCATCGGTGATCCGCCGGTCGCGCTTGGCCAGCAGGCGTTCGCGCACCGGTTCGGGCAGCGACGGCGAGCCGGCCAGGTCGAAACGCAGCTCGACCGCGGTCGACACCTTGTTGACGTTCTGTCCACCGGCGCCGCTGGCGCGCACGAAGCGTTCGACCAGTTCGGTATCCGGTATCGCCAGCGCGGGCGTGATTTCGAGTGCGTCGCTCCCCATCGGCCAATTGTAGGCAATGGCGGGGACGCTGGCATGCGCGGGCACCGCCGGGATCCGGTTTAACCGGTCGTTTACCAAAAGCTAGGCAAACTCCAGCGCTCCACGACTCCGGATTACCGCATGCCCTTCCGATCCCTGCTGCTGGCCGTCTGCCTGGCCCTGTCCACCTTCACCGCCGCGGCCGCGCCGCCCTCGGACCAGGACATCGAGCGGCTGCTGACCGCCTCGCGCGCGCAAAGCATGCTGGATGCGATCCTGCCGCAGATGGAAGCCATGCAGCGCCAGCAGTTCGAACAGATCACCGTGGGCAAGAACCTCAGCACCGAGCAGAAGGCGGAAATCGAGCGTCTGCATGCGCGAACCAGCGACATCCTGCGCCGTTCGCTGAGCTGGGAAGAGATGCGTCCGCTGTACATCGACGTGTACAAGAAGACCTTCAGCCGCGAAGACGTCAGGGCCATGGCCAAGTTCTACGAGAGCCGGGCCGGCAAATCGCTGCTGGACAAGACCCCGGCGCTGATGCAGAACCTGATGGGCGCGGTGCAGCAGAAAGTGCTGCCGCTGCTGGAGGAACTGAAGACCGAGCTGGACACGGTGGCGGTGGAGCCGGTCAAGGCCCCCGAAGTCAGCCCGCCGCAGGTGCGCAGGAAAAAGAAGAAATAGCCGCGTACCTGTAGGAGCGCCCATGGGCGCGAGCTCTCCGATCGGATCGCGAGAAGAGCAAGAGCTCGCGCCCATGCGCGCTCCTACAAAGGCAGCTCGGCTTTCGGCGGCAATCTCCAGTCGATCGGCGTCTTGCCCTTCTGCGCGAGGAACTGGTTGCTCGCGGAAAAATGCCCACAGCCCATGAAGCCGCGATAGGCCGACAGCGGCGACGGATGCGGCGCACGCAGCACGCGGTGGCGGCGCGCATCGATGACCTTGCCCTTGGCCTGCGCATAACTGCCCCAGAGCAGGAACACCAGGTCCTCGCGCTGCGTCGCCAGGGTTTCGATCACGTGGTCGGTAAAGCCTTCCCAGCCCTTGCCCTGGTGCGCGCCGGCGCGGCCTTCCTCGACCGTCAGCACGGCATTGAGCAGCAGCACGCCTTGCCGCGCCCATGGCAGCAGGCAACCGTGATCGGGACGGGCAATGCCCAGGTCGCTGTGGATTTCCTTGAAGATGTTGTCCAGCGACGGCGGCACCGGCACCCCCGGCAACACCGAAAAGCACAGGCCATGCGCCTGGCCCGCGCCGTGGTACGGATCCTGGCCCAGGATCACCACTTTCACATCGTCGAACGGCGTCGCATCGAACGCGGCGAAGATCCGCGGGCCCGGTGGAAAGACATGCGCACCGGCCTGCTGGCGCTGGCGCAGGAACGCGGAAAGCTCGCGCATCTGCGGACGCTGCAGCCAGTCGCCGACGCGGGTTTTCCAGGAGGGTTCGAGCTTGATGTGTTCTGTTTCGGGCATGGCGAGGAGCTAGAAACGAGGAACGAGGAGTGAGGAGTGAGGAAAGCTTTGAGCTTTTTCCCCCTTTGGAAAAACTCAAACCAGCGCGCGCGCCTCGCCCATGCTGGAGACGCGCAGTTGGAACAGCACCTTGGTGATCAGCAGGCGCTCCTCGATCGGTTTCTGCACCAGGTCGTTGGCGCCGGCCTGCAGCAGTTCGGACTGGTTGTCGCGGTTGTCGTCGCCGGTCATCACCAGGATCGGCAGGCGGCGCTTGCCGTAGCCGAAGTCGATGCGCACGCGCTGGACCACGTCGCGGCCGCTCAACTCACCCTTCAAGGTCACGTCGGTCAGGATGATGTCGAAGTGATGGGTGGAAAGACCCAGCGATTCGGCGGTCAGCAAGGCGAAGGCATCCTCGGCCTTGAGCACGTGGACGACGTTGAGGTCGTGGCGCTCGAGCATGCGCTTGGTGGTTTCGGCGACCACGCGGCTGTCTTCCACGTACAGCACGGTGGCGCCGGCCACGGGTTCGGGTTGCACGTAGCCGCGGATGAACACCGCCAGCGCCTCATGACCCAGCGATTTGTCGAAATAGTCGGTGACGTATTCGGTGAAGCGGCGCTCTTCCAGGTGCTGCTGAGCGTCGCCGGAAACCACGATCACCGGCACGTAGGCCTGGCCGGCGGCTTCGCGTACGGCGCGCGCGATTTCCATGCCGTCGCCATCGGGAAGCGCCAGCGACGTGGTGACCAGGTGCACCGCGCCCGCGGCCAGCGCCGCCCGCGCCTCGGCGATGCTGGCGCAACCGATCACCTCGACCCCGGGCAGGTCGCGCTTGAGCACGTCGGCGATCATCTTGCGCACCATCTTCGACCCATCGACCACCATTACGCGTGGCGTGCTGCTGATCAGGTGGCGAAGTTCCTGCGGTTGCATGCTCAGGTCTCGGTCGGTCGGGTTTGTCGCAGGAAATGTCCGGTCACCAGCCACGCGCCCAGCCAGCCGATCACCGTCGTCGCAAGCAGGAAGCCTGCCGCACGCAGCGGATCGAGTCCACCCAGCGCGAAACCGCTGCCATAACTCTGGGTCAGCGCGTGCAGCGGCGCCCGCAGAGCATACGCCGCCGCCGCCAGCAGCCCCAGCGCCAGCGCGCCGGCGGCCAGGCCATACCAGGCGCCGAGATAGATGAAGGGCCGGCGGATGAAGCCGTCGGTGGCGCCGAGCAATTGCAACACGCCGATCTCCTCGCGCCGCGACTGGATGTCCAGGCGCACGGTGTTGCCGACCACCAGCAACGCGCCCAGGCCGAACAACGCCGCCAGCACCCAGGCCAGGCGCGTGCCGAAACCCAGCCAGCCCTGCAGTCGTTGCCGCCAGGCCGCATCGTGCTGCAGCAGGTCGGTCTCGGGCAGTCGTTCCAGCGCTGCGACCAGACCCGCCTCGTCGCCCTCCGGAGTCACGATCAGCAGGCTGGGCAGCGGATTTTCTTCCAGCGCGCCGATCGCGTCGCCCAGGCCGCTGCGCGCGCGGAACTCGGCCAGGCCTTGTTCGGGGGTGCGCAGTTCCAGTTTGGCCACGTCGCCGCGGCCACGCAGTTCGGCAGCCAGCGCCTGCGCGCGGGCGGCGTCGATTTCGGGCTTGAGGAACAGGTCGATCCGCCGCGACTGCTCCACGCTTCCGGCGAAATGCCGCAGGTTATCCAGGGCCAGGGCCAGGCCCAGCGGCAGGGCCAGCGCCACCGCCATCACCCCGATGGTCAGCAACGTGGTCCACGGCCGGCGCAACACCCGGCCCAGGCTGGCGACGAAACTGTAGAGATGCTGGTCGAGCCAGATGCCGAAACCGGAACGCGTCGCCGCGACCTTGGTGTTCTCCACTGCGCCGGTCATTCGGCCAGGTCCGCCGGGGAGATGTCGTCGGTCAGGCGGCCATGGTCGAGGATCAGCACGCGCTTTTTCATGCGCTTGATCAGCGACAGGTCGTGGCTGACCACCAGCACGCTGGTGCCGCGCTCGGGCATCGACGCGAACAGCGACATGATTTCCGCCGCCAGGGTGGGATCGAGGTTGCCGGTGGGTTCGTCGGCGACCAGCAGGCGCGGCTCGGCGACGATCGCGCGGGCGATGCCGACGCGTTGCTGTTCGCCCGCGGACAGTTGCGAAGGCAAGGCCTTCTCACGATGGCCCAGGCCCATCCGCGCCAGCACTTCGCGCACGCGCTTGCCGATGTCGGCGCGACGGTCGCCGCGCAGGATCAACGGCAGGGCGACGTTCTCGGCGATGGTGCGTTCGGACAGCAGCCGGTGGTCCTGGTGGACGGCGCCGACTTCGCGGCGATGCAGGGGGACGCGACCGCCGCGCACCTTCAGCAGGTTGCGCCCGCCGAACACCACCGCGCCCCGGCTGGGGCGTTCGCTGAGGTGGATCAGTTTCAGCAAGGTGCTCTTGCCGGCGCCGGAATGACCGGTGACGAACAGCATCTCGCCTTGCGCCACTTCGAAACTCACGTCCGCCAGCGCCTCGTGGCCGCCGGGATACTGCTTGCTGACGTTTTCGAATCGCAGGACGCTCATGCGGAGATTATGCCGTTTTTCCTTCTCCCTCCGGCGACCGCAGGGAGTGCAGAGCTGAGAAGGTGGCGCGCAGCGACGGATGAGGGAAAGAAAATGACGTGCCGTGGAGGGTAACGCTAGCTGATAGGCCTTTCCCTCATCCGCCCCCCGACTAGAGCATTCGGGGGCAGGCTCTTCGGGCACCTTCTCCCGGAGGGAGAAGGAACAGCCATTACGACCCCGACACCAGCGACTTGAGCTTGCGGCCCAATCTGGTGAGGAACGAGGAACTGTCGGCGGCCGGCTTCGCGGCCTGCGCTGGCGATGCCTGCTGCTGTGGCGCGACGACGCTCGCGGCGGCGCCATCGACCGGCACGCCGTGGCGACGACGACGACGCTTGCGCGGTGGACGCGCGCCTTCCGGCTTCGCGGCATCGACCGCGGCCGCGGCGACGACCGGATTCGCGACTGCGGGCGTGGCGGCTTCGCTGCGCGGCGGACGTGGCGCGCGCGGCTTGCCATCGGCGGAACCGGACCGCGAACGCGGGCCCGCGCCGGGACCACGGCTGGAGCCGCCACCACTGCGGCCACCGCCGCCCGTACGACCTCCACCGCGACGTTGTTCGTCGGCGATGCGCTGTTCGCGGGCCTCCTTGAAGATCGCACCGATGCTCTCGCCTGCGTCCTCGTCCACTTCGGCACCGGGCGCGGGCGCGGCGCGTGGCGGACGCGGGATCGCGGTCAGCAATTCGGCGGTCACCGCTTCCACCGGCAGCTTCTGCTCGATGTAGGCCTCGATGTCCGGCAGGCTCTGCGCGTAGATCTCGCAGGCGAAGCTGATCGCATCGCCTTCGGCGCCCAGGCGCGCGGTGCGGCCGATGCGGTGCACGTAATCCTCGGCATCGAACGGCAGGTCGTAGTTGTAGACGTAGGCGACGCCATCGATGTGCAGGCCGCGCGCGGCCACGTCGGTGGCGACCAGGATCTCCAGCTGGCCCTTCTGGAAACGGTTGAGCAGCGATTCGCGCTTCTTCTGCGGCACGTCGCCGGACAGCACGCCGACGCGATAGCCGGCCCGTTCCAGCGAACGGGCCACGCGTTCCACCCAGATCTTGGTGTTGACGAAGATCATGGTCCGCGCGCCTTCGCTGCGCGACAGCAGGCCGATCAGCAGCGGGATCTTTTCCTCGTTGGCGGGGAAATAGACTTTCTGGCGGACCTTGGCGGCGGTGATGAATTCGGTTTCGACCACCAGCTTCTGCGGCTCGTTCATGTGTTCGTAGGCCAGTTCCAGCACGCGGTGGCTGAGCGTGGCGCTGAACAGCAGGGTCTGGCGCGTGGTCCGTTCCGGCATCTTGCGCAGCAGGAAGCGGATGTCCTTGATGAAGCCCAGGTCGAACATGCGGTCGGCTTCGTCCAGCACGCAGATTTCGCAGGCGTGCAACGACACCACCTTGTGCTGCTTGACGTAATCGATCAGGCGGCCGGGCGTGGCGATGATCACATCGACGCCCTGCTGCAGCAGTTCGCGCTGCTTGTCGTAATCGACGCCGCCATAGACCAGGGCGAAACGCAGGCCCAGGTCGGCGCCGAATTTCACCGCGTCCTTGTGGATCTGGATGGCCAGTTCGCGGGTCGGCGCCAGGATCAGCGCGCGTGGATCCTCGGGCTTGCGGTCGGCAAGCGCCGGCTGGGTCAGCAAGCGGTTCATCACCGCGACCAGGAACGCCAGGGTCTTGCCGGTGCCGGTCTGGGCCTGGCCGGCGACGTCGCCGCCGGGCAGCGCGACCGGGAGGGTCATGGCCTGGATCGGCGTGGTACGCGAGAAGCCGGCGGCTTCCAACCCGGCGAGGAGCGCGGGATGCAGGTCGAACGAGGAAAAGGTGATATCGGTTAGCGGCTTGTCGCTCATGCTTTCTTCTTTGGGGATTCTTTGGTAGGAACTTTGCGCGCGCAACGCGCGGGTCGATGCGCTTGCATCGTCGTCACCGGCGTCGCACACTGCGTTCCAGGCCGGTTTGCGCGAATCCCCTTGAACAGGGCCGCGGAACGCCCCAGTTTACAGCAATGCGAAGGCCGACATATTCGGCCACCACCGGGCCCCGCCCTCGGCGGACCCCGCAGGAGACCCCAAGTGAGCGAAAAGGTGACACACGTCGGCGATGCCGATTTCGATGCGGCCGTGCTGCAATCCGACGAACCGGTACTGGTCGATTTCTGGGCCGAATGGTGCGGCCCGTGCAAGATGATCGCCCCGGTGCTGGACGAACTGGCCCAGACCTACGAAGGCCGGTTGAAGGTGGTCAAGCTCAACGTCGACGACAACCGCGCCACCGCGATCAAGTACCACGTCCGCAATATCCCGTTGCTGCTGCTGTTCAAGGACGGCCAGGTCCAGGCCACCCAGGTCGGCGCCGTGGGCAAGGGCCAGCTGACCCAGATGATCGAAAAAGGCATCGGCTCGGCCGCTTCGGCCGCCTGACCCGCAATCTGCGTAGGAGCGCCCCATGGGCGCGATGCTCTTTGGCGGGATCCCGGATGCGGAACGGAAAGCATCGCGCCCATGGGGCGCTCCTACAAATCTGAACGATCTTCGCGGCGCGGCGCTTGCCGCGGCCGCTTCCCGGTGCTAGTTTCTGTGCCATCCGGCGCGGGGGTCAGCGCCGCACCCATCTGATGGCACCCCTCCCAAGCATCAACTCTTCCACCCGCCACGCCGGCATTCGCTGGCGCTCGCAACCCTAGCGAGGAATCGCACCTTTGTCCGATAACACCCCTGAAGCCGGCGACGCCGGCGCTCCCGCCGAGAAGCGCGTGCGCAAACCGCGCGTCGCCAAGGCCGCCGCCGCTTCCGAAACACCCGCTCCCAGCACCGCTGCTCCGGCTTCCGCCGCGACCCCCGCGCCGCGACCAGAAGCCAGGCAACCCGACGCCGCACCGGCGCAGCCCGCCCCGGCACCGCCGCAAGCCCAGGGCGGCAACGCCGCGGAAGGCGGCCAGCCGTCCCAGACTGTGCCGGGCAACCCCCAGGGTGGCCAGCAGCAGGAAGGCGAACAGCGCGAGAACAACAACCAGAGCCGCTTCCAGAACAATAGTGGTGGCGGTGGCGGCAACAATCGCCGCGACCGTTTCCGCAACCGCCGCGATCGCGACCGCGACCAGCGCCAGCGCAACGACGGCCTGCCCAGCGACAGCGGCGCCAACGAGCCCTTCATCCCGCGCGGCCCCGCGCCGGGCGTGCCGGAAGGCTTTCCGCAGTATTCGCTGAGCGACCTCAAGCGCATGCCGGCGCAGAAACTGCTCGACATCGCCGAGCAGCTGAGCATCCACGAAGGCGTGGCCCGCGCGCGCAAGCAGGACGTGATCTTCGCCCTGCTGAAGGTGCTGACCCGCCACGGCGAAGGCGTCGCCGCCGACGGCGTGCTGGAAATCCTGCCGGACGGCTTCGGTTTCCTGCGCGCGGCGGAAGCCAGCTACCTGGCCGGCCCGGACGACACCTATATCTCGCCCAGCCAGATCCGCCGCTTCAACCTGCGCACCGGCGACCACCTCAGCGGCCGCATCCGTTTCCCGAAGGATGGCGAGCGTTACTTCGCGCTGTCGGTGGTGGACACGATCAACGGCGAACCGATCGAAGCCAGCAAGGGCAAGGTCCTGTTCGAGAACCTGACCGCGCTGTTCCCGCGCCGCCGCTTCACCCTGGAGCGCGGCAACGGTTCCAGCGAGGACATCTCCGGCCGGATCATGGATCTGATGGCGCCGCAGGGCAAAGGCCAGCGCGCGCTGATCGTGTCGCCGCCGAAAGCCGGCAAGACCATCCTGATGCAGCAGATCGCCACCGCGATCACCACCAATCATCCCGACGTGCACATGATCGTGCTGCTGATCGACGAGCGTCCGGAAGAAGTCACCGAAATGCAGCGCACGGTGCGCGGCGAAGTGATCAGCTCGACCTTCGACGAACCCGCCGCGCGCCACGTGCAGGTCGCCGAAATGGTGATCGAGCGGGCCAAGCGCCTGGTCGAACACAAGAAGGACGTGGTGATCCTGCTCGACTCGATCACCCGCTTGGCCCGCGCCTACAACAACGTGGTGCCGAGCTCCGGCAAGGTGCTCAGCGGCGGCGTCGATGCCAACGCCCTGCACCGCCCGAAGCGTTTCTTCGGCGCCGCGCGCAATGTCGAGGAAGGCGGCTCGCTGACCATCATTGCGACGGCGCTGGTGGAAACCGGCAGCAAGATGGACGAGGTGATCTACGAGGAATTCAAGGGCACCGGCAACAGCGAAGTGCACCTGAACCGCCGCATCGCCGAGAAGCGCGTCTATCCGGCCATCGACATCAACCGCTCCGGCACCCGCCGCGAAGACCTGCTGATCGAGCCGGAACTGCTGCAGCGGATCTGGATCCTGCGCAAGCTTCTGCACCCGATGGACGAGATCGCGGCGATGGAATTCCTGCTGGACAAGATGAAGAACACCAAGTCGAATGATGAATTCTTCTCTTCCATGAAGCGATGAGCGAATTCTTCGGTTCGATGAAACGCTGAACCAGCGCTTCAAGCAAACAGGAACGCCCCGCATCGCGGGGCGTTCCTGTTTGCGTCTTCGGAATCAGGTTCCCGCGGGCGGATTCTTCAGCTTGATCCTGGAATCCAGGGGATAAAGCCCGCCCGCCGCCAGCGCCCCCAGGCCCTGTCCATCGGTGGCCTGCGGCCTCCACGGGATGGCGGCATAGGGGCCGGGGACGTAGCCCTGCCATTTTCCGTACTTCGATTCGCCGCTTGCGGACTCGGGGCTGAAGGTGAAATCGACCGGTACCCTGACATCCACCGGACCCGCTTCCGCCAACCGCGCCGACATGATCTGGAAGCGCCAATCGCGCGCCTTCACCAGGGCCGCCTTCTCCAGCAACCTGCGCCCCGTGCGCAGCACGTTGTCGCTGGCCACCACGGTCATGTTGACCTGCTCGGCATGCGCCTGGGCGACCGTGCCATCGGGATTGAGCCGCAACACCACGTACACCGTGCCGGAAAAGCCCATCCTGGCCGCGTCCATCGGATAATTCGGTGGCGCCATGTCCACTGCCTTGATTTCCTGCGGCGCATCCGGGTCCGCGAACTGGCTGGCGTTGACGGTCAAGGTGAAACCGCCCTCGCTGTCCTGCCTTGCCAGTACCTGCAACGACATCCTCGATGTCACCGTCTCGGGTTTTCCGCTTGCGGTGACGACCGAGAATTCGCAAGCCGGCAGGTATTTCGCGAGCAGCGATTTCACTTCCGCCGGCAGCAGTTCCGGTTGGTCGAGCGCGTAGGACTGCAGGTTTCCCTCCGGGGCAATCACCACTTGCCCGGTGACCTGCATGCTTGCCTCGACCTTCTTGCGCACGCCTCCCGGTCCCGCCGCGAAAGCAGGCAAGGCAACCAGCAAGGCCAGCAGCAGGACGACTATCCGGGTCTTCTTCATCCGCGCATCCTTCGACAAGGCAATCCGCAGTCTAGCGTCGCCGGCTCCCAATGCAACGCGACGACACGAGCCCTCCCCTGGCTCCCGCATAATGACCGCACGGAGGTGCGCGAATGCACGGTAGCGGTCTGGAACTTGCCCTGGTCTTCCTGCTGGCCGCAGTGCTGGCGGTGCCGGTGTTCAAGAAATTAGGCCTGGGCGCGGTGCTCGCCTACCTGGTCACCGGCGCGGTGCTCGGCCCCTATGGACTGAGGCTGGTGCGCGATGCGGACCGGATCCTCAATGCCGCGGAAATCGGCGTGGTGATGATGCTGTTCGTGATCGGCCTGGAATTGTCGCCGTCGCGCTTGCAGGTGATGCGCAAGCCGGTGTTCGGCACCGGCGGGTTGCAGGTGCTGCTGAGCGCCGTGGCGCTGGGCGGGCTGGCGATGCTGGCGGACCTGCACTGGAAGACCGCGCTGGTCATCGGCCTGGGGCTGGCGCTGTCGTCCACCGCGATCAGCCTGCAGCTGCTGTCCGAGCGCAAGGAACTGACCAGCGATTACGGGCGCCAGGGGTTCGCGATCCTGTTGTTCCAGGACCTGGTCGCGATCCCGTTGCTGGCGGCGATCCCGCTGCTGGCCGGGGCCAAGAACCAGACCCTGACCTGGGCCATGGCGCTGCAGGCGGTGGGCGCGATCGCGCTGGTGGTGCTGGGTGGCCGCCTGTTGCTGCGAAAGCTCTTTCGCGTGGTCGCGCGCACGCGCATGCCGGAAGTGTTCACCGCCAGCGCGCTGCTGGTGGTGCTGGGCACCGCCTGGTTCATGCAGCTGGCGGGCCTGAGCGCGGGCCTGGGCGCGTTCCTGGCCGGGGTGCTGTTGTCGGATTCCGAATTCCGCCACGAACTGGAATCGCAGATCGAACCCTTCAAGGGCCTGCTGCTGGGCCTGTTCTTCATCGCCGTGGGCATGGACATCGACCTGGACCGGGTCGCCGCCGAACCATGGATCATCGCCGCCGGCGTGGCGACGCTGTTGCTGGTGAAGTTCGGCATCCTGTTCCTGGTCGGGTTGCGTCCGGGCAAGCTCAACCCGCGTTCGGCGCTGATGCTGGCCAGCGTGCTCTGGCTGGGCGGCGAATTCGCCTTCGTGGTGTTCAGCGAAGCGGTGCGCGTGCGCCTGCTGGACGATCCCGTCCGCGACCGCCTGGTGGCGGTGGTCGGCGTATCGATGGCCTTGACCCCGTTGCTGCTGATCGCGATGTCGCGCCTGCTCTCGCATTACAAGGTGGAGAAGAAGAAGCCGCGCGAGTTCGACGCGATCGATGCAGGCAATGCCGTCAGCGAACAACGGCCGCAGGTGCTGATCGCCGGCATGGGCCGTTTCGGCCAGATCGTGGCCCGCCTGCTGACCGCGCAACGCATTCCCTACGTGGCCCTGGAACACAGCCCGGAGCAGGTCGAGGACATGCGCCGTTTCGGCAGCCGCATCTATTACGGCGATCCGACCCGGTCGGAACTGCTGCGCGCATCCGGTGCGCAGCATGTGAAGGCGTTCGTGATCGCGATCGACGACACCGAGACCAACATCAAGGCCACGCGCCTGATCCGGCGCCTGTATCCCAAGGCCACGGTCTTCGCCCGCGCGCGCAACCGCCAGCATGCCTGGCGCTTGATGGACCTGGGCGCGCAGGCCTTCCGCGAGACTTTCGGCTCCAGCCTGGAAATGGGCGAGAAGGTGCTGGTGGCGCTGGGTCTGCCGGCGGAAACCGCCGCCGACCATGCGCGTCGTTTCCGCGTCCACGATGAGAACCTGTTGCGCGAACAACACCTGGTCTATGACGACGAGGCGGCGGTGATGCAGACCGCGCGCGATGCGCGGGCGGACCTGGAGAAATTGTTCGAGGCGGATGTGGGGGACGGCGATGCGGTGGACGAAGCGAATCCGGCGAAACCGATTTGATGTTGGGCGATTATTTCTGGGTATCCGGAATCTGGTGTGGGATTGGTTTTTTGGTCGCTAGCACCGGTCAAAGTCAAGAGCGTTCCGCGCGAGCGCGGGTCACTTTCTTGTGTGGCCAAGAAAGTAACCAAAGAAGGCCACCCGGTCGGCCCGTCGGTCCCGCTTTGCGTGACCGATGCGCAAGCAGGCGAGGCATTTCCGGAAGGCACATCCCTGTGCCGTCCGGAAACGGCGCGCATCGTGCGCGCCGCCCTTCGGGTATTCGCCCCACCTACTTGCCGGGCCTCAACGGGGTTGAAAGGCAAGAGCAAGAGCGCCTGCCTTCCATGAAATCCCGCATTGAAATCCGGATACCCTTATTTCTTCCCTTCTCCCGGCGGCGCCCGAAGGGTGTGCAGGGCTGAGAATGGAAGCCGCCTCAGCGCGGCTCGCGCAGGAAGCGGGCCATGGAGGCGCCAGGCACGGCCGGGGCGAATTCAGCGGCCACATCGACGAAGCCGCGCATCACCGCGATTTCGCGCGGGGTGCGGTTGAGCGCATCGCGCAGGTCGGGGTCGGCGCCGCTGCGCAGCAGGCGCTGGACCACGCGCAGCAGGCCATGCAACGCGGCCAGGTGCAGCGGACCGAAGCCGCGCGGGTCCTGCACTTCCAGCGAAACCTCTTCGTCCAGCAGCCGCTCCAGTGCGGCCAGCACCACTTCCTCGTCGCAGGCGGTACCCGGCTCGGCGCGCGCGCCCAGCAGCAACAGCAGCGGCGTGACGGCGCCGGCGGCGATCTGCTCCGGTTCGGCGCCGGCCAGCAACAAGGTGTCGAACAACGCGACCAGGCGGGGCTTGTCGCGGGCGATGAAGCCGAACAACGCGGCGCAATGCAGCGGACTCAGGCCTTGCGCATCGCTGGCATGGACGTTGGCGCCGGCGGTGAGCAGACGCGCGGCGATGTCCGGCAAACCCAATGCGGCGGCCAGCATCAGCACGGTGACGCCACCCGGCAGGCGGTATTCGATCTGCGCGCCGGCGGCCAGCAGGTCGTTGACGATATCGGCTTGACGCATGCTCACCGCCGCCGACAAGGGCGTGGCCCCGGTATTGGCCGCGTGCTGTGGATTGGCGCCGCGCTGGATCAGCAAGTCGACGGTTGCGCGATGGCCGCCGCCAGCCGCGCGCAGCAGCGCGGTGCAGCCTTGCGCATCGGGCGAATCCACGGCGAAGCCGAGATCGAGCAGGCGACGCACCGCATCGGCATCGCCGGCCATGGCTGCGGACGGCAGGTCGGCGGCGCGCAACGCGCGCCTGGGCAGGGACCAGCCGCGCCAATCCAGCCAGTCGGCCAGGTCGCGGCGGCCGCTGGCCAGGGCCACGCCCAGCGGCGTCTGTCCGTCGGCGGCGCGCGCATGCGGCGAAGCGCCCTTGGCGATCAGTTGCTTGAGCACGGCTTCGCGGCCCAGGGCGGTGGCCAGGTGCAGCGCGGACATGCCATGGCCGTCGCGGGCTTCGCGATCGACGCCGAGATCGAGCAGGCGATCCAGCAACCGCGTCCAGCCCAGCCGCACGGCCAGCGACAGCGGCGGATCGTCGCTATGGGAAGCGGCGAAGGGGTCCGCGCCGCGTTCCAGCAACTCCAGGGCGAAGGCTTCCGCGCCCGCGATCGAAGGGTTGCCATGCAGGCTGGCGGACAGGAACCGGGTCAGGCCGCCGGCGCCGGCCGGGGAAATCCCGCGCCGCAACAGCACGCGCAACACCGGTATCGCTGCGGGCCCGCGCGACAGCAACGCGAACAGGGGCACGTCGCTGACCCCGTCGCGCACTTCCGCGTCGGCGCCGTTTCGCAACAGCCATTCCAGGCGCGCGGGCGAGGCGACGATGCCGGGATCGTGCAGCAGGCTGCCGAGCTCCTGTGCCGAGCAGAGCCTGGCCAGCGCCGCCAGGCCGTCGTGCCGGTCGGCCTGCAGGCCGTCGCGGACCAGATCCAGCGGCGCGCGGTCGGGCAGGGCCTGGTTGCCCCGGCCCTCGTCCCGGTCCTCGCCCGAATCCTCGTCCGAGCCCTCATCCCCGTTTTCGGCCACGGCCACGGCCGCGGGCAGCGCATAGTGCGGATCGAGTGCGGAAACAATCGCCCAGCGGCCGGCTTCGGCGGCCAGGTCGACCGCGCGCCGGCCTTGCTGGTCGGCGTGATCGGGATCCACGCCCAGTTCCAGCAGGCGCCGCACCAGCGGCACCGGCACCGATTCGCCGGCGCAGGCCAGCATCAGCGCATTGCGCGCCTCGTTGTCTTCATCGTCGGCGTGGGCGCCGGCTTCGGCCAAGGCTTCCACTGCGGCCAGCTGGCTTCCGCGCGCGGCGGCCAGCCACGGCGTGCGCCCGGCCTGGTCGCGACCGTGCACGTCGGCGCCGGCGCCCAGCAGCACGGCCATGATCTCGACATGGCCGGCATGGGCGGCCTCGTGCAAGGCGCTGCGGCCCAGGCGGTCGCGGGTATCGACCTTGGCCTTGTGCTTGAGCAGCAGCTGCACGCCGACCGGATCGTCTTCCTCGGTCGCGGCGGCGGCCAGCAAGGCCGGCTGGCCGCCTTGCGGTTCGGCCCTGGCGCCGCGTTCCAGCAGGAACTTGGCCAGCCGCCAGTTGCCGGCCACGCAGGCCACGGCCAGGGGCGTGATGCCTTCGTTGTTGAGCGCGTCGGTCTCGGCCGCGGCATCGCGCAGCAGCGCGGCCACGCCGGGGTCGGAACTGCGCGCGGCGTGATGCAGAGGCGTGTTGCCTTCGCTGTCGGCGGTGCGCGGATCGGCGCCGTTGGCCAGCAGCGTGGTCACCGCGTCGGGCCGGCCGTGCCAGCTGTCGCGGGTCGCGGCCAGCAACGGGGTCATGCCGGCCTGCGCCTGGTTGAGGTCGATGCCGTGCGCGATCAAGGCGCGCAACAGGCGCAAGTCCGGCAGTACCGCCGCCAGCGTGGCCAGGCTGCGCTGGTCGCGCGGATCGGTGGACACGGCGCGCGGATCGGCGCCCGCGTCCAGCAGCTCCAGCGCGCGCTCGACCCGGCCGCTGCGGGCGGCGGCGAACAGCGCGGCATCCAGGTTGTCATCCGCGGCGGAGGCGGAGGTTGCCTGTTCCGCCAAATGGTTTTCGACCGGCGCCGCCGGGGCCATGATCACGACCGGCAAGGCCCGGGCCGCCGAACTGCGCTGCAGCGCCCAGTGGACGACCGGCAACAGCAAGGCATAGGCCACGCCGACTGGAACCTGCAGGCCATCGGCGACGATGCCCGGCCAGGCCAACGCCCCGCCCACGCCGATCGCCAAGGCCACCAGCGCCGCGACGCCCAGCCCGTGCCAGGCGTGGATATCGCGCTCCGGCAAGCCGTGCCAATGCGCCTTCAGGGTGCCGCCTTCGCGTTCCAGTCCTTGCCACAGCGGCCAGGTGCGCCACAGCCCGATCAGCACCGCCCCCACCATCGCGCTCAAGCCCAATGCCGCCGGCAGGCTGCCGCTCTGGCGCAAGGACGCCAACGGCCACGCCACCAGCAGGGCGGTGGCGGCGAAACCCAACGTCCACAGCGCCAGCAAGGCCACGATTTCGCCACGCAAGGCCGCGCCGGTGGCGCGCAAGCGGGTGCCGCGCCACCAGGAAACCGCCAGCGCCAGCAACGGTTGCGCCAGCAGCGCGCCCGCCAAGGCAATGGTTCCGCCAAACACGGTGGCTGCCGCCAGCGCCACGCCCAGCGCCAGCGCGATCCAGTGGGCCTGCCTGGCCAATGACGCCGATCTAGCCATCGTTGCGCCCGACCCCGGTGTCCTGCAGCTTGAAGATCCGCGGCGGGAACTGCAGGTGGAACCCGTTCAGGGCCAGGTTCCGCCGCACGACTTCGGGATTCTCGCGGGCCAGCTTGCGCTCCGGAGTCAGCGCCACTTCCAGTACGAACGCCAGTTCGCCCAGCTGCGCGCGCAGCGGCTCGGGGATCTTTTCGAAATCGTCGCGGGCGGCAAGATAGACGAAGGTGTCGATCTTGCGCTGGCTCTTGTAAACGAAGGCTTGCATCCGCGCGTGACGCATCCTGCAGGGGGGTGCGGGGATTGTGGCCGAAACCCAGGCCCAGCGAAACCCGCGCGGGGTTTGCGTTGGCAGCGCGTTGACGCGCTTTCCCCAGTGTTTCACCGGTGTTTTCACCAGGACGCCTCTGAATGACTCCCTCTTTCGCGCCGCCGCACAAAGCAGGAAAGGCAGAGGCATTTAGACACGGATCAGAGCGGAAAGACGGATGCAGCGAAAGACAGATACAGCATTTGCTTAACCCGTGGTTTCGGCCCTGATCCGTGTCCAGGAAAAGCTCTGGACAATTCCCTCCGGAATTGTTCAGCAACTGTCTTGTGATTGACCCGATCAGGCCGCTCCGCCGCTGTTTTCCACTGCTGCGAGCGCTGGCCTGCGCATGGCGCTCACATCGCTGAACCCCGCCACTTGCTGTCGGCAATGCCCCCGCGCCGCGAATCTGGTCCCACCCGCCACTGGCTATACTTCCGCCATATTTCTGTCGGAACAACGCGTGCCCGCATCACCGTCACCCATGCCCGCACTGGCGCTGCGCGCCTATACCGCCACCACCGCGCTGGGCCGCGGCCGCGATGCCCAGGCCAAAGCACTGAACGACCGACGCAGCGGGCTGCGCCGCAACGACTTTGGCGGCGACGCGCGCCTGGATTGCTGGATCGGCCGGGTCGATGGACTGGAACAGTCGCCGCTACCCGCAGCCTTGACCGCCTGGGAATGCCGCAACAACCGCCTGGCCTGGCTGGCCTTGCAACAGGACGAACTGCTGGCGGCGATCGCCGAAGTCGTCGCCCGCCATGGCGCCGCGCGCGTGGCGGTGGTGATGGGGACTTCCACCTCCAGCATCGGCGCCACCGAGGAGGCCTACACGCGCTTGGCGGACGAACACGGCGAATTCCATTTCCCGCCCGACCTGGATCGCCCGCTGATTCACACCCCGCATTCGCTGGGCAATTTCGTGCGACAAGCCACTGGTCTGGGCGGCCCTTGCGTGACCGTGGCCACGGCCTGTTCGTCCAGCGCCAAGGTCTTCGCCCAGGCCGCGCGCCTGATCCAGTCCGGGCTGGCCGATGCCGCGCTGGTCGGCGGCGTGGACACCTTGTGCGGCAGCGTGCTGTTCGGCTTCAACGCGTTGCAGTTAGTGTCGGCGCAACCGTGCAAGCCATTCGATGCCGCGCGCGATGGCTTGTCGCTGGGCGAAGCCGGCGGCTACGCGGTGCTTGAACGCGGCGATGCCGGCGATCCATCGCCCCTGCAATTGCGCGGCTATGGCGAATCCAGCGATGCCCACCACATGTCCACACCGCACCCGCAAGGCCTGGGCGCGAAACTGGCCATGAACGACGCGCTGGCCCGCAGCGGCATCGACGCCGGCGATGTCGGCTATCTCAACCTGCACGGCACGGCCACGCCGGCGAACGATTCCATCGAAGCCCGCGCGGTCGCCGAACTGTTCCCGGATCAACTGCATGCCAGTTCCACCAAGGGCTGGACCGGGCACACCCTGGGCGCGGCCGGCATCGTCGAATCGGTGATCGCGCTGCTGGCGCTGGAACGCGGGCTGTTGCCGGGCACGCTCAACAGCGGCACGCCGGATCCAGCCTGCGGCGCGCAGATCCGTTTCGACAATGCGCAACGCGATATCCGCTACGCGATGAACAATTCCTTCGGCTTCGGCGGCAACAACGCCTGCCTGGTCTTCGGTCGCGCATGAGCGCCCCCGTGCTTGCGGCCGGCATTGCCGGGATTGGCTTCTGGGCGCGCGGACTGCCTTCGTGGCAAGCCGCGTGCGCTTTTCTCGCCGGCGACGCGCTGGCCGTCGACACGCCGACACGCCCCGCCCCGCAACTGCTGGCGCCCAACGAACGCCGGCGCGCGCCGGAAACCGTGGCGGTGGCGCTGGAAGTGGCGCTGGCCGCCTGCACCGCCGCCGGCCACGACCCGGCCACGCTGGCCTCGGTGTTCGCTTCCACCCACGGCGACCTCAACATCACCGACTACATGTGCGAAACCCTGGCGGGCGAACCGCGCAGCATCTCGCCCACCCGCTTCCATAATTCGGTGCACAACGCCGCCGCCGGCTACTGGACCATCGGTGCGGGCGCGATGGCCCCGGCCACGGCGATCAGCGCCTACGACGCCACGTTCGCCCAGGGCCTGCTGGAAGCATTGGCGCAGCTGGCCACCGGTACCGGGGCGATCTTGCTGGTGGCCTATGACGGCCATGCCACCGGGCCGGTGGCGCGGGTTTCACGAAGCCACGGATTGCTGGGAGCGGCCTTGTTGCTGGTCCGCGATCCGCTGCCGGGAATGCCGCGTTTGCAGGTGCGCCTGGAAGAGGAGAACGCACCAGAAAAGCCCGCCCCCCCGGCGCCCGACGGAGCCCTGTCGCTGATGCTCGCCGGCAACGCGATGGCGCCGATGCTGCCGTTGTTCGAAGCACTGGCGTTGCGGCGCGCGCAGGCGACGCTCGATGCAGGCCACGGCACCGCGCTGCGGATCGAAATCGCCCATGACTGACTCCCGCCCACTCGACCGCGACAACGTCGCCGTGCTGATCCCGGCCCTGAACGAATCGCTGCGGATCCGCGAAGTGGTGCTGGGCGCGCTGGAACACTGCCCGAACGTGATCGTGGTCGATGACGGTTCCAGCGACGGCACCCACGAATGCATCGCCGACCTGCCGGTGACCGTGCTGCGGCATGCGCAACGCCGGGGCAAGGGCGAATCGCTGCGCGACGGTTTCCGCGAAGCGGCGCGGCGCGGCTACCGTGGCGTGCTGACCATGGATGGCGACGGCCAGCATTGCGCCAGTGATTTGCCGCGCCTGCTGGACGCGGCCAATCGTCATCCCGGCTGCATCGTCATCGGCGCGCGCCTGCGCAAGCGCGCCGCGCAGCCGACCTATCGGCGCCTGGCCAACGAATTCGGCGACTGGGGCATCGCCTGGGGCACCGGTTACCAGGTCGCCGACAGCCAGAGCGGCCAGCGTTTCTATCCGGCCGAGGTGATCGCGCTGCGGGACGTGCCGGGCGAAGGCTTCGTGTTCGAAGCGCAGATCGTGATTTCCGCGGCGCGCCGCCTGGGCACGCGCTGCGTGTCGGTGCCGATCGAGTCGCGCTACCGCTGCGCCGGCAGCGACGCGCAATTCCGCGCCAGCCATTTCCGCCCGTTGAAGGACCTGTACAGCATCACCAGCCACATCGTGCTGCAGGCCTTGCGTTACGGCGGGCTGCGCGCGGTGTACCGCGATATCCAGGCCAACCCGCCGCTGATCGATGATCCCAGCGGTGAATTCACCACGGCCCCGATAGCGCAGGGACCCGGAAAGACCGCATGAACCGCCGCGCTCTTGTGGGAGGGGCTTCAGCCCCGACGAACGCAGCCAGGGAAAAGCGTCGGGGCTGAAGCCCCTCCCACATTCAGCACTGCAGACAGGCTTGCCAAGCCGCAAGAGCAAAGGCAAGAACGTGGGAGCGGCGTCCCCGCCGCGAGCTCTTGATCTTGATTTTGCTTTCGTTTCGATGAGTTACCTGATCAAGCAAGAGCAAGGGCTAGATCAAAAGCTCGCGGCGAGGACGCCGCTCCCACTCAGCATCAGGCGACGGCCCTAGCCCATCCCGCCATTGACGCCGATCACCTGGCCGTTGAGGTAGCCCGCTTCCTCGCCGCACAGGAATCCGATCAACGCGGCAACCTCTTCCGGCTTGCCGGCCCGGCCCGCGGGTACATGCTGCTTGATCGACTCCGGCGTGAATATTCCGGCCGTCATGCTGCCCTCGATCACCCCGGGCGCGACCACGTTGACGGTGATGCCGCGGCTGGCCATCTCCCGCGCCAGCGATTTCGATGCGCCATGCAGCGCGGCCTTGGCCGCGGCGTAGTTGCTCTGGCCGCGATTGCCCAGCACCGCCGCCACCGAGGACACGCTGACGATGCGGCCCCAGCGCGTGCGCGCCATCGGCAACAGCAAGGGCTGGGTGACATGGAAGAAACCGTGCAGGGACACGTCGATCACCCGTTTCCATTGCGTTTCCGACATGCCGGCCATCGGCGCGTCGTCGTGGATGCCGGCATTGTTGACCACGACCTGGATCGGCCCGGCTTGCAGCAGGCTCTCGATCACCGCACGCGAAGCCTCGCCGTCGGCCACGTCGAAGGCGATGGCTTCGGCACTGCCGCCTGCGGAAAGAATCTCGTGCGCCAGTGCTTCGGCACGCGCCAGATTGCCGTTGGCGTGGACGATGACATGCAGGCCATCGCGGGCCAGCCGGCGGCAGATCGCACCGCCCAGGTCGCCGCTGCCGCCGGTGACCAGTGCGCGTTTGCGGGGAGTCGTGTTCATGGCGCAATCCTGAGGGAAGGGAGGTGGGAGCGGCGTCCCGCCGCGAGCTTTTGATCCTGCTCTTGTCTTGCCAACTCCCTGGCATGCGAAGCCCGAACGAAGAGCTCGCGGCGGGACGCCGCTCCCACGGTCATGGGTTGTCCTGCAACAGGACTGCCGCGCGCCCTTCGGCGAGCAATATGCCAGCGTGGTAGATGCGGAAGGCGTATTGCTGGCTGCCCTCGCCTTCGGCCAGCACTTCGGCTGCGCATTCGAGCGCGCCAGGCAGATCGTCGATACGCAGGCAATGCAGTTCCACGCCGCGCAGCGCGACCAGCAATCCCGGCCTGGCGGTTTCTCCGCCTTCGCGCGCGCGCAGGCCGCCATGCACGGCCATGGCCTGGGCGCCGTATTCGCACAGATGCACGGCGTGCAAGCGGTCATGCGAGCGCAGCGGGTGCGCGGGATCGCGGTGACTGGAGGCGCGCAGGCGGATGCGTTTTGGGCCCCAATCGACGACCTCGTCCCACAGGCACATTGAGCCCTTGTGCGGGATCAGCGCTTCGATCTGCTCATGCCCAATCATGCGAACCCCAGCTACAGGGAAGCTGACCTTGTGGGAGGGGCTTCAGCCCAGACGTCTTGTCAGATGACATTGCTTCCCCCGGAAAACGTCGGGGCTGAAGCCTCTCCTGCATTAGCCTGCTGTCGCGATATCAAAAGTGCCAATACAAAATTGCCGAACACTCCGATTGCCACGGTGCTGCCAATCGCGCGCAGCACCGGGATCGAGGACAGGGCGAGCAGGAAGAACACCAGTAAAGTCATCAGGCTGCACACGATCAGCGCGTGCAGGGTGCGCAACTGGTCGGCACGGTCTTCGCCGGCATGGTCGAAGAACAGCGCGTAGTCCAGGCCCAGGCCGGCGGCCAGGATCAGCGCGACCAGGTGGAACAGGTTCAACTCCACGCCGCAGCCGCGCAGGATGGCCAGGATCAGCAGCGTGGTCAGCGCCATCGGCAACAGGACCCGCACCACCCGACACGGCGTGCGCAGCGCGATCCAGACCGTGACCACCAGCAACACGGCGGCGATGCCCAGCGCAACCAGCACCCGGCCGCGATACGCGGCGACCAGCGATTCCGAAGCCTGTTTCAGGTCCAGCAGCTGCGCGCCGTTGACGGCGGCCACGCGCGCCACGGCGGCGGTGTCCCGCAAGCCACTCAACGACACCAGCGCGGTGGCGTGGCCCGGCGAATCCAGCAACAAACCGCCGACACTGGCTGCCAATGGCGAACCCTGCAATCCGGATTCGGTCAGTGGCGGCGCGTGCCGGGCCAGTTCGATATCGGCAAGGAACGGATCGAAGGCATCGCGGTTGAATGGCGTTTCCGCAACCACCGTGTCCAGCATCGCGCGCATGCGTTCGGCCGAAGGCAGCTTCGCCTGGCGTGCGCGCTGGACCGCGACGCTGGGCAGGTAGCGCGCGGCCAGGTCGTAGCCGGCCAGCGCTTTCTGTTCGACCAGTTCGTCCAGTGCCGGGCGCAGGCGTTCCGAAGCCTGCAATACCTGCTCGCTGTCCTGGCCGCTCAGCGCGAGCACGTAACGCACATCGGGCGCGCCGAGCTCATCGCGCAGCACCGCATCGCGGGCCAGCGCATCGGCGGGCACCGGGGTGAGTTTCGACAGGTCGTTCTGCCAGAACGGGCCCGGCGCGAACACCGTCACCGCCAGCGCAAGCACCGCGACGACAGCCAACGACCAGCGCGGTCGCGGCAGGCGGGCGGTGCCGCTCCACAGTTTCGCCAGCAGCCGCGAATCGGCGAAGTCGCGCGGCGCCGGGTCGATCAGCGCCGGCAGCAGCAGGCGCGTGCTCAACGCGGCCGCGCCCAGGCCGGCAATGGTGAACGCCGCCAGTTGCTTGAGTCCGTCCACGCCGGAAAACAGGAAGGTGAAATAGGCGATGCAGGTGGAGACCACACCGGTGGCCAGGGTCGGCCACAGCGCACGCGCATTGGCCCACGGCGACACGCCCGGGCGCTGGTGACTGAAGAGATGGATCGGATAATCCTGGACCACGCCGATCAGGGTGAAGCCGAAGGCCACGGTGATGCCATGCACGCCATCGAACAGCAGCGCCACCGCGCCGAGCCCGGCAAGCCCGGCGGTCGCCAGCGGCAAGGCGCCGAGGATCGGCATCTTCCAGCTGCGGTAGGCAATCCACAGCAGCAGGATCAGCCCCAGCGTATCGATCGTGCCGATCCACTGCGCCTCGGCTGCGGTGCGGCCACCGATTTCCACGGAAAAAGCGCCCGGGCCGGTCAGCACCAATCGGCTTTTGCTGCCCGCGGTGGCGCGGGCGAAATCGGCATGGATCGCGTCCACCGCCGCCTGTTGTCCGGTCGGATCGAAACCGGCCGCGCGGGTCTGCGCGACCAGCAAGGCCTGCCGGCCGGCGCGGTCGAACCAGACGCCGTGCAAACGCTGCGGCGCGTTCGCCGGTTGCCAGCGCTCGGCCAGCTTCAAGGTTTCCAGGGTGGGATCGGCGGGCAGCAGCGGCTCGATCAATCCCGCAGCGGGCGAGCCGAGATCCTGCACGCGCGCGTCGAGTTCTTCGCCCAGGAAAGTTTCATCCAGCGTTTGCGCGTCGAAGCTGTCGGTAAGCAGGTAGCGATAGGGACGCAGGCGTTCGGGGATCGCGTCGAGGCTGGCATCGCCGCCGTTGGCGACCAGGGTGAATTCGGGACGCGACGCGAGTGCTTCGCGCAAGGCCTGCGATTGCGCCGCCAGTATTTCCGGATCGGCGCCGGCAATCGACATCAGCAGCAGGCGCGAACCCGGGCCTTCGCCGAGTTCGTCGATCAGCAACTTCTGCGCCGGGGTTTCCGCCGCCGGCATGAACTTGCGCAGGTCGCCGCTGAGCTGCAGGCGCTGGCTGATCGCCCAGCCCGCCAGCGCCAGCAACGCCAGCCACAACAAGGCCAGGGCGAGACGACTGCGCGCGGTCAGCATCAGTGCGCGCTCTGCGGGTGTGCGCTATCGGCGCGGCACAGCGTCGCCAAGGCCTGGGGCGTGCTCGCTCCGACGGCGGCGCGCGCGGCGCCGGCCAGCAGGGTGCGCTGCAGATCGCCCTTGAGCGGACGCGTTTCTATGCAGCGCAGTTCGGCGCCGCGCCCGTACAAGGTGATGTCGCGCACGCCGGCCGTGGCCTGCGCATCGACAGGATCAAGCAGCAAGGTCCATTGCTGCCGCGTGCCCTTGGTGGTGAGCCGATAATGTTTTTCCAGAGACGCGCGATCGCCGGACAACAGCGCGCCAAAACTGGCCTGCAATCCGGCCAGTTCCGGAACACGCGCGAGCGAGAATTTTTTCGGCGCCTTGCCGGTGCGAACGATGATCGCCTCGCCGTTGCGCAGCGTCGTGGTTTCCGCATACGGCGAACGCACTTCGCGGACCAGGCTGTCGTGGTCGGGACGCCGGTATTCGCCCTCGATCCGCAGCGGCGCCTTCAGCAACGGCGAACCACGCAGTTCGACGAACGCGGTGCGCGCCGGCACCGGCTGCGCCAACGCACGGAGGATCCAGCCGGCATCGACCGGCTGCGCGGCGACGGACTCAGGCGCCGCGACGCTGGGCAGTGCGACGCTGCACAGCAGCATCAGCATCGGCGTGATCGATCGCCACGATGCGCGGCTGTTCGGTCGCGGGCGGCGTGCTGCCTTCATCTTCACTACCCCAGAAATCATAGAAATTGAACCAGTTGTAAGGCGCGTCGAAGGCGTGATGCTCCAGCCTGGCGGCGTAACGCTGGATAAGCGCGCGCACGGCCTGAGCGCGTTGTTGCCGTGGAATGACGATGCCGTCGCTGAAGCCCTCGAACCGCAGGTCATAGCGGTTGCCGCCGCGATACAGGCCGAACGCCAGCACCACCGGCACTTTCAACGCGGCGGCGATCAGCCAGGGCGCGGTCGGGAACGGGGCGTCATGGCCCATGAACGGAACCTTCAAGGCCGGCTCGTCGGCGCGCGCGCGATCCACCAGCAGCGCGACCAGTGCGCCTTCGTCGGTGGCCTGCTTGATCGCCAGGACGATGGACGGACCGTCCTGGCCCGCATCGATCACGCCGGCGGCGATGTCCGGATTCAACGCATCCAGCAACTGGGTCATCGCCGGGTTGTGGGCCTTGTCCAGGACCACGCGGATCCGGTAGTCCGGCTGCTGCTCGGCCAACACCCGCAACACTTCGAAACTGCCCAGGTGCGAGCCGAACAACAATGCGCCGTGGCCCCGGTCCAGCGCTTCGATCAGTGGCGGCAGTCCGGCGACGCGCACCTCGAAACCGGCGAATCGCCCGCCGAGCAGGAACACGCGATCAAGGATGGTCGCGGCAAACGTGTGGATATGCCGCGCCACCGACCACAGGCCGGCTTCGCGACCCAGCGCGCGCGCCAGGTAACGGCGCGAGGCGCGACGCTCGGGACCACGCACCAGCAGGAAGTACAAGGTGATCGGATACAGGCAAGCCCGGCCCAGCCTGCGCCCGCCATGACGGGCGACACTGCGGATCAACCAGATCGCAAAACGGCCGCCGCCTTCCGGACGCTGTTTCCAGTTCGAGCTCATGGCGCGCGCGCACTCATGGCGCAGGCGACCCGGCGACGATTTCGCCACTGGCCAGCAGATCGTCGCCGCGCAACACGCGGAAACGCCAGCGCGGCGCCTGTCCGTGCAGCTCCACCGACGCAAGTTGACCAGGCAGCAGCGGCTTGAGGAATTTGACCTGCGGCAGGCGCAAGGCAGGTAGTGCGCCATTCACCGCTTCGATGGCCTCGACCACGCGATCCAGCAGGACCACGCCCGGCACGATCGGCCGGCCCGGGAAATGTCCCGCCAGGCTGGGATGATCCGCTGGAATGAGGAACTGCATGTTGCTGGTTGCCTGCCTGGGTGGATGGATTCTGCGGGAGCCGGTAACCGTGAGCCGGTAGCCGGAGATCAAGAGCCGCTCTCCGGCTACCGGCTACCGGCTCACGGCTCCCGCACGGAGAACCGCGGTTGTTCGAACCTTCACTAGAATACCGGAGCGCCTGCCGCCACCCCTCAACCCAGCAACCGGCCCCAGAACCCCGGCCCCAGCTGCGCCATCTGCTGCAGGAAGTGGAGGAAGTTGCGGTACGGCTGCTGCGGGAACACGCGCTTGCGCCACAGGTATTCGCCGCAGAACAGCCCGCCGATGACGCCATAAGTGATGAAGTTGGCGAACCACGACCATTGCTCGTCGGTCACCGTCAGCGGTGGTTTGTAGCCGAATTGCGCCAGCATTCCACCGGGCGCCGCGCACAGCGCCAGCAACAGGTTGGCCAGCGCCAGCAGCGCCAGTACCACGGCCCATGTCGCGGTCAGGCGGCGCGCATAACGATACAGGTCCGGGGTCATCGGCATGCCGGCCCGGCTGTGCAGCGCTTCCACCAGCTGCGTGATCAGCGGCACCCGGCCCGCGCGCAAGGTGCGCCCGAAGAACCAGCCGATCGCGGCCAGGAACAGCACCGGCGGCAACAGCAGCGGCAGCATCGCGTAGCGCGACAGCGAGAGTCGCCACAGCACCAGCAGGCACGTCGCCAGCACCAGCAACGCCCACGGACGACGCTGCAGCAATGGACCGAGCAACATCAGCAGGACCAGGTCGGCCATGGCCACCGCCGCCCACGCGGCATCGCCCCGCGTGCTGGCCAGGTGGGTGAGCAGCGGATACGCCAGCAGCAACGCCAGCCGCAAGCCGGTCAGCGGCGCCGACGGCATCGCTGGCGCCGAGCGGGCCGGTTCAACCGGCCTTGCTGGTTTCGACATGCGCCGACAATGCGCGCAACGAGGCGAAGATGCGGCGGTTCTCGTCGTTGTCCGAGCGCAGCTGGAAGCCGTAGCGCTTGCTGATCGCCAGCGCCAGCTCCAGCGCATCGATCGAATCCAGGCCCAGGCCGGTGTTGAACAGCGGCGCCTCGGGGTCGATGGCGCCGGCTTCGACGTCTTCCAGGTTCAGGCTTTCGACCAGCAATTGCGCGAGTTCGCGTTCGGCTGCGGTTTGCGGGGACATCCGGTGGTTTCCAGTGGGTGGCAGGGGCGACACGATCCGGCATCCGCGCCGCCTTGGCAACCGGCGCGCGGGGGCGCCGCGTTATCATGCGTGTCTGTTTTTTGCCCAACGTTGCCGAAGTACGTTGCCCACGAACGCCGACATGGTTTTTCCCAGGATGACCGAGACCAATCCCGCCAGCACGCCACTCCGCCTGGGCATGCCGCTGAAAAGCACGCCACTGGAAGGTGCGGCGTGAGCCTGCCGATGGACTCGCTGGCCGCAACCGCGGCGCACGCGCGCCTGGACGTGGATTACGTGCAGGCCGGCGGCTCGCCCGAGGCGCTGTTGCGCGGCGGCGACGTGCTGGCGGTATTCGGTTTCGGCAACGCGGCGCCGCGCAACGACGACCCGCGCTATCTGCGCGTGCCCTTGCAGCCGTACGGCGGCATGCCCTTCGAGACCTGGCACACCCGTTCGCCGGTCAGCCATGGCCGCGAAGGCGACATCGCCTGGGCCAGCGATGGCCAGCTGTCGTTCGGCGCGATCGAGATCGACGAACGCGAGATCGGCATCGAGGCCGCCGCCGAGCGGGCTTATTCCCAATTGCTCGCCTTCGTCGGCCGCAGCGCCACGCCGCGCCTGCTGCGCATCTGGAACTACCTGGACGCGATCACCCTGGGCGACGGCGATACCGAGCGCTACCGCCGGTTCTGCGTCGGCCGCGCCCGCGGCATGGGCGATTTCGATACTTCCACCCTGCCGGCGGCGACGGCGATCGGCCGTTGCGACGACGAGCGGGTGATCCAGGTCTATTGGCTGTCCGCGCGCGAGGCCGGCACCCCGGTGGAAAATCCGCGCCAGGTCAGCGCCTACCACTATCCGCGCCAGTACGGCCGCCAGTCGCCCAGCTTCGCCCGGGCCATGCTGCCGCCGCCCGGCGGCGGCATGCCGCTGCTGCTGTCGGGCACGGCCAGCGTGGTCGGCCACGCCACGCAGCATGCCGGCGAACTGCAGGCGCAGATCGAGGAAACGCTGGCCAACTTCGATGCCCTGCTGGGTGCGGCACGCCAGCGCGCGCCGTCCCTGCCGGCGCAGTTCGGCCCGGGCACCCGGCTGAAGGTCTATGTCCGCGATCAAAGCGACTTGCCGGCCGTGGCCGAGGCCCTGGACCGGCGCTTCGGCGACCGCGTCCCGCGCATTCTCCTGCATGCGGCGATCTGCCGCCGCGAACTGAGCATGGAAATCGACGGCGTGCACGGCTGAAGCGAAGCCGCTTGTTGGTGGGAGCGTGGTAGGAGCGACGTGAGTCGCGAAGCGTAAATCCTTGCCTGTGGAATTCTTCAGGTAATCCGATTGTTGTATTCGCGACTCACGTCGCTCCTACAGTCGCTCCCGCACCGCGCGCCAAGCCCTACGTTCGCAACAGCCTCAACAATTCCGCGCGCGGCAGTTTGCCGGTGCCGCAGCGTGGCAGGGCCGGCACGCGCTTGAGCGGGCGCGGCTGGAATACCGGATCGATGCTTTCGCGCAGCGCCGCCAGGATCGCGGCTTCATCGAGTGCCGGCGCCACGACCAGCGCGGCGATGCGCGCCACGCCCAGGGCGTCGTCTTCGTCGAGTTGCAGCACGACTCCGTCTTCCACCCCCGGGATCGCCAGCAGGCGCCGGGTCAGGTCGCCCAGCGAAGCGCGCTTGCCGGCGATTTCCAGCAGGTCGGCCTGGCGCCCGCGCAAATGGAAACGGCCGTCGTCCTCCATTTCCACCAGGTCCGCCAGCGCCACCGGCAGCGGCAGGTGCGCGGCGCTGACCAGGGCGCCGTCGGGTCGCGGATACACCTCGACCCCGGCTAGCGGCGTCCACGCGCTTTCCCGAGCGGTGCGGCGGCGCGCGATCACGCAGGTCTCGGTCGATCCGAATACCTCGCGCACTTCGCAAGCGAAACTCGCCTCGGCCGCCGCGGCGAGTTCCTGCGACAGCGGCGCGGTGGCCGAAACGATGCCGCACAGCGGCGGCAGGCGCACGCCGGATTCAACCAGCGCGCGCAGGTGCACCGGCGTGGTCGCCAGCAGTCGCGGCTGCGGGGTTTCCTCCAGCACCCGGGCCACGTCCTGCGGGAAGAAAGGTCGTCCCGCATGCAGGCCGGCCGGGCCCAGCAGCGGCAGCAGCACCGACAATTCCATGCCGTACATATGCTGCGGCGGCACGGTGGCCACGATGTTCGCCATCGCATGTCCCCGCCACAGGCTTTCCAGCGCGGCCAGGTTCTGCGCGGTGCTGGCGCGGAACGCGGCCCAGGTCTTGGGGTTGGGCTTGGGCTGGCCGGTGCTGCCCGAGGTGAAACCGATCGCGACGGTGGCGCGTTCGTCGATCATCGGCACTGCGCCCGCGAGCGAAGGCAGCGGTTCCGGCAACCGCCAATGCGCGGACGGCGCCGCCTCGAGCAGGCCATCGCCCAGGCTGTAGCTGTCGGCGTATTGCGCCAGCACGTCGGCGACCACGGCAGGCGCGCGCGAAGACGGCAGCAGGGTGACTTGTCCGCGCAGCGCGACCGCGCAAAAGGCCACCAGGAACCGGTAACGGTCCTCGCAAAGATTGACCGCATGCCGTCCCGCCGGCAGCGCTGCGGCGACGCCGCGCACATGGCCGAGGAAGGTCGCCAGGTCGGTGCGCCCGTTCCCGTCGAGGGCGATGGTGCGATCGCCATCGCCCACGGCCAACGGTTGCGGCCGCAATGATCCGGTCGAAGGTTGGACGACGACTGCCGACATTGCGTTGCGCGCTCCTGTGGTTGTGCGGGGCCATGGCCGGTCTCGCCGGGCAATCCCGCCGCATGCGCGGCGACGCGGCCGAAGGCGCGTGGATTGTGTCGGAAAGGACGCAGCGAAGGAACCGCGCACGTTCAGCCGGCAGGCATGACCACTGGCCGGGTCGGCCTTCCGGCCGGGCTGGTACCCTTGCGGTTTAGCGTCTTCCACGGGAAAACCATGCGTCCCTGCCTGTCCGCCCTGCTGTTTGCCTTGCCCTTTTCGTTCATCGTCCCGGCTTACGCCCAGGACACGGCGCCGCTGACCATCGAACAGGTGATGGCCGACCCCGACTGGATCGGTCCAGCGGTGGAAGGCGCCTGGTGGGCCTGGGATAGCCGGCAGGTGCAATACCAGCTCAAGCGCGACGGCAGTCCGATCCGCGACACCTACCGGCAGGCGCTGGATGGCAGCGCCGCGCAACGCGTGGCCGATGGTGAACGTGGCCAGCTGGATGCCGCCGCGCCCGCCTACGACAGCCAACGCCAGCGCACGGCCTTCGTCCGCAATGGCGATGTCTTCGTCCGCGACCTGCGCAGCGGCGCGTTGCAACAGCTGACCCGCAGCAACGACCAGGAAGCGCAGCCGCGTTTTTCCAGCGACGGCGGCGTGACCTGGCGCGTGGGCAACCAGTGGTACCGCTGGACCGCTGCCGGCGGCGTGGCCCAGGCCGCGCTGGTCAAGGCCGAGAAAGACCCCGCGGCCAAGCCCAAGGCCGACGCCTTGCGCGAACAACAGCTGCGCACTATCGAAACCCTGGCCCGCGACCAGGCCCAGCGCGAGGCGCTGCGCCTGCAAGGCGAAACCTGGCGCAAGGCCGACCCCAGCCGCGCGCCGGCGCCGGTGTATCTGGGCGATGAAGTCGAGATCATCGACAGCGCAATGTCCCCCGACGCGCGCTGGATGCTGGTGGCCACGCAGAAGAAGGGCGCCGACGCCGGCCAGGCCGGCAAGATGCCCAAGTACGTGACCGAATCAGGCTACGAGGAGTTCGAGGAAACCCGCACCCGGGTCGGCCGTAACCCACCCGTGGCGCAAGCGCTGTGGCTGGTCGACCTGGCCACCGCCAGCGCGCGCGAACTGAAATTCGATGCCCTGCCCGGCATCCACGACGATCCGCTCGCCGCCCTGCGCAAGGCCGCGGGCAAGGACCCGCTCAAGGGCAATCGCGACGTGCAGGTGGCGACCAGCGGCGACAACGGCGACGCCTCGCGGATCCGCTGGAGCGACGACGGCCGCAATGTCGCGGTGATGATCCGCGCGATCGACAACAAGGATCGCTGGATCGCCAGCGTCGATCTGGCCGCGGGCAAGCTGCAACCGCGCCACCGGCTGACCGACCCGGCCTGGATCAACTGGGGCTTCAACGACTTCGGCTGGCTGCCGGACAACCGCACGCTGTGGTTCCTGTCCGAGCAATCCGGTTATTCGCATCTGTACACACTGCAGGACAGCCAGAAACCGCGCGCGCTCACCTCGGGCAAGTGGGAAGTCTCCGCGCCGCAAGTCGCGGCCGATGGCAGCGGTTTCCTGTTCCTGTGCAACCGCCAGTCCCCCGGCAAGTACGAACTCTGCCGCACGGACCTGGCTGCGGACAACGTGCGCGAGCTGACCGATCTCGGTGGCGTCGAGGATTTCACCCAGTCGCCGGACGGCCAGCAACTGCTGCTGCATCGTTCGGCCAGCTACCTGCCTGCGCAACTGGCGGTGATCGGCCGCAACGGCGGCGAAGCGAAGTCATTGACCGACACGCGCACCCCCGCCTTCAAGGCGCGCTCGTGGATCGAACCGACCCTGGTCCAGGTGCCTTCGCGGCACGGCGCCGGCGCGGTGTGGGCGAAATACTACGGTCCGCAGGCGATGGAACCCGGCAAGCACTACCCGATCGTGATGTTCGTGCATGGCGCCGGCTACCTGCAGAACGTGCACCAGCGTTACCCGGCGTACTTCCGCGAGCAGATGTTCCACAACCTGCTGGTCCAGCGCGGTTACATCGTGCTGGACATGGACTATCGCGGCAGCGAAGGCTACGGCCGCGACTGGCGCACCGCGATCTACCGCAACATGGGCCATCCGGAACTGGAGGATTACCTGGACGGCCTGGACTGGCTGGTCGCCAACAAGCAGGGCGACCGCGACCGCGTCGGCATCTACGGCGGTTCCTACGGCGGCTTCATGACTTTCATGGCCCTGTTCCGCGAGCCCGGCAAGTTCAAGGCCGGCGCCGCGCTGCGCCCGGTGGTGGACTGGACCCAGTACAACCACGAATACACCAGCAACATCCTCAACACGCCGGAACTCGACCCCGGTGCCTACAAGGCGTCCTCGCCGATCGAGTACGCCGCCGGCCTGCAGGACCACCTGCTGATCGCGCACGGCATGATCGACGACAACGTGTTCTTCCGCGATTCGGTGGTGCTGACCCAGAAGCTGATCGAACTGCACAAGGACAACTGGGAAATCGCGCCCTATCCGCTGGAGCGGCATGGCTTCACCCGCGCCGACTCGTGGCTGGACGAATACAAGCGGGTGCTGAAATTGTTCGAGGAAAACCTGAAGTAACCGCACCGCTTCGCAGGCCTGCGCATGAACCGCCCGAACCCACCACCGCAGGCGCTTTCCAGTTTCGTCACCGTGATGGCCTGCCTGTCCATCGCGCTGGGTGTGCTGGGCGTGGTTTCGGGGGTGATACAGGGCGCAGTGCTGCTGTCGGTACACCCGGGTGATCTGATGCGCCAGCAATTCGCGGCCATGGGCGCGACATTGCCGCCGCAGCTGTTGTGGATGCTCGACCACCTGGGGCTGCTGAACTTCCTGTCCCTGCTGTCGTCGGCCTTCGTCACCGTGGTGTCCTGGGGCCTGCTCAAGCGCCAGGAGTGGGGCCGGCTGGGCTTCATCGCCTGCTTGCTGCTGGGCGCGGTGGCCGGGTTCTTCTTCGCCGCCTGGTTCGCGCAGGCGATGGCGTGGGTGAACGCACAGGCCGGCGCCGACCTGGTCGCAACCGACCCGATGCTCCAGGCCATGCAGTCGGCGATGAAGGCGGTAATGGTCGTTTCCGCCGTACTGATCGCCGCCGTGCACGCCGGCATCGTCTGGAAACTGTGCACCCCGGCGATCCGCGCGGAGTTCCAGCGCTGATGCGTGGGAGCGGCGTAAGCCGCGAGCTCTTGGCTCCCCTTGCTTTCCAACTGGCGCTCATGAGCCAAAGTCAAAAGCTCGCGGCTTACGCCCCGAAGGAAGTCCCCTTGGGGGACGCCGCTCCCACACTTCTACGCGCCGGTAGAATATGCGCATGAACGAATTCGACCACGTCCGCGATTACCTCACCGGCCTGCAGGACCGCATCTGCGCCGCCATTGAAACTGCCGATGGCGGCGCGCGCTTCATCGAGGACAACTGGACGCGTGCGGAAGGCGCCGGCCCTTCCCTGGGTGGCGGCGGACGCACGCGGATCCTGCGCGACGGCGCGGTATTCGAGCAGGCCGGGATCGGTTTTTCCGATGTTTCCGGCACCAGCCTGCCGCCCTCCGCATCCGCGCACCGGCCGGAGCTGGCTGGCGCGTCGTGGCGCGCGGTCGGGGTGTCATTGGTGTTCCATCCGCACAACCCCTACCTGCCCACCACCCACGCCAACGTGCGCCATTTCCGCGCCGAGCGCGAGGGCGAAACCGTGGCCTGGTGGTTCGGCGGCGGTTTCGACCTGACCCCGTTCTATCCCTTCGACGAGGACGTGCTGCACTGGCACCGCACCGCGCGCGACCTGTGCGAGCCGTTCGGCGGCGAAGATCGTTACGACGCGCACAAACGCTGGTGCGACGAGTATTTCTTCCTCAAGCACCGCGACGAGACCCGCGGTGTCGGCGGCCTGTTCTTCGATGATCTGGGCCAGGACTTCGAACGCGATTTCGCCTACCAGCGCGCGGTCGGCGACGGCTTCCTCGACGCCTACCTGCCGCTGGTCGAACGCCGCAAGGACATGCCTTATGGCGAACGCGAGCGCGAGTTCCAGCTGTACCGGCGCGGGCGCTACGTGGAGTTCAACCTTGTCTACGACCGCGGCACCTTGTTCGGCCTGCAAAGCGGCGGCCGCGCCGAGTCGATCCTGATGAGCCTGCCGCCACGCGTGCGCTGGGAATACGGCTACACCCCGGAGCAAGGCAGCCCGGAATCACGGCTGGCCGATTACCTGAAGCCACGCGACTGGCTGCACGAGCTTCCTACCTCGTAGGAGCACCCCATGGGCGCGATGCTCTTGTGGGAGCGGCTTCCAGCCGCGAGCTCTCCGTCCCGCATCCGGGATACCACCGAAGAGCTCGCGCCCATGGGGCGCTCCTACGCCCCGAAAGAAGTCCCCTTGGGGGACATAAAGTCGTTATGACGGATCACGAGTGACCAGGGTGATGTGGCCGTTGGTCTCCAGCACCGCCATGCGGATGTCCTCTATATCCTCGACCCCGGATTCGCGCATCGCCTTGTCGAAATCCGCGCGGCTGATCAATTCGCGCCGCAGCACGTCCTGGTAAACCTTGCCATCGCGCGCCAGCAATACCGGCACGCCCTCCACCAGCGCTTCCATCCTCGCGCTGCGCGCCGAGACCAGCCCGACCATCCAGTTCAACAACAGCAGGGTCGTTGCCAGCAGCAGCCCGCCGCCCACCGAGGTGTCCTGGCCCAACAGCGCGTTCTGCACCGCATTGCCCAGCAACACCACCAGCAACATGTCGAAAGGCGTGAACTGGCCCATGGTCCGCTTGCCGGAGGCGCGGATCAGCAGCAACAGGATGAAGTACACGATGCAGGCGCGCAGCACGAACGCCCACCACGGCATCGCCAGGTCGAACATCCCATCGAATGCATGCGCCATGGCAGGATTCCGTAAGAGTTGATGCGCGCACCTTAGCGCGGCGCGCATCGAGGTTGAACCTGTGGGAGGGACTTCAGTCCCGACAGGCACCATCGATTAAGCATCGGGACTGAAGTCCCTCCCACAAAAAACCCGCCGCATCGGCGACAGGGCGACTTCAGGGGGATTCCCTCGCAGTGAACGAGAACAGAGCCAAATAAAAAGCCCCACCGACCAGGGGGGGGTCAGCGGGGCCAGGGAACTCGGCCTGGGGAGGGGCCTTTGTTCCGGAGATCACTCCAGGGGATGGGAGAGATCCAGCGACAGACCTTGCATCTGTCACGGGCTATATGACCAGATCAGGCATGGATAGTTCGTGAAGATTCCGATCAAAAAAACGTAAGATTTAGGACGGATTCATTTTATTGAACTTGTCGGTACTGAATTCGGATCGTACCGCTTCGCGCAGGAACACGCCGTAAGTCTCCGCCTGGCAACGGAATTGCGCCGCCGGCCTGTCCTCAGTGCGCTTCCTCCCAGTTGTCGCCCACGCCACTGTCCACTACCAGCGGAACGGAGAGTTGCGCCGCACTCGACATTCTTGTGGTGACCGCTGGCAGCAGTGTGTCGACGAAATCCTGTTCAGCTTCGAACACCAGTTCATCGTGCACCTGCAGGATCATCAATGCGCTGGAGGCGTGATCGGCGAGCCAGGCATCCACTGACACCATCGCGCGCTTGATGATGTCGGCGGCGGTGCCCTGCATTGGCGCATTGATCGCCGCGCGCTCGGCGCCCGCGCGCTGGCCCTGGGTGCCCTTGTCGATGTAGTCGAGATAGAGGCGGCGACCGAACACGGTCTCCACGTAACCCTGCTCGCGCGCCTGCTGGCGCGTGCGCTCCATGAAATCGCGCACGCCCGGATAACGGCTGAAGTACAGCGCGATGTAATCCTGCGCTTCGCCGCGACCGATGCCGAGTTGCCGGGCCAGGCCGAAGGCGCTCATGCCGTACATCAGGCCGAAGTTGATCGCCTTGGCCGCGCGGCGCTCGTTGCCGGTGACTTCGTCGAGCTTGCGGCCGAACACTTCGGCCGCGGTGGCCTTGTGCACGTCCACGCCGGATTCGAAGGCGCGGGTCAGGCCGGGATCCTCCGACAAGTGGGCCATGATCCGCAGTTCGATTTGCGAGTAGTCGCAGGCGACCAGCTTGCGTCCCGGCGGCGCGACGAAGGCCTTGCGGATGCGGCGACCGTCGTCGGTGCGGATCGGGATGTTCTGCAGGTTGGGGTCGGAGGAAGACAGGCGCCCGGTCGCCGCGCCGGCCTGGTGGTAGCTGGTATGCACGCGGCCGGTGTCGGGATTGACCATGTCCGGCAGCTTGTCGGTATAGGTGCTGCGCAGCTTGGCCAGGCCGCGGTATTCCAGGATCACGCGCGGTAGCTCGTGCTGGTCGGCGATGGCTTCCAGCGCCTCCTCGTTGGTCGAAGGCTGGCCGGAAGGCGTCTTCACCATCACCGGCAGTTTGAGCTCGTCGAACAACAACGCACCGAGTTGCTTGGGCGAATCCAGGTTGAAAGTGCGCCCGGCCAGCTCGGTGGCTTTCTGCTGGGCGGCGAGCATGCGCTTGGACAGGTCGGCCGACTGCCGGCGCAGTTCGTCGCCGTCGATGCGCACGCCGTTGGTTTCGATCCGTTCCAGCACCGGCACCAGCGGCATTTCTATTTCACGATACACGCGTTGCAGGCCGGGCTCGGCAGCCAGTTTCGACGACAGCGTGCGGTGCAGGCGCAAGGTGATATCGGCGTCCTCGGCCGCATAACGGGTCGCGTCGTCGATGGCGACCTGCGAAAACAGGATCTGCTTGGCGCCCTTGCCAGCCACTGCTTCGTACTTGATCGTGTCGTAGCCGAGATAACGCTTGGCCAGGCTGTCCATGTCGTGGCGGCTGCTGCCGGAATTCAGCACGAAACTTTCCAGCATGGTGTCGTCGGCATAGCCGGCGACCTCGATGCCGTGGCGACGCAGCACATGCAGGTCGTACTTGCCATGCTGGCCAAGCTTCTTCTTGTTGCCATCGGCGAACAACGGCGCCAGCGCGGCCAGGGTCGCGGCGCGATCCAGTTGCGCGGGCGCGCCGGGATATTCGTGGGCCAGTGGAATATAGACCGCCTGATTCGCTTCCACCGCGAAGCTCAGCCCGACCAGGTTGGCCTGCATCGGATCCAGGCTGTCGGTTTCGCTGTCGAAGGCGAATTCATCGGCCTTGCGCAGCGTGTCGATCAAGACTTCGAGTTGCCCATTGGTGAGCACTGTCGTGTATTCGCCGGGTACGGACAGCGCGGGATCGAGCGCCGTCGTTTCACTCGCGGCAGCGGCGGCGAAACCGGTGCCGCGCGCGCGGCCGGGTTCCTTTTCGGCTGGCGCGGCGAGGTTCGCGCCGTTGCCGCCTTCGAGCTCCTTCAAGGCCTGATTGAAACCATAGCGCTTGAACAGCTCGCGCAGCTCATCGACGTGGCGATCACGCAGGCGCAGGTCGGTAGGCGCCTGCTCCAACGCGACATCGGTCTTGATCGTGGTCAGCTGGCGATTGAGCGGCAGCCTGGGCAGCGCCTCGCGCAGACTCTCGCCGATCTTGCCGCCGATCTTCTCCGCATTCGCGATGACCCCATCGAGCGTGCCGTATTCGCCCAGCCATTTGGCCGCGGTCTTGGGTCCGCACTTGGGTACGCCCGGGATGTTGTCCACCGCATCGCCCATCAGCGCCAGGTAATCGACGATCTGGTCCGCGCGCACGCCGAACTTCTCGATCACCGCGGCGTCGGAATCCAGTCGGCTTCCACTCATGGTGTTCACCAGCTCGACATGCGCACGCACCAGCTGGGCCATGTCCTTGTCCCCGGTGGAGACCGTCACGTCGATGCCCTGCGCCGCGCCTTGCAGCGCCAGCGTGCCGATCACGTCGTCGGCCTCGACGCTGGGCACGCGCACGATCGGGAAACCGAGTGCGGCGACTATTTCCAGCAGCGGCTCGACCTGCATACGCAAGTCGTCCGGCATCGGCGGGCGGTTGGCCTTGTACTGCGGATAGATATCGTCGCGAAAGGTTTTCCCTGGCGCATCGACCACGAAGGCCGCGTAATCCGGCCGTTCCTTCAAGTACGCGCGCAACATGTTCACCACGCCGAACATCGCACCGGTCGGAAATCCATCCGGCGCCGTCAACTCGCGTCCTTGCGCCTTGATGGCGTGATAGGCGCGGTAGAGATAGTTGTATCCGTCGATCAGTACGAGTCTGGGCATGTGCCGATTCTAACCCCGATGCCTTGCGACGCCCCGATGGGAAGCTGTTGAACCGGAAGCCGGTAGCCGGAGATCAAGAGCCTACTCGCTCCTCCCGGCTCCCGTACTCTCACCCACACTTACCGCACCCGGCGCATAATCCACCTCCGATACCGACCGCGAGGAATGGTCATGAAAATCCTGCTGATCGTGCCCCTGCTGGCGCTCGCCGGTTGCGCTTCGATGGGATCGTCGCGCAACGATCCCGCAGTGGACCTGGCCAATGCGCAGGTCGCCGTGCGCACCGAAGCCAATGGCGACGTGATCGAGGAATACCGCGTCGGCGGACAGCTGCGCATGGTCAAGGTCACACCTTCGCGCGGGCCGGCCTATTACCTGATGGACGAAAACGGCGACGGCCGGCTGGACAAGAGCAAGGGCGAAGGCCCGGTGTCCCCGGTGTACTGGAAGCTCTACGGATGGTGAACCACGCGCGCGACGGACTCGATGCCGAACCGGAGCCTTCGGTCGATAGCCGCTTCGATATCAGCCGTTTCGACATCCGTGAAATAGTCAGCGATGAAGCCTTGCACGCGATCTGGCCGGTGGTGGCGCAGCTACGCGATCACCTGGACGAAGCGGGTTTCGTCGCCCAGGCCCGGCGCCAGTTCGCCGAGGGTTGGCATGCCGTGGCCCTGTTCCAGGATGACGCGCCGCGCGCATTCGCGGGCTGGCGCGTGCAGGAAATGCTGGCCCATGGCCGCCTGTTGTACGTGGACGACCTGGTGACCGACGCCCATGCGCGCAGCGGTGGCCACGGCAAGGCCTTGCTCGACTGGCTCAAGGCGGAAGCCCGGCGCCAGGGCTGCCGCAAGCTGGAGCTGGATTCCGGCACCCAGCGCCACGGCGCGCACGCGTTCTACCTGCGCGAACGCATGCGCATCAGCTCGCATCATTTCTCCATCGACCTGTAGGGTGGGCCTTGGCCCACCTTGCGGAATTGCGCGACACTCCAATGGTGTGCCAAGGCCCTCCTTTCGCTTACAGCTTTTTCCAGCCGAAGCCTTGGCCACGACGGTAATAGACCGCCACCGCGCGTCCATACAACTCGCTTGCCGGCACGAAACCAAAGTAGCGTCCGTCGTGGCTGTTGCCGCGGGCATCGCCCAGCATCAGTACCTGGCCTTCCGGCACGATGACGCCCTGCAAGTCCGGTCCGCCGCCGTATGCGAGATTGAGACGCGCACGATGCTGTTCGAATAGTTCCGTGTCGGCCTGGTCCAGCGCCTCCATCGCCACGCCATTGATGCTCAAGCGGCCTTCGCTCAAATCCACTTCGTCGCCCGCCACCGCCGCCACGCGCTTGATCAGTCGCTCGCCGTCCTCCGGCGAATCGAAGATCGCGACATCGCCGCGTTCGGGCTTGCCGGTCGCCAGCAACTGCACGCCGGTGAACGGCAGGCGCACGCCATACGCGCGCATGTCCACCGCCACCCGATCGCCGACCTCCAGGGTGTGCTCCATCGAACCCGACGGCACGTAGTAATGATTGGCGAAGGAATCGCGGGCCGCGGCCAGCATGAGCAGCATCAACATCAGCTGCGGCAGTTCGGACCTCAGCCAGCGCGCGACCGGCTTGCGGCCTGGCGTCGGTGTGGCATTGGCGTTCATGGCATGTCCGGTGGGGGCTACGTCAGTGAATGTCCGCCACCAGCGGCATGCGGGGCATGTGCCATGGGTAATAGCGGCTCAACGGATCCGCGCGGGGTTCCCCGCCACCGTCGCTCCCGCCGGCACGTCGCGGGTCACCACGCTGCCGGCGCCGATCAGGGCGTCGTCGCCGATGCTCACGCCGGGCAGGAGGATCGCGCCTCCGCCGATCCAGACATTGCGGCCAATGCGCACCGGCTTGCCGGATTCAAGGCCGGTACTGCGCAGTTGCGGATCGCGTGGATGATCGGCGGTGTAGATCTGCACGGCCGGGCCGATCTGGGTGCCGTCGCCGATCACCACTTCCACCACGTCCAGGATCACGCAATCGAAATTGAGGAACGCGCCGACGCCGAGGTGGATGTTGTAGCCATAGTCGCAATGGAACGGCGGCCGGATCACCGCGCCAGCGCCCACGCTGCCGAAGCGTTCGCGCAGCAGCGCGTGACGCGCTTCATTGCCGTGGCCGATCGCTGCGTTGTAACGCGCCAGCCAGGCCATGGCGGCGATGTGGTCGGCCTGGATCTCTGGTGAATCGGCGCGGTACAACTCGCCGGCCAGCATCTTTTCCTTTTCCGTCCTGCTCATGTGTATTTCCTGATGTGAGACCGATCCGCAGGGTAGGGAACCTCTGAACAATTGTCGTCATCCCCGCGAAGGCGGGGACCCAGTGACTTCAAGCCATTGAAAGCAAAGTCGCTGGGTTCCCGCCTTCGCGGGGCTTTCAACAGCCGAATGGCTGGTCATGACGAGCAAGAACGAATTGTTCAGAGGTTCCTTAGAGCACCTGCAAATTCGCGTAAGCCAACACCAGCCACTTGCTGCCTTCGTCGTCGAAGTTCACCTGCACGCGCGCATGGGCACCGTTGCCTTCGTAGTCGGTGACCACGCCCTGGCCGAACTTGGGATGACTGACGTTGGCGCCGAGCTTGAGCGGCGGCGCTTCGAGGGCGGCGTGGCCGGGGTTGCGCGCCGGGCCCGCGGAATACGTGCGCGACACCTGCACCTTGGGCCGCACCTCATTGAGCAGGTGCGGCGGGATCTCGCGCAGGAAACGCGAGGGAATGCCGTACATGTCCTGGCCGTGGATGCGCCGGGTTTCGGCGTAACTCAGCACCAGTTTCTGCCGCGCGCGGGTGATGCCCACGTAGGCCAGGCGGCGCTCCTCTTCCAGGCGTCCGCTTTCATCCAGCGACTTGCCGCTGGGAAACAGGCCCTCTTCCAGTCCGCCCAGGAAAACCAGCGGGAATTCCAGGCCCTTGGCCGAATGCAGGGTCATCAGCTGCACACCGTCCTCGCCAGCCTGGGCCTGGCCTTCGCCGGCCTCCAGTGACGCATAGGAAAGGAACGCGACCAGCTCGCTCATTCCCGCCGTCTCTTCCTCGTCGCGACGGACGAAACGCGAGGCCACCGACACCAGTTCGTCGAGGTTGTCGGTGCGCGAATCGAGCTGGCCCTTGCTTTCGTTGAGGTAGAACTCACGCAGGCCCGAGCGCATCAGCACGTGGTCGATCTTGTCCTTGAGATCGAGTTCGGCCACTTCAGCCGACAGCGTTTCGACCAAACCGATGAATCCCGCCAGCGCATTGCGCGCGCGGCCAGCGAGTTCGTTGCCGATGGAAAGTTCGCGCGCCGATTCGAACAACGATTGCGCGTGCGTGCGTGCGCGCTTGCGCACCTCGTCCAAAGTGCGGTCGCCGATGCCGCGCGTGGGCGTGTTGACCGCACGCTCGAAGGCCGCATCATCGGCGCGATTGGTGACCATGCGCAGGTAGGCCAGGGTGTCCTTGATCTCGGCGCGCTCGAAGAAGCGCATGCCGCCATAGACCCGGAACGGCACTCGTGGCTCGGCCTGCAGGCGCTCTTCGAAGGCGCGCGACTGCGCATTGCTGCGGTACAGGATGGCGCAATCGCTGTAACTCCCGCCATCTCGCACCCACTGGCGGATGCGTTCGACGACGAAGCTGGCTTCGTCGATCTCGTTGTAGGCCGCGTACAGGTCGATGGTTTCGCCGTCGCCGGTGTCGGTCCACAACTGCTTGCCGATGCGGTCGGGGTTGTGCGCAATCACCGCATTGGCGGCATTGAGGATGTTGGCGCTGGAGCGGTAGTTCTGTTCCAGGCGGATGGTCTGCGCGCCACCGTCCATGGAGCCGAAGTCCTTGAGGAAACGCTGCACGTTCTCCACTTTCGCCCCGCGCCAGCCGTAGATGGCCTGGTCGTCGTCGCCGACCACGAATACATGGCCACTGTCTCCCGCCAGCAACCGCACGAAACCGTACTGGATGGCATTGGTGTCCTGGAATTCATCGACCAGGATTTCGCGGAAACGCGTGCGGTAATGACTGAGCAAGGCCGGGTTGTCGCGCAGCACCTCGTGCGCGCGCAGCAGCAACTCGGCGAAATCCACCAGTCCGGCGCGATCGCAGCGTTCCTGGTACAACGCGTAGGCGCGACGCAGGGTGTCGGTCCATTGATCGTCGCCGGGCTGGATGTGTTGCGCGCGACGGCCTTCGTCCTTCTGCGCGTTGATCCACCAGGCGATCTGCCGCGGCGGGAAACGCGCCTCGTCCAGTTCCATCTGCTGGACCACGCGCTTGACCAGGCGCAGTTGGTCGTCGGAATCCAGCACCTGGAAGCTTTCCGGAAGTTTCGCTTCCTGCCAGTGCAGGCGCAGCAGGCGGTGGGCCAGCCCGTGGAAGGTGCCGATCCACATGCCTCGACTACCATTGCGCAGTTGCGCGTCGGCGCGATGGCGCATTTCGCCGGCGGCCTTGTTGGTGAAAGTCACGGCGAAGATCGAATGCACCGGCACGCCATGCACTTCGTTCAACCAGGCGATGCGATGGGTCAGCACGCGGGTCTTGCCCGAGCCGGCGCCGGCCAGCACGAGGTAATGCCCGGGCGCGGCGGAAACGGCTTCGCGCTGCGCGGGGTTCAGGCCGTCGAGTAGGTGAGAGACATCCACTGCGTGAGTTTAATGCGCAGCGGCTTTTGGCTTGTGATTGTCGTTCTGCATCAACTTGTCGGTCCAGGCGATGCCGATGGCCGAGAGGATGAATACCGTGTGGATGATCGTCTGCCAGAGCACGCCGAGCTGGGTCACCGTGGTGCAGGTCTTCAATTTGGAACCCGCTGCCTTGGCCGCGTCCGCCGCGGCGAACGCTTCGGTCGTACCGCAGAAGGGCAGCTCACCCAATCCGCCCGCCTCGATGAAGGTCTTGAGCAGGTGGATCGAGGAAATGCCGATGATCGCCATCGCCAATTTGACCTTGAGCACTGATGCATTGACGTGGCTCAGCCACTCGGGCTGGTCCGGATGCCCCTCCAGGCGTAGGCGCGAGACGAAAGTTTCGTAACCACCCACGATGACCATCATCAGCAGGTTGGAAATCATCACCACGTCGATCAGACCCAGCACGATGAGCATGATTTCCTGCTCGGTCAGCGTGGTCGTCTCATGGATCAGGTGCCAGAGTTCCTTGGAGAACAGCACCACATACACGCCCTGGGCGATGATCAAGCCCAGATAAAGCGGCAACTGCAGCCAGCGCGAGCTGAAGATGAGAGCCGGAAGCGGGCCGAGGCGATGCTGGGATTGATACGACATGGGATCGGGATGCTGCGTTGCGGGGATGCGGCAGGTTACCGGCCCATCGTGACGCTGCCAAGCACGAATCGCGGGCTAAACTCGCAATCCCCACGCTGCAACGAGTTGGAACATGATCGACCTGCACTACTGGCCCACCCCCAACGGCCACAAGATCACCCTGATGCTGGAGGAACTGGTCGATGCCGGCCATGCGCTGGAATACCGCATCCATCCGGTAGACATCGGCGCCGGCGACCAGTTCAAGCCCGAATACCTGGCCATTTCCCCCAACAACAAGATGCCGGCCATCGTCGATCACGCCCCTGCAGATGGCGGCGCGCCGATCAGCGTGTTCGAATCCGGCGCGATCCTGCTGTACCTGGCCAACAAGACCGGCTGCTTCTTCGGCGCGGACGTGCGCAGCAAGGTGACGGTCAACCAGTGGCTGATGTGGCAGATGGGCGGGCTCGGCCCGATGAGCGGGCAGCGCGGCCATTTCCACGTCTATGCGCCGGAAAGGATCCCGTATGCCATGGACCGTTACGACCGCGAGGTCACCCGCCTGCACGGCGTGCTTGACCAGCGCCTTGCCGACAACGCATTCGTGGCTGGCGACGAATTCAGCATCGCCGACATGGCCTGCTATCCGTGGATCGACGCCTACGCCGGCCTGCCGCCGGATTTCGATGCCTTCCCGAACATGAAACGCTGGTACGACAGCATCGCCGCGCGACCCGCGACCGCGCGCGCCTATGCGTGGAAGCAGAAAGTGAATCCGGATGCGGGCAAGCCCATGACGGACGAGGAACGCAAGCATCTGTTCGGGCAAGGCGTACAGCAGAAATAATGTTCGCCGTTCCAGCGCATGCCGGAATCCGACCTTGAAGAATCTTGCACCCACAGCCCGCGTAAACAACGGTGACACGCCCCTCTCCCCTTGCGGGAGAGGGTGGCCGACAGGCCGGGAGAGGGGAAGGCCGGAGCCCATTTCCAACACGCTTTCATGACGCATCGAGTGCAGAAATCCTGCAGTAAATCCGCACTCGATCCATCCATTTGATCGGACAAATCACTGGCTCCGGCCTTCCCCTCTCCCGCCCCCGACTAAAGCATTCGAGGGCAGGCTCTTCGGCACCCTCTCCCACAAGGGGAGAGGGACAGCTCCCGCACAATCCAACGAGACGACCCCAATGCGATTCCTGCTGGCCACCCTGATGATGATCACAACCACTGTCCATGCCGGCACGTCGCCTGTGATTGCAGGCAGCGAAGTCTCGCGCACTGCACTGGACCCACTTGCCGAAGCCTACGTCCACCTGACCCTGGAGATCGGCGAGCACGAGTCCGGCTATGTCGATGCCTACTACGGCCCGGCGGCATGGGCGCAGCAGGCGAAAGCAGCGAAACGCTCCCTGCCCGAACTGCGCGCGGCGACCGACGCACTGATCCAGCGCGTGCAAGCGGTGGAAACCAGTGCGCTTTCCACGCTCGAAATACGCAGGAAACAGCTCCTCGCCGCCCAGCTCACCGCCGCCGCAACCCGCCTGGCGATGATCGCGGGCGAGAAGCTGGCCTTTGCCGACGAAGCCGAAGGCCTGTACGCCATCCGGCCGCAGTTGCAGCCGTTGTCGGCCTACGACCCGGCGCTGGAAAAGCTCGACAAACTGCTGCCGGGCTCCGCTCCGCTCTGGCAGCGCGCGGATGATCTCTCCCGACAAACCGAAATTCCGCACGATCGCCTGGAGCAGGTGATGCATGCGTCGATCGCCGAGTGCAAGCGCCGCACTCAGGCGCATATCGCCCTGCCCACCGACGAGAAGTTCAGCCTGGAACTGGTTACCGGCCAGCCCTGGTCCGGCTACAACTGGTACCAGGGCAAGGCGAGCAGCCTGATCCAGATCAACACCGACCTGCCGGTGCTGATGAGCCGCGCGGTCGACCTGGGTTGCCACGAAGGCTACCCAGGTCACCACGTGCTGAACATGCTGCTGGAACAACGCCTGTACCAGCAACGCGGCTGGATCGAGTTCACCGTGTATCCGCTGTACAGCCCGATGTCGCTGATCGCCGAAGGCTCGGCCAATTTCGGCATCGAACTGGCTTTCCCGAACGAAGAGAAACTCGCCTTCGAACGCGAGGTGCTGTATCCGCTGGCCGGACTGGACCCGGCACTGGCCGCGCGCGATGCGCAACTGCAACAGGCGCGCGGCGCACTGGCCGGCGCACGCCTGACCATCGCCCGCGATTACCTGGATGGCCGCATCGACCGCGCCGAAGCGGTGCGCCTGGCGCAGAAATACCAGCTGTTGTCGCCCGCGCGCGCCGAACAATCCATCGCCTTCGCCGACCGGTATCGCAGCTACGTCATCAATTACGGCCTGGGCCAGGACCTGGTCCGCGCCCACGTCGATGCCGCCGGCAAAACGCCTGCGGCGCGCTGGGCGGCGATGGAGCGGATTCTTTCGGAACCGACGGTTCCGGCGGATCTATTGCCCGGATCGGACGACAAGTAGTCTTGGGAAACCTCTGAACAGTTCCATCTTGCTCGTCATTCCCGCGAAGGCGGGAATCCAGCGCCTTGGTTTTTAAACGACTTGAAGTCACTGGGTCCCCGCCTTCGCGGGGATGACGAAATTGTTCCTAATTTCCTTTGAGAGCAGTAACGTTTCCCTTCTCCTACCGGGAGAGCGGGACCAGGCGTGACCTCCAACGCATTGCCCGCCAGTCATTGAACGCGTAGGGTCGGCGGTCTTCCTTCCCGTTGGAACCTCGCCGATGAAGCCACTCGTCCTCGCCATCGCCCTGGCGCTGTCCGCGCCCCTGCCCGTGTTCGCACAAGCTGCGGCGCCCGCCGCGCAGGCCAAGCCCGCGGCGGCACCGGCCTGGGTGGAAACGAGCAACCGCAATGCGCAGATCCTGCTTGCCGCGCAGGCGCCATTCCAGCCGGAGTTCGCCAGCTTCTTCGGCATTCCCGGTTACGACGACCAGGTCGCCGACCTGGGGCCGGACAACGGCAAGCGCTATCGCGAGGCGACCGCCAAGGCCAGGAGCGCGCTGCAGGAAAAACTGCAGCTGGAGCGCGACGCCAACGTGCGCCAGGACCTGGAAATCATGATCAAGGCCGCCGACGAGAACATCGAAGGCAGCGCGCTCAACGAGAAATTCATGCTGCCGTGGAGCGATGCGCCGCAGATGGTATTCAACGGCCTCAACGGACTGCTTTCGGACCAGACCCCGCCGGAGCGCCGGGCCAAGGCGCTGGACCGGTTGAAGCGTTACGTCGGCCTGCTGCCCGGCAGCACCGCGATCACCGCGCTTGCGCGGCAACGCTACGAAGAGAAACTTTCCGATCCGGCCCTGCTGCAGCCGACCAAGCTGGAAGTCGAACGCGCGGTCGGCAACGTCGATACCTATGTGGCCGGCGTGCGCGAGTTGTTCGCCAAGTACAAAATCGAAGGCGCCGGCGAAGCGCTGGATGCGATGGAGAAACAGCTCAAGGACTACAACGCATGGACTCGCGCCCAGGTCTTGCCCAAGGCGCGCCTCGACACGCGCCTGCCGCCGGAGCTGTACGCCTACCAGCTGAAGCAGTACGGCATCGACATCGATCCGGCCTTGCTGATGCAGCGCGCGCAACTGGAATTCATGGAGACCCGCGCGGTGATGCAGCAACTCGCGCCGCTGGTGGCCAAGGCCAAGGGCATCGAGGCAAGCGACTACCGCGACGTGATCAAGGCGCTGAAGAAGGACAGCATTCCCAACGACCAGCTGGAAACCTATTACCGCGACATCATCGACCGGATCGATCCGATCATCCGCAACGAAAAGATCGTCGATGTGCCCAACCGGCCGATGCAGATGCGGCTGGGCTCGCCAGCCGAAAGCGCCGCGCAGCCGGCGCCGCATTTCCTGCCGGCGCCGCTGGTCGGCAACACCGGCCAGCAGGGCACGTTCGTGCTGCCGCTGGGCAATCCGGACAAGGATGGCCAGGGCAAGAACTACGACGATTTCAATTTCGGTTCGGTGGCGTGGACGCTGTCGGCGCACGAAGGGCGTCCGGGCCACGAGTTGCAGTTCACCGCCATGGTCGAACGCGGCGTGTCGCTGGCGCGCAGCCTGTTCGCGTTCAACTCGGTCAACGTCGAGGGCTGGGCGCTGTATGCCGAAGCCGAGATGGTGCCGTACGAGCCGCTGGACGGGCAGTTGTTCGCCTTGCAGTTCCGCCTGCTGCGCGCCGCCCGCGCGGTGCTTGACCCCAGCCTCAACCTGGGCCTGATCGATCGCGAACGCGCGCGCCAGGTACTGGAGGAAGACGTGGGTCTTTCCGAACCGATGGCGCGCCAGGAGCTGGACCGCTACACCTTCAACGCGCCCGGCCAGGCCGGCAGTTATTTCTACGGCTACACCCGGATCATGGAACTGCGCCTGCAGACCGAACTGGCGCTGGGCAAGAAGTTCGACCGTCAGGCCTTCAACAATTTCCTGCTGGACCAGGGCCTGCTGCCGCCGGACCAGCTGGCCAGGGCGGTGAAGGAGCAGTTCGTGCCCTCACAACAGCGAATGTAGGAGCGGCGTGTGTGGGAGCGGCGTAAGCCGCGAGCTCTTCAGGCATTAAAGAGCTCGCGGCTTACGCCGCTCCCACAGGTCGCTCGACCTAAGGTTGCGTCGGCTCCGCACCCGGCGGCACATAGATCGCCACGCCCGCCGCCTTCTTCTGCGTGGTGGGAATGCCGATGCCGATGCCCCCGCCACTGTGGCTGCCATAGCTGCCGGCGCCGACCGACATGCCGACCGGCGAACCGCTGGAACCCACGCCCATCAGGATCACCCCGTTCGCGCCCAGCGCCGCGGCTTCGCGCTTGAGCCGGGCCACGGCGGCATCGGTCTGGCCCTGGGTGCCGAAACCGACCGCGCTGGAGGACTCAAGCTGGGCGATTTCCACCGAGCCCGGCGGCGGCGTGGTGTAGATGCGGACCTGGGCCGGATCGACCGGCGCGCGCGCCTGGCCGAGCATGACCTTGGACGTGCCGGCGCAAGCCGTCAATGCGAGGACGAAGAGGAAGAGGGCGGGACGAAGGCGCATGGCGGTGCTCCCTGGAAGATTGGCTGGATGATCGACCGGCTGGACTGAATGCTCGCACACCCGATCCGGATCCCGCAGTGACGGGATCCGGATTCCATGACTATCGGGTCTCGGGCCCGGAACGGCCGGGAGTTATAGTGGCTCCATTCAAACCGGAGCAATCGCATGGGCCTGATCAGTGTGTTGTGGGGCGTGGTGGCCATGATCTGGATGGTGCTGGCGCTGATTCCGCTGCTGGGCTGGGGCAACTGGTTCCTGATCCCCTTCGCCGCGATCGGCGCGATCATCGCCGCCATCGGCATCCTGTTCACTTCCGACGTCAAGACCGGCCGCGCCAAGACCGGGCTGGTGCTCAACGGCATCGTCATCGTGGTCGCCATCATTCGCCTGGGCATCGGCGGCGGCTTCTTCTGATTCCCGTGGGAGCGGCGTCCCGCCGCGAGCTCTTGCTCTTGCCTGTACCGGAAATCATCGTGCCTGTGCGAATCGAAGCTTTCGTTGGAGCGACGTCCCCCAAGGGGACTTCTTTCGGGGCGTAAGTCGCGAAACGTCGGCGAATCAACCACCCAATCCGGTAGGGTCTCCTTCGCGACTCACGTCGCTTCTACGCGTGGATGGCGTGCAAGGCCTTTCCTCCCCCCTTGCGGGGGAGGATGCCCGAAGGGCAGGAGAGGGGGCGCGAGCGCAGCGAAGCGTGCTGTTGCTGTTGCTCTTGATTCGCTGCGAAGAGCCGAACCCTCTCCCGGCCCCCGACTAAAGCATTCGAGGGCAGGCTCTTCGGCCACCCTCTCCCGAAATGGGAGAGGGGATCTAGCGCGCAGGCGTATCATCCGCGCATAGATTCGAGGAGTCCCCATGCCCTATCCCTACACCCGCCCGCGCCGCATGCGCCGCGACGATTTCTCCCGCCGCCTGATGCGCGAGCACGTGCTGAGCGCCAACGACCTGATCTATCCGGTGTTCGTGCACGAACTTTCGGGCCGCGAAGCGGTGCCCTCGATGCCCGGCGTGGAGCGCCTGTCGATCGACGAACTGCTGAAGGTCGCCGAACAGGCGCTGGAGCTGCGCGTGCCGGCCATCGCCCTGTTCCCGGTCACCGCGCCGGAAGCCAAATCGCTGGATGCCGCAGCGGCCTGGGACGACGACGGCCTGGCCCAGCGCGCTGTGCGTGCATTGAAACAACGCTTCCCCGAACTCGGCGTGATCACCGACGTGGCCCTGGACCCGTTCACCACCCACGGCCAGGACGGGATCATCGACGACAGCGGCTACGTGATGAACGACATCACCGTCGAAGCCCTGGTCAAGCAGGCGTTGTCGCACGCGCGCGCCGGCGCGGACGTCGTCGCCCCCAGCGACATGATGGACGGCCGCATCGGCGCGATCCGCGAGGCGCTGGAAAACGACGGTCATGTGCACACGAAAATCATGGCCTATTCGGCGAAATACGCGTCGGCGTTCTACGGTCCGTTCCGCGATGCGGTCGGCAGCGCCGGCAGCCTGGGCAAGGGCAACAAGTACAACTACCAGATGGACCCGGCCAATTCCGACGAGGCGCTGCACGAAGTGGCGCTGGACATCGACGAAGGCGCGGACATGGTCATGGTCAAGCCGGGCCTGCCCTACCTGGACGTGGTGCGCCGGGTGAAGGACGAATTCGGCGTGCCGACTTTCGCCTACCAGGTCAGCGGCGAATACGCGATGCTCAAGGCCGCATTCAACAATGGCTGGCTGGACGAAAAGGCCTGCGTGCTGGAAGCCTTGACCGCCTTCAAGCGCGCCGGCGCCGACGGCGTGCTGACCTATTTCGCCCTCGACGCCGCTCGCTGGCTCCGCGAGGATTGATGTAGGAGCGCCCATGGGCGCGACCTTCCGATCAGATCGCAAGCATGCAAGAACTCGCGCCCATGGGCGCTCCTACAAGGGCAGGCAACCGGATTTGCCATGACTGGCCGGGGCCAGCGCGCGATAGATATCCAGCTTGCCCGCTTTCGGTGACGGCGCCGAACCGGTGACCAGCAATTCCTTCGGCCGGGAGACATCCAGCACCGGCCCCAGGGTGAAACCGTCGACACTGTTGAACGACAACTTCCACGGCGCGATATCGGCATAAGCCTTGCCGTCGCAATGCGCGACCTGCAAGCGGATCGGTTTGTTTTCCACGTCATCCGAGCGCGCGAACACCAGCGCCTTGCCGCCATCGATCCAGGCCGCGTCGAACTCATCGACCTTCGTGTTCACCCCCGGCAACGGTTGCGGATCGATGAAGGCCTTGCCGTTCCAGCGCGCCACGAACAGATCGTGCCCGCCCACGCTGCCGAAACCATCGCTGGCGAACATCAGCCAGCGCCCATCGGCACTCGGCGTCGGCGCCCATTCGTCGCCCTTGCCGTTGACGCCCGCGCCAAGATTTTCCGGCTTGCCGAACTTGCCATCGACCAGCACCGCCGCGCGATACAGGTCATCGCCGCCTTGTCCGCCCGGCCGGTTGGAAAAGAAATACAGCCAACGCCCGTCGGCGCTCAGCATTGGATCGAAATCCTTGGCCGTCGTATTGATCGACAACGGCCGCGGCTCGCTCCAGCGCTTGTCCTGCAGGCGCGCCTGCCACAGATCCCAGCCGCCTGCGCCACCGGCGCGATCGGTGCTGCCCCAGACGATGCGCTGGCCATCGGCACTGATGCTGGCGCGCACTTCGGTGTCGCGCGTGGACACCACGCCCATGCCCTCGATGCCGAATTCCGCCAACTGCCCCATCACCGCAGCCGGGAGTAGACTGCAAGCCAGGGCGGCGATCGCGAACCTGCGTTTCATGGTTTTCATGGCTGCCTTCCATTCCCTTCCCGACTGCAGTTATACCAAGCCATGAACACTCATCACTATGCTGTTTTCGGCCATCCGGTTGCGCATTCGTTGTCGCCACGGATCCACGCGGCATTCGGCCGCCAGGCCGGGATCGACCTGGACTACACCGCCGTCGATGCCACGCCGGAAGGTTTCGCGCAGGCATTGGAGGCCTTCGCCGCCGGCGGCGGCATGGGCGCCAACGTCACCTTGCCGTTGAAGGAAGCCGCTTTCGCCCTGTGCGCCAGCACCAGCGAACGCGCGCGCCGCGCCGGTTCGGTCAACACGCTGACCCGCAACGACGGCCAATGGCAGGGCGACAACACCGACGGCATCGGCCTGGTCCGCGACCTGACCGAGCGCCTGGGCCTGGACCTGCGCGGACGCCGCGCCTTGTTGCTGGGCGCCGGCGGTTCGGCGCGCGGGGTGGCGCCAGCCTTGCTGGATGCGGGCGTTTCCGAATTGATGATCGCCAACCGCACTTCCGAGCGCGCCGATGCGCTGGCCGATGCGCTGGGCATGCCCGGCCGCGCGCATTCGCGTTACTGGGACGATCTGATCAATGAAGGCGATTTCGCCCTGATCGTCAACGCGACTTCGCTGGGACGCAGCGGCGATGAATTCCGCCTGCCCTTCGCCCTGTCCACGCCGCGCACGCTGGCGGTGGACCTCAACTACGGCGAAGCCGCGATCCCGTTCCTGGCCTGGGCCCGCACCGCCGGCTGCCGCGACGTGGTCGATGGCCTGGGCATGCTGGTGGAACAGGCCGCGGCCAGCTTCGAGCTATGGCATGGCGTGCGCCCGGAAACGGCGCCGGTGTATGCGGCGTTGCGCGGGAAAGATGCGTCGCTGGTCACGGCTGACTGAGGAATCACGACTTGGATTCGTTTCTGATTCCCGCACTTACGACACTCGGCTACTCGTTTCCGGAACTACTCACTTGCGGCATCGCCTTGGCGATGCTGTGGACCTCGGCGCATTCTTCGTGCGACTCAGCATCGTGCGGGTGCTGATCAACTGCGTTTCGCTGGCGGGATTGGCGGTGATTGTTTTGGAGTTGTGTGGGCTACGCGGCTGGAGAATGTGCCAAGACTTTGACTTTCGAGTTAACGTCCTGATATCGCGGTATAAATTTGGTTAGCTGTCAATCGGAGATCATGTGAATAGCAAAGAATTCTTCGCCTCCGATTACAGTTCAACACTGTATCCACTCAAGACCAATCGCCTGATGGTCGAACATCACTCTGCGGAACTATCTGACTACATCTTTCAGAAGGTTCTGAACGCCGCTCATGAGGGAGATAATTTCCTCCCACAGCAGAGAATCTATGCGACCAAACCGAATGGGCATCTTAGGCGCACATTCAAACTAGACCCGGTTGCAGAGTTTTTCATTTATGACCTAGCCTATCGAAACCGAGAAATATTCAGGCCTGCCGTTAGTCCATCCAGGCTTTCATTTGGCTATCGGTTTGAGAAGGGGACTCACATCCCTGTCAATAAGGCCTACCGAGAATATAAAGCAGCAATAGCCGAAGCATCCAAGAAATTCAAGCACAGCATTCAGTTCGACATTGCCTCCTACTTCAATAGCATTTATCACCACGACTTGGCTCACTGGTTCTGCGGTAAAACAGATACCGCAGGTGTTGATTGCCAAGCATTCGGGCAATTCTTTCGTGAGATCAACGCAGGGAGAAGCATAGATGTGCTTCCTCAAGGCATATATCCGTGCAAGATGCTTGGGAATGAGTTCCTCAAGCTCATAGATTTATCAAGCTTCCTAAAATCGGCTCAACTAATCAGATTCATGGATGATTTCGTACTCTTTGATGATTCAGAGCAACTGCTTCGCCAAGACTTTATAAAAATTCAACAGATTTTAGGTCAATACGCCCTGAATATTAATCCATCAAAAACGTTTTATGACGCGAAGGTCGGCGATCTATCAGAGACACTCGGGAAGATAAAAGCATCTCTGAGCGAGATCATCGAAGACTTTGAACCAGTTTATGGAGTCTCAAGTGTCGAATTCGTTGTTGTTGGCGAGATTGAGATAGAAAATTCTCTTGATGAGACGCAGATAGCCAGTCTCATTGACCTTTTAAGGAATGACGACACTGAAGAATCAGATGCAGATCAGATTCTCGCATTTCTAAGAACACACAGCGAAAGCGTGCTAGAGGTGATTCCAGAACTCTTAACTAGGTTTCCAAACTTAATTAAGCACATACATGCAGTGTGCGCAGATGTGGAGGATAAAGCTGAACTTAATAATATCCTCAGAAGCTACCTCGAAAAGCAAGACTACTATCTTGAGTACCAGCTGTTTTGGATTGCTGCGATTGTTGAAGACTATTTGCTGGGACACGTTGATTGTGGCCCATCGATCATCCGTATTTTTGAGCTTACTGCAGACTATAAAATTGCCAGAGCGAAGATTCTGGAAATACCAACCGTTCAGTATGGCCTGAAGGAACAAAGATCAGAGTATCTAAAGACAGGGCAGTCTGACTGGCTATCTTGGTCAGCCGCAATGGGCTCACGATCCCTTCTAGCCGCAGAGCGCAACCACGTCCTCAACTATTTCGCGAAAGCGTCGCCCCTAAATTATCTGGTTGCGGGATGCGTGAAAAAGTTTTGACAGCTAACAAGTAATTCAAGCACCGTAGGATGGGTCGAGCGCAGCGACACCCATCACCGCGATTAAACCAGACTTGCATTGCTTCCGATTTGCAGATCCATTCCCGAGGCTGCTGTTGCCGTTTCGCTCGGTGACGGAAATCGATGGGTGTCGCTGCGCTCGACCCATCCTACAATTCAATGCGCTCGCCTGCCTTATGCTCTGTGGGAGCGGCTTCCAGCCGCGAGCTCTTTGTTCTTCAAGGAAAGATCAAGAGCTCGCGGCTGGAAGCCGCTCCCACATTCGTTTCGCCTATTGGCTACAGCAGGCCGGCGCGCTTGACCGTCAGGTAACGCTCCACCAACGCGGCGGGCAATTCTTCGCTGGCCACATCCATGACCACGACCCGGTGGCTGCGCAGGGCTTCGTGCGCGGCGGTGCGCTGTTCCAGGTAACGGGTGACGGCGGCGGCGCGGATCGCGCCAGGGAGGTCGTGGACTTCCTCGTTGATGGCCTCATCCAGGGCGCGTTCGCGCAGGCTGGCGACGCAGACCAGGTGCCGCTTCTGCAGCAGGCGCACCGCGGCCAGCAGGTCCTCGATGTCCTCGTCGCGCACGTTGGTCACCAGCATCACCAGCGAACGCTTGCGCTGGCGCAGCGACAACTCGGTGGCCGCGGCCAGGTAATCGGTGGCCACCGCCTGCGGCTGCAGGTCGTAGCTGGCGCGCAGCAGCGTGTCGATGGTGGCCATGCCGCGCTTGGGCGCCACCCAGCGCGACTCGCCGCCGCTGGCGAACAGGCCGACCGCATCGCCCTGGCGCAGGGCGAGATAGGACACGACCAGCGTCGCGTTCAACACATGGTCGAAGTGGGCGATCCCATCTTCCTGCGCCATCATCCGCCGGCCGGTATCGACCAGCATCACCAGCTGCTGGTTCTTCTCGTCCTGGTATTCGCGCGAAATGAGCTTGCGCGAACGCGAGGTCGCCTTCCAGTCGATCTGGCGCAGGCTGTCGCCGATGCGGTATTCGCGCATCTGGTTGAAATCGGTGCCTTCGCCGCGCCGGCGCTTGAGGTGCGCGCCGACCAGGCGCGAGGCCTGTTCCGCGCTGAACAAGGCGAACTTGGTCAGCGGCGCGAAGTTGGGATACACGCGCACCCGCTGCGGCGCACCGGCGATGCGCGACTGGCGCCACAGGCGCAAGGGCGAAGCCAGGCGCAATTGCACGCCTTCGAAGATCGCGTCGCCACGCACGACAGGCTTCAGACGATAACTGAAGGTGGAAGCCGTAGCCGGCGCCAGCTTCAAGCGTTGCGGCAGGCCTTGCGCCGGCCACGCGCCCGGATGCAGGTCGAACACATCGAGGCGCTGGCGCGCCATCGACTCCACGCGCAGGGTGACGTCGCGTTCGATACCGAGCGGCAGGGCTTCGGGAATTTCGCGGGTGACCTGCGGGGTGTCGCGACGGCGCAGGAGCAAGGCATCCAGGATGGCCAGCAAGACAAGAGCAATACCGGCCGATTGCCAGGCGAGCAGCGGCACGCCCGCGAATAGCACGGCAAGACCGGATAGGCCCCACAACACCAGCACCGCGATCAGAAATGGGCCGGGCCTCACACCAGCTCCCTCCTTTGGAAAAGGAGGGTTGGGGAGGATTGGCTCTTCGCGCCGACGCCTGGAAGCAAAGGCAAAAGCAAATCCCCCTCGATCCCCCTTTTGCAAAGGGGGAAGACAAGCAGGGCGATTGTGGGATTGCTTTGCCTCATTTCCGCGGCGCTTCCACCTTGGCCAGCAGGGCGTGCAGCGCGTCGTCCGCCGACTGCCCTTCGATCTGCAACTCGGGGGACAAAGTGATGCGGTGGCGCAGGGCGGGCTTGGCGATGTCGCGCACGTCGTCGGGAGTGACGAAGTCGCGGCCCTGCAGCACCGCTTGCGCGCGCGCGGCGCGGACCAGGGCGATGCTGCCGCGCGGGCCGGCGCCAAGCGCGATGCCCGGCCACTTGCGCGTGGCGGCGACTATGCGCACCGCGTAGTCGATCACCTGCTCGTCCACCGTCACCGCGGCGGTGCCCTGCTGCATGGCGACGATATCGCCCGCGCCGAGCACGCGGCGCACCTGCGACAGATCGAAGTCGCTGGCGCTGCGGCCGGTGGTGATGGCATCGACCATGCGTTTCTCGTCGGCCAGCGCGGGATAGTCGATGAGGATCTTCAGCAGGAACCGATCCAGCTGCGCTTCCGGCAAGGGATACGTGCCTTCCTGTTCCACCGGGTTCTGCGTGGCCAGGGTCAGGAATGGCGGCGACAGTTCGAACGGCTTGCCCTCGATGGTGACCTGGCCTTCCTGCATCACTTCCAGCAAGGCCGATTGCGTTTTCGCGGGGGCGCGGTTGATCTCGTCGGCGAGCAGCAGGTTGGTGAACACGGGGCCGCGGCGGATCTTGAAGCTCTCGGTCTTGGGGTCGTACACCGCGTGGCCGCTGACGTCGCTGGGCATCAGGTCGGAAGTGAACTGCACGCGCGCGTAGTTGAGTTCCAGCGCCTGGGCCAGCGCGCGCACCAGCAGGGTCTTGCCCAGGCCCGGCACGCCTTCGATCAATACATGGCCGCCGGCAAGCAGCGCGATCAGGATCTGGTCCAGCACCTCGGGCTGGCCGATGAAGGCCTTGGAGACTTCCTCGCGCACGGCGGCGGCGCGTTCGGCCAGCGCGGCGCCGGTGATGGCAGCGTTCGTGGTGGTTGCGGTTGCATCGTTCATAGACGGTTTCTCAGCTGGATCAAGGCGGAAATGCGGTTGCGGAACGCGGACTTGTCGTGCGAAGGCGGCGCCTGCAAGGCGATGCGTACTGTTTCGGCGGGAATGCCGAGGCGCTCGGCAATGGCGCCGATCTGCGGCTCGCCCACCAGTGCCGCGGCAAGCGGGTCGCGGCGGCGCAGGCGGGCGAGGAAGGAATTGCGCACCGAGGCATACAGCAAGGCGCGCTTGTTGTAGCGGAACAGGTGTTCGCCGCTGGCGCGCACGTGTTCCAGCAGCGAACGCCGCTCGCCCACCGGCGCGGGCCGCAGCGGACCGAAGCGTTGCATGCGCAGCCACAGCCACGCCAGCAGGGCCAGCAGCAATGGCGCCCATACCGGCCAGCCGCGTTGCAACACGATGCGCCACAGCGACGGCATCTGCGCGGCGTAGACCAGATGCACGGTGCCCTGGCCGTAGTTGGGCGCCAGCACCTGCCGCGCCAGGGCGCGATGCGGACCGTCGCGCAGGCCACCGGCAAGCGGGTCCTCTTCGGGCGCGAAGGGGTTGCCTTGTCGGTTGCCGTTGTTGGTCAGGAAATCGAAATCGGCCAGCACATCGACATGGCCCGCACCGTGGGCCAGTCGCGCATACACGTACGCCGCCTGCAGATCGCCCCAGGCCAGTTCCGGCTCGACCTGGTTGAAGAAGAAGCGACGACCGCGACAGAACTCGACGTGCTGCTCTTCGCCCGGCACCTGCAGCGGCGCGCACTCCGGCGCATCGTCGGTCAGCACTACGTGCAGGGCTTCCAGCAAGGGCACGCTGGTTTCCTCATTGCGGCTGGCCGGTGGCGTGCGCAGCAGCAGGTGGCCGCCGTCTTCCACCCATTCCAGCAAGCGGCGCGTATCGACCGGGGTCATCGCCCGCGGATCGTTGAGGATCAGCAAGGTGTCGTGCTTGCCCAGCCGCGACTTCGACAGGTCCAGGCGTTGGCGCGAATCGACGCGCAGGCCATCGGCCTGCAAGGTTTTCTTCAGCGCGTAAAGCGGATTGAAACTGGCCTCGCCGCGCGGCGGCAAGGCGATCTGTTTTTCCACCTTTTCGTAGGTGTGCAGGAACCAGGCCACGCCTGCCGCGATCACGCCCGCGCCCAGCAACACGATCAAGGCGATGCGCGCGCTGTTGCCGAGGCGATTCATGCGGCCCACCGATAGCGTTGTTGCAGGGTGGACACCAGATCGTCGAATTCCTCCTGCGCCGGCAACCGCTGCGCGTAGGCCGCGTACTGCCAGACCCGGACCATGCGCGCGAACAGGTTGCGGTCCTCGCCATCGGGCATGCGTCGCGACGCGCGCAGGCATTCGGATTCGGTCGCCCCCGGCACCAGTACGACGCCCGCGCGCTGGGCCATGGTTTCCACGCTGGCCCGGTACAACAGCGCCAACGCGTGACGTGGCTTGCCTTGCGCCCATAGCCGGCGCGCTGCGCTGGCGACATCATCGGGCAGGGTTTCCGGCAGCGACAGCGCTTCGGTTTCCACTTCCGTGGGTAACGGCTTGTGTCGGCCCAGCGCGCCGCGCATCCACGGCAACCAGTAGCGCATCGACAGCAACAACAACAGCACCAGGATCGCGACCACGATCCACAGGCCCCATTCGGCGATCAAGGCGAAGAAGGCGCCGATGCCGGACAGCCACGACAGGTCGGATGGCTTCGGCTCCTTCGGTTTGGTCTTGTCGCGCTTTTCCCAGGTGGTCTGCTGGCGCTTGCTGTCGAGCAACGGATCCGTGTAGGCCTGGTCGACCGCCTTGCGGAACGTTTGATCGTCCACTCGTTGTTCGCCGAATACCTCCGCCAGCGTGGTAGCCGATTCCGGTGGCGATTGCTTTTCCTGCGCATGTGCCGGCAAGTGGATCGCCACGCCCAGCAACGCCAACAACAAGACGAACGGTGTCGCCGCCGCGGTCAGTCGCGCGCGCAACCTGCGGAAAGCGATTTCCACGTCCCAGGCTTCGATCCGGGTGCGGCGATTGAGGTACAGGCCGAAGCCGGCGCCGACGAAGAACGGCTCGATGATGGAAACGGCGATCCAGGCGAAGACATTGCAGGCCAGCTGCACCCACCACGGCGTCTGTTCGGTAATCAACGACCAGCCGATGCGCATGGTTTCAGGCAGTTCGTCGATCGGCAGGAACATCAGGATCGAGGCGATGCAGGCGAAGAACAGCGATGCTTCGAAATGCAGACAGACCAAGGTCAACAGCGCGGCATTGCCATAGACCGCGCCGCCAAGCACGCGCCGGCGCTCGCGCAAGCGCGCACCGTGCACGCCTTCCAGCAGGTCGATCGGCAGGAACAGCGAACGCGCCGGGCCGAGCCGGCGCCAGCTGAGGTAATGCAGCAGCGGTTTCCAGCCCCAGCGCAGTTGCGCAACCAAAGTTTCGCGCACGGTCGGCGCCGCGCCGAAGGTGGCGCGCGAGATCACGAACAGCGGGATGCGGTCGAAGGCCGGCTTCAACCACCACATCAGGAAACCGGCGAGCCAGAGGCTGTCGATCCACCAGGCCGCGGCATTCAGGACGGCGAACACGGGCAGGGTGAGCAGCAGCCACGGTTTCCAGATCGCCGCCGCATGCCGGCGGACCAGCGCGGTGCCGAGCTCGACCGCTTCCCAGGCCGAACGCTCGCGCAGGTGCACGGTCATCAGCTCAAGGCGCATCGGTGTCTCCGGAGCGGTCACGCCCGCCGCGCCACAGCCACAGCAGCACCAGCGTCCACAGCACGCCCGACACGCTGAACTTGATCCACGCCGGCATGGATTGGGTCGAGGACCAGAACGCCTCGATGAAGGCCGCGACCAGCAGCATGAAGACCACGCCCAGGCACAACCTGGCGCCCTTGGTCCCGGCCACCACCAGCGCGTCGATGCGCCGCCGTCGTCCCGGCGCGATCACGTTGAGTCCGAGCTGCAGGCCGGCGCCGCCGGCGATGACTATCGCGGTCAATTCGAACGGCGCATGCCCGGCGACGAAGCGCCACAGCGGATCGCTGGAACCGATCTGCTGCAGATGGCCGAAAGTCGCGCCGATGCCTATTCCATTGGCGATCAGCACCACCACCGAGCCCACGCCGAAGATCAGGCCGCTGGCGAAGGTGCGCAGGCCGATGCTGATGTTGTTCATGATGTAGTAGCCGAACATCTGCCAGTCGCTGCCGCTGTCGCGGCCCAGCTTGCTGTGTTCGGCGGCCGGATCGAAATTGCGCTCGGCCTGCGCGATCTGCGCCGGGTCCATGATTGCGTGGATCAGTTCCGGGTACCACTGCAGCAGCACGAACATCGCCACCAGCGGAACCACGAACAAGGCGGTCGCGGCCCACATGGCGCCGGCTTCGCTGCGCACCAGACGCGGGAAATCGGCGAGCAGGAATTCCACCGCGCGCTGCCAGCGTGGCGGCGGCGTGCGATAGAGCAGGTTGTGCCCGCGCTGCATCAGCGCCTGCAGGCGCGCGGTGACCACCGGGCTGTAGCCGCGCTTGCGGGCGAGCGCGAGTTGCTGGCACAGGCGCCGGTAGCGCGCGGGAATGTCCTCGTCGCCTATCTCGCCGGTATTGCGTTCAGCGCCGGCCTTGCGCGCATCGCCGCGGGTCTCCAGCCAATGCTCGAAGGCCTGCCATTCGCGCTGGTAGCGGGCGACGAACTGTTCCTGTCTCATCGCCGCCCCAGCAACCAGTTGGCCATGCCGTACAGGCGCAGCACGCCCGCCTCGCCGCGGGCGCCGGTCAGCGGTTGGGCCAGGTCGGCCACTTCCACCTGGCGCGCGGGTGTGAGCAGCGGTGCGCGTTCGCCGAAGGCGACCACCGCCCTTTGTTCCCCCGGTTGCAACGCCAGGCTCGGCGCCAGCACCGCGTTGATCGGCGCGGCGGCGTGCTCGCGTTCGCGCACGTCATGCACGACCAGGGTGCCGGCGACCAGGTCGCCGAGACGTCGGCCGTAAGGATCGGCCAGGCTGGCGATCAATCCGGTGGCGTAGCCGAACGGCAGCATGTCCACGGTGCGCAACAGGTTGCGGGTGATCGAGGCCAGCCAGCCGACCGGCGCGCCATCACTGGCGACCACGCGCAGCGACATCGCCTTCTTGCCGGGCGTCTGTCCGTTCCAGAGCGCTTCGAGCACGATCGGGTAGCCCCAGAACACCAGGAAGTAGGCGACCAGGTACAGGCCCATGCCGGCAGTGCCGAGCAGACCGAGCACCGTGCCCAGCAACATCAGGATGCCCAGGCGGATCGCCAGGTCGATGACCCAGGCCACCGCGCGCGGCACCGGCCCGGCGGCGGGCAGGTGCAGGGCCACGCCTTCGGGCGTGATCACTTCGCGATAGGTGTCCAGCATCAGCTGCGCACCGCGTGCCGATGGGCTTCGATGTGGATCCGGCGTCCCGGCCATGGGGCCTTGCTGCGCGCGCGGCGCGATTGCTGTTCCATATCCCTGTCGACACGATCCCCGTCGACACGACTTTAGCGGCGAAACCGCGACTTGCCCAGCGTGATCAGTGATGCTCGACTTTTGCTCGTCATTCCCGCAAAGGCGGGAACCTGGCGCCTTTGCTTTCAGTGCGTCGAAGTCACTGGGTCCCCGCCTTCGCGGGGATGACGACAGTGGTCCAGAGCTTCCCTAGACTGTCACGACCATGCAAACCAGACCTTTCCAATGTCGCGCCCGATGCGCCGCCTGCTGCATCGCGCCGTCGATCACCTCGCCGATTCCCGGCATGCCGGATGGAAAGCCCGCCGGGGTGGCTTGCGTGCAACTGGATGAACAGCTGCGCTGCAAGTTGTTCGGCAAGCCCGAGCGTCCGGCATTCTGCGTGTCGTTGCGGCCGTCGAGGGAGATGTGCGGGAACAACAGTGGCGAGGCGTTGGCCTATCTCGGCGGACTCGAAATCGCGACACGCCCGTAGGAGCGTCCATGGGCGCGATGCCTTTGCCTTGTAGAGCCGAGCTTGCTCGGCTGCTCCTGGTGGAGAATCAAATGCAGCCGAGCAAGCTCGGCTCTACGCACCGGAAGAAGTTCCCATGGGAACGGAAGGGTGTAGGAGCGCCCATGGGCGCGAGCTCTCCAATCCGATCGCGAAACAAATCAAAAGCTCGCGCCCATGGGGCGCTCCTACGGGGCGGCGGCGAGGTACTGGTCCTTGAGGCGCACGTAATGCTGCGCCGAATACAGCAGGCTTTCGATTTCCTTTTCGCCCAGCTTGCGCACGAAGCGGCCGGGATTGCCCAGCCACAGTTCGCCCTCGCCCACCACCTTGCCCGGGCCGATGATGGCGCCGGCGCCGACAAAGCCATGCGTCGCTACTTTCGCCCCATCCAGGATGCACGCGCCCATGCCGATCAGGCAGCGGTCGCCTATCGTGCAGGCATGGATGATGGTGCCGTGGCCGATGGTCACGTCCTCGCCGATCAGGGTCGGATAACCGGCCTGGTTGTAGGGACTGTGGTGGCTGACATGGACGATGCTGCCGTCCTGCACATTGGTCCGCGCGCCGATGCGGATGAAGTTCACGTCGCCGCGAAGGATCGTGCCGGGCCAGACCGAAACATCGTCGCCCAGTTCCACGTCGCCGATGACGGTCGCGGCCGGGTCCACATAGGCACGCCGGCCAAGGGTGGGAAGGCGGCCAAGATAGGGGCGCAACGAGGTCAAGGCGTCATCCATGCCTTCATTGTAGTGCGTCGACAGGGATGGAAAGACATACACTCAGGCCATGACCACCACTGCAAACATCGCCGCGAACGCGGCCATCACCGCGGCCAATGCGGCCATCACCGCCGCCAGCGTAGCCCTCCATGCCACGACCGGCACGCCGGCGGGCAGCCAGCGGCCGGCCGATGCCGACAAGGTCGCTGCTGATACCGCGCTCGCCGATCTTGCGCCCACGCTCGCGGGCCTGCGCAACGCCTGGCAGGGCAAGCGCCCGGATTACCAGCAGCGCCGCGACGATCTGCTGCGCCTGCGCGAGGCCTTGAAGCGGCGGCTGGACGAAATGGCCGAGACCATCGCCGCCGATTTCGGCCAGCGTTCGCGTCATGAAAGCCTGATCGCCGACGGCATGACCGTGCTGAACGAGGTCGATCACCTGCGCAAGCATCTGCGCAAGTGGATGAAACCCCGGCGCGTGGGCGTGGGCTGGCGTTTCTGGCCGGCGCGGGCCGAGATCCGCTCCGAACCGGTCGGCGTGGTCGGGGTGATCGCGCCGTGGAATTATCCGGTCAACCTGGCCCTGATTCCGCTGGCCACCGCCATCGCCGCCGGCAACCACGTCTATCTGAAGCCTTCCGAGCACACGCCCAACACCACCAGTTTCCTGCGCAGCCTGCTGGCCGAAGTGTTCCCCGCCGATCGCGTCGCGGTCGCGGCCGGCGGCGCGGAGATCGCCGGCGCCTTCGCCGCGCTGCCGTTCGACCATCTGGTGTTCACCGGTTCCACCGCGGTCGGGCGCAAGGTCATGGCCGCGGCCGCGCCGAATCTCACCCCGTTGACCCTGGAACTGGGCGGCAAGTCGCCGGCGATCGTCTGCGCCGATTTCCCGGTGGAACAAGCGGCGGCGCGGCTGGCCACCGGCAAGTGGTTCAACAGCGGCCAGACCTGCATCGCCCCGGACTACGTGCTGATCGACGAAGGCCGCGCGCCCGCGCTGGCCGAGGCCCTGCGCGAACAGGTGCGCGCCCGCTACGGCGCGCTGGCCGAATCGCCCGACTACACCCGCATCATCAACGACGGCCAGTACGCGCGGCTGCAGGATTACCTGGAAGACGCGCGCTCACGCGGCCTGCAGGTGTTGCCGCTGGGCGAACACGGCAAGGCCGGCGAGCGTCTGTTCGCGCCGACCGTGGTGCTGGAGCCGGGCGACGACGCCAGGGTGATGCAGGAAGAAATCTTCGGGCCGATCCTGCCGATCAAGTCGTATCGCAACCTCGACGAGGCCATCGCCTACGTCAACGCGCACGACCGCCCGCTGTCGCTGTATCCCTTCAGCCACGACCGCGGCAAGGTGGAGAAAATCCTGCGCGGCACCCTGGCCGGCGGCATCACCGTCAACGACACCGTGCTGCATTTCGGCATCAACGACCTGCCGTTCGGCGGCATCGGCCCCAGCGGCATGGGCGCCTACCACGGCCGCGCCGGCTTCGACGCCTTCAGCAAGGCCCTGCCGATCCTGTGGCAAACCCGCCGCGCCGGCAGCGACATGCTGAAACCGCCGTATTCGAAGGTGGCGAAGTTCATCGACTTCATCGTCCGCTAGGCGCTTGGCCTGATCCAGCCTCTGCAGGAGCGGGCCTTGCCCGCGATGCTTTACCCTTGAGGCAAGAGCATCGCGGGCAAGGCCCGCTCCTACGCCCCGAAGGAAGTCCCCTTGGGGGACAAAAGCACGGGTCCGCCATGAAAATCGCCAGCTGGAACGTCAATTCCCTCAACGTGCGCCTGCCGCATCTGCAGCAATGGCTGGCGGCGTTCGCGCCGGATGTGGTCGGGATCCAGGAAACCAAGCTGGAAGACCACAAGTTCCCGGACACGGTGCTGGCCGAGACGGGATACCGCAGCGTGTTCGCCGGGCAGAAGACCTACAACGGCGTGGCCATCGTTTCGCGCCTGCCGATCGCCGACGTGCAGATCGGGATTCCCGGTTTCGAGGACGAACAGAAGCGCGCGATCGCCGCGACCGTGGGCGACGTGCGCATCGTCAACCTGTACGTGGTCAACGGCCAGGACGTGGGCACCGACAAGTACGCCTACAAACTGCGCTGGCTGGAAGCGGTGCATGACTGGCTGGAACAGGAATTGCGCGCGCATCCGCAGCTGGTGGTGCTGGGCGATTTCAACATCGCCCCGGATGAGCGCGACGTGCACGACCCGGCGGTATGGAACGAATCGCACATCCTTACTTCCACCGCCGAACGCGCGGCGCTGCAACGCCTGTACGCGCTGGGCCTGCACGATGCCTATCGCCTGCATCACCAGGAAGGCGGCGTGTTCAGCTGGTGGGATTACCGCATGGCCGGTTTCCGCCGCGACCTGGGCCTGCGCATCGACCTGACCCTGGTTTCCGATGCCCTGCGCGAACAGGCGGTCGCCGCCGGCATCGACCGCGAACCGCGCACCTGGGAGCGTCCCAGCGACCATGCGCCGGCGTGGGTGCAGCTCAACAATTGATCATGTCGCGGGCGGCGACGCTGTTGCGGGGGGGGCTTCAGCCCCGACGCTCTTCGCCGAAAAGCCGTCGGGACTGAAGCCCCTCCCACAAGTACTCCCCTCCCACACAGACGAACAAAGGCCCGGCATAGCCGGGCCTTTGTGGTGCCACGAACCATGGGTGCGTCTTCAACGCGCACGCGGTCGCAGCGAAAGGTTTACCGCGCCTTGCCGCGGGTAAACAGGTTGATGATCAACAACAGGATGATCGCGCCAAGCAGCGCTGAAACGAAGGTCAATGCCCAGCCGCTGAGGAAGCCGGACAGGAACCGGGTAAACAGCCAGCCGCCGATGAAGGAACCCACGATACCCACGACGATATTCAGCGGGATGCCCTGCTGACCATCGCGCTTCATCACGATGCTTGCCAACCAGCCGATGATCCCGCCGACTACCAGCCAAACGATCAAGCTACCAAGATCCATGCTGTACCCCTTTCGGTGTGTGCAGTGGAGTCCCGTCTTGCAACAGGACTTTCGCGTCGCCATGGCGCAATTGCCGGAAAAAACAATTGCCGCCGTGGCGATTCAAGGCTTCATCGCGTGAAGCCACTGTTAAACCCGCGTCCTGGTGGGGCCTTCTCCTTGCGGCTCGATTAGATAGCGCAAACCTTTCGCGCATGCACGCCGCCATGCAGCAGAAAACCGGCTTCGGCTACATTGGCGTCATGTTCTTCGAATCGCCTTCCGTTCCCGCACGCCTGTGGCTGTTGCCGCACCCCCGCCGCGCGCGTGGCGAACCTGCGGCGCGCCCCTTGCTGTGCGCGGCATTGGCCTGCAGCGATGATCAACTGCCGTTGCATCGCAGCCTGCAGGGACGCCCGCTGTTGGGCCCGCCGTACGAGCGCTTCGACACCGGCTGGAGCCATAGCGGCGACGCGTTGCTGCTGGCGCTGGGCGAATCCATCCAGCTTGGCGTGGATCTGGAACAGCTGCGCCCGCGACCGCGCGCGCATGAACTGGCCCGGCGCTTCTTCCATGCCGACGAAGTGCGCTGGCTGGAAGCAGGCGAGGCCGACGCGCTGGAAGCTTCCTTCGTGCGCCTGTGGTGCGCCAAGGAGGCGGTGCTGAAAGCGCATGGCCAGGGCTTGTCGTTCGGGCTGGACAAGCTGGTCTTCAGCGAACAGGACAACGCACTGAAGTTGGTCGCCTGCGATGCCGCGCTCGGCGCGCCGGGCGACTGGACCCTGCATGAGTGGACGCCCACCGAAGGCTACCGCGCCGCGCTGGCGTGGCGACCGTTGGTCACAAATGCGGGAGCGGTGTAGGAGCGACGTCAGTCGCGACTTGGCGCTTTGGATCAAAACCTTTCGCGACTCACGTCGCTCCTACGCCAGCACCGCAGGCTGCGATAATGCGGGCGATGAACACTCCCGCCTTCCCCGCCGCATTGCGCGACGAACTCCACCGTGGCCTGGCCGCCCTGGCCCTCGACGCCGACGCCCTGGCGCCACCGTTGCTTGCCTACCTGGCCTTGCTGGATCGCTGGAACCGCACCTACAACCTGACCGCGATCCGCGACCCGGGCGAAATGGTGACCCGGCACCTGCTCGATTCGCTGGCCATGCACGCTTTCGTCGAGGACGGCACGCTGGCCGACCTGGGCACCGGCCCCGGCCTGCCCGGCATTCCACTGGCCATCGCCAAACCGCGATTGCAGGTCACCCTGGTGGAAAGCAACGGCAAGAAGGCACGCTTCCTGCGCGAGGCGGTGCGCATGCTGAAGCTGGACAATGCGCGCGTGGCCGAATCGCGGGCCGAGGCGCTGCGGGTCGATGCCGATGACAGCGGGGGCGCCTACGACGCCCTCACCGCGCGCGCGCTGGACACGCTGGCGGGGATCATCAAGGTCGGTGGGCATTTGCTGAAACCGGGCGGCAAGCTGCTGGCCATGAAAGGCGTGCGGCCGGAAGAGGAAATCGCCGCCTTGCCGGCGGGCTGGACGGTTTCGGCCGTGCATGCGCTGACTGTTCCCGGCCTGACAGGCGAGCGCCACCTGGTTGTCGTGAGTCGTGAATCGTCCCTGCCAGACGAATAGGCGTTGACCCCGAGGGAGGGGCTTCAGCCCCGATGCTCTTTGCAGGAAAGCGTCGGGGCTGGAGCCCCTCCCACACGCCATCGGGCTCTGTTTCCACCCTTATCCGACATGGTTCCCCAATCTTCCCGCCCGCATCCCGCATAATCCCCGACCCACCCAAGGTTCCACGAGGCGCTCCACGCATGGCCCGGATCATCGCCATCGCCAACCAGAAAGGCGGAGTCGGCAAGACCACCACCGCGGTCAACCTGGCCGCCGCGCTGGCCCGCGCGCCCAAGCGCGTATTGCTGGTGGACCTGGATTCGCAGGGCAATGCGACCATGGGCAGCGGCGTGGACAAGCGCGAACTGGAAGTCTCCAGCTACGACGTGCTGTTGCAGGAAGCCGGCGCGCGCGCGGCCATCGTGAAGACGCCGGAAGACTTCGACCTGCTGCCCGGCAACATCGACCTGACCGCGGCCGAAATCCAGCTGATGCAGCTCCCGGATCGCGAACAGCGCCTGAAGGCCGCGCTGGACCCGCTGCGTGGCGATTACGACTTCATCCTCATTGATTGCCCGCCGGCTTTGTCGCTGCTCACCTTGAACGCGCTGACCGCGGCCGATTCGGTGCTGGTGCCGATGCAGTGCGAGTACTACGCGCTGGAAGGCCTCAGCGCGTTGATCGAGACCATCGACGCGCTGAAGGCGCGATTGAACCCCGAACTCGAAATAGAAGGCGTGCTGCGGACCATGTTCGACGTGCGCAACAACCTGGCCAATGCGGTTTCGGGCGAACTCACCAACCACTTCGGCGACAAGGTGTTCCGCACCATCGTGCCGCGCAACGTGCGCGTGGCCGAGGCGCCGAGCCATGGCCAGAGCATCGTCGGTTACGACAAGGCCAGTCGTGGCGGCGTCGCCTACCTGGGCCTGGCCGGCGAGATCCTGCGCCGCCAGCAAGACCGCGCCAGGCAACAACAACAGCAATTGAAGCATCCGGAGAGCGTGTAAATGTCTGCCCCGAAAAAGCGCGGCCTGGGCCGCGGCCTGGAAGCCTTGCTCGGCCCCAAGGCCGCCGCGACCCCGCCGCCCGAAGCCCAGCCCGGCGAAGTCCTGCGCCAGATCCCGATCAAGCAGCTGCAGCCCGGCAAGTACCAGCCGCGCATGGCCATGGACCCGGCCAAGCTGGGTGAACTGGCCGAATCGATCAAGGCCCAGGGCGTGATCCAGCCGATCGTGGTCCGCGAACTGTCGGCCGGAAAGTTCGAGATCGTCGCCGGCGAACGCCGCTGGCGCGCCTCGCAGGAAGCCGGCCTGGCCAGCGTGCCGGTGGTGGTCCGCGAGCTGGACGACCGCACCGTCATCGCCATGGCCCTGATCGAGAACATCCAGCGCGAGGACCTCAATCCGCTGGAGGAAGCGCAGTCGCTTCAGCGCCTGATCGGCGAGTTCTCGCTGACCCACGCCGAAGCCGCCGAAGCGGTCGGCCGTTCGCGCGCCGCGGTGTCCAACCTGCTGCGCCTGCTGGAACTGCCGCCGGCGATCCGCGCGCTGCTGGAAGCGCGGCGCCTGGAAATGGGCCACGCCCGCGCCCTGCTCACGCTGTCGCCGGAGCTGGCCAGCAAGCTGGCTTCCGAAGCCGCGGATCAAGGCTGGTCGGTGCGCGAAGTCGAACATCGCGCGCAGCAGTTCGCCGCCGGCAAGGTGCCGGTCAACAACAGCAAGAAGACCAAACCCGGCAAGGCCACGCCGCAAGCCGACATCGCCTCACTGGAAACCGAACTGTCCGAATCGCTGGGCACCAGGGTCAACATCGCCCACGGCCGCGGCGGCAAGGGCAAGCTGGTGATCCACTACACCGACCTGGACACCCTGGACGGCGTGCTGGAAAGGCTGCGCGCGCAGCGCTGACGCGACGCGACTCGTTCCCGGATTCCCCGCAGGAACGCCCATGGGCGCGATGCTCTGAGGGAACGGATCTGTAGGAGCGCCCCATGGGCGCGAGCTCTTCGTCCCGATCGCGAGAAGCCCGAGAGCTCGCGCCCATGGGGCGCTCCTACGCATTGCAATCCATACCGGTCGCGCGCCTTTCCCGTCACGGCAATGCGATCATGCGTGCTCCCTGGTCGTGGATGATCCTCGTGAAGCATTTCCTGATTCCCGCGCTGCTGGCCCTGTCCCTTGCCGGCGCTCCCGCCGCGTCGGCGCAAGCAGGCACCGCCGACCAGCAGTTCCAGTCCATCTACGAAAAGGAATGGAAGTGGCGCGTCGAGAGTTTCGGCAACGTCGATGAGGACAGCGACGACAGCGCCGGCAACGATCACCTGCCCGACGTCGGCGCCAGCGCCCAGGCCGAACGCCTGAAGGTGTGGACCGACGTCTTGCACCAGCTGGACGCGATCGATCCGGCGCAGCTCTCGGCCGACAACCGCATCAACCTGGCCGTGTACCGGCCGCAGGTCGAGAACCTCGCCGCCGAAGTACGCCTGCGCGGCTATGAAATGCCGTTCAACGCCGACTCCTCGTTCTGGTCCAACCTGGGCTTCATGGCCCGGCAGCAGCTGCGCGACGTGGCCGCCGCCGAGGCCTACATCGCCCGGCTCAACGACGTGCCGCGCTATTTCGACCAGCAGATCGACAATATGCGCGCCGGCCTGGCCCGTGGCTTCAGCGTGCCGCGCGCAGTGCTGGACGGCCGCGACGTGTCGATCGCGACAATGGCCGAACTGAAGGACCCCACCGCCGCCAATTTCTACGAACCGCTCAAGCAGTTGCCGGCGCAGATCCCGGCCGCCGAGCAGCAGCGCCTGCGTGCCGCCGCCAGCGCCGCCATTGGCCAGCGCATGGCCCCGGCCTACGCCAAACTGCTGAAGTTCTTCCGCGAGGAATACGTGCCGCGTGCGCGCACCACCCTGGCTGCCGAAGCCCTGCCCGACGGCAAGGCCTATTACCGCCAGCAGATCCGCGAATACACCACCCTGGACCTGGATCCGGAACAGATCCACCGCATCGGCGTGGAAGAAGTGGCGCGGATCCAGGCGCAGATGGACGCGATCATCAAACAGGTCGGGTTCAAGGCCCCGGCCGGGGAAAAAGTGTTCCCGGCCTTCCTGCATTTCCTGCGCACCGACCCGCAGTTCTACGCGACCACGCCGCAGGCCCTGCTGGACCGCGCCGCCTGGATTTCCAAGCGCGTCGATGGCCAGGTCGGCAAGTTCATCGGCACCCTGCCGCGCGGCCGCTTCACCATCATCGAGGTGCCCGCCGACATCGCCCCGTTCTGGACCGCCGGTCGCGGCGGCGCGGATACCTATTGGCTCAACACCTACAACCTGCCGGCGCGGCCGCTGTACAACCTGCCGGCGCTGACCCTGCATGAGTCCTCGCCCGGTCATTCGCTGCAGGGCGCGCTGGCGAAAGAGCAGGCCGGGCAGCCCGAGTTCCGTCGCCGCAACTACATTTCCGCCTATGGCGAGGGCTGGGGCCTGTACAGCGAGAAGCTGGGCGAGGAAATGGGCATCTACGAAACCCCGTACGAGGAGTTCGGCCGCCTGACCTACGAAATGTGGCGCGCCTGCCGGCTGGTGATCGACACCGGCCTGCACCACCAGGGCTGGACCCGCGACCAGGCCCTGGCCTACCTGCGCGACCGCACCGCCCTGAGCGAACACGAAGTCACCACCGAAGTGGACCGCTACATTTCCTGGCCCGGCCAGGCCCTGAGCTACAAGCTGGGCGAGATCGCCATCGTGCGCCTGCGGGCCGAGGCCGAGCGCGAGCTGGGCGACGGCTTCGACATCAAGGCCTTCCACGACGCCGTACTGAGCCAGGGCTCGGTGCCGCTGCCGGTGCTCGAGCAGCAGATCCACGCCTTCATCGCCGAGAGCAAGGCCAAGCCGACGGTCAAGGCGAACTGAGGCGGGGCGGCGATGACCTGGGCCGGGCCCGGGCTATGTGTTTGCCACATAAGGGGAAAGTGGGCATAATGCGCGGCTCGCTGCGTCCGGATTGATCCGGAATGCGCCCGGAAGTGCGATTCCGGCCCGCCCCGGCAGTGGATCCTTTACCCGTATCGCGCGATGCCTGCCCCGTCCGGGCCGTCATCGGGGCCGCCGTCTCCCTGGCTAAGGGCGACAAGATCAACCATCGAGGTGCGTAATGTCCCGCGTATGCCAAGTGTCCGGCAAGCGTGTGATGACGGGTAACAACGTCAGCCACGCCAACAACAAAACCCGTCGTCGCTTCCTGCCCAACCTGCACGAGCGCCGCTTCTGGGTCGCCAGCGAAAACCGCTGGATCAAGCTGAAAGTATCCGCGCATTCGCTGCGCACCATCGACAAGAACGGCATCGACTCCGTTCTGGCTGAGCTGCGCGCGCGCGGCGAAAAGGTCTGAGGAGATAAGACATGGCAGGCAAACGCGACAAGATCCGTCTGATTTCCTCGGCCGGCACCGGTCACTTCTACACGACCGACAAGAACAAGAAGAACACCCCGGGCAAGATGGAAATGAGCAAGTACGACCCGGTCGTGCGCAAGCACGTCGTCTACAAGGAAGGCAAGATCAAGTGACGCATTGGCCCGCGCGCTAGCGCGGCTTTGCCAATGCGTCATCCCCGCGAAGGCGGGGATCCAGCGCCTTCAGACAGACCCGCCGAAAGGCGGGTTTGTCGTTTGTGGTGTCGGCAAAAACCAGATTGCCCAACTACCGCAATTTGCGAGGCGCCAGTTTTTGCCCCCTCCCTTTCGCGCAGCGAAGGGGAGGGTTGGGGAGGGGTGCTCTTCGCGACCCTCCTTGCAGGCAACACTTCGCATACGCACTCCCTTGATCTCCCAAGCCAAGAAGCCAAAGTCAAAAGCACCCCTCCCCAACCCTCCCCTGCTTCGCAAGGGAGGGAGCGCAGCCCGGTTTTGTCCTTTCCCCCACCAACCCGCAGAATCCGGCGCATGAACTCTCTGCTGCACCAGTTCGCCGAATGGGCCACGCCGTTTTCCACCGGCGTCTGGCTGCTGGCGCTGGACTGGCTGATCCGGCTGGCGGCGTTGCTGTGGATACCCACCCGCGCCACGCCGGCCGCGGCGCGCAGCTGGCTGCTGCTGGTCGGCTTCCTGCCGTTGCTGGGATTGCCGCTGTATCTGTTGTTCGGCCATCCGTGGTTGTCGCGCGAACGCGTGCGCCGGCAGGCGCTGGCTTCGGAAGTGATCCGTGCGGAACAGGCCCCGCATGGCGCGTTGCGCTGGACGCCCGCCGGATCACCCGACGAATCGGGCGCGGCCACCGAGATGGTGCCGCTGGTCGAGCGCCTGGGCGACTTCATGCCCACTCACGGCAACGCGATCGAGTTGCTGGATGACTACCGCGCCTCGCTGCGCGCGTTGCTGGCCGACATCGACCAGGCGAAGGAACGCGTGCACCTGTTGTATTACCTGATGTTCGACGACGAAGTCGGCGAAGCGGTCTGCCAGGCGCTGGAACGTGCCGCGGCGCGCGGCGTGCACTGCCGGCTGCTGCTGGATGCGGTGGGCGCCAAGCGCGGCTTGCGCCGTTATGCGCGACGCCTGCGCGCGGCCGGCGTCGATCTGCGGGTGATGCTGCCCGGCGGGCTGCGCTGGCGTCGCAGCGGGCGCATGGACCTGCGCAACCATCGCAAGCTTGCGGTGATCGACAGCATTGCCGGCTATGTCGGTTCGCAGAACCTGGCCGCGCCGGACTTCGTGCCCGGGTTTCCCAACCGCGAACTGGTGGCGCGGGTGCAGGGCCCGGTGGTGGCGCACCTGGAAGGCGTGTTCGCCAGCGACTGGTACATCGAAACCGGCAAGCGCCTGCAGGTGAAACCGGTGCCCACCGGCATCGGCGCCAACGTGGCCATGCAATTGCTGCCCAGCGGCCCGGCCTATCCGTTCGGGAACGCGCGCGACACGGTCAACGCATTGATCCACCTGGCCCGGCGCCGGCTGGTGCTGGCCACGCCGTATTTCGTGCCCGACGACGCCACCCTCAGCGCCTTGCGCATCGCCGCGTTGTCCGGCGTGGACGTGCAGTTGATCCTGTCGGCCAGCAACAACCAGCGGCTCACCGCATGGGCGCAGGATTCGTATTACGACGAACTGCTGGGCAGCGGAGTGAAGATCGCCCTGTACCGGCCGCATTTCCTCCACGCCAAGCACCTGAGCGTGGACGACGATATCGCCCTGGTGGGTTCGATCAACCTGGACATCCGCTCGTTCGCGCTCAACGCCGAGATCGGCCTGCTCTGCTACGACCGCGACGTGGTCGCGCGGATGCGCGAAGTGGAAGCCGGCTACCTGGCCGATGCGGATTTCGTCACCCTGGAACAATGGCGCCGGCGCGCCACCTGGAAGCGCAGTCGCGAAGGCATCGCGCGATTGGCGGATTCGTTGATGTAGGAGTCGGGAAGATCGGATTCCACAAGAGAGCCGTGAGCCGTGAGCCGGTAGCCGGAAATCAAGAACCGCTCTCCAGCTACCGGCTACCGGCTACCGCAAGATCTTCAATAGTCCAGTAACGAAAGGGAGCGATCGCTTCGGGAGTTCCCTGAAGAAGTACTTCTCCTTGAATCGGACAAAACAGGCCATCGCCTACAATATCGCCGATGACCGCAGCACGCTTACTTCCCGATTTCCATATCGCCATCATCGGCGGCGGCGCGGGGGGCGTGCTCACCGCGATCCACGCCTTGCGCCTGGCCGATGCCGGCACCCGCATTGTCCTGGTCGAGCCCGCCGCGCGGCTGGCGCAAGGCGTGGCCTATGCCACGCCCCATGACGAACACCTGCTCAACGTGCCCGCGCGACGGATGAGCGCGTTCTGCGACCAGCCCGATGATTTCGTCGATTTCCTGGTCGCAAGCGAGGGTGGGGATGCGCGCGGTGACTTGGCTTCGGCGTACGTCGAACGCCATCGCTATGGCGACTACCTGCGCGACCGCCTGCAGCGTGCGCGCAGCGATACGGCGGCGCATTTCGAAGTGCTGCGGGATCGCGCCACCGGCATCGACCGCGAAGGCGCAAGCGGGCGCCTGCGGCTGCAACTGGAATCCGGCGCGGAGCTGCGCACGCGCGGCATGGTGCTGGCGGTGGGCAACAAGCCCAGGCCGCTGCCGGCGCGCGGCGCGGCCAGCCTGCCGGCCGGGGCGGTAATGGAAGCCTGGGATTTCGATGCGATCAAGCGCATTCCCGCCGAGGCGGACATCTGCATCGCCGGCTCCGGCCTGAGCATGGTCGATGTGGTGCTGAGCCTGGCCGCCAACCGGCATCGCGGATCCATCCATGTGTTGTCGCGGCATGGCTTGCTGCCTTTGCCGCACGCCCGGCACGCCGTGGCCGGGTTCGAAGCCGGGGCGTTGCTGGCGATGCCGCTGCGCCAGCGCATGCGCTTCCTGCGCGAGGCCGCGCGCGAAGCCGGACACCAGGGATTGCCGTGGCAAGCGGTGATGGAAGCCCTGCGCCCGCGGGTCCAGGAACTGTGGCGCACGCTGGCGCACGAGGACCAGCGCCGGTTCCTGCGCCATGCGGTCCGCTACTGGGACGTGCACCGCCACCGCATCGCCCCGCAGGTCCATGCGCAACTCGATGCGTTGCGGGCCAGCGGCCAGTTGCGGTTGCATCGCGGCCGCCTGCAGACCGTGCAACGCGAAGGCGCGTGCATTCGCATCAGCGTGTCGATGCGCGACCGGCGCACGCAGGAATTCGACGTGGACCGCATCGTCAACGCCACCGGCGTGGAGATGCGCGCGCAGTTGATGCACAACCCGCTGTTGTCCGAGCTACTGGGCAAGGGACTCGCCCGCCCCGGCCCGCACGGCATCGGCCTGGACACCTGCGTCGAGGGCGAACTGGTCGCTGCGAGCGATTTTGGCCAGGCGAACATCGCCGTGGTCGGCAGCCTGCGCATCGGCCGGTTGTGGGAAAGCATCGCCGTGCCGGAGCTGCGCGGTCAGGCGGAGACCGCCGCACGACGGTTGTTGGCATAACCCCTGTTGTAGGAGCGACGCGAGTCGCGAAGTCCGCAGCACTTGCATGCCAATGTGATCCGCAAATCGAGACTCCAGGATTTCGCGACTTGCGTCGCTCCTACACGTCGCTCCACGTCACCCGCGTCCGCGGCCCGCATATCGACGTAAACTCCCGCCACCGCAAGCGTGTGGAGCGCCACCCTTGGTTTCCAGCTGGGTCCTGCTGTTGGTGTCGGTCGGCTATGCCGCGCTGTTGTTCGGCGTGGCCTGGTGGGGCGACCGGCGTCCACTGTATCCGGATCGGCCGTGGCTGCGGCCGGTGGTCTACAGCCTGGCCCTGGCCGTGTATTGCTCGTCGTGGACCTTCTACGGCGCGGTCGGCAGTGCGGTGCGCAACGGCATAGGCTACCTGCCGATCTATCTGGGTCCGCTGCTGCTGTTCCTGTTCGGCTGGCGCATCATCGAGCGACTGGCGCTGATCTCGCGCAGCCAGAACACCGTGTCCATCGCCGATTTCATTTCCTCGCGCTACGGCCGTTCGCGGCGGCTGGCGGCGCTGGTCACGGTGATCGCGCTGATCGGCATCGTTCCGTACCTGGCCCTGCAGTACAAGGCAGTGGCCTTGAGCCTGGGCGTGCTGACCGGCCAGGGCGCCGGCAACACCGGCTTCTTCACCGACCCGGCGCTGTACGTGGCGTTGTTGATGGCCTTGTTCGCGGCGTTGTTCGGCACCCGCCAGGTGGATGCGACCGAACACCACCACGGCATGATGCTGGCCATCGCCCTGGAATCGCTGATCAAGCTGCTGGCGATGATCGCGGTCGGCGTGTTCGCCTACCTGTGGCTGGGCGGACAGGTGCGGCATGTGGGCGAATCGGCGCGCGTGCTGTTCGAGAACGCGCCGCCGGTGGGTTTCTTCACCCAGACCCTGCTCGGTTTCCTGGCCATCGTCTGCCTGCCGCGCCAGTTCCATGTGGCGGTGGTGGAATGCAGCGAGGTGGGCGACATCCGCAAGGCGCGCTGGCTGTTCGGCGTTTACCTGGTGCTGATCTCGGTGATGGTGGTGCCGATCGCTACCGCCGGCGTGGCCATGTTCGGCGATGGCGGCGTGGCCAGCGACACCTTCGTGCTGGCGCTGCCGTTGACCGCGGGCAACAACGCGCTGGCGCTGGTGGCCTATGTCGGCGGTTTTTCCGCGGCCACCGGCATGGTGATCGTGGCCAGCATCGCCCTCTCCACCATGGTCAGCAACGACCTGGTGATGCCGGTGCTGCTGCGTCGCGGCTGGGCCGAGCGCCATGCCGAAGCCGACGTGGCCACGCGCGTGTTGTGGATCCGGCGTATCGCGATCCTGATGCTGGCGCTGTGCGCGTATCTCTATTACCGCTATAGCGGCAACAGCAATTCGCTGGCCTCGTACGGCCTGATCGCGTTCGTCGCGGTCGCCCAGTTCGCGCCCGGGCTGATCGGCGGCCTGTACTGGCGCGGCGCCAGCCGGCGCGGGGTGGAAATCGGCATGGCGGTCGGCTTCGCCACCTGGATCTACACGCTGCTGCTGCCGACCCTGTCGGCCTCCGGCTGGCTGGGTCCGGAGTGGCTGCGGACCGGTCCATTCGATATCCCGTGGCTGCGGCCGCAGCAGTTGTTCAACCTGACCGGCTGGGATCCGCTGACCCATGGCACGTTCTGGTCGCTGCTGCTCAATACCGGGACGATGATGCTGGTCTCCGCGCGCTGGCGCCCCAGCGTCGACGAGCGCCTGCGCATCGCTCCGTTCCTGGATCCGTACGCACGGCGCCAGGCCCTGGTCGCCGGCGAATGGCCGGGCAACGTGCAAGTCTCCGACTTGCTGTCGCTGGCCGAACGCATCGTCGGCGAGCGTCATGCCCGCCGCGCCTTCGCCGAACAGGCCGCCACCCTGCAGCGCGAACTGCACCCGACCGCGGTCGCCGATCGCGCCTGGGTGCAGTTCACCGAGCGCCTGCTGGCCGCCTCGATCGGCGCGGCGTCGGCGCGACTGGTGCTGACCAGCGTGCTGCGCGGCTCGGGCATGGAACTGGCCGAAGTGGTGGCGGTGCTGGATGAAGCCGGGCAGGAGCTGCGCTTCAACCGCGACATCCTCTCGGCCACGCTGGAGAACATCAGCGCCGGAATCAGCGTGGTCGATCCCGACATGCGCCTGGTGGCGTGGAACCGTGGCTACCAGCGCATGTTCGGCTATCCGCTGGGCATGCTTTACGTCGGCAGGCCGGTGGCCGACCTGATCCGCTACAACGCCGAACGCGGCGACCTGGGCGAAGGCGATGCCGAGGAAAAAGTCGCCAAGCGCATCGAGTACATGCGCACCGGCTCGCCGCATATCTTCGAACGCGTGCGCAGCGATGGCAGCGTGGTCGAGATGCGCGGTCAACCGCTGCCCGGCGGCGGCTACGTCACCAGCTACAACGACATCACCGACTTCAAGCGCGTCGAGACCGCCTTGCTCGAAGCCAACGAGAACCTTGAGCAGCGCGTGGCCGACCGCAGCCGCGAAGCCGAGGCCGCGCAGCAATCGAAGACGCGCTTCCTGGCCGCGATCAGCCACGACGTGCTGCAGCCGTTGAATGCCGCGCGACTGTTCACCTCGGCCTTGCGCGACAGCGAAGAACCCGGCGAACAACGCCATCTGGCCGAGCGGGTCGATGCCTCGCTGCGCGCGGCCGAGGAATTGCTGGATGGCTTGCTGGACGTCTCGCGACTGGATGCCGGCGGCCTGCATACCCAGATCGGCGATTTCGATGCCGGCGCGCTGCTGCGCGAGCTCGCCGCGCAATACGCGCCGGTCGCCGCGGGCCGCGGCCTGGACCTGCGCGTGCATGCCTCCACGCTGGCGGTGCGCAGCGACCGCCGGCTGTTGCGCCGGGTACTGCAGAACTTCATCGCCAATGCGCTGCGCTACACCCGCAGCGGCCGCATCGTGCTGGGCATGCGTCGGCGCGGCGCGAACCTGGAATTGCAGGTGTGGGATACCGGCCCGGGCATTCCCGAACACCACATGCGGCAGATATTCGACGAGTTCCACCGTTATCCGCAGCCGTTCGACTGGGGCGAGCAGGGGCTGGGGCTGGGGCTGTCCATCTGCCAGCGCATCTCGCGCCTGCTGGGCCACGACCTGGGCGCGCTCAGCCTGGTCGATCACGGCAGCATGTTCTCGATCACGGTCCCGCGCGCGGCGCGGGCCACCACCCCCGCGCATGAGCCGAGGCCCGCCTTGCGCGCAGTCGATTCCCTGGCCGGTTTGCGGGTGCTGTGCGTGGACAACGACCACGAGATCCTCGACGGCATGCGCGCCTTGCTGGGGCGCTGGGGAGTGGAGGTGGTCACCGCCGCGACCGTGGACGAGGCCCTGCAGAAAATCGCCACGATGCCGGCGGTGATGCTGGTCGATTACCACCTGCACGACCGCCTGGATGGCCTGGAGACGCTGGACGCGTTGCGTGCCGCCAGTCCCGTCCCCGTCGCCGGCGCGCTGTTGACCGCAGACGGCCGCGATGAACTGAAACAACTCGCGCGCGAACGCGGTTACCGGCTGTTGACCAAACCGGTGAAGCCGGCCTCGCTGCGCGCCTTCCTGGCCGCGTATCACCAGGCGCTTACGGCGTGATTGGAAGAAGGATTTTTGTGGGAGAGACTGTTGTGGGAGGGGCTTCAGCCCCGAAGCTTTTGGTTGAAGAGCGTCGGGGCTGAAGCCCCTCCTACAAGAGTCCTTTCTAGTCCTGTTCTTCCGGTGGCAATACCAGCGTATCCGGATCCACCGACAGGCGGCCGGCCATCAGCACCGCCTGGGTGCGATTGGTCACGCCGAGCTTGCGCAGGATCGCGGTGACGTGGGCCTTGATGGTCGCTTCGGACACGCCCAGGTCGTAGGCGATCTGCTTGTTCAAACGACCCACGCCGAGCATCTGCAGCACGCGGAACTGTTGCGGGGTGAGTTCGCGCAGGCGCTGCGCCACTTCATGTTCATCGCGGCCGATGCCCGGCGCGGCCAGCGCTTCCAGCGGCGCCCAGCGCTCGCCCTCCAGGACCTGGCCGATGGCCTCGCCGATGGTGTCGGAAGACGCGGACTTGGGAATGAAACCCAGGGCCCCGTGGTCCAGCGCGCGTCGCATCACCCCGGGTTCCTCGCGGGCGGAAACGACGACCACGGGAAGCTGCGGATGCAACGCGCGCAGATGGACCAGGGCGTTGAAACCGTGCGCGCCCGGCATGTTGAGGTCCATCAACAACAGGTCGGCATCCGCATGCGCCTCGACCAGCGCGTACAGCGCATCGACGCTGTCGGCCTCGTGCAGCTTTACCCCTGGCATCACCCGCTGCACGGCGCCACGCAGCGCTTCGCGGAACAGGGGATGGTCGTCGGCGATGAGCAGGGTGGTCACGGGCAATGCCTCGCAGAGAGCAAATCCCCCCTGCCCCCCTTTTCCAAAGGGGGAAGAACCGGGGTCAAGTCACCGGAAAACGCATTTTCCCTACGATGCGGCACGCCATTTGCTGATTCCGGGCACGCAGGTAGAAAGGCTGTACTGCCTGCATGCTGGAATACAACCGACACCTGAAGAAATTCGCCCGCAGGCTGCGTGCCGGCATGACCGATGCCGAGCAGCGGCTGTGGTTCCGTGTGCGCAGGAAACAGATCGGAGGCGTGCAGTTCTATCGGCAAAAACCCATCGGTGCTTTCATCGTGGATTTCTACGCCCCGGCGGCCAAATTGGTAATCGAGGTGGATGGTTCGCAGCATTTCACTGCGGACGGACGCACCCGTGACGCGATCCGCGATGCGCATCTGCGCAGTCTCGGCCTGGAGGTGCTGCGTTTTGACGATCGGCAGGTGTTGCTGGAAACGGACGCGGTGATCGAGGTCATCTGGCGGAAGATCGTGGGACAGAGCTGAGAGCAAATCCCCCCTGCCCCCCTTTTCCAAAGGGGGGAAAGCAAAAAAGGCGCATGACAGAAGCGCCTCCTGGTTATTGCGTGAACTGGCAGCATACGATCGCAACCGTCCGCTCCATGATTCCCCCCTTTGAAAAAGGGGGGCCAGGGGGGATTTGCTCTTGATCCTGCTGTCGAGCTTCATTTCACTTTGCGTTCGGCGACCAGCGACTCCACCACCGACGGATCGGCCAGGGTCGAAATGTCGCCCAGCTGCTCCGGCGCGTTCTCGGCGATCTTGCGCAGGATCCGGCGCATGATCTTGCCGGAGCGGGTCTTCGGCAGGCTCGGCGCCCATTGCAGGTGGTCGGGGGTCGCGGTCGGGCCGATGGTCTTGCGCACGTGCGCCACCAGCTCCTTCTGCAACTCCTCGGTCTGCGCTTCGCCGGCGACCAGGGTGACGTAGGCGTAGATGCCCTGGCCCTTGAGGTCGTGCGGGAAGCCGACCACCGCCGCCTCGGCGACCTTGGGATGCAGCACCAATGCGCTTTCCACTTCGGCGGTGCCGATGCGGTGGCCGCTGACGTTGATCACGTCATCGACCCGGCCGGTGATCCAGTAATAGCCGTCCTCGTCGCGGCGGCAGCCGTCGCCGCTGAAATAGGTGCCGGGATAGGTGCGGAAGTAGGTATCGATGAAGCGCTGGGGATCGCCGTACACGCTGCGCATCTGCCCCGGCCACGAGTCCAGCAACACCAGGTTGCCTTCGCCGGCGCCTTCCAGGACAGTACCGTTGGCATCGACCAGCGCCGGTTGCACGCCGAAGAACGGCAGCGTGGCCGAGCCGGGCTTGAGGTCGATGGCGCCGGGCAACGGCGAGATCATGATGCCGCCGGTCTCGGTCTGCCACCAGGTATCGACCACCGGGCAACGCGCGTCGCCGACCACGTCGTAATACCAGCGCCAGGCTTCCGGGTTGATCGGTTCGCCGACGCTGCCGAGCAGACGCAACGATTGGCGCGAAGTCCGTTTCACCGGCTCCTCGCCTTCGCGCATCAGCGCGCGGATCGCGGTGGGCGCGGTGTAGAAGATGGTGACCTGGTGCTTGTCGATGACTTCCCAGAAACGCGATACGTTGGGATAGTTGGGCACGCCTTCGAACATCATCGTGGTGGTGCCGTTGGCCAGCGGGCCATAGACGATATAGCTGTGGCCGGTGACCCAGCCGACATCGGCGGTGCACCAGTAGATGTCGTCCTCGCGCAGGTCGAACACCGCCTCGTGGGTGTAGGCCGAGAACAGCAGATAGCCCGCGGTGGTATGCAGCACGCCCTTGGGCTTGCCGGTGGAGCCGGAGGTGTAGAGGATGAACAATGGATCCTCGGCGTTCATGCGCTCGGGTTCGCACTGCGCCGGTTGCGAATCGACCACCGCATCGAACCAGCGGTCGCGCGGCATCTGCATGTCGACCGCGCCACCGGTATGGCGCACGACCAGCACGGTTTCCACGCTGTTGGTGCCGGGCAACTTGAGCGCGGCATCCACGTTCGCCTTCAACGGCACCTTCTTGCCGCCGCGCAGGCCCTCGTCGGCGGTAATGATCAATTTGCTGGCGCAATCGGCGACGCGGTCGGCAATCGAATTGGCGGCGAAGCCGCCGAACACCACCGAGTGGATCGCGCCGATGCGCGCGCAGGCCAGCATGGCCACGGCCGCGTCGGGAATCATCGGCAGGTAGATGGTGACCCGGTCGCCCTTCTGCACGCCCAGGCTGCGCAAGGCATTGGCCAGCTTGCAGGTGCGCTCGTACAACTCGCGATAGGTGATGCGCTGGGCCGGCGCGTCGGGGCTGTCGGGTTCGAACAGCAACGCGATCTTGTCGCCGCGCTTTTCCAGCTGCCGGTCCAGGCAATTGACGCTGGCATTCAGTACGCCATCGGCGAACCAGCGGATGTGGAAGTCTTCCAGCTTGAAGCTGACGTCCTTGATCCGCGTCGGCGGGACGTACCAGTCCAGGCGTTGGGCGACTTCGCCCCAGAATTTGTCCGGCTGTTCGACCGACTCGCGCCAGGCGCGCTGGTAGCCGTCGCGGTCGATGCGCGCCTTGGCGGCGAATTCGGGCTTGACGGGATACAGGTCGGACATGGGGTTCTCCTTGCTGATGCGGAACGGGCGGGTGGCGCGGGCGAGCGCGCAGCGACGCCTCAAGTTTACGCATTCAGGCATGACGCCATGCAACATCGAGCTTAGACCATGGTCGTAATCGCCGGTGATTGCGACTAATGGCGAATAGGCGCGGCGGCAAGCGGCGCGCAGTCTCCGGTTTGCCGTGTCTTCGGCGCGGTTGATTCATGCCGGCCCGTTCAAGTCGGTCCGTTCAAGCCGACAAACCACATTCCAGCCAATTCATTCCAGTCGATTGATTCCAGCACTACCGGGAGAGGGGTAATGAGCAAACGCTTTGCATCGATGTCGCGAAGGCCTCTGGCCGCGGCACTGTTCGTCGCCCTGATCGCGCCGGGCATGGCCTTCGCCGAAACCGCGAAGGAAAAGGAACTGGAGGCGCGCGTCGCCCATCTGGAACAACAGATCCAGGCGCTGCTGTCTTCGCAGCAACAACAGCAAACCACGATCGCCGAGACCCGGGCGCAGGTCAGCGAAGTCAAGGCCGCGCAGACGCAGGCGCCCACGGCGCCGGCCGGCAAGCAACCGATCCAGGCCACCTCGCTCACTCCGGGCGCCGTCGCCGGCACCACCTTCAAGTACGGCGGCTTCATCAAGGCCGACTTCCTGGCCACGCAGACCGGCGACGGCCAGCTGGCCGACGACGCCACCGGCCGCGCGCTGTACCTGCCGGGACAGACCCCGGTGCATGGCGCCGGCGGTTCCGGCGAACAATCCGGCGTGGACTACAACGCCCACGCCAAATTCTCGCGTTTCAACCTGGGCGTGGACCACGTCGCCGAAAACGGCGACAAGGCCGGGGCACTGGTGGAGATGGATTTCTTCGGCAACTCGCTGGGCAACCAGAACGCCACCAACACCTATGGCGTGACTTTGCGCCACGCCTACATGTACTGGAACAACTGGCTGGCCGGCCAGACCTGGTCCAACTTCATGGATGCGGCCTCGATTCCGGAAGCCGCCGACTTCGTCGGCCCGACCGATGGCGTGGTCTTCGTGCGCCAGGCGCAGATCCGCTACACCAACGGCGGCTTCAGCGCCTCCCTGGAAAATCCGGAAACCACCCTGGTCAACGGCGCCTCGTCCGATCGCGGCGCGATGCCCGACCTGACCCTGCGCTACAACTGGAAGGGCGGCTGGGGCAGCTTCGGCGTCGCCGGCCTGGTGCGGCAACTCAAGATCGACCGCCCCGGTTTCGATGACGGCCAGGTCGGTGGCGGCCTGACCCTGGGCGGCAAGTGGGTGATGGGCGGCAGCGACAACCTGCACTACCAGCTCACCGCCGGCGAAGGCATTTCCCGCTATGTCGGCCTGGGCATCACCGGCGACGCCGCCGCCGATGCCAGCGATGGCAGCCTCGACACCACCGGCGTGATGGCCGGTTACGTCGGCTGGCGCCATGCGTTCACCCCGAAGCTGCGCACCAACCTGATCTACGCGCGCAGCGATTACGACAACGACGACTCGATCACCGGTCCGCTGGTGACCAAGAGCGTGCAGTCCCTCCGCGCCAACATGTTCTACACGCCAATGCCCAAGGTCGATGTCGGCGCCGAGCTGATGTACGGCGTGCGCGAGATCGAGGATGGCCGCAAGGGCGACATCCGGCGCGTCCAGTTCACCACCAAATACAGCTTCTAAGGGGAGCCCTCATGTCCACGACAACAGCAAACGGCGCGGTGCCCGCCAAGCCGCTGACCGCAAGCCACAAGAAGGTCATCTTCGCCTCCAGCCTGGGAACGGTCTTCGAGTGGTACGACTTCTACCTGTACGGATCGCTGGCCGCGATCATCGCCGCCCAGTTCTTCTCGGCGTTGAACCCGGCCAGCGCCTTCATCTTCGCCCTGCTCGCCTTCGCCGCCGGCTTCGCGGTGCGTCCGTTCGGCGCGCTGGTGTTCGGCCGCCTCGGCGACATGATCGGACGCAAGTACACCTTCCTGGTCACCATCGTGATCATGGGCCTGTCGACGTTCCTGGTCGGCGTGTTGCCCAGTTACGCCAGTATCGGCGTGGCCGCGCCGATCATCCTGATCGGGCTGCGCATGCTGCAGGGCCTGGCCCTGGGCGGTGAGTACGGCGGCGCCGCGACCTACGTCGCCGAGCACGCCCCCAACGGCAAGCGCGGCCTGTACACCAGCTTCATCCAGACCACCGCGACGCTGGGCCTGTTCCTGTCGCTGCTGGTGATCCTGGGCTGCCGTTTCGCCCTGGGCACCGAGGCGTTCGAGGAATGGGGCTGGCGCATTCCGTTCCTGGTCTCGGTGGTGTTGCTGGGCGTGTCGGTGTGGATCCGCATGCAGTTGAGCGAATCGCCGCTGTTCCAGGAAATGAAGGACAACGGCAAGCTGTCGAAGGCGCCGATCAGCGAGAGCTTCTTCTCCCGCAACGGCAAGATCGCCTTGCTGGCATTGCTGGGCGCGACCGCGGGCCAGGCGGTGATCTGGTACGCGGGCCAGTTCTACTCGCTGTTCTTCCTCACCCAGACCCTGAAGATCGACGGCACCACGGCCAATCTGCTCATCGCCGGCAGCCTGGTCATCGGCACGCCATTCTTCATCTTCTTCGGCTGGCTGTCGGACAAGGTGGGCCGCAAGCCGATCATCATGGGCGGCTGCCTGATCGCCGCGCTGACCTTCTTCCCGATCTTCAAGGGCCTGACCCACTACGGCAACCCGGCGATGGAAGAAGCGGTCGCGTCCAGCCCGGTGGTGGTGGTGGCCGATCCGGCGACCTGCAAGTTCCAGTTCGACCCGGTCGGCAAGAAGGTCTTCACCAGCAGCTGCGACATCGCCAAGGCCGCGCTGGCCAAGTCCGGCGTGACCTACTCCAACCAGGATGCGGCGCCCGGCACCATCGCCCACATCCAGGTGGGCGACGCGACGGTGGCGGCGTTCGAAGGCGGCGGCATGGAAGCGGCCGCGTTCAAGACCCGGTCGGGCGATTTCGGCAAGGCCTTGTCGGCCAGCCTGGCCGAGCATGGCTATCCGGCGAAGGCCGACCCGGAACGCATCAACAAGCCGATGCTGCTGGTGCTGCTGTCGATCCTGGTGATCTACGTGACCATGGTTTACGGCCCGATCGCGGCCTGGCTGGTGGAACTGTTCCCGACCAAGATCCGCTATACCTCGATGTCGCTGCCGTACCACATCGGCAACGGCTGGTTCGGTGGCTTCCTGCCGACCATCGCCTTCGCCATGGTCGTGGCCAGCGGCAATATCTACCAGGGCCTGTGGTATCCGATCGTGATCGCGGCGATGACCCTGGTGATCGGCACCTTGTTCCTGCCGGAAACCAAGGACGTCGATATCACCAAGTAGTTCCCCTGCGTCACCCGGACTCCGGTCCGGTTTCCTCGGCGCCGATCCGCAAGGGTCGGCGCTTTTTTGTGGGGGCGACATTTTGCAGGAGCGGCTTTTGTGGGAGCGGCGTAAGCCGCGAGCTCTTGATCTTGCTCTAAAGCAAAAGCTCGCGGCTTACGCCGCTCCCACAAGAGGCGCTCCCACTATTGTGGCGGCGCGGCCAGTTCCCTGGCGCTGAGGAAACCATCGCGGTTGACGTCCTGTTTCCTGAAAGTGGCCGCCAGCCGCTCGCGATGCTGGACGCGGGTGATGGCCTGGCCTTTCCCGCCGGGCAACTCGTCCGCGCTCAGCACGCCATCGCGATTGGTATCGCGCGCATCGAAGGCATAACTCATCCAGTCCAGGAATTCGTCCACGCTGACGCGCCCATCGGCATCAGTGTCCATGCGCGCCAGGTAGTCGCTGGTGGCGTCGACCTGGGCAAAGGCAATCGCCGGCAACAAGGCCACGAACAACACGCAGGAGCGCCCCACGGGCGCGAGCTCTTTCTTTGTTAAAGCGACAAGAGCTCGCGCCCATGGGGCGCTCCTACCGCGCAAAAGATGGGTCTTCGCCATCAATGCACGGACAGGAAGTCGAACAGGAAATCAGGCATTGCGGGCTCCAATGGCGCGGTGGGCACCACGGTCCCGGCGCCGACCTGGCCATAATGAGGCCCGCTGCAAAAGTTTTCACCCGCCGTCCCTGCCTGGCCTCGCTTCCACGCCACCAGGCCTGCACTCACCGAACCCATTGCCTTCCCGCATGACACTACCCTCCGCCGCAACCTCATCCGCTCCACTTTCCCAAGCCCTGATCGAGCTCGACCGCGCCACCGTGGTCCGGGGCGATGCGGCGGTGCTGCACGCGCTGTCGTTGCGCATCGTCGCCGGCCAGCACACCGCGATCCTCGGACCCAATGGCTGCGGCAAGTCCAGCTTCATCAAGCTGATCAACCGCGAGCTGTACCCGCTGGCGCGCGAGGGCGAATCGCCGGTGAAGGTGATGGGCCGGGATCGCTGGAACGTGAACGAGCTGCGCACGCAACTGGGCGTGGTCACCGGCGAGCTGGGCCGCGATTTGCTGGAGATGCCGGGGCTGGTCGCGGAGGAGGCGGTGCTGACCGGCTTCTTCGCCAGCTTCGTGCTGCCGCCGGATCTGGAAGTGACCGCGGCGATGCGCGAACGTGCAGGCGAGGCCCTGGCCCAGGCGCATGCGTCCGGACTGGCCCAGCGACGGGTAGCCGAATTGTCCACCGGCGAACTGCGCCGCATCCTGATCGCCCGCGCGCTGGTGCATCGCCCGCAAGCCCTGCTGCTGGACGAACCGACCGCGGGGCTGGACCTGGTGGCGCAACGCGACTTCCTGCAACTGTTGCGCAAGCTCGCCGGGCAAGGCATCACCCTGGTGCTGGTCACCCACCATCTTGAGGAAATCATTGCCGAGATCGACCGGGTGATCCTGCTGCGCGCCGGCCGCGTGCTGGCCGACGGCGCACGCGCGGACGTGCTGACCTCGGAACTGCTTTCGCAAGCCTATGGCGGGCCGCTGAGAGTTCGCCGGGAAGGCGATGCGTATTCGGCCAGTGGCGGGTGATTCTTCGTTCGTCGTTCCCGCGCAGGCGGGAACCGCTCCTGCTTTGTAGAGCCGAGCGAGTCTGGATCTATAAAACAAAAGCAGTGAAGCAAGAGCGATTCCCGCCTGCGCGGGAATGACGAGCAAAAGCGATTACGCTCTTCCCTTTTCCCTCTTCGTTCCTCACTCCTCGCCCCAGCCCCCCCATGCCCGAACTGCCTGAAGTCGAAACCACGCGCCGCGGCCTTGACCCGCACCTCGTGGGCAAGCGCATCCGCCACGTCGTGCTGCGCCGCCCGGACCTGCGTTGGCCGATTCCCTACGACGTGGTCGAGACGCTACCCGGGCAGCGCATCGACGCGGTACGCCGTCGCGCCAAGTACCTGCTGATCGACACGAAGGCCGGCAGCGCGCTGCTGCACCTGGGCATGAGCGGCAGCCTGCGTGTGCTGCCGGAGAACACTCCGGTCACAACGCACGATCATGTCGACATCGCCATCGCTGGCGGCCGCGTATTGCGCTTCAACGATCCACGCCGTTTCGGCTGCCTGCTGTGGCAGCCTGCCGGCCAGGTTCATGAACTGCTGCAAGCGCTGGGACCTGAACCGCTGTCGGAGGAGTTCGGCGGCGGGACTTTCAACGGTGATTACCTGTTCGAACGCAGCCGCGGACGCAAGGCGCCGGTGAAGACCTTCCTGATGGACCAGCGTGTCGTGGTCGGCGTGGGCAATATCTATGCCGCCGAAAGTCTGTTCCGGGCCGGCATTTCGCCCTTGCGCGCGGCCGGCAAGGTTTCGCGCGAGCGCTACGTGACCCTGGCCGATGCGGTAAAGGAAATCCTCGGCCAGGCCATCGCCCGCGGCGGCACCACCTTGCGCGACTTCATCAGTCCCGACGGCGCGCCCGGGTATTTCGTGCAGGAACTCTCCGCCTATGGCCGTGGCGGACTGCCGTGTCCGAACTGTGGCCGCCCGCTCAGATCCGCCGATATCGGCCAGCGCGCCAGCGTCTGGTGCGGCCACTGCCAGCGCTGAGCGGCCCGGCTGGCGGCATTTAAGGCTATATTTCCCCCCGGATTTCATGGAGCAAGTCGATGGCGGACGCAGCGGACATCACCGTATGGCTGGATTCGGCGCGCAGCGGCGATCGCATCGCGCTGGACCATGTGCTGTCCACGCTTTACCAGGAGCTGCACACCATGGCCCGCCGCCAGTTGTCGGGACAACATGGCTACACCCTGGACGCGACCGCGCTGGTCCACGAGTCCTACCTGAAGCTGATCGGCAGCAGCGGCAACGCCAAGTTCGACGACCGCGCGCACTTCTTCGCCTATGCCGCCTCGTCGATGCGCAGCGTGGTGGTGGACTACGCGCGCAACCGCCTGGCGCGCAAGCGCGGCGGCGACCTCAAGCGCGTCGCCGAGATTCCCGAGGACGTGGAAGGCCCGGTGCGCCTGGACGAGGACACCCTGGCCCTGAACGATGCGCTGGACAAGCTGGCCAGCGCCGACGAACGCCTGGCCCAGGTGGTGGAGATGCGTTACTTCGCCGGCCTGTCGGAACTGGAAATCGCCGAACTCCTGCAACGTTCCGAGCGCAGCATCCGCCGCGACTGGCAGAAGGCGCGCTTGTTCCTGATGTCGGCGATGCAGGAAGACTGAGCCGGCCCCGGCGAGCGCCACCCGATGGATGTCGAACGCTGGAAACGCCTGTCGCCGCTGCTCGACGTGCTGCTTGAGCTGGAACCGCAGGCGCGCCTGACGCAACTGCAACTCCTGCGCGAACAGGATCCGGACGTCGTCGATGAACTGGAGCGGTTGCTGGCGCTGGAAGACGACCGCGGCGACTTCATGGACAAGCCGCTGCTGGACAAGCCGGGGCAGCCGCAGGTCGGCACCCTGGTCGGGCCGTACCGCATGGAAGTCCTGCTGGGCGAAGGCGGCATGGGCATGGTCTGGCTGGCCGCGCGCGCCGATGGCCTGTACCAGCGCAAGGTCGCGCTGAAATTGCTGCGTCCCGGCCTGGCCGACCCCAACCTGCGCCTGCGCTTCAGTCGCGAGCGCGAAATCCTGGCGCGCCTGGCCCACCCCAACATCGCGCGCCTGCTGGATGCGGGCACCGGCGGCGAAGGCCAGCCGTACCTGGCCCTGGAATACGTGGAAGGCATCCCCATCACCGACTATTGCCTGGTCCACGGCCTGTCGGTGGATACGCGGCTCAAGCTTTTCCTGCAGGTCTGCGAAGCGGTCAGCCACGCCCACGCCAACCTCATCGTGCACCGCGACCTGAAGCCTTCCAACATCCTGGTCACGCCCACCGGCGAAGTGCGCCTGCTCGATTTCGGCATCGCCAAGCTGCTGGACGATCCCGAGCCGGCGGTCACCCAATCGCGCACCGAGGTGCGCGCCTTCACCCTGCATTACGCGGCGCCGGAACAGGTCCGTGGCGAACTGGTCACGACCATGACCGACGTGTATTCGCTGGGCGTGGTGCTGTACGAACTGCTGGCCGGGACCAAGCCTTACCGGTTGCGCCGGCAGACCGACGCCGAGTGGGAACAGGCGATCCTCGCGGTCGAGCCGCTGAAGCCGTCGATCGCCTCGCAGCGCGCCACCGACGGCAATCGCGACAACAGCCCGGAGGCGCGGCGCCAGGCGCGGCGGCTGGGCGGCGACCTGGACAACATCGTGCTCAAGGCGCTGGCCAAGCAACCCGAGCAGCGCTATGTCTCGGTCGAAGCCTTGTCGCAGGACCTGCAACGGCACCTGCAAGGCCGTCCGGTACAGGCACGGCCGCAGAGCTGGGGTTACCGCCTGCGCAAATACGCTACGCGCCATCGCTGGGCACTGGCCTTTGGCGGCGTGACCGGCTGTCTGTTGCTGGCCGCGCTGACCGCCAGCGTCTGGCAAAGTCGCCAGGCCATGCGCGAAACCGCGCGCGCCCAGGCCATGCAGGATTTCGTGATCGGCCTGTTCGACAACGCCGGCGTGGCCCAGCAGGGCAATATCTTCGATGCGCGCAAGCTGCTGGTCGCCGGCGAACGCCGCGGCGAGCGCGAGCTGGCCGGGCAGCCGCTGGCCCACGCCGAACTGCTGGGCGTGATCGCGCGCCTGCGCATCGGCCTGGGCGATTACCAGGAGGCGCTGCAGTTGCTGGAACGCCAGGACGCACTGCTGGCCCAGCTCGCCTCGGTGCCACCGGCGCTCAAGCTGGAGGCGGTGACCGAACGCGGTCGCGTGCTCTACCTGCTGGATCGTGCGCGCGACTGCCTGGCCACGATGGCTCCCGCCGAAGCCGGCCTTTCCCGTATCGCCTCGCAGATGCCATTGCAGGAAGCCGACTTCCTGTCCCAGTACGGGCGCTGTCGTCGGGTGATCGGCGAACGCCAGGCCGCGCAGCAGTTGTATGGACGCTCGCTGGCCTTGCGCCGCACGCTGAAGAACCAGGCCGGCATTGCCGAGAACCTGTATGACCTGGCCCTGGTCGACTACGACCTGGGCCGCAGCGACCAGGCCCTGGCCGGCTACGACCGGGCCCTGGCCCATCTGCATAAATATGTCGGCAGCCGCAATGCGCTGGCGGCGACTATCCAGGACAGCCGGGGGCGCCTGTTCCGGGCCCGCGGCGACACCGCCACGGCGCAGGCCACCTTCCAGGACGCGCTGGCCATCGCCGAGGAGATCCATGGCGAACAACACCCGGTCACCCTGGGCATACGCAGGCAGCTGGTCGCGTTGCAGGTCGACCTGGAGCATTACGCCAAGGCGGAACAGCAGATCGTCCCGCTGCTGGAGCTGACCGAGAAATCCCTGGGTCCGGCCCATCGCGAAACCGGATTGGCGTGGAATACCCGCGGCGTGATCGCCTGGCAACGCGGGCGCATCGATGAAGCGGTCGCCGATGTCGGTCGGGCGGTGCGCATCTGGCGCGGCCCGAATGGTTCGCAGAACCTGCCGGGCGGCCTGTTCGTCTACGGCATGGTCCTGCACGCGGCCGGGCGTGAAGACGAAGCGCTCAAGGCCCTGCATGAATCGCGGGCACTGCGCGCCGCGCAATATGGCGCCAGTCATGCGCTGGTCGGCGATACCGACCGCATGATCGGTGAAGTACTGGCCAGCCAGGGAAAATCCGCCGAAGCCGCCGTCCATTTCGATCGCGCGGTCAAGCTGACCCGGGTGGGTTACGGCGCGGAAAACCCCAACACCCTGGTCGCCGAACTCTCCATGGCCCGCCAACTCGCCCGCACCGGCCACGCCGACGTCGCCTTGAAGCGACTGGACGCGCTGGCCCTGCATCCGGGAGCCGGAAGCGAGACCCCCAAGCTGCACTGGCTTGCGCGGGCTTATGCCGGCGAAGCGCGCTGCCGCATCGGCCAACACGAGCGCGCAAGGCATGACCTCGATGCGTTGATCGAGGAGCTGCGCACCGCCCGCCCCGATGGCGGCGTGATCACCCGCGAAGCGCTGGCGATCCGCGCGGCCTGCGGCTGAAGACCAGGACTCGGTGTAGGAGCGCCCATGGGCGCGAGCTTTTCGTTCCGTTCGCGAGAAGATCAAGAGCTCGCGCCCATGGGCGCTCCTACAGGGAGAACGACAACGAAGTCTGCAACGGATCGATGCTGCCTTCACCGCGCGCGATCTTCTTGTATTCGGCCCGGCTGACCGACACGTAGCGTTCGTTGCCGCCGATCTCCACCTGCGGCCCGTCCTGCACCGCGCGGCCCTGCGCATCCACGCGCACGGTCATGGTCGCCTTCTTGCCGGTGTGGCAGATGGTCTTGATCTCGGTCAGTTCGTCGGCCCAGGCCAGCAGGTACTGGCTGCCCTCGAACAACTCGCCGCGGAAGTCGGTGCGCAGCCCGTAACAGAGCACCGGGATGCGCAACCGGTCCACGACTTCGCTCAACTGCCAGACCTGCGCGCGCGACAGGAACTGGGCCTCGTCCACCAGCACGCAATCGAGCTTGCCGTGCGCGGCGATATCGTCGCCGGCCAATCGCTCCAGGTCCGCGTCGCGATCGAACGCGATGCCCGCCGCGCTCAATCCGATCCGCGACGCCACCGTGCCGCTGCCGGCGCGATGGTCCAGGCGCGGGGTCAGGATCATCACCCGCATGCCGCGCTCGCGATAGTTGTGCGCCGACTGCAACAGCGTCGTGGTCTTGCCGGCGTTCATCGCCGAGTAGTAGAAATAGAGCTTGGCCATGAACCAATTCTATCGCCGCGCCACTGGCGTGGTCATTCCTTCGGTGGCGCAACCTGCTCCACACCACCCACGTCGACCGTGCCCTGCGGCGGATTCTTCCAGACCGCATCCTGCCAGGCCTGGTATTGCTCCGCGTCCCAGAATTTGGAATCGTAGAACTGGTGGCCCGGGATGCGCATCATTCCTCCGAACTGATCCGGCACCCTGACTTCCTTCGGTGCGCTCACGGACCTTGCCGAACGACGTATGCGCTGCCTGGCCTTTTTCATGAATTCCGCCATGCGCGGACGGGCCGCCGCATCGGCATACTCCGCAAGCAGCGCCTGCCCGTCGCGCACTGCGCGTTCGCGCTGCGCCGCGTCCAGGTCGCGCCAGTACTGCTCGCGCAGGCGGATGAACTGCGGATAGCCGCGCTCGGCGGCAAGGTCCGCCCACGCATAGGCCATCGACGGATCGGCCGGGACACCCAGCCCTTTCCACAGCATCTCGGCCACCATGGCCTGGGATACCTTGTCCGCATACCGGGACGCCTTCCTGAAACCTTTCATCGCCAGCTCGTGGTCCCCGGCCTGGTAGGCCTCCCAGCCTTCCTGGCGATATTTCATGTCGGGATGCGCATTCAGGAAGGTGCGAGTGCTCAGCACCCGCTGTTCCTTGCGGTCGATCACTTCCTTTTCCGCGCTTGCCGCCATGGCGTGCAGCGAAAGCGCCGCATGCAACAACCCGATCGCCACGAACCCTGCTCTCCGCCCATGCATCCTGCCCATCGCTTCATTCCCTTCGTCAGCGTCCTGCCGACTCTACCGCAATGCTCCTGAGAGTGCCGGCAGGCTATGGCTTGTCTTGCGAAGGCGACAGCTTGCCAGCCTGCTCGACATCGCCCACTTCCACGCGGCCCTTGCGCGCGCCAGGCGCGTCCCACACTTCGTCCTGCCATTTGAAATACTTGTCCGCTTGCCAGAACTTCGGCGCGTAATACTCGTCGGCGCGGATGCTCAGGCCGGTACCTGCATTGGGGCCGGTGAAGGGAATGATCTCGAGGTTGCCGACGAAACCGACCCGGCTGCCGGTGACGCCGCGCTCCTTGCGCAGGATCTTCGCCATCCGCGGCTTGGCCACTTCATCGCCATATTCGGCAAGCAGCGGTTGCCCGCGTTCGATGGCGGCCTGGCGCGTCGCCTCGTCCAGCGATCGCCAATACTGCTCGCGCTTGATGATGAAGTTGGAATAGAAACGCTCGGCGGCCAGATCCATCCACGCATAACCCAGCGCCCGATCCTGCGGAAAGCCGACGCCTTTCCAGTACATCTCGGCAATCATGGCCTGTGCGGGCTTGTCGCCGTAACGCGCGGCGCGCAGGAAATACTGCATGGCTTCGTCGTAGCGCTTGTTCGTGTAGGCATGCAGGCCTTCGCGGCGCCAGCGCAGGTCGGGATGCGCGGCCAGGAAACCCTCGGTCATCAATTCCGGGGAGATGCCGGGCTCACCGACGAAATTCCCCGCGCTCGGGCGCTCCACCGGGCCTTGCAGCTCGGCCTTGTAGGGCGGGGGACTCGCCTGTTGCGCGGCCAGCGCAGGTGAAAGCACCAATGCAAGCATCGTGACGGCCGTGTATTTCTTCATCCTGATTACCTTCCCGATTGACTTGAATGATTGGTGCGGCCGCGCGTGTTCATGGAGGCGGCGCATGAAGGGATTTCTTCGCGGTCGCCGCCCTCAACGGACATGCAAGCCAGATGCTTCCTTGTGTCCGCCATTCCAGAGTGACGGCGGAATCCCGATCCGGACAGTGACGCAAGTAACAGTGCTATCCGGGCATGACCCCATCGCTACCGGGGCCAGAGGACTCCTGGCCTGCGGCTGGCCTCGCGGTTTCAGTACAATGCGTAGCCCCGCAGGCGGTTTCCATGCAAGGTCTCAACTCCCCCCAACGCGCCGCCGTTTTGCATTGTGAAGGCCCGCTACTGGTCCTGGCCGGCGCCGGCAGCGGCAAGACCCGGGTGATCATCGAGAAGATCGCGCACCTGGTGACGTCCGGGCGGATGCCGGCCAAGCGCATCGCCGCCATCACCTTCACCAACAAGGCCGCGAAGGAAATGCGCGAGCGCCTGGGCAAGCGCCTGAAGGGCGATGCGGCCGAAGGCCTGACCCTGTGCACCTTCCACGCGCTGGGCCTGAAGTTCCTGCAGATCGAGCACGCGTCGGTCGGACTCAAGCGCGGCTTCTCGATCTTCGACGCCGACGACAGCAACGCGCAGATCAAGGACCTGATGCCTGGCGCGAAGAACGACGCGGTGGAAGCGGCGAAGAACCTGATTTCACGGGCCAAGAACGCCGGCTTGTCGCCGGAGGAAGCACTGGCGGCTTCGAAGACCACGCGCGAACAGGACGCGGCGAAACTCTATGCGCGCTACCAGGCGCGCCTGTCCACCTTCAACGCGGTGGATTTCGACGACCTGATCCGCTTGCCTGTGCAGGTGCTGGAGAACGATGCGGAAATCGCCGCCGCCTGGCGCGAGCGCATCGGTTACCTGCTGGTCGACGAATGCCAGGACACCAACGACGCGCAATACCGCTTGTTGAAGGTGCTGGCCGGCTCGCGCGGCGACTTCACCTGCGTGGGCGACGACGATCAGAGCATCTACGCCTGGCGCGGCGCCAATCCCGACAACCTGCTGCAGATGGCGCAGGATTATCCGGCGTTGCAGATCATCAAGCTGGAACAGAACTACCGCTGCAGCAACCGCGTGCTGCGCGCGGCCAACACGCTGATCGCCAACAACCCGCACGAACACCCCAAGAAGCTGTGGAGCGACCAGCCCGATGGCGACCGCATCCGCGTCTGGGAATGCCGCGACAACGAGCACGAAGCGGAAAAAGTCGCCGCCGAGATCTCCTTCCTGCACACCGCGCGCGACGCGCCGTGGAGCGATTTCTGCATCCTGTTCCGCGGCAACCACCAGTCGCGGCCGCTGGAAAAGGCGATGCAGCTGCTGCGCATTCCCTACCACCTGACCGGCGGCACCGCGTTCCTGGAACGCCAGGAAGTGAAGGACGCACTGTCGTGGCTGCGATTGGTGGTCAATCCCGACGACGACGCGGCGTTCCTGCGCGCCGTGCAATCGCCCAAGCGCGAAGTCGGCGCGACCTCGCTGGCCAAGCTGGCGGAAATGGCCCAGCACGCGCACCTGCCGATGTCGCGCGCGGCCGAATCGATGGGCGCGTTGAAGGCGTTGCCGCCGCGCGCGGCCAACGGCTTGAGCGCGTTCAACGACATCCTGCGCGACCTGCGCGCGCAGGCGTCCAAGCTCACGGCGGCGGAGCTGGTGCGGCGCCTGAGCGAGCGTTCGGGATTGCTGGCCGAATTGCGTGCGCAGTGCAAGGACGAGGCTTCGTTCGCGCGGCGTCGCGGCAACCTGGACGAACTGGCCGACTGGTTCGAGGGCGCGCGCGGCGGCGGCAGCGCCGGCGACCTGGCCGCGCAACTGGCGCTGCTGTCGCGCAACGACAAGGACGACGGCGGCAACCAGGTGCGGCTGATGAGCCTGCACGCGGCCAAGGGCCTGGAATTCCGTTACGTGTTCATCGTCGGCTGCGAGGACGGCACCCTGCCGCACGAGATGAGCCTGGACGAAGGCAACCTGGCCGAGGAGCGCCGCCTGATGTACGTGGGCATCACCCGCGCCAAGCAAGGCCTGTACCTCAGCCACAGCCGCGAGACGCGCCGCTTCGGCGACCGCATCCGCCTGAAGCCCAGCCGCTTCCTCGACGAACTGCCGCAATCCGAACTGCAGCGCGACGGCGCCGATCCGGAAGCCGATGCCGCGAACAAGAAGGAACGGGCGAGCGCGGGACTGGCGGCCATTCAAGCCTTGTTCGACTGATTCCGAACCTCTGTAGAGCCGAGCTTGCTCGGCTGCTTTTGACCCCGCGCCAAGAGCAACCGAGCAACCTCGGCGACGTCCTGTAAAGCAGCCGAGCAAGCTCGGCTCTACACAAAGCGGCAAGCATCCGATCGCTGCTGCGGTACGCTGGGCGCCCCCGTTGACCGATCACGCGAATGCCATGACCCGATCCAGTCCCGCCTGGTTGCTGATCGCCTTCCTCATCGCCTTTGTCGGCGTGGGCTTCCATTTCTGGCAGATTCCGTACGCGCAGGTGTCCTTGCCCAATGCGTTGTACGGCCCCGGATTGGTCGCGGTCGGCGTGGTGGCGATGCTGGCGCGGGCGTTCGGCCTGGGACGTTTCTGGAAGATTTGCCTGCTGGTGGCGGCGACGGTACCGGCGGCGGTGCTGGCGCGGGTCGTGGTGGAAAGCTTCGCCGATCCCACCACGCACAATCTGTGGCCATTCGAAATCGCGATCGCGGCGGCACTGGGATTTGCCTGCGCGCTGGTCGGGACGCTGCTGGGCAGTTTGTTCCTGCTCCGCAGCAGCAAGCGGCCGGCCTGAGATGTTCAAGTTCCTCGGTGCGCTGCTGGCGCTGTACACGCTCTACGCCGTGGCCAAGGGCGAAGTGGTGGCCAAGGCGGGTCCCGGCGCGCGCACCGTCGTGCGCGAGGAATCGCCGCGTTATTTCTGGTGTGTCGTGGCGATTTATGCGGGGCTGGCCTTGGCCCTGGTTTTCCTGTTCTGACAGCTGCCAATACGTAGGGTGGGCCTTGGCCCACCAAACGGAAGCCGCGAATTTCCCCAGGAAAATCGCGCCGCCCGCCTTCGGAGCTTTCCAGATTCCCGACGGTGGGCCGAGGCCCACCCTATGCGATTGGATGGCGGATCAGGAATCCGTTTCGCCACGCATCGCCGCGATCGTGGCGCGCAGTTCCGCCACTTCGATTTCCAGCGCCCGCACCCGCGCTTCCAGTGCCGGCGATGCGGCTTCATTCGATGACGACGACGAAGAGGATGCGATCCGCGCCGTGACCGCCGCCACGTCCACGGCACCGCTCAACAAATGCACGTAACGGTCTTCGCGCTGGCCGGGGCCGCGCGGGATCTGCTGCACCAGTGCCGGCTGGCGCTGGATCAGGCGGTCGAGGTGGTGGCGCACGTCCTCGGCATCGTTGAACGCGGCCAAGCGCTCGCCGCGCGCCAGCAGTTCGTGCACGGTCTGCGGACCGCGCAACAACAGCAGGCCGACCAGGGCGAGTTGCTGCTTCGACAGGTCCAGGGTCTTGTCGGCGCGATGTTCGTAGCGTTCGGCGCGCGAGGAGAACACCTGCTTCGCCAGGCCCTTGGCTTCCAGCTGGCGCAGCGCATGGTTCACGTCGCCCGCGTTCAAGGCCATGACCGGATCGCGCGCGGTCTTCTGGTTGGCGGCGACCTGGGCGGCATTGACGGTCAGCGGATAGGCGTCGGGCGTGGTCGCTTCCTTTTCGATCAGGCAGCCCAGCACGCGCGCCTCGGCGGTCGTCAGTACCCGGTTCGCGGTTTCGTCGTTCGTATCCATAAGCAGGCTTCCTTCAACAACGCGCAAGGATAACGACTTTGTGGGAGTGCTTTTGTGGGAGCGGGCTTTTGTGGGAGCGGCTTCCAGCCGCGAGCCTTTGCCTTTGCTTTGCCTTGTTCCTGTTCCTGTTCCACACAAGAGAGGTCCAACTGCAGAGCAGGATCAAGAGCTCGCGGCTGGAAGCCGCTCCCACAAAAGCCCGCTCCCACAAAACCACTCGTGTCATCCACAGCCGGTAAACTGCGCGGGTTCCCCTGCTGAAGCCGAATCCATGCGCCTGCTCGTCCTCGCCGCCTGCACCGCCCTTGCCTTGTCCGCCTGCAAGCGCACCGAAGCTCCCGCGACTGCTGCAACGCCTGTCGCTGCAGCGCCGTCGCAAACTCCTGCTCCGGCGGCAGCTTCCACCAACCCACCCCACGACAACCTCAACGCCGTGGCCTGGGTGCAGACGTCGGTGGAATACAGGGCGCTCAGCGAGCAGACCTTCCGTGCCGCCGCCGACCACCTGGACCAAGCACTGAAGGAAAAGTACTGGGATGCGCTGGCGCCGGAGGAGCGCGGATACACGCTGGATGAAAGCCGCGCCACCGGACTGAAACCGGCGGTAGTGATGGACGTGGACGAAACCGTGCTGGACAACTCGCCCTACCAGGCGCGACTGGTCCGCGACGGCACCGATTACAACGACGTCAGCTGGGACCAATGGGTGGCGGAGAAGAAAGCCAAGCCCGTGCCCGGCGTGGTCGATTTCGCCAAGGCCGCCACGGCCAAGGGCGTGACCGTGCTCTACATCTCCAACCGCGCGGTGCATCTGGAGCAAGCCACCCTGGCCAACCTCAAGGCCGTGGGCCTGCCGGTGGCCGAGGACGTGTTCCTGGGACTGGGCACCGTGGTCGAAGGCTGCGAGCAGCACGGCAGCGAGAAGAATTGCCGGCGCAGGCTGGCCGGGCAGAAATACCGCGTGCTGATGCAGTTTGGCGACCAGATCGGCGATTTCGTCCAGGTCGTCGCCAATACCCGCGAGGGTCGCGACCAGTTGTATGGCGAATACCACGACTGGTTCGGCGAGCGCTGGTGGATGCTGCCCAACCCCACCTACGGTTCGTGGGAGCCGGCGCTGTTCAACAACGACTGGGCGCGGTCGAAGGAAGCCCGGCGCCAGGCCAAGCGCGAGGCGCTGGACTACGCGCCATGACCACCCGCCTGCCATTGCAACTGGGGGAACGCGAGCGCCTGATCTTCGCCCTGGATGCTCCCGGCCGCGAACAGGCGCTGGCCTGGGTCGACCGGCTGGGCGATGCCGTCGATTTCTACAAGATCGGCATGGAACTGCTGGCCTCGGGCGACTACTTCACCGTGCTGGACGAACTGGCGCGCCGCGACAAGCGGGTCTTCGTCGACCTGAAGTTCTTCGATATTCCGGCCACGGTGGCCGGGGTGATCCGCGGCCTGTCGCGCTGGCCGGTGACCTTCGCCACGATCCACGGCTGGCATGCCGGGATGATGCAGGCCGCCGCCGAGGCCCGTGACGGCGCCCCCGGATCAAGTCCGGGGCAAGCCCTGCGCCTGCTGGCGGTCACCGTGCTCACCTCGATGGATGGCAATGACCTGAAACAGCTGGGCATCTCCGGGGAAACGACTGACATCGTCGTCGAACGAGCCTGGTCCGCCAAGACTGCGGGAATCGATGGCGTGATCGCCTCGGGCCAGGAAGCCGGACTGATCCGGGCGGCCTGTGGAGCGGATTTCTCGATAGTCTGCCCCGGCATCCGCCCCGGCGGCCCGGTCGGCGACGACCAGAAACGCACCGTCGGCGTGGCCGAGGCTTTCGCCCGTGGCGCCGACGCCATCGTGGTCGGGCGCCCGATCAGCCAGGCCGCCGATCCACGTGCCGCAGCCGAAGCGATTCAGCTTGAAATCGCAACTTCACTCAAATAAATCAATGGGTTAATCAGATTTACTTGAGATGTTGCATTAACTTTTTGTGAGGGTTAGCATGGCCGCATCCGGTTTCGGCCGGAGCTGTGCCACAACAATGTCTTCCGGCTTCGGCCGGCTTCGGGAGGCCCTCACAGGCCTCCCTTTTTGTTGGCATGCAGGTAGGAGCGGGCCTTGCCCACGATGCTTTTGCGGGCTGCATGACGAAAAGCATCGCGGGCGAGGCCCGCTCCTGCATGCCGACCACATTGGCGTGGGTCGTCCTGGCCAAGCCGTGCCCCAATTCCTTGCCCCACCCGGCCCCTGCCGCCAAGATGCCCGGGCATCAAGGGGAATCGTCACCATGCAAGCAAGGGGAATCAAAGTGCTGTTGTCGTGCGCATTGTTGGCCGTGGCCGGCTGCCAGCGCGCGCCCGCGCCCGAGCCACAAGCGGTGGCCGCCAGCGAGCCCGCCGCCGCGATCCAGCGCCTGGCCCGGCACCTGCACGACAACGACCTGGTCGGCTTCGCCCGCGACGCCGTCCCGCCCGCCGAGTACGCGCAACTGGAAACCGCCTGGCGCGAAGGCCGCAGCCGCTGGCCGCTGACCGAGTTGCCGCTGGACGAACAACTGGAGCCGCTGCTGGCCACGTTGTCCGCAGCGGGCTCCGAGGGTCGCCTGCAGCAGGGTTTCAAGCGCAATTTCGCCAACCAGAACAAGGACCTGCGCGATGCGGCACGCTCGCTGGGCTCCTTCGGCGTGCAATACGTCAAACGCGAAGGGGTCTATACCGCCGAGGAGCGCGCGCACTACGCCCAGGTGATCACCGCGCTCAGCGAATGGGGCGCGCAGGCGCCACTGGGCGACCCGAAACACGGGGCGACGGCGATCACGAAACTGGCGGCGGCGGCGCGCAGGACCGGGCTGGGGGGCGAGTCCGCGCTGCGCGAGGCCGGCATGACCGAAAGCCTGCGCCGGCTGGGGCCGTTCTTCGCCCAGGTCAAGGCCAGCCTGGCCAGCTACGGCCTGCCGCTGGACCGCAGCCTCACCGGACTGCGTGTCGAACTGCTGGAAGAGAGCGGCGACCAGGCCCGGGTCCGCCTCCACTACCCGCTGGGCAAGCGCCAGATCGATACCGTGGCCAGCCTGCGGCGCCGGGACGGAAAGTGGTATCTGGTTGAATATCTCCACCATGCGGAACAGGCGTTGGCCGCATCGGCCGAGGAAACCGCACCGCCCAACTAAGTGGCGTGTCCCCCAAGGGGACTTCCTTCGGTCGTAGGAGCGGGCCTTGCCCGCGATGCTCTTCGTGCGGTATCGCCAGGAGCGTCGCGGGCAAGGCCCGCACCTACACGCCAAAATGTCGCCGATGCCTGAACAGAATTCGCTGCCCTTCCCGGAAGCGCCGCTGCCGCCTTCCCCGGACCCCGCACCAGAGTCGAAACCGCCGCTGGTCCCGCCGCCTGCGCCCCTCACTGATCGCGGCGCCTACAAACGGCCGTTGTGGGCCAAGCTGCTGGGCAAGCTGGCCGACCCTTGGCTGGGCCTGAACATCGAGCCGGAAGACCCGCGCCAACTGTTCGATACACGCCCGGTCTGCTACGTACTGGAAGACTACGGCCTGTCCAATGCGCTGATCCTGGACCGCGCCTGCCGCGATGCCGGCCTGCCCCCGCCGCTGGTGCCGCTGCCCGGCGATCCGCTGGGACGCAAGCGCGCCTACGTGGCCCTGTCGCGGCGCAATGCCAGTGCCCTGATGCCCGAACCCGGCAGCCACAAGACCCACTCCGGCTCGCTGGCCCGGCTGCTGCAGGCGCATCGCGCCCAGCCCGAGCTGGACGTGCAACTGATCCCGGTGTCGATCTTCGTCGGCCGCGCCCCGGACAAGGCCAGCGGCTGGTTCTCGGTGCTGTTCTCGGAAAACTGGACCATCGTCGGCCGCTTCCGCCGCCTGCTGGCGATCCTGCTGAATGGCCGCGACACCATCGTCCGTTTCGCGCCACCGGTGTCGATCCGCGAAAGCCTGGCCGAGGACCTGACCCCGGAACGCACCGTGCGCAAGCTGTCGCGTGTGCTGCGCACCCATTTCCACCGCATCCGCGAAGCGGTGATCGGCCCCGACCTCTCGACCCGGCGCCTGCTGGTGGACAAGGTGCTGGCCGCCGACCCGGTGCGCGAGGCCATCGCCAGCCAGGCCCGGCGCGACAACTCCAAGCCCGAGGACGCGTGGAAGAAAGCCCACGCCTACGCCTGGGAAATCGCCGCGGATTATTCCAACCCGGTGGTGCGCTCGGTCAGCTTCCTGCTCTCGCACGTCTGGAACCGGATCTACGACGGCATGCTGGTCCACCACCTGGACAAGTTCAAGGAAGCCGCGCCCGGCCATGAAGTGGTGTACGTGCCCTGCCACCGCAGCCACATGGACTACCTGGTGCTGTCGTACCTTTTGTACGAACGCGGCATCGTGCCGCCGCACATCTTCGCCGGGATCAACCTCAACCTGCCGGTGATCGGCAGCCTGCTGCGCAAGGGCGGCGCGTTCTTCGCCCGCCGCAGCTTCCGCGGCAACGCGCTGTATTCGGCGGTATTCCGCGAGTACATGGCGCAACTGGTCTCCGGCGGCTATTCGATCGAATACTTCATCGAGGGCGGGCGCTCGCGCACCGGGCGCCTGTTGCCACCGAAGGGCGGGACGCTGGCCATGACCGTGCGCGCCTACCTGCGCCAGCCGACCCGGCCGGTGCTGTTCCAGCCGGTGTACATCGGCTACGAGAAGCTGATGGAGGGCAACAGCTACCTGGACGAACTGACCGGCAAGCCCAAGGAAAAGGAATCGATCTGGGCCTTGCTGTGGGGCATCCCCAAGGTGCTGCGGCAGAACTACGGCCAGGTGGTGGTCAATTTCGGCGAACCCATCCTGCTCAACGACGTGCTGGCCGAGCACGGCCCGGAGTGGCAGGGCGAAGTGGTGAGCGAGGACGAAAAACCCGCCTGGCTGTCGACCACCATCGATGCCCTGGCCCAGCGGATCCAGGTCAATATCAACCGCGCCGCCGACGTCAACCCGATCAACCTGCTGGCGCTGGCGTTGCTGTCCACGCCCAAGCACGCGATGGGCGAAGCCGACCTGGTTTCGCAGATCGAGCTGTGCAAGACCCTGCTGGCGGAAATGCCGTATTCGGACCGGGTCACCGTGACCCCGCATTCGCCCGAACGGATCATCGCCCATGGCGTGGAGATCAACGTGCTGCAGCGCATCCGGCATCCGCTGGGCGATGTCATGGACGTGGTCAACGAAGACACCGCGGTGCTGATGAGCTATTACCGCAACAACGTGCTGCACCTGTTCACCGCGGCGGCGTGGATCGCCTGCTGCTTCCAGAACAACCGGCGCATGGTCCGCCAGCGCGTGCTGAAACTGGGCCGCGCGCTGTACCCGTTCCTGCAGGAAGAATTGTTCCTGCCGTGGAGCGAGGACGAGTTCGCCGAACGCATCGACAAGACCATCGACGTGTTCGTGCGCGAAGGCCTGCTGGAGCAGGTCAACGAGGACGACGGCGGCATCCTGCAGCGCAACGCCGGCCAGACCGACGAGGTGTTCCGCCTGCGCGCCATCGGCCACTCGCTGCAGCAGGCCTTCGAGCGCTACTACATCGCCATCTCGGTGCTGGTGAAGAACGGCCCCGGCGTGCTCGGCGCGGGCGAACTGGAAAGCCTGTGCCAGCAAGCCGCGCAGCGCCTGAGCCTGCTGTACGCGCCGGCCGCACCGGAATTCTTCGACAAGACCCTATTCCGCGGCTTCATCCAGAAACTGCGCGCGCTGAAACTGGTGTGGACCGACGAAAACAGCAAGCTGGTGTTCGACGAACGCCTCGACGCCTGGGCCAAGGATGCGAAAGTGATCCTCGGCCGCGAACTGCGCCACACCATCGAACGAGTCAGCCCGGAGGCGATCAAGCCGGAAGTGGAAGTGATTGCGGCGGATTGATCGAAGCCTGGTAGCCGTGAGCCGGTAGCCGGTAGCCGGAAATCAAGAGCTTCTGCTTTCCGGCTACCGGCTACCGGCTCACGGCCGCTCCCTAATGCGCCACCCT
>JAYRTC010000012.1:0-121829 GCA_041919795.1 Pseudoxanthomonas sp. | reverse complement strand
AGCGCCCCATGGGCGCGAGCTCTTCGATGGGATCCTTGATGCGGAACGAAGAGCTCGCGCCCATGGGGCGCTCCTACAGAGGAAAGGCTGTTTCGCGGGCTGAGGCGGGGGCTAGGTTGCGGTCGAGGAAACCCAGCACCCTGTTTTCATAACCGGCCGGGTCGGCGCGCAGGAAATCCTGGTGGGCGGCTCCCGGCAGCAACCAGTATTCCTTCGGCTCATGGGCGCGCGCGAACAGCGCGGCGGATTCCGTGGGAGTGGTGTGCCGATCCTTGCCGCCAGCGATGACCAGCACCGGCGCGCCTATTGCAGCGATATGGTCGATGGGCCTGAGTTGCTCAAGCGAGATGCCCAAGCGCGGCTTTACCTGTGCTTCCAGCAATTTGCCCAGCCATGGGGCGGCGAATGCTCCCAGCCTCATCGCCATGCGGTTCCGCAGCGCCTGCCTGGCGTCCGGATAGACCGCTTCCAGCACGACCGCATCGAAACCGCTGGGTGACGGACCCAGCAATAGCGAAGCCCCGCCGAGGGAAACACCTATCGCACCGATCGGCTTGCCGGGACGTTTGCGGCGGATCCAATCGCGGGCCAATTGCACTCCCGCCGATTCGCGCAGACCAAGGGTGATCGCTTCCCCCGGACTCTCGCCATGTGCCTGCAGGTCGATCAGCAACACGGAATAGCCATGTCGCGCCAACAGCCGGGCGCGTCCGAGCATGGCGGTGCGGTTGGCACGGATGCCATGCAACAACAACACGGAGGCCTTATCGGCGTCGCCTGATATCCACCAACCGTGGATTGGTCTTGGCCGGCCGGGGATGAGGGCCGATACCGCACGCAGGTCACCCGGAGCCGGACCGATCAGCACCGGGTGCGGCGCTACCAGTTGCCCGCCCACCCAATAGCTGAAACCCAGCCCGGCCAGGACCAGCAGAAAAAGAAACACCACCATTCCCTTGAGGAAGGCGGTGTTCCGGAGTCGTGACATGGAGTGGTTACTTCGCGGGCTTGAACACGACCTTCGTGCTCACCGCCACTTCATTCGGAATCGTGCCGGTATCGGCCCAGTCGCCGCTGCCCACACCAAAGTCCAGGCGTTTCACGGTGGCCTTGCCAGCGAGCACCGGCTGCGCGCCGGGGGTCCAGGTGAAGGTCAGGGTGACCGGTTTGCTGACTCCGCGCAGGGACAGGTTGCCGTCGGCAGCGTACTGGTTGCCACCGAGCGCGCGGAACTTGCTGGCGCTGTAGCGGGCCTGGGCGAACTTGGCGACATTGAAGAAATCGCTGCTGGAAAGAGTGGAATCGCGATCGCCGTTGCCGGTGCTGGCGCCGGCCAGCGGGATCACCACGTCCAGCTTCGATGTCGCCAGGTTGGCCGGGTCGAAACTCAGCGTGGTGGTGAAGCTGGCGAACTTGCCGGTGAAGACTTCGCCGTCGTACTTGCTGGCGAAGACCAGAGTCGAGCCGGGCGCCTGCACGTAATCGGCGGCGAAGGCGGGCGAGCCGGCCATCATCGCCACCAGCGCGGCGGCGGTCAGGGCGGGTGAAGTGAAGGCGCGCATCTTTGAATCAATCGACATGGGAGGTTCCTGGGGTTACTTGGCAGGCGGGGAGGCGGAATCGTTATCGGCCCTCGCCGATGAACGTCGCGGCAACATGCGGGTGAGCGTCGCGTCGCGCTGGAAGTAGTGGTGGTAGAACGCGGCGCCGGCATGGGCGACGACCAGCGCCAGCAGCACCCAGAAGCCCCATTCGTGCATCTCGTGCGACAGCTGGCGCAAGGCTTCGTCGGGCGGGCTCAGCTTGGGCACGTCGAACAGGCCGTACCAGCGGAACGGGCGCAGGCCGCTGGCCGAGTCATACAGCCAGCCGGATATCGGCATCAGCAGGATCAGGCCGTACAGCAGCCAGTGGGTGACCGTGGCGATGCGCTCCTGCCAGGAAGGCGTGCCCGGCACCGGCTCCGGTTTGCCCGCGTAAAACCGCCATCCCAGTCGCGCGATCACCAGCGCCAGCACCAGCAGGCCGGTCGACTTGTGCATGGTATAGACCCAGAAATATTTCGGCGTCTTCGGCAGTTCGCCCATGCTCAGGCCGACGATGGCTAGGACCACGATCAGCAGCATGATGATCCAGTGGAAGGCCTGGCTGACCGGGCCCCAGCGATCGGCGGTGTTCTTCAGGGTCATGGCGTGGTCGGCTCCGTGGTCGGTGTCGTGGTTGGAATTATCTCGGGTGCATTGTCATCGCTATCCGTTGCCTCGTCCGCATCGTTTGCGCGCGTGCGCGTGGCTTCCACTTCCAGGCGCAGCTCGACGCGGTCGCCGATCAGCGACTTCCATGCATCGATGCCGAACTCGGCGCGGCTCAGCGTGGTCGTGGCTGAAAATCCAACGGTGCGCCGGAATGGCGGCAGCGGATGGCGCTTCAGCGCATTGAGGGTCACGTCCAGCTTCACTTCCTTGCTGATCCCGTGCAGGGTCAGGTTTCCATGGACAGAGGCATGGTGGGGGTCGATGGGTTCGATGCGGGTGGAAATAAAAGTCGCGGTCGGGAATCGCTCCGTATCCAGCAGGTTGCTTGCGCGCACCGCCTGGTTCCATTTTTCGTCGCCCAGGTCCAGGCGCCGCAGCGGCACGCTGACTTCGAGTCTTGCCGTGGACCAGTCGTCCGGATCGAACCGCAATTGCCCGCTGCTGCCCGATACCGTGCCCAGGGCGTGGGAAAAACCCGCATGTTCCACCGCGAACAGGATCCGGGTGTGGACCGGATCCAGTCGATAGGTCTTGTCGGCCGCCGATGCGGGCGACAGGCCCGGACAAAGCAACAGGAGCAGGACGCCAAGCCGGGCTGACATTCGCATAGGGCCGGGATTCTAGGTCGGTAGTGGGGAAGATACCCCGCTTGCGCATGCAACGGTCCGTTGCGACGATGCCCCGCACAGGGAAGCAAGCGGGGAAAGGGAATGGGCGGTATGGGCATGGGATTGCGCGTCTGGTTGCTGGGATGGTGTCTTGCCTGTTGCGTCGCGGCGCAGGCGGCCGTGCCCGAAATCCCCCGCTTCCGGGTGCTGGGCGCGGCCGATGGCTTGCCCAACACCACGATCCCGGCGCTGGCCCGCGACCACGCGGGTTATCTGTGGGTCGCCACCCACGATGGCCTGGCGCGTTACGACGGGGTCGGCTTCAAGCTCTGGCGGCACGATCCGGAAGACCCTGCCTCGCTGCCCGGCAATATCGTGCAGGCCCTGCATGTCGATGCGCGCGACCGGGTCTGGGTCGCGACCGAAAACGGCGGCCTGAGCGTGATGGGCACGGAGCGCAAGGGCTTCCGTCATTACCGCCTGGCCGAGCATCCGCAGATGGGCAGCGACGATGTATTCGCCATCACCAGCCGTGGCGATGCGCTGTGGTTCGGCGGTTTCGGCGGCGGCCTCTGCCGGCTGGATGCGAACGGGAAGTTCACCCATTTTTCCGCCAGCGGAACCGACCCCGACAGCCTGCCTTCGGATGACGTGCTGTCGCTGGCTTTCGACAGGAAAGGCATGCTGTGGATCGGGACGATAGCCGGCCTGGCGAATTTCGATGGAAAAGTCGTGCGTCGGGTGGGATTCCCGCAAGGCCGGTTGCCGATCGTCTATTCGCTGGTCGCCGATGGCTCGAACCTGTGGGTAGGCGCTTCCGACGGCATGTATCGTCGCGAAGCCACCGGCGACTGGACCTCGCCCGCATGGTCGCCGATGTTCGCGCGCCCCAATGCGGTCATCGCCATGGTCAACACCGACGATGGCGAATACTGGCTGGGCGGACAGGGTGGCTTGTGGCGTACCGAGGGGGAGGGCGCACCGGCGCCCGTGGAGTTCGACACCACGGGCAGCGGCGTCGCGCGCCTGGTGCAGACCCTGCTGCGGCAACCCGATGGCGGCTTGTGGGCGCCGGTCAAGTCGCGCGGCCTGGGATACTTGCGTGCCGACTGGCGTCGCATCGCCGCGCTCTCCACTGCGCAGGGCCTGGGTGGCGGACTCTATCGCGGCATCGCCCCGGGAACTGCCGGCCACGTCTGGCTGACCAGCGACAAGGGCTTGGTCGAACGTCTGGATACCAGGACTGGCGAGATCGAAACGAACCCGTGGCACCAGCAGGAATTGGCCAAGCTCAAGTTCCAGTCGGTGCTGGAGGATCGCCAGGGGCGGCTCTGGCTCGGGCACAGCAAGGGCCTGGCGCGGCTGGATCTTTCCAGCCACGCACTCAAGTCGTGGCCGGCGGGTGCGGGCAAGGACGCGGCGCCCGATACCGGACCGGTGGACTGGCTGGTGCAGACCGCCGACGGCAGCGTGTGGCTGTCGAGCCTGGGCGGCGGCCTGCAACGTCGCGATGCGGAAACCGGCGCGGTGCTGGACGATATCGATGCGGATTCCGGCCACGGACTGGAGGCGGTGGATACGGAAATGATCGCGGTCGGTCCCGATGGCGCGTTGTGGCTGGCCGGCGCGCAGGGCCTGCTGCGCTGGGAACAAGCCGTGCGCAAATTCCAGCCGGCCCCCGGAATCGGAGACGAACGCGTGTTCTCGTTCACCTTCCAGGACGCCACTCATTTGTGGCTGCATCGTTTGTCGGGCCTGGAGTTGTGGCGCGGAGATACCCGGGGTTGGCGACGCGAGCAGCGCCTGGCCATGGCCGAAGGCGTGCCGTCGGTGGAATCCACCGGCCTGGAAATCGATGCCGGCGAGCGGCTATGGCTGGCGACGCGTCGCGGCCTGTTCCGCATCGATCCGAAATCGTTGCAGGTGCGCAACTTCGGTGTGCGCGATGGATTGCTGAGCCAGGAATTCAACGACCGCGCGTTGTTCATCACTGCCGATGGAGTGCTCGCGGGCAGTGCCACCGATGGCTCGATCATGCTGCTGGATACACGCTTGCCGGATCCGGTCGCGGTCACCCCGAACCTGGTGCTGGACAGCATCCAGGTCAGTCGCGACGACCGGATCCTCGACCTGCCCGTTGACGGAGAATTCGACCTGCGGCCCGGCGACCACGAGTTGCAGATCAGCGCGCGGCTGCTGTCGTTCGAGGACCCGTTGGCCAATCGTTATCGTTCGCGCCTGCAGGGTTTCGACAAGGACTGGGTGGACCAGGGCGCGAGTGGCGAGCGCGTTTTTTCGGCCTTGTCGCCGGGCAGCTACCTGTTGCACGTGCAGGCCTTCGATGCCGCCGGCAACGCCTCGCCCGAACGCACGCTGCGCTTCCGCGTGCTGCCGCCCTGGTGGCGCAGCGGCTGGGGCATCGCCTTGTTCGTTGTGTTCGGATTGTTGTTGCTGGGCATGGCCGGCGCGCTGTATCGGCGTCGCGTGCGTACGCGCACGGCGTGGCAGTTGAACGAGCACAAGCGCGAACTGGCGGAACAGGCCTCGCTGGCCAAGACCCGCTTCCTGGCCACGCTGGGCCATGAAGTGCGCACACCGATGACCGGCGTGCTGGGCATGAGCGAATTGCTGCTGGCCACGCCGCTGGACGAGAAGCAGCGCGGTTACACCCACGCTATCCAGAACGCGGGCTCGCATCTGTTGCGGCTGGTCAACGACGCGCTGGACATCGCCCGCATCGAGGCGGGCAAGCTGGAATTGCAGCGGCAGGATTTCGACCTGCGCGGACTGGTCGATGAAGTGGTTGGCTTGACCGCGCCGATGGCCGAACAGCGCGGACTCGCCTTCGCCGATGAAATCGCCGCCGATACACCCGGTGTTTTGCGGGGCGACCCGGTGCGGGTGCGCCAGATCCTGCTCAACCTGCTGGGCAATGCGATCAAGTTCACCGAACGCGGCGGTGTGACCTTGCGGGTGTCGCCGGCGTCGCCGCAAGGCGTGCGTTGCGAAATCGCCGATACCGGCCCGGGCATCAACGAAGAGCAACAGGCGCGCCTGTTCCAGCGCTTCGAACAGGCCGAAGGCGCGCGCACCGCCGCGCGCTACGGCGGCAGCGGCCTGGGGCTGGCGATCTGCCAGGAGCTGGCGCTGGCCATGGGCGGACGCATCCAGGTGCGAAGCACGCCCGGCGTGGGCACCTGTTTCACCGTGGAGTTGCCGCTGGCCGCGTCCGTGCGTATGCCGGAAGCGCTTTCCCGTGGTGTGACCGCCGCACCGGTCGAGTCGGAGTCCTTGCGCATCCTGCTGGTCGAGGACGACCCGACCGTGGCCGAAGTGATCGCCAGCCTGCTGCGCGCGCGCGGCCACCATGTCAGTCATGCGGCGCATGGCCTGGCGGCGCTAGCGCAAACCGCGGCGAACGTTTTCGATATCGGCTTGCTGGACCTTGACCTGCCTGGCCTGGACGGCCTTGCGCTGGCCCGGCAGCTGCGCGCGCAGGCGTTCACCGCGCCGCTGCTCGCGGTGACCGCACGCGCCGATGCCGAAGCGGAAACGCTGGCGCGCGCCGCTGGTTTCGATGGGTTCCTGCGCAAGCCGGTAACCGGGGAGATGCTGGCCGAAGCGATTGCCGAGGTGCTTGCCTAGCTGTGTCTGACACCAAGCTCAATCGGTACTTGACGGAGCCGTATCCATTCGGATACATTCTCGCGTGAGTACTTTTCTCCGCACTCTGGAGTTCGATGCATGGCTTAAAGCCTTGCGGGATCCAATCGCAAAGGCTCGCGTCATTACTCGCATCCGCTCAGCGGAAGCTGGGAACCTCGGTGACTGCTCTCCAGTCGGGGACGGCATCTCGGAAATGCGGATACATGTCGGCCCCGGCTATCGGCTGTACTACTGCCGTAGAGGCGAAATCACTTATTTACTCTTGTGCGCGGGGGACAAGTCCTCCCAGCAAAAGGACATTCGCATCGCTAGGTCTCTCCTCAAGGGCTTGGAGGCTTCATGAAGAACATTGCTCCATTTGACGCTGCTGACTACCTCGACAATGACATCGTCATTTCGGAGTATCTCAATGCTGCCCTTGAGGATGAGAATCCAGATGTCTTCCTTCAGGCAATCGCTGACGTTGCAAAAGCTCGTGGCATGAGCAAGCTGGCAAAAGACACGGGCCTCGGGCGGGAGAGTTTGTATAAGGCACTCGCTCCCGGTGCGAAACCTCGGTACGACACTGTAATCAAGCTTGTACGGGCTCTAGGCGTTGAACTGCATGCGACTCCAGTCCATGCAAGCCGGACCTGACAATTCGCCCAAGCCGACGCCGTTTCGCGCTGCGGCATGATTCAGGCGATATCTATCGTCGGCGATGGGAAAAAAATTCGTCACCTCCCCCCGACTACAGCATTCGAGGGCAGGCTCTTCGCGGGGAGACGAATCAACCGAGAGGCTTTTCAACCGGAAAGCCTCCTCAATCCGCCCACGCCTCCGCATACACCGTGCGCTGCGGATTGTCCGCAAGTGGATGGATCCAGATGCCGCCCAGCGGACCGGCTTCCAGATACATGCCCTCGGCGGTTTGGGTCAGCTCGCAGGTATTGCGCACCAGTGCCTGCCGGTTGTCCTGCGTCGTGCGGCAATGCGATTCGACGAAGCGCTCCAGTGCCGCACCGATCTCGGTGTAAGGACGGTCCAGGATGTACTGGTGATCGCCCCACAATTCCGAGTCCATCAGGCGCACTTCGATCACCGGGATGCCGGCGAATTGCACCAGGCCCGGCCTGAGGAAGCCGGTGGCGGCGGTGGCGACCATGTCGAAGCCGGCGATGTCCTGCTCCAGGTCGTCGCAGTCCACGTGGATGCGTTCGACCACCTGTTTCCACAAAGGGTCCAGTTCGTCGATCCGCTTGCCGCGGATCTGCTCGCAGGCCACGGGCTGCAGGACGCCGTTTTCGTCCCGCGCGGGTTGGTGCGCGATCAGGACCGGGAAATCGTCGCCGGACAACTGCAGTACCGGCATCGGCGCTGTTTCCGGCAGCGGTGGTGGCGTCGCCTGGCTCGAGGAGGCTGCGATCGCCAGCAGGCAGAAGGCGAGCAACCGACGGCCAGGAACTGCTCTCCGACTCATGGCTCCGGGCTCACGGCTTCCGCAACAAGTACGGCAGATTCCCGGACTATCCGCGGAGCGCTCCATGCATGACTCCACGGCCGCCGCCATTGCCCATCAGGCGCGCGCGGTCAGCGTGTGCACGGCGTCCACCAGCACGCGGACGTGTTCCGGATCCATGTCCGGGGACATGCCGTGGCCCAGGTTGAAGACGTGGCCGGAGCCCTGGCCGTAACTGGCCAGCACATTGCGCACCTGTTCCTGGATCGCCTCGGGCGAGCCGTAGAGCACGGCCGGGTCCAGATTGCCTTGCAGCGCGACCTTGCCGCCGGTGCGGCGACGCGCTTCGGACAGTTCCACCAGCCAGTCCACGCCGATGGCCTCGGCGCCGCTGTCGGCCAATGCCTCCAGATGCGCGGCATTGCCCTTGCCGAACAGGATCAGCGGCGTGCGTTCCTGCACGTCGCCGCGCGGAAGTTCGCGGGCGATGCGGGTCAGGTAGGGCAGGGAGAATTCGCGGTACATCGCCGGGCTCAGCACGCCGCCCCAGGTGTCGAACACCTGCAGCACCTGCGCGCCGGCCGCGCGCTGCGCCGAGAGGTAGGCGATCACCGCATCGGTGTTCACCGACAGCAGCTTGTGCAAGGTCGCCGGATCGTTCAAGGCCATCGCCTTGATCCGGGCGAAATCCTTGCTGCCGCCGCCTTCGACCATGTAGCAGGCCAGCGTCCACGGGCTGCCGGAAAAGCCGATCAGCGGCACCTTGCCGTCCAGTTCGTGGCGGATCGTGCGCACCGCGTCCATCACGTAGCGCAGTTCGGTTTCCATGTCCGGCACGCCCAGTTTTTCCACATCGGCCGCAGTGCGCACGGGATGGCGGAATTTCGGGCCTTCGCCATCGACGAAGTACAGTTCCAGGCCCATCGCATCGGGGATGGTCAGGATGTCGGAGAACAGGATCGCCGCATCCAGGTCGAAACGCGCCAGCGGCTGCAGGGTCACTTCGCAGGCGATCTCGGGGTTCTTGGCCATCGCCAGGAAACTGCCGGCCTTGGCCCGCGTGGCGCGATATTCCGGAAGGTAACGCCCGGCCTGGCGCATCAGCCATACCGGCGTGCAGTCCACGGGCTGGCGCTTGAGGGCGCGCAGGAGGCGGTCGTTGCGGAGAGTGCTGGACAAGTCGGAGTTTCCTTGAAGAGGTTGATTCGACGGCTGCGCCGTCCGTAAAGAGTCAATGGTGAAGAAAAGCTCGCAGGGCGTTCATTGGCAGGCGACGCAGTCGCCGACTTCACCCTTCACAGCGTGCGCAGCACGCGACTTCACGTCCGTGGCGCCTCGGCGCCGCGGACGAAAGTGACCTGGTAGCCGCGCTTCACATGGCCGTCGCGGGCTTTCTCGAAAGCGGCGGTGGCCTCGTCCTGCAGCAGGTATTGCTCGCGCTTGAGCTGGGCGCGGCCGCCGATCTGGCCGCTTTCGCGCAGCAGCTCCCAGCCGCCGAACAGGTCCGGCTGCAGGGTCAGTTGCACGTAGCGGGGCGATTCACCCGCGGCCGGGCGTTGCTGGAGGAACAGGCGCATGCCGGTATTTTAGGGCCTATCTCAACAGCGTTGACAGGCCCTGCTAGCCGGAGAGCACCGCCAGCACGCGGTTTTCGTCCACTTCCGGCACCACTTCGGCCTGCCCGATCCCGCGCCACAACACCAGCCGCAGGCGTCCGGCCAGGTTCTTCTTGTCCAGGCGCATGCGCGCCAGCAGCGCTTCCGGGGCGAGGCCGGCGGGAATCGCGGTAGGCAGGCCATAGGCCTTCAGCAGGTCGACGAGGCGGTCGGTATCCGCCGAATCGGCCATGCCGAGCATCGCCGACAAGCGCGCGGCCAGGACCATGCCTACCGCCACCGCCTCGCCATGGTTGAGATTGTCGTTGTGCGGGCTGCCGTAGCCCTGTTCGGTCTCGATGGCGTGGCCGAAGGTGTGGCCGAAATTGAGCAGCGCGCGCTCGCCGCGTTCCAGTGGGTCGCGCGCCACGATCTCGGCCTTGTGCTCGCAGCTGCCGGCGATGGCCAGGCTCAGGGCATCTTCGTCGCCACCCAGCAGTGCGGCGTGTTCCAGTTCCAGCCACCTGAAGAAACGCGGGTCGCGGATCGCGCCGTATTTGATCACTTCGGCCAGCCCGGCGCGCAGTTCGCGCTTCGGCAGGGTGCGCAGGGTGGACGTGTCGGCGAACACCGCGCGCGGCGGGTGGAATGCGCCAACCAGGTTCTTGCCCTGGGGAATATCCACCGCAGTTTTTCCACCGACCGAGGAATCGACCATCGATAGCAAGGTCGTCGGCAATTGCACGCAATCCACGCCGCGCATCCAGCACGCGGCCGCGAAACCGGCCAGGTCGCCGACCACGCCGCCGCCCAGGGCAAAAACACAGGCGTCCCGCGTCGCACCCAGATTGGCGAGCGCCTCGATGGCCGCGCCGAAATTCGCCAGGGTCTTGGAAGCCTCACCCGCGGGCAACACGAAGGTCCCGACCAGAAGATCCGGGCGTATGCCACGCAAGGCCTCGCGTACCATCGCGGCATACAACGGCGCGACCGTGGAATCGCTGACCAGCAGCACATGCCGGCCGCGGACATGGCTGGCCAGCTCCGCGCCGTCGGCCAACGTGCCGGGGCCGATCACGATCCGGTAGGCGTTGTCGCCGCCTACTTCGACGATGCGCGCGGCCGTACTCACGCCGCACACTCGCCGCGTTGCCAATGGAGGGACAGCTGATAGGCGAGGGTGGACGTCGCCGCACCTGGCGACAGGTTGTTGGTATCCAGCATCAGGTCGGCCACTTCGGCATACAGGGGTTCGCGGATCACGGCCAGGTCGCGCAATACCTGCTCGCGGTCGCTACGTTGCAGCAGCGGCCGGGCGCGATCGCGTCCCAGGCGCTTGAGTTGGGAGTCCACGTCCACGTGCAGGTAGACCACGAATCCCTGCCGCTGCATCAACCGGCGATTGTCGCGGTCCAGTACCGCGCCGCCGCCGGTGGAAACCAGCTTGCCTTGTCCCTCCAGCAGTTCGGCCAGGACGGCTTTCTCGCGCTCGCGGAAGCCGGCTTCGCCCACGTGCTCGAAGATCGTGGCGATGGTGGCGCCGCAGCGATCGATCACGGCCTGGTCGACATCGCAGAATTGCAGTCCGAAGCGATCGGCCAGGCGCCGGCCGATGGACGTCTTGCCGGCGCCCATGGGGCCGACCAGGATCAGGTTGGGGGCGGGATTCATGATCATCGATGCTATCACCGGCCCGCATTCCATGGCGACGCGTTAACAAGTGCAGGACTACCTTTGGCAATCCGGCGGAATCCCGCCAATACCAAGGAGCGAACCATGTCGGTAGCCAAGATCATCGAAGTCAATGCCTCGTCCAAGGCCAGCATGGAAGATGCGGTCAAGCATGGCCTGAGCAAGGCGTCGGAATCGGTGAAAAACATGAAGGGCGCCTGGGTGAATGAAATCAAGGTCGTCACCGACGACAAGGGCAACGTCACCGAGTGGCGGGTGAACTTGCGCATCACCTTCGTCGTCGATTGACCCGTTCGTTGTTGTAGGAGCGGGCCTTGCCCGCGATGCTCTTCGTGACGGGCTAGGGAAAGCCGAAGAGCATCGCGGGCAAGGCCCGCTCCTACGCCCCGAAGGAAGTCCCCTTGGGGGGCGCCCCGAAAGAAGCCCCTGTGGGGGACAGGATGGGGCGTCGCTGGGCGTCCAGCCTGATCGTCCTTTCGGCGATCCCCGGCAGGGTGCGCAAGGCCTGCCGGCTCACGCGCTCGAACAACTGCACGAAACGTGAAACCTGCGCACGATCCATGCCGGCACGCGCCTCGGCGTTCCCGCCGATGTCGCTGGAATCCGCGGCCTGCAGCGCTTGTTCCTGCTGCCAGCGCCAGTCCGACACCACTTCGAAACCCGGCCCCTGCAGCCACCACAACGCATCGATCCGTTGCCACAACGCCGGGTAGTCGCGCGCCAGTGCGGCATTGCACCAGTCGCGCCAGCTGCCGTCGGGGTCTTCGCCGCGTTCCAGCGCGTTGATCGGGGCGCGCAATTCATCGGCCCGCTGCGCCGGGGTTTTCAGGAACCAGCCTTCCAGCAGCACCAGATCGCAACGGTCCTCGATGATCGGCCATTGCGGCAGCGGCACGCGGTCATCGGCCAGTTTGTCGAAGCGCGGCAGCTGTGTGCGCCTGCCCGCGAGCAGGCCGTCCAGGGTTTCCGTCGCCAGCCCCAGGTCATGGGTGCCCGGCGGGCCACGGCTGGCGAGCAAGGGGTGCACATCACGCGCAAGCTGTCCGCGCTGGGCCTTGGTCAGGTAGAAATCGTCGATCGACAGCACCGCGACATGAAGGTCCCGGGTTTCCGCCAAGGCGGCGATCTGCGCGGCGAACGTGGACTTGCCGCTGCCCTGCAAGCCGCCGATGGCGAATACCGGCAAGGGCGATGGAAGGGAAAGCGCGGCCTCCAGCGTGGCCACGACCAGTTGCTGGTCGAATCCTTTCATGTCGGAGGCGTGCGCGCCGGCGGTCATGCGGCGACAATAGCGCAAGGCTGCGAAGGGAGCCTGAGAGTTCCGCTCTTGATCGACATTCCAGCGCAAGCTGGAATCCATTTTCATTTCAGCTGTTCGTGGAAAGATCAAAATGGGCCCCGGCTTGCGCTGGGGTGACGGCCGATGTTCGGGGTTTCCGGAGATTCCCTATGGCCGGCAGCGAGCCACCGAACCGAGAAACCACCGATGACCGATCTATATACCGAAGCCCTGTCCACCTTCGCCGAGTTGTTCGAGGAAGCGAAAGCCAGCAGCGAGTTCGAACCCAATGCCATGACCGTGGCCACGGCCACCACCGACGGCCGCCCCTCGGCGCGCACCGTGCTGCTGAAATCGTTCGACGCCCGAGGTTTCGTGTTTTATACCCACCTGCATAGCCACAAGGGACGGGAACTGGAAGCCAACCCGCGCGCGGCCCTGTTGTTCCTGTGGCGCAGCCTGCATGCGGCCGGCATCCAGGTGCGTATCGAGGGCGTGGTTGAAGTGGTCGGCGACGACGAGGCCGACGACTATTTCGCCTCGCGACCCCGCCTTAGCCAGGTCGGCGCCTGGGCCTCGGCGCAATCGGAAACGCTGGAATCGCGCGACGACTTCGAGGACCGCATCGCCCAGGTGGAAAAGGAATTCGAAGGCCGCGAAATCCCGCGCCCGGACGGCTGGAGCGGCTTCCGGGTCGTGCCCGAGGCCATCGAGTTCTGGTACGGCGCCGAATTCCGCCTGCACGAGCGCTGGCGCTACGAATGCGATGCCGCCGGCGAGTGGGACAAGCGGATGTTGTACCCGTGAAAGCCGCAATGAGCGCGTGTGGCGGCGCACGTAGAAGCGGACGTAGGAGCGACGTAAGTCGCGAAGCCCTTGATACCGGATTCAAAGAGTTCGCGACTTGCGTCGCTCCTACCACCGCTCCTGCAATCGCTCCCACGGGGGATTCAACCACGTGACCGGCCCGCAACGCATCGTCTGCCTCACCGAAGAGCCCACCGAGACGCTGTACGCGCTGGGCGAGCAGCATCGCATCGTCGGCATCAGCGGTTTCACCGTGCGCCCGGCCATCGCGCGCAAGGAGAAACCGAAGGTCAGCGCATTCACTTCGGCGAAGATCAACGAGATCCTCAAGTTGCAGCCGGATTTCGTGGTCGGTTTCTCCGACATCCAGTCGGAAATCGCCGCCGAGCTGATCAAGCACGGTGTCGAGGTCTGGATCTCCAACCACCGCAGCGTGGACGGCATCCTCGATTACATCCGCCGCCTCGGCGCGCTGGTGGGCGCCGGCGACAAGGCCAATGCCTATGCCGATGGACTGAAGCGCGGGCTCGACAGGATTGGAGTCCAAGCGGCTTCGTTGCCGCGTCGTCCGCGGGTGTATTTCGAGGAATGGGACGAGCCGCCGATCACCGGCATCCGCTGGGTCGCCGAACTAGTCCGCATCGCCGGCGGCGACGATGTGTTTCCGGAGCTGTCGACCGAGTCACTCGCCAAGCATCGCATCCTCGCCGACGCGGGCGAAGTGGTGCGCCGTGCGCCCGATATCATCCTGGGTTCGTGGTGCGGCAAGAAATTCCAGCCCGCCAGAGTCGCCGCGCGTCCCGGCTGGGATGCGATTCCCGCAGTGCGCGACGGCGAACTGCACGAGATCAAGTCGCCGCTGATCCTGCAGCCGGGCCCGGCCGCCCTCACCGAAGGCGTGGCCGAAATCGCGCGGATCATCACTGCCTGGTCAACAAGAAACCCGTAGGAGCGCCCCATGGGCGCGAGCTTTTGCTTTTCTCGCGATCAGGTCGAAGATCTCGCGCCCATGGGGCGCTCCTGCGGGGGCTCAGAAATTTCGCTGGAACTTCACGATCTCGCTGCGGCCCACCGATTCCACCTTGACCTCGAACCGGTAGCTGTCGCGCGCATTGATCGCGAAGCTGCCGATATGATCGGTGTACTCGCCGGTCTTGACCGTGGAGAAATCGATCTGCTGGCGGTGACCCTGCAGGTCGTAGGCCTCGGCCGATACCTTGCCGTCGGCGGCCAGTTCCTCGCCGTTGGCGATACGCCGCAGCGCGATGACCACCATCGCCGATCCCGCGTCCCTGGTCACGCCGTACTCCTTCGCCACCGCATCATTGAGGCTGAGTGTCGGCAATGCGTTGTAGCGCACGCGCAGGTCGCCGAAGTCGATGGAGGAATCCGCGGGCGGGACGAATTCCGCGACGCGTGGCTTTTCGCCGGCGGAGCAGGCGGCGAGAAGCAGGTTGAGGATCAATAGGGGGATGCGTTTCATCGTGGTCGCCATGGATGTACCGGTTGCGATTGCTTGGGAGGAAACCAGGGGTTCGTCATCCCGGCGTTCGCCGGGATGACGATTCAAAGAATCAATCATTCGCCGCCGACAATTCCCGCCCGCGCTCGCTCGCCGCATGGATTGCCTTGCCGACCAGATTCTCGAAACCACCTGTCTGGAAAGCCTCTATCGCCGCCTGCGTGGTGCCGTTGGGCGAGGTCACCCGTTTGCGCAATTCCTCGGGCGCTTCGTCGGATTCGATCAGCATGCGCGCCGCGCCCAGCAGCGTTTGCAGGACCAGGGTGCGCGCCGCGTCGTCCGCCAGTCCTTCGGCTTTCGCCGCCGCCTCCATCGCCTCGGCCAGCAGGAACACGTAGGCCGGCCCGCTGCCGGATACGGCGGTGACCGCATCCATTTTCGCCTCATCATCGATCCACACGGTCTTGCCCGCGCTGGAGAGCAGGTCTTCGGTGCGCGTGCGCCCTGCGGCATCGACCTGTGTGCTTGCGAACAATCCGGTCACGCCCGCGCCCAGCAAGGCGGGCGTGTTGGGCATGGCGCGGATCACCGCGCTGTCGCCACCCAGCCAACGCTGCATCTGCGCGGCGGTGATGCCCGCCGCGATCGAGACCACCAGCGGTTTGCGCGACTGGGCGGCGGCCGACAGGCCTTCGCAGACGATGCGCATGACCTGCGGTTTCACCGCCAGCAGCCAGAGATCCGCCTCCGCAGCGGCTTCCTGCGCGGTGGCGAAGACCTCGATACCGAAATCCCGGGCCAGCGATTCACGCAGGACCTCGACCGGCTCCGCGACGCGGATGCTGGAAGGGCTTGCGCCGCGTGCGATCAATCCGCCGATCAGGCTGCGGGCCATGTTGCCGCCGCCGATGAAGGCGATGGAGCCGATGGGGCCGGGAAGGGGGAAGGGGGAAGGGGGAAAGATAGAAGCCGTCGTCATCATGAATCCTGTGTTTTTTTCTTGAATTAAGTTCGTTGCATCGGAACGGGATAGGGGAATGAATTGTTGGGAGCCTCCATTCCCTATTCCCTTATTCCCTCCGACCGAACAACGCGGTGCCGATGCGGACCATGGTCGCACCTTCGGCAATGGCCAGCGGGAAGTCGTCGCTCATGCCCATCGACAGAGTGTCGGCTTGCGGATACCGCATGGCGAGATCGGTGAGCAGTCCGGCCATGCGTCGATAGGCGACACGGCGCATTTCAAGTTCCGGATGCGGCGCGGGGATCGCCATCAGGCCGCGCAAGGCCAGGCGCGACTCCCCCGCAATGGCGGCGGCCAGCCCCGGAATCTCTTCCGGCGCGCACCCGTGCTTGCTGGCCTCGTCGTCGATGTTGACCTGGATCAGCACGTTCAATGGCGTGCGCCCCGGGGGGCGGAACCGGGCCAGTGCCGCGACCAGCTTGATCCGGTCCACGGTCTGCACCCAGTCGAAGAGAGTTGCGGCCAGTTCCGCCTTGTTCGACTGCAGGTGGCCGATCAGGTGCCACTCCAGTTCCCGTGCCGCCAGTTCACGGATCTTGGCTTGCGCTTCCTGGACGTAGTTCTCACCAAAAGCGTGCTGCCCGGCCGCCGCCAATGCCGCGACCGCCGCCGCCGTGTGGGTCTTGGAAACCGCCAACAATCGCGGCACTGGCCGCTGCGCCGCAACAGCTGCGTTTTCAAGATCTTGCAGTGTTGCGCTGAGGCGCTGGGCGAGCATAATCGTTCAACCGGTGGATAAGGCGGCAAGGGCGCTATACTGCCTCTCGGGGATGTATCGTTCCACCAATCGCAGCATTTTTGGGGAAGCAGCGTATGGATATCGCCGAACTTCTGGCGTTCTCGGTCAAGAATAAAGCTTCGGACCTGCACCTGTCGGCCGGCCTGCCGCCGATGATCCGGGTGGACGGCGACGTGCGCCGCATCAACATCCCGGCGCTGGACCACAAGCAGGTGCATTCGCTGGTGTACGACATCATGTCGGACAAGCAGCGACGCGACTTCGAGGAATTCCTGGAAGTCGACTTCTCCTTCGAGATCCCCAGCCTGGCGCGCTTCCGCGTCAACGCCTTCAACCAGAACCGCGGCGCGGGCGCGGTGTTCCGCACCATTCCGTCCGAAGTGCTGACCCTGGAAGACCTGGGCTGCCCGCCGCTGTTCCGCGAACTGATCCAGCAGCCGCAGGGCCTGATCCTGGTCACCGGTCCGACCGGCTCGGGCAAGTCGACCACGCTGGCGGCGATGATCGACCACATCAACAAGAACGAATACGGCCACATCCTCAGCGTCGAGGATCCGATCGAATTCGTGCACACCTCGCAGAAGTGCCTGATCAACCAGCGCGAAGTTCATCGCGACACGCATGGCTTCAACGAGGCGCTGCGTTCGGCCTTGCGCGAAGACCCCGACTACATCCTGGTCGGCGAGTTGCGCGACCTGGAAACCATCCGCCTGGCGCTGACCGCCGCGGAAACCGGCCACCTGGTGTTCGCCACCCTGCACACCAGCTCGGCGGCCAAGACCATCGACCGCGTGATCGACGTGTTCCCCGCCGGCGAAAAGCCGATGGTCCGCTCGATGCTGTCGGAATCGCTGCGCGCGGTGATTTCGCAGGCGCTGCTGAAGAAGGTCGGCGGTGGCCGCACCGCCGCCTGGGAAATCATGGTCGGCACGCCCGCCATCCGCAACCTGATCCGCGAGGACAAGGTCGCGCAGATGTATTCGGCGATCCAGACCGGCCAGCAACTCGGCATGATGACCCTCGACCAGCACCTGCAGGACCTGGTGAAGCGTTCGCTGATCACCCGCCACCAGGCCAAGGAATACGCGAAGGACAAGCGGTTGTTTGAGTAGCCGTAAATAGTCAAGGGTGAAGGGGAAATAGTAAGAGCAAAACTTCTTGGTTATTGATCTCCCCATTCACTATTCACTATTCCCTATTCTCGGAGCAGCGCCATGAGCACCATCGATTTCACCTCGTTCCTCAAGCTGATGGCGCACCAGAAGGCGTCGGATCTGTTCATCACTTCCGGCATGCCGCCGTCGATCAAGGTGCACGGCAAGATCTCGCCGATCACGCAGACGCCGTTGACCTCGCAGCAATCGCGCGACCTGGTGCTGAACGTGATGACGCCGGCGCAGCGCGAGGAGTTCGAGAAGACCCACGAGTGCAACTTCGCCATCGGCGTGGCCGGCGTCGGCCGCTTCCGCGTCAGCTGCTTCTACCAGCGCAACCAGGTCGGCATGGTCCTGCGTCGCATCGAGGCGCGCATCCCCACGGTGGAAGAACTGAACCTGCCGCCGATCATCAAGACGCTGGCGATGACCAAGCGCGGCATCATCATCTTCGTCGGCGCGACGGGTACCGGTAAATCGACCTCGCTGGCGGCGATGATCGGCTACCGCAACCTCAATTCCACCGGCCACATCATCACCATCGAGGACCCGATCGAATTCGTGCACAAGCACGAGGGTTGCATCATCACCCAGCGCGAGGTCGGCATCGACACCGACAGCTGGGACAACGCGCTGAAGAACACCCTGCGCCAGGCGCCGGACGTGATCATGATCGGCGAGGTGCGCACCCGCGAGGGCATGGACCACGCCATCGCCTTTGCCGAAACCGGCCACCTGGTGCTGTGCACGCTGCACGCCAACAACGCCAACCAGGCCATGGACCGGGTGATCAACTTCTTCCCCGAGGACCGGCGCGGACAACTGCTGATGGACCTTTCCCTGAACCTCAAGGGCGTGGTCGCGCAGCAGCTGATCCCGACCCCGGACGGCAAGGCCCGCCGGGTGGCGATGGAAATCATGCTGGGTACGCCGCTGGTCCAGGATTACATCCGCGAAGGCGAGATCCACAAGCTCAAGGAAGTGATGAAGGAATCCACCAACCTGGGCATGAAGACCTTCGACCAGAGCCTGTTCGAGCTGTACCAGGCCGGCGAGATCAGCTACGAGGACGCGCTGCGCTACGCCGACTCGCAGAACGAGGTGCGCCTGAAGATCAAGCTGGCTCAGGGTGGCGATGCGCGCACCCTGGCGCAAGGGCTGGACGGGGTGGAAATCGCGGAAGTGCGTTGATCTTCCGCAAGAGTACGATGCAGGAATAAGGAGCAGGCGACTGCTCCTTTTTTCGTTGCAAGTGACGATGGCGGAGGGCTGGACATGAACAATCGAGATGACCGCATGTGGTTGCTGGCGTTGCTGTGCCTTGGGTTGACCGGGTGTGCGACCTGGCACACCGTCCCGCGAGCGGACATGGTGGTCGAATCGGTTGATGTGATCGATGTGCGCAATGGCGAGGTGCTGCCCGACAGGGACATCGTGATCGACCAGGGACGCATCCGTGAATTGCTGCCCGCCGGCCGCGCCGCGCGCATCGCCGCTGTAGAGCGCGTCGATGGCAAGGGACGCTACGCGCTTCCCGGGCTGTGGGACAACCACGTGCATTTCGGTGGTGGAAAAGCGTTGGTGCAGGAGAACAAGAACCTGCTTCCCCTCTACCTCGCCCATGGCGTCACCACGGTGCGCGATGCGGCCGGCGACCTCAGCGACGACGTGCTGCAATGGCGCGGACAGATCGTCGCAGGCACTTTGTCGGGTCCAACCATCTACACGTCGGGCCCGAAGATCGAAGGCATCGATTCGATCTGGCCGGGCGATATCGAAGTGGGCGACGAAGCCCAGTTGCACGCGGCTTTCGACAGGCTGCAGGCCATGCGGGTTGATTTCATCAAGATAACCGACAACACCTTGAAGCCGGAATTGTTCCTTGCGGCGTTGCGCGAAGCCAAGCGCCGCAACTTGCGGACTTCTGCGCACATCCCGATGGCGTTGACCCTGGAGGAAGTCGCCGATGCCGGCCTGGGCTCTATCGAGCATATCGGTTACGCAATGAAGGCCGGTTCGCGCGAAGAGCGCCGCATCAGTGCGGCTTACCGCGCGGGCAAGCTTTCCTATGCGCAGGCCAGCGAACAGCTTGCGGCCAGTTTCGACCTGGAGACCGCCAAGGCTGCTTACCGGCGCCTGGCCGAGAAAGGCGTTGCCATCGATCCGACCTTGAACGGCAGTCGCGTGGTCGCCTACCTGGACCAGGACGATCATGCCGATGACGAATACCTCGCGTACCTGGGGCCGGGGCTCAAGGCGACTTATGCCTGGCGCGTGGAGCGCGCCGCCAAGGACAATGCCAGCGCCATTGCGACCCGCCATCGACGCTTCGAGCAAAGCGCTGCGCTACTGCCCGTGTTGCGCGACGCGGGCATGAGGATCCTGGTCGGTACCGATGCGGGGTTCCTCAATTCCTTCAATTATCCCGGCGTCGGCTTGCATGACGAGATGGAACTGTACGTGCGTTATGGATTGACGCCGGCGCAGACATTGCGAGCCGCTACCCTGGACAATGCAGCCTTCCTGGGCAAGGAGTCGGAGTCCGGGGAAATCGTGGCTGGCAAGCGGGCGGATATCGTGCTGCTGCGATCGGATCCGCTGCAGGATATCCGCGCTACCCGGGCCATCGATGCGGTGATCGTGCGGGGACGCTATCTGGACAGGAATGCATTGGATGCGATGCTGGACAACGCAAAGAGACAGGCGATAGAGCCATAACCCGCAAGGCGGGCTCTAGCCCACCGTTCTTCGTTCCAATGCCATCGCGGACTGGCGCTTGGCGGTGGTGGGCCAAGGACCCCCTACTTCATGGTGCTTTCCGCATCCACGCCGGTTTCGACTTCGCCGCGCGCTTGAACACGGGGCAATCCTCGCGGTGGGCACCGGGCAGGTAGCCCAGGCTCATCAGGAATTCGCCGGTGATCTCGCCGCCGGTGAAACGGAAGGTCTGCTTGAACAGCTTCACCCATTCGGCCTTCGGCAACGGGTGTTGCGCCTCCAGCCATGGCAGGAAACCGCCATGCGAATTGCGCAGGCCACGGATCACCTGCGCGTTGTGGATGGCCGCATCCACCTTCAACCGGTTGCGGATGATGCCGGCATCGGCCAGCAGCCGGGCACGGTCCTTTTCGCCGTAGCGGGCTACCTTGTCCACGTCGAAGCCCGAGTAGGCGTCGCGGAAACCCTCGCGTTTTTTCAGGATGGTTTCCCAGCTCAGGCCGGCCTGGTTGATCTCCAGGACCAGTCGCTCGAACAGGTCCGATTCGCGGGTCTGCGGGAAGCCGTATTCGCAGTCGTGGTAAGGCCCGTGGATCGGGTGGCCGGGCGCGGAATCGCAATAGCTGGTCATGACGTCAGGTTAACCCGGAAGCGATATCAGGCTCTAGAATGGGCGCATGTCCGCGATGCCCGCCAGATCTCCCGCAAATTTCTCCAACCAGCTGCTGATCGCGCTGCCGGCGCTCGACGACCCCAATTTCTCCCGCAGCGTGGCCCTGATCTGCCAGCACGATGACGAAGGCGCCATGGGTGTGGTGGTCAATCGCGCTTCCGAGTACAGCCTGGGCGACGTGCTGGCGCAGATGAACCTGGAAACACAGGATCCCGCGCTGGCCAGCCAGATCGTGCTCAATGGTGGGCCGGTGCATCCCGAGCGCGGATTCGTGCTGCACGACGGCGAGCGCCAATGGGATTCCACCCTGGCCATCGGCGGCGGCCTGGCCCTGACCACGTCGCGCGACATCCTCGAGGCGATGGCCGAAGGCAAGGGTCCGGAGCATGTCGTGGTCGCCCTGGGCTGCGCCGGCTGGGGCGCGGGGCAACTGGAATACGAACTGGGCGAAAACAGCTGGCTGACCGCGCCGGCCGATGTGGAGTTGTTGTTCGCGTTGCCGCTGGAGCAGCGTTGGCAGGCGGCGGGCGGGCGCCTGGGCATCGACATCACCCGCGTCACCGATTACAGCGGTCACGCGTGACGTGCCTGGCATGAAGCTGGATGGCACGGTGCTGGGCTTCGACGTGGGCGCCAAGCGCATCGGCGTGGCAGTCGGCAGCGCCTTCGGCAGTGGCGCGCGCGCGCTGGCGGTGATCGACGTGCACGGCAATGGCCCGGACTGGACCGCGATCGACAAGCTGCGTGCGGAATGGCGCCCCGACGGCCTGGTGGTCGGCGACCCGATGACCCTGGACGGAGGCGACCAACCGATACGCGCGCGTGCGCACGCCTTCGCGCAGGAACTGCAAAAGCGTTACAGCCTGCCCGTGGTCCTGGTCGATGAACGCTCCAGTTCGGTCGAGGCGGCGCAGCGATTCGCGCTGGACCGCGCGGAAGGACGCAAGCGTCGTCGCGATGCGGTGGCGCTGGACGCGGTGGCGGCGGCGGTGATCATCGAACGCTGGCTGGCGGCGCCGCAGGATGCGGTACGGGTGGTTTAGCTCTTCCTTCTCCCACCGGGGGAAGGTGGCGCGCAGCACCGGATGAGGGAGGAGGTTTTCAGTATCTTTGTTATCGGATAAACCTTTCCCTCATCCGCCCCCCGTATCAAGTACGGGCAGGCTCTTCGGGCACCTTCTCCCGGTGGGAGAAGGAAAAACACATTACTGGATACCACGCATGACCCTGCAACTAGATTTGGACGGACGCCTGCGCCACCTGTTGACCCTGGAAGGATTGCCTAAGGAAACCCTGTGCCGGCTGCTGGATCGCGCCGGACAGATCCGCGATGCCGCACTGGGCCGCACGCAGAAGCGCAGTTCGTTGCTGGGGACCACGATCTGCACGTTGTTCTTCGAGCCGTCCACGCGCACGCGCAGTTCGTTCCAGATCGCGGCGCAGCGGCTGGGCGCGGATGTCATCAACTTCGACGCCTCCACTTCCTCCGCGCGCAAGGGCGAGACGGCGCTGGATACGCTGAAGAACCTGGAAGCGATGGGCGTGCGCGGCTTCATCGTGCGCCATCCCGAAGACGGCGCCGCCGAAACGCTGGCGCAACAGGCAGGCGAGGGCACCACGCTGGTCAACGCCGGCGATGGCCGCAGCGCCCATCCCACCCAGGGCTTGCTGGACGTGCTGACGATCAGGCAGGCCAAGGGGGCCGATTTCTCCAGGCTGAAGGTATTGATCGTCGGCGACGTCAAGCATTCGCGCGTCGCCCGTTCCGACCTGCACGCGCTGCATACGCTTGGGACCGGCGAAATCCGCGTCTGCGGCCCCGCCGCGTTGTTGCCGCAGGATGCGACCCTGGCGGGTTGCGCCACCGGCGACGATTTCGACGCGATGCTGGAAGGCGTGGATGCGGTGATGATGCTGCGATTGCAGCGCGAACGCATGGAGGAAGGGTTGGTGGCGTCGCTCGACGACTACCACGCGCGTTATGGGTTGACGGTCGAGCGCCTGCGCCGCGCCGCGCCGGACGCGGTGGTGCTGCATCCGGGCCCGATCAACCGTGGTGTCGAAATCACCGACGAAGTGGCCGATGGCCCGCAGTCGCTGGTCTTGCGCCAGGTCAGCAACGGCGTCGCCATCCGCATGGCGGTGCTGGAATCGTTGCTGGCTTCCGATTACCCGGCACCCGCGGGAGAGGCGGCGCGTCGATGAGTCCGGGCTCGTTGTTGCACCGGGCATTGCGTGCCACGTTGCGAAAGCTGGAGGCGGTCGACTTCGCACCTTCCGGACATTTCTATTCTCCGGTAGTGGATCGGGCCGAGGCTGCCGCCAGCGAGGCGCGATTGTGGCCGGCGCAGCCACGCCTTCCGGTGGGCATCGACTTCAACGATGCCAGCCATCGCCAACTCCTCGAAGTCGAGTTCCCGCGCTACCTTGCCGACTTCGATTATGCGCAAAGTGGCGGAGCTTCCGCTGCGGGTCGTTATTCCCCCGACAATCCCCAGTTCGGCTGGCTTGATGCCAAGACCTTGTTCGTGTTGCTGCGGACCTGGCGACCGGCGCGGGTGATCGAGGTGGGTTCGGGTCATTCGTCGTTGTTGATGGCGGACGTGAACAAGCGATTCCTGGGCGGGAACATGCACATCACCTGCATCGAGCCTTATCCGGAACCGTTCCTGCAACGCGCCGGTTGCGGCATCGACCGGCTCATCCAGGCCAAGGTCCAGGACGTGCCGCTGCAGGAATTCGATGCGCTTGCGGCCGGCGATGTGCTGTTCATCGACTCTTCGCATGTGTCCAAGGCGGGAAGCGATGTCAATCACCTGTTCTTCGAGGTCTTGCCGCGATTGGCTTCCGGAGTGCGGATCCATATCCACGACGTGTTCCTGCCGTTCGAATATCCGCGATCCTGGTTGCTGGAGCAGGGCCGTTCCTGGAACGAGCAATACCTGCTGCAGGCGTTGCTGATGTACAACCCGGTGTTCGAAATCGTGTTCGGCAGCAGTTATTGCGCGTGGAGGTTTCCGGAACTCATGCGCCACACCATAGTGGGAACCGAAGCGGCCGCCGGTGGCGGCAGCCTATGGATCGAGAAGCGCTGAGCCGCTGCCGCGATCCTGTTGCTATACCCCCTTTTCCAAAGGGGGTTGCGGGGGATTTGCTCTTGATTCTGCCCAACAGCAAGAGCAAATCCCCCTCACTCCCCCTTTTTCAAAGGGGAAGTCGCAATCCCGGGCTTGCCGTGGGACGCGAGCGCTTCTTCGATGATCGAAAGTTGCTGCCTGGCTTCAAGGTTGCCTTCGGCCGCTGCCTGCCTGACCTGGTCCAGGCTCGGATGGGAAACGATCAGCAGCGTGCACTCGCAGGCGGGGCAGGCGTAGTCGGTGACTTCCTCATGCAGCTCCATGGCCATCACCCTGGAGTCGCCGCGCCATCCACAGGCGCAGGCGATTTCGTCGCTGCGCCAGCGCGGGGTGAAATAGTTGCGGATGATCCCGGCCATGTACTCGCCCGCCTCAGTGCCTGCGCTGTGCGAACAGCCATTGCCACATGGCGTCGTGGCGATAGGTCGCGTCCCATGAATTATGGCCGGCGTCGGGGAATTCGGTGTATCGCACCTCCGCGCCCGCGGCCTTGAACGCAGCGAAGGTCTTGCGGTCGTCGGCGGGCGGTACCAGGTCATCCTTTCCGCCATGGAAGATCCACACGGGCACCTTCCCCAGCTTCGCGGCGAGCGCGGCATAGGGATCGGTGGCATTCGCTACATCGCTGACATAAAGCGCGCGTTCGTCATTGGGTGGCAGCAGCGCGCCGCAGATCGGCACCAGTGCGGCGAAGCGATCTGGCGCCTTCAGTGCGATTTCCCAGGTTCCATAGCCACCCATCGACAGGCCGGTCAGGTAGGTGCGCCGCGGATCGCCATTGAATTCCGTCGTCGCGGCATCCAGCGCCGCCAGGGCCATGCCCACATTGGCGCCCATCCATTCTTCGTTCTCGGGTACCTGCGGGAAAACCACGATCGCGGGGAAATCCGCCGCATGCCCGCGGACGTAGGGTCCCAGGCCGGCGTGCATCTGCTTCTCGCCATCGCCGCCGCGCTCGCCTGAGCCATGCAGGAACAGGATCACCGGCGTCATCGCACCGCTCGCGCGATGCGCTGGCACGAACACCTGGTAGGCATAGGCCTTGCCGGCCACGGTCACGCTGCGTTTGACGAAATTTCCGTGGTTGGGAGCGGGCATGCTGCTACAGGCGGCAAGGGCTAGCATGAAGATGCAGCTTGAAAAGAAGATGCGGCGGAATCGGGTGATTTTCACGGCGGCGGGCATCCCGTGCTTTGGACAGGCACAGGATACGCGAGTGCAGAACCCGGCAATTCAGGGGTTCCAGAAGATCCATGCGGCCATGGCCAGGACGTTCAACACGACCATCAACCAGAAAACGATCCGGTAGCTGGCCTTGCGGGTCTTGTGACGCAGTACGCGCTGGGCGAGCAGCGCGCCGGGCCATCCACCCACCAATTCCAGCAGGTGCAGGTTGGCCTCGGGAATGCGCCAGCGATTGGTCTGTGCGAAATGCTTGTCTGCGGCATAGGCCATGTAGGTGACGATGCAGGCGATGATCGGGATGAATGCGATTTCCAGGATCAGCTTGCCGCGCTCGACTGCCCATGCAAGAAAGGCGACATGAGCCAGCACCAGCCCGGCTTGCAACAAACCGTAGACAACGGAATCGCGGGACCTGGGCCTGGCCGCAGGCTTCGACATCCCCGGGCGGATGACGGGCTGCGCGGCACGCCGGACCTCGCTTGCGCGCCAGCGGCCATCGTTCTGGCGAGTGGCGGCATATTTGACCAGTTCGCCCTGCTCCGGTCGCCTGCCTGCCTGTTGGTAGTCGCGGATATGGAAGAAGGCGCGCTCGTCATCGCCGGACGCATCCAGCGGACGGATGAATCCGTAGCCGCGTTCGTCATTCCAATCGTGGATCTTGCCCAGTCTTTGCATGACCGGTGTCAGCGCAGCAGCACCGCGGTCGCCAGGCCGAGAAAGCTCAGGAAACCCATCACGTCGGTGACCGTGGTCAGGATCACTCCGCCGGCCAGGGCGGGATCGAAGCCCATGCGCTTGAGGGTCAGCGGCACCATCACCCCTGCGGTCGCCGCGGAAAGCAGGTTGATGGTCAGGGCGCTGCCGATCACCAGCGACAGCAATGGATCGCGGAACCACAGCCAGACGATGAGGCCCAGGAACAAGCCCAGGGTCAGCCCATTCATCAGTGCGACGCGCAATTCCTTCCACAGCAGCGTGCGCACGTTGGAGGCGCCGACCTGGCCCAGCGCCAGGCCACGCACCATCAGCGCGAATACCTGCGTGCCCGCGTTGCCGCCCATGCCGGCGACGATCGGCATAAGCACCGCGAGCGCGACGATCTTCTCGATGGTGCCTTCGAAACGGCCCACCACCGACGCGGCCAGGAACGCGGTGCCCAGATTGATGCCCAGCCAGGTCAGGCGGCGGCGGAACGCGCGCGCCACCGGGCTGAACAGATCCTCGTCCTCGTCCAGACCGGCCGCGCCCAGGGCCTGGTGCTCGGCCTGTTCGCGGATGATGTCGACCACGTCATCGATGGTGATGCGACCGAGCAGGATGTTGTTTTCGTCCACGACGGGCGCGGAGATCCAGTCGTGGTCGGTGAACTGGCGCGCGACGGAGTCGGCGGAATCCTCCACCTCGATGGCCGGTTGTTCGTCATCGATCAGGCGGTTGATCGGCGTGCTGGCTTCATGGGTGACCAGTGATGCGAGCGACAGCCGTCCCAGATACTGATGACGGCGGCTGACCACGAACAAGTGGTCGGTGTGGTCGGGCAGTTCGCCGCGCAGGCGCAGGTAACGCAGGACCACATCGACGTTGACGTCGGTGCGCACCGTGACCACGTCGGGGTTCATCAGGCGGCCGGCGGTGTCTTCCGGGTACGACAGCGCCTGCTCGAGCCGCTCGCGGTTCTCGCGGTCCATCGACTTGAGCACTTCGTCGATGACCGTATCGGGCAGGTCCTCGACCAGGTCGGCCAGGTCGTCGATATCGAGGTCTTCGACCGCGGCGACTATCTCATCCGGGTCCATGTCGGCGAGCAGGCTTTCGCGGACATCGTCGCCGACGTGGACCAGCACCTCGCCGTCGTCCTCGGCGTCGACCAGGCCCCAGACCACCACGCGCTTGCCGGGCGGCAGCGATTCCAGCAGGTTGCCGATTTCCGCCGGAGCCAGGGTATTGATCAGGCGGCGCACGGGCCCCAGCCGACCGCTGTCCAGTGCATCGGACAGCAGGCGCAGTTGGCGCGCGGTCTTGTCGTGGCGGACGGCTTCAGCCATGCGCGACTCCCGGTAGCGGTGGGACCGCTCCCGTGCGGGAGGCGGCAGGTCAGGCGTTCATCGCAGCATTATCCCCCCGCGATGTACATATGCCCAGCCCGGGTTGTGCGTTAGAGAACATCTGAACGATTCACTCTGGTTCGTCATTCCCGCCTTCGCGGGAATGACGACAGTTATTCAGAGGTTCCCTAACGCAACCTGCCACGGGCGATCAGGCGTCGCACGCCCTGCACGATGCGGCTCAGCAGGGTTTGTCCCAGCTCGGTCTGCAGTCGCGAGATCTCGCCATACAGGCGACGGTTGTGGCCGCTGCTGCGATCGATCAGGTCGTGCAGCTCCACGCAATCGCGTTCGCTCAATACGCGGCCTGGCTTGAAGTGCGCGGGCAGGGTGCGATCGACGTAGATGGTCGAATGCGCCTGCGCGGTCTGCTCCTCGGGGCGATCACGGGTATAGAAGTACAGGGCAATGGATTTGCGGCTGGTCCCGGACCGGCCTGCGGGCAGCTGGATCCTGGGGAAGCCATGCCAGCTGTGCTCGGTGGTTTCGAAGATCACGCAGCGGTTGAACAGCGGCACGACGCTGGCCATTTCATTCGCATCGGGGTCATAGGGGTCGCGGTGCAGCTCCAGCGCGCCGCCCCAGCTTTCTTTCCATTCCGGGTTCAGGTACACGATCAGGTTCAGGCGCCGATGCCAGCCCGTGCCGGGGTGGTAATTGAAATCGATGTGGTTGTCCAGGCTCTGCCCGTCGCGGTTCTCATGCGTGCCGCCACCGAAATACCAGGGGTCGTAGAGCAGGTCGGAAATGCCGGTGATGCGGCCGATCAATTCCAGGAATCCGGTCGATTGCACGCATCGATCCAGGCGCGCATAGGCTTCGCCCAGCGAAGGCATCTGCTCGACCACCGATTTTCCCGCCGGCAAACCGTCCTCGTTGAGCGAGTTGCCGCGTTCGAAGGCGGGGAATGTGTCGAGCAAGCTGCGGGCGAAGGCCTCGGTGAAGAAATCGTCGATCACGCAATGGGCGAAGGGCCGTGCGCCAAGGAAGCGATCGCGCACATGGTCGGCCTGGGCGAGTACGCGCGGGGCGATCATGGTCAGCAGGCTGGTGTTTCGCGCGGGTGCGTTCATGGCCGCATTATCGTTGCTGGCCGTGGTCGGGGAAACCATGCGTCCGGGTAATGGCGGGCATGGGCGGTTCGCGCGGAGGTCGCTTGTTCAATAACCCGCAAAAGAAGCATCGCGGGCAAGGCCCGCTCCTACAAGGATGAGGCGGATTGCAGCCAGTTTTCGATGCCGGCGCGGTCGCGTGCCTGCAGCAGCTTGTTGGTGCGGGTCTTCAGCGCGGACAGGTCGCAATCACGGATCGCCTTGCGCACTTCCAGCAAGGTGGCCGGGTGCAGGCTGAATTCGGTCAGGCCGAGGGCCAGCAGCAATGGCGTCATTGCGGCATCGCCGGCGATTTCGCCACAGACCGCGACCGGCGTCCTGTGTTCGTTGGCGATGTTGATGACGTGCTTGAGCAGGCGGATGACGCCCGGATGCAAGGGCGAATAGAGATCGCCAAGAGTGTCGTTGTTGCGATCCGCCGCCAGCAGGTACTGGACCAGGTCGTTGGTGCCGATCGACAGGAAATCCACCACGTCCACGAAGGCATGCAAGGCGATCGCCGCGCTGGGCACTTCGATCATCGCGCCCAGCGGGATATCGTCGGCGACCTCCGCGCCTTGCTTGCGCAGGTTGTCGGCGACGCGTTTCAGGCGCCGGCGCACGGTCATGATTTCTTCCCGACTGCTGACCATCGGTACCAGTACGCGTACCGGACCATAGCCGGAAGCACGGGCGATGGCGCGCAACTGGGTGTCGAACAGATCGCCATTGGCCAGCGACAGACGCACGCCACGCAGGCCCAGCGCCGGGTTGTCCTCGTTGTCCAGCACCAGTCCGGTACCGTCGGCCTTGTCGGCGCCCAGATCCAGGGTGCGGATGGTCACCGGCCTGCCGCTCATGCCCAGCACGGCATCGCGATAGCGGAGGAACTGTTCCTCTTCGCCGGGCAATTCGTTGCGTTGCAGGAACAGGAATTCGGTACGGTACAGGCCCAGCCCGGCCGCGCCCAGGGCATGGGCATTGGCAACGTCCTCGCGCGATTCGGCGTTGGCCAGCAAGGCGATGTCGATGCCATCCTTGCTGCGCGTGGGCTTGGAGCGCAGGCGTCCAAGTTCTTTCTGTTCCCTGGCCAGTTCGCGCAGGCGCTGGCGATAGACGCTCAGTTCCTCGGGCCCGGGTTCGATCACGATCGAGCCACTGGCGCCATCGACGATCAGCACATCGCCGTCGTTGATCTTCTGCAGGGCCTTGCTGACGCCCACGACCAGCGGCATGTGCAGGCTGCGGGCGAGGATGGCGCTGTGCGACAAGGGGCTGCCGCCGGCCGTCACCACCGCGACCACGCCCTGGGCCTGCAGCTGGGCCAGTTCCGCCGGGGCGACGTTGTCGCTGACCAGGATCTCGCCGGCCATGCCCCTGGGGCCATGGGTGCGCTTCTGCAGGTGGGCGTGGATGCGGCCGATCACATGGTCCAGGTCGTCCATGCGGCTCTTGAGATAGGGGTCGTCCATGCCCTCGAACACCGCGGCCAGACGATCGCGCTGCAGGCGCAAGGCGTAATCAGCGCTGTAGCGGCCGGCGTGGATCAGTTCGTCCAGGCCCTTGAGCAGTTCCGGATCGTCGAGCAGCAGCGCATGCAGGTCGAGGAACTCGCCGACTTCCTTGGCCAGCGCGCCATGCAGGCGCTCGCGCAGTAGTTGCATTTCGGCACGGGTGGAATCGATCGCGTCGTGCAGGCGCCGCAGTTCCCTTGCCACGGCAGCGGCGGGAATGCGTTGTTCGACCACCTCCAGCGCGTGCGGCAGGCGCACCCTAGCACGGCCGAGCGCGTTACCGCGCGATGCGCCGTGGCCGGGAAGGTGCGCGGGCACCGCTCAGGTTTCCTCGTCGAATCGTCGCTCGAACAGTGCGGCCACGGCTTCCAGCGCCTCGGCTTCGCCTTCGCCATCCACGCGCACCGTCACTGGCGTGCCCTGGCCCGCGGCCAGCAGCATCACTCCCATGATGCTTTTGGCGTTGACCTCGCGACCCTTGGCCGACAGCGTCGCACTGCAGCGATAGGCCGACAGCACCTGCACCAGCTTTGCAGTGGCGCGGGCGTGCAGGCCCAGGCGGTTGGAAACGGTGAGTTCGCGTTCAAGCATCGTCGATTATTGCTCCATTGCGGGTGCCGGCGGCGGCGGTCGCCGGCAGTTGATCCAGTCCCTGTTCCGGATAATTCATCACCCGCAGCAGCATCGGCAGGCTCAGCGCGGATACGCGCCGGACCGGCGTGCCCAGCCGGGCCAGTTGTCCGGCCAGGTTGCTGGGGCTGGCGCCGTAAAGGTCGGTCAGCACCAGCACGCCTTCGCCACTATCCACCCGTCGCAGCGCCGAAGAGGCCTGGGGCAGCAGGATCTCGAGGTCGCCATCCAGGGGAACTTCGAATGCCTCCGCCTGCAACGGCAGTTGCCGCATCAGGGCGGTGGCGATCGCCAGGATGGACGCGCCGATTCCGGGGTGAGTGATGAGGAGAATGCCACAGGCCATGCGGGAACGTTAGCAGAGGCGGATGACATGCAGGAAGCCGTTGGCGAGGTAAGGGGTGAAGTCGCCGCGCTGCGGCTGCAAGTTCGACCGCTGGGCGGTCTGCGAAGGGGGGAGAGCGAAGCTTTCCAGGCTCGTTGCAAAGGTGATCCACTCGCCAGAGCCACCCCTTCACGGGCGCCGCCGCCGACTTCCCCCTTCCCAGCGCCGCAGGCGCGGCTTCCCGCAAGATCAATCCAGCTCGCGATGGAAGGTCGCCACTTCCTCCCAACCCTGGTCGCGCGCGTGTCCGGCCAGGCGTTCGGCCAGGTACACCGAGCGGTGCTTGCCGCCGGTGCAGCCGAAGGCGATGGTGACGTAGCTGCGGGTCTCGCCGCGCAGGCGCGGCAGCCAGGTGTCGAGGAAGCTGCTGACCTGGGCGAAGTACTCGCTGACTTCCGGTTGCGCATCCAGGTAGTCGCGCACCCCGGCATCGCGGCCGGACAGTGGCCGCAAGGCGGGGTTCCAGTGCGGGTTGGGCAACACCCGCGCATCGAACACGAAATCCGCATCGCCGGGAACGCCGCGCTTGTAGGCGAAGGATTGGAACAGCAACGACAACGTCATGCTGCTGTTGAAGGCAAGCTCGGCGATGATCCGGCGTCGCAGTTGATGCACGTTGAGCGCGCTGGTGTCGATGACCACGTCGGCTTCGCTGCGCAACGGCGCGGTGATTTCGCGTTCGCGGGCGATCGACTCGGGCAGGGACAGGCCGAAGTGGGCCAGCGGATGCCTGCGGCGGGTGTCCGAATAACGCCGCAGCAGCACTTCGTCGCTGGCGTCGAAGAACAGCAGGGTGGCGCCGATGCCAAGCTCGGTGACTGCGGCGCGCCATTGCGCCAGCTTGGTCAGGTCGCTATGGCGGTTGCGCACGTCGATGCCCACCGCGATCTTCTGCGGCAACGCGTCGTCGCGCATCAGGCTGCGCACGAACGAGGGCAGCAGTTCCACCGGCAGGTTGTCGACGCAGTAGTAGTCCAGGTCCTCGAAAGTCTTCAACGCCACCGACTTGCCCGACCCGGACAGGCCGCTGACGATGACCACGGTCGGCAGCGGACCCGCGGGTCTGGTCCCTGCGTCGCTTCCGTCGCCCTGCTCGCGCGATTCCAGGCCGGTCGTATTGGCGTTCATGGCGAGCTGCGTTCCAGCAGGTTGCTGTGGCGGGCGATGAACATCGCCGCCGGGTCGATGCCCTTGGTGCGCAGGATATGCAGGCGCGTGGCGGCTTCGGTCAGCACCGCCAGGTTGCGACCGGGCATCACCGGCAGGGTGATCAGCGGCACGTCCAGGTCCAGTACGTGGCGGCTGCCGCTGTCGCCGGTCAGGCGTTCGTAGCCGTGCGGGTTGGGCTCGGTCATCGGCCGTGTCAGGTGCACGATCAGACGCAGGTACTTGTTCTTCTTCACCGCGGTATCGCCGAACATGTCGCGCACGTTCAGCACGCCCAGGCCGCGCACTTCCAGCAGGTCCTGCAGCAGTTCCGGACAGGTGCCGTCGAGCACGTCCGGGGCGATCTGGGTGAACTCGGGCGCATCGTCGGCGACCAGGCGGTGGCCGCGGCTCAACAGCTCCAGGGCCAGTTCGCTCTTGCCCGACCCGGCCTCGCCGGTGATCAGCACGCCGATGGAATAGATTTCCATGAACACGCCGTGCAAGGTCACCCGTGGGGCCAGCGTGCGCGCCATGTGGTACGAGAGGTGGTTGAGCAGTTCATGGCCGCGCTTGGGCGAGATCCACAACGGCGTTTCCGATTCCTCGGCCGCGCCGCGCAGGTCTTCCGGGCAAGGCTGGTTCTTGCTGATCACCAGCGCCAGCGGCCGGTACTGCATCAACTTCTCGATGGTTTCCCAACGCTGCCGCGAGTCCAGCGAGTCCAGCCAGGCCAGTTCCTCGCTGCCCAGGATCTGCACCTTGTTGGGATAAATGGCGTTGAGGTAGCCGGCCAGCGAGGGGCGGCGGGCCACGGTATCGACGGCTTCCAGCATGCGCTGGTCGCCCTTCATGCCGGCCAGCCAGCGCAGCGCGAGCTTGTCCTTCTGCTGGTCGAACAGTTCGCGGGCGGTGATGCTGGTGGTCATGCGCGGGCTTCGGTTGAGGATTTCTGGTCGAGCAACAAGGCGCGCATCGCTTGCGCATCGGGCGCATTGCGCAAGGCGGCGCGGAAATTTTCGTCGGAAAAGCGCTCGGCCAGTTCCGACAACAGCACCAGGTGCTGGTGGGTGTAATGATCGGGCACGGCCATGGCGAATACCAGATCGACCTCCTGACCATCGAAAGCATTGAAATCGACCGCCGGTCGCAGTCGCAGCAGTGCGCCACGCGGGGCTTGCAGGGCGGTCGAGCGGCCATGCGGGATGGCGATGCCGTGGCCGATGGCGGTGCTGCCGAGACGTTCCCGCGCCAGCAAGCTGCCGTGCAGGTCTTCGGCGCCCGCTTCACGGCAGGACAGCATCCCGGCGGCTGCTTCCAGCACCGCGTCACGATCCATGGCATTTAAAATGGACGCTTGCACGTCCGCCAGTTGATCGGCGAGGGACATATCAGGAAAAAGGTTGCCGGAAGCGGGCAGCCGGCATGCGGTCGATCCGCATGCGGCTGGCTTTCATGAGGTCAATCGGCACGCTGTCAGTCAGCATTCTCGCCGCGCGGCACGCGCTGCGCGTCGATCTTCTTCTGCTTGTGCTTGAGCAACAGCCGGTCCAGCTTGTCGGCCAGGACGTCGATCGCCGCATACATGCTCTGGGCGCCGGCGTCGGCGTGCAGGGTGCGGCCGGCCAGGTTGAGCGTGGCTTCGGCGATGTAATCGGGCTTGCGTATCCCCAGTTGGGTCCGGACTTCCAGTGGCTGTTCGAAATGCCGTTCCAGGCGCTTGAACTTGGTTTCTACGTACTCCCGCAGCGCGGGGGTGACTTCGATCTGCTGGCCATAGGTCTCGATACGCATTGCTTGCCTCCTTACGGGTCGGTAGGCCGCGGAATCCGCGGATAACACTTCGGTGCTTGTGACCACGAGTGGATGGATGAAGTTCGATTACTCCTGCGGTTGTGCGGGCGTTGGCCCGGGATGACGATCAAGCGGCTGGAAGCATCATGGACTTTCGTTCCTTAGGGGAACGTTATTCAGTGCGTTTTTCAGGGAGACCTGAATAATCCTCTCCTTCTCGTCCATTGGACTGCTGAATATCCAGCGAGAACGGGTAACCGTAGCCGGCAGCCGAAAATCAAGGGCTTCTGCTCTCGGGCTCACGGCATCCGCCAGCTACCCCGATCATCCTCAGAAGAACGTTCTCAGGCAATACGTACGCGCTCATGCGACGAAAGTATTTCCATGGCTTCACGGTACTTGGCCACGGTGCGGCGCGCCACCGGCACCCCGGAGGTCTTGAGCAGGTCGGCCAGCTTGGCGTCCGACAACGGCTTGCGCGGGTTTTCGGTTTCGATCAGGCGCCGGATCATCGACTGGATGGCGATGCTGGAGGCTTCGCCGCCACCTTCGGTGCTGACCCCCGAGGCGAAGAACGCGCGCAGGGGCAGGGTGCCACGCGGGGTGCGCACGAATTTGCGGGCGATGGCGCGCGAAACCGTGGATTCATGCAGGCCGACCTCGGTGGCGACCTCGCGCAAGGTCAGCGGGCGCAGCGCCTGTTCGCCGAATTCCAGGAACCCCGCCTGCTGGCGCAGCAGGCAACGGGTGACCTTGAGCAGGGTGTCGCCGCGCGCTTCCAGGCTTTTCAGCAGCCAGCGTGCTTCCTGCAGGTGGCCGCGCAGGTAGCCGGCGTCGTTTTCGCCGCACTGGCGGATCATCTGTTCGTAGCCGCGGTGGATGGTGATCCGCGGCAGGTTGTTGCCGGATAGCGCCGCGCGCCAGACCCCGCGCTGGCGCCAGACCACGCAGTCGGGGACCACGTAGGTGTCGTGGCTCAGTTCGCCGATCTGCGCGCCGGGCTTGGGGTCTAGCGACCGCAGCAGTTGCACCACTTCCTCGACGACTTCGAGCGGCTGTTTGAGTTCCGCGGCCAGGCCGGCGATGCCGCTTTTCGGCAGGCGTTCCAAGGCGTCGCCATCGACGATGCGCAGGGCCAGCGCCTTGCCGGGGGTGTCGTCGCTCAATACCGCCAACTGCAGGTGCAGGCATTCGCCCAGGGTGCGCGCGGCCACGCCGACCGGGTCGAAGCGCTGCAACTGATGCAGCACGGTCTGGATTTCGTCCTCCCCGGCGATCACTTCGGGAAGCAGGGTCTCGGCGATGCCGGACAGCGGTTCGCGCAGGTAGCCGTCGTCTTCCAGCGCATCGATCAGCGCCGCGCCGATCCGGCGGTCGCGTGGCGACAGGTGCGACAGGTGCAGTTGCCACAGCAGGTGGTCCTGCAGGGTGTCGACCTCGGCGACGCGTTCGGCGACGCTGCCCTGGTCGTCGTCGTCGAAGGAGCCGCCGCTGCCGTGGCCGCCACCTTCCATCGACCAGGGGCCCTCGTCGGGCGACCAGTCGTCGGCTTCGTCGCTTTGGCTGGTTTCGCGCGGGTCTTCCGGCGGGGTGTCCGCGGGGGCGATGTCGTCGCCGCTGGGCGGGCTGTCGTCCCAGTCCAGCAGGGGATTGGTCTCCACCGCCTCGGTGATCTCGATCTCGAGTTCGGCGGTGGACATCTGCAGCAGGCGGATGGCCTGACGCAGTTGCGGCGTCATGACCAGTTGCTGACCCAACGATGTCTGGAGGCGTGGCTTCATTCCGCAATCCGAAAACGCGTGGTGGCACGGCCGGGCCGCGCGACGCGCACATCAGAGGCGGAAAGTTTCCCCAAGGTACACGCGACGCACATCCGGATTGGCCAGTAGCGTGTCTGGTGCCCCCTGCGCCAGCACGCTGCCCTCGTTGAGGATATACGCCCGGTCGCAGATTCCCAAGGTCTCGCGCACATTATGGTCGGTGATGAGCACGCCGATGCCACGATCCTTGAGGTGTTTGACGATGCGCTGGATCTCCCCGACCGAGATCGGATCGACGCCGGCGAAGGGTTCGTCCAGCAGCATCAGCCGGGGTTTGGCGGCCAGGGCGCGGGCGATCTCGCAACGCCGGCGCTCGCCACCGGAGAGGCTGGCGCCCAGTTGGTCGGCCACGTGGGCGATCTGCAGTTCGTCCAGCAGCGAGTCCAGTTCCTTGTCCACGCCGGCCGAATCCAGGTCCTCGCGCAATTCCAGGACCAGGCGCAGGTTGTCCGCCACGGTCAGCTTGCGGAACACCGAGGGCTCCTGCGGCAGGTAGCCCACGCCCAGCTTGGCCCGCTTGTACATGGGCTCGGCGGTGATGTCGCGGCCATCCAGCTCGATCTTGCCGGCATCGGCGGCGACCAGGCCGACGATCATGTAGAAGCAGGTGGTCTTGCCGGCGCCGTTGGGGCCAAGCAGGCCGACCACTTCGCCCGCATCCAAAGTCAGGCCGAAATCGGCCACCACTTCACGCTGCTTGTAGCGCTTGCGCAGGCCTTTGGCGGAAAGCATTACTTGGTGCCCCCGGCCGGCGTTTCAGCCGCCTTGTTCTTGGGCTTGATCACGGTGCGCACGCGGGTACCGTCGCCACCGCTCTGCATACTGCCGGTCTTGGTGTTGTAGACCATGCGTTGGCCGCTGTTGGAGCCCTTGGGAGAGCTCACCTTGTAGTTGCCGGTCAGGGTGATGATGTCATTCAACACGTCGTACTCGAGCTTGTCGGCGGTAGCGGTCACCGGGGTGCCATCGTCGTTGACCTGCTTGAGTTGCGCCTGCTTGCCGGTGAAGACGGCGCGCGAAACCTCGCCGTCCTTCATGAAGATTTCGCCCCGGGCCGCACGGATGTCGAGTGTGCCCTGAGTGATCACCACATTACCTTGCAGCACGGTCGAACCGTTGTCGGCGAAGCTGCCGTCCGTGAAGCCGGATTCGATGATCATTTCCTGGTTGCGGTCCGAGGACTTCGCCAGCACCTGTCCCGCGCAGCCGGCCAGGAGGAATGCCGCGAGGGCCGCGCGGACGATATCAGCGTGCAGATTTGGGGACATAGCGCAGTTTGCTCTGGGATTTGATTTGGTATTGCTGCGTCTTGGTATTGGTCTGGAAGCCAACGCCAGTGAGTATAGAACCCGGCTGGGTGATGGTGACCGGAGCGTCGGTCGAAGCCAGGTTCTTGCGGGGGAATATGTTCAGACGCTGCGTTTCGAGTGTCGATGGGACGCCGGCTTGCTGCGGGCTGGTGCCGCGCACGTCGCCCGTCAGGCGTATCTCATCCGCCTTGGCGCTCACCCACGCGGACTTCGAGCGCATCTGCCAGTGATGGCCTCGATCGTCAGGCAGCAGGAACAACGGTGTGGCGATAGTGAATGTCTGATCCTTGGGATTGCGCTGCATCTGCGGCGCTCGCAGGGTTATCGATTCCCGTCCTTGTTCGTCGAGACTGATTACCTCGAAATCGCGCATCAGATAGTCGGGGCGGTCGGAAGTCATTGCCTCTGGCTCTGCGATATCGCGCTGCTTCCACGCCGACCAGCCGCTCAACACCGCGGCGGCCAGCAACACCAGTCCCAGTCCCAGCCGCCAGTTCACGACGCGCGCCCGGCCAGCAGCGTTTCGGTATGGCCCTGCGCATCCAGCAGCAGGTCGCAGAGTTCGCGCGCGGCGCCCTGGCCGCCGTTTGCAGTGGTGATCCAGCGGGCGCGGTCGGCGATCCAGCGATGCGCGTTGGCCGGGGCCACGCTCAAGCCGACGGCGAGCATGGCTTCCAGGTCCGGGAGGTCGTCGCCCATGAAGGCGACCTGGTCCAGGCCGATGCCTTGTTCTTCGCACAGCGCGCGTACCTGCGCCAGTTTGTCCCTGGCGCCGATGAAGCCCCGTACGCCCAGATCGCGCGCGCGATGCGCGGCCGATTGGCTGTTGCGCGCGGTGATGAAGGCCACCTGGATGCCGAAGCGTTGCAACAACACCATGCCCTGGCCATCGAGCACATGGAAATCCTTGGACTCGCGACCTTCGCTGTCGTAGTGCAGGCGGCCATCGGTCAGGGTGCCGTCGACGTCGAAGCACGCCAGCCGGATTCTGGCGGCGCGTTCGCGGATGTCGGCGGTGATCGAGGTGGGGTGGGTCGTGTGCATCAGGTGTTGAGGAGTGAGGAGTGAGGAGTGAGGCAGGGAGGATGTCGAATGTCGGGCCGAATCGAGATCATGGCGTTTCCTCGACTCCCCATTCCCGCCTTCGTTAGACCACGCGTGCGCGCAACAGGTCGTGAATATTGAGCGCGCCGACCGCGCGGCCGGCTGCGTCAACCACGACCAGGCCGCTGATCTTGTGGGTTTCCATCAGTCGCGCCGCCTCCACCGCCAACTGGTCGGCGGCAATGGTCTTGGGTTGGCGGGTCATCACCTCGGCGATCATCGCGGTGCGCACGTCCAGCGCGGCATTGTCCAGGGTGCGGCGCAAGTCGCCGTCGGTGAACAAGCCGATCAGCTTGCCGTCGGCATTGACCACCGTGGTCATGCCCAGGCGCTTGCGGCTCATTTCCACCAGTGCTTCGCTGAGCGTCGCGTCCTCGCGCACGCGCGGCACATCCTCGCCGGCGTGCATCACGTCGGTGATATGCAGCAGCAAGCGCCGCCCCAGGCTGCCGGCGGGATGCGAGCGGGCGAAGTCGTCGGCGGTGAAACCGCGCGCTTCCAGCAACGCCACCGCCAGCGCATCGCCCATCGCCAGGGTGGCGGTGGTGCTCGAGGTCGGGGCGAGGTCCAGCGGGCAGGCTTCGGCGGGCACGCTGACATCCAGGTGCACGTCGGACTCGCGCGCCAGGGTCGATTGCGGCCGGCCGGTCATGGCGATCACCGCATTGCCCTGGCGCTTCAGCACCGGCAACAGGGTCAGGACTTCGTCCGATTCGCCGGAATACGACAAGGCCAGGACCACGTCCGCGTCGGTGATCATGCCCAGGTCGCCATGCCCGGCTTCGCCCGGGTGGACATAAAAACTGGGAGTGCCGGTCGAGGCCAGGGTCGCGGCGATCTTGCGCGCGATATGCCCGGACTTGCCCATGCCGGTGGCGACCACGCGACCCTTCGAGGCCAGGATCAGCCGGCAGGCGCTGGAAAACGCGCCGTCGATGCGCGAAGCCAAGGCATCCAGCGCGTTCGCCTCGATTTCCACCACCCGGCGTCCGCTGGCAGCCAGGCTGGCGTCGGTCACATTGTCTTGGTCTTGCTGGGGCCGCAGTTCGGGCATGGGGTTGCCGGGGAGGGGGTTAGAATGGCTGTTCATTTTATTAGGAAAAGCACGTTGGACACCGAAACCATCCGTAAACTGATAGAAACCGGCCTGCCAGGGGCCGAAGTGCGGGTATTCGGCGACGATGGCGTGCATTTCGAGGCAACCGTGGTCTCCGAGGCGTTCCGCGGCAAGCTGCCCCTGGCCCGCCACCGGCTGGTTTACGCCACCCTGGGCGATCTGATGGGCGGTGCGATCCATGCGCTGGCCTTGAAGACGGTGACGCCGGATGAAGCTGTGGGCTGAACTCGGTCGATACTTGGGGATCAAAGGCATGAAAATTCGGAAGCTCGCGGTACGAAGCTGGCTAGGGGCTGTAGTTGCCTGCGGCGCGGCAATGCCGATAGGCCATGCGGCCGTCCTTCCGGCCATCCCTGACAAACCCGACGTGGAAATGTTCAAGGATGCCCCAGCACCCTGGCGGGACTACCTGATCAAGGCGCGTGCGGCGGAACGAATCGCCGACCCGTTGCAGCAGTGCTTGGCATTCCCAGGCCTGCCGGGAATCCAGTGGCCGGCAGCCCACGTGGTTGCGCATTGTCGCCATCATCACGCGATCAAGCGGCCGACACTCGCAGAGATCGGCGGACGGGTGGATCGCGGCGAACTGGTTGAACTAGAAGCGATGATGGACGCGGGTCTGCAGCGGCATTTTTCCGAAAGCGATTTCGGCGAAGACATCCACGATACCTTCGAATATCTGCTGCGGAATTCGGATGCGGAAACCGATCGGGTGACCGCGGCGTGGCTGCAGAAGGCGCCCGGAAGCGCCTATGCGAACCTTGCGCGCGGCGCCTTCTACCATGGCTCTGCATGGGAAGCCCGGGGCGGAAAGTATGTTGCCGAGACTCCGGATGAAAGTATGCGGCGCATGTCCAGATTCGTCGACGAGACGATTCCTTATTACGAGAGGGCCATCGCGATCAATCCACGGTTGATACCTGCCTATACGGCCTTGGTCAACCTGGGAATGCTGGATTCGAGGCGGGCTCTCGGGAGCAGGGCAATCGAGATGGCCGAGAAACTCGATCCGGCCTGTGTAGAACTGGCCCGGGACCGGATGAGGATCCTGCAGCCGCGTTGGGGCGGCAGCTATGAGCAGATGCTGGTGTATGCCAACCGGTTATCCACCTACCTCGATCGTCGGCCGCAACTGGCGATCTACGTCGGCGCGCCCTATGCCGATCGCGGCGACAGGTTGGTCGCCGACGACCAGTACACGCGCCAGACCGCGGAAATACTGGAGATCGCGATCAAGGCGGGTTCAGATGAAGATGCGCTGCGCGATGCGGCCAACGTGGCCATGAACCTCAAGGATGAGGATCCGGATCGCTGGAAAGGACTCGCGTATCTGCTGCAGGAGGAAAGGTTCCGGGAAACCAGCGCCTGGGGCAATCGCATGATCGCCTGGGAGCTGGTACAGCAGGAACCGGAATGGAGCCTGCGTTATTCGCAACGTGCGGTGGAGCTGGAGGCTGATAATGGCTTCGGCCATTACCTGCTGGCGGCGGGCTATTACAATACTAGGCAGTACGAGCTGGCCGATCAGCATTACCGGATCGCCCTGGATGACAAGGAACAGCGCCTGGCGTCACTGCGGGAACTGTCGACCATGTGGTTGTTCGACAGTGGATTGAAAGGCAAGGTCGCTGCCGACAAGGCCAGGCCTTTCATCGACCGGCTCAACAAGGAATACCCGGACGATGGCGCTGGCTGGATCATGCGACTGAACCTGCATATCGCAACCCAGAATCCCATCGACGACGAATTGCTCAAGACCATCCTGAAGACCGCCGACAGGAAAAACCCCTGGCAGGCCAGCGCAGTGAAGAAGATCGAGGAAATGCGCCGCAGCATGGGCGTCAAATAGCGTCGGGCGGTTCAATCCCGCAACCCCGGACCAAGCACCGGACATCCAGCAGTACCCACCCAAACCCCGACTCCCGAGCAAATCACACCATGCAGAAAATCGTAGTCACCGGCGGCAATCCGCTCCACGGCGAAGTCACCATCTCCGGCGCCAAGAACGCGGTGCTGCCCATCCTGTGCGCCACCCTGCTGGCCGATGCGCCTGTCGAAATCACCAACGTGCCGCACCTGCACGACGTGGTCACCACGGTCAAATTGCTGGGCGAACTGGGCGCGGGCATCAGCATCGACGAAGGCACGCTGTCCAGGGGCAGCGCGATCACGGTCGATCCGCGCACGGTCAACCAGCACGTGGCGCCCTATGAACTGGTCAAGACCATGCGCGCCTCGATCCTGGTGCTGGGTCCGCTGCTGGCCAAGTACGGCGCGGCGGAAGTCTCGCTGCCGGGTGGTTGCGCGATCGGCTCGCGCCCGGTCGACCAGCACATCAAGGGCCTGCAGGCGCTGGGTGCGGAGATCACCGTCGAGAACGGCTTCATCAAGGCCACGGCCAAACGCCTGAAAGGCGCGCGCTACGTGTTCGACATGGTCAGCGTGACCGGCACCGAGAACGTGCTGATGGCCGCGACCCTGGCCGAAGGCACCACCGTGCTGGAAAACGCGGCGATGGAGCCGGAAGTCACCGACCTGGCCGATTGCCTGATCGCCCTGGGCGCGAAGATCGAGGGCGCAGGCACCTCGCGCATCGTCGTGCAGGGTGTCGAGCGCCTGTCAGGCGGCCGCCATGCGGTGCTGCCGGACCGGATCGAGACCGGCACCTTCCTGGTGGCCGCGGCGATGACCGGCGGCAGGATCGTCGCCCGCCGCGCGCGAGGCGACACTCTTGAGGCGGTGCTGGACAAGTTGACCGAAGCCGGCGCTTCCATCGAGACCACGGCCGACAGCATCACCCTGGACATGCACGGCAAGCGTCCGCGTGCGGTCAGCCTGACCACCGCGCCGTATCCGGCGTTCCCCACCGACATGCAGGCGCAGTTCATGGCCATGAATTGCATCGCCGATGGGGTGGGCGTAATCAGCGAAACGATTTTCGAAAACCGCTTCATGCACGTCAACGAGCTGCTGCGCGTGGGCGCCGACATCCAGGTCGATGGCCACACCGCCATCGTCCGCGGCGTCGACAAGCTCAGCGGCGCGCCGGTGATGGCGACCGACCTGCGCGCCTCGGCTTCGCTGATCCTGGCGGGCCTGGTCGCCGACGGCGACACCACCATCGACCGCATCTACCACCTGGACCGCGGCTACGAGAACATCGAGGAAAAACTCGGTGCGCTGGGCGCCAAAATCCGCCGCATTTCCTGAGCATCGGCATGAACGCGAAACCCGTTCCGGCGCGCAAGCGGTTCTCGACCCGGCGCAAGGCCCTGCTTGGCCTGGTGCTCATCGCCCTGGCCGTGATGGGCTGGCTGCAATACATCGGCGCGGCAGGCATCAGCGGCATTTCCACCAAGGACATGGACTGGAATGCGGACGGAACGGTCACGCAGCAGGAAATATTCGCGTCGTTCCATGCGGTGGTGGTGAAGAAGACCAGCGAAGGCCAGCGCGAATGCAGCTCCTACTACTGGCGCAAGGACGGCAGTTCGATCCGGGTGGAGTGCAAGACGGTGATGGCGCCGGCTGCGGGCAAGGAAGAATGAAAAAAGCCCGGCGATGCCGGGTTTTTTCATGGTTGTTCCTGTAGGAGCGCCCCATGCCCGTAGGGACATGGGCGCGAGCTTTTGATCCTTATGCGCAGGCCGGCGGGATCAATGCCAGGACTTGACCTGCAGGTCGATCGAATCCTGCCCGTCCTCGCGCTGCAGGATGCGGGCCGGGACCGGCATGCCGGGAACGACCCAGACGACGATTTCCTTGTTGCCCGAGACGCGGGACACCTTGGTCGCATCATGCGATTTACCGCCGATGGTGATCTTTTCCTTGCCCACGACCTGGTAGTTCATCGGCTTGGCGTTGCCGTTCTCGACCATGCGGTAGTTGAGCGGCTTGCCGGCCGCCACGTCGCGGACCAGGGCCAGGTTCACCAGCAGGGCATCCATGTCGCCGGTCTTGAGCGCAACGGGGCCGGCGCGTCCGGGCTTCACGTCGCCGCTCCAGGTCGCCTGGTTCTTGCTCCAGTCGAAAAGGGTGCTGACCGCTTTCTTCTTCACCAGCAGGCGCGAAAGGTCGCTGCTGGAAAGCGGGCGCAACCAGCCCTTCTGTTCATCGAACACGGTCGACTGGCTCAGGTCCACCAATGAGTTCTTGATCGTCAAAGTGTATTGCCAGCGGTCGTTGCCCTGCGCGGTGATCGCCATGTGGCCGTTGCCCTGCATGCCCATGGCATTGGCCTGGTAGTCGGCGCTGAAGGCCTGCATGGCGACGGCCGGAGCGCTGGCTGCAGCCAACAGGCCGGCGGCGGTCATGCCGATGACAGCGTGGCCGATGACAGTGCGGCCGATGGCGATATGGATGCTCATGCTCATTGCACTCCTTGGTATTCGACCAGGCGCAGGTCGAGGGTGTCCTGGCCGTTTTCGCGTTGCAGGATGCGCACCGGGGTGGGCACGCCGTTGGCGACCCAGAAGATGGTTTCGTCGTTTCCGCCATTGGTGCGGGCCACGCGCATGGCGTCGTAGCTGAGGTCATCGACGTTGACGATTTCGGTCTGCGCGGCGACCGCGTACTGGTAGTCGCGGGCCCGGCCGTTGTCGACCACGCGGTAATCCAGGGCCTTGCCGGGTTGCGCATCGCGGATTACCGCCAGGTTCACCAGCAAAGTGCTCATGTCGCCATCCTGCAACGGGATGGCGGCGCTGCGGGTCTTCTTGACGTCGCCCTGCCAGCGCGCGCTGCGCGCCTGCCAGTCGTACACGCCGGAAATCTTCTTGCCGGTGAACACGGCGTGCTTGACCGTGGCCTGGCTGAGCGGGCGGTATTGCTCGTCATGGGTATCGAACACCGTGCTTTGTTCGATGTTCAGCCCGGCCAGCCGCGCGAAGCCGCGGGTGCCGCGAATACCCAGGTCGACCCGCCAGCGCTCGCCTTCGGTCTGCACCACCTGCATCTTGGCGGCACCCGCCAGCTTGCCCTCGTTGTAGGCCTGGTAGGTGGCTACGAAAGGCTCAAGCGCCATTGCGGGCAGGCTGGACAGGGCCAGGGTGCCGAACAGCAGCGCGCGCAAGGGGAAAGCGATCATGGGGAAGGTAAGGCGTCCGGAAGCGTCAGGCCAGCGGCAGAATCTAGCCGCAAGGGCGTAAATAGGGGCTGACCATCGCAGTGCGCCATGCCATCACGTTCAGCCAGGCGGCCCGTGGTGGCCAGCCGCAATACCGCCACCAGCAGTCGGTGTTCCAGTGGCAACAGGCGCTGCGCCAGCGTTTGCGGGTTGTCGCCCGGCAATACGGGCAGGCTGGCTTGCGCGATCGCCGCGCCTGCATCGAGTTCAGGTACGACGAAGTGCACGCTGGCGCCATGTTCGGCGTCGCCTGCTTCCAGCGCGCGCGCGTGGGTGCGCAGGCCCCGGTATTTCGGCAGCAGCGACGGGTGGATATTGAGAATGCGGCCACGGAAGCGTTCGTTGAATCCGTCGCCCAGGATGCGCATGTAACCGGCGCACACCACCCAGTCGGGGCGACAGGCGGCGACGGCCTCGGCAAGCGCATGGTCGAACGAAGGACGATCCGGAAAGGATTTAGCCGCTTCACTCCAGCGCAACGACGGCGCCACGCGTTGCAGGGCGGCGGCATCCGGACGATCCGAGAATACGCCGGCGATTTCCGCATCCAGTGCCTGGTTGTCGATCGCGTCCAGCAACGCCTGCAGGTTGCTGCCGCGTCCGGAAACCAGCACGGCGAGGCGGGGGAGCCGGGAATCGGGAGTCGGGAGTCGGGAATCGGACAAGGGCAGGTCGCCGGAGTTGTTCGGGATCGAGGCTGAATGCGGGGTCTATCGCCTGGGTCAAACCGGCTTGCGTGGTGGAGACAAAGACATGGCAAGCTTTTTCTGCCATGTCTTTGCCGTAATGAAGCAAGTTCGGCTCGAACGAATTGTTGGATGGCCGGTTAGTGCGGTGTCCCGCAAATAGCTTGGTGAAAATAATTTCATGAAATCGCGCCGTGGATTCGGTCCCGAGCCAAGGCGCGAGGAGGAGGCATGGTGGGGCTATGGTGACGACGAGCAACGCTGGATCGGGACCGAAGACCAAGCGAGTTCGCCGAGTTGTTTGTGGGACACCGCACTAGATCTGGGCCAGCATAAGCACGTAACCATCTGGATCTTCCAGCCGGCACTCCCCGCCGGGCATGTAGAACGGATATTTGATCTCGCCGGGGGAGTGGCCGCATTCCACTAATGCGCTGCGAACCTGCTTGATGTTGTCAAAGTAGAGATAGAAAAGGATGGCTTGCTGGGACGCATCAACCGGCCCGTCAGCCAAGCCGACCATCAGGTTGGCTTTCTCGCTCTCCAGCCATGCCCAGACGGGTGTGGATTGACCTTGTGGAACGACGGTGTTCTTGACCTTGAAGCCGAGGTCCACGTAGAACTTGGTACTACGCTCGACGCTGGCAACGTGCGCGAAGGCTACTAGTGATCTTGTCTGGGCTGCCATAGTGTCTCCAAGGCCATCTGACAATCATTCGGTAGCACAGGGCAATGTGGATCGATCAATTCGTCATCCCGGCGTTCGCTGGGATGACGAGCAAAAATCCCCGCTTTCCTGAACCCGGTTGCTTCAGCCGATCTTCAAGCGTTCCACGTCGCCGGCCTTCACCACCTTGCCGATCTGCCAGTGGGCCAGGCCCAGGCGATCAAGATCGGTGCCGATGGTCGCGGCGTCGCCGGGCGCAACCATCAACACGAAACCGATGCCGCAGTTGAAGGTGCGCCACATCTCGCTGTTTTCCACCGCGCCCTCGCGCTGCAGCCAGTCGAATACCGGCGGCAGCGGCCACGACGACGGATCGATCTCCAGGCCCAGCGACTTGGGTACCACGCGGATGATCTTTTCGACCAGGGCGCCGCCGGTGACGTGGGCCATGGCGTGGAGGTCGTGTTTCCCCAGCAGCTCCAGCACCGGCTTGACGTAGATGCGGGTGGGTTCCATCAGCGCATCGGCGAGCTTCACGCCGCCGACGTCGAGATCCAGCGGGTTGCCGGCGCGGGCCAGGATCCTGCGCACCAGCGAATAGCCGTTGGAATGCGGGCCACTGGAAGCGATGCCGATCAGCACGTCGCCTTCGCGCACGCGGCTGCCGTCGACCAGGCGCGCCTTCTCCACCGCGCCGACGGTGAAGCCGGCCAGGTCGTATTCGCCCGGCGGGTACATGTCGGGCATTTCCGCGGTCTCGCCGCCGATCAGCGCGCAACCTGCGATTTCGCAGCCCTTGGCGATGCCGCCGACCACATCGACCGTGGTGGCCACGTCGAGCTTGCCGGTGGCGAAGTAGTCGAGGAAGAACAGTGGTTCCGCACCCTGCACCAGCACATCGTTGACGCACATGGCGACCAGGTCGATGCCGATGCTGTCGTGGCGGTTGAGTTGTTTGGCCAGGATCAGCTTGGTGCCCACGCCATCGGTGCCGGAGACCAGCACCGGCTCCTTGTACTTGCCGGACAGGTCGAACAGTCCACCGAAGCCGCCAATGCCCCCGCCCAGCACTTCCGGGCGCAGGGTGCGGCGGATCGCGGGCTTGATGCGTTCGACGACTTCATTGCCCGCGTCGATATCGACGCCGGCATCGCGGTAGGTCAGGGGAGTGGGCTGGGTCACGAAAGGGCCGGAAGCGGAGCGAGAACCGCGATTTTAATGGAATCCGCAAGGGAATCGGCGCATGAATCGTCGGTCCTGAACGACCAACATTGGCGTGGAAGGCGCATTCGGGCAACAATTCACCCCGTTCGCCAGGCAATCGCTGGCCACAAGGATGATCCCCAGATGCGCCGGATTCCGGGTTTTGCGCCAGTCGCAGTTCTTTTCCTCCTGTTCGCCAGCACGGCCTGGGCGCTGCGCGCCCCGCGTACCGAAGGCGACCGCGCCGGCGCGCAGAGCGTTTACGACGCCGAAGTACCGGTCAACAGCCAGGGCGAGTCCGAACGCGCTGGTGCCTTCGCCCGGGCGCTGGGCGTGGTCCTGGGCAAACTCAGCGGCGATCGCAACGTGACTGGCCGCCCTGGCGTGGGCGCGGAATTGCGCAACGCCAAGGATTACGTGGACAGCTACGACTATCGCCAGGACCAGGGGACATCGCCTGGCGGCGCGCCCACTTTCCGCAGCACACTGGTGGTGCGCTTCGTCCCCGACCAGGTCGACGGGCTGATGGGTGCGCTGGGCTTGCCGGTATGGCCGCAGCCGCGGCCCAAGCCGGTGGTGTGGCTGGCGATCGACGATGGCAGCGGCCCGCGCCTGGTCGGCCTGCAGCAGGCCAACGCCGCGCGACCCTTGCTGAATCGTGCGATCGAGCGTGGCTACAAGCTGGGCTTGCCGGCCGGCAGCGCCGCCGAGCAGGCGCTGGTGGGCGCGATCTGGCGCCAGGACAGCGCCGCCGTGGCCCGCGCCTCGGCCAAGTACAGCCCGCCGATGCAACTGCTGGGCAAGCTCTACCGCGCCAAGGCCGGTGGCTGGGTGGCGGACTGGATATTCGTGGACCACGGCAAGGTGCTGTCGAAGTGGACCAGCAAGAATGCCGATGCCCGCAGCGCCATGGCCGCCGGTGCCGATGGCGCGGCCGAGGCCTTGATGAAGCGTTACGGCAAACAAGGTAGCGGTGGTCCCGCCGGCACCTACCGGGTGATCTTCACCGGCATCGCCAGCACCGACGACTACCTGCGTCTGTCCGCCGCGCTGCAAGGCATGAGCGTGGTGCGCAAGGTGACCCCGGTCCGCGCCAGTGGCGACACCCTGGAACTGGACCTGGAACTGCTGAGCGGCATTTCCGGATTCAGGCGCATGCTCGGCGACGACAGTCCCTTCGTCGGCGGCGAAGGCGAGCCGCCCGTCTATCGCATGAAGTGAGCGGGCCATGACCGAAACCCCCGAGTTCGAAATCGCGCGCTTCCTGCGCCGCCTGCAATGGACGGCGGTGGGCGTGGGCGCGTTCTGGTTGCTGTGGCTGCTGGCGCCGATCCTCACTCCGTTCGCGGTCGCCGCGCTGCTGGGCTGGCTGGGCGATCCACTGGTGGACCGTCTGCAACTGGCGGGCCGCTCGCGCAACACCGCGGTGATCATGGTGTTCACCCTGATGGCGCTGTTGCTGGTGCTGGTGCTGGTCATCCTGGTGCCGCTGATCGAAAGCCAGATCTCGACCCTGATCGAATCCCTGCCGCGCTACCGGCTGTGGTTCACCGGGGTGGCTATCCCGTGGATCGAGGCGCGCACCGGCATGCAGATCGCCGCCTGGCTGGACCTCGGCCACCTGGTCGAGTTGGTGCGCAGCAACTGGGAACGCGCCGGTGGTGTCGCCACGACCTTGCTGGGCTATGTGTCGCGCTCGGGTTTCGCGCTGATCGGCATGTTGACCAACATCGTGCTGATCCCGGTCATCACCTTTTTCTTCCTGCGCGACTGGGACTTGCTGGTCGGACGGGTGGCGTCGGTGGTCCCGCGCGACCACATCGAGACCGTGACCCGGCTGGCGCGCGAATCCAGCGATGTGCTGGGCGGGTTCCTGCGCGGGCAGTTCCTGGTCATGATCATCCTGGGGGTGATGTATGGCGTGGGCCTGTGGGCCGTGGGCCTGGACCTGGGCATCCTGATCGGCATCATCGCCGGCCTGCTCACTTTCGTTCCGTACCTGGGGCCAACCAGCGGCGTGGTCCTGAGCGTGTTGGCCGCGCTGATGCAATACGGCGACTGGAAGCATGTCGCCGGCGTGCTGGCGGTGTTCGGTGTCGGCCAGCTGATCGAAAGCTACTGGCTGACCCCCAAGCTGGTCGGTGATCGCATCGGCCTGCACCCGGTGGCGGTGATCTTCGCGGTGCTGGCGGGCGGGCAGTTGTTCGGTTTCCTCGGCATGCTGCTGGCGTTGCCGATGGCGGCGGTGGTCAACGTGCTGCTGCGCTATGCGCATGAACGCTATACCCAGAGCCACCTCTACGCGGGCGAGCGTCCGATCGTCGTGCTGGATACGTACCTGGACAAGGACACGCTGGCTGATCCGCCGCCGCAGGACGCCGAACCGAAGTGAGCGTCCCGCAATTGCCGTTGGCGTTGCGCTACCCGCCCGACCAGCGCCTGGAAAGTTTCATCGCCGCGCCGCCGGGCGCGATCGCGCAGCTGCGCGCGCTGGCGGGAGTGGCGGGCGCCGACTGGCTCTATCTCGCGGGTGCCGCCGGCACCGGCAAGACCCATCTGGCGCTTGCCCTGTGCGCCGCCGCCGAACAGGCCGGGCGCCGTGCCGCCTACTTGCCGTTGGTGGCGGCGAGTGGTCGGCTGGGCGACGCGCTGGATGCGCTGGAAGGCAACGATGTGATCGCGCTGGATGGACTGGAAGCCATCGCTGGCGATCGCGACGACGAAATCGCCTTGTTCGATTTCCATAACCGTGCGCGCAGCGTTGGCTTGAACGTGCTTTATACGGCGCGCGAAGCTCCGGATGCGCTTGCCCTGGCGTTGCCTGACCTGCGCTCGCGGCTGTCGCAGAACGCCCGCCTGGTGCTGTATCCCCTGGACGACGCCTCGCGCGCCGACTTGTTGCGCGATCGCGCGCAACGGCGCGGGCTGGTGCTGGAAGAACCCGCCATCGACTGGATGCTGTCCCACGCGGATCGCAATCTGAACCGCCTGGTCGCCTTGCTCGATCGCCTCGACCGTGAATCGCTTGCGGCGCAACGCAGGATCACCGTGCCTTTCCTGCGCCAGGTGATGGAGCGGCCGGGCTGAATCGCTGTCGGAGCCATCGGCGCGGTTTCGCACCGGATCATCCGGTCAGAAGCAGGTCCGATCAGGAGCAGGCTTCCGGAACCACTTCCCAGACCACCGGTTCCCAATAGGCGTTGTCGCGGATGCTCTGGGTATCCAGCTTGTCCTTGAGCAAGCGTGCGCCGATGCGATAACTCATGTTCGGCTTCACGTCGATCACGAACGATTTGTAGGCGCGGGCGAAGGCGAATTTCTTCATCTTCGCGATCTGGTTGAGCTGCGCGGAGTTCAAGTAGTCGGGATCGATGAACTCGCGCACCACCAGCACGTGCTTGCCGGCGCTCGCCCGGTGCCGGTATTCGGTATCGAGCGGGGTGCTGCGTCCATCGATCTGGGTGATTTCGGCGCGGAATATGCGCCGCGTGCGCGGAACCACGCCCGCCTGCGTGCTGACGTAGCCGCAAGACCTGGAGCCGCCCGCTGCGGCATGGCGCATTGCATCGGCGCGGCCCGATAGCGCGAGCGGCTTGCCGTTGCGGGTTGCTTCCACTTGCAATGCGCCGCCGCTTTCCTGCAGCGCGTTTTCGAGAGTGGAGGACGGTTTCGATGTGTCGTCCAGGCGACGCCCATTGATCGCAAGCAAGCGGTCGCCGACCTGCAATCCGATCCGGTCGGCCGCGCCACCGGGAGTGACGGCAAGTATGGCAAGGCCATTGCGACTGGCTTGTCGCACATCGACCACCGCGCCAAGTTCATAACGTGCCGTGCTGGAAGAGGCGATGGCCTGCAATGCGTTGGCCGCAAGCAAGTCGGCAGGTTGGGCGGCGCTGGCCTGGGCCGCCATGTACAGGCAGGTGCCGAGCAGGAGGCCGGAGAGCTGGGTGCGAAGGGACATGACTTGAGCTCCTGGATCAGATTCGATCGTGCCGTGACGCTGCGCGAGCGGGCTGGATGCCGGCAAGCAATGCTTCGCGCGCCACCCACATCGGGGCGACCTCGGCATCGCTGGCGCCGCGGTCGTAGGCCGCTTGCAGCGCCTGGTCGAGAACATGCAGGTCGGCCTGGATATCGTGCCGGTCATTCGCAGGCTGGTAGGCCACAAACGGCTCGCCTTGTCCTGCATCGACATCCACAAGCAACGGCGCGAGCAATGGCGTGACCATCACCGCAACCAGCGCAAGCGAAGCGACGCCGACAACGAGTTTCCGCTGCCGCAGCTTCTGCCTGCGTCCGGAATCCACGCGCTGCCACAGCGCATCGGGCAAGGGGATTTCGGGAAGGGCCTGCAGCTCCTCGCGCATCCGGGTGGAGGGTTCAGTCATCTTCAACTCCAGTTTCCAGATCGTCGCGCAGCCTGGCCAGGGCGCGCGAGACGATCGATTTCGACCAGCTTGGGCTGCGGCCGAAACGCTCGGCCAGCTCCAGGTGGGACCAGCCTTCCATTTCATGCAGCCATACCACGGTACGCGCCAGCGGCGGCAGGCGTCGCAGCATGCACAGAAGCTCCACATTCTCGGCGGGACTGGCGCTGTCATCGGGCCACGCATCGTCGTCGGCCTCGGCGACGAATCGCTGCTCGCGACGCAGGCGGTCGATCGCGGCGTTGGCCGCCACCCGTTTCAGCCACGGCCGCAAGGGCGCATCGGTCCGCAATCCGGACAGGAAGCCGAGCATCTTCAGGAAGGTGTCCTGGGTGATGTCCTCGGCCGCGGCGGCATTGCCGGTCAGGCGATAGGCCAAGGCATGGATCGCCCTGGCGTGCGCTTGATAAAGAAGGGCGAAGGCATCGTGGTCTCCCCAGCGCGCCTTGCGCAGCAGCGCGGCTTCTTCGGGATTCGGTTCGGTGAGGGAAGGCATTGCCTGAGGATACGGATCCGCAGCGACATTCGTCGCAAGCCTCGTCATCGCGCCGGGCCTCAATCGGACCGGGCCAATTCCCGATCCAGTTCCCGCAGCCGTTGCGGGGTGCCCACGTCGGTCCAGCGGCCCTCGTGGCGCGATCCGCTCACGGCGTTGCGCGACATGGCCGAGCGCAGCAGCGGCGCCAGTTTGAAGCGCGGTGGATGCTCGTCCGCTCCGGCCGCATCGCCGATGATGCTGCGCCAATCTTCGAGCAGGCGCGCACGATAGACGCCGATGCCGCTGAAGGTGAGGCGGTCGGGGCCCTCGGAATGGATCCATCCTTCGCCACCCAGGGAAAAATCACCGTGGGGGTTATGCGTCGGGTTGTCGACCAGGACCAGATGGGCATCGCCGGCAGGCTCGGACGGCAGCGTGGCGAAATCGAAATCCGTCCAGATGTCGCCATTGACCGCGATGAAGGGCGATTCGCCGAGCAGCCGCAGCGCGTGCCGCATGCCGCCTCCGGTTTCCAGTGGAGTGTCGCCTTCCCAGGAATAGTGCAGGCGCAATCCCCAGCGCGCGCCATCGCCGAGCATTTCGGGGAACCGTTGCGCCAGCCAGCTGGTGTTGATCACCACGTCGCGCACGCCCATCGCCGCGAATTTTTCCAGGTGCCAGGCGATCAGTGGCTTGCCGCCGGCTTGCAGCAGCGGCTTCGGCGTCGTGTCGGTCAACGGGCGCATGCGCTCGCCGAGGCCGGCGGCGAAGACCAGGGCCTTCATGCATTGGCCCTCGACTGCAGTGCGGGCTTGATCCGCGATTCCAGCAAGCCGGCGAGCGGTTGCAGTTGTGGATATCGCGGCAGCACTTCATCCAGGTAAGCGATGAAGCGCGGCACGTCCGGCAGGTATTTCGATTTCCCGTCGCGGTAATGCAGGCGGGCGAAGATGCCCAGGATCTTCAAATGCCGCTGCACGCCCAGCCAGTCCGCATCGCGCTGGAATCGCGGCAACGCAGGCACCGGCAGGCCGGTCGCTTGCGCACGCTGGTGGTAGTGCCGCAGCCAGCCATCCACGCGTGCCAGCGGCCAGCTGAGGAAGGCATCCTTGAACAGGCTGATCGCGTCGTAGGCGATCGGGCCACGCACGCAATCCTGGAAATCCAGCACCGCCAATTCCGGCTGCGTGGGCATCAGGTTGCGCGGCATGAAGTCGCGGTGGGTCAGCGCTTGCGCTTGCGAAAGCGCATTGTCCATCAGCTGGCGTTGCACGCCTTGCAGTTGTTCGACTTCGCCGCAGTCCAGTTCCAGGCCCAGGTGCCGTTGCAGGAACCATTCCTCGAACATGCCCGCATCGCGTTGCAGCAGGGCTTCGCCGAATTCGCCCATGTCCGCGGGTGGCGCGATCGATTGCAGGCGCAGCAACTGGGTGATGGCGGCATCGAAATACGCATCCGCATTATCGTTGTCGAGCACCTGCGCCAGGGTCGGGCCGCCCAGGTCCTCCAAAAGCAGGAAGCCCGCGTCCACGTCGCGCGCCAACACTTGCGGCACGCGCACGCCGCCGTTTTCCAGCAGGTCGCGCATCTTCAGCCACGGGCGCACGTCTTCCAGCAAGGGCGGCGAATCCATCACGATCCGGTCCGGTCCACGACCGCTGCTGCGCCAGTAGCTGCGATGACCGGCGTCCACCGATGCGCGTTGCAATTGGGCGTTGTCGTCCTTCAGGACTTGCCGCGCCCAGGCCAGGCGGAGGGATTCGTGGTCGTCCTGGAGTTGGGGATTCGTGGTCATGTGCTTCCCGGGCCGGCGTGGCCTTCGCAGGTGTACAGGGTAAACCGGCGCGCAACTTGCTTGCGAGAAATGCGGGCTATCGCTGCAGGAGCGTCCCATGGGCGCGAGCTCCTGATTTTTCGCGATCGGATCGAAGAGCTCGCGCCCATGGGGCGCTCCTACACCTTGGGGCGCTCCTGCAGGGACTGCGCGCATGAAAAAGCCCCGCTATGCGGGGCTTCTCGTTTTCCGGAATTTCGAGGATTTGCTGCGAAAATCAGGCTCTTTTCTTCCTCGCAATCCCGTAGATGAAGAGCAGGATGATGGCGCCGACGACCGAGGCGATGAAGCCGGCCGCATCGCCAGGTCCATACCAGCCCAGGGAACCGCCCACGAAACGCGCCAGAAGTGCGCCAGCCACGCCGAGCACGATGGTCCAGAGGATATTGAGCTTGTCGTCGCCGGGTTTGAGCGCGCGCGCCAGCAGGCCGGCGATGAAGCCGATCAACAGGGTCCAAAGGATGCCGCCACCAAAGAGTTGTTCCATCTGAAAGACTCCGATTCGGGTTGCGTGGGGTGGCTGGAGCGTAGCGCAAGACCAGGGGACAGGCCAGACCGGCCTGTCAGCTTGCCGTCACGAATGGATCAATCAGCAGCAGCCATGCTCGCCATGCTGGTCGCCACCGGCCACTGCGGCCACGCCCGCGGTTTCGCCGCGAATGCTGGCGCCGTGATGCTCGGCGATGACCCTGGCCACGCAGGCGGTGACCCGCTTGCCCATGGGGATGTGCAGGAATTCGTTGGGTCCGTGCGCATTGGAATGCGGGCCCAGCACTCCGGTGATCATGAACTGCGCGCCGGGGAATTTCTCGCCCAGCATGCCCATGAAGGGAATGGTGCCGCCTTCGCCCATGTACATCGCCGGCTTGCCGAATGCAGCCTGCGAGGCGGCTTCGATGGCAGTGGAAAGCCATGGCGAAAGCGCCGGCGCGTTCCAGCCGCTGGAGGCCTTCTCCAATGCCAGTTCGACCTGTGCGCCATAGGGCGGATCGCGCAATAGCAGTTCCTTCAGGATCTCGCCGCCGCGCTTGCCGTCCAGGGTCGGCGGCAGGCGCAACGACAGTTTCACCGCGGTATGCGGACGCAGTACGTTGCCGGCCGAATCCAGCGGCGGCAAGCCATCGGCGCCGGTGACCGACAGGGCCGGGCGCCAGGTGCGGTTGAGGACCAGTTCGGTCAGGTCTTCGCCCATTGGTTTCATGCCCGGCAGGAACGGGAACTTGTCGTAGACCTCGTTGCCCAGTACGCCGGCGACCTTGGTCGCTTGCTCCCTGCGTTCGGCCGGAATCTCGACGAACAGGCCTTCGGCCTTGATCTTTCCGGTGACTTCGTCTTCCAGACGCGAGAGCAGTTCGCGCAGGATGCGGAAGCTGGAAGGCACGATGCCCGAGGCATCACCGGAGTGCACGCCTTCGGACAACACTTTGACCGAGAAATTGCCGCCGGCCATGCCGCGCAGCGACGTGGTGCACCAGAGCTGGTCGTAGTTGCCGCAGCCCGAGTCCAGGCAGACCACCAGCGACGGCTTGCCGATGCGCTCGGCCAGGTGATCGACGTAGGCGGGCAGGTCGTAGCTGCCGGATTCCTCGCAGGCCTCGATCAGGACCACGCAGCGCGCGTGCGGCACGCCCTGGTCCTGCAGCGCCTGGATCGCGGCCAGCGAACCGAAAATCGCGTAGCCATCATCGGCGCCACCGCGACCGAACAGCTTGTCGCCCTTGATCACCGGCGTCCACGGCCCCAGTCCGTCGTCCCAGCCGGTCATTTCCGGCTGCTTGTCCAGGTGGCCGTACAACAACACGGTATCGGTCCCGGTCTCCGGGCCGGAGGCCGGGATCTCGATGAAGATCAGTGGCGTGCGGCCTTCCAGGCGCACCACTTCCAGCTGCATGCCGGGAATCGGCTGCGCGCGCGCCCAGGTTTCCATCAACTTCACCGCATCGTCCATGTAGCCGTGCGCCACCCAGTCCTTGTCGAACATCGGTGATTTGTTGGGAATGCGGATGTATTCGACCAGCTGGGGCACGATTTCGTCGTCCCACTTGGCGGCGACGAAGCGGTCGATCTTGGCGGTATCCATGGTTTCTCCGGTTGCGTGCATGTGCGCCAATTCTACGCCCGGAGGTATTGCTTGGCATTGACGCTGCTATCAAAGGAACCTCAGGACAACTCCCTTTTCCGCGCCCATTGGACTGTTGAAGCTCCTGCGTGAGTCGGTAGCCGGTAGCGGATAGCCGGAAATCAAGGGCCGCTCTCCGACTATCGGCTCACGGCTCACGGCTTCCGCAGCGAGGGCGGCAGTTATTCGGCAGAACGTCCCTGAAGAGTAGGGATTTTCCTACGGACCAGCGCGGCAAGTACCGGCATCGCGCGCGGGAATACGGCGATATCTTGGCTTGGCGTGCTGGCGGAAGCTGTCCACACCGGCGGACGGAAGGTTCCGGCCCCGGCGGACCCCAACCATCGCCACAAGGAGAGTTGCCATGAAATCGTTCGCCATCATCCTCAAATCCCTTGCCCTGTCGCTGCTGCTGGCCACCAGCGCCCATGCGGCCGAAAAGGTCAACATCAACACCGCCGATGCGGCCACCATCGATGCCGTGCTGGTCAACGTGGGCCCGGCCAAGGCCCAGGCCATCGTCGATTACCGCAAGGCCAATGGTGTGTTCAAGAGCGCCGAGGAGCTGGCCATGGTCAAGGGCATCGGCCTGAAGACCGTGGAAAAGAATCGCGACCGCATCGAACTGGGCCGCACCGCACCGGCGCGGAAGCCAGTGACACCCAGCACCGCCGCCGCGGCCAAGGCCAAGCCGGTCGCCCGTCGCTGACCGTCATCACCTATCGAACATCCCCGCGTCATGCGCCAGTGCAGGGGCACGGTGCTGGGGCAGGGGGCAGGAAGCCAGGGGGGATTGCGGCAAGGATGCCGACAGGGACGTATTTGCATCGCCAGGCAGCCGTCGAGTCTGCCGGCGGGTAATGGGCAGGAAGCCGTCAGTCGTCGGCTGGAAGCCCACAAGGAAGTAACCATCGCCCGGCTCGCACAGGAAGTGCGGCCGGGCGTTGTCTTTGCCGCGGTTAAACTCATCCCGGACGAAACGGGAAAGCAATGACATGGCGGATGCATCGAGGGTGATCCCGGCCAACGAATATCGTCGGGTGCGCTGGAAGAACGGAACCGGTTGGACCCGCGAGATCGCGCGCATGCCCGACCGCGAGGATTGGGATTGGCGGTTGTCGATCGCGGAGATCGAGCAGGACGGGCCGTTTTCCGTGTTCCCCGGCATAGAGCGCGAGCTGGTGCTGATTCGCGGAAATGGGCTGCGATTGCGCTTCGAGGACGGTGAAGTACGCGAATTGCAGCCGCCGCACGAACGCATCCGCTTTGCCGGAGAACGCGTGGTGGACGGCGAGTTGCTGGAAGGGCCGACCCACGATTTCAACCTGATGTGGCGACGCGACGCGATCAGCGCAGAATTGCTGCATCGTCCGCTGGTGGGGCCGATGCTGTTCTTCACCGAGCCGGGAACGAGCTGGGCGATCCATCTGCTGGCCGGCCAGGCGAGATTCGATCACGCCTCGGGTTTGCAGGACTTGTGGGCCGGGGATACCGCGCTGTTGATCGACGGCGACGAGCGTCGCCGGTACGCGCTGGAAGGCGGCGGTGAGCTGCTGGCGATAAAGTTGGCGCGTTTGTAGGAGCGCCCATGGGCGCGATGCTCTTCGCGAATCGCCGAAAGAGCATCGCGGGCAAGGCCCGCTCCTACGGATCAATACACATCGCGACGATACAGGCCGTCCGTCAGCATCCGTTCGATCCGGTCATCGCCCAACGCAGAACGCAACACCGCATCCACTCCCGGGGCCATTCCGGACAGACTGCCGCAGACATAGATCGCCGCGCCCGCGTCCACCCATTCGCGCAAGGTTTCGCCTGCGGCCCGCAACTGGTGTTGCACGTAGATGCGTTGTTGCTGGTCGCGCGAGAAGGCCAGGTCGACGCGTTGCAGGAAGCCTTGCGCCTGCCATGCGCGGATTTCATCGCCATGGAAGAAATCGCGGTCGGCGTTGCGTTCGCCGAACAGCAGCCAGTTGTTGCGTGCGCCCGCGGCGATACGCGCTTTCAGCAAGCCACGCAGTCCGGCGATGCCGGTGCCGTTGCCGATCAGGATCATTGGCCGGGTGGTATCGGGGGCGTGGAAATTGGGGTTGCTGCGCAGGCGCAACGCAATCTCGCCGCCGACGGTGGCGTAATCGCACAGCCAGCCGCTGCCGATACCCGGGCTGCCATCCGGACGCAACATCCGGCGCAGCAGCAGCTGCAACGTGCCATCGGTGGGCAGGGAGGAAATCGAGTACTCGCGATGCGGAAGCGGCTTGAGCATGTCCGCGATGGTCTGCGCATCGAAGCCGCGAATCGCGTCCGTCGTGGGCAGATGCGAACGCGCCAGCACAGCGGCCAGGGGTTCCTGTTTGCCCTCGACTTCCACCTTCGCATCCTTGGACAGGCCGATCGCTTGCAGCAACGTCGCCACGGCTTGTGTCGAATGGCGTGGGCCGATTTCGGCGATATCGCCCGCCACCCACGACGGAGCCGTGCCTGCCGGTGGCGCAATCGTCAGATGGAATGCGCCACCACCCACGCTGCCAGGATTGAGTTCGCGGCGTTCGCGCAGAATCCACGGTTCGTAGCGCGGTGGAGTCCAGTCGGGCAGGTCGGTGATGCCGCCGATCTGGCCCAGGTGGTGCTGCCAGTGGCGCAGCGCGCTTTCGTCGGCGTTATCGACTTCGACCAGGTCGAACAACGGCTGCGCGCCATGCTGGCGCAGCCAGTCGTCGAGCTGGTGGCCGAAACCGCAGAAATACTCGTACTCACGGTCGCCTAAAGCCAGCACCGCATAGCGCAGCTGCCCCAGTGCGGCGGGTTGTGCCATCACTCCACGCACGAAACCGAGCGCGGGGTCCGGCGGGTCGCCTTCACCGGTGGTGCTGGCCACGAACAATGCGCGTTCGGCCGTTGCCAGCAATTCGCTATCGACTTCGCCCAGGGCGCGCAGTTTCACCACCAAACCGGATTGACGCAGGCTTTCGGCGCTGCGCTCGGCCAGTTGCCGGGCGAAGCCGGTCTGGCTGGCGTAGGCGACCAGGACGAAGGAATCTTTCGATTCCGACTGGATTTCATCGTGCGCCCTGCGTGGACGCGAACGCCACAGGATCACAGCGCAAAACAAGAGATAGGCAAGCATGGAAATCGCGGCGCCAATCCAGCGGTTCTTGCGTGGCGATGCCATCCACCAGTCGCCGGTCTGCAAGGTGGACAAGGCGTAGCCAAGCAGTACCAGCAGCGACAATGTTGCGGCATTGCCCCAGAAGGCGCGCGTATTCCACGAGGGCTGCGAAGTTCCGGCACTCATGCGGGCAACCGTGCCTGGAAGGCGTCGGTCATGCGTTCACTGAAACCTTGTCCGGAACGCGCGACGAAACGGGCGGCCAGGTTTCGCGATTGCGCGAATTCGTATCCAGCCTCCACGCCCATCACCGTCAACGCCGTGGCCCAGGCATCGGCGCGCATGGCGTCGTCGGCGATTACCGTGACTGCGGCGGGTGCGTGTTCGACCGGCTTGCCGGTATGCGGATCCAGGGTGTGCGAATAGCGCGTGCCCTGTTGCTCGAAGGAATGCCAGCGATCCCCCGAGGTGGCGACGGCGATGCCGTCGAGCGAGACCACGCATGGATCGGCGGTGTCGCCAGATTCCTCGTCAGGCGAGGCTTCCACCAGCACCTGCCAGGCCGTGCCGCCCGGCTTGCGTCCGTAGCCGTAAAGTTCGCCGCCGACTTCGACCAGTGCCGCGTTGATGCCGATGGAACGCAGATGCCGTACCACCAGGTCCACACCGTAGCCCTTGGCAATCGCGGAAAGATCCAGTTGCACGCAGCCGGGCTGCAAGGCGCTTGGGGTTTCCTTGCGCAGCGACAAGCGCTGCCAGCCTGCGTTGGCATGCGCCGCCGACAAGGCGGTTTCGGTTGGAATCGCATGCGCCTGTTGTGTCGCGCCGAAGCCCCATGCTTCGACCAGTGCGCCGACCGTCGGGTCATACGCGCCATCGCTGTCGCGGGCGATTTCAAGCGCACACGACAATACTTCGAAGAACTCATCCGGCAACTCGTGCCACGTATCCGCTGCGGCGCGATTGAAGCGGCTGAGGTTGGAATCCGTTTCCCAGCTGCTCATCTGCGCCACCACCGCATCCAGTTGTCGCTGGATGCCCGCGTGCAGGACATGCAGGTCCGCACGCGGCGAGGCTGCCAGTTTCACGCACCAAGAAGTCCCCATGGTTTCGCCATGCAGGGTGTGGAGCAGGGTGTGGGTCGAGGTTGTTTGGTGTGGGGCATTCATGCTGGCTTGCGACTCAGTCGTGGAAGCACTCGCGCCGGGACGGCGCTCCCACGCGTCGCCGGGTCCTTTACTGCGGCAGTACTTCCAGCGTGGCGACGTAGCTCAGGCGACGTTGCCTGGCCTTGGGCAGCGAGGTCTTGCTGTCTTCGGTGCCGGTTTCCAGCCAGTACATGCCGGCTTCCGGCCAGGTCACGCTGAATTCGCCATTGGCGTCGGTCTTGACCTTGATCTCGTCCTGCGCGTTGCGATAACGCGTGCCGCCGCGGGTGATCTCGATCTCCAGGCCCGCGGCGGGCTTGCCGTCGAGGTGCAGCTTGAAGGTGGCTTTCTCGCCCGCGAACAGGTCGTTGGGGTGGGTGACCGGCACCAGTTCGATGCCTTCGCCGGTGGACTTCAGCGCGGTGTCATTCGGCGAACCGTTGGTCACGAATGTTTCGTTGCGGCCCACCGATTGCGACACCTGCAGGTTCTTCGCGTCCTTGGGGACTTCGGTGGCGAAGGTCGCCGCCGTGCCGCGCCAGCGCTTGGGCTTGCCATCGACGTCCCAGCTGGCGAACAAGCCGCTGTTGACCGTGGCGATACGGTAAGTGCCCTGCTGCTTCAGTTCAACGTCGAAGACGCTGCGGTACTTGCCGGTTGCCGCGTTCTGCGGTTCGACCTTGCTGCCGTCAGGCGCGGTGATGACCAGGTTGTCCAGGCGCAACGGCACGTGGTTGAAATAGAACAGGTCGTTGGATACGGCCGCATCCACGGTGATCCACGGATCGGCGCCGGCGATGACGGTTTGCGACGGCCGCAGCCAGGCCTTGTGCGCAGTGGCGCTGAAGGGAAGGACGGCGAGCGAGAGGACGAGGGCAAGTACGCTGCGTTTCATGTAGTGCTCCTGCAAAAGTGGAAGAGGAAAACAGAGTTCATCAATTTTGTGGGAGGGGCTTCAGCCCCGATTGCTCCTGGTGACACACGGTCGGGGCTGAAGCCCCTCCTGCATGGGGGTCAGGGCTTGATGGCGAGAGTCACGGCGCCAAGTTCACTGCGACCCTGCGCCTTGCCCGACTGCGGCGCCTTGGCCGGCCAGGTGAAGGGAATCTTGACCAGTTCGCGGCCACCGACTTCGCGTGCGGCTTCGACTACCAGGGTGTAGCTGCCGGGTGCGAGTTTCGACAACTCGGATTGTTTGTCGTTGAACTTCAATGCGTGCCTGCCGACCGGCCGGGTCGGGCCGCTGACACCATCCACCGGCACCTTCAAGGTGCGTCCGGATTTGCGCCACCACTGGCGCAGGTCGGGCAGCCACTTGGTGCCGTGACCTTCCTTGGTGTCCTTGGCCTGGTACCAGAGCGAAAGATTGGCGACTGCTTTCTGGTCGGCGCCTTCCACCCAGACTGCGACGTAGGGCCGGTGGTATTCGGCTACGTTCAATTGCGGGATCTCGACGCTGAGGTTGAGTTCCGCCGCATACGCGGGCATCGCCAGCAATCCGCTCAGGGCAATGGTCAGCTTGGTGGTGATGTTGATCTTCGACATGAGGCCGTTCCGGGGAGGGGGGAATGAATCAAGGGATGAATGCATCAGTGGATGAATGCATCAGTGGATGAAGACCAGGGCAAGCAGCAACGGCACCACCAGACCCAGGCCGACGTAGGGCCAGGTCATGCGCCGCTGCTTGGCATGCAGTTGCAGCAGGAACAGTCCGGTGATGCAGAACACCAGGCAGGCGATGGCGAAGATGTCGAGGAACCAGCTCCACGCCGCGCCCGCATTGCGGCCCTTGTGCAGATCGTTGAAGTAGGAAATCCAGCCACGGTCGGTGCTTTCGTATTCCACCGCGCCGCTGGCCCGGTCGATGCTGAGCCAGGCATCGGCGCCGGGGCTCGGCATCGACAGGTAGATTTCTTCCTCCGACCATTCGGCCGGACGCGCGCCGATGGCAGTGGAAAACCTGTCGCCCAGCCAGTCCGAAACCGCGGGTGGCAATGGCGCATTGCCTTCTTTTCCTGATCCCAGCGCCGCCAGCAAGGCCGGCGGCAATTGCGCCGCGTGATTGATCACTTGCGGCTTGGCTTCGATCTTCGCGGCGTGGTTCAAGGTGATGCCGGTCGCCGCGAACAACAGCATGCCGATCAGGCACACCGCCGAACTGATCCAGTGCCACTGGTGCAGCGTGCGCAACCAGAAGCCACGGCGCTGCTGGCTGCTGGACAGATCGGTTGGCGATTGCGCACGCACCAAGGGAGACTTCCGGAGAGGGAAAACGACGGCCATTACACCACGAATGAGAATGGCTCTCAATTAAGAATTGCATTCGTTGATCGGGAAGCTTCGGGATATTTCCCTGCTTCCTGTCCATGGATGCTGGAGATCCAGCGGGAGCCGGGAGCCGAAAGTCAAAAGCCGCTCTCCAGCTCCCAACCACCAACCACCAACCACCAACCACCAACCACCAACCACCAACCACCAACCACCAACCACCAACCACCAACCACCAACCACCAACCACCAACTCCCGGAAGAAAACCCAACCTCCCCGACAGGAAACAAACCCGAACAGCCCCGAATCAGAACCCGACATTCAGGCTGAGCCAGAGATTCCGTGCCTTGTCCTTGTTGTTGTAATCGTCCAGATAGACCGGGGTGTAGGCGAGGCTCACCGGGTCCTGGGTGAAGCGGGTCTGGAAGCTGGTGAAGTCCTGGTCCAGCAGGTTGTTGATGCGCGCGGCGACGGAGACGTGTTCGCTGAAACGGTATTGCGCGGCCAGGTGCAGGACTTCGTAGTCCTTGTAGTACAGCGGCTCGCCCGCGGCATCCTGGCCGCGATAGCGCCGCGAACGCGATTCGCCGATCAATTGCAGACTGAAGCGATCGGTCACCGTCCAGTCCAGGGTCGCGTTGGCCATGTGCTCGGCGGTCTGGGTCAACGGCATGCCCGCATCGGGACCACTGAGTTGCTCGCTGTCGGTCCAGGTGTAGTTGGCGCGGACCGCCAGTGCATCGATGATCCGGTAATGACCGGCGATTTCCACACCATTGATCCGCGCCTCGTCCACGTTGATCTTCTGCGCATAGCTGGTATAGCCCAGCAGGCCGTAATCGCCCAGGTTCACGCACGGGCGCGCGCCGCCGGTGGCGTCGCAGGTCTGCACCACCTCGCCGTTGACGATCTTGTCCTTGAAGTCGTTGCGGAACCAGGTGAGGTTGAAGTTGTGTTCGCCACCGGTTGAAGTCCAGTACAACGCGATCTCGCTGTTGACGCTGGTTTCCGGTTCCAGGTCCGGGTTGCCCACGAACGGGCTGGTGCCCTGGCCACCGAAGCCGGTGATGCCGTCGTACAGGTCGGTGGTCTTCGGGGTCTTGTAGCCGGTGCTCACGCCGCCCTTCAACGTCCAGTTGGGCGCCATTTCGTAAACCGCATACGCGCGCGGGCTGACGTGTCCGCCAAACAGGTTGTGGTCGTCGTAGCGGACGCCGAAGGTCAGGGTCAGCGGATCGACCGGATTCCAGTTGTCCTCGGCGAATACCGACCAGGTCTTGTGCTCCTGCACGGTGCCGCCGCCATCGCCGCCGTTTTCCATGCCGAACACGCCATCTTCCAGTTCGCCATCGACGACCTGGCCTCCGACGATGAAGTGATGGTTGCCGCCGAAGCCCGCATACGGAATGTCGAGCTTGGCATCCAGCGTGTACTGGCGGCTTTCCATGGTGCGCTTGGGTCGCGGCAGGAAGGTGTCGAGGGCCAGTTGCTGGCGCTGCGCCCGGGTCAGGCCGGCATACGGCCCGGTGGCGCAGGTGGCCGCGTTGCTGCAGTAGATATCTCGGTGAAGCAGGCGCTCTTCGACGGTGAACGGCAGGGTGCGGCCGTGGTTGCCGGTATCGATGTGCGCCAGCGAAACGAAACTGTCGCCGAATTCCCATTGCCCCTGGTGCGTCAACGACCATTGGTCGCGGGTGAATTCCTGGTCGGCGGCATAGCCCACCCGGGGCGCGCTGCGCCAGATACCGTCGAGGCCATCCATCGTGCCCAGCGGATAGGTCTGCGTGTCCAGGTTGTTGAGGTAGGGCGTGTTGTCGTAGGCCTGCCGGGAGGTGTCGTAGTCGAAGACGACGCTCTGGTGGTCGCCCGGCGTCCAGCTCAGGGTGAGGCCGGCGCTCTTGTTGGTGTTGTCGACGGTCTTGCCGCCGCCGCCGAAACCCAGCGCGCGTTCGAACACGGTGCCGTCCGGCGCCTGGATGGTTTCGTATTCCGGCGTGGAGGCATCGCGCTCGTACCAGGATCCGCGCACGCCCAGTCCCAGTTTGTCCTGGATCAACGGCCCCGTCGCGGCGAAGTCGAACGAACTGTCGCTGCCGAAGGAATCGTTCTCCTGGATGCTGTGGCCCAGCGTGACCGAACCACGCCAGCGGTCGGACACCTTGCGGGTGATGATGTTGATCACGCCACCCAGCGCGTCCGCACCATACAGCGTGGACGCCGGCCCGCGGATCACTTCGATGCGCTCGATCATGTCCAGCGGCGGGATGTGGTTGAACTGGTTGCCGCCGAAGGAATTGGGATAGATGTCGCCGTGGTTGTTCTGGCGCCTGCCGTCGATCAGGATCAAGGTGTAGTCCGACCCCATGCCGCGGATGCTGATGGTTTTCTGCCCGGTCTTGTCCGAGGTTTCACCCACGTCCACGCCTTCCAGATCGCGCACCGCGTCGATCAGGGTCAGGTAGGGGCGCTGCTGCAGTTCTTCGCGTGTCACCACGCTGATGCTGGCCGGCGCGTCGGTGATCTTCTGTTCGAAACCGGCGGCGGTGACCACCACGGCGTCCAGCGTACTGACGTCGTTGGCGCCATCGGGAGCGCCCTGCGCGAATGCGGGCGCGGAGAGCGCCGCAAGCACAGCCAGGGGCAGGAGATTGCGATGCAGGCGGGTGTTGCGAAGATTTCGTTTCGCGTTCATGGATTGCTCGTGGGTAGGCGTAAGAGGGCATCCGCGCGCGGTTTAGCGCGGCGGATTGGAAAGTGGTGATTCGGGTGTCTCTGCTGCGAGCGAGGTGCGATGGGCAGCGCAATACCGCCGCCGTGGTGGTGGCGAACGATGCGTAATCCTCAGGTGGTCGCGTGTCGCGGGCGTTGTTCGCCGGCAGTGCTTGCTCAGCCGGTGATGGCCGGCGGGCGCTGGGGGGGCGCGTGCCCGGGAGGCAGGCGGAGGGCAGGATTCCTCATCCACAAACGCGTGGCATGCGCCGGTGTCCGCGATGCCTGCCGGGTAATCATTTGCGACTGGCGATCCGGATCAAGCGTCGTGAAGCTTTCCGCACGGTGGAACCGGGGGGCGAATGCCGGGTTGCGCACCGGCATGCCCGACTGACTGCGACGCAGCTTCATTGCCGGTTTCCGGGCGGCGACGAGCCCGGGCGTTTCGCCTGCCTGGACTTCAGGCAGGTGCGTTGTGTTTTCCATGGGCTGTACATTCGACCCGCCTGCCGTGTACGCGGTGGGCTGCGTCCTGGCGCACACCAGCAGCAGTGCAAGCAGGAGGAACCCTGCAGCGCATGCGAACGCGGTCAGGGGCTTCGATGGCGAGTTGGAAGGAATTGCAGCTGACACTGAGCGTCATGCCCCAGGACCCGCGACAGGACAAGGCCGCGGCGGCACATATTAACGAGAATGATTATCGATTGTAAATAGAATTCATTCTTGTTTAATGCGTTGGCGTTGTATGCCAGGCTGGTTCGAAAGTTGGCTCAAACCTCCGCCCAGCGGCGCAGCAGGTTGTGGTAAATCCCGGTGAGTTGCAGCACGGCGGCGGCATCGGCCTGGCTGCTGCGCAGGGTTTCGATCGACGTGTCCATCTCGAACAGCAGGCGGCGCTGGGCGTCGTCGCGGACCATGCTTTGCACCCAGAAAAAGGAGGCCAGGCGCGCGCCACGGGTGACCGGCATGACCTTGTGCAGGCTGCTGGAAGGATAGATCACCATGTCGCCGGCCGGCAGCTTGACCTCGTGTTCTCCGTAGGTGTCGCTGACGATCAGTTCGCCGCCGTCGTATTCGTCCGGCTCGCACAGGAACAGGGTGCAGGAGATGTCGGAGCGCACATGCGTCCGGTTGGCGGGATTGCCCTGGCGCATGACCGAGCCGTCGATATGGAAGCCGTATTCGCCGCCGCCCTGGTAGCGGTTGAATCGCGGCGCCAGCGTGCGCAGCGGCAGTGCCGCCGCGAAATAAAGCGGGCTCCTTTCCAGCGCGGCCAGCACGACCTGGCCCAGTTCGTGTTTCAGCGGAGAGGCGTCGGGCAGTTGTTCGTTGCGCTTGACCTGCGCGCCTTGCGTACCGACGGTCTCGCGGCCATCGGTCCAGTCGGCCGCGCCCAGCGAGCGTTGCAGGTGTGCAAGTTCGTCGCTGGTCAGGATTCCAGGAATATGCAACAGCATGGCGTCTCCCAAATAGTTGCGGCGGGAAGTCCGGCCTCCCGCCGCGTCAGTGTGCCCCGGAAATCGTCCGGCTCAGAAGCGGAAGTCCGCGCTCAGCAGGAAGGTGCGTGGCGTGCCCGGCGTGTAGCGATAGCCGCTCTTGTTGATCGCCGCTACATATTGCTTGTCGAACAGGTTGTAACCGTTCAGGCGCAGGCTCAGCTTGTCGTTGACCGGATACGACAGCATGGCATCCCAGACGGTGTAGGACTTCGTCGTTTCCGGCGTGCCGACCGCGCCATCGGTGCCGCGATGCATGCCGCCGGTGTAGCGCATTCCGCCACCGATGCTGAGACCGAACGGCAGGCGGTACGTGCTCCATGCGGTGAAGGCGTCGTCAGGCGTGTAAGTGAGGTTGCTGGTGCCGTCCTCCGACACCAGCGTGCCAGCTTCAACCCGGGTGCTCAGGTGGCTCAATCCAGCGGACACCGACCAGTTTTCGGTGAAGTTGCCCACCACCGAAGCCTCGATGCCCTTGACCTTTTTGCGGCCTGTCTGCACATAGGCGCCAGGCAACGTAGGGTCCGGGGCGATCTCGTTGGTCACTTCGGTTTCGAACAGCGCCAGGTTCAACGCCAGCGCGTCATCGATCAGGTTCCACTTGCTACCGACCTCGAACGTCCGCGCCTTCTGCGGGTCGAACTCCGGGTTGTTGGCGTTGCTGGGCGAACCGCTCAGCTCCATCGTGGCCCCGCCCGGCGGCTGCTGCGAGATCGCCCAATTCGCGTACAGGCTGGCGACGTCGCCGAACTTGTACACCGCGCCGAGCTTGCCGCTGACCAGGGTCTCCTCCACACCCTCGTCGAGGTATGGCAGCACCGTACCGGTCGGATTGGCACCGCATTGGGGCGCGTTGGTCGACGTGGCGGAGGTAGTGCATACCGCCGTACTCTGGAAATCGGTCTTGTAGCGGTCGGCACGAATGCCGGCCGTTATCAGCAGGTTCTCGCCGAACTTCAGCGTGTCGAACAGGTAGGCCGACACCGTGGTCGTCTCGCCTTGGCGATCGGCGCCGTTGTGCGCCCAGGTCAGGCCGGTGGCGTTCCAGTCCGGGTTGTACAGGTTGGCCGGCGTCCACGCGGTGCCACCGGTGACCGCGATACCGTAGAAGTCGAATTCCTCGCGCGCGAATTCCACGCCGGTGCTGATGAAGTGCTGCACGCTTCCGGTGGCGAAGTCGGCGCGCAGGTTCAACTGGTCGGTGATGATTTCGTTGCGCTGGTCCTTGAAGGTCGGCAGGCCGCGCTGGATCGTGTAGGTGGAAACGTCGACCGGATCGGTCCAGGCGATGTCGCTGGGCCTGGCCCGGAACGAAGTCAGCAGGTAGTCCTGCCTGGTCTTGCCCCAGCGCAGGGTATTGGTCAGTTTCAAGGTGTCGGAGAAATCGTGCTCGAGGCGCAGCGTGGCCATCTGCGCGGTGACGTCGTCGTGGTCGGCACGGGTACCGTAGAAGTTCTCGGGATCGACCGGATGGCCGACCAATGCTTCAAGCCCCGGTTGCGGCGTCCAGCCCGGCATGCCGACGGTCGGCACGAAACCATCGGGCACGTTGTCCTGCTTCACGTAAAGCAGGTTCAGGTAGGCGCGGGTCGCGCCGTCGAGATTGAAGCCCAACGACGGGGCGATGCCCCAGCGGCTGTTGTTGACGTGGTCTCGACCCGGCACGTCGCTGTCTTGCCACATGGCGTTCAGACGCAGCGCGGTGCCGGATTCGTCCAGCGCGTTGTTCCAGTCGACGGTTGCGCGCTGCTGGCCATCGCTCCCGGTGGACACGCTGCCGGAGATCGCGTCCCGCAAGTTGGCCTGCTTGGTGGCCAGGTTGAGCGCGCCGGTGGGGGCGGTGCGGCCGGTATCGGTGCTGGCCGGGCCTTTGACCACTTCGATCTGTTCGATGTTGAACAGGTCGCGCGACACGCTGCCCAGGTCGCGGACGCCATCGACGAAGATGCTGCTGGAGCTGTCGAAGCCGCGCATGTACAACGCGTCGCCAGTGCTGGTGTTGCCGTTTTCGCCCGCATAGAACGTGCCGACGCCGGCGCTGTTGCGCAGCGCCTCTGTCAGGGTGGTGGCGCCTTGTTGGGTGAACAGGCCCTTGTCGATGACCTGGATGGTCTGCGGCGTGTCCTGCAGGGTCTGGGTGAACTTCGGCGACACGATGAAACTGCGCAGGCCATGTACCTGGACCTTGTCCAGCGTGGTGGCATCCTTGGCGGACGCACCATCCGGCGCGACCTGTGCCGCGCTTGGCAGGGCCAGGGCCAGGCCGGTGAGCAAGGTGGCGGTAGCCAGGCCCGGTTGCGGGCGAATGGCGTGTTTGCGTGACTTGATGTGGCTCATTGAGGGTCCATTGAAGTGTCAGGCAGTCCCCATTGGCTTCAGGCTGGTGGGAAGGCGTGCAGGGTCCCGCACGTCCACACGTGGGTGGCGGCTGCGGAAAAGTGGCGCACACGGGCCGATGGCCCGGAGCGGGCGCACATCTTAAATGATAATGATTCTCTCTAACAACAGCCTGACGGCTGCGGAGCGCTCAGTCGCGGTCGTCGCGGGTCCAGATGGCGTCGTGTTCGAGCTTGACCGGGAACTTGGCGACACCGGTGTAGGCCGGGGCGCACAGGGCGCTGCCGTCGCGGATGTCGAAGCGGGCGCCGTGCAGGACGCATTCGATGGTGGCGGCGTCGGCGTCGTAGCCACCGGCCGAGAGTTCGAAGTCCTCGTGGCTGCAGCGGTCCTCCAGCGCGTAGTAAACGCCGTCGTGGTTGAACACCAGGATCGGCACCGAAGTCACTTCATCCCAGGCGGTCTTCATTTCGCCTGGCAGCAGCTCGCTGACCGCGCAGACGAAGGTCCAGTTCTCGCTCATGCGTGGGCCTCGTCGAAGTTCTTCTCCAGGACTTCGAAACGCAGGTCGTCGCGCTTGGGTATGCCGAAGCGCTCGTCGCCATACGGGAAGGGCTTGGTGATGCCGGTGCGGCGGTAGCCACGACGCTCGTAGAAGGCGATCAGTTCGTCGCGGATGTCGATCACGGTCATGCGCATGGCGGGCAGTCGCAGCTCCTCGCGCACGTAACGCTCGGCTTCCATCATCACCTGCTTGCCGATGCCGCTGCCCTGGCCGTCTGGGCGTACCGAGAACATGCCCAGGTAGCCGGCGCCATCGACTTCGGTCACATGCACGCAGGCGAGTAATTCCAATCCATCAGCTTGCTGGCACTCAGCGAGGATCACCCGGCTGCGTTGACGCTCGATATCGCCACGCAGCACCTCTGGATCGATGCGCTGGCCATCCAGCAGGTCGGCCTCGGTAGTCCAGCCCTGCTTGCTGACCTCGCCGCGATAAGCGGAGGTGACGAGGGCTACCAGGGCGGGGATGTCGGCGAGGGTTGCGGGGCGGAAGGTGAGAGTGGTCATGGATGGGATTTTATCGGCTTTCCTTCTCCCTCCGGGAGAAGGTGCCCGGAGAGCCTGCCCCCGAATGCTTTAGTCGGGGGGCGGATGAGGGAAAGGACTATCAGGTCACGGCAAACTTTCTGAGGTCGTCATTCTCTTTCCCTCACACCCCAAGGGTGCTTGCTGCGCAGCGTCCGTCGCTTCGCGCCACCCCCGCCTTCGCGAGGGCAGGCTCTTCTCCCAGCGGGAGAAGGGAGCAAAACCTCAAGCCAACAAACCCCGCGCCTTGCTCAACGCCGCCACGAAACGCTCGATTTCATCATGCGTGTTGTAGAACGCCAGTGAGGCGCGGCAGGTGGCGGCGACGCCGTAGGATTGCAGCAACGGATGCGCGCAGTGCTGGCCGGAACGGATCGCCACGCCTTCCAGGTCCAACAAGGTGGCCAGGTCGTGCGCGTGGGCGCCTTCGATCAGGAACGAGATCACCGCCGCCTTGCCTGGGGCGCGGCCGAAGATGCGCAGGCCGTCGATCTTCAGCAGTTCCTCGGTGGCGTGGGCCAGCAATTCGCTTTCCCGCGCCTCGATATGGGCCATGCCGACCGACTGCAGGTAGTCCACCGCCGCGCCCAGGCCAATGAAACCGGCGATATTGGGCGTGCCGGCCTCGAACTTGTGCGGCGCGTCGTTGAACACGGTGCCGTCGAAACTGACTTCCCTGATCATCTCGCCGCCGCCGATGAAGGGCGGCATCGCCTGCAGGTGCTCGCGCCGCGCCCACAACGCGCCGGTGCCGGTGGGCCCGCACATCTTGTGGCCAGTGATCGCGTAGAAATCGCAGCCGATGGCGGCGACGTCCAGCGGCCGGTGCGGCGCGGCCTGCGAGCCATCGACCACGGTGACGATGCCGCGCTTGCGTGCTTCGCGGCAGATTTCGCGGACCGGATTCACCGTGCCCAGCACGTTGGAGACGTGGGCGACGGCCAGCAACTTCACGTCGCTCGTCATCGCGGCATGCAGCGCGGGCAGGTTCAGGCTGCCATCGGCGCTGAGTTCGGCGACCTTGATGCTGGCGCCGGTGCGTTCGGCCACCAATTGCCACGGCACGATATTGGCGTGGTGCTCCATGCGCGTGATCAGGATCGTGTCGCCGGCCTTCAAGCGCGGCAGCGCCCAGGAATACGCCACCAGATTGATGGCGAAGGTGGTGCCGCTGCACAGCACCAGTTCGTCGGCGCGCACGTTGAGGAAGCGCGCCAGCTTGCCGCGCGAAGCTTCATAGGCCTCGGTCGCCTCGGTGCCCAGGGTATGCACGGCGCGGCTGACGTTGGCGTTGTGGCGGCGATAGAAATCGTCCGTCGCCTCGATCACCGAAGCCGGCTTCTGCCCGGTGTTGGCGCTGTCCAGATAGATCAACGGCTTGCCCTGGACCTCGCGGGCCAGCAGCGGGAAATCGCCGCGGACCTTGTCCCAGTCCGGAGCGTGCGTGGCCAGCGGCATGGCTTGTGGGGCGTTCATGGCTCAGGCCACTCCCGCGCTTGCAAGCGCCTTGTCCAGCTGCGCGGTCAATGCCGTGGCGGTTTCCCGGTCAGGCAGGAACGCCAGCGGTTCGCGGCAGAAGGCGGCGGTCAGCAGGTGCTGCGCCTGGTCTTCCGGCAGGCCGCGCGAGCGCAGGTAGAACAGGGCATTGGCATCGAGCTGGCCGACGGTGGCGCCGTGCGCGGCCTTCACTTCATCGGCATGGATTTCCAGCACTGGCTGGGTGTCGATCTCCGCATCCGCGGACAACAGCAGGTTCTTGTTGGAAAGCATCGCGTCGCTGCCATCGGCGCCGGCGTGGATCAGGATGCCGCCGTGGAAGACCGCGCGTCCGCGCCCGCTGCCCAGTCCGCGCCAGGTCAGTTCGCACGAAGTGTCGCGGGCGATATGTTCGATGCCCAGGCGCGTGTCGACATGGCGCCGGCCACCGGCCAGCAACACGCCGTTGGCGACCAGGCGCGCGTTGTCGCCTTCCAGGCGCACGTTCAACTCATGGCGCGACAGCGCGGCACCGAGTTCCAGGTCCACGCGCTGGTATTCGGCGTCCTGGCCGAGAGCGGCGTCGGTGCGCAGCAGCGCGGTGGCGCGCTCACTGTCGTCGTGGACGCGCGCGTGGACCAGCGTCGCACCCTGCGCCAGCTGCACATGGCTCAAGGCATTGCTGAAATGGGCGTGCGCGCCCACGGCGAGGTGATGCTCGACCAGCGTCAGTTTCGCCCCGGTGCGCAGTTCGATCAGGTTGCGCAGGTGCCAGGCGTGATCTGCACCATCTTCGGCGCCGACGAAGACCAGGTGCAATGGCTGCGCGCTGACGGTGCCGGCCTCGGCGCGCAACAGCACGCCTTCGCTGGCCAGCGCGGCGTTGAGGCGGGCAAAGACCTCGTCGCTGCGCTCGAAACGGCGGGCCAGGAAGCGCGCGGCGTCGTTGCCGGAGGCGACGGCTTCGGAAAGCAGTTGCAGGCTGACGCCTTCGGGCAGGGTGGCCAGCGCGGAAAGCGCGGGGACATGGCGGCCGTTGACGAAGACCAGCCGTGGCGCGGGGATGTGCGCGACGGTTTCGATTCCGATTTCCGGCACTGCATCGACCACGGTGAAGCTGCGCCGTTCCAGCGCACGCAAGGAAGTGTATTTCCACGCCTCGCTGCGCGCGCCAGGCAGGCCATCGCGCAAGGCGTCGTCTAGGGCGCCGCGTCGGTTGGCGTCGCCGTTGAAGGCGGTGGCTAGGGAGTCGAGCAGGGTGCTCATGGGTGAACCTGTACGAATGAATTCGTCGTCCCCGCGAAAGCGGGGATCCAGTGACTTTCGCTTTTCCCAGTACACGGCAAAGTCACTGGGTCCCCGTCTGCGCGGGGACGACGATTAAAAGAGTAGTGCTCGCGATTCATCACGCCACCTTCTCCGGCATGATCCGGTCCTTCAGCCATGCGTAACCATGCGCTTCCAGTTCCAGCGCCAGTTCCGGGCCGCCGCTTTCGACGATGCGGCCGTTGGATAGCACATGCACCACGTCCGGCTTGATGTAGTCGAGCAGGCGCTGGTAGTGGGTGATGACCAGGAAGGCGCGGTCGGGCGAACGCAGGGCGTTGACGCCATCGGCGACGTTCTTCAATGCGTCGATGTCCAGGCCGCTGTCGGTTTCGTCCAGGATCGCCAGCTTCGGTTCCAGCACGGCCAGCTGGAAGATCTCGTTGCGCTTCTTCTCGCCGCCGCTGAAGCCTTCATTGACGCCGCGATGCAGCAGCTCGTCCTTCAAGTGCAGCACGGCCAGCTTCTCGCGCACCAGCTTGAGGAACTGCATGGAATCAAGTTCGGCCTCGCCGCGCGCCTTGCGTTGCGCATTGAGCGCGGCGCGCAGGAAGTAGGTGTTGTTGACGCCGGGGATTTCCACCGGGTACTGGAAGGCCAGGAAGACGCCGGCGGCGGCGCGCTGTTCCGGCGCCAGTTCCAGCAGGTTCTCGCCCTGGTAGGTCACCGTGCCTTCGGTGACTTCATAGCCTTCGCGGCCGGACAGGATATTGCCCAGGGTGGACTTGCCGGCGCCGTTGGGACCCATCAGCGCATGCACTTCGCCGGGTTTCACTTCCAGCGACAGGCCCTTGAGGATTTCCTTGCCGGCGACGCGGGCGTGGAGGTTTTCGATCTTCAGCATTTCAGTTTCCAGGGTTCTTGTTTTTTGTAGGAGCGCCTCCTAGGCGCGAGCTCTTGCTCGAAGATCAAAAGCTCGCGCCTAGGAGGCGCTCCTACAGGGGGTTGTCCAATAGTTGGTTATCCGACCGAGCCTTCCAGGCTCACTTCCAGCAGCTTCTTCGCTTCCACCGCGAACTCCATCGGCAGTTCGCGGAACACCTGCTTGCAGAAGCCATCGACGATCAGGCTCACCGCGTCCTCCTGCGAAATCCCGCGCGCCCGGCAATAGAACATCTGGTCGTCGGAAATCTTGGAGGTGGTGGCTTCGTGCTCGACGATGGCGTCGGGATGCTTCACTTCGATATACGGGAAGGTGTGGGCGCCGCATTGCTTGCCGATCAGCAGGCTGTCGCACTGGGTGTAGTTGCGTGCGCCGGCGGCGGACTTGGCCACTTTCACCAGGCCGCGATAGCTGTTCTGGCCGCGACCGGCGCTGATGCCCTTGCTGACGATCTTCGACTTGGTGTTCCTGCCGATGTGGATCATCTTGGTGCCGGTGTCGGCCTGCTGGCGATGATGGGTGAGCGCGACCGAATGGAATTCGCCGGTCGAGTCGTCGCCCAGCAGCACGCAGCTCGGGTACTTCCAGGTGATGGCCGAACCGGTTTCGACCTGGGTCCAGGTGACCTTGCTGCGCGCGCCACGGCATTCGGCGCGCTTGGTGACGAAGTTGTAGATGCCGCCGACGCCATTCTCGTCGCCGGGATACCAGTTCTGCACGGTCGAATACTTGATCTCCGCATCCTCCAGCGCGACCAGTTCCACCACCGCCGCGTGCAGCTGGTTTTCGTCGCGCATCGGCGCAGTGCAGCCTTCCAGATAACTGACGTGCGACTTGTCTTCGGCAATGATCAGGGTGCGTTCGAACTGGCCGGTGTGGCCGGCGTTGATGCGGAAATAGGTGCTCAATTCCATCGGGCAGCGCACGCCCTTGGGAATGAACACGAAGCTGCCATCGGAAAACACCGCCGAATTCAGCGCGGCGAAGTAGTTGTCGCCGGTCGGCACCACGCTGCCCAGGTATTGCCTGACCAGGTCCGGATGGTCCTTGATGGCCTCGGACATGGAACAGAAAATGATGCCCTTGTCGGCCAGCTCCTTGCGGAAGGTGGTGCCGACCGACACCGAGTCGAACACCGCATCCACCGCCACGCCGGCGAGCTTGGCGCGTTCGTGCAGCGGCACGCCCAGCTTGTCGTAGGTATCCAGCAGTTCCTTGGGCACGTCGTCCAGCGACTTGTACTTCGGGCCCTTGGGCGCGGAGTAGTAGCTGACCGCCTGCAGGTCGATCGGGGCGATGTTCAGTTTCGCCCAGTGCGGCACCGGCATGGTCAGCCAGTGGCGGTAGGCGGCCACGCGCCACTCGGCCATCCACTGCGGCTCTTCCTTCTTCGCCGAAAGCGCGCGCACCACGTCTTCGCTGAGGCCGGGCTCGAAGCTGTCGGATTCGATGTCGGTGATGAAACCGGCGTCGTAGCGACGGCCGAGTTGCTCGACGATTTCCGCATTCTTCGCGGGACTTGCCTGGTCAGGGGCCGCCTGATCCGGGATTGCTTCGGTGGCCATGGGCTGCCTGTTCATGAGCGTGCTGTTCATTGACTGGTCGCGACGTGCAGGGCGATGGGGCGCCGCTTCGCATCGTGGGAAGAAGAGGGGGGCTTGAGCATCTGCGCCAGGGTCACGCCGCGCAGGGCGTCGGCGACCACGTCGTTGATCAGGCGCCAGTTGGCGCGCACGCCGCACTGGTCGGCCAGGCCGCACTGGCTGTCGTGCTGGCTGCATTCGGTCATCGCCAGCGGCCCTTCCATGGCCTCGACGATCTCGATCAGGGTGATTTCAGTGGCGTCGCGGCTGAGCCGGTAGCCGCCATGGGCGCCACGCACGCTGGACACCAGCCCGGCCTGGGCCAGGGGCTTGAGCAGCTTGCTGACCGTGGGGGGTTCCAGGCCGGCGGTTTCGGCCAGGTCGGCCGCGCTGAGCACGTCGCCCGGCCGTGCGGCGAGCACCGTCAGGACCACGGTGGCGTAATCGGTGAGCTTGGTGACGCGGAGCATGGCGGGACGGACTCTTAAAGCGTACCGAAATTGTACGCTTTGTGTTCCGTCCGGCCAAGCCGGGAGGGTGCAGTCAGTGTGAGCCGGGAGCCGCCGGGGCCGCACCTGAGGCAGGTGCCGCGGGACTGACAGGCGCAGGCGGGGCCGCCGGCAGGACCAGGGAGAAGTAGGGGGCCGGCGGCGTCTGGCCTGGCGGCAGGTAGGCCGGTGCCGGCTGTCCGGCAGGCCCCAACGAGCGGATGAAGTGGAAGATCGCCCGCCGGTCTTCCTGGGTCATCGCGCGCACGGCGAAGTCCGGCATGATCGGGCGGGTGCGCAGGCTGGCGCTGAATTCCAGCCATTGCGCCTCATCCATTTCCTGCAGACGCAGGCGCAGGTTGGTCGCATAGGTGGTGCCCCACGGGCCGTTGTAACCCAGCGGTGTACCGGTCAGCCACTGGGCCTTGTCCACATTGCCCTGCTGCTCCGCGTAGCCGGGGGTATGGCAGTCGTTGCAGCCGGTGGTCTTGACCAGGTATTCGCCGCGCGCGGCCAGGTCCACGGCCGGGACTACCACCTGCGGTGTGGCGGCGGGCTGGCACGCCGCCAGCAGTAGCAGGGCGGGGATCAAGCCAGCGGATTTCATCGGTGCCATGGTCGAGCTCGTCTTGTCGGGTAACCGGCTAGAACGCAGCCGTCTACCGGGACAGGACAGGCCGCTGGGCCAGGCGGTTGGCGCCTCAGTGTGGGCCGACCAACCCATCGATGAACGCAGCGACGCGGGAGGTGTACGTCGAAGGGGTGCCAAGCAACTGGTTGATCTCGCCGTGGCGGAGTGGCTGCGGCAGCACTTCGGCCGACACGCCCAGCGATTTCGCCCTGCGCGCCAGCGTCCGTGTCTGTGGGCAGGCGTCCATGCGCTGGGTCGAGCACACAAGCAGCGACGGCAGGGCATCCGGACCCACCTGTCGGGTGGGCGATGCCGCATTCCAGTACTGCGGGTCGGTGCCGAAGGCGCGGTCGTAAAGATCCGGATGGCGCGGGGCCTGCATGATCGCAGTGACATCCATGGCCGCGCTGTCCAGCGCCACCATGCCCAGCGGACGCCGTGCCCCGGCCTGCGCCAGCAGCGCCGGTTTGCTGCCCAGCAGGGCAACCAGGTGCGCGCCGGCGGAATGCCCCATCAGCACCACCCGGGCCGGGTCGACTCCCCATCCCGGTGCCTTGCGTTGGGCGTAGGCGATGGCGCTCGCCACGTCGCCGGCCTGTGCCAGCGGCGCGGCGTCGGGGAGCAGGCGGTAGTTGGTGGAAGCCACGGCATACCCTTTCGCCAGCCAGAAGTCGCGCTTGTTCCCCAGGGCGCGGTGGCCTTTGTCGCCGTGCGCCCAGCCGCCGCCATGGACGAAGAACAGCAAGGGCGCATTGCGCGCATTCGCAGGCAGGTACACATCGAAGCGTTGCGCCGTGTCGGTGCCATAAGCGACGTCGCGGATGACACGGGCGCCTGCGGGTAACGCCGTTGCCTCGACGCGATGCCGCATCGGTTGGCGCAGGCGCCGCTGCGCGTCGACGGGTGCGGCGATGGCGGTGGCGAGGGTGACGGCCAGGACTGCGGAGATCAGTGGACGGATCATGTCGATGGGCCTGTCTTGCGGGTACCGGAGCCAACGCATGCCGGCACGATTGCGTTGACATTGGCGCAACGATCGTTCATCGAGCAGCCGTTGCCATGGCGCGCCCAAGCGTGCTCGGTGATAATGCGGCTTCTATCCCAGTGTCCGCATCCATGCCCAAGAAGATCGAAGCCCGCCAGTCCGACATCCATGGCAACGGTGTTTTCGCCATCGCCGACATCAAGAAAGGCGAGCACGTCGTCGAATACAAGGGCAAGCGCCGCACCCACGACGAAGTGGATGAGGACGACACCGGCGACGTCGAATCCGGCCATACCTTCCTATTCACGCTCAACGACGAATACGTCATCGATGCCAACCACAAAGGCAACAAGGCGCGCTGGATCAACCACAGCTGCGACCCCAACTGCGAGGCGCTGATCGACGAGCATGAAGGCAAGAACCGCAAGAAGGACCGGGTGCTGATCGAGGCCATCCGCAACATCAAGGCCGGCGAGGAGCTCACCTACAACTACGGCATCACCCTGGACGAGCCGCACACCGCGCGGTTGAAGAAGATCTGGGAATGCCGCTGTGGGTCGAAGAAATGCACCGGCACGATGCTGCAGCCGAAGACCAAGGCCAAATAAGCGCACAAGCAAGCGCATTGGCCACAAGTACGATGCTGTAACAGATGGTTTGCGACACTATGGTGGTTTTCCACTTATCAGGAGTCGTCATCCATGGGTTCTCCAATCGAAGGCAAAGTCGCCATCGTCACCGGTGCGGCCAGCGGCATAGGCAAGGAAATCGCGCATAACCTGGCCAGGGCCGGTGCGAAGATCGGCATCGCCGATCTCAATATCGCCGGTGCGCAAGCGGTCGCGGACGAAATCATCCAGGCGGGCGGCAAGGCGCTGGGCGTGGCCATGGATGTCACCGACGAGGCCGCGGTCAATGCCGGCGTCGCCACGGTGGTCGCGCAACTCGGACCGGTGGATATCCTGGTTTCCAATGCCGGCATCCAGATCATCAACCCGATCGAGGACTACGCCTACGCCGACTGGAAGAAGATGCTGGCCATCCACCTGGACGGCGCCTTCCTGACCACCAAGGCGGTGCTGCCGCACATGTACAAGAATGACCGTGGTGGCGTGGTGATCTACATGGGCTCGGTGCATTCGCACGAGGCCTCGCCGCTGAAGTCCGCCTACGTCACCGCCAAGCACGGCCTGCTGGGCCTGGCCCGGGCGCTGGCCAAGGAAGGCGGCAAGCATGGCGTGCGCGCCAATGTCGTCTGCCCCGGTTTCGTGCGCACGCCGCTGGTCGAAAAGCAGATCCCGGAACAGGCGCAGAACCTGGGCATCAGCGAAGAGGACGTGGTGAAGAAAGTGATGCTGGGCCAGACCGTGGACGGCATCTTCACCACGGTGGAAGACGTGGCGCAGACGGTGAAGTTCCTGTGCGAATTCCCCAGCAATGCGCTGACCGGGCAAAGCGTGGTGGTCAGCCACGGCTGGTACATGCAGTAAGCAAGTGGAAATGATCGAGCACGAGATTTTCCAGCGATCCGAGCTGCTGGTTCAGAACATGATCGAGGTTATCAATCACCCGGCTTACGACAACTCGGGGCGCATCGCGGCTTCCGGAAATCTATGTCAGATGTCTATCGAACATTCGTGTGCGTTCAGGTCTCTCTCTGAAAGAAGAATGTTCGCCAGCAGTTTCGTCGTGCTCCGTGCGCAGTTCGAGGCGGTTCTGCGCGCAATCTGGGTTTTGCATTGTGCGTCCGATGATCAAATTATGCGGATTTCCGCGCAGTTGGACGCAGGCAGTGAGCAGTCAGCTAAGAACTTGCCGCAGGTGCAAGACATGCTCACGGCTCTTGCATCGGTGTCAGTGGCGAAGGTCCCGTTTGATGCACTCACCGAGTTCAAGGGAAGCGCATGGAAAGCCCTGAATTCTTATGCGCATTCCGGCATTCACCCTCTCAGTCGTATGGTGGAGGGATATCCGATTGACTTGGTTATCAATACGGTGAAGATCAGCAATGGTTTGGCAATGATTGCCGCAATGCAGTTCTGTGTTCTCACGGGTATCGGCGGGCTTCAGAAAAGGCTTACTCCTTTGAATGAAAGGTTCCAAGATTGTCTGCCAGTGCATCGAGCAGGCACCTAATAGTTCATTTAAATTCAACCCGATTGGCCGATCGACATACTTCGGGGGGTTAATTATGGCTGCCAAGAGCGCGAAGAAAACTGTCAAGCCTGCTTCGACCAGTATCAAGAAAACTGCTCGCGCAGTACCTGACAACATCGCCCTGGTCCTGCAAGGCGGCGGCGCGCTCGGCGCCTACCAGGTCGGCGTCTACCAGGGCCTGCATGAGGCAGGCATCGTGCCGAACTGGATCGCCGGCATTTCCATCGGCGCATTCAATACCGCGCTGATCGCCGGCAATTCGCCGGAGCGGCGCATGGACGCGTTGCGCGAATTCTGGGAAACCATTTCCCAGCCCAACCTGCTGCCGGCGACCACGCTGGGCCAGGAAGCGCGCTTCGCCGGCATCAGCGAGGACGCGCGCGCCTGGCTCGATGCCTGGGAAGCGTGGCGGGCGCTGGTCGAAGGCCAGCGCGGCTTCTACCGGCCGCGCAGCTGGTTTGGCGAAGATGCGTTCACCGCCGCCGGCCCGACCCACGCCAGTTTCTACACCACCCGGCCGATGATCGAAACGCTGGAGCGCATGGTCGATTTCGATCGCCTCAACGATGGCGGCATCCGCGTCTCGGTTGGCGCGGTGGATGTGGCCAGCGGCAATCTGGAATATTTCGACAATGCGCACATGCGCCTGGATGCGCGCCATATCCTGGCTTCCGGCGCGTTGCCGCCGGCGTTCCCGGCGGTGGAAATCGACGGACGCTATTTCTGGGACGGTGGGCTGGTGTCGAACACGCCGCTGTCGCAAGTGTTCGATTCAGAACCGCGGCGGGATGCGCTGGTCTTCCAGGTGGACCTGTGGAGCGCGCGCGGCGACCTGCCGCAGAACCTGCTGGACGTGGCCGAGCGCGAGAAGGAAATCCAGTATTCCAGCCGCACCCGCACCATCACCGACTTGCAGCGCATGGGTCAGCATTACCGGCGGCTGCTGCGCGAACTGCTGGAGGAAATTCCCGACAGCGTGCGCAAGAAGAACCCTTGGTGCCAGCGTGCGCAGGAACTGGCCTGCGACCGTCGCTACAGCCTGATCCACCTTATCTATCGCGACCGCGCGCGCTTCGGGCACTTCAAGGATTACCAGTTCGGCCGCGTGGCCATGCGCGAGCACTGGCAATCGGGGCTCGCCGACATCGGCCGCGCCCTCGCGCATCCGGAATGGCTGGAATTGCCCAAGGGCGAGAACGCCTTCGTCACCCACGACGCCACGGCGTGATCCTCTCGTCACGGATGCGTGGGAGGTCGAAAAGGTTGCAATGACCAATGGGAGAGGCGGCGTCGCTGGCGCCTCTCTATCTTGCGCATCACTTCGGGAGGAATCGATGCGCTTTTTGTCGGGACGCATTTTGTCGGGAATGGGGATGTTGCTGTTGGCGGTGCCGGCCATGGCCGTGGAGATCGACGGACGAATCGATCCGCAGGAGTGGACCACGGCGCAGCAGGTCGATGACTTCCGCATGACCCAGCCGCTGACCCGGCTGCAGGGATCGCAGCCTACCCGGGCCTGGATCCTGGCCACGCCCGAGGGGCTGGCGATCGGCTTCCGCATGACCCAGCCGGCCAACATTCCGCGCACCCGCCAGCGTGTGCAGCGCGACTTCGACGAGCAGGTGGATCGGGTCAACGTGAATGTGGATTTCGATGGCGACGGCCGCACCGGCTACAACTTCACCGTGTCCTCGACCGATGGCATCGCCGATGCGGTGATCAGCAACGAGAACAGCTTCAACCACGACTGGGACGGCAACTGGAGGCATGCGGTCAGCGAGGATGCCGAAGGCTGGTCGGCGGAGCTCCTGATTCCCTGGTACATCGCGCCCATGCGCAAGGCGCAAGACGGCAAGCGCACGATCCAGATATACCTGGATCGCGTCATCGGTTCCACCGGCGAGCGCTCGGCCTGGCCAGCCGCCAGTTTCGAGCGTCCGCGCTTCCTGTCCGATTTCGCCGCGGTGGAAGTGGCGCAGTACAGCCAATCGCTGCTGACCGTCACCCCCTATGTTTCCGGGTTGTACGACAACGTGCATGGCGGCAGCGATTTCGACGGTGGCGCCGACCTCTTCTGGAAGCCGAACGGCCAGTTCCAGATGGCCGCGACGATCAATCCGGATTTCGGCCAGGTGGAAAGCGACGACCTGGTGGTCAACTTCGGCGCCACCGAGACTTTCGTCAGCGACAAGCGGCCGTTCTTCACCGAGAACCAGGGTCTGTTCCAGTACACCACGCCTTCCGACTTCAGCCAGCTGCTGTACACGCGCCGGGTCGGCGGGCCGGCCGATGACGGCGATGGCGCCGGCGACATCACCGCAGCGGTCAAGATCAACGGCAGCCTGGGCCAGACCAAGTACGGCGTGTTCGCCGCCGATGAGGCCGGCGAAGCGGGGCGTTCGTTCCACGCGTTGCGCCTGGTCCGCGATTTCGACAAGCAGAACCTGGGTGTGATGCTGACCCGGGTCGAGCGTCCGTTCTTCGACCGTGAAGCGACCGTGCTGGGTGTGGACCACAACTGGCGACCGAACCCGCGCTGGAATGTGCAGACCCGCGTATTCGGCAGCCGGATCGACGAGGCGGGCGAAACCGTGCGCGACCTGGGCGGCACGCTCTGGGCCGATTACGAAATGGATCACGGCTGGCGCCAGCAATGGATCGCCATGCATTTCGGCAACGACCTGCAGATCAACGACGCCGGCTACCTGTCGCGCAACAGCACCAATTACCTGCACTGGGAGGTGCGCAAGCGCTTCGCCGAGCAGCCGCGGGAGTCGCGCTATTCATCCAAGGAGTGGCGCTGGCGGGCCAGCAGCAACCACAACGACCATGGCGAGAAGCTCAACGATCAGTTCCGCATGAGCCGCGAGGGCCGGTTGCGCAACGGCAGCCATGAATTCGCGCAGATCAATGTCAACAGCGCCGGCGTCGACGACTTGCTGACCCGTGGCCACGGCCCGGTGAAACGGCCGGGCAACTTCAATGCGGTGTTCGAGTACGAGCGACCGCGCAAGGGCGATTGGGCGCACGAAACGGAAATGCAGCTGTACAGCGGCGGGCTGGCGGGAAATTCCAGGCTCGGGTACAGCTTCCAGTACTCGCCTACCTATTTCATCAGCGATGCCTTCAGCCTGGTCGTGGGAATCTACGCCGAGCGCACCCCGGACTGGCTGGTATGGGATCGCGACCAGGAACTGCTGGGCAGCTACGATGCTCGCGAGGTGCAGCTCAATGCAGGGCTCGACTGGGCCATCAACGACAAGCAGGAATTGCGCGTCAAGCTGCAGACGATCGGGCTGGATGCCGATCTGCGCCAGACTTACGTGGTTGATCCAGCGGGCAATTCAACCGTCAGTCCCGTGCAGGTCGACGATTTCAGCGTGACCAACCTCGGTTTCCAGGTCCGCTACCGCTACGAGCTGGCGCCCTTGTCCTATCTGTACGTGGTCTATGGCCGCGGCGGGTACAACCAGGACAGTTTCTCGGATGACACTACCCGACTGTTGGGCGACAGCTTCGATCTGCGCGACGACGAACAGTTGTTGGTGAAGCTGTCGTACCGCTTCGAGTTGTGACGCCATGCGGCGCCCGGTTGTCAAAGCACGATGATCTTCAGTCAGAAGGCCACGGGCAGTGTCGGTTCAATCCGCGAGCCGCTGCATTTCCGCGGAAGCCAGGTGCCAGCGCCGTTGTTCCTCGCTGGCGCCATCGGCCATCACCGCACGCAGGGTGAAGCGGCCACGATAGTGTCGTTCACTGCCGTCGCGCTGCGATGCCTTGAGTTCGACCGGGACCTGGATGAAACGCGAGCCAGCGGCGCCTTCCTCACCCACTGGTTCGCCCACGTCCGCTTTCACCGACAGGGTATTGGCGTAGCCGCCGCTGAAATGCTCGTAGCTCTGTCCGCTGGCCGCACCGTTGTCGCTCCACAGCGCGTAAGCCCGTGCGTAATCGCGAGCGTTGATCGCGGCGTAATAGTCGATGACGACTTGCCTGGCCGCGACGGGCGTGGCCTGGTCGCTGCTTGCCTGATCCGCGCGGGTTGCTGCTTCCTGCACGGCTGTCGTTGTCGGTGGCGCAGTCGCAGCCGCATGAGCCTCAGCAACAACCTGCCTGTCCGCGTGCGCGTCAGGGGAAGCCTGAACCGGCTGGTCGGCAGGCGCGCACGCCGACAGGCAAGCACAGAACGCCGCTGCCAGGGTGAAAGCTTCAATCCAGCGCATCGCCAAGTCCCGGCAGGGTGATCGGTTGGTTGAAGCGGATCACGATGCGTCCGTTCTCGATGCGGGTTGATTCCACCTGCACGCCGCCAAGCGTGGCGACCAGGGCGGGATCGAGCTTGTACAGCGGCTCCTTCCTGGCGTAGTCGCTCAACCACAGGTTGAGCAGCATGCGGGTCTGCTCGTCGATGCGCTGCCCCGGCGCGGCGGGCTGCATTTCATCCAGGCTGGGCTGGTCCAGGTACAGCGCGCTGTCCCGCGGGTCGTAGCGCAGGCCGCTGCTCATGTGGATGCGTCCCACCGGAGTGTCGCTGCCACCGGCGGACGAGGCGCTGGCCGTGAACGCCATCCGCAGGCGCTGTCCGGTGGCCGGAATGGTCAACTCGGGATCGCGCGCGGTCAGCGTGAACAGGCCGCCCAGGGCTTCGTATTCGCGTGGGAATTCACCGGCCAGGTATTGCTGGATCCGTGGCGCATCGACACTCAGCTCGTTGTCCTGCGTATCGGCGGCGCGTGCGGAAGTACTGGCCAATATCAGCAGCAGACAAGCGGCCTTGAAAAGACGTGCGAGGGAATGGGTCATGTGCCTGAGGAACCTCTGGATGAGTCTCGATTTTTCGTCAATCGATCTGATGAAGAGCCGGAAGCCGGAAGCCGGAAGCCGTGAGCCGTGAGCCGGTGAGCCGGTGGGCCGGTGAGCAGCTCGTGATTTCCGGCTATCGGCTCACGGCTTCCGCAATTACGTTCTGACCCTTACCGGTCCAGACGCACGACCACCAGGCCGTTATCGATGTCGGTGGAGGCGATGCGCTTGCCGGGGGGCAATTTGCGCAACAGGTCGCTGTCCAGGCGATAGACGGGTTCTTCGCGGGCGTATTCCGCCAGCACGGTATTGAGCAGTTCGCGGGTGCCGCCCTTGAGCAGAGTGCCCGCATTGGGCACGTCGATGCTCAATATTTCCGGATCCTGCAGGTGCAGGCCCTGGGTAGCCGGGTTGTAGCGCAGGCCGCTGGCCAGGGCGAAGCGGCCGCTGGCGACGTCGCGCGCACCCAGCGCGTCGACCTTGATGTCGAAATCCAGGCGCAGGCGACTGTCGCCCGCGGGAATGCTCAAGCGCGGATGGCTGAGCGTGGCCGAAACCAGGCCGCCCAGCTTGTCGAATTCGCGCGGAAAGCTGTTGTCCAGGTGGCGCTGCAATTGCGGCGCGGTGAATGCCACCCGGTTGCCCAGCCAACCGGACACCGCATCGAGCGTGGCGCAGCCGGCCAGCAGCACGCTGGCGAACAGGACAAGGACAACAGGCAGGGTGCGTAGGCGCATCGATCAGCTCCGGAAACGAAGGCGCACGATAACCCGCGGCGGTGAATGCAGCCTCAATCGTGTCCGGAACGCGGCCTAGATGCCGGGATACAACCGCTTTCGCCCGGCGGTGTAGTGCCACCATGGTCGTGCCGGTTCGCCCTCCATGAAGCGCACGGCACTGATGAAGGTGTCCAGCACGCAAGGATCGTGGCGCGTGCCGCTGATTTCGCATAGTCGCTGGTACAGGGCGTAGGGATCCTTGCCGACCAGTTGCGCGGGCCGGGCGATGCCCAGGGCCTTGAAGTCCTCGATCATCGCCGGGCCGATATTGGGTATCTGGCGCAGTTCGACGGCTTCGGCGGCAACCAGTGCTTTCATCAAGGTTCCGATCCGACGTCCGGCGTGAACCGGTCCGCTTCCAAGGGTGGGCGGCAAGGATAGTCGAGCCGGGCCGGGTTGACAGGGTTGGGTCAAGCGACGCTGTTGCGCTGCTTCAGTTCCTGGATGAACTCGCCCATGTGCGGGCGCAATGGTGCGAACAGGTCGTCGGCATCCTTGCGGTGCGCGAGCATCAGGCCGCTCAGCAGCTTGGTGCCCACGGTCAGGGCGGCGCGTTCGTCGCCGCTGAAGCCGCGCTGGCGTTGCATCGCTTCCAGGATCCGCATCCAGTCGTCATGGCAGGTGTGTTCGAACTCGATGGTGCAGCGACCCTGGCAGGGCAGGCCGTCGTCTTCGACGGGGGTGACGGTGATGCGATAACGATGGGAATGACTGGACATGGGACGTACTTCGGCAGTGCGGGTACGGACAAGATAGGTCCGCGCCCACGGTGCAACGAGCCCTGCGCCCGCGATGGACTGTTCCAGAAGCCACTGAACGACTGGTGCCGGTGCGGCGATCGAAGCCTTGGGTATGGATTCCGGCATTCCAGAAACGACTCGGGACGGCATTGCCGTCCCGAGCAGGTGTTGCATGGCGCGTCGCGATCAGGCGGCGGCGTCCTTCAGCTTCTTCAGCGGACGGACCTTGACCTTCACCGAAGCGGGCTTGGCGGCGAACCACTGCTCTTCCTTGGTGAACGGGTTGACGCCCTTGCGCTTCGGCTTGGCCGGCACGCTGACGGCGCTGATCTTCAGCAGGCCGGGCAGGGTGAAGGAGCCAACGCCCTTCTTGCTGACGGAACCATGCACGGCGCCTTCCAGCGCGGCCAGCACGGCACGGACGTCCTTCGCGGCCACGGCGGTGGCTTCGGCGATGTGCGCGACCAGGCCGGACTTGCTCAGTGCTTCCTTGATGGGCTTCGGTGCTGCCGGTTTGGCGGCGGCGGCTTTCTTCGGGGCGGCCTTCTTGGGCGCGGCTTTCTTCTTGCTCGTTGCCATAAATGTCCTGTTTTACAGTCAATGGTGGGAAATCGGGCCGACCACGTCGGCATGCGCAATGTAGGGCAATTACTTGGCCACGCCAATACCAAAGACAGGGGAAAAGCGGTTTTTCATGCATTTTTTTTCGATCGGCGGATAACCAGCCGGATTGGACGTGGTTTTTTGCGATGCGGATGCCCGGTGTGCGGATGCAGCATGTCGCGTCCAGGTGGCACTGCAACATCACCCGAGAGTGCGAGTGGAGCGTCGCTTCAACTGCTGGAACAACTGGGAAGATAGCGCTTCAGGTCGGGATCGCCGGAAGTCCTGCATTGCCAGCGCACCTGGTAGGTGTCGGGGTCGGCCTGGGGAACCAGCTGGAAACGGGCGCCCTCGGCGAAGTGATTGTCGAAAGTGACGGTGACCGTACCGCGTTCGCCGACTGTGATGTTGCGCACTGCGCCGCCCAGCTTGTCGTTGTTTTCCGGCATACCGATTTCCGTCGCGGAAGCCGGCCACTTGCCGTTGGCCATGAACGATTCGGTCAGCGCCACCTTGTACATCTGAGTATGAGCCAACGCCTCGGCTGCCATGCGTCGCTTGTCCTGCTCGGCGGCCTGCGCATCGAATGCCTGCTGGGCGCCAGCGATGCTCTGCTGGACCGAGGCATCCACGCTGGTGGTGATATGCCGTGCCTGCTCCGCTGCTCCGGAAAGATCGAGCGCGGCCGCTTCCACGCGCCTGGCTTCGCGTGGCTGGACGATGAAATGGTCATACAGGAACAGGGCCAGGCCCACGCCGAACAATGTGCCGAACAGGGTGATCGCCAGCTGTTTCATGGGCAGCCTTTGAAGTGGGACGGAACTTCAAATTATCAGGAATCGGATTGCTGGTGACACTGCTCTCGCTTCCTCTCTTGCGTGCAGTGCAGGGGAGGAGTGAGGAGGGGTGCTCTTTGACGTGGCTCGCCTTTCATCAAGCGCATCGATGCTCATACCACCCCTCCCAGCCTCCCCTTGCTACGCAAAGGGAGGAGCCGCAAGCGCGCTGCTGCAACCTCCTCCCTTGCGCACAGCGCAGGGGAGGATTGAGGAGGGATTTGCGCATGATCGCGGCCCGGGTGTCGCTACGCTCTACCCGGGCTATCGCATCGGATTTCTGGTTCAACTCCGAATAGAGAATGCAGGCTCAATCTTCTTCATGCCTCGGCTTGTACGCATCCACGAGCCGCTGCTGCACATTTCCCGGAACCGGCTCGTAATGGCTGAAATCCAGTCGATAACGTCCTTTCCCCGCAGTCACCGACTTCAATTCCGCCGCATAGCCTTCCAGTTCCGACAGCGGCACTTGCGCCTTGACCACGATCTCGCCGCCGCGCACCGAATCCGTGCCCAGGATCCGCGCCCGCTTGCTGGCCAGGCCGCCGCTGATGTCGCCCATGTGCTGTTCCGGCACATTGACCTCCAGGTCCACGATCGGCTCCAGCACCTGCGGCTTGGCCTGATTGATCGCATCCAGGAACGCCTTCTTGCCTGCGGCCACGAAGGCCACTTCCTTGCTGTCCACCGCATGGTGCTTGCCGTCGTATACCGTCACCCGCACGTCCTGGATCGGGTAACCGGCGATCGCGCCGCCCTGCAACACCTGGCGCACGCCTTTTTCCACCGCTGGCAGGAATTGCCCGGGAATCGTCCCGCCCTTCACTGCATCGATGAACTCGAAACCGGTCCCGCGCGGCAAGGGTTCGATGCGCAGGAACACCTCGCCGAACTGGCCCGCACCCCCGGTCTGCTTCTTGTGCCGGGCATGGCCTTCGGATTTGCCGCTGACCGTTTCCCGATAGGCGATGCGCGGTGGACGCGAAGTCACTTCCACTCCATAACGATCCTTCAACCGGTCCAGGTTGATGCGCAGATGCAGGTCGGACAGGCCGCGGATCACGGTTTCGTTGGTTTCCGATTCGTGCTCCACGTGGAAGCAGGGATCCTCCTCGGCCAGGCGATGCAGCGCGGTCGCCAGCTTCTGCTCCTGGCCCTTGCGCGCAGCGTCGATGGCCAGGCCGAACATCGGCTTGGGGAAGGCGAGCGGGGCGAGGTGGATCTGGTCCTGGTCGTGGCTGTCGTGCAGCACTGCGTCGAAATGCAGCTCGTCGATCTTGGCCACGGCGGCGATGTCGCCGGGGATCGCCTGGGCGATTTCGACATGGTCCTTGCCCTTGAGCTTGAACAGGTGCGCGACCTTGAACGGTTTCTTGCCGTCATCGACGAACAACTGCGTCTCTTTTCGCACCGTGCCCTGGTAGACGCGGAAGATGCCGAGCTTGCCGACGAAGGGGTCGTTGACGATCTTGAACACGTCGGCGATGACATGCGCGTCGGGATCGGGCCTGGCCTCGATCGGCGCGGCCTCGTCGCCACTGCCTTTGATGAACGGCGGCGGATTGGCTTCGCCCGGGTGCGGGAAGAGTCTTTCGGCGACATCCAGCAGTTCGCGCACGCCGGCGCCGGTGCGTGCGGAGACGAAGCACACCGGCACAAGGTGGCCTTCGCGCAGGCATTGCTCGAAGGCATCGTGCAACTCATCGCCTTGCAGGCCGGATTCGCCCAGGTCGAGGTAATGGTCCATCACGGTCTCGTTGATCTCGACCACCTGGTCGATGATCTTCTGGTGCCAGTCGGCGACCGGGCCGAGGTTGCTGACGCCGGTGGACTGCCAGAAGCAGTCGACGACGCGCTTGCCGCCTTCGGCCGGAAGGTTGATCGGCAATACTTCGCTGCCGAAGGTTTCGCGCAGGTTGTCGAGCAGCGCGCCCAGCTTGGCGCCCGGGTGATCGATCTTGTTGACCACGATCACCCGGCACAGATTGCGCGCCTTGGCGTGCTCCATCATCCGGCGGGTGCCATGGCTGATGCCGGTGTCGGCATCGATGACGATCGCCAGGGTTTCCACCGCCGCCAGCGCGGACAAGGTGGGTCCGCGGAAATCCGGATACCCCGGCGTGTCGATCAGGTTGATGTGGATGGGCGCTTGCCCGGGTGGAGCGTGGTCGATGCTGGCGATGGCGGCATCGATGGAGTGCCCGCGATCCTTTTCGATCGGGTCGAAATCGGAAACGGTGCTGCCGCGTTCAATGCTGCCTGCCGTCTGCAGGGCGCCGCCGGCATGCAGCAGGGCTTCGAACAAGGTTGTTTTGCCGGCGCCGGGGTGGCCCGCCAGGGCCACGTTGCGGATTTCTTTTGTCGAATAAGGCATGAGGCCGTTCCTCCCGTGTTGGGTCGAAGGGCCGTCATGGCTGTCCGGGCGTGCATCCCAGACCGATGGCGAGCGTGATGCCCGGCGGGCGGTCATGGCGGGCGGCCAGCATTGCGGCCACCCGCGGAACGGTCAAGTCGCAGTGCGGTACGGGCCGTGGACAATGCCGGGTGTAAGCTGGGTTTCCCCATCCCGAGGATAACGACATGGCCCTGAAACGATTCGCCGACGCGGTATGGAATGGCGACCTGCAATCCGGCAAGGGCAATATGAGCACGCCGCAGAGCGGACTGTTCGCGGCGCAGAATTTTTCCTTCAAGACGCGATTTGGCGACGAGAAAGGCACCAATCCCGAGGAATTGCTGGCGGCTGCGCATGCGGGCTGTTTCAGCATGGCGTTGTCGGCGGTGCTGGGCAAGGAAGGCTTCACCCCGGACAGCATCCAGACCCGCGCTGAAGTATCGATGGAGCCGGGCATGGATCCGGGCCCGACCGTGACCGGCGTGAAGCTGGTGGTATCGGCCAAGGTGCCGGGCATCGACGCGGCGAAATTCGAAGGCATCGCGCAGGCGGCCAAGGCCGGGTGCGTGATCTCGCGCGCGCTGGCCGTGCCGGTGACGCTGGAAGCGACGCTGCTCGGCTGATCCTGCCGGCTGATAGAAGGTTGCGCGCGTGCAAAGCGTTGCTGGTCCACGGTGCCGGTGGCGGCGCCTGGGAATGGAACCTGTGGCGTGGCGTGCTGGAAGCGCATGCCATCGCCGCGCATGCGCTGGAGTTGCGGCCGGCTGCGGCAGGGCTCGCGGCGACCACGCTTGAGGATTACCGGGCCCAGGTGCGCGATGCGTTGCGGGTATTGCCGCATCCGCGGGTGCTGATCGGTGCCAGCCTCGGCGGCTTGCTCGCGACGATGTGCGCGGCAATGCCGGAGGCGCTTTCGGCAAGCCAGGCCGATGCGCTGGTGCTGGTCAATCCCTTGCCGCCCGCGCCCTGGCACCGGCAATTGCCACGGCGCGATTGGGGCGACGCGGTCGTGCCCTGGCGGCGCAATGCGCGCCTGGCTTCCACGCGCGATGCCTTGGGCGACGCGGACGATGCGGCCGCGATCTTTGCTTTCCGCCATTGGCGCGATGAGTCCGCGGCGGTGCTGCGCGAGGCGCAAGACGGCATTGAAGCGGGAAGGCCGGTTTGTCCGGTGCTGTTGATCGCATCGGCGCGGGATGAAGACGTCCCGCCGGGAATAATTTCCGCGATGTCCCGGGAATGGCGGGCCGACCGGCTGGAAACGCTTGCACCCAGTCATGTCGGGCCTTTGCTGGGGCGCGAAGCACCTGAAGTCGCGCGGCAAGCTGTCGCATGGCTAAACCGGCTTCCGCAGGCGTGCTGAGTTCAGGCTTGTTTAACCCGCGTGAATCGAGGATGCGCCTGCGCTACTCCGGCGCTGGGAGCCACCTCGATGAAACGTCTTTCCGTCAGCCTGCTCGTTGCGAGCCTCGCCTTCGCCGGCACTGCTGCCGCGCAATCCTCCGGCTACTACTCCGGGCAACAGGACGGCAGCTACGGTTCCAGCCAGGGAGCGACCTACGATTACGCGCGGGTGTTGCGGGTCGATCCGGTGATCGGTTCGGATTACGGCAATCGAAACCGCACGACGCGCAATTCGCAGCAGTGCTATTACCGCCAGGCCGACGACGTGTATGTCGGCAACGACGGCTACTACAACGGCAATGACCCGTACCGGAATGACCGCTATCGCGATGACCGCTACCGGGATCGCGATGGTTATTACGCCGGCAACGGCGGTTATCGCGGAAATGGCGGCAATGAAGCCAATCGCACCGTGGCCACGGTCATCGGCGGCATCGCGGGCGCGGTGCTGGGCAGCAAGATCGGCGATGGCAGTGGACGTTATGTCGGCACCGCGGTCGGCTCGATGGTCGGTGGCATGGCCGGTCGTTCCATCTACGACAATTCGCAGCGCAACCGGCAGCTGGAACGACGCGGCACGGTGCGCGTCTGCGACCCGGTGCCGGTGACCAGCCGCGATGGCTATTACGGCGATGAAGAGCAGCTTTCCGGTTACGACGTGACCTACGAGTACGCCAACCGCACCTACCACACGCGCACCAACTACCACCCGGGCGATCGCATCCGGGTGCGAGTGGACGTGCGAGCGGAATAACGCGCGCGACTACGGGGGCGGAACAGGGGCCGGAGGACGGCCCCTTTTTTTTGGCGTCAGGACTTCAGTGTGGGATTGCATGGAAAGCAGGTGCTCTTGATCTTGCCTTTCAACCCCCGTTGAGGCCCGGCAAGCAGGTGGGGCGAATACCCGAAGGGCGGCGCGCACGATGCGCGCCGTTTCCGGAGGGCACACGGATGTGCATTCCGGAAATGCCCCGCCTGCTTGCGCATCGGCCGCGCGCAGCGTGGCCGACGGGCCGACCGGGTGGCCTTCTTTGGTTACTTTCTTGGCCGCGCAAGAAAGTGACCCGCGCACAGCGCGGAACGCTTTTGGCTTAGGCTAGTGCTCGCGACCGACCGGCACGTGGCTTGTCTGTGCGTGCGGTGAGGGGCATAGTCGCGTACCACTTATTCGGGGGTATCGCGCATGCGTCGTCTGGTCTTGATCGCAGGACTTTGTTTGAGCGCCACCGCTCTGGCTGGACAAGTGCAGGTATTGACCGCTGCGCGGATCCACACTTCCGACCCGGGGCAGCCGGTGGCCGAGGCGCTGGCATGGGATGAGAACGGACGCGTGCTGGCGGTGGGCGGCGCGAAGGAATTGCTGGCGCGTTATCCGCAGGCTACGCGTATCGATGCAGCCGGCAAGACCGTGATTCCCGGTCTGATCGACGCGCACGGGCACCTGATGGGGCTGGGTTATGCGTTGACGAGCGTCGATCTGGTCGGCGCGCGCGACAAGGCGGAGGTCATGGCCCGCCTGCGCGAATTCGAAAAGCAATTGCAGCCCGGCGCATGGTTGCGGGGCGGCGGCTGGGACCAGAACGACTGGCCGGAGAAAACCTTTCCCACCGCCACCGACCTGGATGCCGTCTTCCCCGATCGGCCGGTGTGGCTGGATCGGGTCGATGGCCATGCCGGCTGGGCCAACAGCGCGGCATTGCGCGCGGTGGCGGCGACAACGGCCAGGCCGCTGGCGGGCGACTGGCAGCCGGACGGCGGGCGCATCGTGCGTGAGGGCGACGCGCCCACCGGCATCTTCATCGATGGCGCAATGGCACTGGTCAATGCGGTAGCGCCGGCAATGGACGAGGCCTTCCGCGAACAGGCGTTGACCAAGGCTTTTGCGATGGCGGTACGCAATGGCCTGACCGGCGTGCACGACATGGGCGTGTCGCGCGAAGAGCTGGCGTTGATGCGGCGTTTCGCCGACAGCGGCCGCTTGCCGTTGCGCGTCGATGCCTATGCCGATGGCGACAGCGGCGCATTGGCCGACCTGTGCGCGCACGGGCTGTACCGCCATGCCGGCGGTCGCCTGGAGATGCGCGGGGTCAAGCTGTACATGGACGGCGCGCTGGGCAGTCGCGGCGCCGCGTTGCTGGAGGACTACAGCGATGACCACGGCAATCGCGGCTTGCTGGTGACCGATCCGGCGGCGTTCGAATCCGCAGTGCGCAAGGCCAAGGGATGCAACGTGCAGGTGGCCACGCATGCGATCGGCGATCGAGGCAATCGCATCGTGCTGGATACTTACCAGCGCGCGCTGGAAGGCGATAAGAACTCGCGCTGGCGCATCGAGCACGCGCAAGTCGTTTCCCTTGAGGATATTCCGCGTCTGGGGCCGATGGGCGTGATCGCCTCCATGCAACCGACCCACGCCACCTCGGACATGCCGTGGGCCGAGGACCGCGTGGGCAAGCAGCGCATCGCCGGGGCCTATGCCTGGCGGCGCATGCTGGATAGCGGGGCGCGGTTGGCGCTGGGCTCGGATTTCCCGGTCGAATCGCCCGACCCGCGCCTGGGCCTGTATGCCGCCGTCACCCGTCAGGATCGCGAGGGACAGCCCCCGGGTGGCTGGCTGCCGGAGCAGAAATTGAGCGCGGCCGAAGCGCTGCGCGGCTTCACCAGCGATGCGGCGTATGCCGGTTTCGATGAGGCCGAAGTGGGTCGTTTGGCCCCGGGCTTGCGCGCCGACTTCGTGATCCTGGAAGAGGACCCCTTGTCGGTGCCGGCCGCGCAACTGGACGACCTGCGCATCCGTTCCACCTGGGTGGATGGGAAGCCGGTGTTCGAGGCCAGCCCCTGATCACTGCAATGTTGTGGGAGGGGCTTCAGCCCCGACGAACGTAGCCAGGTAAAGCGTCGGGGCTGAAGCCCCTCCCATAGGGGTGCTGGTCGCGAACTTCCATGTGGCTGCGGACTGCCGGTCGCGGCTGAAGCCGCTCCTACAAGGTGTTGAGGTTCACCAATCGATCTGTCCGCTCACCACACTGCACACGCGGCCACCCGACCAGACCTCGTCGTGTTCATCGACGAACAGTTCGATGATCGCGTCATGCCCGACCTCGCGGCCCTGGCTGATGCGGTAGCGGCCGTCGTGCCCCGGCAAGGCGTTTTGCGAAGCCAGCCACGCGGCCAGGGTCGCGTTGGCTGCGCCGGAAGCCGCATCCTCGAACTGCGCCGGCGCACCGACCCAGGCGCGCACCGCCAGGAAATAGACCGGATCGTCGCTGCGCGCGAACACGCACATGCCCATGCTTTCGGTGGACTGGGCCAGCTTGCCGATCGCTTCCCACGGTGGCGTCGCCGCACGTAGCGCGGCTTCATCGCGCAGTTCCGCCAGCCACCAGCGGCGGCCGCCGTCCATCAATGCCGACGGCAACGCGCCGAGCGGCAGTGCGCCCAGCACATCGTGTAGGCGCGGGTCATCCGGTGCCGCGATTTCCATGACCTTCGCCCGCGGGGTACGCACGGCAATGGTGCGGGTGGGACCGGAGCCGGTCACGCGCAAGGGCAATAAACCGGCGATACCTTCCTGCACCAGCAATCCGTCACGCGGCGTGGCCAGTCCGGCTTCGAGTACCGCATGCGCGGTGCCGACGCTGGGATGGCCGGCGAACGGCACCTCGCGGCGCGGGCTGAAGATGCGGATGCCGTAGCTGGCTTCCGGCTTCGTCGCAGGGAATACGAAGGTCGTTTCCGGCAATCGCGTCCAGCGGGCGATGGCCTGCATGGTGTCGTCGTCCAGGCCATCGGCGTCAAGCACCACAGCCAGTGGGTTGCCTGCACCCGGGCGATCGGCGAAGACATCGAGTTGCACGTAGCGGCGTGGAATCATGGAAGCGCGTGGTGTTGGGGGCCGTGCAGCTTAGCAACCTGGCTAGCAATCCACGCTGCCGCGGATCACCGCCTGCACCCGGCCGCCGATCCAGACCTCGCCTTCGCCATCGACCCGCACTTCCACCTTGCCGTCGCGGCCCAGTTCCCGGCCCTGGCTGGCGCGATAGTGGCCATCGACGCCGGGCAACGCACCCGACTGGTGGAGCAGGGCGGCGATGCTGGCATTGGCGCTGCCGGTCACCGGATCTTCCGGGACTCCGTCGGCAGGGCAGTAGGCGCGCACCGCGAGGTCATGGTCGGATGCCGCGGCACGGCCGAACACCGCCAGCCCGATCGCATCGCTGGCGCGGGTGAGCGCGGTGATGGCAAGCAGGTCGGGCGCCATGTTGCGGACTGCGGCGGCATCGGCCAGTTCCACCAGCCACCAGTTGGGTCCGTTGTTCCAGAGCGCGGGTGCGAGCTTGCCGAGCGGCAGATTGCCCAGTGCCGAAGACAGTGCCGCGCGGTGGACACCGCCGGTGGCCACCTCTCGCGCATGCGGCGTGCGCACGTGGACCACTCGCGCGGCATCGCGATCCTCGATCCGCACCGGCAGCAGGCCGGCGGCGCATTCCTGCACCAGGCCGCCATCCCTGGCCTGGACCAGTCCGGCATCCAGCGCCGCCCACGCCGCACCCACGCTGGGGTGCCCGGCAAAGGGCAACTCCGAGCACGGAGTGAAGATGCGCACGCGGTAGTCGGCGGCGGGCAAGGTGGGGGGCAGGAAGAAGATGGTTTCGGAAAGGTTCGCCCAGGCGGCATAGGCCTGCATGGTCTCGACATCCATGTCCGCCGCATCGAAAACCACACCCAGCGGGTTGCCCGTACCGGGCCGGTCGGCGAAGACGTCGAGTTGCAGGTAACGGCGTGTGGTCATGGAAGGGGGGAGTGCGCGCGGTCGTGCAGCTTAGCAATCCGCGCTGCCACAGAAGTTGATCGATCCGACCACTGTGGGAGCGGCGTCCCGTCGCGAGATCCGGATGTGGGAGCGGCATCCTGCCGCGAGCTTTTGTTCCTGCTCCTTCTGTCCTGGCGCCAGGATCAAGGGCTCGCGGCAGGATGCCGCTCCCACACAGATGCCGCTCCCACTCGGCCTTCGTCTAGAATTCAGGGTTCACGCCCGAATGGTCGGGCAATCCCCCTCTTGTCCATGTCTGCTTCCCTCGCTGCGCCTGATCGCTGGATCGTCCTCAAGTTTGGTGGCACCTCGGTGTCGCGTCGTCATCGCTGGGACACGATAGGCCGGTTGGCCAAACGAAGGGCGGAAGAAAACAACGCGCGCGTGCTGGTAGTGGTGTCGGCGCTGTCGGGGGTAACCAACGAACTGACCGCGATTGCAGATGGCGCCGCGGACAGTGCCGAGCGCATCGACAAGCTGGAGCAGCGTCACCGCGAATTCGTCGCCGAGCTGGAGCTGGATGCCGACCAGGTGCTGGGGGAACGCCTGGCCGCCTTGCGCGCGTTGGCCACCGATCCGCGCGCTGGCGAACGCACCCTGCCGTGGCAGGCCGAAGTGCTGGGCCAGGGCGAACTGCTTTCTTCCACGCTGGGCGCGGCCTACCTGCGTGCGCAGGGACTGGATTTCGGCTGGACCGATGCGCGCCAGTGGCTGCGGGCCAGCGTGCTGCCCAACCAGAGCGCGTGGGCGCAGCGGCTGTCGGTGTCGTGCGGCATCGCGCCCAGCGACAGCTGGCGCCAGGATTTCCACGCGCAACCCACCGGCATGCTGCTGACCCAGGGTTTCATCGCGCGGCATGAAGATGGCGGCACCACCGTGCTGGGACGCGGCGGCTCGGATACCTCGGCCGCGTATTTCGGAGCCTTGCTGGGTGCGCAACGGGTGGAAATCTGGACCGACGTGCCCGGCATGTTTTCCGCCAACCCGCGTGAAGTGCCCGACGCGCGACTGCTGACCCGGCTGGATTACCACGAGGCGCAGGAAATCGCGACCACCGGGGCCAAGGTATTGCACGCGCGTTCGATCAAGCCGTGCCGCGATGCCGGCGTGCCGATGGCGATCCTGGACACCGAGCGGCCCGAGCTTCCCGGCACCAGCATCGACGGCAACGCGGCCACCGTGCCGGGGGTCAAGGCGATCAGCCGCCGCAACGGCATCGTGCTGGTGTCGATGGAAGGCATCGGCATGTGGCAGCAGGTCGGCTTCCTGGCCGACGTGTTCGAACGCTTCAAGCGCCATGGCCTGTCGGTGGACCTGATCGGTTCTTCGGAAACCAACGTCACCGTGTCGCTGGACCCCAGCGAGAACCTGGTCAGCACCAACGTGCTGGCCGCGCTGTCGGCGGACCTGGCGGAAATCTGCCGGGTCAAGGTGATCGCGCCGTGCACGGCGATTACCCTGGTCGGGCGCGGCATGCGCTCGCTGCTGCACAAGTTGTCGGACGTATGGGCCACGTTCGGACGCGAACGCGTGCACATGATTTCGCAATCGTCCAACGACCTCAACCTGACCTTCGTCATCGACGAGGCCGACGCCGATGGCCTGCTGCCCGTGTTGCACGCCGAGCTGATCGACAGTGGCGCGATGCCGGTGGAAGAGACCAGTGTGTTCGGACCGCGCTGGCGCGAAATCGCGCATGGCATCCGCAAGCGCGACACGCCGTGGCGGCAGCACGAACGCGAACGCCTGCTCACCCTGGCAGGCGCCGGTACGCCGCGCTATGCGTATCACCTGCCGACCGTGCGCAAGCGCGCGCAAGCGCTCAACGCCATCGCGCCGATCGACCAGCGCTACTACGCGATCAAGGCCAACTCGCATCCGGCGATCCTGCGCTTGCTGGTGGAAGAAGGATTCGGACTGGAATGCGTTTCCCTGGGCGAGCTGCGGCATGTGTTCCAGGTCGTCCCCGAGTTGTCGCCGCGTCGCGTGCTGTTCACCCCGAGCTTCGCGCCGCGTGCGGAATACGAAGCCGCGTGCGGGCTCGGCGTCACCGTGACCCTGGACAATCTCGAAGCGCTGCGGCAATGGCCGGAAATCTTCCGTGGCCGCGACCTGTGGCTGCGCGTGGACCTGGGTCGAGGCGAAGGACATCACCAGAAGGTGCGCACCGGCGGCAAGGAATCCAAATTCGGATTGCCGATAGCGAAGGTGGAAGCCTTCGTCGCCCTGGCCCGCGAGCTGGGCATCCGCCTGACCGGCCTGCACGCGCACCTGGGCAGCGGCGTGGAAACCCCGCAGCACTGGAAGCAGGTCTGCGACGAGTTGGGCGGCATCGCCGAGCGCATCGGCAGTATCGAGACCATCGATATCGGCGGCGGCTTGCCGATTCCCTATGCCGAGGACGACGAACCCTTCGACCTCGATGCCTGGAGCGCGGGCCTGGCCGAGATCAAGGCCGCGTATCCGGCGTACCGGCTGACGATCGAGCCGGGGCGCTACCTGGTCGCCGAAGCCGGGGTGCTGCTGACGACAGTCACCCAGGTGGTCGAGAAGGACGGCATCCATCGCATCGGTCTGGATGCGGGCATGAATGCGCTGATCCGTCCGGCGCTGTACGACGCCTGGCACGACATCGTCAACCTGAGCCGGTTGGGCGAGGCGGACGACGGCGTATTCGACGTGGTCGGCCCGATCTGCGAATCAAGCGACGTGTTCGGCAAGCGCCGCAAACTGCCGGCGGCGACCGCGCCAGGCGATGTGGTGCTGATCGCCGATGCGGGCGCCTACGGATTCACCATGGCCAACGCCTACAATATGCGTGCGTTGCCGAAAGAAGAGGTGCTGGATGTCTGAGTGGAAATTCCAGCGCGACGAGGTTGCCGTGTTCCGCTTCGTGCGTTGCAGCTTCGATGCGCAAACCGGCGTCGCCCGCCTGGTCTATGCCTTTGACGAGAGCCCCGAGCTCACCGAGACGGTGACGGTGCCCGGTGCGCCGTTCGTCCTGGAGGGCGAGCGCGCGCAGGCAGTGGAACAGGCGCTGCGCCTGCTGCATCTGGTCGCCGGGGTCAGCTATTACAAGGCGGCGGTGCCGCCGGAAATCCGCATCGAGTCGTATGCGATCGATGCCGATACCGCCGCGCTGATGGCGTTGATCTATGAGAATGGCCTGGGGGAATTCGCCTATCGCAATGGGCTGAACCTGCATGGACGGATCAAGTTTCCGGTTGCTGTAGAAATCGGGGCTGACGCCCCTCCCACAACAACGCTGGGCCTCCGCCACCACGCCTTGGTCGCCATCGGCGGCGGCAAGGATTCGCTGGTCTCCATCGAAGCCCTGCGTTCCGCCGGGGTCGAGCAGACGGTGACCTGGATCGGCAACTCGCAGCTGATCGCCGCTTGCGCCGCGCGTACCGGACTGCCCACGCTCAACCTGGGCCGCGCGCTGGCGCCGGAGCTGTTCGAATTGAACCGGCAGGGCGCGTACAACGGCCATATCCCGGTGACCGCGGTGAATTCCGCGATCCTGGTGCTCGCGGCGCTGCTGCAGGGCGTGGACCAGGTGGTGTTCTCCAACGAGCGTTCGGCCAGCTATGGCAGCATCATCCCGGGTACGGGCGAGGTGAATCACCAGTGGTCGAAGGGTTGGGTATTCGAACAGGCTTTCGGCGAACACTTGCAACGGCACGTCGCCACCGACCTGCACTACTACTCGCTGCTGCGTCCGCTCAGCGAACTGGCGGTGGCCCGGCAGTTCGCCAAGTCAGACCGCTACGACGCGCATTTTTCAAGCTGCAACCGCAACTTCCATATCCTGGGCGAGCGCCCGGTGAATCGCTGGTGCGGGGTGTGCCCGAAATGCCATTTCGTGTTCCTGGCGCTGGCCCCGTTCATGCCCAAGCCGCGACTGGTGCGCATCTTCGGCCGCAATCTCCTCGACGATGCATCGCAGGCCGGAGGCTTCGACGCGCTGCTGGAATTCCAGGATCACAAGCCGTTCGAATGCGTGGGCGAAGGCCAGGAATCGCGTGCGGCCATGGCCACGCTGGCTGCGCGGCCCGAATGGAAGGAAGACATGCTGGTCGCGCGCTTCATCCGCGAGATCCAGCCGCAACTGGAGGCTTCCGAACTCGAGATCGCACCGCTGCTGCACATGAGTGGAGAACATCGCGTGCCGCTTGCACTGTGGGAGCGGCTGCGTGCGAATTTCGCAGCTTGAAGGCAGGCGGATCGCCTTGTGGGGCTGGGGCCGCGAGGGCCGCGCCGCCTATCGTGCAATCCGCAAAAGACTGCCCACTCAACCGCTGACCTTGTTCTGCAATGCCGTGGAAGCGGAAGAAGTCGGCGTTTACGCCGATGCGAGCCTGCACGTGGAACTGGAAGCGACCGCCGCGTTGCTGGGTGGGCAGGACGTCGTGGTCAAGTCGCCCGGGATCAGTCCGTATTCCGACGCCGCGCGTGCTGCGGCCGGGCAGGGCACGCGTTTCGTCGGCGGCAGCACGCTGTGGTTCGACGAACAGGCGAATGCCGGCGGCTACGCCGACAACACGATCTGCGTCACCGGCACCAAGGGCAAGAGCACGACCACCGCGCTACTGGCGCACCTGCTCCGTGCGGGCGGCCATCGCACCGCACTGGTCGGAAACATCGGCATGCCTTTGCTGGAACTGCTGGATCCGGAGCCTGCGCCGGAGTTCTGGGCGGTCGAACTCTCCAGCTACCAGACCCTGGATGTCGCGGCGGCGCAAACGCGGCCGGAAGTGGCGGTGGTTCTCAACCTGTTTCCCGAGCATCTGGACTGGCACGGCAGCGAAGCGCGCTATGTGTCCGACAAGCTCGCCTTGGTGACCCAGACCAAGCCCAGGATCGCCGTGCTCAACGCCGCCGACCCGCGCCTGGCCGCCTTGCGGCTACCCGACAGCGAAGTGCACTGGTTCAATCATGCCGATGGCTGGCACTTGCGCGGAGATGAAGTTTTTCGCGGTGAGCGGTTCGTGTTCGACAGCACGCGCACGCCGCTGCCGGGGCGGCACAATCGCGGCAACCTGTGCGCGGTGCTGGCTACGATCGAGGCGCTGGGGCTGGATGCGGCCGATCTCGCGGCGCACGCGGAAAGTTTTCGCCCGCTGCCCAATCGCCTGCAGACACTGGGCATGCGCGATGGCATCACCTACGTCAACGATTCCATCAGCACCACGCCGCATGCGAGCCTCGCCGCACTGGAATGCTTCCGCGGACAGCGGGTGGCGATCCTGGTCGGCGGACACGACCGTGGCCTGGACTGGTCGGATTTCGCCGAACAGGTCCGCCATGAAGCGCCTGCGGTCATAGTGACCATGGGCGCCAATGGTCCGCGCATCCACGAATTGCTGGAGCCGTTGGCTGCATCTGCGGGCTTCCGCCTGGCGTCCGCCATGGATTTGCCGGACGCCATCGGCCAGGCTCGCGTGTTGCTGGCGGGAACGGGAGTAGTGCTGCTGTCGCCCGGTGCGCCCAGCTACGGCCCGTATCGCGACTACGTGGCGCGCGGACGTCATTTCGCCCAGATCGCCGGCTTTGATCCGGATGCCATTTCGGGGATTCCGGGTATCGGCATCGCTTGATTCCATGCCTGCGTAGCGGGTGTGATTTTGTACATGCATTTTGTTGCTGCTCCAGGCGTTCTGAAGGCTGGAAACCGACAGCGTGAAGTCGCTCCAATTGCCTGTTTCAGGACATCGCGCGGTGCAGGCAATGGCGGCATACTCCACTTCCCGGTCTGGACCCAAGGAGTGACGCATGCGCAAGAGTTCCGTGATTTGGCTGGCGCTGGCCGCCTTGTGGAGCGCGCCGCTACTGGCGACGCCGCAAGCCACGCCGGTGCAATGGAAGGTGGGCGAACAGACGTTCTCCGGCTATCTGGTCCATGACGACGCCAGCAAGGAAGTGCGTCCGGGACTGGTGATGGTGCCCAACTGGATGGGAGTCACCGGTTCTGCGGTGGAGAAAGCCAAGGAAATCGCTGGCGACGATTACGTGGTGCTGGTCGCGGACGTGTACGGCGAGGGCGTGCGTCCCAAGGATGCGGTCGAAGCCGGTGCCCAGGTCCGCAAGGTGTATGCCGATGGCGGGGTGGCATTGCGCGCGCGGGTCGAGGCCGCGGTGGATGTGCTCAAGGCGCAGGCAGGGAAGGCGCCAGTCGACGCGACCCGGATCGGCGCGCTTGGTTTCTGTTTTGGCGGCTCGGCCGTGCTTGAGCTGGCCCGCACCGGCAGCGATATCAGCGGGGGCGTGGTCAGCCTGCACGGTGGCCTGGATACCTACCTGCCGGCCAGGGACAACGCGATTCGCACTTCCATCCTGGTGCTCAATGGCGCCGATGACAGCAGCGTCACCGAGCAGAACATCGTCGATTTCAAGAAGGAAATGGATGCGGCCAAGGCCGACTGGCAGTTCGTGAATTTCGGCGGCGCGGTGCATTGCTTCACCCAGCCCGAGTCCAACAGTCCGCCGAACTGCGTCTACAACGAACGCGCGGCCAAGCGTGCCATGCGGATGATGCGCGACTTCTTCAGGGAACGCTTCGGAAGCTGACCGGTCGCCTGAAACCCATGTACGTAGGAGCGGGCCTTGCCCGCGATGCCTTTTTGCCAGGTCATTCAAAAAGCATCGCGGGCAAGGCCCGCTCCTACGCCCCGAAGGAAGTCCCCTCGGGGGACACGGATCAGGACTTGCGTTGTACGGCGTACTGCGCAAGCCCGCGCAATGCGGCGACCGCGTCGTTTTCTTCCACGCCGTCGAGCGCGGCTTCAGCCGCTTGCGCGTATTCCATCGCGCGCCGCTGGCTGTACTCCAGCCCGCCGGTGGCGTGGATCGCGGCCAGCACTTCCGGCATAGCCGCGCCTTCGCCATTCTCGACAATGGCACGCAGGCGCCCACGCGTCGCTTCGTCTGAGTGACGCATGGCATGGATCAGCGGCAGGGTGGCCTTGCCCTCGGCCAGGTCGTCGCCCAGATTCTTGCCCAGGTCGGCGGCGTCGGCGGTGTAGTCCAGCACGTCGTCGGCTATCTGGAAGGCGTAGCCCAGGTTCATGCCGTAGTCGTAGAGCTTCTGCTGGGTAGCGGCATCGACACCGGAGGCCAGCGCACCCAGTTGCGTGCCGGCGGCGAACAGCACCGCGGTCTTGCGCTCGATCACGCGCAGGTACGCGGCCTCGTCCGTATCCGGGTTATGCACGTGCAGCAGTTGCAGCACCTCGCCTTCGGCGATGCGGTTGGTTGTGTCGGCCAAGATCCGCATCACTTCCATCCGGTCCAGTTCCACCATCAGCTGGAAACTGCGCGAATACAGGAAGTCGCCGACCAGCACGCTGGGCGCGTTGCCCCACAGCGCATTGGCGGTGCTGCGACCGCGGCGCAGGTCGGATTCGTCGACCACGTCGTCATGCAGCAGGGTGGAGGTGTGGATGAATTCGATGATCGCCGCCAGCTGGTGGTGGTCCGCGATGACCGCGCCACAGGCACGGCCGGCCAGCACCACCAGCATCGGCCGCAGGCGCTTGCCCCCGGCGGAGATGATGTGGTCGGCGATCTGGTTGATCAGGACCACGTCGGAAGCCAGCCGCACGCGGATCAGCGCGTCAACGGCGGCCATGTCCGCAGTGGCAAGGGTCTGGATCTGGGGCAGGGCCAGGGCGGGCCGGGGGAGTTCGACGGCTGTCATGCGGAAGCGGCGTGGGAAGTGGCTGAATTATAAGGGCTATCACGGTCAGATAACCCTGACCCGGTGACGCGGAGGTTACGGATGGCGCGGTGTCGCCGGTTATACTCCACTGGCTATGCCTGCAATTGGCGGGCATCACCGGAAGGGAACAAACATGGCACGCGGCGTCAACAAAGTGATCCTGGTAGGCAATCTGGGCAACGACCCGGAAACCAAATACACCCAAGGCGGGTTGGCCATCACCACCGTCAGCCTTGCCACGACCAACGTGCGCAAGGACAAGGACGGCCAGCAGATAGAAAAAACCGAATGGCATCGGGTCAAGCTGTTCGGCAAGCTCGGCGAAATCGCCGGCGAATACCTGCGCAAGGGTTCGCAGTGCTACATCGAGGGCCGCATCGAATACGGCAGCTACGACAAGGACGGCGTGAAGCACTACACGACCGACATCATTGCCGATGAGATGCAGATGCTCGGCGGCAAGAGCGACGGCGGTGGCGAACGCCCGCAACGCGCCGCGCCGCGCCAGGACTCCGCGCCTCGCCGCCAGCAGCCCGCCGCGCAACAAGCGCCGATGGACGACTTCGCGGACGACGATATCCCGTTCTGAGGATCGTCCTGGAAGGCATGGCTTCCAAGGCATTTCGTTTCAGGAGATGAGTGTGCCGACTTGGCTGGTGACTGGTGGCGCCGGATTCATCGGCGGTAATTTCGTATTGGAAGCGGTCGCCAAGAGCATCCGTGTCATTAACCTGGATGCGCTGACCTACGCCGGCAACCTGGATACCTTGTCTTCGCTCGAAGGCAACCCGGGCCATGTGTTCGCCCATGGCAACATCGGCGACCAGGCGTTGGTGTCGCGGCTGCTGGCCGGACACCAGCCCGATGCGGTGGTGAACTTCGCCGCCGAGAGCCATGTCGACCGATCCATCGACGGCCCAGGCGCGTTCATCCAGACCAACGTGGTCGGCACACTGGCGCTGCTGGAATCAGTGCGTGATTACTGGCGCGGACTCGAAGCAGGGAAGCGCGACGCTTTCCGTTTCCTGCATGTCTCGACCGACGAGGTCTATGGCTCGCTGGGCGATACCGGCAAGTTCACCGAAACCACGCCTTTCGCGCCCAACTCGCCGTACTCCGCCTCCAAGGCCGCTTCCGACCACATGGTGCGGGCGTTCCACCACACCTACGGCCTGCCGGTGCTGACCACCAATTGCTCGAACAATTACGGTCCCTACCATTTCCCGGAAAAACTCATCCCGCTGATCATCGCGCGGGCGCTGGCCGGTGAACCACTGCCGGTTTATGGCGATGGCAAGAACGTCCGCGATTGGTTGTACGTGACCGACCATTGCGCAGCCATTCGCACCGTGCTGGAAAAAGGGCGCGTGGGCGAAACCTACAACGTCGGCGGCGATGCCGAGCGCCAGAACATCGAAGTGGTCAAGACCATCTGCGAGTTGCTGGACCAGCGCCGCCCGCGCGAAGACGGCAAGCCGCGTGAAAGCCAGATCACCTATGTGACCGACCGTCCCGGCCACGACCGCCGCTACGCGATCGATGCGTCGAAGCTGCAGGGTGAACTGGGCTGGAAACCGCGGTACACCTTCGAAGATGGCATCGCCCAGACCGTCGATTGGTATCTGGAAAACCAGGCCTGGGTAAAGCGCGTTCTGGATGGCAGCTATCGCCTGGAACGGATCGGCGGCGCTGCCTGACACAAGGAGTTCACCCATGACGCAACGCAAAGGCATCATCCTGGCCGGGGGCTCCGGCACCCGCCTTTATCCGATCACCCAGACCATCAGCAAACAGCTGTTGCCGGTCTACGACAAACCGATGATCTACTACCCGCTCAGCGTGCTGATGCTGGCGGGTGTACGCGAAGTGCTGGTGATCAACACGCCGCACGAACAAGCGTTGTTCAAGCAGTTGCTTGGCGACGGATCGCAATGGGGCATGCATATCGAATATGCGGTCCAGCCCAGTCCGGACGGCCTGGCCCAGGCCTATCTGATCGGCAAGGACTTCGTCGCCGGCCAGCCCAGTTGCCTGGTGCTTGGCGACAATATCTTCCACGGCCACGGCCTGACCGAGACATTGAAGCGCGCGGACACGCGCCAGCACGGCGCCACGATATTCGGTTACTGGGTCAGCGATCCGGAACGCTACGGCGTGGCCGAGTTCGATGCGGCCGGCAAAGTGGTGGAGCTGGAAGAAAAACCCCTCAAGCCCCGCTCCAACCATGCGGTCACCGGCCTGTATTTCTACGACGGACGCGCCAGCGACTACGCTGCTTCGCTGAAGCCGTCGCCGCGCGGGGAGCTGGAGATCACCGACCTCAACCGGTGCTATCTCGAAGACGGGTCGCTGCACCTGGAACCACTGGGTCGCGGCTTTGCCTGGCTCGATACTGGTACGCACGTATCGTTGTTGCAGGCATCCAACTTTATCGAGACCATCGAAGCGCGCCAGGGCTTGCGTGTGTGCTGCCCGGAAGAAATCGCCTTTGGCAACGGCTGGATCGATGTGGCCCAGCTGGAAAAACTGGCCGCTCCGCTGGTAAAGAACGGCTATGGCCAATACCTGCTTTCGCTGGCGACGCGTGGAGTGGTGCGGTGAAGGTGATCGAAACCGATCTGCCGGGTTGCGTGGTCATCGAACCAGCGGTCTTCGGCGACGATCGCGGCTTCTTCTTCGAGACCTGGAATGCCGACCGCTACGGGGAGCACGGTCTGCCGACGAAATTCGTGCAGAGCAACGTTTCTTCGTCCGCACGCGGAGTGCTGCGCGGCCTGCATTACCAGTGGCCGAATCCGCAGGGCAAGCTGGTCAGCGTGCTGGAAGGCGAGGTCTATGACGTGGCGGTGGATATCCGCCGTGGCTCGCCGCACTTCGGCCGTTGGACCGCAGTGGTGCTGAGTGCGGAGAACAAGCGCCAGCTCTGGATCCCGGAAGGCTTCGCCCATGGCTTCGCAGTGCTGTCCGAACGCGCCCTTTTCAGCTACCTGTGCACGGCCCAGTACGACAAGGCCGCCGATGCCGGCGTGCGCTGGAACGATGCGGCCATCGGCATCGATTGGCCGGTCAGCGAGCCCCTGCTTTCCGACAAGGACGCCAAGGCGCCCTTCCTGGGCGATGTGGCTGCGGATCGCTTGCCTCCTTACCTCGCATGAAGATCCTGCTACTCGGCGCCAATGGCCAAGTCGGCCATGAGCTCAGGCGCAGTCTCGCTCCGCTTGGCGAAGTAATTACCACTACCCGCAGCGGAAGTCTCGAAGATGGCAGTCCCTGCGGAATCGCCGATCTGGACCAGCCCGAATCGCTGCATGGACTGGTCGCGCGCATCGCGCCCGATTGGGTAGTCAATGCAGCGGCTTACACCGCAGTCGATCGCGCTGAGAGCGACAGCGAAGCAGTGTTCCGTGCCAATGCGCAATCCCCTGGCGTGCTGGCGGACGCGTGCGCACGACGCGGGGCGAAGCTGGTGCATTACTCGACGGATTACGTGTTCCCGGGCGATGGCGACCGACCATACCTGGAAGACGATGCCACCTCGCCTTTGGGCGTATACGGCGCCAGCAAGCTTGCGGGTGAAAAAGCCATTCGCGCCGCAGGCGATGCACACCTGATTTTCCGCACGGCCTGGGTGTATGCCTCGCACGGGCACAATTTCCTGCGCACCATGCTGCGCCTGGGTGGGGAACGCGAAGAGTTGCGCGTGGTCGCGGACCAGGTTGGTACGCCAACGCCAGCCGCCTTGATCGCCGATGTCACCGCCAAGATCATGACTGCCTCGTCGCAGGCGACCGGTGTGTTCCACCTGACCGCGCAAGGCCAATGCAGTTGGCAGGAATTCGCCGCCGCCATCTTCGCTGGCGCCCATCGGCGTGGCCTGCTTGCGCGCGAGCCAAGCGTGCTGCCGATCACCACCGCCGATTACCCCACGCCCGCCAGGCGGCCGGCCTATTCCTGCCTGGATACTTCACGCTTGCGCAATGATCTGGCGATCGACTTGCCGACCTGGCAACAAGGGCTGGATCGTGTTCTTGACGAGCTTGCGGCCGGGGCTTGAAGGCACTTTGCCGTGCGAGGAAACCTGGTAGAGCATTGAGCCGGTAGCCGGTAGCCGGTAGCCGGTAGCCGGAGAGCGGCTCTTGATTTCCGGCTACCGGCTCACGGCTACCGGTTTCCATGCTTCACGCAGTATGGCCCGGCACCAATGCGCGCACCCTCACCTGACCCCATGCATCATCCGCTTCAATAGCGGCGCGACGATGAAGACCAGCGCCGCGCAACCCAGCCCGATCCAGGTCATCAGCCAGAACAGGTGCGCATACTTGGCGGCGGCCTCGGCGATGTTCATGACTTCGCCTTCCGGCACTTCGATCGCCGCCAGTTTTCCGAACAGCGCCGCCAGCGTTTCCGAAAATGCGGTGGCCAGGAACCAAGTGCCCATCATCAGGCTGACCACGCGCGGCAGCGACAACTGGGTGACGGCGGAAAGACCGACCGGGGCCAGGCACATCTCGCCGATTTCCAGCACCAGGTAGGCCAGCACCAGCCACCACACGCTGGCCATCTGCCCGCTGGCGCCCACCTGCTGCGCCGCGTAGGCGAGCGGAATGAACGACAGGCCGGCGAACATCAATCCCAGCGCGGACTTGAATGGCTTGGAGGGATCGTGTCCGCTGCGGCCCAGGTACGCCCACAACGCGGCGAAGACCGGCGCCAGCACCACCAGGAAGAACGCGCCCAGGTAGGTCAGCGAACCGGCGGTCTGCGGCAACACGATGCAATCGCGGGCCAGGCAGACCAGCATCACCACCGTGACCGCGATGAACAGCAGGCGCGGCGCGGCGGATCCGGGGCGACTATCCGACAACCGCGCCGCCAGCATGAAGGAAAGCGGCGCCAGCAGCAGCGAATAGGTCGACCACGGCGCAGTCTTCACGAACAGGAAGAAATTCGTCATCCAGTCCGTGGTCCAGGCGAACTGCTCGACCGGCCTGACCAGCGCGGGCACGATGTCCTTGGTCAACAGACGGTCGGTGAAGGTCACCCAGGAGCCATAGGTCTGCTCGTACAGGGTGAAGAACACCAGGCACATGAAGATCATCGCCATCAACGCGAGCATCTGCTGGCGTTGCACGGGAGTGCACTGGGTCAGGATGAACCAGGTGAACCAGACCAGCACCGCCGCCAGCACTACCAGCATCAGCAGCGTTGTCAGTGGTATTTCACCGCCCAACGCAAAAGCGCCATTGCCTGCGGCCCACATCAGCCAGGCGATCGGCAGCACGCCAGCGATCGCGCCCAGATAGATCAACCATTCGCGTGGGAGGCCGAGCACGCGTTCGCGCAGCAAGGCCGGTTCGCGCGGCTCGGCATGGCCGTGCAGGTATTTCTGGCCCCAGAGGAACAGCACCAGGCCCAGCAACATGCCGATGCCGGCCGCACCAAAACCATATTTCCAGCCCAGCGTCTCGCCCAGGTAACCGCAGACCAGCGAGGCGAACAACGCGCCCAGGTTGATGCCGGCATAGAACAGCGAGAATCCGGAATCGCGGCGCGGGTCGTTTTCTTCGTAGAGCTTGCCGACGATGGTGGAGATATTCGGCTTGAGGAAACCCACGCCCATGATGATCAGCGCCAGCGACAGATAGGTGTAGCGCAACGCACCCTCGTCGCGGGTGACGATGCCGCCGACGCTCACCGCCGCATTGCCCTCGAAGGCCATGCCGGCATGGCCCAGCACCAGCAGCAGGCCGCCGAACACCACCGCCTTGCGCATGCCCAGCCAGCGGTCCGCGAGCAGTCCGCCAATCACCGGGATGCAATACACCAGCCCGCCGTAGGCGCCGAGCAGGTCGTAGCCGGCCTTGTCGCCGAACAGGTGGTACTTGGTCAGGTACAGCAGCAGCAGCGCCTTCATCCCGTAGAACGAGAAGCGCTCCCACATCTCGGTGAAGAAGCAGACATAGACGCCCTTGGGATGGCCAAGGAAGTCCTCGCGCGCGGGAATCACCGACTGAATGGAGGCGGACAAGGGCGGATCCCGTGCGGAAAGCGGGAGTATAGCGGCGGCGCCGGGCGGTCCCGCAGTGCTGGACTTGCCCGGGTCTTCCTTATAGGTTGTCGGCTTCCCGGGGACCCAAGGTTTCGCATGAACAGCGTCCAGACGCCGCAACTCACCTTCCGCGCCGTACTGCTGGCGATCATCCTGGCGATGATCCTGTCGGCGGCCAATGCCTACCTGGGCCTGTTCGCGGGGCTGACCATCGCCACCGCGATTCCGGCGGCCGTGGTCTCGATGGGCGTGCTGCGCCTGCTGGGCGGCGGCACCATCCTGGAAAACAACATCGTGCAGACTGGCGCCTCAGCCGGCTCGTCGATCGCGGCGGGCGTGATCTTCACCATCCCCGCGCTGATCATCCTCGGCTACTGGCAGGACTTCCGTTATTCATGGGTGCTGGCCATCGCCGGCCTGGGTGGCCTGCTTGGCGTGCTGTTCTCGGTGCCGTTGCGTCGCACGATGATCGTGGAAGAGCCGCTGCCGTTTCCGGAAGGCAAGGCCGCGGCCGAAGTGCTCAAGGCGGGCGAGAATCCCGGCCCCGGCCTGAAGATCCTGGCCATGTCGGCGGGCATCGGCGCGTTGCTGAAACTGGCGGCGGCCAGTGGCCTGAAGATGATCCCGGACAGCTGGGCGCAGGCGGGTTTCTTCGCCAACGGCAAGGGACTGGCGTACCTGGGCACCAATCTTTCGCCCGCGCTGCTGGGCGTCGGCTATATCGTCGGCCTGAACATCGGCATCGTGGTGTTGTCGGGTGCGGTGCTGTCCTGGCATATCGCGATTCCGATCTACAACGCCTTCTTCATGGCTGCCGACCCGACGCTGGCCGCGCAGGTGGCCGGTGCGGGCGCGTCCGATACGGCGTTCGCGATCTGGTCGGCGAAGATCCGTTATCTCGGCGTCGGCGCCATGCTCATCGGTGGCGTGTGGACGCTGTTCTCGCTGCGCAAGTCGCTGGTCTCGGGCATCCGCAGCGGTTTCGCCGCCGCGCGCAAGAACAAGGGTGAAGTGGTCGCGGAAACCGACCGCGACCTGCCGATGAAGTGGATGCTGATCGCACTGGTGGTGTTCGTGATCCCGTTGGCATTGCTGTACCAGGCGATCGTCGGGCAGTGGACGGTCAGTATCCCGATGACCCTCATCATGATCGTGGCGGGCTTCCTGTTCGTTTCGGTGTCGGCGTACCTCGCCGGCCTGGTCGGTTCGTCCAACAATCCGGTGTCCGGCATCACCATCGCCACGATCCTGTTCGCCTCGGTGATCCTGGTATTCCTGCTGGGCCGCGATTCACCGATCGGGGCGGTGGCCGCGATCATGATCGGAGCGGTGGTGTGCTGCGCGGCGGCGGTCGGCGGCGACAACCTGCAGGACTTGAAGGCCGGTTACATCGTCGGCGCCACGCCGTGGAAACAGCAGTTGATGCTGGCGATCGGTGCGTTCTCCTGCGCGCTGATCATGGCGCCGGTGTTGAACCTGCTCGCCGCCGCCTACGGCATCGGCGCGCCGACCGCGGAACACCCCAACTCGCTTTCCGCACCGCAGGCCACGTTGATGGCGTCGGTGGCCAAGGGCATGTTCGGCGGCAAGCTGCCGTGGGACATGATCGCCATCGGCGCCGGCATCGGTGCGGCGATCATCGCCCTGGACGAATGGTTGAAGGCGCGTGGCGCGAAATTCCGTGTGCCGGTGCTCGCCGCCGCCATTGGCATCTACCTGCCGCTGGAACTGATGGTGCCGATTTTCCTCGGCGGCCTGATCTCGCACTTCGTGCAGCGCAAGCACAAGATCAACGATGACAATGAAGAAGAGAAGGATCGCATCCATCGCCCCGGCACCTTGTTCTCCGCCGGCCTGATCACCGGAGAGGCGCTGATGGGCATCGCCATCGCAATCCCGATCGTGGTCTCCGGCAGTGCCGAAGTCCTGGCGTTGCCGGAAGCCTGGCACTTCAACCAGTGGATAGGCCTGGTGGTGCTGGCGGTCGTGGGCTGGCTGTTGTACCGGAGCGGCGCCAAGCCGCAGAAGCAGGTTTCCACCACCTGAATAATCGGCCTTCCCCTTTGAAAAAGGAGAACTGAGGGGGATTTGCTTCCGCTTGTGCTTTCCCAGGCAGGATCAAGAGCAAATCCCCCATGGCGCCCTTTTCCAAAGGGAGCGAAGCGGAGCTTCGCGAAGGTCATGACTTCGTGCCTTTGCGCCGGGTTGCTGTTACGGCCTAACATCGGGGTTTCCTTGTTGCCGGAGCCCCGGATGAACCTGCGTCTTGCCTTGCTGCCCCTTTGCCTGCTGGCTGCCTTGCCGGCCACGGCCGCCACGCGCGGTTTCGATGTCCATGACATGGTTACGCTGGACCGGGTGTCCTCGCCGCTGCTGTCGCCGGATGGCCGCGTGGTGGTATTCGCGAAGCGGCAGATGGACAAGGAAACGAGCAAGGCCAGCACCGGCCTGTGGATGCGCAACCTGTTGACCCGCGACCTGGCGCCGCCGAAGCCGCTGACACCCGCGGGCTGGAATGTGAATTCGCCTGCGTTTTCGCCCGACGGCAAGACGGTGTATTTCCTCAGTGGCAAATCCGGCACGCAACAGTTGTATGCGATGCCGGCAAGCGGCGGCACGCCGCAGCAACTGACCGCCTTCGCCCTGGATATCGGCAGCTACCAGCTGTCGCCGGACGGCAAGCAACTGGCTTTCAGCGCGGAGACTTTTGCAGACTGCAAGGCCGACCTTGCCTGCACCCAGAAGCGGCTGGACGAAACCAAGGCGAAGAAGAGCACCGGCGTGGTCTATGACCAGTTGTTCGTGCGCCATTGGGATACCTGGGCCGATGGCCGCCGCAACCGCCTGTTCGTAGCCGACCTGCCCGCCGCCAAGGCCAAGCCGGTGGCCAGCGTGGTCTCGCTGACCGATACGCTGGATGGCGATGCGCCGTCCAAGCCGTTCGGCGATGCCAGCGAATACCGCTGGGCGCCGGACGGAAAATCGCTGGTCGCCAGCATCCGCGTCGCCGGCAAGGGCGAGCCGTGGTCCACCAACTTCGATCTCTATCGACTCAATGCCGACGGCAATGGTGCGCCGGTCAACCTGACCGCCGCCAATCCCGCCTGGGATACTGGCCCGGTGTTCAGCGCCGACGGCAAGACCTTGTTCTACCGCGCGATGAAGCGCCCGGGTTTCGAGGCCGATCGTTTCGCCTTGATGAGCATGGACCTGGGCAGCGGCCAGACCCGCGAAATCGCCGCGCATTGGGACCGTTCCGCCGATGGCATCGTGTTGTCGGCGGACGGCAAGACCATTTACACCACGGCGCAGGACATGGGCGAGCATCCCTTGTTCGGCGTCGAGATCGCCACCGGCAAGGCCGAGAAGATCGTCGGCGACGGCTCCATCGCCGCGTTCGACATCGCCGGCGACACCCTGGCCGTCACCCGCAACAGCCTGAAGACCGGCGACCAGTTGTTCACCACCACGACCACGCCGGATGCGCCATTGCGCGCGATCACGCAAAGCGCGCAGGATCGCTTGCCCGAGGTCGCTTTTGGCGACTTCGAGCAGTTCGATTTCAAGGGCGCGGCGGGCGAGACCGTGCATGGTTACGTGGTCAAGCCGTGGAACTACGAGGAAGGGAAAAAGTATCCGGTCGCGTTCCTGATCCACGGCGGTCCGCAAGGCAGCTTCGGCAACGGCTGGAGCTACCGCTGGAATCCGCAGACTTATGCGGGGCAGGGCTACGCGGTGGTGATGATCGATTTCCACGGCTCCACCGGCTACGGCCAGGCCTTCACCGATTCGATCAGCCAGGACTGGGGCGGCAAGCCGCTGGAAGACCTGCAGAAGGGCTGGGCCGCAGCGCAACAGAAGTACTCCTTCCTCGATGGCGGCAACGCCTGCGCGCTGGGCGCCAGCTATGGCGGCTTCATGGTCAACTGGATCGAAGGCAACTGGTACGACAAGGACGGCAAGTCGCCATGGAAGTGCCTGGTCAGCCATGACGGCGTGTTCGAGAACCAGGCCATGGGCTACGCCACCGAGGAACTGTGGTTCAGCGAATGGGAGAACGGCGGCACGCCGTACGAGAATCCGAAGGGCTACCAGAAGTTCAACCCGGCCAACCATGTCGCCAACTTCAAGGTGCCGATGCTGGTGATCCACGGCCAACTCGACTACCGCATCCCGGTGGAGCAGGGCCTCGCGCTGTTCAGCGCCTTGCAGCGCAAGGGCGTGGAATCCAAATTCCTGTACTTCCCCGACGAGAACCACTGGGTGCTCAAGCCGCAGAACAGCGTGCAGTGGCATGACACGGTGAATGGCTGGCTGGAGCAGCATCTCGGCCAGTGAACTTTTTCCCTTCTCCCTCCGGGAGAAGGTGCCCGAAGGCGGATGAGGGAATGCACGATCAGCGCACCGCGATGGTTCGTTGCCATGTCATTCTCCCGCCCTCATCCGGCGCTTCGCGCCACCTTCTCCCGGCGGGAGAAGGGAACATAAGGCAACAGCGGACAACGACATGCCAGAAGCCGTAACCAGCCAAGCCCTGATCACCAACGACATCGTCGTCCTCGGCCTGATCGCCGCCACCTTGGGCGTGATCTTCTGGACCGAATCCCGCGAGACGGGGATCTGGAAGAAGTTCTACACCTACGTGCCGGCCTTGTTGCTGTGCTACTTCATCCCCGGCGTCTACAACACGGTCGGCCTGATCGACGGCGCAAACACCAGCCTCTACAACCCGGTCGCCAGCCGTGTGCTGCTGCCGGCTGCGCTGGTGCTGCTCACGCTGACCATCGACATCAAGGGCATCCTCAGGCTCGGATGGAAACTGCTGGCGATGTACGCAGTGTCGTCGATCAGCGTGATGATCGGCGCGGTGGTCGCGTTCGCGCTGTTCGCGGCGGTGCATCCGGCAACCGTATCCGGCGACACCTGGGCCGGCATGACCGCGCTGGCCGGCAGCTGGATCGGCGGCGGCGCCAACATGATGGCGATGAAGGAGATCTTCGAGATCAACGCCACCACGTTCGGCCAGTTCGCCGTGGTCGATGTCGGCGTCGGCTACGTGTGGATGGCGGTGTTGATCTTCCTCGCCGGCCGCGCCGATGCGATCGACAAGCGCAGCGGCGCCGACACGCGCGCGCTCGATGAACTGAAAGAGCGAATGGCCAGTTTCCAGGCCCAGCACGCGCGCATCGCCAGTCTTTCCGACCTGATGATCATCATCGGCATCGCCTTCGGCGCGGTCGGGCTGGCGCATGCGCTTGCGGCGCCGCTGTCGGCCTGGTTCGGCGCCAATGTGTCGTGGGCGAAGGCGGTCAGCCTGCATGAGCCATTCGTGTGGGTGGTGGCGCTTTCGACTTTCATCGGCCTGGCGCTCAGCTTCACCCGCGCGCGAACCTACGAAGGCGCCGGTGCATCGAAAATCGGCACCTTGCTGCTGTACTTCCTGATCGCCTGCATCGGCATGCAGATGGACATCATGGCGCTGTTGCAGCGGCCCGAGTTGTTCCTGCTGGGCGTGGTGTGGATCTCGATCCACATCGTCCTGCTATGGCTGGCCGGCAAGCTGCTGCGGGTGCCGTTCTTCTATTTCGCGATCGGCTCGCAGAGCAATATCGGCGGGCCGGCATCGGCACCCGTGGTGGCATCGGTGTTCCATCCTTCGCTGGCGCCGGTGGGTGCATTGCTGGGCACGCTCGGCTACGCGACCGGTACCGGGTTGGCCTACGCGTTGGGCTTGATTCTCAAGTCGATGGCGGGAGCATAGGGGCCGCAGTCGCGGAGCGGCGGAGGCAAGCCACTCCGCGATGCTTTCGTCAGGTTTCATGCGATCGACTGGCGACGAGCTGTCGGTTGCGATTCCGGAAGCAGGATTGCCCTAGTGGGCGAGTGCCGAGCGTTGCTGGCGTTCTGCCACTTCCTGCACCTGTCCTTGTCGCTGCGTGTCCTGCTCCCGCAACGACAACGCGCTTTGCCGCGCCGGGGTCTGCCCGGCCTCGTCCAGGTCGATCCGACTGCGTCGCTGGGCCGGGTCATGCAGGCTGCCTTGCACTGCGAATACGCTGCTTCCCTGGGTGGATCCGACCAGATGATCGATACGCTCCAGTCCGTCCAGGCGCGCGCGTGCGGCGACGCCGGCCGTGGCATTGAAGAAGCGCTCGTTGTCTTCGAGACCCAGCTGTCGGCGCTGAGGAGCCAGCCCACCCAGTGCATCGTTGAGCAAGCGATTGGGCGTGCTGTCGGCATCGCCGATGGTTCGCGGACCTGAGCCGGAGTTGCGTTCGCGCACCTGCAACTGCGCCAGGTCCTGCGCTTGCATGACCGCTTCGATGGAATGCAGTTCGACGCGATGCCTGAGCATCCTGCCGGGCACGAGGCGCTCGAAGAAGGTGAGCGGATCGGGATCGGGCAGTTCTATCTTGTGCCCCGACGCATCCGGCATCGCCCATTGCAACGGGATGCTGTCTTCCTGCAGATGGGTCAGGATTTCGTTCCTGACGTGGTAGCTGCGGATCAGGCCTTGTTCGGCCTCGCGCTTGAGCTCGTCGGCGTTGAGGCCATAGCGTTCCAAAGTGTTGTCGTGCACGCCGGCGGCGTTGAAGGTGACTGCGGGGACCGCAGTGGCCATGCTGGCGGCAGCGGCCAGGCCACCACCGAGCGAGTGACCTGTGAAAATCACGTTCTCGCCGAATGCATCGCTGGCCTTCCGGCCCAGAAGGATGGCCCGGTCGTACTGCTCGTCCCTCAGGCCAAGTCCCTGGCTCAAGTTATGTTTCCAGTCCTGGCCCTCATCGGTGCCGGTGAACGCCAATACCACGTGTCCTCGTGCATTCCGGTAAAGCGAAGCATCGAAGCCACTCTTGGCATCGTGCATGAGGGCCGGATTGATGCCAGCGGCGCGGATCGCGGCATCATCCATGCGTGCCCAGGTGCCGGGTAGGACCGGTTCGGGGGAGAGTACGCCACGACGCGAATCGGCGACCGCGTAGTTGTCCTGGAGCAATGTCGAAAGCTCGCGATCAATCGCGTGCGGTTTCTGGCCACGGATTTCGCCGGAGAAGCCAGCGCCCTGCGTTGACGGGGAAGGGCCGTTGTTGAAATCGTTCATGCGCAACTCCTTGCGTGGGAGCCTGCTTCCTCGATGCTCTTCGTCGAGTCGATGACGCAGGTTTCTTCCTTGTGAGCTTGATTACTGCTGGAGCACGCCGTGCGCCGCCAGCCAGTCGCGTACCTTCTGACGCGCGGCCTTTCCGTTGGCGTTCAGCCGTGTGTCCGAACCGGAGAACAACGCCGTCTGGAACGTCGCGCCACGCTGGTTGGTAAGCCCGGGGTCAAGGCCGGCTTGCAGAAGCTGCAGCACGCGATCGGCATCATTCACGTTGGCCGCGACGTGTAGCAGGGAATCGCCCATCGAATCGGTATGGCGAATGTTTGCGCCGGCAGAGATGAGCATGTCGAACTGCGCATCACGGCGGCTTTCCACTGCGCGGAAGATGGGAGTCCAGCCCAGCCCGGGACGCGCGATGTCGACCGGGGCCTTGTGCGCGATCAGCACCTGCAGGTATTTCGGGTCGTCCACCATGGCCGCCATGTGCGCCACGGTCTCGTTGTCCATGCCAAGTGCGGAGGCATCTGCGCCCGCTTCCAGCAGGGCCGATAGCGAATCCGGCTTCTGCTTCCAGATCGCCCACTCCAGCAGGGTGACGTTGTCATCGCCATGCGCCGACAGGCTTGTCGTTGGCGCGAGTGCGCGGATTCGTTGAACGTCACCTTCGGCGACCGCTTTGGCCAATGGCGTGATCGCAGGGTCGTGGAAGGGGAGGGCGGGATCCTTGATTGCTGCGGACATGCTGGTTTGCTCCTTTGCACCTGCCAGGTCGGCGGCGCATGAAACCATCAAAAGGGAAGTCGCGAGTGCCGCCAGCGCGGGGACATACTTGTGTATGGCGGGCTTGTGTATTGCGTGCTTGTGCATTGCAGGCTTGCGCATGGCGGTTTCCTTTCCGGCGGCTGCGTGACTGGTGCGTCGCGATGCGATCCTTCATGCGACACGGCGATCCTAGCATCGCTTTTGCGCTCGCGCAGGCGCTATTCCGTGAAAGGGATCAGGGTTTCCGCCATCCGACGGTCGATGCGTGCCTGGACGCATACGAGAAAGGCGGGGCTGTCGGCCCCGCCTTGGTCGATCGTGCCAGCGCTGGCTTCAGCAGCAGCGGAAGCCACCCTTCCCGCCAAACCTGGCCTCCTGCCGCTCGCGGAAGAAGGTCTTGTAGTCCATGACTTCGCGCTCCGGGTGTTTTTCCAGCATGTGCCGCACGTAGTTGTCGTAGTCCGGCACGCCGCAGCAAAGCCGCGCGGTCTGCACCAGGCGCCGCCACACGCGGTGATGCGCCTGGTACTGGCTGGCAGGGACCAGTGCGGTGCTCATCAGAGGTTGACCTCATTGGGCTTCAGCGCCACGTAAGGCGTCTCATGATCGGTGCGTGCGGAACTTGCGCGTGCGGCCAGGATCGCCTTCACCGAATACACCAGCACCGCGAACACCACGAACAGGAACAGCGCGGTCAACCCGGCATTGACGTAGTTGTTGACCATCACCTGTTGCATCTGGCCGAAGTCCTTGGATGGGGCCAGCAGCTCGCCGGCCGCGATGGCGTCGCGGTACTTGTGGGCCTGGGCCATGAAGCCGACGCCCGGGTTGCCGTCGAAGATCTTGATCCAGCCCGCCGCGGTGGTGCAGATCAGCAGCCACACGGTCGGAACGACCGAGACCCAGGCGTAGCGCTCCTTCTTCATCTTGAACAGCACCACCGTGCACAGCATCAGCGCGATGCCCGCCAGCATCTGGTTGGCGATGCCGAACAGCGGCCACAGCATGTTGATGCCGCCCAGCGGATCGGTGACGCCCTGATACAGGAAGTAACCCCACAACGCTACGCAGCCGCCGGTGGCGATGAAGTTGGCGGTCCATGATTCGGTGCGGCGCAGCGCCGGCACGAAATTGCCCAGCAGGTCCTGCAGCATGAAACGACCCGCACGCGTGCCGGCATCGACGGCGGTGAGGATGAACAACGCTTCGAACAGGATCGCGAAGTGGTACCAGAACGCCATCATGCCCTCGCCCGGCAACACCGCGTGCAGGATCTGGGCGATGCCCACGGCCAGGGTCGGAGCGCCGCCCGCGCGCGACAGGATGCTGCTCTCGCCGATGTCCTTCGCGGTGGCGACCAGTACGTCCGGACTGATCACGAAACCCCAGTTGGACACGATCTGGGCCGCATTGTTGACGTCGGTACCGATGATCGCCGCCGGGCTGTTCATGGCGAAGTAGATGCCCGGGTCGATGATCGAGGCCGCGACCATGGCCATGATCGCCACGAACGATTCCATCAGCATGCCGCCGTAACCGATGTAGCGGGCGTGGCCTTCATTGGCCAGCAGCTTGGGCGTGGTGCCCGAGGAAATAAGCGCGTGGAAACCCGATACCGCGCCGCAGGCAATGGTGATGAACAGGAACGGGAACATACCGCCCTTCCACACCGGGCCGGTGCCGTCGGTGAACTGGGTCAGTGCGGGCATCTTCAATTCAGGCATCACGATCAGGATGCCGACCGCCAGGCCGACGATGGTGCCGATCTTGAGGAAGGTGGAAAGATAATCGCGCGGCGCCAGCAGCAGCCATATCGGCAGTACCGCGGCGACGAAGCCGTAACCGATCAACATCCAGGTGATCTGCACGCCGGTGAAGGTGAAGGCCGGGCCCCAGACCGGATGCGCCGCGACCTGGCCGCCGTACCAGATCGCCGCCAGCAGCAGGGCCAGGCCGACCACCGAGATCTCGCCGATCTTGCCGGGGCGGATGTAGCGCATGTAGATGCCCATCAGGATCGCGATCGGAATGGTCGCGATCACCGTGAACATGCCCCACGGGCTGCCTTGCAGCGCCTTGACCACGATCATCGCCAGCACCGCCAGGATGATGATCATGATCAGGAACACGCCGAACAGGGCGATGGTGCCGGGCACCGGGCCCATTTCCTCGCGGACCAGATCACCGAGCGAGCGGCCGTTGCGGCGGGAAGAAATGAACAGGACCATGAAGTCCTGCACCGCGCCCGCGAGCACCACGCCCGCGATCAGCCACAGCACGCCTGGCAGGTAGCCCATCTGCGCGGCCAGCACTGGACCGACCAATGGCCCTGCGCCAGCGATGGCGGCGAAGTGGTGGCCGAACAGCACGTGCTTGTTGGTCGGTACGTAATCCAGGCCATCGTTGTTGATGAACGCGGGAGTCGCGCGGGTGGGATCGACACCCAGCACCTTGTTGGCGATGAACAACCCGTAATAACGGTAGGCGACCAGATAGAGCGACACCGCCGCGGCCACGATCCACAACGCGTTGATCTGTTCGCCGCGCCGCAGGGCGACGGTGCCCAGGCAGAATGCGCCCAGCAGCGCCAGCGCGGCCCAGGCCAGCTTGGAGAAACCTTTCATGCGTACGCCTCCGGGTGGAATCGGGCTAGAGTCCTCCGAAGCGTGGGAAGGGTCAATGCGTAATCGCCGATTCAGTCTTCGACTTTGGTCTAACTGGGCCTTGTGCCGAATGGGCGTGGGAGCGGCATCCTGCCGTGAGCTCTTGCTCCTGCCGCAGAATCGACAAGGGGGCTGCTTCCTGTGGGAGGGGCTTCAGCCACGACAAACACAAGCAGCAAGCTCCGTGACTGACACCCCTCCCGCAGGTTGTCCAGTCGTTTCGATCACGATGATCGTGGGAGCGGCAAGGATCGTGGGAGCGGCGTCAGCCGCGAGCTTTTGCTTTCAGCTTTATGGAGGCAGGAAAAGAGCTCGCGGCTGACGCCGCTCCCACAGTCTCGCTCCCGCGCGGGCGCTCAGCGATTCACAGCCACTTGGAACGCTTGAGCCAGGCATACAGCGTGCCGCAGATCGTCGCGGTCATGCCGATCAGGATCAGGTAACTCCAGCGCCCACCCAGTTCTGGCATGTGCTCGAAGTTCATGCCGTACCAGCTGGCGATCAGGGTGGGCGCGGCCAGCAGGCCGGCCCAGCCAGCCAGGCGCTTGACCACTTCGCCCTGGGTCACGGTGACCATCGCCAGGTTGACGCTGAGAGCGGCGGTGAGCATTTCGCGCAGGGTGTCGGTGGACTCGTTGACCCGCAGCACATGGTCCTGCACGTCGCGGAAATACAGCCGCACTTCTTCCGGCACCAGCGGGCTCTGGGTGCGGGTGAGTTGCGACAGCACGTCCTGCAATGGCGCCACGGCGAGCCGCATCTGGGTCAATTCGCGCTTCAACTCATAGAGTTTGACCACGGTTGCACGATGGAAGGTGTCGGCGAAGATATCCTTCTCCAGCAAGTTGAGCTTGTCGCTGAACTCCTGCACGATCGGGCGGTAGTTGTCGACGATGGAATCGAGCACGGCGTACAAGCCGTACGAAGGCCCCAGCACCAGCAGCTCGGGTTCGCGCTCGACCCGCTCGCGTACCGGCGCGTACGAAAGCGATGCGCCGTGGCGTACGGTGATGAGATAACGCGGGCCGACGAAGGCATGGGTTTCGCCGTAGGAGATGCGCTCGTTGACCACCTGCGCGGTGTGCACGACCACGAACATGGAATTTCCATAGGCCTCCAGTTTCGGCCGCTGGTGCGCGTTCTGCGCATCTTCCACCGCCAGGTCGTGCAGGTTGAATTCCTCCTGCAGCTTCTCCAGGATCGCATCGGCCGGTTCGTAGAGGCCGACCCAGACGAAGCTGCCGTCGTCCCGGGCCAGCACGTCGCTGATCTCGTCCAGGGTGATGTCATGGCGCGCGCCAGTCTTGTCGTAGACCACGCAATTGATGACGCAGGAAGGCAGGTCCGGCTTGGAGGTCTGGTTCATGCCGCGCATGGTGAAGCAGCCGGGAAGAAGCGGCAAGCGCTGCGCTCGTGAATGTAGGAGCGGCCCATGGCCGCGAGCTCTTCGGCTTTTCCGATCCGTTTGCCAAGAGCTCGCGGCCATG
>JAYRTC010000011.1:0-123954 GCA_041919795.1 Pseudoxanthomonas sp. | reverse complement strand
ACCTGGGCGACCTGGTCCAGGACCCGGACCTGAGCCGTTACATCCTGTAATCCTTCCGCCGGAGCGCCCCATGGGCGCGAGCTCTTTGCTGTTTTCCCGGCAAGAGCTCGCGCCCATGGGGCGCTCCTACGCTTCGAAGGAAGTCACCTCGCGGGACAGGGGGCGGGGAGTTCATGCGCGCGCTCAACCTTCGCCGATATCCTCGTTCCACACCTCCGGATTGGCGGCGATGTAATCGCCCAGCATCGTGATGCACTCCTCGCTGCGCAGGTCGATGACGTTGACGCCGCTCTCGCGCAGCCAGTCGATGCCGCCGCTGAAGTTGACCGATTCGCCGACCACCACCGTGCCGATGTTGAACTGGCGCACCAGGCCGCTGCAGTACCAGCACGGCGCCAGCGTGGTGACCATGATCGTGTCCTGGTAGCGACGCTGGCGGCTGGCCTTGCGGAAGGCGTCGGTTTCGCCGTGGACCGAAGGGTCGTTTTCCTGGACGCGGCGATTGTGGCCGCAACCCAGCAGTTTGCCGTCGTGGTTGAACAAGGCGGCGCCAATGGGAATCCCGCCTTCGGCCAGGCCCTGGCGGGCCTCGGCAATGGCGGTGTCCAGCAGGACGCGGTAATCGGGTGTGGAAATCACGGGTCATTCCGTAAAGCGGTGGCCAGCAAGGAGCTTGCCACGGCAATGGGTCACGAAACAGCCAGGTCCGACCGTATTCATGCAGCCGCTGGCTTGGCTGGCGGTCGTTTTCAATGCACCATGCGAAATGCGCGTTATCGTGAATGCGGCAGCAGGACCATTGGGGGGATTCATGAAAAAAATCATCGCAGCCTGCCTGGGGCTGGCGTTCGCAGGCTTTTTCCCGGGAGCCAGGGCAGAGATCGTGCAGGGTCAGCTGGAGTTGCGCTGGGGCGATCCAGTTTCAGTGCGCGTCCCGACGCAGGGCAAGTCGCAACTGCCGTCCCGCTTCATCGCGACCCTGGTCGGCGATGACGGCACGCGTCGCGTGCTGGATCCGGCGCAGGCGCGCCGCGCCGCTGGCGACCTGTATGCGCTGGCCAACCGCCGCGTGGCGGTGGAGTTCTCGTCGGCCAAACGCGGTGGTGGCGCCGCGGCCATTACCGCCATCGTGCCGGCCGACCGGTTGCAATTGCCCGGTCTCTCCAAGACCTTGCTCGCGCCCAAGGCGGTCAGTGGCAATACCCGCTGGGTGACGGTGGCGTGCAAGTTCAACGACATCGCCGATGAGCAGAAGCCGGTGACTTTCTTCAATGGCCAGTACGGGACCAATCCCGGTCAACTGGGCCATTACTGGAAGGAAGTGTCCTACAACAAGATCGACCTGGCCGGCAGCAGCGCCTACGGTTGGTACACCTTGCCGCAGCCGCGCTCGTTCTACATTCCGGCGGTGGCGGAAGGCGAAAAGGAAAAGGCCAACCTCGATCAATTGTTCAAGGACTGCGCCGCCGCGGCCGACCCCGATGTCAACTTCAACGCCGTGCAAGGCATCAACATGATGTTCAACGATGACCTGGATGGCTATGCCTGGGGCGGCGGTGCCTGCGGCACGCTCGAAGGCGTCAACCAGTGCATCCGCAATACCTGGAACCCGCCGTGGTCGTTCGGCAACCTGGCGCCGCTGGCGCATGAGATGGGCCACGGTTACGGACTGCCGCACTCGAACAACTCCGATGGCGACGACGATCCTTACGACAATCCGTGGGACGTGATGAGCGACGGGTGGAGCAACGCGGTTTCCAACCCCACGTATGGCTCCTTGCCCAAGCACATCAACGCTTATCAGCGCGATCGCCTGGGATGGATCAATGTGGCGCAGAAACTGACGGTTCCCGCAGGCGCTTCCTACGCGGAAGTGGTGCTGGACCGGGCCAGCCTGATCGGGTCGACCAACCGGCAAATGATCGTGCTGTCCCTGCCCGCGGCCGACGCGGCCGGGAACCTGATGTACACGGTGGAAGCGCGCAAGCGCACGGACGCCAATAACGTGGCCCTGAACTACGAAAGCAAGCTTGCGGGCGATGCGGTGATCATCCACGGCATCGATGCGGAGGAAGTCGCCTACAGCATGGATGCCGCTGTGCCGCCCGCCGACACCTCCAACAACGAAGGTTCGATGTTCAAGGTGGGCGAGACCTGGGTTTCCCCGGATGGATCGCGAATGGTGAAGGTGCTGTCGGCCACCGCCAACGGATTCATCGTCCGGATAGGCAAATGGCGCCCGACCGGCGGACCGTTGCTTCCACGCAGCAAGCCAACAGCGGTCGCCCAGCCGGCGCGGGCCCGGCCGACCTCGGACGGCAATGCCGTCCGTCAGCGTCCGGGCCACAGTTGCGATGATTCCTCGGCCCTGAAAAGCACTGCGCGCTGCAGCGACAGGATTCGATGATTCCGTGCAGTCCAGGGCGCGGCCCCCTGGACTGCGTGCTTTGCCGCTCCCCGGCCCCGGCAATGCGATAATGTCGGCATGAGCGAATCCCCTTACCAATCCGGCACCACCCATTTCGGCTTCAAGGACGTCGCCGCCAAGGACAAGCAGAAGCTGGTCGGCGAAGTGTTCTCCTCGGTCGCGGGCAATTACGACCTGATGAACGACCTGATGAGCCTGGGCGTGCATCGCGTGTGGAAGCGCTATTTCGTCGGCACCGCGCAGGTCAAGCGCGGCGACCGCGTGCTGGACCTGGCCGGCGGCACCGGCGACATCGCCGCGTTGCTGAAGGACCGGGTCGGCGATGCAGGCGAGATCGTGCTCGGCGACATCAATGCCGGCATGCTCGGCGTCGGCCGTGACCGCATGACCAACCGCGGCCTGGTGAATGGTCTCGATTACGTGCAATGCAATGCCGAGGCGCTGCCGTTTCCCGACAACAGCTTCGACCTGGTCACGATCGCCTTCGGCCTGCGCAACGTCACCGACAAGGACGCGGGCCTGCGCGAGATGTTCCGTGTGCTGAAAGTGGGCGGGCAGGCGCGGGTGCTGGAATTCTCCGAAGTGACCGTGGACTGGTTCAAGCCGGTCTACGACTTCCACTCGTTCAAGATCCTGCCGAAGCTGGGCCGGTTGTTCGCCCAGGACGCCGACAGCTACCAGTACCTGGCCGAAAGCATCCGCAAGCACCCGCCGCAGGAAGAGCTGAAGGCGATGATGCAGGAAGCCGGTTTCGAGCGCTGCGGCTACAAGAACCTGTCCGCGGGCATCGTCGCGGTGCATACCGGTTACAAGGTCTAGATCCTGTGGGAGCGGCTTTGTGGGAGCGGCTTCCAGCCGCGAGCTCCTGGCCGATGCAACAAGATCAAAGGCTCGCGGCTGGAAGCCGCTCCCACTGTTCAGGACTCTGCTGCACCGGGGCAGGGTAAACTTGCCGCATCCCCCGTAACCGGATAACCCCGATGCGTTCCGCTTTCCTGTTGCTGTCCTGCGCCGCCGTGCTGGCCGCCGGTTGTTCCCGCGATGCCGCTCCCGCGCCCGATGCCAAGCCCGCCAAGACGGCCGATGCCGTGAAAACCTCACGCAGCAATGATGAAAACTCCTATGCCGAACCCGGCAAGGTCGTCATCACCGACCTGGCCCTGGACCTGGCTCTCGATTTCGACAAGAAGCAGATCGGTGGCACCGCCACCTACAAGCTCGACTGGAAGGACAAGTCCGCCACCCAACTGGTGCTGGATACGCGCGCGTTGACCATCGACAAGGTCGAAGGCAGCGATGACAAGGGCAACTGGGCGCCGTTGAAGTACGCGCTGGCCGCCAACGACAAGATCTACGGCAGCAAGCTGACCATCGAAACCCCCACCCGCAACCCCAGCGTGCGCATCGGCTACCAGACCTCGCCCGAAGCTTCCGGCCTGCAGTGGCTGGAGCCGTCGATGACCGAAGGCAAGCAGCTGCCCTTCATGTTCAGCCAGTCGCAGGCCATCCATGCGCGCAGCTGGGTGCCGTTGCAGGACACGCCCAGCGTGCGCTTCACCTACAGCGCGCACGTGACCAGCCGTCCCGACGTGATGGTGCTGATGAGCGCCGACAACGACCCGGCCGCGCCGCGCGATGGCGACTACAGCTTCAAGATGCCCAATCCGATTCCGTCGTACCTGCTGGCGATCGCCGCGGGCGACCTGGTGTTCAAGCCGATCTCCGCGCGCAGCGGCGTGTGGGCCGAGCCGGCCATGGTCGACAAGGCGGCCAGGGAATTCGAAGACACCGAGAAGATGATCACCACCACCGAGGCGCTGTATGGCCCGTACCGTTGGGGTCGTTACGACATGCTGGTGCTGCCGCCGTCGTTCCCGTTCGGCGGCATGGAAAACCCGCGCCTGACCTTCGCCACGCCCACCGTGATCGTCGGCGACAAGTCGCTGGTCTCGCTGATCGCGCATGAACTGGCGCACAGCTGGTCCGGCAACCTGGTGACCAATGCCAGCTGGAAGGACATCTGGTTGAACGAGGGCTTCACCACCTACGTGCAGGCGCGCATCACCGAGGCGTTGTACGGCCAGGAAGCGGCCGAAATGGAACGCCAGACCGACCAGGCCGACCTGCTCAACGAAGTGAAGGACATGAGCCCGGCCGACCAGGCGCTGGCCTTGCCGGCACTGACCGAACGCGATCCGGACGAGGCGCTGAGCAACGTCGCCTACGTCAAGGGCGCATGGTTCCTGCAGTTCCTGGAGCAGCGCTTCGGTCGCGAAGTATTCGATCCGTTCCTGCGCGGCTGGTTCGACGACCACGCGTTCCAGAGCGCCAATACCGACCAGTTCGTCGCCTACCTGAAGAAGAACCTGCTGCCGAAGAACCCGAACGCGGTCACCGCCGCGGAACTGGACGCGTGGCTCAACCAGCCGGGTATTCCCAGCTTCGCCATGAAGGCGCAGTCGCGCGGTTTCTCCATCGTGGACACCGCGCGCATCGCCTGGCTGGGCAGCCACCAGTTGCCGACCGCGCAGGTGACTTCGGAATGGAATACCCAGCAGTGGGTGCATTTCATCGCCGGCATGGGCCAGACCCTGAAGCCCGAGCAGCTCAAGCAGCTCGACGAGGCCTATCACTTCACCGGCACCCAGAACGGCGAGATCGCGATGCGCTGGTATCCGCTGGCGGTGCGCAGCGGCTACGTCGAGGCGCAACCGGCCATCGCCGCGTTCCTGGAGCGCGTCGGCCGGCGCAAGCTGATCATGCCGATCTACGAGGAACTGGTGAAGACGCCGGAAGGCCTGGCCTTCGCCCAGGAAACCTTCGCCAAGGCGAGGCCGGGTTCCAACCCGATCACCACCGCCTCGGTGGAAGCGGTGCTGGCCAAGGCCGAAGGCGGCAAGTAAGCGATGCGTTTATCGCGTCGCCTGCTGTCGCGCCGCCTGCTTTCACATGGCATGTTGAAAACGGTCGCCTTGCTGGCGGCCGTTTTCGTTTGCGCGGTGGCCGTGTGGCTGTGGCGCGATCCGCTGGCGCTGGTGCATGCGGAATTCGCGCGGCAACGCTGGAGCGCCGGCCTGTCCCTGGGCGAGGCGCAAGTGGCGGGGCATCGCTGGACGTATGCGGTGCGCGAAGCCGACAACGCCGACGCGCCCACCGTGGTGATGATCCACGGCTTCACCGGCAGCAAGGAAAACTGGTACCCGCTGGCCGCGAGGTTGCGCGGACGTTATCGGCTGCTGATCCCGGACCTGCCGGGCTGGGGCGACAGCGAACGCATCAAGGATGCGGATTACGGTTTCGTGGCCCAGAGCGAACGCGTGGCCGCCTTCCTCGAACAGGTCGCACGCAAGCCAAACAGCGAAGTCGTGCTGTTGGGGCATTCGATGGGTGGTGGCATCGTTGCCTTGACCGCGGCCAATCACCCGCGAGACATCGCCCGCGTCGGCTTGTTCGACGCCGCCGGGGTGCGCTTCAAGGACAACCGTTTCGGCGAGGAAGTGCTGGCCGGGGAGAATCCGTTCGCGGTAACCGATGAGGCCTCGCTCAAGCGCTATATCGACACGGTTTTTTATCTCGATTCGGCCAAGCCTGCGATTCCCTGGCCGGCCTCGCGCGCGATGATCGACTGGCGCATCGGGCAGGCGCCTTTTGAACAAGCGGTGCTGGACAGGATCGGCCGCGGCGATGAACGTTTCCTGCCAGGCGAAGCCGCCTCGCGCATCGACCAGCCGGCATTGCTGCTGTGGTGCCGGCAGGACCAGGTGATCGATGCCAGCGCGATCGACCTGTACGGCGCGCGGATGCCGCAGGCGATGAAGGTGCTGCTGGACGGTTGCGGGCATATGTCCATCATGGAACGACCCGACGACGTGGCCGCAGCGGTGCAACTGTTGATCGAGAAGGGAGAACCACGATGAAGAAAACCATCCTGATGCTTGGCTGCGCATTGGCACTGGCCGCATGCGGCGACCGCGAAGCCGAACAGCGCGCCGCCATCGCCGCGCAAGCTGCTGCCCAGGAAGAGGCCGCGGTGGCAGTGGCGCGCGAATACGACAACGCGGTCACCGCGCGGGACTGGGAAATGGCGCGCGTGCATGGCGCGGCGCTGCTGTCGCAGTATCCCGATTCGCAAGCGGCTGGAAAGATGAAGGCTGGCTACGAGGAAGTGAAAGCCAAGGGCGAGGCCGCACGCGAGGAGCGACGTCTGCAAGGACTGTGGAACTACGCGCAGGTCGCCGACGGCGGCGGTATCCAGCGTTCGGCGATGATCTACAGCAAGGATCCGGTCGATCTGGATGGCAGTGCCGCGAAACCGGTGCAACTGGTGTTCCGCGACCATCCCAAGTGGAAGCGCAGCGCCTACCTGGTGTTGCAGGCCAGCGATTTCCGCTGCCCCGGCGGCTGCAAGGTGAAGGTGATCGCCGATGGCGCAGCCAAGTCGATGGATGCCTGGCGTCCGGATACCGACGAGGCCATCGCCATGTTCATCAGCAACGACAAGGCGCTGTGGAAGTTGTTGCGCAAGACCAAAGTGGCGTCGATCGAATTTCCGGTGAAGGCCGGCGGCACGCGTACGGCGGTGTTCGAGACGGGTGGACTGGATGGGTCGCAGATGCCGGGGTGGGATTGATCGGTGCGGATAATGCAGGTGCGTGACGTTGAACTTTGACAATGGGGGGGGGGTAGTATCGGCGTCGACATCGGATTGATGTCGTTGATTTACGCCAAATGGAGGCAAGGATGAAGCGGCTACATGTTTTTGCACTTGGTGCATTGATGGCTAGTTCGAATGCGACGGCTCAAACTTTAGTACACGAAAAATACTATAACGAGGCTTTTGAATCAGAGAGTGGCATTGATGGCGAGGTACATGTTCTGACGCCAGCAGGAAAAGCAAAGTCGTTAACTTACGCGATGGACACATACGGCACTTTCAGCGTTTACGATGAACAGTCCGGGCAGGGCTTCATAAACGGTCAAGTTTATGAAGATGGAACTGTTCTTACAACGAAGGCTGGAAGCCCTAAACCACCTAAACCCCCTCGACCAATTGTCGGGCGTACAGTAAGAGGCACGGGTTGGGTTGGAGCTGTCTGCGCGGCGGTAGACCAAGTCACTTACGCAAGATGCGAACTGCAATGCAGAGGAACCAGCATAAAAACGTATAAGGGAGGTTATTGTGGCGTCAATACCGAATGTACGTGTCAGACTCCCCCTCCTCCACCGCCTAATCCTATCCCTACACCATCGCTAGGGTGGAATTTCACTCCGCCATGGCAAACAGTGGTCAATTGGAATACTTTTATTCATGACCCAGGGATCGAACAGAGCGAGCCATAAGTTTTAACTATATTTTGAGATGGCTATCGAGTGTCAGCCTTATGGCTGACACTTCTTCGCACCCGCCTGCTTTACATTTGATTTGAACGACGCGATAGCTGTTGGCGTTTGCAGCACTGTGCTTGCCATATTCTGCAGAACAGCGAACTCGTCCTAATAATTTCACGGAAGATATTTCGATGCTTGGGAAGAAGATTGCTGTTTTGTCGAAACTAATCGGCATGTCCTTTATGGTGTATGGGTTGATGGCCTTGTCGTTGTTGGTCCCCATGCTGGGCTCAGGCGTCCAAAAAGTTTCATTTCTGGTGAGCGGCGATCATCTTCCTGTCCTGGAGCATTTGCGGAGTCAGGCATCACATCCATATCGGCTATTCGTATTCAATGCTGTTCCTGCGGATGACTTGTTGGATGCATCCGCGTGCGGCACAAGTCCCGTCAAGTTGGTGTTCGAGATCCCGTCCTACAGATTGTCAGACGGAAGTGAGATAAATACCTGGTTGAATGAGCAAGGCATCGCGGCGTGCACCGGGATGCGTTACACAAACAATACGACTCCTGTTGGCGCGTCCTGGTTGGACAAAGTTCTGCAAGCTTGGTTGTGGCCGGCAATGCTGAGCTTCGTTGTTTGCATTGTCTTGGCCATTCATTCGCGGCGTCGCGGCGCCGGGATGGTTCAGGCAAAGCAGATGCATTTCGTTCTCCGGCTGGGAGTCGCAATATTCTCTGCGGCGCTTCTTTATTGCGCGAAGTCGCTCTTGCTTGGCGCATCTCTGGCGGATCCAGTAACCCGGCAGCCAGGCATTGAGGGTGATTCTTTGAAGATCGTGCCAATCTTGATCAGCGTAGGACTGCTGATACCAATGATCGAAGAAACAATATTCAGAGCTTGGCTAATTCCGCGGGCAAGCGAATTGTTCGGCCTGTCTGGAGCTGTCGCGCTTTCCACCGCATTGTTCGCTGCGGGACACTGGATTTACGATCCGGCCAGCCTTATTTTTTACCTATGCGCGGGCGTAATTTTTTCGATGGCCTGGGTTCTGACGCGATCACTTCTAGTGTGCGTTATTGGACATGGTCTGTACAACGTAGCTGTATCATTGATCGGGTAAGCGCGGCGCACCCGCGATGCTTTAAAACAAGTTGTCAAACGGCGGGCCGGGGCCCGCCCTTTGCATCTGAAGCAGTTCCGCATCGTCCTGGATTATCCCGATAGCACGGTTTACTTCGATGCGTTCGAGAGCCGTTGAGCTGGAAATGTCGGAAGATTGTCGGAGGTGTCGGATTTCATCGAATTCGATTCACCCCCGGCACTGAAAACGCGGGTATCCAGGGCCTAGAATGATCGGGAGATCGGGCGATGCCATGCTTGCCTCGCCCCTCTACCTGCATTCCCAACTCCGGCGCCAACCATGCCCAAATCTTCCATCGCTTCCGTTCTCCAGCGCCTGCGGCCGATCGCGGTGTTCTTCCTGATCGGCTTGCTGATACTGGGGCTGTCGCGGCTGGGCCTGGCCTGGTGGCATGCGGCGCAGGTCAGCGCGGTGGACGGTTGGGGGCGGGTATTCGCGCAGGGACTGCGCGTGGACATCGCCAGCCTGTGCATGCTGTATGGAATTCCGGCGGTATTGACCTTGCTGTTGCCGGATACAGGCTGGGTCGGACGCATGTGGAAAGGGTTCCTGCGCGTGTGGCTGACGCTGGTGACGTGCGTGCTCGCCTTCCTGGAGTTGTCCACACCGGACTTCATGGAGGAATACGGACTGCGGCCGAACCGGATCTTCCTCGAATACCTGATCTATCCCAAGGAAGTGGCCAGCACCCTGATCAAGGGCCATACCTTCAGCCTGGTCCTGGGCATCGTCCTGGTCGCGGTGCTCGCCTGGGCGATGTGGCGGATTGCCGGTCGCTTGCTTGCGCGGGTGAATCCCGGCGGCGCGGGCCTGTTGTGGCGCGTGCCGTGCGCGTTCGCGTTGCTGCTGCTGGTCGCCTTCGGCGTGCGTTCCACCCTGGGCCATCGGCCCTTGAACCCGGCCATGGTCGCCTTCGCCACCGACCCGACCGTCAACGTGCTGCCGCTGAATTCCTTCTATTCGGTCGCCCATGCGGGTCGCGAACTGCTGAAGACCAGCGACACCTCGCGGCTTTACGGCGACATGCCGCTGGCGCAGGTGGTAAGCGAGTTGCGCACCCACGGCGGCCTGCCCGCCTCGGCGTATGTCTCCGACAAGTTGCCCACGCTCGCCACGCGGCCACCGCACTACACCGGCAAGCCGCGCAACCTGGTGATCATCCTGGAGGAGAGCCTGGGCGCGCAGTTCATCGGCAGCCTGGGCGGCATGCCGTTGTCGCCCAACTACGACCGGCTCAGCCAGCAGGGCTGGGCGTTCGACAATCTGTATGCGACCGGTACGCGTTCGGTGCGTGGCATCGAGGCGGTGCTGACCGGCTTCACGCCCTCGCCGGCGCAGGCGGTGGTGAAGATGCCGAAGAGCCAGCAGGATTTCTTCACCCTGGCCGAACTGCTCAATCGCCACGGCTACGACGCCACGTTCTACTACGGCGGCGAAAGCCACTTCGACAACATGCGCGGCTTCTTCCTCGGCAACGGTTTCACCCGCATCATCGACCAGGACGATTACAAGAATCCGGTATTCACCGGCTCCTGGGGCGTGTCGGACGAGGATCTGTTCTCGAAGGCGGATACCGAGTTCCGTCAACTGCATGCGCAGGGGAAGCCGTTCTTCGGGCTGGTGTTCAGTTCCAGCAACCACGACCCGTTCGAATTCCCCGATGGCCGCATCGAGCTGTACGAACAGCCCAAGCAAACCCGCAACAACGCGGCGAAATACGCCGATTACGCCATCGGCACGTTTTTCAGGAAGGCCATGGCGTCGCCGTACTGGAAGGACACCGTGTTCCTGGTCGTGGCCGACCACGACTCGCGCGTGTTCGGCAAGGACCTGGTGCCGATCGCCAATTTCCATATCCCCGGCTTGATCCTGGGCGCGGACATCGCCCCGCGTCGCGATCCGCGCATCGTCAGCCAGGTCGATCTGGCGCCGACCTTGTTGTCGCTGATCGGCGTCGGCGATCCCACGCCGATGATCGGGCAGGACCTCACCGATCCGCGGCGACTCAACCCGGGCCGGGCGATGATGCAGTACGACCGCAATTTCGCCTGGATGACCGGCAATGACGTGGTGATCTTGCAGCCGGACAAGCCGGCGGCGGGTTTCCGCTACGACACCGCCACCGATCGCCTGTCGCCGCAGGCCGCCCCGGCGCAGATGGTGCGCACCGCGCTGGCGCATGCTTTGTGGGGAACCGAGGCTTACGAACAAGGCCTGTATCGATTGCCGCCGGCGCCGAAGAAATAGATGTGGGAGCGGTGTAAGCCGCGAGCTCTCTTGTAGGAGCGGCGCAAGCCGCGAAGGCGATAAACCTTGGGGCCTCCCTGATCCGCATGGCATCGGATGGCTCCCATTCGCGGCTTACGCCGCTCCCACAGTTCCCCCAGCTCCATAGCTCCCACAACGCCGTGTTCGGCTGTCAGGAGTATGCTCTGGCACAGACGCGCGGATCGGTATCGGGTTCGCCCGTTCAGGTGACGCGACGCCGGACGCGCGCGCCAGGACCACCAGCGACGCATCGCCGCATCGGACGGCAGGCGGGCGCCATGCGGAGGCGATCATGCTCTCTCCACGCCTGCACAATTTCCTCGACGAGCGCCACGGCCACTACACCGCGCTCACCCACGACCGCACCATCACCGCGCACGCCACCGCGACCGCGGCGCATATCGGCCACCAGCATTTCGCCAAGACGGTGATGCTGAAGGTCGACGACAAGCTGGCGATGATGGTGATGCCGGCGTCGTACCGGATCGATCTCGTGCGCCTGTCACGCGCGCTGGGCGGCAGCCTGGTGGAACTGGCGCAGGAAAACGAATTCCGCGATGCCTTCCCGGATTGCGAAATCGGCGCGATGCCGCCGTTCGGCCATCTCTACGACCTGCCGGTGTATGTCGATTCGCGCCTCACCGGACACGCCGAGATCGCCTTCAACGCCGGTTCGCATACCGACGTGGTGCGCATGCCCTACCACGAGTTCGAAAGGCTGGCGCAGCCGGAATTGCTGTGGCTGGCGCATGTGATGTGAGGGGCGAGGTAGGGTGGGCCTTGGCCCACCATTGCCCTCTACCGGTTTGCGACGGCATCTGATGGAGTGGTGGGCCAAGGCCCACCCTACGCATCCTTATTTACAGCGAGTACCCGAATTGCTGCTTGAACTGTTCGTTGAACTCGTCGTAGTCGAAGCGCTGGTTCTGGGTGCCGGGGTGTTCGACTTTCAACGCGCCCATCAGGTTGCCCATGCGGCCGATGGTCAGCCAGTCGTAGCCTTTCTCGATGCCGAAGATCAGTCCGGCGCGGAACGCGTCGCCGCAGCCGGTGGGATCGGTGACCCGGCGCTCGTGCGCCGGCGGGATGTCGTAGGTCTTTTCCGCGGTGTGGATCAACGAGCCGTGCGGGCCGCGGGTGGCGATGTAGGCCTTGACCCGTTGCATGATTTCCTTCTCGCTCCAGCCGGTGCGCTCCTGCAGCAGGTTGGATTCGTAATCGTTGACGGTGACGTAGTCGGCCTGTTCGATGAAGTGGCGCAGTTCGGCGCCGTTGAACAGCGGCATCGCCTGGCCCGGATCGAAGATGAAGGGGATGCCGGCCTCGGCGAATTCGGTGGCGTTCTGCAGCATGCCCTCGCGGCCATCGGGACTGACGATGCCGAAGGTGACGCCGGCCACGTCCTTCACGTGGTTTTCGTAACTGCGCATCATCGCGCCCGGGTGGAAGGCGGTGATCTGGTTGTTGTCCAGGTCGGTGGTGATGAAGGCCTGCGGGGTGAACAGCTCGTCGATGACCTTGACCTGGCCCATGTCGATGCCCTGCTCGGTGAACCACTCGCGATAGGGGCCGAAATCCTGGCCCACGGTGGCCATCGGGATCGGTTCGCCGCCCAGTAATTTGAGGTTGTAGGCGATGTTGCCGGCGCAGCCGCCGAACTCGCGGCGCATGCGCGGCACCAGGAACGACACATTCAGGATGTGCACCTTGTCCGGCAGGATGTGGTTCTTGAACTGGTCCGGGAACACCATGATGGTGTCGTAGGCGAGGGAACCACAGATCAGTGCGGACATCGGTCGTGCTCACGGGAGGCGGCCCGTTGCCGCAAGGCGGGTAGGGTAGCGGCAAAGGGGGATTGGGTGAAGTCGCCCGCTTTGTTGCGGGTCAAGTCGCCCGCGATGCGGGCTGTGAATTCGGTGGCTTCGCCACCTGTAAATGGCCAAGGAAAGCCCGCCGCTTCAATTTGCAGGCCGCAACGCGTCCGACTTCACACTTGGCAGCGCCGCAAGCGCGAATTCCCGGTTTTACAGGTGTTTTAGCTTGCCGCCCCCCGGGTCGGTTGCTAGTCTAGCGAACCCCCGAATTCCCCCCTTTGCGCGGATACTCCGCCGCCTCGGCACAGCAGGACTCCTTCCCCGATGTTCTTCAAGAAACTCCGCGGCATGTTTTCCAACGACCTGTCCATCGACCTGGGCACGGCCAATACCCTCATCTACGTGCGCGGGCAGGGCATCGTCCTGAATGAGCCGTCGGTGGTCGCGGTGCGCCAGGACCGCGCCTTCGGCGGGAACCGCACCGTGGCCGCGGTTGGCGCCGAGGCCAAGCAGATGCTCGGCCGTACCCCCGGCAACATCACCACCATCCGCCCGATGAAAGACGGCGTGATCGCCGATTTCACCTATACCGAGGCGATGCTCAAGTACTTCATCAAGAAGGTGCACAAGTCGCGCTTCCTGCGTCCCAGCCCGCGCGTGCTGGTCTGCGTGCCGGCCGGCTCCACCCAGGTGGAGCGCCGCGCGATCAAGGAATCGGCCGAGGAAGCCGGCGCCCGCGACGTGTTCCTGATCGAGGAGCCGATGGCCGCGGCGATCGGCGCCGGCCTGCCGGTTACCGAGGCGCGCGGTTCCATGGTCATCGACATCGGCGGCGGCACCACCGAAGTCGCGGTGATCTCGCTGAACGGCATCGTCTATTCGCAGTCGGTGCGCATCGGCGGCGACCGCTTCGACGAGTCGATCACCAACTACGTGCGCCGCAACCACGGCATGCTGATCGGCGAGGCCACCGCCGAGCGGATCAAGCTGGAGATCGGCTGCGCCTATCCGCAGCCGGAAGTGGTGGAAATGGAGATCTCCGGCCGCAACCTGGCCGAAGGCGTGCCGAAGATGATCAAGATCACCTCCAACGAAGTGCTCGAGGCCTTGCACGAACCGCTGGCCGGCATCGTCAGCGCGGTCAAGCTGGCGCTGGAACAGACCCCGCCGGAACTGTGCGCCGACGTGGCCGAGCGCGGCATCGTGCTCACCGGCGGCGGCGCCCTGCTGCGCGACATGGACCGCCTGATCTCCGAGGAAACCGGCCTGCACGTGCAGGTCGCCGACGATCCGCTGACCTGCGTGGCCCGCGGCGGCGGCCGCGCGCTGGAGCTGGTGGACATGCACGGCAACGAGTTCTTCGCGCCGGAGTGAGGGGAGGAACGAGTGGAGAGGAACGAGGAACGAGTAGAGGCAACCACCTTCGCATGTCGTTTCCACTCCCTTGAATCCGCTTTTCGCAGCATGACTGCCGCCACGCCAGTGCCGCGAAGGTCTGGCCGTGATTGGCAAAGACCGGTAGTTGCCTCAACCCGTTCCTCGTTTCTCGTTCCTGGTTTCTCGTTCCTCACTCCTCCCCACTCGTTCCTCGCCTAAGTGCCTTCCTACGCCGGCCCCCCCGTCACCGCACGTCCAGGCGAAATCGCCAGCACGCTCAGGCTGCTGGGCTACCTGGCCCTGGCCATTGCCCTGGTCATCTTCGATCATCGCGGGGGCTGGTTGTCGCAACTGCGCGAGCGGGCCAATGTGGTCACCCAGCCGGTGTGGTGGCTGGCCGGGCTGCCGGGCCGCCTGGGCACGCGCATGCAGGAGGATGCCGGCACCCGCGCCCACCTGACCGCCGAAAACCGCAACCTGCGCAATGAGCTGTTGATCGCCAATGCGCGCCTGGCCCGGCTGCAGACCGCCGCCGCGGACAACGCGCAACTGCGCGAGCTGCTGGGAGCGACGGAAAGCCGGGGCCTGGACGTGCAGCTGGCGCCGATCCTGGACATCGACCTGGATCCCGTGCGCCAGCGCCTGGTGCTGGACGCCGGCAGTCGCGATGGCGTGCACGTGGGCCAGGCGGTGATCGATGCCGGTGGACTGATGGGCCAGATCATCGAGACCACGCCCAGCCATTCCACGGTGTTGCTGCTGACCGACCCCGACCACGCGGTGCCGGTGGTGGTGGCGCGCAACGGCGTGCGCCTGATCGTGTACGGACGTGGCGACCACCTGGAGCTTTCGGACGTGCCCTTGAATACCGATGTGAAGCAGGGCGACGCGATCGTCACTTCGGGCCTGGGCGGGCGTTTCCCGGCCGGGTTCCCGGTGGGCACGGTCACCAGCCTGCGCAGCGATGACAGCCGCGCCTTCCTGGTCGGCGAACTGAAGCCGGCGGCCCAGCTCGATCGCGGTCGCGACGTGCTGTTGCTGCGGTCGGCGCCGGAGACCTGGCCGAGTGGCTTGCCGACTCCCGGCGCACGCAGCAGCGGCGTCGTGGCGCTGGGCGCGGCGACGGTGTCCAACCCGGCGGCCAGTCCGCTGGTCGAACCTTCCCCGGCTACCCCTGCGGCGGCGCAAGCCGCTCCGGCAACGGCCGAGCATCCGGTCGTCGAGCCGGTCGTCGCGCCGGCCATCAAGCCTGCCGTGGAGCCCCAACCATGAGCCGCGCGCGCAATGGCTGGATCCTGCCGGTCAGCATCGTGCTCGCGTTGCTGCTGGGCCTGTTGCCGCTGCCGCCGGTGCTGCAGCCGCTGCGGCCCTACTGGCTGGCCCTGGTCCTGGCCTACTGGGTGATCGAGGCGCCGGAAACCGCGGGCCTGGGTTTCGCCTTCATCGTCGGCCTGATCGCCGACCTGATGTTCGGCGGGCTGCTCGGCGAACAGGCGCTGCGGCTGGTCATCATGACCTTCATCCTGCAGCGCTTCCGCACCCGCCTGCGCTTTTTCCCATTGGCGCAGCAGGCGCTGGCCATCGGCGTGCTGCTGCTGAACGACCGTGTGGTCGACGCCGCCGTGCACCTGGCCCTGGGCGAACCCGCGCTGCCCTGGCATTACTGGTGGGCGCCGCTGCTGGGCATGCTGCTGTGGCCGCCGCTGTTCCTGCTGCTGGACGCGATTCGCCTGGGCAAGCGCAAGTAGGTCATGCGACCGGCGCGCCGACCGTCGAAGAACCCGCATGCGGAAGCCGACCAGTTCCGCCGCCGTGCGGTGCTCGGCTTCATCGTGGTGGCGATCGCGCTGTTCGGCCTGGCGGGCTGGTATTTCAAGCTGCAGGTGCTGGACCACGCCGCCTACGCGACCCTGTCCGAAGCCAACCGGATCAAGCCCAGGCCGGTGGTGCCGGGACGCGGCAGCATCTTCGACCGCAAGGGGAGATTGCTGGCCGAAAACGTGCCCGCCTTCCGCCTGGACGTGATGCCGGAAAAAGCCGGCGACATCGACAAGCTCGTGGTCGAGCTGGGCAAGATATTCACCCTGGCGCCGGAAGACATCGAGCGCTTCAAGGCCACCCGCAAGGCGACCCGCGGATTCCGTCCGATCACCCTGAAACTGCGGGTCAGCGAGGACGAGATGGCGCGTTTCGCGGTGGATCGGTGGCGGTTCCCGGGGGTGGAGCTGGAGCCGTACCTGACCCGGCGCTATCCGTATGGAGATTTGTTCGCGCACATCATCGGCTACGTCTCGCGGATCGACGAAAAGGACCTGGAAACGCTGGGCGAAGGCAACGCGGCACTGACCCATATCGGCAAGACCGGGCTGGAGCGCTATTACGAGGAGATGCTGCGCGGCAAGGTCGGTTACGAACGGGTCGAGACCAATGTCGAGGGCCGCGCGCTGCGCACCGTCGGCCGGGTCCCGGCGCAGGCCGGCACCGACCTGCGCCTGGGCGTGGACGTCGACCTGCAGCGGGCGATGGTCGAAGCCTTCGGCGACCTGGAAGGCTCGGCGGTGGCGCTGGATCCGCGCACCGGCGAAGTGCTGGCCATGGTCAGCCTGCCCAGCTTCGATCCCAACCTGTTCGTCAACGGCATCTCGCACGCCGACTTCAACGCGCTCAACACCAATCCGTCGCGGCCGCAGTTCAACCGGCTGGTGCTGGGCGGGGTGGCGCCGGGTTCGACGGTCAAGCCGCTGACCGCGCTGGCCGGCCTGGACAGCGGCCTGCGCAAGCCCGAGGACAAGGTGCTCTCCACCGGCATGTTCCGCCTGCCCGGCATGAGCGGGCGCGGCTGGGGCGACTCGCATCGCGGCGGCCATGGCTGGACCGATGCGCGCAAGTCGATCTACGAATCGGTCAACACCTATTACTACCGGCTGGCCCTGGACATGGGCGTGCAGCGCTATGACGAATACATGGCGAAGTATGGCTTCGGCGAGAAGACCGGCATCGACTTGATGGGCGAGATCGAAGGCATCGTGCCCTCGCCTGAAAGCAAGCGGAAATACGCCAGGGAACGCTGGTACCCCGGCGACCTGGTCAACGCGTCCATCGGCCAGGGCTTGTGGAAGGCGACCCCGCTGCAGCTGGCGCGCGGCGTGGCGGCGATCGCCGATGGCGGCCTGATGCGGCGCCCGCACCTGGCCGCCGAACAGCGCGCCGGCTTCGACGCGCCGTGGCGGCCGCTGCCGCAACCGGCGCCGTTGCATATCAGCGACCGCGCCGACCATGTGCGGGTGATCCAGGAAGGCATGGAAATGACCGTCACGATCGGTACCGCAGCCAGCGTGTTCCGTGGCTCGGCCTATCGTTCGGCCGGCAAGACCGGCACCGCGCAGGTGGTCAACCGCAGCACCGTCGCGGTCAACCCGAAATCGTTGCCGTTGTGGAAACGCCATCGCGCGCTGTACATCGGTTACGCGCCGGCCGAGAACCCGACCATCGCGGTGGCGGTGGCGGTGGAAGGCGGTGGCTACGGCGCCTCCACCGCGGCGCCGATCGCGCGCAAGATGTTCGACGCCTACCTGCTGGGCAGGATGCCCGATGGCACCCGGCTCGATGCGATGGATCCCGATGGCAGCCAGCCGGTGCAGGTGGGGTTGCCGCAACCCGTGCCGCCGAATCCACCGACCCAGAATCCGCCAGTCCCGAATCCACCGACCCCGTCCGATAACCCGGCGCCGCGGCCATGAGCGAAATCCTGCGCTGGTTGCTGGATCTGTTGCGCTACTTCCTGCGCACCCTGGACTGGCCCTTGCTGCTGGCGCTGTCCGCGCTGATGGGCATCGGCCTGGCGGTGTTGTACAGCGCCGGTGGCGACAGCCAGGGCCTGCACCTGATGCTGGCGCAGGGCGCGCGTTTCGCCGTGGGCCTGGGGGCGATGTGGAGCCTGTCGCGGGTCACCCCGACCCGCTTGCGCGCGTGGACGCCAGGCGCGTACCTGGCTTCGCTGCTGCCGCTGTTGCTGGTGCTGTTCATCGGCAGCGGCAAGCATGGCAACCACTGGATCGACCTGAAGCTGTTCTATTTCCAGCCCTCGGAACTGATGAAGCTCAGCCTGCCGATGATCATGGCCTGGTACCTGCACCGCGAACCGCTGCCGCCACGCCTGCGCACGGTGCTGGTGGCGGGCATCCTGATCGGCGTTCCGACCGGGATGATCCTGCTGCAGCCGGACTTCGGCACCGCCATGCTGGTCGCGGCCAGCGGCGTGTTCGCGCTGCTGCTCGCCGGACTGCCGTGGTGGTGGGTGGGCGTGGCCGTGGGCGGGGTGTCGGCGGCGGCGCCGGTGGCCTGGTTCTGGTTCCTGCGTCCGTACCAGAAGGACCGCATCCTGACCTTCCTCAATCCCGAAAACGACCCGCTCGGCACCGGCTGGAACATCATCCAGTCCAAGATCGCCATTGGCGGCGGCGGCATGACCGGCAAGGGCTGGGGCGAAGGCACCCAATCGCACCTCAATTTCCTGCCCGAGCACACCACCGATTTCATCTTCGCGGTGTTGTCCGAGGAATTCGGCTGGATCGGGGTGGCCGTGGTGCTGGCCTTGTACCTGTTCGTGATCGGCCGTTGCCTGTGGATCGCGATCGACGCGCGCGACACTTATTCGCGCCTGGTCGCCGGCACCATCGGCTTGTCGTTCTTCGTCTACGTGATCGTCAACGGCGGCATGATTTCCGGCCTGCTTCCGGTAGTCGGCGTGCCGATGCCATTGCTGAGCTATGGCGGCACCTCGGCGGTGTCGTTGCTCGCGGGCCTGGGCCTGGTGATGTCGGTGCGCGCGCACCGGCCGGTGCACGGGTATTGAAGAGTGAGTGGAGAGAAACGAGTAACGAGTAACGAGTGAAGAAGGAGAGCAAAGGTGCAGAATCGCTTTTCAACTCTCGTTCCTCGTTACTATTCACTCTTCACTGCTTTACGCATGCTACCCTCGGCGCCGATGACCCGAACCGCTCTTTTCTGCCTGTTCACGCTCGGTCTTGTCGCTTGCGCGACGCCGGTGAAGTCCCCGACTCCAGCGCCGCAAACCGCGGGCGGGCCGGTGAAGCCCGCAACCGCGACGGCACCGGCGGAAACTTCCGTCGAAGCGATGCCGGCCGGTGCGCCGGTCGATCTGGTGCCGGTGCCCTTCGAGGTCGCGCGCGCCGATTTCGTGCGCGATACCGCGGCGAAATACGGCATCGCGCCGACCGCCATCGAAGCCACGCTGGCCCAGGCGCAATTCCTCGACAGCGTGGTGTCGCTGATGTCGCGCCCGGCGGAACGGGTGAAGCCATGGAGCGAGTACCGCCCCAATTTCATCACCGCTACGCGCATCGACAACGGGCGCGCGTTCCTGGCGACCCATCGCGCCGAACTCGAGCGCGTGCAGGCGCGTACCGGCGTGCCCGCCGAAATCATCGTCGCCATCATCGGCGTGGAAACCAGTTACGGCGGTTTCACCGGCAAGACCCGGGTGCTGGATGCGCTGTACACGCTCGCTTTCCGCTATCCGCGCAGCGGTAATCCGGCGCGGGCCGCGTACGAGTACAGGCGCGAGCTGTTCTTCCGCGACGAACTGGCGCAGTTGTTCGCGCTGGGCCGCGAGGAGAACCTGGATATCGTCACGCTCACCGGCAGTTATGCCGGGGCGATGGGCCTGGGCCAGTTCATGCCGTCGAGCTATCGCGAGTTCGCGGTGGATGGCGACGGCGATGGACGCCGCGACTTGTTCAACGATTACGACGACGTGTTTTCTTCCATCGCCAATTATTTCCTGAAGAAGGGCGGCGAACGCGGCGGCTGGGTGCCGGGCGGGGCGATCGTCGCGCGCGCCGAACTGCAGCCGGGCTACGCCGAGTTCAATCCGGAGACCTGGACCCCCGATTACACGCTGGCCGAACTGGCCCAGCGCGGCTACCGGCCACTGGAGCCGGTCGCGGCCGATGCCACCGCCACCCTGGTGTCGCTGGAAGGCAGCGACGGCAAGCAATACTGGCTGGGTTTCCAGAACTACTACGCGATCACCCGCTACAACAACTCCAAGATGTACGCGATGGCGGTGTACCAGCTGTCGCAGGCGATCGCCGGCAAAGAGATTCCGCCGGCATGAAGTTGGTCGACATGCGGATGATCGACATGAAATGGCTGGCGCTGCCGTTGCTGGCCTTGACTCTCGCGGCGTGCAGCACCGCACCGAAGAAATCAGCGCCTGCAGCCGCCGCCGCGGGCGACAAGCATGATTCCTCTTCGCCGCAGTCATCGGCCGGCGTCGCCAGCTGCAGCGGAAAGTACGCGCCGGCGCAGGAAGACCCGAGCAAGCGCGGCGATTACAAGGCGGGCGGGTTGTATGCGCCGGGCGTTGCCGACACCACGCCCGACCACGTCCCCGATGTCGATTGCATCGCCGAGCCGGTCGTCACGGATGAACCACGTTCGCCGGTCGGCAATCGTTCGCCCTACAGCGTGCTCGGCAAGAAGTACGAGGTCATGCCGCGCGTCGATGGCTACGTGGAGCGCGGCACGGCGTCGTATTACGGCAACAAGTTCCACGGTCGTCGCACTTCCAACCAGGAGGTGTACGACATGTACGCCTTCACCGCCGCGCACAAGACCTTGCCGCTGCCCAGCTTCGCCCGGGTCACCAACCTGGACAACGGCAAGTCGGTGGTGGTGCGGGTCAACGATCGCGGCCCGTTCCATGAGGGCCGGGTGATCGACCTGAGTTACGCCGCCGCGATCAAGCTCGGCATCACCCAGCGCGGCACCGGCCGGGTCGAGGTACGCGCACTGACCGGCAAGGACAAGGGAAGCCGTGCGCTTGCTTCGACAGCGCCGGCGCCAGCCAGGGCCACCCTCGCCACCGACCTGCCCACGCGCATCGCCACTGGCAAGCCGACAGCGATGGATGAGCTGGTCGACAAGCTGCCGCAGGCGGCGTCAACAGCCACTCCAGTGCCGCCAGCCCCGCAATCCCTGCGTTATCACGCCGCTTCGGCGCCACGGCAGATCGCCAGCGCGGACAAGTTCGACGCCTGGATGCGTGAACAAGGCGTGCGCGTCGCGACCGGCAAGCCACGTGCGATCGAAGCCCGTCCCGCAGCCACGGTCGCTGCCGTGCAGGTCGCCCAGGCAACGCCAGCCCCGCCGGCCGCCGCCATGCCCATGCAGACCATTTCCGCTGGCGATGTGCAGTTGCAGGTCGCCAGTTTCGCCAGTCGCGAGAACGCCGAGCGCGCGCTCGCACGCCTCAGTGCGGCCGGGATTGCCCGGGCCCTGCTCAGCACCGTGGCCAGCAACGGCCGTACCCTGTGGCGCCTGCGCGTGCTGGCGGCCGACCCGGCCACCGCCACGGAACTCGCCGGCCGCATCGCCGGTCTTGGCTTCGGCCAGCCGCAATGGGTCAGGGAATAAGACGGCTGGCGTGGGAACAGGTCGGTTGGTAGCTGGTGGTTGGTGCAGTGCCGGCAACGTCGTCGACCACGAACCACGAACCATCATCACCAACCATCACGACCAAGCAGCAGCCAACCCGTACAATCCCATCCCTACAGGCCCCGGCCTTCCAGGAGTTCGCATTAAATGAAGTTCCGTTTCGCAATCGCCGCGCTTGCCACCGTTTCGGCCGGCCTGGCCCTGGCCCAGACGCCAGCGCCGCAACCCGTGCCGCAAGCGGCTGCGCCGACCGCCGCGGTCGCCATTCCGCCCGCGCCCAAGCCCGCCGGTACCGCATGGATCTTGATGGATTACACCACCGGCCAGGTGCTGGCCGGCGAGAACTACGACCAGCGTCTTGAACCGGCCAGCATCACCAAGGTGATGACCTCCTATGTGGTCGCCGCCGAGATCAAGAACGGCAAGATCAAGCCCACCGACCCAGTGCTGATGAGCGAGCGCGCCTGGCGCGAAGGCGGCGCCGGCACCGATGGCAGCTACAGCGGCTTCGAGTTGAACAAGACCGCGCCGCTGGTGGACATGGAAAAAGGCATGGCCGTGCAGTCGGGCAACGACGCCGCCATCGCCCTGGCCGAACACACCGCCGGCAGCGAGGAAGCATTCGCTTCGCTGATGAACAATTACGCCGCCCGGATCGGCATGAAGGGTTCGCACTTCGTCAATGCGCACGGCCTTTCCGCGCCGGAACATTATTCGACCGCCCATGACCTCGCCCTGCTGGGCCAGGCGATGATCCGCGACTATCCCGAGACCTACGCCTACAACAAGATCAAGGAATACAAGGTGGGCGCGATGAATCCGCAGCCCAACCGCAACCTGCTGCTGTGGCGCGATCCGGCGGTGGACGGGATCAAGACCGGGCATCATTCCGGCGCGGGTTATTGCCTGATGAGCTCGGCCCAGCGCGGCGACCAGCGCCTGATCGCGGTGGTCATGGGCTCCACTTCCGAGAAGGCCCGCGCCGACGACAGCATGGCGCTGTTGAACTGGGGTTTCCGCTTTTTCGAAACCCACCGCCTGTATGAAACCGGCAAGGCCATCGCCCAGCAGCGCGTATGGAAGGGGACCAGCAAGCAGGTGCAGCTGGGCGTGGCCCAGCCGTTGCTGGTCGGCGTGCCGCGCGGCCGCTACGCCGACCTGAAGCCGTCCATGGACGTGCCCAAGGTGCTGGAAGCGCCGATCAAGCAGGGCCAGGCCATCGGCACGGTCAAGGTCAGCCTGGACGGCAAGTTGGTGGCGCAGGCCCCGCTGGTCGCGCTCAACGAAGTGGAGCAGGGCGGCTTCTTCCGCCGCCTGTGGGACAGCTTCTGGATGTGGTGGGAATCGGAATAAGCGATCCGCCATGGGACAGGAAAACCGGCGCAAGCCGGTTTTTCTTTGCCGGTCGATGCTCGGGCAGGGGAATGCGCTGGCCGGGAAACGCCTGGTTCCACGTTCTACACAGAGTCCTGCAGTTGCAGGCGTCGTCCACCGCCTGGCGCCGCGCCCATGATCTATCATTCCGGGTCGGGGCCTCGAAGCATCCTGGATCATGGCGATCCGTCCTTCGGCAACGAGTCGGCAAAAGAGGACGCCGGACGGCGTTCGTGCATGTCTCATCAATAGGGAAGATTCAATGAACATCAATATGTCCAAACACGTGGTCGTGGCCGCGGGTCTTTTCGGCCTGGTCCTGGCCGTGTCCTCGGCACCGGCGCAAGCCCAGCGCAAGAGCGCGCAGGACCAGCGCAAGGAGCAGGTCGCGCAGATCCCGACCTGCGCCAAGCCGCTCGGCAGCATTTCGGTGATCGAGCCGGAAGACGCCACCAACTGGTGGACCGGCCAGCAACTGCCGGCGCCGTCCAAGCTGATCAAGGTCTTCGTCAACAAGTCGCGCTGCTTCACCCTGGTCGATCGCGGCGCCGGCATGAACGCGGCGATGAACGAGCGCGCGCTGGCTTCCAGCGGCGAACTGCGCGGCCGCTCCAACATCGGCAAGGGCCAGATCAAGGCCGCCGACTACGTGCTGGTGCCCGACCTGATCTCCCAGAACAGCAACGCCGGCGGCAACGCGCTGGGCGGCATCCTTGGCGGCCTGATCGGTGGCAACGCCGGCGCGCTCGTCGGTGGCCTCAACTTCAAGAAGAAGACCGCCGACGTGGTCCTGACCGTCACCGACGTGCGTTCCTCCGAGCAGGTGGCCATGGCCGAAGGCAACGCCAAGAAGACCGACCTGGGCTGGGGCGCGGGCGGCGGCCTGTTCGGCGGCAGTGGCTGGGGCGCGGCCGGGGTCTCGGGCTACGCCAACACCGAACTCGGCCAGGTCATCACCCTGGCCTACCTGCAGGCCTATACCGACATCATCAGCCAGCTGGGCGGCCTGCCGGACAACGCCTCGGCCGCCAACGCCACCCAGGCGGTGACGGTGACCAAGGCGGCGCGCCTGCTGGCCAATTCCAAGGGCACCGGCAAGGCCGTGCGTTCGCTGGACCCGGGCATGATGCTGTACCCGACCGGCAACAAGGACGGCTTGATGTGGGAAGTGGAAGACGAACTGGGCAACAAGGGCTGGGTCAACTCCACCAGCATCGAGCTTTCCAGGTAATCCGGGTTCGCTCCATTGCTTGATCCGAAGGGCCGCATGCGAATGCGGCCCTTTTTTGTGGGTGGCTTTTGTGGGAGCGGCTTCAGCCGCGAGCTCTTGCTTCTTTCGCGAGGTTGCGAAGAGCTCGCGGCTGAAGCCGCTCCCACAAAAAAGCGCTCCCACAGGGGGCCTTGACTTGGGTTTCCGCTGTCATGGCCCAATAATCGGTCCATGGAAATCAAATCAGACAATCCCGACCACGGCTTCCAGTTTCCCGGCAATTTCGAGCTGAGCGCGATGGGTGGCGCCGACGCCGGGCTGGAACGCGAACTTCCCCGGCTGCTGGCCGCCACAGGCATCGAAGTGCTTACCGAGAGCATCAGCTGGAAGCATTCCGCCAACAACAAGTACGTATCGGTGCGGATCGGGTTCCGCGCCGAAAACCGCGAGCAATACGATGCCGCGCACAACGCATTGCGCGCGCACCCGGAAGTGAAGTGGACGCTGTGACGGCATTGCCGTGCCGTGTGCGCGAGCTTGGCCGCCAGGCGTACGAACCGGTGTGGCGCGCGATGCAACGCTTCACCGACGCGCGCGATGAAAACACCACCGACGAGATCTGGCTGGTGGAGCACGATCCGGTCTTCACCCTGGGCCAGGCCGGCAAGCCGGAACACGTGCTTGCCGCGGGCGACATCCCGGTGGTCCACGTCGATCGCGGCGGGCAGGTGACCTACCACGGGCCGGGACAGATCGTGGCCTATCCGTTGTTCGACCTGAAACGTTTGAAGACCGGCGTGCGCGAATACGTGTGCCGGATCGAGCAATCGATGATCGACACCCTGGCCGAATGGAACATCCACGCCGAGCGCAAGGACGGCGCGCCCGGGGTGTACGTGGCCGGGGCCAAGATCGGCGCGCTCGGCATCCGCGTGCGCCGCGGCTGCACTTTCCACGGCCTGGCTTTCAACATCGCCATGGACCTGGAGCCGTGGCATCGGATCAATCCCTGCGGCTACCAGGGCTTGCAGGTGACGACGCTCGCCGATCTCGGCGGCCCCTCCGGCATGGCGGCGGTGAAGCCTGTGTTGCTGGCGAACATGGCGAAACAGTTCGGGCTCGAGTTGGTGGCCGAGTCGGCGTTACCGGATCTGTCGTTGGCGGCCTGATTCCATCCGTCGTCATCCCGGCGCAAGCCGGGACGATTGGTGATTTGCCGGTACTTCGTCGTCCGCAGGCCTTGCAAGGCTCTCCACCCCGGATCCCCGCTTGCGTCGGGATGACGATGATGGGGCGTGACACAATCGCGATCCTATGGATGTCGCCAATTCCACTTCCAATGACTCCCTCGAAGCGCTGATCGAGCGCGGCCTGTCGCGGCTGCGTGCAAGCTCGCCGCAATCCGCGGCCTTGCTCGATGACGCCGCCTTCGTCGCACGCCTGTCGAAGGTGGTTGTCGCCAGCGATTTCGCCCAGGAAACCCTGCGCAAACAGCCCGGGTTGCTGGCGATCCTCGCCCGCGACGATGGCGCGATGCCGTTGCCGCCACCGCTGCTGGCGGTCGACGACCCGTCGCTGTGGCCCGAACAACTGCGTCGCTACCGCAGCGCCGAATCCACGCGCCTGGTCTGGCGCGACGTGCTCGGCCTCGAGGAGGTCGATGCGATCCTCCTTGGCAGCACGCGGCTGGCGGAGACCTGCCTGCAAACCGCGCTCGTCGCCCTGGAGGTCGAATTCGTGCGGCGTCACGGCATCGTGCGTGCGGCCGACGGCACACCGCAACGCCTGGTGGTGTTCGGCCTGGGCAAGCTCGGCGGTGGCGAGCTGAATTTTTCTTCCGACATCGACCTGGTCTATGCCTATCCGCAAGGCGGCGAATCCAGTGGCGCGCGACCGCTGGCGGCGGAAGACTATTTCGCGCGCCTCGGCCAGCAATTGGCGAAATTGCTCGATGAGCCGACCGTGGACGGTTTCTGCCATCGCGTCGACCTGCGCCTGCGTCCGTTCGGCAATGCCGGGCGGGTCGCGCTGTCCTTCGCCGGCATGGACCAGTATTTCCAGCGCGAGGGACGCGACTGGGAGCGCTATGCCTGGCTGAAGGCGCGGGCGGTGGCCGGCGACATCGACGCCGGCGAACACTGGCTGCAGACCTTGCGTCCGTTCGTGTATCGCCGCTACCTGGACTTCACCGCGCTCGACGGCCTGCGCGACATGAAGGCCGCGATCGCCGCCGAGGTGGCGCGCCGCGAACTGGCCGACGACATCAAGCGCGGATCCGGCGGTATCCGCGAGATCGAATTCCTGGCCCAGGCCCTGCAACTTATCCATGGTGGACGCGAGTCGAGCCTGCGCGAACGTCGGTTGCTGCCGGCGCTGCGCGCGCTGATGGAAACGCGGCGGATCTCATGCGAAGACGGCGAAGCCCTGGTCCACGCCTACCGTTTCCTGCGCAAGCTGGAGAATCGCCTGCAGATGCTGCGCGACGCGCAGACGCATGTTTTGCCGGAAGACGCGACCGACCGTGCGCGCATCGCCCACGGATTGGGCTATACGCAATGGGACGCCTTGCGCGCGGAACTGGAAATCCAGCGCGCGCGCGTCGCCGCCGAATTCGGCGAACTGCTGGCACCGCGCCAGCACGAAGCCGTGGCGGGCGCGTTGACCCAATACTGGCGCGCGCTGCCCGGATCCGGCGACACGGAGACACTGGCGGCAGCGGGATTCGCCGATCCCGGCGATGCCGATGCGTCGTTGCGCGATTTCGCCAATTCCGCCGGCGTGCTCGGGCTCTCCGATGGCGCGCGCGCGCGGCTGGACCGGGTGTTGCCCGCGCTGCTCGAGGCCACCGCGCAATCGTCGCAGCCCGATGCGGCGCTGAAGCGATTGCTGGCGCTGTTGCGCGCGGTCCTGCGCCGGACCAGCTACCTGGCCTTGCTCGACGAGCAACCCAGCGCCTTGAACCGGTTGGTGGAAGTGCTGGCCCGCAGCGCATTGCTGGCCGAGCGGCTGGCGCTGTATCCGCTGCTGCTGGATGAATTGCTGGACACGCGCATCGGCGGACCCATGCCCGACCGCGCCGCGATGCGTCGCGAATGCGCGACCGCCTTGCAGGAGGACGATCCCGAGATCGCCCTGCGCATGCTCAACGAAATACGTCTGGCCTTGAGTTTCCGCATCGCCCTGGCGGCGCTGGATGGACGCCAGCCGGCGCGCGACAGCACCCGGCAGCTGGCCTGGCTGGCCGACGAAGTGGTGCGCGTGGTGTTATGCCGGGTGCAGGCGGAAGTGATCGCCGCGCATGGTGAAGTCGCAGGCGGGCGCTTCGCGGTGATCGGCTACGGCAGCCTGGGTGGCGAAGAACTTGGGTTTGGTTCGGACCTGGACCTGGTGTTCCTGTTCGACGCGCCGGAGGCAGCGGTTTCCGACGGCGCGCGCGCACTCGAAGCAGGCCGCTGGTATGCGCGCCTGGCGCAAAAGCTCGTCGCCTTGCTGGGCGCGGTCACCGGCGCGGGCCGTCTTTACGACGTCGATGTGCGCCTGCGCCCGGATGGGGCGAAGGGCCTGCTGGTGTCGTCATTGTCCAGTTATCGCGAGTACCAGCGCGAACGCGCCTGGACCTGGGAACACCAGGCGCTGGTGCGCGCGCGCGGCATCGCCGGAGACGAATCGTTGCTGGCCGAATTCGACACGATCCGCACGCAGACCCTGACGCAAGTACGCGATGCGCAAAAACTGCGCGAGGAAGTCGGCAAGATGCGGCTGAAGATGCGCGCCGAACTGGATCGCAGCGATGCCGCGCGCTTCGACCTCAAGCAGGGCGCGGGTGGCCTGGTCGACCTGGAATTCCTGTTGCAGTACCTGGTGCTGCGCGAATCCGCGGCGCATGCGGGATTGCTGGTTCCGCGCGACACGCCGGGACTGATCGAGGCGTTGGCTGCGACCGGCCTGTTCGATGGCGCGCTCGCGCGATCGTTGATGCAGGCGCATTCCGCTTTCGTCAACGAAGGCCTGGTTTGCACCCTGGACCGGCGCCCGCGACTGGTGGTGGAGAACGAGACGGTGACGTCGTCGCGATCGGTGGTGGATGCGGCGGTGCGTGCGCAGGGGTTGCGGTTCGATGGGTAGGAGCGGGCCTTGCCCGCGATGCTTTTGGCGTTGAAGCAAAAGCCCCGTCCCGCAAGGGGACTTCCTTCGGGGCGTAGAGCCGAGCTTGCTCGGCTGCTTTTCGCTTGAAGCCAGAGCAGCCGAGCAAGCTCGGCTCTACAAACCCAGGCGTTCGCGCACGATCGCGGCGACCCGCGCGGTCTCGCGCAGCGGTTCCACCGGGAACGAGGCGAGCGTGGTGTCCATCGCGCGGATGCGCCCTGATGCGAGCAATGAATCGAGGAACCGGCGCGGCCGCCCGCTGACCCGCGATGGATCGAACACGTGCACCGGCACGCGCGTGGCGCAGGCTTCGGAAACCATGTTCACCGAATCCGGCGAACACACGATGCGATCGGCCCAGGCCAATACGCCGGCATACGGGTTGGCGCCATCGGCTTCGCCGCACCAGACCAGGCCCGGGGTTTCCACGTAGCGATGGCGCAGGGCGGCGATCAGGTCGGCGGGCGTGCGCCGCGAAGTGGTGACCAGCACGCTGCCGCCATCGCGGGCCAGCGCCACCTCCAGTTTCGAGGCCAGGACCTCGAAGGCGCTGCGGTCGAAGCGCGCATGCGCGCTGGAGCCGCCCAGCAGCACCGTGGTGCGCGGCCGCGGCAGTTCCGCGAACACGGCGAACGCATTGCGCGCCTGCGACAGCCAAGCGTCGTCGACCGGGTTCAGGCTGCCGAGCAGGGGGACGACATTGCTGCCCTGGAGCTGGTCGTGTTCCGGCGCGACCACCAGGTCCCAGTGTCGCGTGTCGATGCGCGGATCGAGGATCTGCACGACCTGGCTGCCGCGTTCGCGCAGCAGGCGCGTGGCCAGCGCGGCTTGTCGCCCGCAACCGATGGCCAGACGCGGTGGCTGCGCGAGCGCCTGGGCGAATGCGGGCCCGAAGGCGTTGCCGGCGCCGGTGAAACGGCGTGGCGCGAGCATGCTCCACGGCAGGCGCGGCTGCAGCGACCAGTCCGTGAACGTCCCGCAGCCCAGGGTCGCGGCCAGTGCATCGGCCTGGCGCCGGTTGCCGGCATGGCCGTCGGTGAGGGTCCAGAGCTGTGTCGAATCCATGGTTGACTGGGTCATTCGTTCCAAAAACTAAAACAATCCGTTCCGAAGCGACCGGATGCCTCCATTGTCAGGACACTCTACACTTGCCCCTTCGATTTGCGGCGCCTCGTGCCTCCGCAGTCTTCCCGATTCTTACCCTGATTCCTCCAAGGACGTTACATGTCGGCAGTCTTGAACGATACCGCGCTGGACCAGTTGTTCCGCACCGCGCGCACCCAGAACGCCTTTCTCGACCAGCCGGTCGAGGATGCGCAGCTGCATGCGCTGTATGACCTGCTGAAGTGGGGTCCGACCGCGGCCAACAGCTCGCCGGCGCGCTTCGTCTTCGTCAAGTCGCCGGAAGCCAAGGCCAAGCTGGGCCCGGCGCTGGACGAGGGCAACTACAAGAAGACCATCGCCGCGCCGGTGACGGTGATCGTGGCTTACGACGAGGACTTCCACGAGAAGATCCCGTACCTGTTCCCGCATGCCGTCGGGGCCAAGAGCTGGTTCGATGGCCCGCGCGAAGGCCGACACGACAAGGCGTTCCGCAACGGCAGCCTGCAGGGCGCGTACCTGATCGTGGCCGCGCGCGCGCTGGGCCTGGATGCCGGCCCGATGTCGGGCTTCGACAACGCCAAGGTCGATGCGGCTTTCTTCGCCGGCACCGCGATCAAGTCCAACTTCCTGGTCAACCTGGGCCATGGCGATCCCGCCGGCGTGTTTCCGCGTTCCCCGCGCCTGTCTTTCGATGAAGCGGCACGGATCGAATAGTTCACTCCACGCCAACCCACCTTCTGTTCCCATCGCACGAAAACCATCAAGGAATCCATCATGCGCAAGACTCTGCTCGCCGCCGCCCTGTTCGCCTTCGCTGGTTCGGCTTTCGCCGCGCCCGTCACCTACAAGCTCGACCCGGCCCACACCGACGTGATCGCGCAGTGGAGCCACTTCGGTTTCTCCAATCCCACCGCGCATTTCGGCCAGGCCGACGGCAGCCTGGTCTATGACGCGGCCAACGTCGCCAAGTCCAGCGTGCAGGTGACCCTGCCGCTGTCGGGACTCAACGGCTTCAGCGCCAAGTTCGACGAACACCTGCGCAGTGCCGACATCTTCGACGCGATCAAGTTCCCCAGCGCCAGTTTCAAGAGCACCCGGGTCGAGGACCTCGGCGGCGGCAAGCTCAAGGTGACCGGCGACCTGACCATCAAGGACATCACCAAGCCGGTGGTGCTGGACGTGACCCTGAACAAGGTCGGCGAGAACATGCAGAAGCAGCCGGCGATCGGTTTCGATGCCAGCACCACGCTCAAGCGCAGCGATTTCGGCGTGGGTCTGTATGCGCCGGCGGTGAGCGACGAAGTCAAGATCCGCATCACCACCGAGGCGGGCGTGCCCAAGGCCGAATAAGCCGCGGCCCCCGTTGTTCTCCGGCAACGCCGGCCGCGCCTGTCGCGGCCGGCGTTTTCTTTTGCGAAGCGGAATACAGTAGCGGTCCAGGCGAGGCGCTCGCCGATCCGATTCGATGGGCTAGCACGCCGCTGCCACACCCCTCACCGCCTCCGGGAGAACCTCATGCGCAAGACCCTGCTCGTCGCCGTCCTGTTCGCCTTCGCCGGTTCGGCTTTCGCCGCCCCGGTCACTTACAAGCTCGATCCCAACCACACCCTGGTCCTGGCCAGCTGGAACCACAAGGGGTTCTCGCATCCCAGCGCCAATTTCGGCGAGGCCGACGGCACCCTGGTCTATGACGCCGAAAAGGTGTCCGCCTCCAGCGTACAGGTGACCTTGCCGCTGTCGGGCCTGAATGGCTTCGTGAAGGACTTCGACGAGCATCTGCGCAGCGCGGATTTCTTCGATGCGATCAAGTTCCCGTCCGCCACCTTCAAGAGCACCCAGGTCGAGGCCACGGGCGAAGGCAAGCTCAAGGTGACCGGCGACCTGACCATCAAGGACATCACCAGGCCGGTAGTGCTGGAGGTGACCCTGAACAAGGCCGACAAGCTGGGCGACGGTCGCGGCATCATCGGTTTCGACGCGACCGCGACGCTCAAGCGCAGCGATTTCGGCGTGGGCCTGTATGTGCCCAATGTCAGCGATGAGGTGAAGTTGTCGATCACCACCGAAGCGATCGTGCCGAAGGCGAAGTAATTGCTCCTGGCCTCCTCCCTTGCGCGCAGCGCAGGGGAGGATTGAGGAGGGGTGCTTTTGACGTTGCTTTTGCTTGGAACAGTCAAAGCGTTTCGCGCTGACGCGCGAGTCACTTTTCTTTGAACGGCAAAGAAAAGTAACCAAAAGAAAGCCGCCCTACGGCGCGCCCGGCGATGAAGCCGCCGGGTCCGCAAGCAGGCCGGGGAATTTCCGTAAGACACATCCTGTGTCTACGGAAACGGCGCACATCCCTGTGCGTCGCCCCTACGGGGTTTGCCCCGTCCTGCTTGCCGCGCCTCACGGGACTTGGGACGGCAACAGCCAAAGCCAAACCAAAGCCCGCCGGCCCGCCTAACAATCCACGCCCTTCACCTTCTTCAGCACGAACCCGGCTGCTAGACTGCAATCCCTCGCGTTGCATCGAATAACCGCCATGAACCAGACCGCCACCGCGCCCGCCAATGCCGAGAAGCGCTACACCGTGCATCGCGGCGACCTGCCGCTGAGTTGCCCGTTGCCATCGATGGCCTTGTGGAATTCGCATCCGCGCGTGTACCTGGCCATCGAGGAAGCACCGAACCACGAGGTGCAGTGCCCTTACTGCAGTTCGCATTTCGTCCTCGTTGATTGACATTCCGCGCACGGGCTCGATGCCGATGCGTCGATTGACCGTGGTCCAGCTGCTGCCCGCGCTTGAGTCGGGCGGGGTCGAACGCTCCACCATCGAGATTTCCGAAGCGCTGGTCGCCGCCGGCCATCGGGCGATCGTCGTCTCCGCAGGCGGTCGCCTGCTTCCCGCCTTGCGCAACACCGGTGCCGAGCACATCGCACTCGACATTGGGCGCAAGTCGCTGCTGACTTTCCGTCACCTTCCCGCCTTGCGCAAACTCTTCCTGCGCGAACAGGTCGATATCGTGCATGCGCGTTCGCGATTGCCGGCGTGGCTGGGCTGGAAGGCGGTGCAGGGCATCGCCGCGGCGCGGCGTCCGCACTTCGTCACCACCATGCACGGGCTCAACTCGCCCGGCCGCTACAGCGCGGTGATGACTTATGGCGAGCGTGTCATCTGCGTCTCCGACACGGTGCGCGAGTACCTGCTGCGCCACTACCCGCGGACGGATGCGGGCAAGCTGCGGGTGATCCCGCGCGGCATCGACACGGGCCGGTTTCCACGCGTCGTGGAACCCGACGACGCGTTGCGCGGGGAATTCGCCAGGGAACATCCGCAACTAGGTGGCGAAGGGCCATTGCTGTTGCTGCCGGGACGCGGCACGCGGCTGAAGGGCCATGTCGATGCCTTGCGCCTGTTGGCCGCCCTGCGTGGCGATGGCGGCGATGCGCGGCTGTGGTTGCCCGGCGCGCGTGAAGCCGGGCGCGAGGACTACATCGCCGAGATGGAAAGCGAGGCGACCAAGCTTGGCATCAGCGATGCGGTGGCGTTCACCGCCGCAACCTCGCGCATCGCCGAGGCGTATGCCGCTTCGGACCTGGTGCTGCAACTGTCGCGCAAGCCCGAGGCGTTTGGCCGTACCGTGATCGAAGCCTTGTCGGTGGGCCGCCCGGTGCTGGGTTGGGCGCATGGCGGGGTCGGCGAATTGCTGGCCGAGCTGCAGCCCGGCGGCGCGGTGCCGGTGTTCGACGAAACTGCATTGGTTGCCACCGCGCAGGCGCTGCTCAGGCATCCGCCGCCGCCATTGGCTACGATGCCCTATACCCTGCGCGCCATGCAGGCGGCCACGCTGGCCCTGTACCAGGAATTTGTCCAGGAACTTGCACAGGAACTTGCCGATGACTCTTCCCCGCACGCCGCCCACTGATCCGTCGCTGGCCATCGTGCACGGCTGGCGCTGGGCGCCGGCCTGGATACTGACTTATGTCGCCTTGTGGCCAGCCGCCGGTTATGCCGAAGCGATCATGGTGCTGGGCGCGCTGGCCGCCATCGTGCAATTGCTGATGGTGCGTTTCCGTGGCGGCACGCGCCTGCTCAGTGGTCCGGCCTGGGCGCTGACCAGCGTGATGTTCTTCGCTTACTGGACGCCGCAGCTCATCTCCTCGTTCGACGCCCTCGACGCGAGGCATGCGTTCTACAAGACCGCCACCGGGCTGCGTTATTTGCCGTTCCTGTGGCTGGTGGCCTCGGCGGTGGCCAATGAACGCGGTCGTCGCATCACCTTCGGTGGCCTGGCGATCATCGTCGCGGTGTGGACCGTGGACGCGTTGCTGCAAGTCGCCTCGGGCACCAGTCCGCTGTTCTGGGGCATCGACCAGATCAAGCACCTGATCAGCGGGCGGAGCATGTGCACGGCCGCCGAAGCCGCCGCGATCGACCGCCTCAGCGGCATCCTGGGGCCGTGCAACCTGAAGCTCGGCGTGGTTCTGGCCAGCCTGTCGCCGTTCGCCCTGTTCGCGGTGGCGAAGCGCTTCGGCCTGCTCGGCTGGTCGCTGGCCGCGGCGGCGATCGGCATGGTGATCCTGCTGGCCGGCGCACGCGCGGCGTGGCTGACCTTCACCCTGGTGCTGGTGTTCTCGGGCTGGCGTCTGCTGGGCTGGAAGAAACTGCTCGGCGTATTCGCCTTCGGCGCGGCGACGCTGGTCGCGCTGACTTTTTTCTCCCCGCAATTCCAGGAGCGCATCCAGCGCACCGCGCATGTCCTGACCGCCGATGAAAGCGGCGTGGACGTGGCCTTGTCCGGACGCACGCGAATCTGGCGCGCGGCGACCTGCATGGTCGGCGAACACCCGGTCAACGGTGTGGGCGCGCGCAACTTCCGCGAGGAATTCCCCGCCTGCGATCCGGATCCCGGGGTCGTTCCCGCCTGGGGGGAAGGCCCCGCCCACCACGCCCACCAGATCGTCCTGGAAATCCTCAGCGAGACCGGCGTGATCGGCCTGTTGCTGTGGCTGGCGGGTGCGGCCCTGGCCTGGCGCGCCTGGCGTTACGCCACGCCCGCAGCCCGCGACCGCGCGCGGCCGGCGATGCTGGCGCTGGGCGTCACCGTGTTTCCGTTCAACACTCACCTGGCGTTTTATTCCACCTTCTGGGGCGGGCTGACCCTGCTGCTGGCGGCGTTGTATTCGGGCAGTCTGCTGGCCCGGGACGATGACTGAAGGCAACGCGGCGCGCTGCTGGTTCATCGCGCCGCTGGACTTGCTGGCGGCGTGCATTTCCCGCCTGCCGCAATCGATCTTGTTGTGGTTGGGGCATGCGCTGGCCTGGCTGTTGTGGCCGGTGATGGGCAAGCGCCGGCGCTACGCGCGCATCAATATCGCCTTGTGTTTCCCGGAACTCGATCAAGCGCAACGCGAGCGCCTCTTGCGCGACAACCTGCGTGCGACCGCCACCGGCGCGCTGGAACTGGTCCGCGCCTGGTATGCGCCCGCGCCCGCACTGGCCGGCCTGGCGGAAATCGATGGCATCGAGCACCTGCGCGCGGCGACCGCGGCGGGACGCGGCGTGTTGCTGTTCGGTGGGCACTACACCCCTTCGGAACTGTGCGCGCGGTTGTTGCAGGAACTCGCCGCGCAACCGGTGCACGTGGTGGTCCGGCGCAACAACCATCGCTGCCTGGAGGCGATGTTCGACCGTGCGCGGCGCAGCCGTTTTGCCGGCGCCATCGCCAAGAAGGACGTGCGCGGGTTGTTGCGGGTGCTTTCCAGCGGCGGCGTGGTCGCGTATTCGGCCGACCAGAACTTCACCTACCAGAACGCGTTCGTGCCGTTCTTCGGCATCCCCGCCGCGACCCTGACCGCGACCCCGGAACTCGCCCAGCGCGGCAAGGCGGTGGTGCTGCCGTTCTGGTTCCATCGCGATGCGGACGGCCGCTACAGATTGCGGATCGAGCCGCAATGGAGCGGCTGGCCCAGCGGCGATCCGGCCGCCGATGCGGCGCGCTACATGGCCGAACTGGAAAAAGCGGTGCGCCAGCATCCCGAGCAGTACCTGTGGGTGCACCGGCGCTTCAAGACCCGTCCGCCGGGAGAAGCGGATATTTACCGCAAAAACCAATAACCCGTAGAGCGGGGCTTGCCCCGCTGCTCTTGCTTTTGCGCGACGGATCGGAAAGCTCGCGCCGGGACGGCGCTCCCACGAGGGTTTCTTCAGCGGTAAAGCTCGCCCTTGCCATCCGGCTGGCGCTTGAAGCGGCGGTGGATCCATAAATATTGCGATGGCGCTTCTCGCACCATCGCTTCTATCGCCGCCATCACCCGCGCGGTGTCGGCAGTGGCATCCTTGCTGGGGAAATCCGCGAACGCCGGCGACAGGCGCAAGGTGTAGCCGCCATCGGCGCGGCGTTCGTGGGCGAAGGCGATCACCGCCGCGCCGGACAATCGCGCCAGCTGGTGGGTCGAGGTCAGGCTGTGGGCGGGGCGGCCGAAGAACGGCACGAACACGCTTTCCCCGCGCCGCGTGTCCTGGTCCGGCGCGAACCACAGCAATCCGCCTTGCTTGAGGTGCTTCAACGCCGGTCGCAATTCCTCGCGGGTGAACATGTGCGAGGCATAGCGCAGGCGACCGCGCTTGACCGCCCACTCCATCGCGCCCTGGTCGTGCGGACGGTACATGCCGGCCAGCGGCGCGTGATCGCACATCAACCGCGCGGCGATCTCCAGGGTGGTGAAGTGGCCGGAAATCACGATCACCCCGCGCCCGCCTTCGCGCGCGGCCGCCAGGTGCTCCAGTCCTTCCACGCGCAGGTCATGGCGCATCGGTTGCACGCTGCCCCACCAGGCGCGGGCGAATTCGAACAGGCCGATGCCCAGTTCGGAAAAACTCTTGCGCGCCAGCGCGGCTTGTTGCGCGCCTTCCAGTTCCGGGAAGCACAAGGCGATATTGCGTTCGGCCACGCGCCGGCGATCGCGCAGGGCCGCGTGCAGGAATCCGCCCAGCCAGCGCCCAAGCACGCGCTGCAGGCGCCACGGCAGCCGCGCCAGCAGCGTGGCCAGGCCGATGCCCAGCCACGCCGGCCATTGGCGCCAACCCATCGGGGCCGGGTCGCTGTCGGTTCGGTGTTCTGCCATACAGCGATTCTAACGGTTCAGTTGGTTATCCTTTCGCGATGCGGATGGACCTGACCGAGCGTTTCCTGCGTGGCCTGTATTCGGCGGTGCTTTATGTGTTGACGCCGGTCACGGTCTATCACCTGATCTGGCGCGGCTTCCGCTTCCACGAGTATTTCCAGCGCTGGAACGAGCGCTACGCCTCGTACCCGCAGCCCGCGCGGCAGGTCGATGTGTGGCTGCACGCGGTGTCGCTGGGCGAGGTCAATGCCGCCGCGCCGGTGATCGATGCGCTGCGCAAGGCGCATCCGGAATGGCGCTGGCTGGTCACCACCATCACCCCGACCGGTTCGGCGCGGGTGCGCGCGTTGTGGGGCGATGAGCTTGAACACGTGTACGTGCCCTACGACCTGCCCGGCGCGGTCAATCGTTTCCTGCGCCATTACCAGCCGCGACTGGCGCTGGTCATGGAAACCGAGTTGTGGCCCAACCTGTTGTTCGCTTGCCGCGATCGCGGCATTCCCACCTACATCCTCAACGCGCGGTTGTCGGCGCGTTCGCTGCGCGGTTACCGGGTGCTGGCGCCGCTGATCGCGCGGGTGCTGCGCACGCTGCGGCGCATCGGCGCGCAATCCTCCGCCGATGCCCGGCGCTTCGTCGCCCTGGGAGCGTCGCGCGAAGGCGTGATCGATACCGGCAACCTCAAGTTCGACATCGCCGCGCCCGAGGGACTGGAAGATTTCGCGCGGACCTTCAGGAAGCGCCTGGGGCTGCGCCTGGTGTGGATTGCCGCCAGCACCCACGAGGACGAAGAGGCCGCCGTGGTCGCCATCCACCAACGCTTGCGCGCGCGCTGGCCGGAGCTGCTGCTGCTGTGGGCGCCGCGCCATCCCGAGCGTTTTCCGCGCGTGGCCGAACAGGCCCAGGCCGCCGGCTGGAAGGTCGCCATGCGCGGCAAATCCGCCTGGCCGGGCGAAGATGACGATGTGTTCGTGATCGATACCATGGGCGAACTGATGGCGTTCTACGCCTGCGCCCAGGTCGCCTTCGTCGGCGGCAGCCTGCAGCCGGTTGGCGGACACAACCTGCTGGAACCGGCCGCGGTCGGCACCGCCATGGTCACCGGCCCGCATCTGCACAATTTCGTCGAGATCTCGAAGCGGCTGCGGGAGGCGCAGGCGCTGGAGGTGCGTGCCGATGGCGATGGCGTCGGCGAGGCATTGGCCATGCTGTTGCAGGACGAAACCCGCCGCGTGGCCATGGCCGAAGCGGGGCGCAGATTGGTCGAAGAAGGGCGCGGCGCATTGCAGCGCACCCTGGAGATGATCGCGGCCGACCTGCCGGTGGCAGCGAAAAACAGGGACCAGAGCCACGCATGAGCCATTCGCCCGCCGTCGCGAACACGGCGCAGCCGCTTGCGGGCATCCGCGTGCTGGATCTTTCCCGGGTGCTGGCCGGCCCGTGGTGCACGCAGACCCTGGCCGACCTGGGCGCGGACGTGATCAAGATCGAGCGCCCCGGCAGCGGCGACGACACCCGCGCCTGGGGCCCGCCGTTCCTGGCCGATGGCGCCGGCGGCGAGGGCAGCGAGTCGGCGTATTACCTGTGCGCGAACCGCAACAAGCGTTCGCTGGCCGTGGATATCGCCACCCCGGAAGGACAGGCGTTGTTGCGCCGGCTGGCCTTGCGCTGCGATGTGCTGGTGGAAAACTTCAAGGTCGGCGACCTGCGCCGCTATGGCCTGGATGCGGCGACCCTGCACGCCGCCGATCCACGCCTGGTGTATTGCTCGATCACCGGCTTCGGTCAGGACGGGCCGCATGCCTCACGCGCCGGCTACGACTTCGCCATCCAGGGCAGGGGTGGCCTGATGAGCGTGACCGGCGAGCGCGACGGCCTGCCCGGCGCGGGGCCGCAGAAAGTCGGCGTGGCGGTGACGGATCTGTTCACCGGCATGTACGCCACGGTCGCGATCCTGGCCGCGCTGCGCCATCGCGATGCGACCGGGGAAGGGCAGGCGATCGACCTGGCCCTGCTGGATACCCAGGTGGCCATGCTCGCCAACCTGGGCAGCAATTACCTGGCCAGCGGACAGGTGCCTCAACGCATGGGCAATGGGCATCCGAACATCGTGCCTTACCAGGTGTTCGAAGCCGCCGATGGCCACCTGGTCCTGGCGGTCGGCAACGACAGCCAGTTCGCGCGTTTCTGCGCGGTCGCCGGTTGCGAGGCGCTGGCCGAAGACGTGCGCTTCGCCAGCAATGCCGCGCGCGTGCGCAATCGCGAGGCGCTGGTTCCGCTGCTGGCCGGACGTTTCCTGTTGCGTGGCCGGCAGGAATGGCTGGCGCTGCTGGAAGCCGCCGGGATTCCCTGCGGCCCGGTCAACGATATCGCCGACGTGTTCGCCGACCCGCAGGTCCGGGCGCGCGGCATGACCGTGACCATGCCGCATCCGCATGCCGACGCGTTGCGCCTGGTCGCCAGTCCGCTCAAGTTCTCGGCCACGCCGGTGCAGTACCGGCATGCGCCGCCGCTGCTGGGCCAGCAGACCGACGAGCTGTTGCTGGAGCTGGGCGTGGAGGCCGATGAAATTGCGCGCCTGCGGGCGCGGGGGGTGGTCAGCTGAAAGCCGGTAGTCGGTAGTCGGTAGTCGGTAGCCGGGAAACGGGAAACGGGAAACGGGAAACGGGAGTTGGCTCTTGATTTCCGGCTACCGGTTACCGGCTCACGGCTACCGCACGGATTTCGAGAACCATCCCGCTCATGCCCGGATCCGGAAGATTCACCTCCGCACAAACAACAACGACGGGCCAGGCCCGTCGTTGTCCGGGTGTTGCGTGTTGCGGAAAGATCAGTTGCTGGTGGGCGTCAGCTGGGCGTCCGCGTCCACGGTCAGCAGGCGGTTCACGTCCTGCACGTCGCTGCCGTCCAGGGTGCCGGCGGCCTGGTCCAGCAGCAGGCGGTTCTGCAGGTAGTTGTACTTGGACAGCGCGTAGTTCTGCTGGGCCTGGAAAAGATTCTGCTGGTTGATCAGCACGTCCAGCACGGTGCGGGTGCCGACTTCCAGGCCGACCTGCGAGGCTTCGTACGCGGCCTTGGCCGAAACCAGGGCCAGGCGCCGCGCCTCGATCTCGCTGATGCCCGCTTCCAGGGTCTGGTAGGCGTTGCGGGTGTTGCGCACGATCGCGCGCTTCTGCTGTTCGTAGCCGTCCTGCACCGCGTCGCGGTTGGCCAGTGCCTGGCGAACCCGCGACTGGGTGTAGCCACCGGAGAAGATCGGCACGCTCAGGGTCAGGCCGACCGTGGTGCCGGTACCGCTGCCGCTGGAGGTATCGCCCCAGGCCGCATCCTTGCCCCAGCTGCCGCCCAGCGACAGCGTGGGCAGATGCCCGGCGCGCGCGGTGGTCACGCCGGCATCGGCCGACTGCACCTGGTATTCCAGCGACTTCAGCGCAGGGTTGGTGGCGACCGCGGTTTCCACCCAGCCATCGGCGTTGTGGTCGGTCGGCAGCACCGGGCGGAAATCATCCGGCAGCGCCTTCAGGTTGGTGATCGGCTGGCCGGTGATTTCGGTCAGGGCTTCGTACGCATCCTTCAACGCGTTCTGGCTGGTGATCACGCTGGCGCGGGCGCTGTCGAACTGGGCCCGGGCTTCATGCACGTCGGTGATCGGGGCCAGGCCCACGTCCAGGCGTTTCTGCGCGTAGTCGAACTGCTTCTGCAGCGCGGTCTGTTGCGCCTCGGCCGCGGCCAGGGTCTCGATCGCCACCAGCACGTTGAAGTACGCGGCGGAGGTGCGGGTGATCAGCGAATCGTTGGCCGCTTCCAGGTCGAAGTCGGCGGCCTGGCTCAGGGCCTTCTGCCCGCGCAGGGTCGAATAGCGGCCGAAGTCGAACACCGACTGGTTGACGCTGACGCCGTAGCTGCGGGAGGTGTTGGTCAGGCTGCCCGGCACGCCGTCGTCCTCGCTGCGGCTGCGCTTGATCGAGGCGCTGCCGTCGATCTGCGGCAACAGGTTGGCTCGCGCCTGCACCGCGCCTTCCTTCTGCGCCAGGCGGCCGGATTCGGCGGCGGCCAGCTGCGGGTCGCCGGCGCGGGCGAGTTCGTAGGTCTGCATCAGGTCGGTGGCGCTGGCTGCATCGATGCTGGCGAAGGCCGGCAAGGCCAGTGCGAGCGCGAGGACGAGGGGGCGGCGGCTCATGCGGTTTCCTTGGTTCAAATCAGAGGATTGCAAACAGATAAAGTCAAAAAAATTGAGGGTTCGAATCAAAAGACGAATGCCGGCGCGGGAGCGGCGCCGGCAAGATAGGCGAGATCGGTCTCGAACAACGATTCAATGCGCGGTCCGTTGACTTCGTTGTGGACCAGCACCGCTTCCATCACCGGCGAGCGGCCGCGAACCACGAACAAGCGGCCGCCCGGACGCAGCCATTGCAGGAAATGCGGCGGCGGCGTTTCCACCGCGGCGGTGACGCAGATCGCGTCGAAGCGGCGTTCGGTGGCGTAGTGCAGCGCATCCACGTTCTCGATGCGCACGTTGCCGCCGTATCCGCTGGCGTCGAGCTGCGCGCGCGCGCGGTCGGCGAGTTCGGGCTGGATTTCCAGGCTGACCACTTCACGCGTCAATGCGCCCATGCAGGCGGCGAGATAACCGCCGCCGGTGCCGATTTCCAGCACTTCTTCGCCGGGCTGCAACAGCAGGCTCTGCAGGGTGCGGCCTTCGACCACCGGTTTCATCATCTTCTGGCCGTGGCCCAGCGGAATTTCCACGTCGGCATAAGCCAGCGCGCGATGGATCTCGGGAACAAAGGCCTCGCGCGGCAGCGTGGCCAGCACGCCCAGCACGCGCGCATCCAGCACGTCCCAGGGACGCACCTGTTGCTCGACCATCATTTCGCGGGCTTGGCTGTAATCAATCGTCATGGGGGTCATCCTGCTCGGGAACCGGGCATTTTAACGGCTTGGGGCATGTTTCGAGGCGGCGTGCCGCTGAACAACAGCATCGCCGTAGTAGTACACCAATACGCAGTGCCGGAAGTCATCGCGACCATTGTCCTGCCCGGCAACCAGGAGGCCACCTTCAACGCACCGCATAAGCACGCAGGAACATGTCCACCGTGGCCTCTATATGCGCGGACACGTCGCCGCGCGGGGGCCTGGCGCACAGGCCGCAGACCATGCGTCCGTGTATCTCGCCCTTGATCAGGGCGAAGAACTGCCCGGCCGCGCACGGCACATCGACGATTTCCAGTTCCCCGGCCTTGATCCGCGAGCGCAGGAAGCTGGCGAAGGCATCCTGGGTGCGCTGCGGGCCAGCTTCCCAGAACAGCTTGCGCAAGGGATCGTCGGCCTGGCCCAGGGCCATCATCATGCGCTGGGTGCTGATCGCCTCGTCGCTGCTGACCAGGGCGAAGAAGGCGTTGGCGATCGCCAGGAGTTGCGCGCGCAACGGGCCTTTCAGCTCCTCGGCAAACAGGTCGTCCGGCAGCATCTCCTCGCACTTGGCCCGCACCGCGGCGGAGAACAAGGCTTCCTTGTCGCCGAAATGGCTGTAAACGGTGAGTTTGGAGACCCCGGCCCCGGCCGCGATCTGGTCCATGCTGGCGCCGTTGAAACCCAGGTCCGAGAACAGCCGCTTGGCGGCTTCCAGGATCGCGGCGCGCTTGCCCAGGTCCTTGGGGCGGCCGGGACTTGCGGGCTTGGCCGCTGCCTTGGGACGGCTGGCAGAAGGGGTATTGCTGACCATAGGTGAATACTAGACTAATCGGTACGATATTTATACTATACCGCAAGGTCCATTATTGCCCGGCCTTGCGGCCCACACAGAGTGTCCGATCCATGAGCAGTTTGCCCGTGAGCAGTTTGCGCCTTCCCGCAATCCTCGTCCTGCTCGCCGGCCTTGCCGGTTGTGGCGGCCCGACCGAAACCACCGGGACCGCGCGCCCGGTGCTGGTGACGCACCCTGGCGGCGGCGCGCAGGCGGCCTTGTCCGCCTATGCCGGTGAAGTGCGTGCCCGCGAGGAAAGCGCGCTTTCGTTCCGGGTCGGCGGCAAGCTGGTCCGCCGCGACGTGGATGCGGGCACCCGGGTCAAGCAAGGTCAGGTGCTGGCGGTGCTGGATGCCGATGATCTCAACCTGCGGGCCCAGTCCGCCCAGGCCCAGCTCGCCGCCGCGCAGGCCGACCTGGCCCGCGCCCGCGGCGACCGCGACCGCTACGCCAAACTGGTGGGCGACAAGCTGGTCAGCCAATCCGCCTACGATGCGCAGAACGCCGCCTACAAGGCCGCGGAAGGCCAGGCCCTTGCCGCCCGCGCGCAGCTCGACGAGGCCCGCAACCAGGCGGCTTACTCGCAATTGCGTGCGCCGCGCGATGGGGTCATCGCCACGCGCCAGGCCGAGGCCGGGCAGGTCGTCGCCGCCGGCCAGACCGTGTTCACCCTGGCCGCCGACCTGGGCCGCGAAGTCGCCATTTCGCTGCCCGAGAACCGCATTCGCCAGTTCGTCGTCGGCCAGCCGGTGCTGGTGGAATTATGGAACGCGCCGGATGAGCGCCTGCCCGGCACGATCCGCGAAATCTCACCCGCCGCCGACCCGCAGACCCGCACCTACGCCGCCCGCGTCAACCTGGTTGGCGATGCGGCCAAGGCGGTCGAGCTGGGCCAGAGCGCCCGCGTCTATGTGCAGGAAACCGGCAGCGAAGCCGCCTTCAGCCTGCCGCTGTCGGCGATCCAGCGCGGCGCAGGCGGCGCCACGGCGGTGTGGGTGGTCGATCCGCGGAGCGGCAAAGTGAAGTCGCACCCCGTGCGGCTGGGTCGTTATGGCGAAACCGACGTGCCGGTGCTGGCCGGAGTCAAGGCCGGCGACTGGGTGGTCGCCGCCGGCGGGCATCTGTTGCGCGAAGGCCAGCCGGTATCGCCGGTGGATCACGAGAACCGGCCCATCAAATTCAAATGAAGCGGAGCGAGGTCATGTCAGTGGGAATTGAAACGACACGACACGATTCATGCCCGGCACCGACTCCCCTTCCCTCGCTTGCGGGGGAAGGCAGGGATGGGGGTGCGGCGCGAAGCGGCGCATCGGCAAGCAACCTTTCAATTCACACGGACTAAGCCATGAAGCGCTTCAATCTCTCCGAATGGGCGCTGACCCATCGCGCGCTGGTACTGTACGCCATGATCGTGCTCGGCCTGATCGGCGCGTGGTCGTACCGGCACCTGGGCCAGTCCGAAGACCCGCCCTTCACCTTCAAGGTGATGGTGGTGCGCACGGTGTGGCCGGGCGCCGCCGCGAATGAAGTTTCCCAGCAGGTCACCGAGCGCATCGAGAAGGCGCTGATGACCACCGGCAATTACGAATTCATCCGTTCGTATTCGCGTCCCGGCGAATCGCAGGTCATCTTCGTGGCCCGCGACTCGATGCATTCCGAAGAGATCCCCGAGCTCTGGTACCAGGCGCGCAAGAAGGTCGGCGACATCCGCGCCACGCTGCCCGAAGGCGTGGTCGGTCCGTTCTTCAACGACGAGTTCGGCGACACCTTCGGCAACATCTACGCGCTGACCGGTCCGGGCTTCGACTACGCGGTGATGAAGGACTACGCCGACCGCATCCAGCTGGAACTGCAGCGCGTCGCCGACGTCGGCAAGGTGGAACTGATCGGCCTGCAGGACGAGAAGGTCTGGATCGAATTGTCGAACACCAAGCTGGCCACGCTCGGCATCCCGTTGAGCACGGTGCAGCAGGCGCTGGACCAGCAGAACGCGGTGACCCCGGCCGGCTTCTTCGAGACCACCAGCAACCGCGTGCAGCTGCGGGTCAGCGGCGCCTTCGCCTCGGTCGAGGACATTCGCGATTTCCCGATCCGGGCCGGTGGCCGCACCGTGCGCCTGGGCGACATCGCCGAAGTGCATCGCGGCTTCGCGGATCCCTCGGCGCCGAAGATGCGTTTCATGGGCCAGGACGCGATCGGCCTGGCGGTGGCGATGAAGAACGGCGGCGACATCGTCCGCCTGGGCAAGACCCTGGACGCGGAATTCGAACGCCTGCAGAAAACCATTCCCACCGGCATGCAGCTGCGCAAGGTTTCCGACCAGCCGCATTCGGTCGAGGATTCGGTCGGCGAATTCGTACGCGTGCTGACCGAGGCCGTGGTCATCGTGCTGCTGGTGAGCTTCTTCTCGCTGGGCCTGCGCACCGGCCTGGTGGTGGCGGTGACCATCCCGCTGGTGCTGGCGATGACCTTCGCGGTGATGCATTACTTCAACATCGGCCTGCACAAGATCTCGCTGGGCGCGCTGGTGCTGGCGCTGGGCCTGCTGGTGGACGACGCGATCATCGCCGTGGAAATGATGGCGATAAAAATGGAGCAGGGCTACGACCGCATGCGCGCGGCCAGTTTCGCCTACACCTCCACCGCGTTCCCGATGCTCACCGGCACGCTGGTGACCGCGGCCGGCTTCCTGCCCATCGCCACCGCGGCTTCGGGCACCGGCGAATACACCCGCTCGCTGTTCCAGGTGGTGACGATCGCCCTGGTCGTTTCGTGGATCGCGGCGGTGTTGTTCATCCCCTACCTGGGCGACAAGATGCTGCCCGACCTGCATCAGCCGCGGCCACCGAAAGCCGGTTCGCTGGCGGCGCGCTGGAATGGTTTCCGCGAGCGCCTGGCGGATCGTTTCCCCGCCTTCGCCGATGTGCTCGCGCCCAAGGTCCACGACGGCCATGAGCATGACCCCTACCAGAGCCGCTTCTACCAGCGCTACCGCAAGCTGCTCGATGCCTGCCTGCGCCATCGCTGGCTGGTGATCGGGATCACCGTGCTCGCCTTCGTGCTGTCCATCGTGCTGTTCCGTTTCGTGCCGCAGCAGTTCTTCCCCGATTCGACCCGGCCCGAGCTGATGGTCGATCTGGAACTGGCCGAGGGCTCCTCGCTGCGCTCCACCCAGGCCCAGGCCGAGAAACTGGAGAAATTGCTGGCCACGCGCACCGACATCGACAACTACGTCGCCTACGTCGGCACCGGTTCGCCGCGCTTCTACCTGCCGCTGGACCAGCAACTGCCGCAGGCCAACTTCACCCAGTTCGTGGTCACCGCCAAGGACCTGCCGGCGCGCGAGGCCTTGCGCAGCTGGATGATCGAGGAAGTCGGTCCGCAATTCCCGCAACTGCAGTTCCGTGTCACCCGGCTGGAAAACGGCCCGCCGGTCGGTTATCCGATCCAGTTCCGCGTCGCCGGCGAACACATCGACCGGGTCCAGGCGCTGGCCCGGCAGGTCGCCGCGCAGGTGCGCAGCAATCCCGACGTCACCAACGTCAACCTGGACTGGGACGAGCCCAGCAAGGTCGTGCGCCTGGCCATCGACCAGGACCGTGCCCGCGCGCTGGGCGTCAGCACCGCCGACGTCTCGCACTTCCTCGCCAGTTCGCTGTCCGGCTTGCGCGTCAGCACCTATCGCGAAGGCAACGAACTGATCGAGATCCTGCTGCGCGGTCCCGATGAGGAACGCGCGCGCCTGGACCTTCTCGGCAGCCTGGCCGTGCCCACGCCCAGCGGCAGCGTGCCGTTGTCACAGATCGCCAATATCGAATACGCATTCGAGGACGGCATCATCTGGCATCGCAACCGCCTGCCCACGGTCACCGTGCGCGCCGACATCCGCGATGGGGTGACCGCGCCGTCGGTCACCGCGGACATCCTGCCGACGCTGGAAAAAATCCGTGCGTCGTTGCCGGAAGGTTACCTGCTGGAAACCGGCGGCACGGTCGAGGATTCCGGACGCGGGCAGAAATCCATCGCCGCGGGCATGCCGTTGTTCCTGCTGGTCGTGGCCACGCTGCTGATGCTGCAATTGCGCAGTTTCTCGCGCATGGCCCTGGTCATGCTGACCGCGCCGCTGGGCCTGATCGGGACGACCTTCGCCCTGCTGATCTTCCGGGTGCCGTTCGGTTTCGTGGCCATGCTCGGCACGATCGCCCTGGCCGGCATGATCATGCGCAACTCGGTGATCCTGGTCGACCAGATCCAGCAGGACATCGACGCCGGCCACGACCGCTGGCACGCGATCATCGACGCCACCGTGCGCCGCTTCCGCCCGATCGTGCTGACCGCGATGGCCGCGGTGCTGGCGATGATCCCGCTGTCGCGCAGCGCGTTCTTCGGCCCGATGGCGGTGGCGATCATGGGCGGCCTGACCGTGGCCACCGCATTGACCCTGTTGTTCCTGCCGGCGCTGTACGCGGCGTGGTTCAAGGTCAGGCCGGAAGAGGGTGGGGCGAGGGCTTAGGCGTCGAACCTCACCCATCCGCAGGAGCGCCCCATGGGCGCGAGCCTTTCGATCCGATCGCGAAACAAATCAAGAGCTCGCGCCCATGGGGCGCTCCTACAAGGGCGTGGCATCATGGCGCGCCAGCCGACATGACCGGCCCACCATCACTTCTTGGGAGAGGAAAGGATGAATATCACCAACGTTGTTCCACGCCGCTGGACCTATTGGGTGATCGCCTTCGTGGCCCTGGTATGGAACCTGATCGGCCTGGCGATGTTCGTCGTGCAGGTGCGCCTGACTCCCGAGATGGTCGCCGCCATGCCGGCCGCGCAGCAGCAGGTGCATGCGGCCACGCCGGACTGGATCAACATCGCCTTTGGCGTGGCGGTCGTGTTCGGCGTGCTCGGATCGCTCGCCCTGTTGCTGAAGAAGCGCCTGGCGCCAGCGTTGTTCCTGGTTTCGCTGCTGGCCATCGTGGTGCAGATGGCGGGAATCTTCGTGGCCACGCCCGCATGGCAGGCCTACGGACCGGCCGGGTTGGCGATGCCGGCGATGCTGGTGGTGATCGCGCTCTACCTCTACTGGTATGCGCGCAAGGCCGCGACGAACGGTTGGCTGGGCTGAATCCGGCGCCTGTTCGACACCGCCACTTCACTCTATCCACTACGCCACTTTCGCAATCCCGGTCGCGACATCGGGCAGTGCCGCGCGCGACTCCCCGGGCCTCGCGCGCAAGGCGCGCGGATGTCGAGCGCAAGCATGGGCCGTGTCGGCGCCGGGTTCCGCAGTGTTGCGCGCGACACACCGGGGAGTCGGCCACGACACAGCGGGTGTCGCGGTCGAGCCTTGGCGCATTCGCTCGCAAGCCTCGCGGTCTTGCGCGTGAGTATCCGGGGCCTTGCGGCCGAGCCTCTCCCTGCTTGCGCGCGAGGTTCGGGAATGCCGCGCGCGATACCCGCCATGGTCGCGGGTGGATATCGTCAACCTCGTCGCCGGGTTGAACATCACCCCGGCCCCGTCGGGCCGTGTCCTTCACGCAGGGTCTTGCTGTCTCGCAACAAAGACCGCGCCGGTTTCGGCCTGTTGTCTCGCCGGCTGCCCGCGGACAGGTCCGGTTCCCATGGGAAAGAGGATTGCCGCTGCTGGGTTTTCCCGGCGCGTGTCCGGGCGAACCTGCGGCGCTGGGGGAGTGGCATAGGAAAGGAGTCGCTCCAGTCTTGTCATGGCAAGGCCGACTGACTAGGGTCGGTGCGTGGTCGGGGCATCCGGAATACAGGGGCCCCCACGCATCGGCCGCTCCCAGGGGGAGGCGTCGGTCGCAACGTCTTCGGGCCCCCGCCCGTCACTCGCAAAGGAGTTCCACTCGTGAAACCCAGAGCCATCAAGCAGGTATCGGTCACGGTCGTCGCCTTGCTCGGCGCCGTGAGCATCATCGCGCCGGTCGTCGCCCAATCGCAGAACGGCAAGGGCAAGCGCGACAAGGGCGATTTCGTCCGTGGCCACGCAAACAGCAAGGCGCAGCGCGTCACGCCGCCGAAGACCGAACAGGAGGCGATCGAGAGCAGGCGCATCACCGCGCAGGGCATCGTCGAATTGCAGTTGCCGGAAGACCGCATGGTCAACCTGGTCGCCGTGCGTCACGCCGACGGCACGGTGACCTACCAGCATCTGGCGGAAGGCGAATCGCTGCCGGCGCAGGACAAGCAGGGAGAAGTGAAATGAACAAGACTCTCCTGCTTGGTTGCCTCAGCGCCGCACTCTTCGCCGGCAACGCCCTCGCCGCCAACGTCATACCGGTCAATGCCGATCCCGCCGGACAGGGCCTGAACGATCCCACGCCGCTGGCGCCCGCGGGCGGCAACCCCGGCACCAGCATCGGCGAACAGCGCCGCATCGCCTATCAGTTCGCCGCCGATCTATGGGGCGCGGTGCTGGTAAGCAACGCGGAAATCCGCGTGCAGGCCAGTTTCCAGCCGCTGCGTTGCGATGCCACCGGCACGGTGCTGGGTTCGGCGGGCACCTCGCCGATCTACATCCTCACCGAGCCCGGCCAGCCCGATACGCTCTACCACGGCGCCCTGGCCGACGCGCTCATCGGCGAGGACCTGCAGGGCGGCGCCGGCGTGGACATCATCAGCCGTTTCAATGCGTCCTTCGGCCTGACCAATCCCGATGGCTCGCCCTGCTCGCCGGGTTCGGGCTGGTACTACGGGCTTGATGGCAACACGCCCGCCGGCAAGACCAACTTCCTCAATGTGGTCATGCACGAGATCGCGCACGGACTGGGCTTCTCCGGGTTCGGCAGCGTCATCACCGGCGCGCCGCTGGCCGGCTTCCAGGACATCTACTCGCGCTTCGTGTTCGACAACGTGTCGCAGAAAGGCTGGTACCAGCTGACCAATGCCGGGCGCGCGGCGGCGGTGCGGGGCGGCAGCCTGGCTTTCCGCGGATCCCACGTCACTGCCCAGGTGCCGTTGGTGCTCGACGAAAAGACCGTGGTCCGGGCCAGCGGCACGGCTTCCGGCGATTTCGTCTATGGCACGGCATCCTTCGGCGCGCCGGCGACCGCGGCCAACTTCAGCGGCAGCGTGGTCCTGGTCAACGACGGCAGCGCATCGCCTTCGCAAGGCTGCTTCGCCTCGCCGGCGGGCGCATATGCGGGCAAGGTGGCGCTGGTGGATCGTGGCAGCTGCGCGTTCGAGATCAAGGCCAGGTTCGCCGAGGACGCGGGCGCCAAGGCCGTGCTCGTGGCCAACAACGCCTCGGGCGTGATCTCGATGGGCGAGGACGCCTCGGTCGTGGCGACGGTGCCGACACTCAGCATCTCCCAGGCCGACGGCGCGATCGTCAAGGCGGGCCTGCCGGGCGTGAACGTGACCATCGCCCCGGTGCCGGGCCAGTTGCAGGGCGCCGACAGCAATGGCTACGCGTTGCTGTATGCGCCCAACCCGGTGCAGCAAGGCTCGTCGTTCTCCCACTACGACACCAGCACCAGCCCCAATGCGTTGATGGAACCCGCCATCACCGCGTCGCTCGCGGCCAATTACAACGTCGATTTGACCCCGGCCCTGTTCAACGATGAAGGCTGGACGCTCAATCCGGGCAATGCGCTGATCGGCGATTGCGACACGGGCATCCCGGTCATCCAGGAAGGCGGCCTGATCATCGGCGCAAACGTGCAGGCGCAGAGCAACATCTGCGAGATCAACGCCAGGAACCACGGCGCGTATCAAAGCTGCATGGCCGACTACAAGAACAAGTTGAAAGCCAGTGGCCTGATCAACTCCTCGCAATCAGGCCGGATCGCGTCCTGCGCGGCCCAGAACAGGTAGGCAGTAAAGCATTGCAACGAAAAAACCGGCGCCTGGTGCGCCGGTTTTTTTTGGGTGCCCCCCCCACTGGATTCCGGATACCCTTTTCATGGAGGTTCCAAGTCCTTTTGCATTGCCCCCAGTCGCGCCAGGTCGCCCTGGCGGCGGGCGCGTCCGCATCATGAAGTGTCGCAGCGGCTAACATTGACCGGTATCGACAGGGGGAAGCCGGCGCGATGGAAGCACGGGAGCACTGGGTAGTGCGGTTGAATCGGCGCAACCGCACCGTTTTCTTCGCCCTGATGGTCCCGGTGCTGGGGACCCATCTCGTCTTCATCCAGGCGGGCCTGCTGCAATGGGTCCTGCTCGCATTGCAGTTCCTGTTGTATCCGCAACTGGCGTACTGGCGGGCGCGCCGTTCCGCCGATCCGCTGCGCGCGGAAATGCAGAACCTGCTGATCGATGACGTGCTGCTCGGCATGTGGGTGGCCAGTTGGGGGTTCCCGCTCTGGATCGCCTTCATGCTGTTCATCAGCACCTGCCTGAACCTGATGATCTTCCACGGTCGGCACGGATTGTCGAAGGTGATCCTGGCGATGCTCACCGGCGTCCTGGTCGTGGCGCTGGTCGATGGCCTGCGCTTCCGGCCAGACACCAGCCTGCTGACCACCAGCCTGTGCATGCTGGCGCTCACCCTTTATCTCTTCATGTTCGCCAACGATGCGTACACCCGCGGCGTGGCCTTGCGCCAGAGTCGCAAGCAGTTGGGCATGCGCATTGAAGAAATCACCTCGTTGCAGGCCCAGTTGCAGGAGCAGGTCTCGCGCGATCCGCTGACGGGACTGTTCAACCGGCGGCATCTGGACAAAATGCTGGCGCAGGAACTGGCCGAATGCCGCCGGACAGGCGCGGCATTGACTTTGGTCATGATCGACATCGATCGCTTCAAGGCGGTCAACGACAATTTCGGGCACCTGGCCGGCGACGAAATACTGCGCGCCCTGGCCGACCTGCTGCTGCGCCACGCGCGCGAGGGTGACCTGGCCTGCCGCTTCGGCGGCGAGGAATTCCTGTGGATGATGCCGCGCACGCCGGTAGCGGTCGCATTGCGGCGCTCGGAAGCGCTGCGCAAGGAATTCGAGGCGATGCGCGTCAGCTTCGAGGGGCATGACATGCAAACCACGCTGTCATTCGGCATCGCAGGATTCCCGGATCACGGATCCGAGCCCACCCTGCTGCTGCAAATGGCCGACAAGGCCTTGTACGCGGCCAAGCTGCAGGGCCGCAATTGCATCGTCGAAGCCGGTCAGCTGGCCGAGACAGCGGACGCGTAGAGCGAGCAATTTGTAGGATGGGTTGAGCGCAGCGATACCCATCGCTTCCGGATGGTCGCGCAGAAGAGCGATGGGTATCGCTGCGCTCAACCCATCCTACGGGAGCTGCGTGGCAACGACTTCGTCGCTTGCTAGCGTCGCTGCCATGGAGGTCACGGACTGCCGTCGGGCGCGCGCGAGAAAAAGGCGGTACGCATCACCGGTGTCGCGTCTTCCTTGAAGTAAGTCTCGGTTTCGGTCAGGACCTTGCCATCCGCGTCCACCGAATAGATCCGCGTGGACCTCGGGATTCCCTCGTAGACGAATTGCATCACGAGTACGTTCGGGGCCGGCATCTTCGCAGCGAGGACATCGACCCAATAAGTGCCAGAAGCGCGTCCGGGCGTGCCATCGAGCGGCAGGGTCGATTCGGCGAACATCCTGCTGTCGTCCTGCGCGACTATGTCGACGCGGGTCGTCCACTGCCCATCGGGCGCATCGTGGAAATCCAGGATCACGCTCTTCGGACGTACTTCCGGCGGAATGGGCAGGCTATCCACGTCCAGGACCCATCGGCCCGCCAGTGGCGATGTCGCCGCCGATGCGGAGATGGCAGGCGCGGCCAGGAGCAGGGTGGCGGTAAGCAATGCGATCAGTCTGTTCTTCATGTTGCCTCCGTGCGGATCAACCGGTTCATCGGTCGCAGGATGGGTTGGTCTGTGTGCGATAGCCATCATTCGCTGGATCAGGGTAGTCGATAACCAGGGCGGCAGCGTTGCGCCATGCGTATTGCAACCAATCGAGGGGATGGGGACCCGGGGAGGAATTTCCGATTCCCGGCCCATGGCTAATCCGATCCAAAAACCATCGTGGCCTCCACCGCCCGCAACCACCCCGCATACAACTTCTCCCTGCGTTCCTCCCCCATCTCCGGCACGAACGTCCGTTCCACCTGCCGCTGCCGCGCGATCTGCTCCCGGCTTTCCCAGAATCCCACTGCCAGCCCCGCCAGATAGGCCGCGCCCAGCGCGGTGGATTCCTTCACCGAGGGTCGCTCCACGGCGATATCCAGAATGTCCGCCTGGAACTGCGCGGTGAAATCGTTGGCGATGGCGCCACCGTCCACCCGCAATGCCTTCAAGGTCAAACCCGCATCGGCCTGCATCGCGGTCAGCACGTCGCGGGTCTGGTAGGCCAGCGATTCCAGCACCGCGCGGATGAAGTGTTCCTTGGTCGTGCCGCGGGTGAGCCCGAACATCGACCCGCGCACATCGCTGCGCCAGTACGGCGCGCCCAGGCCGACGAAGGCCGGCACGAAATACACCCCGTCCGACGACAGCGCGCGTTCCGCATAGGCCTGCGAATCGCCGGCCTTGCCCAGCATGCGCAGGCCATCGCGCAGCCACTGGATCGCCGAACCGGCCGCGAACACGCTGCCTTCCAGCGCGTATTCCACTTTGCCGTCCAGGCTCCATGCAACCGTCGTCAACAATCCGTTGTTCGACTGCACCGCCTTGTCGCCGGTGTTCATCAGCAGGAAGCAGCCGGTGCCGTAGGTGTTCTTGGCCATGCCCGGCTCGAAACAGGCATGCCCGAACAACGCCGCCTGCTGGTCGCCGGCGATGCCGCTGATCGGAATGCGATGGCCGAACACCGACTGCGCGCTGGTGTGCGCGTACACCGTGCTGCTGTCGCGTACCTGCGGCAGCATCGCCGCCGGCACGTCGAGCATGCGCAGCAGATCCGGACACCACTGCCGCTTGTGGATGTCGTACATCAGCGTGCGCGAAGCATTGCTGACGTCGGTGGCGTGGGTGCGGTCCTCGGACAGGTTCCACAACAGCCAGCTGTCGATGGTGCCGAACAGCAGCTCGCCGCGCTCGGCGCGTGCGCGGGCGCCGGGCACGTGGTCCAGGATCCACTTGACCTTGGTGCCGCTGAAATAGGCGTCGATCAGCAGGCCGGTGCGCTCGCGCACCAGATCGGCGTAGCCGTCGGCCTTCAGTTGTTCGCAGATGTCCGCCGTCTGCCGCGACTGCCAGACGATGGCGTTGTGGATGGCCTGGCCGGTGTGGCGGTCCCAGACCACCGTGGTCTCGCGCTGGTTGGTGATGCCGATGCCGGCGATCTGCGATGCGCTGACCTGCGCCCGCGTCATCGCCTCGACAATCGTGCTTTGCACGCTGCCCAGGATCTCGCGCGGATCGTGTTCCACCCAGCCCGGTTGCGGGAACAACTGCTCGAATTCGCGCTGGGCCATGCCCACCACCGCGCCGCCACGGTCGAATAGCATCGCCCGCGAGCTGGTGGTGCCCTGGTCGATGGCGAGGAGGTAGGGCTTGTCCATGGGGCGGGCCGCAAGCGGAGTCGCGACCGATCTTAACGAAACCCGGGGCGTAGGAGCGACGTAAGTCGCGAAACATCCAACCCGGGCCCCCCACTGGAAAAGAAGATCCTTCGCGACTTACGTCGCTCCTACGCCCATTCTGTGCGCGGCTCAGTCGCGGAGTTCAGCCACATAGCAATTGGCCTGCATCTGCTCGATGACCACCTGTGCCGCGGCTTCGGTGGAAATGGAGCGGTCTCCGCCGGCGAGGTCGGCGGTGAAGGCGTTCGCGTTCAATGCGCCATCGACCGAGCGTTCGACGCAGTCGGCCTCGTCATGCAGCCCCAGCGAATGACGCAGCAGCATCGCCGCGCTGAGGATGGTCGCGTAGGGATTGGCGATGCCCTTGCCGGCGATGTCGGGTGCGGAACCGTGGATGGGTTCGTACACGCCGATCTTGCCGTCGCCCAGCGAAGCCGACGGCAGCAGGCCCAGCGAACCGGCCAGCATCGAAGCCTCGTCGGTGAGGATGTCGCCGAACATGTTCTCGGTGACGATCACGTCGTACTCGCGCGGATGCGCCAGCAGGTGCATGGCCATCGCGTCCACCAGCACGTGTTCCAGTTTCACCTCCGGAAATTCGTCGCGGCCGATGCGCGTGGTGACGTCGCGCCACAAACGCGAGGTTTCCAGCACGTTGGCCTTGTCCACCGACACCAGGTAACCACGACGCTGGCGGGCCAGCTTGAATGCGCTGCGCACCACGCGTTCGATTTCCGCCACGCTGTAGGTGCACAGGTCGCTGGCGCTGTCGGCGCTGCGGGTCTTCTCGCCGAAGTAGATGCCGCCAGTGAGTTCGCGCACCACCATGATGTCTACGCCGGTGAGCAGGTGCGGCTTGATCGGTGAGGCGTTCAACGCCGCCGGATGCGGTCGCACCGGGCGCAGGTTGGCGTACAGGCCCAAGCCTTTGCGCAGGGCGAGCAGGCCTTGCTCCGGGCGCACCTTCGAATTGGGATCCGACCACTTGGGTCCGCCGACCGCGCCCAGCAGTACCGCATCGGCGCGCTTGCACGCGGCCAGGGTGGAAGCGGGCAGCGGATCGCCCTGCTTGTCGATGGCGATGCCGCCGATATCGTGTTCGCTGAAGTTGAACTGGTGGCCGTAGCGGCGGGCCACGGTTTTCAGCACGGACAACGCGGCGGCGGTCACTTCCGGACCGATGCCATCACCGGGCAGGATTGCGATATCAGCTTGCATGGAAACGTTCCTCGTACTTTGAGATTTGCGGGTCGCGCAGCAACAGGTAGCCCAGCTCGTCCACGCCTTGCATCAGGCAGGTGCGGGCGAAGGCGTCGAGCGGGAAGGGATGGGCATCGCCGGACGGCGTGCGCAATTCGCATGCCTCGATGTCCACGGTCAGTTCGTCGTCGGGGCGCTGCATCAGCGATTGCACGATGGCCTCGTCCAGCACGATCGGCAGCAGTCCGTTCTTCAGCGAGTTGTTGCGGAAGATGTCGGCGATCTGGCTGCTGACGATGGCGCGCAGGCCCAGGTCGGTCAGCGCCCACGGCGCGTGTTCGCGCGAGGAACCGCAGCCGAAATTGGCGCCCGCCAGCAGGATCGCGCGATTGGCGTTCTGCGGCTGGTTGAAGGCGAACTCCGGGTTCGGCGAACCATCGGCCTGCCAGCGCCAGTCGTTGAAGGCGTGCTGGCCCAGGCCAGCGCGTTCCGTGGTCGACAGGAAGCGGGCGGGAATGATCTGGTCGGTGTCGATGTTGCTCTGGCGCAGGACCACGCTGCGGGAGGCGAGGGCGGGGAAGGCGGTCATCGGGAAGTCTTCCGGAAAGCAATTAAAAGCGTGTCGTCATTCCCGCGAAAGCGGGAATCCAGTGACTTTGCTGTTGCGAGTGGACGGGAAAAAGCGAAAGTCGCTGGGTCCCCGCCTTCGCGGGGACGACGAGTTTTGGATTCGAAGCAGTGGAAGCTATCCATCACGCCACCTCCTTCGCAAACAGTTCGCGCGGATCGGAGACCTTCCCATTCACCGCCGCCCACGCCGCGGTCATCGGCGACGCCAGCAGCGTGCGCGAGCCCGGACCCTGGCGGCCCTCGAAATTGCGGTTGCTGGTGCTGACCGCCAGTTGTCCCGGCGCGACCAGGTCGCCGTTCATGGCGATGCACATGGAGCAACCGGGCTCGCGCCATTCCGCGCCGGCGGCGCGCACGATGGCATCGATGCCCTCGGCTTCGGCCTGGCGCTTGACCAGTTCCGAACCGGGCACCACCAGCATGCGCACGCGCGGGTCCACGCGGCGATTACGCAGCACCGTTGCCACTTCGCGCATGTCGCTGAGACGACCGTTGGTGCAGGAACCGACGAACACCACATCGACCGGTGTGCCTTGCAGCGCATGGCCGGCATCGAAGTGCATGTAGTCCAGCGACTTCCGCGCGGCGGCGTCATTGGCGGCGGGAATAGGCTTGTCCACTGCAATCGCCGTGCCCGGATGCGTGCCCCAGGTCAGGGTGGGACGGATGTCGCGCGCGTCGATCGCCACTTCCTGGTCGAAACGCGCGCCGTCGTCGCTGCTGAACTGCGACCAGCGCGCCTTCGCTTCCTCGAACGCGGCACCTTGTGGCGCGCGTGGCGTGTTCGCCATCCATGCGAAGGTCGTTTCGTCCGGCGCGACCATGCCGGCGCGCGCGCCGGCTTCTATCGACATGTTGCACAGGGTCATGCGCTGTTCCATGTCCATCGCGCGGATGGTGGAGCCGCGGTATTCCAGCACATGGCCGGTGCCGCCGTTGACCCCGATCACGCCGATGATGTGCAGGATCACGTCCTTGGCGCCGACACCGGGCGCCAGTGGGCCATCGACGGTGATCGCCATGGTTTTCGCCTTCCGCTGCAACAGGCATTGCGTGGCCAGCACGTGGCCGACCTCGCTGGTGCCGATGCCGAAGGCCAGCGCGCCGAAGGCGCCGTGGGTGGAAGTGTGGCTGTCGCCGCAGACGATGGTCATGCCCGGCTGGGTCAGGCCCAGTTCCGGCGCGATCACGTGGACGATGCCGCGCTGCACCGACTGCATGTCGAACAGTTCGATGCCGTATTCGGCGCAGTTGCGAGCCAGCGTATCGACCTGGGTTTCCGAGGCCTGGGTGTAGTAGTGGAACTTCCCGTTTTCATCGGCCGGCGTGGTCGGGGTGGAGTGATCCATGGTCGCCTTGGTCCGCTCCGGCCGACGCGGGGCGAGGCCGCGCGCGCGCAATTCGGTGAAAGCCTGCGGCGAAGTGACTTCGTGGATCAGGTGCAGGTCGATGTACAGCACCGCAGGCGCGGCCTCGGTTTCGGGAACGACGACATGGGCGTCCCAGAGTTTGTCGAAGAGGGTGCGGGGTTGCGAACTCATGGATTGGATCCGGTCGAATGAATATCGGGGAAAGCGGCAAACCTCCCCCTTTGGAAAAGGGGGATCGAGGGGGATTTGCTTTTGCTTTGGCAAGAAGCCAGGTCAGGAGCGAATCCCCCCTGCCCCCCTTTTTCAAAGGGGGGAACAGCAACTGCAATATCAGCAGCAGTAGCGGAAGAAATGCCTTGCATCACGCCACCGCCATTTCAGGTTTGGTTCCCGCCTGGGCCTTGCCGCGTGCGCGCAGCAGGCGGTTGGCCACGTCCAGCCAGGCCAGGGCGCTGGCTTCGATGATGTCCTTGCTGGTGCCGGTGCCGTCGTATTCCACGTCTTCGTGGCGCACGCTCAGGTTGGCCTCGCCGCGCGCGTCGCGACCCAGGCCGACGCTGTGCACCTGGTAGCTTTCCAGTTTCAGGTCCACGCCGGTGGCGGCGGCCAGTGCGGCGAACAGCGCATCGACCGGGCCGTCGCCTTCGGCGGTTTCGAACACGCGCTCGCCGCCGGGATCGGACAGGTCCACGGTGGCGCGGGCGCGATGGCCGGCGTCGCTGACCGTCATCGACGACAGCCGGTAGCCTTCGCTGTCGGCGCCGTCCTGCATCAGGGTCTGCAGGTCGGCGTCGTTGACCACGCGCTGCTTCTCGCACAGGTCCTTGAACGCGGCGAAGACCAGTTCCAGTTCCGATTCTTCCAGCAGGTAGCCCAGCGCGCGCAGGCGCTGTTCGACCGCGGCGCGGCCGCTGTGCCGGCCCAGCACCATCTGCGAATCCGGCCAGCCCACGTCCTGCGGGTTCATGATCTCGTAGGTGCCGCGATGGCGCAGCATGCCGTGCTGGTGGATGCCGGACTCGTGCGCGAATGCGTTCAATCCGACGATGGCCTTGTTGCGCTGGACCGGCATGCCGACCAGGCGCTGCAGCAGCTGCGAAGTCGAAACCAGCCGGCGCGTGTCCAGGCCCGTGTCGGCGTTGAAGTACGCGCCGCGCACCTTCAGCGCCATCGCGATTTCCTCCAGCGCGCAATTGCCGGCGCGTTCGCCGATGCCGTTGATGGCGCATTCGACCTGGCGCGCGCCGCCTTCGATCGCGGCCAGCGAATTCGCGACCGCCATGCCCAGGTCGTTGTGGCAATGGGTGCTGAAGACCACGTCGCGCGCGCCGGGGACGCCGCCGATCAGGCGCTCGAACAGGCCGCGGATCTCGCTGGGCGTGGTGTAGCCCAGGGTGTCGGGCACGTTGATGGTGGTGGCGCCGGCGGCGATCGCCGCGGCGATGACTTCGGCCAGGAAATCCTCTTCGGTGCGGGTGCCGTCCTCGGTGGAGAACTCCACGTCATCGACGAAGCGTCGCGCATGGGCCACGCTGGTGGCGGCCAGGTCAAGCACCTGCTGCCTGCTCATGCGCAGCTTGTGCTCGCGATGCAGTGGGCTGGTGGAGACGAACAGGTGCAGGCGCGGCTTCGTCGTAGTCTCCAGCGCGCGCGCCGAGATCTCGATGTCCTTGGGCAGGCAGCGCGACAGCACGCACAGGGTGGTGTCGCGCAATTCGCGCGCTATCAAGGTGGCGGACTCGCGGTCGGACTGCGAACTGGCGGGGAAGCCGGTTTCGATGACATCGACGCCAAGCTCGGCCAGCGCGCGCGCCATCACCAGTTTCTGTTGCGGCGACATGCTGCAGCCGGGCGACTGCTCGCCGTCGCGCAGGGTGGTATCAAAAATCCGGACCTGGGCCGGCTGGGCAATGATGGGACTCACCAGGTGTACTCCTCTTCGGTAACGGCGTGACGCGCCTGCGGCGTGTCGACTTCAATGGGGGAAAGCGTCTGTTCCAGTCCGGGAAGCGCGTGTCCCGGTTCAAGCGGCTGCAATTCCTGGGTGCGCCGCCGCGGCTTGCGCGGCGCGCGCGGACGCACTTCCGAAAGCAGGCTGGCGAGCATCGCGGCATCGATGTTGCCGCCGGAGACCACCGCGCATTTTCGCTTGCCGGAGACGCGACGGCCAGCGGCGAGCGCCAACGCACCGGCGCCCTCGGCAATGAGGTTTTCTTCCAGCGCCAGCCGGACCAGGGTTTCGCGCAATTCGGCCTCGCGTACGATGACCACGTCGTCGAGCAGGCTGGCGCACAGGCGGCGGGTCAGGAAGCCGGGCACCTTGACCCGCACGCCATCGGCCAGGCTGGCGACCGGCGCGATTTCGCGGGCGTCGCCTTTCAGCGCGCGTGCCATGGAATCGACGCCTTCGACCTGCGCGCCGACCACGCGCACGCCCTGCGATTTCAAAGCCAACGCGACACCGGAAGCCAGACCACCACCACCGATCGGCACGATGACCACGTCCGGCGCATGCGGCGCGATCTCGATGCCGACCGTGCCTTGTCCGGCGATCACATCGGGATCGTCGAACGCGGACAGGAAGCGGTAATCGTTCTGTTCGGCCAGTTCGCGGGCGAAGGCAAAAGCCTCGTCGTAGCTGTCGCCATGCTGGCGCACGGTGGCGCCCCAGTGCGACACGCCGGCGATCTTGTTCTGCGGCGCGCCATGCGGCATCACCGTGATCGCCTGCACGCCCAGCCGGTACGCGGCCCAGGCCAGGCCTTGCGCGTGGTTGCCGGCCGAAGCGGCGATCACCGGCCGCGTGTCGCCGCGTTCGCGCGCGGCCAGCAAGGCATTCAAGGCGCCACGCACCTTGTACGAACCGGTGCGCTGCAGGTTCTCGAGCTTGAGCATCACCCCGAAACGCTCCGCATGGTGCAGCGGCGTCGGCGGCAGGTAGCGGCGCAGACGCGCCTGCGCGGCCAGCACGTCGGCGACGGTGACGATTACGTCGCCTACGTCGGGTTCCTTGCTGGTGCTGGCGCGCGAATCAGGCATGGGAATGCGAAAGGCGAACGGAGCACGCTGGAAGAAGACGCCTCCGTGCGGCCGTGGTTCTGGAGCTGTGGGCCAGCGCGGTAGAGCAAATCCCCCTCAATCCCCCTTTTCCAAAGGGGGAGGCGGTACTCGTCACCGAACTGTTTCCGAAGCACTGGCGTACTCCGCCTTTGGAAACGAGGGGCAGGGGGGATTTGTTCCTGGCCTTCACGACGCCACCTCCATCGCGGTGATCTCGACCGACACGCAGTCATAGACCTTCAGCATCTGCAGGCGCAGGGTTTCCGCCGGGCGCTGTCCATCGACGACCAGTTGCACGCGCCAGCCGCCGTCTTCGACCGCATTCTGGCCGTTGATCGAATGCGGGGTGAAGCCGCGGCGCTCGGCCATGCCGATCACGCGGGTCAGCGCGCCTTCGGCGGGTTTCAGCACCAGATCAAGCCGGTATCGCATGCGTGGGCTCCGTGCGTTCTGCGGCTTCCGATGCCTTCGCATCGGCGGGGTTGTTGTCCAGCATCGTGCTGTTGGCGGTGTTGGGCGGCACCAGCGGCCAGACGTTGGCCTTGATGTCGATGGCGACATGCAGCAGTGCGGGACCGGGCTGGGCCAGCAGATCGGCCAGCGCGTCTTCCACCTGGTCGCGACGGTCGATGCGCCGGGACGGAATGCCGAACACTTCGGCCAGCGCGGCGAAATCCGGGTTGTCGGACAGGTCGATCTCGCTGTAGCGCTTGGCGAAGAAAAGTTCCTGCCACTGCCGGACCATGCCCAGCGAGCTGTTGTCCAGCAGTACGATCTTCACTGGCAAGCGGCAACGCGCGATCGTCACCAGTTCCTGCACGTTCATCATGAAGCTGCCGTCGCCGCTGACCAGCAGCACGGTGCGCTCGGGGCAGGCGAACTGCGCGCCCATCGCCGCCGGCAGGCCGAAGCCCATGGTGCCCAAGGCGCCGCTGGTCAGATGATTGCGCGGATGGTTGAACTTGCAGTGCTGCGCCACCCACATCTGGTGCTGGCCGACGTCGCAGGCGACGATGGCGTCGTCCGGGGCCAGTTCGGTCATGCGCTTCAGCAAGGCCGGCGCGTAGATGTCGGTGCCGGGCGCGTCGTAACGGAAACCGTGCTTCTCGCCCAGCATGCGGCAGCGCTTGCGCCAGCTTTCATGGGCAACGCTGTCGCAGGTCGTGCGTGCACCGGCCAGCGCGCGCAGGCCGGCGGCGACGTCGCCGGGCAGGGCAATGTTGGCGGTGCGCAGCTTGGAGATTTCGTAGGCATCGGCATCCAGGTGGATGACGCGCGCGAACGGGGCGAACTCGGCCAGCTTGCCGGTGGCGCGATCATCGAAACGCGCGCCGACCACGATCAGCAGGTCCGATTCCTGCACCGCCATGTTCGCGGCACGGGTACCGTGCATGCCCAGCATGCCCAGGTAATTCGGATGACCGCCGGGCAATGCGCCCAGGCCGCGCAGGGTCAGCACGGTAGGAATCTGCGTGGCTTCGACGAATTCGCGGAACACGTCCACCGCACCGGCCAGGCCGATGCCGCCACCGCCGTAGATCACCGGTTTTTCCGCGCCGGCAATCGCGGCCAGCGCTTCGGCCAGCGCCGCATCCGCGGGCGCGGGCGGCAGTTCGATTTCCGCCGGAACATGATCGGGAAGATGCGAAGCATCGGCGACCTGCACGTCTTTCGGCAGGTCGATCAGCACCGGGCCGGGGCGACCTTCGCGGGCGATGCGGAAGGCATCGCGGACGATGGTCGGCAGGTCTTCCACCCGGCGCACGATGTAGCTGTGCTTGACGATGGGCAGGGTCAGGCCGAACACGTCCAGTTCCTGGAACGCGTCGGTGCCCATCAGGTGGGTGGCGACTTGCCCGGTCAGGCAGACCATCGGCACCGAATCCAGCATCGCATCCGCGATCCCGGTGACCAGGTTGGACGCGCCCGGTCCGGAAGTCGCCACGCACACGCCGACGCGTCCGCTGGCGCGCGCATAACCATTCGCCGCCAATGCCGCGCCTTGCTCATGGCGCACCAGGATGTGCTTCAGCTTCGAATCCACCAACGCGTCGTAGAACGGCATGATGGTGCCGCCCGGATAGCCGAACAGCGTGTCCACGCCTTCGGCTTCCAGCGCCTGGGTCAGCCAGCGGGCGCCATTGCACGGGGTCGCGGCAGTGGCAGCGGTTGCGTTCATGCGGCGGCGGCCTTCTTTGTCGAAGTGGCATCGTCGGCGTCGGGCTGCGCGGCGTTGGCCGACAGCCATACCATCTTCGCGCGCAGTTTCTTGCCGACGACTTCGATCGGATGCTCCATGTCGGCTTTCTTGAAGCGGTTGTAGTTGGGCAGGCCGGCTTCGTATTCGGCGATCCAGTTCTTGGTGAACGTGCCGTCCTGGATGTCGGTCAGGATGTCCTTCATGCGTGCCTTGGTCGCCGCGTCGATCACCCGCGGGCCGCTGACGTAGTCGCCGTACTGCGCGGTTTCGGAAATGAATTCCAACATGCGGGTGATGCCGCCTTCGTAGAACAGATCCACGATCAGCTTCAGCTCGTGCAGTACTTCGTAGTAGGCGATTTCCGGCTGGTAACCGGCTTCGACCAGGGTTTCGAAACCGGCCTGGACCAGCGACGACGCGCCGCCGCAGAGCACCGCCTGTTCGCCGAACAGGTCGGTCTCGGTCTCTTCCTTGAAGGTGGTCTTGATGATGTTGGCGCGTGCGCCGCCCAGGCCGGCCGCATAGGCCAGGGCCAGCGCTTCGGCGTTGCCGCTCTTGTCTTGGTACACGGCGTAGATGCAGGGCACGCCGCGGCCGATCTCGTATTCGCGGCGGACCAGCGCGCCCGGGCCCTTCGGTGCGACCAGGACCACGTCGATGTCCTCGCGCGGCTTGATCAGGTCGAAATGCACGTTCAGGCCATGCGCGAACAGCAGGCAGGCGCCCGGCTTCAGGTTGTCCTTCAAGACCTCGTCGTAGAGCTTGCGCTGGACCATGTCGGGGGTCAGGACCGCGACCAGGTCGGCGTCCTTCACTGCTTCGGCGGGGGTCTTGACCACGAAGCCGTCGGCTTTCGCTTTTGCCTCGGTCGGGCCGCCCGGGCGCAGGCCGACGGTGACGTCGAAGCCGGATTCGCGCAGGTTCAGCGCATGCGCGCGGCCCTGGCTGCCGTAGCCGACGATGGCGATCTTGGTGTTGGGGAGGTTGCTGGTGGTCATTGCGCTGGATTCCAAGGAAGGTTGAAGGGAAGGGTGGGAAACTTTCATCGGGTCTGAAAACAAAAAACCCCGCACTTCTCAGTGCGGGGTTTTGCGAATCTGGCGAGCTCTACTGCTTACACGCCGGTTCGTCCCGCACCTGTTGGCGAGGTAATAAGTACGAGTACGAGGATGGACGCTGCCGCGCCGTGGGGCGCAGGGGTGTCGGTCATCGAGGGCATGTGGCGTTGCAGCATGGGGCTAGAGAAACATGGGCCTACAAGCATTGTCAAGCGTCGGCGACCGGATCGACGAAAGTCGATGACGAATGGGAATATTAGTTGCAACTGAAACACTGCAAACGTCGCAGAATCGGCGTCCCCACCTGCAAGCCCTTGCCCACCGACATGCCCGACTACCGTTCCCGCACCTCCACCCACGGCCGCAACATGGCCGGCGCCCGTGCCCTGTGGCGCGCCACCGGCATGAAGGACGACGACTTCCACAAGCCGATCATCGCCATCGCCAATTCGTTCACCCAGTTCGTGCCGGGGCACGTGCACCTGAAAGACCTGGGACAACTGGTGGCGCGCGAGATCGAGCGTGTCGGCGGCGTGGCCAAGGAATTCAACACCATTGCCGTGGACGACGGCATCGCCATGGGCCACGACGGCATGCTGTATTCGCTGCCCAGCCGCGAAGTCATCGCCGACTCGGTCGAGTACATGGTCAATGCGCATTGCGCCGATGCGCTGGTGTGCATTTCCAACTGCGACAAGATCACCCCGGGCATGCTGATGGCCGCGATGCGGTTGAACATTCCCACCGTGTTCGTTTCCGGCGGACCGATGGAAGCCGGCAAGACCCGGCTGGCCGAACACGGCCTGGACCTGGTCGACGCCATGGTGGTGGCTGCGGACGAAAGCGTTTCGGACGAGAAGGTCGCCGAATACGAACGCAGCGCCTGCCCGACCTGTGGCTCGTGCTCGGGCATGTTCACCGCCAACTCGATGAACTGCCTGACCGAAGCGCTGGGCCTGGCCTTGCCGGGCAACGGCTCCACCCTGGCCACTCACGCCGACCGCGAACAGTTGTTCCTGCGCGCGGGCCGTCTGGTGGTCGAGCTATGCCATCGCTGGTACGGCGCGGAAGACGCATCGGCGCTGCCGCGTTCCATCGCAAGTTTCGAGGCCTTCGAGAATGCGATGACCCTGGATATCGCCATGGGCGGTTCCACCAACACCATCCTGCACCTGCTCGCTGCCGCGCAGGAGGCCGAAGTGGATTTCGACCTGCGCGACATAGACCGCTTGTCGCGCAAGGTGCCGCAGTTGTGCAAGGTGGCGCCGAACATCCAGAAGTACCACATGGAAGACGTGCATCGCGCCGGCGGCATCTTTTCCATCCTCGGCGAACTGGCGCGCGGCGGACTGCTGCACACCGACGTGCCGACGGTGCACGGCAAGACGCTGGCGGACGGCATCGCGCAATGGGACGTGACCCAGACCCGGGACGAAGCGGTGCACACTTTCTTCAAGGCCGGCCCCGGCGGCATTCCCACCCAGGTCGCCTTCAGCCAGGCCACGCGCTGGCCGACGCTGGATGTTGATCGCAGCGAAGGCTGCATCCGCGATGTCGAACACGCGTATTCGCAGGAAGGCGGCCTGGCCGTGCTCTACGGCAACCTGGCCGTGGATGGCTGCGTGGTGAAAACCGCGGGCGTGGACGAATCCATCCATGTGTTCGAAGGCAATGCGCGCGTGTACGAAAGCCAGGACGCGGCGGTGAAGGGCATCCTCGCCAATGAAGTCGCCGCCGGGGATATCGTGGTCATTCGCTATGAAGGCCCCAAGGGCGGTCCGGGCATGCAGGAGATGCTGTATCCGACCAGTTACCTGAAGTCGAAAGGGCTGGGCAAGCAATGCGCGTTGTTGACCGATGGGCGTTTCTCGGGCGGCACGTCCGGCCTGTCCATCGGCCATGCTTCGCCGGAAGCGGCCGCGGGCGGCGCGATCGGTCTGGTCCGTGAAGGCGACCGGATCCTGATCGATATTCCGCAACGCTCGATCAACCTGCTGGTTTCCGAAGAGGAACTGGCCGCACGCCGTGCCGAGCAGGATGCCAGGGGCTGGAAGCCAGCCGAAGCGCGCCCGCGCAAGGTCACCACCGCACTGAAGGCCTACGCGTTGCTGGCGACCAGCGCCGACAAGGGCGCGGTGCGCGACAAGGCGCTGCTGGATGGCGAGCTGGTGCGCCGCAGCTCGGACACTCCGCTGTGGGGTGTGTTCTAATTCGCACCGAAGCGGGGGTATCGTCGGCCTGGTGCCGGGGATTGAGACAGACCCTTCGAACCTGATCCGGTTAAGACCGGCGTAGGGAAGCTTCGCAGGATGAAGATGTAGGAGGGGCTTCAGCCCCGACAGCTCCAAACCAGAAGCGTCGGGGCTGAAGCCCCTCCCACATTCGAACTCCATGCGCCGCCGCTTCGTCCGCGCCGCGCCGATCTTCCGGCTGCCACAGAGTCCAACGCGCCGCCGCGCGGGAGGGACTCCGCAGTCGAGACGATCCTAGCGACAGCCCACGCCATGAACTGGACGAACGCCATGAACGCAGTGCCTTCCTCGCTGTTGCAGCAGACCGAACAGCTTTCCGAATCCGTGACCCGGCCGATTCCCGGTTCGCGCAAGATCTTCGTGCAGGGCTCGCGCCCGGACCTGCAGGTCGCCATGCGCGAGATCGTGCAGTCGCAGACGCCGACCCTGTTCGGCGGCGAGGAAAACCCGCCGGTCACCGTCTATGACCCTTCCGGCCCGTACACCGATCCGCAGGCGCAGATCGACCTGCGCAGCGGCCTGCCGGCGTTGCGCGCGAAGTGGATCGAGGAGCGCGGCGATACCGAACTGCTGTCGCAGTTGAGTTCCGAATTCGGCCGTGGCCGCGAAAGCAACGCGCGCCTGGATGCGGTGCGCTTCCCCGGCCGCACCCTGCCGCGCGTGGCCAGGGCCGGGGCCAACGTCAGCCAGATGCACTACGCCAAACAAGGCATCATCACCCCGGAAATGGAATACGTCGCCATCCGCGAAAACCAGCGCCTGGACGCGGTGCGCGATGCGTTGTTGTTGAAGCAGCATCCCGGCGAATCCTTCGGCGCCAGCATCCAGAAGTTCATCACCCCGGAATTCGTGCGCGACGAGATCGCCCGTGGTCGCGCCATCCTGCCCAACAACATCAACCACCCGGAAAGCGAGCCGATGATCATCGGCCGCAACTTCCTGACCAAGATCAACGCCAATATCGGCAACAGCGCGGTTTCGTCCGGCATCGCCGAGGAAGTGGAGAAACTGGTCTGGTCGATCCGCTGGGGCGGCGACACGGTGATGGACCTGTCCACCGGCAAGCACATCCATGAAACCCGCGAATGGATCATCCGCAATTCGCCGGTGCCGATCGGCACCGTACCGATCTACCAGGCGCTGGAGAAAGTCGATGGCCGCGCCGAGGAACTGACCTGGGAAATCTTCCGCGACACGCTGATCGAACAAGCCGAGCAGGGCGTGGACTATTTCACCATCCACGCCGGGGTGTTGTTGCGTTACGTGCCGTGGACCGCCAAGCGCGTGACCGGCATCGTCTCGCGCGGCGGCTCGATCCTGGCCAAGTGGTGCCTGGCGCACCACAAGGAGAACTTCCTCTACACCCACTTCGAGGACATCTGCGAAATCATGAAGGCTTACGACGTGGCCTTCTCGCTGGGCGATGGCCTGCGTCCGGGCTGCATCGCAGACGCCAACGACGCGGCCCAGTTCGGCGAGCTGGAAACGCTGGGCGAGTTGACCAGGATCGCCTGGAAGCACGACGTGCAGACCATGATCGAAGGCCCCGGCCACGTGCCGATGCAGTTGATCAAGGAAAACATGGAAAAGCAGCTGGCCGAATGCGGCGAGGCGCCGTTCTACACCCTCGGGCCCTTGACCACCGACATCGCGCCAGGCTACGACCACATCACCAGCGCGATCGGCGCGGCGATGATCGGCTGGTACGGCACAGCGATGCTCTGCTACGTGACGCCGAAGGAGCATCTGGGCCTGCCGAACCGGCAGGACGTGCGTGACGGGATCATGGCCTACAAGATCGCCGCGCATGCGTCGGATCTTGCGAAGGGCCATCCCGGCGCGCAGGTGCGCGACAACGCGCTGAGCAAGGCGCGCTTCGAGTTCCGCTGGGAGGACCAGTTCCACCTGGGACTGGACCCGGAGAAGGCGCGGGAATTCCACGACGAGACCCTGCCCAAGGACGCGCACAAGGTCGCCCACTTCTGCTCGATGTGCGGACCGCATTTCTGTAGCATGAAGATCACCCAGGACGTGCGCGACTATGCGGCCGAGCACGGCGTGGACGAAGCCGCGGCGCTGGAAGCGGGCATGGTGGAGAAATCCGCGCAGTTCCGCGAGCAGGGCGCCGAAGTCTATCGCGAGGCGTGAGGAGCACCGCATGCAGACGTCGAGACGATTGAGGGTGTGGGGAGTGATCGCGCGCAGGCATCCCTCGGCGTTCCTGCTTGCGGCGCAGCTGCTGAGCTTGCTGTTGTATCCATTGATGGACGAGACGCCGACCGGACGGCTGTTGTTCGGCGCGGTTGCGATCGTGGTCGTGCCGTTGACGGTGTGGGTGGTGAACCGCAGCCAGTTCGTCAGCCTCGTCGCGTGGTTGCTGGCGATCCCGGCGATATTGCTGGTGCTGTTTGGCCTGGCGTTCGGCATGCACATGCCGTTTACGCTGTCGGCGATGTTCGAGGCGGCGTTGTATTTCTACGCCGCCGGCAGCCTGATTTCGTACATGCTGCACGACCATCGCGTCTCGGCCGACGAGCTGTTCGCCGCCGGCGCGACCTTCACCCTGCTCGCGTGGGGTTTCGCCTATGCCTACTTCGTCTGCCAGGCCTGGTATCCGGGCAGTTTCGTAGGCTTCGAACCGGAACGGCCGCGCACCTGGCTGGAGCTGCTGTTCTACAGCTTCTCCAATCTGTCGGCGACCGGTATCGGCGATGTGTTGCCGGTCAGTTCGCCGGCTCGCGTGTTGACCATGCTCGAGCAACTGGCGGGGGTGGGCTACATCGCCGCCGTGGTGTCGCGGCTGATCGGGTTGACCGTGATGCGCAGGGCTCCGGATGAAACCGGGAAGCGATAGCGGGTAGCCGGGAGAGGGGAGACTGGAGGCGGAGAGCAGCTCTTGATTTCCGCCAACCGGATTCCGGATTCCGAATCCGATCGCGCCAACATTCGTCAACAAGCACGGCAATCCCCATCAAATACGGTTCCGGCCCGGATGTCATCGTACGGACTCACGCAAAAGCGAAGTCGTTCGATAGCAAAAGGGGAAGTAGATGGACCGAAAGTTACTGGTCAGCGCAATATGCGCGGCACTCGCGTTTCCGTTGGCAATGCCCATCGCCATGGCGCAGGAAACCGATCCGGCCGCTGCCGATCAATCGACGAGCAACGATGATCAGAACCAGGATGTCGCCGAGCTGGACCGGGTGCTGGTGACCGGGTCGCGCATCCCGCGATCGCAGGTGGAAACCGCTTCGCCGGTCATCACCATCACCGCCGAGGATATCCGGCGCCAGGGCTTCCGCAATGTCTCCGACGTGCTGCGCGCGCAACCGCTGGCGACCGGTGCGGTACAGGACAACCAGTACGCCGGCGGCTTCACTTCCAATGCCACCACCATCAGCCTGCTGGGCCTGTCGCCCAGCTTCACCCTGATCCTGATGGATGGTCGTCCACTGGCCGACTATCCGCTGCTGTACAACGGGCAAAGCAACTTCACCGACCTGACCAGCGTCCCGACCGCGATGGTCGAGCGCATCGAGATCCTGCCCGGCAACCAGTCCTCGATCTACGGCTCGGCGGCGATCGCCGGCGTGGTCAACATCATCCTCAAGAAGCGCCTCGACGGCATGCAGCTGGATGCGCGGGTGGGCGGCTATTCCGATGGCGGCGGCAGCAACGAGCGCCTGCAGCTTACCGGAGGCAAGGCCTGGGACAACCTGGACATCACCTACGGCCTGCAGTACAGCCACCAGAAGCCGATCTACATGCGGCAGCGCGATTTCACCGACACCACCGACGACAATCCCAATCCCGACCTGCGCTACGGCAGCCGCACCTTCATCATCCTCAATGGTTTCACCAACCAGTACGACGATCCGGGAACGGGTTGCGACAACGTCGCCGGAAATTTCGACGGCACCACCATCCGCGATTTCCGGCCCGGGCGCGGCTTCTTCTGCGGCAGTCGCGCGCAGCCCGGCTATGCGACGCTGCTGAACGAGGAAGACGGCGTTTCGGCGTATTTCAATTCCACGTACCGGCTCAACGACAACGCCAATTTCTACGGCAGCGTGCTGTACGGGGAAAACAGGGCGAAGAACGACTCCGGTTCGCGCTTCTGGATACCGAATTACAACGACGGCACCGGCGGCTATATCTGGAACCAGGCCGAACAGACCCTGGAGACTTACCAGCACATCTTCTCGCCGGAAGAGCAGGGCATCACCAACTACACCACCCGCTCGCGTTCCTACAACCTGGCGCTGGGCGTCAACGGCACCATCGCCGACTCCAACTGGGACTACGACGCCTATTACAGTCGCTCGGGTTACGAGGTGAAGTCGGATCAGTTGTGGCCGCTGGTGGACGAGATGGATGCGTTCTTCCAGGCCCAGTTCCTGGGCCCGCAACTGGGGACCTACTACGGCTATCCGGTCTATGAACCGGACAAGCCGGCGTTCTACCAGTCGATCACGCCAGCGCAGTTCCGCGCCTTCTCCGGCAATCTCAAGAACACTTCCTCCACCTGGACCCACAACCTCAACCTGCAGCTGACCAACGCCGACCTGTTCCAGCTGCCAGCCGGTTCCGTTGGCGTGGCGGGCGTGGTCCAGTTCGGCTACCAGCACTGGGACAACCCGGTCGATCCGGGAGTGAGCGGCGACGACTACTTCGGCCTCAGCGGCACCAGCGGCAAGGGCAACCGCGCCAATCGCGCGGTGGGCGTGGAGTTCAGCATCCCGCTGTTCAAGCAGCTGACCGCCAGCCTGTCCAGCCGCTACGATTCGTACAAGAACATCCATGCCGGTTCCGATGCCAAGGCGACCTACAAGCTGGGCCTGGAGTACCGGCCGGCCGACAGCCTGCTGATCCGCGGCAACTACGCCACCGCCTTCCGCGCGCCGGACATGGGCTACATCTTCACCGGCGGCAATGGCTTCTTCTCGCAGCAGACCGACTACTACAAGTGCGAAACCTACGGCGTCGCAGGCGAGCCCTGCGATTTCGACGGCCAGTCGCTGGAAGGCGTGCAGGTCGCCAACCCGGACCTGAAGTCGATCAATGCCAAGTCCTATGGTTTCGGCTTCGTCTGGTCGCCGAGCGACCGCTATACGCTGCGCGCCGACTACTACAACATCAAGATCGAGGACGAGGTGTTGCCGCAGTCGTTCTCGCGCACGCTGTTCGACGAGAACGAATGCCGGCAGGGCCGGCTGGATGCCGCTTCGCCCACCTGCATCGATGCGCTGTCGCGCGTGCAACGCGGGCCACTCAATGCCAACCCGCTGCTCAGCGAAGCGGTGCAACTGGTCACGATCAAGGCGATCAACATCGCCGAGGAGCAGATCAGCGGCATCACCGCTGGCGGCAGCGCGCGCTTCGACTGGGGCCGCTGGGGCGAGTTCGGCTTCGGCCTGGACTACAACATGACCCTGGACCACACCGCCATCACTTTCCCGGGCGACCCGGAAACCGACCTGCTGTCGCCGCAGCAGGCGCTGACCGCGGAATTCAAGTCCGTGCTCACCGGCGACATCAGCTGGCGCAAGGCCGACTGGTCGGCCAACGTGCATGGAATACGCTACGGCTCGCTGCCCAACTACGCCGCGCAGTTCGGCGTCGATACCACGCCGGGAACCTCGCAAGGCCGGGTCGGCGCGCACCAGGTCTACAACGTGAGCCTGAGCTACGACCTGAGCGAAAAGAGCGCGCTCAGCCTGACGGTCAACAACGCGCTCAATACACGGCCGCCACGGGACCCCACCTATGATGGCTCGCAGGGCTTCGCGCCGCCGTTCTACAACATCTTCGCTTACAACGGTTACGGGCGTGCATTCTGGCTGCAGTACCGCATCGACTTCGGCACGAACTAGAGAATTTGCGGGAGACGGGAGGCGGGAGACGGGAGACGGTAACTGCTGGCCGAAGGGCGGCTCTGGATTTCCGGCCGTCGGCCACCGGCTCGCGGTCGGCAGTCAATATCCGGCCAGCAGCCGTTGCAGTGGTTCGAGCTGGCGTTGGTAACGGCGCCATTCACCCAGCGATCGCTGGTGGATGGGCGAGCGCACTTGCGCGCTGCTCAGGGTCGCCACGGGAGCGTTGTTGCCGGTGGTGTCCAGGCAGCCCGCTTCGTAGGGAAGGCCGCAGTATTCCAGCAGCCGCCGGGTCGCCGATCCGGTGTCGCGCACCAGCTCGTCGTAGTCGATGTCCAGGACGAAGCCGGGCAGGATCCGATGCCAGTGCCGCATGAGCCTCTGGTATTGGGCATGATGCCGGGCAAGCGATTCCAGGCCGTAGCTGTAGGCGTAGGCATCGCCAAACAGCGCGCGGTAGTTGGAGAAGCACACGTCCATCGGGTCGCGGACCATGTGCAGGATGCGGGCGTGCGGCAACGCGCGGCGGATGAAACCGATCAGCATGAAGTTGGGCGGCAGCTTGTCCACGTAGTAGCGCCGGCCCTGCGCGCGCCATTGGGTCTGCTCCAGGTAGCGACGGCCGAGCAGCGCGTAGTCGAGGCGCTCGCAGGCCTCGAGCAAGGGCAGGTCGAGCAGGGCGTGGCCGTGGAGGTCGGCGGTCCAGCGCAATTGCCGCGGGAAGTCGGCGAGTTCGCCCGTGGGCATGACCATGGAATGGTTGCCGAGTATCCGCTCCAGCAAGGTGGTGCCGGAGCGTGGCATGCCGACGATGAAGAGGGGGGTTGGACCTTCCGGAATTGCGTGCTCCCGCGCGACGGCTTGCGCGTCGAAGCGGGCGATGAGCGCATCGAAGATCGCGCGCTCGGCGCCGGGGTCGTGCCCAAGCCTGCGTTGCATCACCTCGTTGCCGCGCCGCAAGGCATGCCAGGCCTCCTCATGTCGACCCAGGTCGTCCAGTTCCTTGTGCAAGGCGAATTCGAAGGCGGCGTGGTCTTCGCTTCCCTGCTCGACCGTCGCCAGTCGCGAGCAGATGAACTGGACGTGGTTGCGGTCCGTCGTCTGCCTGCGCGCGCGGGCCAGGGTCAGCGATGCGCGGCCGAAGGTCGGGCCCATCGCCAGGCAGGCTTCCATCTTCGCTTCGGCTTCGTCGATGCGTCCGTTGAACTGCAGTTGCAGGGCATGGAAGTAGCGGAAATCCGCGCCGTCCAGCCCCAGTTCGCGCGCGCGTTCCATCAATGCGAGCGCTTCCACGTGCAGGCCCATGCCCTGGGAAACATGCGCCAGCATCAACAGCGCGCGCGCATCGACGGAGCGGGCGATGCGCGGATGCGCCAGGCAGGTGCGCGCGGCGCGGGTTTCGCCGATCCTGGAAAGCGCCTGGGCGACGCGGGCGATCGCATTGATGTCGCCGGGAAGCGATGCGGCCGCCTGCTGCAGGTGGGCGACGGCATCGCGCACGCTCCCGGTCGCCAGGGACACGCTGGCCAGCAGCAGCAAGGCCGGTATCGCCTCGTCCGGGTCGCGCCGCAGCGTGTCGAGGGCCTGGGTGGCTTCGTCCCAGCGGCATTGCGCGATGTGCGCCCGCGCCTGCGCCCAGAGCTGTCGCCGGGCCGGGGCCGGGTTGGCGGGGTCGGAACGCGCTTGCCAGGAAGAAGGGCCGTGTCGTGTCATTTTCCGGGTGCGGAACATCGCGATTCGTCGTGCGGCCTAGAGTGCCGCATGCATGGGCGGACTGGAGCCGCTGGCAGTCAGTCGCCAAGATCGGCAAAGGCTGGTGAGTGGCTGGTTTCTCCAGGAATGAACAGGGGCCTGTCGACGACCCTGATCGATACCTGTGGCACATGCGCCCGAGGGTCGGCGAACCGATTCTCCGGATCGTGGGTACGGCGCCGATGCTGCGGTGCGGGCTGCAAAAAAAATTGCGCCCGAAGGCGCAAGAGAGTGAGCAGATGCGGACGGAGAGGGTTCGTCGGCGTCTTGTAACCAGATCTAGTGGTTCAGAATCTACCCGTTGCGACACGCCGGGCGTTATTCACGACACCAACAAGTGTTTTGCGTATCTTGTCGACAGCCTCGATTGATGAAAACGTTTCTCCGCCCTACCGGTAATCCCATCCGACAGGAATCCTTTTCCCCCATGCTGAATCCACGCTCCTATCCACTGCATCAGGAATCGGACCGGCTGAAGGTAGGCGAGTTCGTGGTCGACCTGCCGCGGCGCGAAGTGGTTTCGGCGACGCAGGCGGAGCCGGTGCGGCTCACGGTCAAGGCGATGCACGTGTTGCTGGCGCTGGTCGGCCAGCACGGCAAGGTGGTCAGTCGCGAAGCGCTGCTGGAATGGGTGTGGCCGGACACGATGCCCACCGACGACGTGCTGACCCAGGCCATCGGCCAGTTGCGCAAGGCGTTCGCCGACGACCGCGAGGCGCCGCGTTATCTGGAAACCATTTCCAAGGGCGGTTACCGGTTGCTGGCGCCGGTGGAATGGCTGGATTCGGAAACAGTCGAAGTGGCGGCACCTGTCGTCCAGATCGTGCCATCGCCGGCTTTGGCCGTGGCGCAGGCGCGTCCCGCGACAATCAATCGGGAAGCAAGGCGTTCGCGTCTTGTACCCGCCGCGATCGCAATGGCTTGCCTGCTCGCCGCGGGCGCCTTGTATTACCTGCGGGGTGAAAAGCAGCAGGCGACGGCAACCGCACCCACCGCCACGACCGACCCCGTGCCGGAATCGCTGGCCTTCACCACCATCACTTCGCGGCCCGGCCGCGAAACCAATCCCAGCCTCTCGCCGGATGGCGCGCTGGTGGCCTACGAACAGATGGACGAGGAGAATTACGGGCGGATCATGCTGCAGACCAGTGCGCACGTGCCGCCACGCGTGCTGACCAGTCCGCCGCCCGGCCACAGCGACGTGATGCCGGTGTGGTCGCACGACGGCCGCCGCCTGGCTTTCGTGCGCTACGACCAGACCAGCCACTGCCGGATCATGACCGTGGCCTCGAGCGGCAGCGACGAACGCATGATCGCCGACTGCTTCGGTGGCGGCGCTTCCACCTACGATTGGACACCGGACGACAGTGGCCTGCTGATGGGCACCGTGGTCAAGCCCGCAAGCGAGCCCAGCAGTCCGCTGCGCCTGCTGGACATCGCCAGCGGCAAGTGGCGCGCGCTGGATTACGCGATTTCCAAGGGCGACATCGACCTCGATCCGCGCTATTCGCCGGATGGCCGCTGGATCGTGTTCCGGCGCAACATCTCGCTTTCCGACCTGTGGAAGATGCCCGCCACCGGCGGCAAGCCGCAGCGCCTGACCAGCATCAAGAGCGACATCCGCGGCTGGGACTGGCTGCCCGATGGCAGCGGCCTGATCTTCAGCTACATCGGCGGCGCCACCTTCATGCATCGCTACGACATGGCGAGCGGGAAGATCACGCCGCTGGAAATGAGCGAAGGCGCGCTGACCCCCGACATCGCCCGCGCTTCGCCTTCCATGGTCTTCACCGTGGACCGCTCGATGGCGGGGATCTTCCGCGTCTCGCTGGACGCATCGAAAGCCGGCAAACCGGTGCGCGAGCGCGTGTTCGCTTCCAGTCGCTCGGAGATGCTGCCGGCGGTTTCGCCCGACAACCGCATGCTGGCCTTCATTTCCGATCGCGGATCGCGCCAGGCCTTGTGGGTGGGCGAATTCGACAAGCCCGATGCGGCGCGGGAAATCGAAGCGATCATGCCGGTGCCGCGACACAATCCGGTGTGGTCGGAGGACAGCCGCAAGCTGCTGGTGATCGGCAAGCCGGCCACCCAGCAGGTGCTGTACGAAGTGGATGTGGAAAGCGGTCGTGCCGAGGCGTTGCCAGTACCCGCCCCCAGCCCGATCTATGCCGCCTATACCGATGATCCCGACCACCTGCTGGTCGGCGCCGACAGCGGCGAAGGACGTTTGCGCGCGGTGCTCTACGATCGTTCCGTGTCGCCCTGGCGCGAACTGGCCAGCCTGGAGGACGTGGCCCTGGTCAAATACGACGCGGCCCACCACAGCATCTATTTCAGCCGCATGTCCAAGCCGGGTTTGTGGCGAACGGATATGCGGCTGGGCGCGGCCGTGGTGGTCGATGCGTTCCGGCCGCGCGTTCCCAGCGAGTACAAGCGCTGGAGCATCGGCTCCGACGGGGCCTATTTCCTGGACTGGAACGAAGCCTGCAGCACCGGCTGGATCAAGATGGGCGAACCCAAGTCCGGCACGCCCCTGTGCCTGGAACAGAAGGTCGAATCCTGGCCGCTGGGCCCCAGCCTGGATCGCGCGGGCAAGTACCTCTACGTCACCATGGACGTCAGCAACAGTTCCGATATCGGCCTGGCGGATCTTTCAGCCATGACTTCCGGCACGGCTGCCGCGAAAACCGCCAGGCGTTGACGCCGCGCCGGCGCCTTTGCAAGTCGTTGAAACGAGTAGGTTTCGGAGTGGCACAGAAAGATATCGGAAAAATTTCGGCACGAATTCCTGAGATTCGGGACCGTGTAAGTCAAACCAGTGGCCAACCCCCAAACAGGAATGGCCATGAAGATGCAAACCGCGTGGATCGATCGCAACCAGCTGCTTGAAGCCGCTGGCGACTACAGCAATCCGGAACTGATCAGCGTGATGGCGGCCAGCCGCACCGGCAGCATCGTGGCGCAGGCTTCGCTGGTTTCGTTCTGGGTGGTGGTGCGCGGCAGCGCCGACCTGGAATCCAGGGAAGGCCGTTTCCACCTGCAGGCCGGCGAATGGGTGGTGCTGGAACCGGACTCGCGTCCTTCCATCTACGCCAGCCGCAACAGCCTGGTGCTGGGAGTGATGATGGCGCCGCCGATGCGCGCGCGGATCAGGCAGTTCACCCACCTGGACCTGCACACCGGGCGCGGCAAGCTGGGCAAGGGCGAGATGCGCCAGTGCGTGCAACTGTGGCGGCAGACTGGCGTGTTCGCCCGCAGCGGTCGCGCCGCTCCCAGCAGCGAGGTCAATCCGCTGGTGCCGCTGCTGCGCCACATCTGCAACGTGCAGTACGACTTCCGGCGCATGATCGACCACTGCCCGGGGCGTTCCTTGCGCCGCAAGCGCCAGGTATTCGACCGCATGCAGCGGGCGCGTTTGTTCCTGGAAGGCAATGTGGACCGCAACGTGCGCCTGGCCGAGCTGGCCGAGCTGAGCAACGTCTCCACCTGGTACTTCACCAAGATCTTCCACGCCCTGTACGGCGAGGGGCCGCAGGCGATGGCCGCGCGCCTGCGCCTGAGCCGGGCCGCGCATTTGCTGCAAGGCACTTCGTTGTCGGTCAGCGAGGTCGGCGCGGTGTGCGGGTTCGAGAACAACTGCAGCTTCTCCCGCGCCTTCCGCGAGCGCTACGGCTTGCCGCCTTCGACCTATCGCCTGAACGTAAAGGCTTTCACGACCGATTACGCAAACCCACGCGGCCGCGAACGCAAAGCAGTCCTCGCCTTCGGTACGTAACTTCGTCATGCGTTAACGCACTCATAACGAATTACCGGAGAGATAACCCATGATTCACAGAAAACCACGCCGCGCATCGCTGCCGGCGGGCATCGCCTTGATCCTGGCGTTGCCGTTCGCGGCGCAGGCGCAGGAAACCGAACAGGACGCGACCAACCTGGATCGCATCGAAGTCACCGGTTCCAACATTCCGCGCACCCAGATCGAAACCGCATCGCCGGTGCAGGTGATCAGCCGCGAACAGATCGACCGTACCGGCAAGGCCACCATCGCCGAATTCCTGCAGACGCTGACCAGCGACGGCGCGGGTTCCATTCCCAAGTCGTTCGGCAATGGTTTCGCCGGCGGCGGCGCCGGCATCTCGCTGCGCGGATTGGGCGCGGCCTCGACCCTGGTGCTGTTGAACGGCCGCCGCATGGCGCCGTATGGCCTGGCCGACGACGGCCAGAAAGTGTTCACCGACCTCAGCGTCATCCCGATGGATGCGGTGGAACGCGTGGAAATATTGAAGGACGGCGCTTCGGCCATCTATGGTTCCGATGCGATCGCCGGCGTGGTCAACATCATCCTGCGCCGCGACTTCACCGGCGTGACCGCCAAGGGCTCCTACGGCACCTCCGGCGACAGCGATGGCAATGCGCGCAAGTTCTCGTTCACCGCGGGCCTCGGCGACCTGGCCGAGGACGATTTCAACGTCTTCGTCAGCGTCGATGTCAGCAAGACCGACGAGATCATGATCAGCGACCGCCGCAACCGCAAATGGATCGGTACCGGCGACTGGCGCCAGTGGGGATACGACATCAATGGCAGTGGCTTCCTGGTCGGCAACATCACCCCTGGCGTGATCGATCCCGATACCGGCGAACTGCTGGCGGGCAATGCCACCTCTTCGCCTACCGGCAGCGTACGCGGTCCCGACGGGCAATATGTTTCCCTGCCCGGTTGCGCCGAATTCTCCGATCTTCCGCCGGATCCGAACGGCGGCTGCCTGTGGGAAGCCGGCCAGTTCCGCAGCCTGTCGCCGAGCGAGGAATTCGGCAACGTCTTCGTCCGCGGCACCTTCGCCCTGTCCGACAACTTCGAGCTCTATACCGAGCTGGGCTATTCGAAGAAGAAGAACACCTTCCACAACACCCCGTCCGGCGTTTCCGGCGCATGGGGCTATCCGGGCGGACCGGTCAACGCCAGCAGCGGCGCCGGCGCGATCCTGCTGGGCGCCGATCATCCGGACAACCCGCTGGGCGTGGCCGGCCGCCTGCGCTACAGCGCCTTCGACGTGGGCCCGCGCACGACCTACAACACCAACGAGTTCCGGCGCTTCCTGGTCGGCACCAAGGGCAGCTGGGGCGAGTGGGACATCGACACGGCCTACCTGCATTCGTCCACCGACCTGGTCAACGAGCGTACCGGCTTCCTGCGTTACAGCGCGGTGCGCACGGCGCTGAGCGACCCCAACAGCCCCGTTGGCTACTGGCGCATCGGCGATGATGCCGATCTCAATACGCAGGCGTTGTACGACTTCATCTCGCCGACCATCCACGCCAATGCGTCGAGCAGCCTGAACATGTTCGACTTCAAGGCCTCGCGTTCGCTGATGGATCTTGCGGGCGGACCGCTGGGCCTAGCCCTGGGTGCCGAATACCGCAGGCAGACGGCCAAGCTGACCCCGCAGAGCTACACCGATATCGGCGACATCATCGGCCTGGGTTACTCGGCGTACAACGGCAAGCAGGAAGTCGCCGTGGCCTATGCGGAAGTCGCCGCGCCGGTCACCAGCAGCCTGGAACTGTCCGGCGCGTTCCGCGTCGACAAGTACAAGGGGGGCGCCACCGCGACCACGCCGAAGATCGGGGTCAAGTGGACGCCGGCGGAGTGGCTGGCCTTGCGCGCCACCTATGCCGAAGGTTTCCGTGCGCCCAACCCGGCCGAAGCCGGCGACGGCGGCCTGGCCGCCTTCAGCACCGCTGCCGACCCGGTGCGCTGCCCGGGTGGCGTTCCGGCCGCCGGTGCGACCGATGCCGATTGCGCGATAGCCGTCGCGATCATCACCGCGCCCAATCCGGACCTGGTCCCCGAAGAGTCCAAGAGCTGGAGCGTGGGCCTGGTGATGGATCCCACGTCCAGCACCACGTTGACCCTGGATGCCTGGCGGATCAAGCGCACCGACGAGATCAGTCCGGGCAGCACCGCGGTGGCCATCGCCGAAGGCCATGTGGTGCGGGCCGACAACAACCTGCCCGGCATTCCCAACAGCGGCACGCTGCTGGCGGTCAGCGTCGATTACGTCAACGCCAACTCGACCACGGTCGAAGGCTTCGATTTCGACATCAACCAGCGCTTCGACATGGGCCGCTTCGGCAAACTCGGGCTCGACCTGCAATGGACCCGGGTCAGTTCGTTCGAACGCATCGAACCCAACGGCACCCGCTTCGAGTACGCCGGCACCCACGGCAACTGCGATGTCACCAACTGCATCGGCACGCCCAAGGACAAGATCAACTTCGGCGCCACCTGGGACGTGGGTCGCTTCAGCATGAGCGGGATCGTCAACTACATCGGCGGCTTCGACAACATCGCCTTCGAAGGAGACGCCTGCGCCAACTCCTTCGCCGATGGCAGCGACGCCCCGAACGGTTGCCGGATTCCTTCGTTCTACGCCATCGACCTGTCCGGTCGCTGGAAGGCCACCGACTCGTTCGAGGTGTTCGCCTCGGTGCAGAACGTGACCGACAAGATCGCCCCGCTGGATCCGTTGACCTATGGCGCTGTGAGCTACAACCCGATGCACTACAGCGGCGCCATCGGCCGCTACTTCACGGTGGGGGCGAAGTTCACCTTCAACTGAGCAACAAGATTCACGCGTGAACAAAGGCCCCGGTCATGCCGGGGCCTTTTCTTTGCGGATTGGCCAACGAATCGCGCATCCGACTGTCCGGCGCGCGCTTTACTCTTGCTGCAGCGGTCAGCACACTTGCGCTTTGCCGTGTTGTCGGTCGAGAGCGCAATGAAGCTGAAAGTCCCGTTCATCCAACTGCCGATCCTGTTCGACGCCGCGGCGCTGGCCGATGAGATCGCGGCGATCGACGCCCGGCACTGGCGCGGCCGCACCAACGTGGATGATGGCAACAGCGCGCTGACCCTGATCACGACCGGTGGCGATCCGGACAACGACGAGCTTTCGGGGGAAATGCGCCCGACGCCGTGGCTCGAGCAATGTCCCTACCTGATGCAGGCGCTGGATGCGCTGGGCGCGACCTGGGGCCGGGCCCGGCTGATGCGCCTTTCCGGGCAGGCCGAAGTCAAGCCGCACGTGGATATCAACTATTACTGGCGCGAGCGCATGCGCGTGCATATTCCGGTCGTCACCACGCCTTCGGTGCGCTTCCAGTGCGGCGAGGGCGAGATCAACATGGCCGAAGGCGAATGCTGGGTCTTCGATACCTGGCGCCGGCACCGGGTGGTCAACGCCGGCAACGACACGCGCATCCACCTGGTCGCGGACACCGTGGGCGGCGATCGATTCTGGGACCTGCTGTCCGCGGGCCGGCCGCCCGACCAGCGCGGCCCCGATTGGCGGCCCCGGCTGGTGGCGCCCGCGGGTTCGTCCAGGCCCGCACTCGATTTCGAAACCGTGAATGCGCCCGTGGTGATGACGCCGTGGGAAGTGAGGGAGCACATCGTGTTCCTGCTGGGCGAGGCGGCGCCTGATCCCAGGCTGGCTTCGATCCAGGCCGCGTTGCTGGCGTTCGCGCGTCGCTGGCATGCGCTGTGGTCGTGCTACGGCGAGCGCAGGGAAGGTTGGCCGCGCTATCGGGAACTGCTGCAGGCGACGCGTGCCGAGCTGGTCGCCAAGGGCATCGAGGCGATCGGCCTGCGCAACGAGGTCGGACTGATGCAGGCCTTGTCGTCGTACGTGCTCGACATGGCCCTGGCCGATCACGACACCCGTGGCAAGGAAGCGAAACTGGACCGGCATGGCGCGACGCCGCACCTGGGCGCGGTGGCGGTGTCGGAACCGTCCGCCATGCCCGCGGGCAAGGCGCGGCGCGACAACGCCTTCGACCGGCCGGTCTTCATCGTCAGTCCGCCGCGGTCGGGCTCCACGCTGCTGTTCGAGACGCTGGCCGGCGCGCCCGGGGTCCATACCATCGGCGATGAAAGCCACCAGTTGATCGAAGGCGTCCCCGGGCTGGCCCCGGCGCAGCGCGGCCATGATTCCAATCGATTGCTTGCCGAAGACGCGTCGCCGGAAATCTCGGCCAAGCTGCGCGACAGGTTCATGGCCGGCCTGCGCGACCGCGAGGCGAACCGGCCAGGCGCAGGGCAGAATCCGCGCATGCTGGAAAAGACGCCGAAGAACGCGCTGCGCATTCCGTTCCTGCGCGCGGTTTTCCCGGGTGCGCGTTTCATCTACCTGCATCGCGATCCGCGCCAGGTGCTGGGCAGCATGATCGATGGCTGGCAATCCGGACACTTCGTGATGTATCCCAACCTGCCGGGTTGGCAGGGATTGCCGTGGTCTTTCCTGCTCACCCCCGGCTGGCGGGAACTCTCGGGCCTGCCGCTGGGCGAAGTGGTGGCGCGGCAGTGGGAACAGGCCACGCGGATCCTGCTGGATGATTTCGAAGCGCTACCCGCCGAGCAGCGTATCGCCATCGACCACGGCCGGTTCCTGGCCGATCCGCAAGCGGAAATACAGCGGCTGTGCGCCTGGGCAGGCTATGACTGGGATCGCAGGCTGGGAAGCGAACTGCCGCATTCGCGTTACACGATGACGGCGCCCGATCCGGAAAAGTGGCGGCGTCACGCCGACGAGATCCTGCCGCGCCTGGCGCGGCTGCGGTCGACCGTGGAGCGCGCGGCCGGGGCCGCTGGCGACAGATGACCTGCCGGGGAGGATCACGTCTGCGGTGATCCTCCCGGGCTGCAACAATCAGGGCTTGGCTTTTTCCGCGCCCGCTTCGTGACGGGCCATCGACTCGCGCAGGATCCGCTTGGCTTCTTCCGCGTCGCCCCAGCCTTCCAGCTTGACCCACTTGTCCTGCTCCAGGTCCTTGTAGTGCTCGAAGAAGTGGCCGATGCGCTGCAGCCAGTGCGGGGACACCTGGCCGATGTCCTGGATGTGCGAGTAGCCGTTGAACACCTTGCTGACCGGCACGGCCAGGATCTTCTCGTCGCCGCCGGCCTCGTCGCTCATGCGCAGCACGCCAACCGGGCGGCAGCGGATCACCGAGCCGGGGATCAGCGGCAGCGGCAGCACCACCAGCACGTCGGCCGGGTCGCCGTCGCCGCACAGGGTGCGCGGCACGTAGCCGTAGTTGCAGGGGTAGCGCATCGGCGTGGAGAGGATGCGGTCGACGAAGATCGCGCCGCTTTCCTTGTCCACTTCGTACTTCACCGGCTCCGAATCCTTGGGAATTTCGATGACGACGTTGATTTCGTCGGGCGGGTTCTTGCCGGTGGAAACGTGGTCCAGGCCCATGATGCGGTGCTCCGAAAGCTGCGTTGAAAGTGAGGCTGGGCATTCTACGCGCTTGCTTGTTGCGTCGCAGCAGGGACGGAGGGGGTCCTGTAGGAGCGCCCCATGGGCGCGAGCTCTTCAGGCAGGTCGCAAAAGGCCCTTGTAGGAGCGCCCCATGGGCGCGAGCTCTTCGAACAGGCCACGAAAGGCCCAGGAGCTCGCGCCCATGGGGCGCTCCTACGCGCGATCTTCCGGGAACCAAGAAAAAGGCGGCCTCGCGGCCGCCTTTTTCATTGTGTGCCGGGTAGAACCGCTTCGATCAGAGCAGCGGCACCAGCAGCAAGGCCACGATATTGATGATCTTGATCAAGGGGTTGATGGCCGGGCCGGCGGTGTCCTTGTACGGGTCGCCGACGGTATCGCCGGTGACTGCGGCCTTGTGCGCCTCGGAACCCTTGCCGCCGTGGTGGCCGTCCTCGATGTACTTCTTGGCGTTGTCCCAGGCGCCGCCGCCGGTGGTCATCGAAATGGCCACGAACAGGCCGGTGACGATCGTGCCGATCAGCAATCCGCCCAGCGCCTGCGGGCCCAGCAGCAGGCCTACGATCACCGGCACCACGACCGGCAGCAGCGACGGCACGATCATTTCCTTGATCGCCGACTTGGTCAGCAGGTCCACGGCCTTGCTGTAGTCGGGCTTGCCGGTGCCTTCCATGATCCCCTTGATCTCGCGGAACTGGCGGCGCACTTCCTCCACCACCGAGCCGGCCGCGCGGCCCACCGCCTCCATCGCCATCGCCCCGAACAGATACGGGATCAATCCGCCGATCAGCAGGCCGATGATGACCATGTGGTTGGACAGGTCGAAGGTGAAGACCGTGTCCGGATGCGCGGTCTGCAGGTTGTGGGTGTAGTCGGCGAACAACACCAGCGCGGCCAGCGCGGCCGAACCGATCGCGTAGCCCTTGGTCACCGCCTTGGTGGTGTTGCCGACCGCATCCAGCGGATCGGTGATGTTGCGGATTTCCGGCGGCAGCTCCGCCATTTCGGCGATGCCGCCGGCGTTGTCGGTGATCGGGCCGTAGGCGTCCAGGGCCACGATCATGCCGGCCATCGACAGCATCGCGGTGGCGGCGATGGCGATGCCGAACAGGCCGCCCAGCGCGTACGCACCCCAGATCGCGGCGCAGATCACGATCACCGGCAGCGCGGTGGATTTCATCGAGATGCCGAGGCCGGCGATGATGTTGGTGCCGTGGCCGGTGGTGGAGGCTGCGGCGATGTGCTTGACCGGCTTGAACTGGGTGCCGGTGTAGTACTCGGTGATCCACACGATCAGCCCGGTCAGCACCAGTCCGATCAGCGAGCAATGGAACAGCGCGTACTTGGAAATCGCCACGCCGTCGCCGCCGGTCAGTCCCTGCGGCAGCAGGTTGTCGGTGACGAACCAGAACGCCACCGCCGACAGCACCGCCGAGACGATCACGCCCTTGTACAGCGCGCCCATGATCGAGCCGCCTTGCTTCACCTTGACGAAGAACGTGGCGATGATCGAGGCGATGATCGACACCCCGCCCAGCACCAGCGGATACAGCACCGCCTTCGGATCGTCGGCGAAACTCAGCCCGGCCAGCAGCATGGTCGCGATGACGGTGACCGCATAGGTTTCGAACAGGTCCGCGGCCATGCCGGCGCAGTCGCCGACGTTGTCGCCCACGTTGTCGGCGATCACCGCCGGATTGCGCGGGTCGTCCTCGGGAATGCCGGCTTCGACCTTGCCCACCAGGTCGGCGCCGACGTCGGCGCCCTTGGTGAAGATGCCGCCGCCCAGGCGCGCGAAGATCGAGATCAGCGACGAACCGAAGGCCAGGCCGACCAGCGCATGCAGCGCCTTCTCGCCGCTGATGCCCATCCGGTCCAGGACCAGGTAATAGCCGGCCACGCCCAGCAGGCCCAGGCCGACCACCAGCATGCCGGTGATGGCGCCGCCGCGGAAGGCGACGTCCATGGCCGCGCCGATGCCCTTGCGCGCGGCCTCGGCGGTGCGCACGTTGGCGCGCACCGAGACGTTCATGCCGATATAGCCGGCCGCGCCGGACAGCACCGCGCCGATCAGGAAGCCGATCGCCGCGGGCCAGCCCAGGAAGAATCCGACCAGCACGAACAGCACCGCGCCGGCGATGGCGATGGTGGTGTATTGCCGGTTGAGGTAAGCGCTGGCGCCTTCCTGGATCGCCGCGGCGATCTCCTGCATGCGGGCGTTGCCGGCAGGTTGTTTCAGGATCCAGCGTGCGGAAATGATGCCGTAGAGAATCGCGATCGCGGCGCAGACCAGCGCCAACGTCAAACCGTTGTGTTCCAGCATGACCCCTCCCAAGGTTGGTGAATGCAATCCAGCGAACCGCTTGAGCAACATCCAACATGACAACCGGGCAAGTCACCAGAACCGTGCAGCGGACTTGACGACCGCCGGGCACGAGTCGAGGTGCCGGCAGCCAGTGTCGCGATGTGTTCAGCAATCCCTGGAGCCCGCCGAGTATGACCGGATGGCCTGCGCCGTGCCACAGCGGGCGCGACCAGGCGCGAACAAACCTGGATGAATGCGTAAATCAAGGAGAAAAGAGGCCACTTTACGGACAGATCACGACATCATTGCCTGGCTACCGGTCCCTTCCGACGGCGCTTCATGGCACCATGGCGGGCCATGAGCCAGCCCATTCCCCTGGATATTGCGCACCTGCGCAAGAGTTGCGCGCATTGCTCGCTGCAACAGTTGTGCCTGCCCGCGGGCATCGACGCGGATGAATTGAGGTGCCTCGACGAAATCGTGAAGCTGCGGCGTCCGACCCGGCGCAACGAACGCCTGTACCGCATCGCCGATCCGCTGGTGTCGCTGTTCATCGCCCGCGATGGCGCCTTCAAGACGGTCAGCATCAGCGAGCGGGGCGAGGAGCAGATCGTCGGCTTCCACCTGCCGGGCGAGTTGATCGGGCTGGATGCGCTTGGCCACGACGTGCACCGTTGCGAAGCGATCGCGCTGACCAATGCCAACGTATGCGAAGTCCCGCTCTCCCAGCTGACCTCGGTGGCCGCGCAGCTTCCGCGCCTGCAGCAGCAACTGCTGCGGGTCATCGGCCAGGGCATGGGCCGCGACCAGGACCACCTCAACATGCTGGTGAAGCGCCAGGCCAACGAGCGCATCGCCCTGTTCCTGCACGGACTGAGTGAGCGCTACCAGTTGATCGGGCAGTCGCCGTTCCAGTTCAAATTGCCGATGAGCCGCGAGGACATCGCCAATTACCTGGGCTTGGCGCTGGAAACGGTGAGCCGTGGCTTCACCCGGTTGCAGGAAGACGGCGTCATTTCCGTGCACGGACGGCTGATCGAGATCAGCGACCGCGCGCAACTGAACCGCCTGGCCCACGTCGAGGAACCTGCGGCCATGCCGCTGCGGCAAGTGGGTGGTTGAGGGTAAGCGGGAAGAGGGAAGGGTCGGCACAGATATTGATTTGCCCCCTTTGCAAAGGGGGCTACGGGGGATTTGCTCTTGACCCTGCTCTCAAGCAAGAGCAAATCCCCCTCAATCCCCCTTTTCCAAAGGGGAAGTCAAAAGCGCAAGGCACTTCCCTCTTCGTCATTCCCCACCTCCCACCTTCCGTCTCCCGTCTCCCGTCTCCCATTCAACCCGGCAAGCTAGCGCAGCCCAGCGCGCTCAACAGCGCGTGCGCGCCGGGCACGTGGACCAGCCACGGCGCGGTCAAGGTCAGCAGGCCGGCCAGCAGGATCAGCCCAGCGGCCGCGCCGCGCCAGCCCGGTCGTTGCAGCCAGCGGCCCAGGCGGGCGCCGGACCAGGTCAGCGGCAGCATCACCGGCAGGGTGGCCAGGCCGAACACGGCCATGGTCAGGCCGCCATTGACCGCATCGGCCTGCAGCCAGGCCGCCGCCAGCAACGTGGTGCTGAGCCCGCACGGCATCCAGCCCCACAGCATGCCCAGGGCGATGCGCTTGCCACGGCTGTCGGCCGGCAGCAGGTAGCGCTGCAGCGGCCGCATTCTTTGCCAGAGCCCGGCGCCGGGCAGCGACAGGAAAGCCAGCCGCCCGCGACGGTCGAGCAGGCGCAAGGCGACGACGATCAACACCAGTCCCACCGCCGCGCGCAACGCCGTGCTCAGCCAGTCGATACGGGCCAGGTCGAGCAGGCCGTGGCCGAAGGCGCCGACCAGCACCCCGGCCAGGGTGTAGCCGAGCACCCGGCCCAGGTTGGGTTCCAGCGCGGCGATCCAGCCGCCACGCGGCGCCATCGCCGAGAATCCGGTGGCGATGCCGCCGCACATCGCCGCGCAATGCACCCCGCCCATCAATCCGGTCAGCGCGGCCGCGCCCAGGGTCAGCCAGTCGATCGGCATGGCTATTCGGCGTCCCGGTCGCGCTGCGCGTCGTCGGGAATTGGCTTCGACGCCTCTGCGCCCGCAGCGTCTTGCCGGGGATCGGGTACGACCGCCGATGGCGGGGGCGTCGGCGGTGAATACGGGCGGTCGTGTTCATCCTCGCGCAGGATGTCCAGCGCGGAGGTGTCCAGGTCTTCGAACTGATCGCGTCTGACCGCCCAGATGAAGGCCCAGACCGCCAGGCCCAGGAACAGCATGCTGACCGGGATCAGGAACATCAGGATGTTCATGGGGATGATTCCAGGTGTGATCCCAAGTGAGGCTCCAGAGGCGATCCCAGGCGCGGCGGCCGGGCCAGGCGCAAGGCATTGGCGGTGACCACCAGCGACGACAGCGCCATGCCCAGCGCGGCCAGCCATGGCGTGACCATGCCGGCGGCGGCCAGCGGCAAGGCCAGCAGGTTATAGCCCAGGGCCCAGCCGATGTTCTGCCGGATCACCCGGCGGGTGCGGCGGGCGACCGCGATGGCCTCCGGCACGCGGGTCAATGAGCGGCCGGTCAGCACCAGGTCGGCGGCGCGCTGGGCCAGGGCGGCGCCTTCGCCGATGGCCAGCGAGACATCGGCGCCCGCCAGCACCGGCGCATCGTTGAGGCCGTCGCCGACCATCGCCACGATGCGGCCGCGTTGCTGCAGGCCACGGACGAAGGCCAGCTTGGCTTCCGGCGTCTGCCGGGCATGGGCCTGGTCGATGCCGACCTGCTGGGCGAAACGCTGCACCGACCCGGCCGCATCGCCGCTGGACAGATGCACCGCCAGGCCTTGCGCGCGCAGCGCATCGACCGCGGCACGCGCATCGCCGCGCTGCGACTCGCTCAGCTGGAAACAGGCCACGGCGCGCGCGCCATCACCCAGCCAGATCCGCCCGTCATCGGCCGCCCCGGCGGCGAAAGCGGCCTGGCCCAGCCGCCAATGATGGCCCTCGACGACGCCTTCGATGCCCTGGCCGGGCACCGCGCGCACCTCGCTGGCGGCAGCCGCGTCGCCGACCCGGGCGAAGGCGGCCGCGATGGGATGGCCACTGTCGCGTTCCAGCGCGGCGGCGATGCGCAGGGCCTGGTCGCGATCGAAATCCGGGAATTCCCCGCTGTCCGCGACCACCTCGACGTCGGCAATTACCGGTCGCCCGTCGCTGAGCGTGCCGGTCTTGTCGAAGACCACATCGCTGCTGTCCGCCAGCCGGTCCAGCGCGTTCTCGCGCACCGCCAGCACGCCCAGCCGGGCGAGTGCGCCATGGGCCGTGGCCAACGCCGCCGGCACCGCCAGCGACAACGCGCACGGGCAACTGACCACCAGCAAGGCAAGCGTGACTTCGAACGCGCGCGCCGGGTCATGCGCGCGCCAGCCCAGGTACACCGCGACCGTGGCCAGCAACAGGCCGGCGACGAAATAGTGGGCGATGCGTTCGGCGGTGCGGGCCAGCGCCGGTCGCTGCGCCTGCGCCTGTTCGACCAGCCGCGCCAGTTGCGACAGGCGCGTGGCGCTGCCGGTTTCGGTGACCCGCAGGCGCGCCGGTTGCTCGTGGCAGACGGTGCCGGCGAACACGCGGTCGCCGGCGGACTTGTCCACCGGGCTGGATTCGCCGGTCAGCAACGCTTCCTCGAACCGCGCCTGGCGGTTGAGCAATTCGCCATCGGCCGGCACCACCTCGCCGACCGCCACGCAGGCGACGTCGCCGATTTCCAGGGCCGCCAGTGGGATCGATTCACGGCTGCCATCGTCCAGTTCACGCGTGGCGAAGGCCGGACGCGCCCGCGCCAGTGCATCGACTTGGGCGCTGGCGATGCTGCGCGCGCGCTGTTCCAGCATCCGCGCGACCAGCAACAGGAACACGAACATCACCGCCGCGTCGTACCAGACGTGTTCGCTGCCGCGGATCGTGCCGACCACGCTGGCGAAGTAGGCCAGCAGGGTCGAACCGGCGATCAGCGTGTCCATGCCCAGCGTGCGATGGCGCAATTCGCGCCAGGCCCCGCTGAGGAACGGCCAGCCGGCATAGAACACCACCGGCGTGGAAGCCAGGAAGGTCAGCCAGCGGAAGAAATCGCGAGTCGGCACCGGCATGCTGCCGTTGGTGTCCAGGTACAGCGAGCCGGCCAGCATCATCGCTTGCATCGCGCCCAGCCCGGCTATTCCTATCCGGATCAGGTCGCGGTTGCGCTGGCGCCGGTGTTCGCGCTCGCGGGCCTCGCCGCTGGCCAGGTAAGGCCGGTAGCCCAGTGCCACCAGCCGCTGCAGCGGTGCCGACAAGTGCGTGCGGGCAGGGTCCCAGGCCAGGCGGATGCGGCCGGTGACCGCATTGGCCCCGGCTTCCAGCACGCCGGGTTCCCGCGCCAGCACCCGGTCGATCAGCCAGGCGCAGGCAGCGCAGCGCATGCCATCGGTCAACAAGGTGATCTCGCGGCCACCATCGATGTCGCGGGCGTGTTCGACCAGCAGTTCGTCGCGGTCCCAGATTGCCAGGTCGGTCGGCAAGGTGCCGACGCGGCTGGCATGGTCGCTGCGCAAGCGATAGTAGTCGCCCAGGTGCGCATCGCGGATCCATTGCGCGGCGGCGGCGCAACCATCGCAACAGAACTCGCGCGCAGTGCCGTCCAGCTCGAAGCGCGCCGGCTCGGAAGGCAGCGGTTCGCCACAGTGATAGCAACCGTCGCCGTCGGCCAGCAAGGCGTCGTTGCGCGTTGGCGAGCCGGGATTCATGGCTGCCGTCATCGCCTGATTCAAGCCGACCCGCTAAGCGGTTTCAGCTTGAATGAATTGTCAGCGCCCACCTATTTCCACGACAAGTTGAGTTGCTTGTGAGTGGCGGCGCAATCCCGCAAGTAAAGATTGATCAGGCTTTGATAGGGAATCCCGACTTTCTCCGAGACTGACTTGAAATAATCAATCGCCTCCTCGTCCAGGCGAATAGTGATCTGCTTCTTGAGTTGAGAAGCGTAGGGATTCTTCTTGGCTTTTGAGAAATCGAATTCTTTGCGCATGGGAGAACCTATCAGTATTGCTGAGACTCACTGGCCGGCGGCGACGGTTGTTATCACTATTGTTGGGTGTTGCCTACTGAAGTCCAAGAACCAGTTTCAACCCGCTGTCCACTTTGTCCATCGCAGCACCCGGCAATGTTTTTACCTTGCCCGTGAGAATGGAACGATCCAGCGTGATCAACTGCGACACGTTTACGACGGAAGGCTGGGGCAAGCCGGAGTCCGACTTGGCGATGCGCAGATTGCCCGGAGCTTCAGCCAAAGCCAGGTTGGACGTAATCGTGACCACGACCACGGTGCTGATGCGGCTGGCGTTGAACGGGTTGGATTGCACAATCAGGACTGGGCGTTTGTAACCAGGTCCGGAGCCTGCAGGCCTGGGGAGATCGGCCCACCAGATCTCACCACGCTTCATGGCCGATGGCTCCAAGCTGGGCAGCGGCCAAAGCAGGATCAACGGGTTCTTGGCCCGCGGCGTACACGGCGTTCAGTCGCTCCGTAACCATCGAGTCCTGGCGCTTGCCGAGGTACTCCTCAATGGCCTGCGCGTAGAGCTGGCTACGTGATACGCGAAGCCGATGGGCAAGCTTCTCCGCAGCGGAGAAGACCGGATCGGGGAGAGAGATGGCTACTTTCATGACCTCATGGTAACACCACGGTATGACTCGGACAACGCCTGACGCACGTTCACGGCGCCTGCAGCGAAGGCCGCAGATGGGTGGCTTGCTGCTGCCTGGGCAGGCGGCCGCGCAGGCGCCAGCGGCCATCCTTCGGCCCCAGTTCGATCTTCCAGTCGTGGCTGGCGTCGATTTTCGCTTGCGTGCGCCAGCCCAGTTCATCGGGTTGCAACAGCAGGCTCTGGTCTTCTTCCGAGCGGGTCGGGTGTGCCAGGGTCAGGTGCAGCGGCGCGGTGCGGTCGAACTGGCCGCTGACCGGCAATACCTCGACGATTCCCTGTTCCGCATCGGTGCGCACGATGGCGCTGAGTTTTTCCTGCTGGGCGACGGTATCCGGTTCCAGGTCGCTGGTCTGGATCTGCGCGGTGCGCTGCACTTCGTCGCGGACCACGTCGTTGTTGCCGTCGCCGGCAATGAAGATCAGGCCGATGCTGGCGATGACCACCGCCGCGGGCAAGCCCGCGACCAGCCAGATGATCGGCTGGCGCCATGCGGACTGATGGCCCGGTGATTTGTCGTGCGTGGATTTCTTGTCGGCGGGGCGATCGTCGCGGGTCATCGGGTAGGTCCAAAGAAACTGCTGTCGACGACTTCGCGGATCTTGCCGTCGCTGGATTCGATCACGAACTGCACTGCGTGGCGCCCCTGGGTGGTGTCGGGCGCGGTGACTTCCAGCGGCAGCGACATGACTTGCGCGGCTTGCGCCTGCACCGCCTGCGGGCCATCGCGCAGGACGATGCCGGGGGTCTTCGATGTCACGGTAACGCGGTATTCCTGTGCCCGTTCGGTCTTGTTGACCAGCTTCAGCGTGTAGCCATTGTCGATGCCGTCCTCGGCGACCCGGTACAGCGCATTGCGGTCGCGCAGCACATCGACGATCAGCGGGCTGCGCGCGGCGATGCCCCAGGCCCAGCCACCGACCAGCACCAGCAGCAAGGCCGCATAGACGAACACGCGCGGCCGCAATATCCGCGTCGGCTTGCCATCGATCGCATTCTGGGTGGAATAGCGGATCAGGCCCCGCGGGTAACCCATCTTGTCCATCACGTCGTCGCAGGCGTCGATGCAGGCGCCGCAGGCGATGCAGTCGTATTGCAGGCCGTTGCGGATATCGATGCCGGTCGGGCAGACCTGCACGCACAGGGTGCAGTCGATGCAATCGCCGGCGTCGTCGGCGGCCGGACGCGGCAACGGCACCGCCAGGCTGGCGGTGAAGGCCTCGTCGTTGGGCCGGCCGGCATCCGCGCGGGCCAGTTCCATGGCGTTGCCAGCCGCGTCGTGGCTGCTGGCACGGAACACCAGTTCGTAGGCCAGGGCCTTGTCGAGCAGGCCGCGGCCGCGCGCGATCACGTCGCCCAGCCCGCGCCGGCGCGGACCACGCGGCTCGCCGCGCATCGGGTCGTAGGCGATGATCAAGGTGTTGCGGTCGAACATCGCGCTCTGGAAGCGCGCGTACGGGCACATGTACTTGCACACCTGTTCGCGCAGGAAGCCCGCGTTGCCCAGGGTCGCCAATGCGTAGAACAGCACCCAGAAGGTTTCCCAGCCATTCCACGCGAACGGCCAGGCGCGCGCGGCCAGGCCGGTGATCGGGGTGAAGAAGCCGACGAAAGTGAAACCGGTCCACAGCGCGAACAGCACCCACAGCAGGTGCTTGGAACCCTTGCGCAGGAATTTCTCGCGGTTCCACGGGCCGGCATCCAGCTTCATCCGCTTGAGCCGGTCGCCCTCGGTCCAGCGCTCCATCCACAGGAACACCTCGGTCCACACCGTCTGCGGGCAGGCATAGCCGCACCATATCCGGCCCGCCAGGGCGGTGACGAAGAACAGCACCAGCGCCAGGATGATCAGCAGGATCGCCAGGAAGGTGAAATCCTGCGGCCAGAAGGTCAGCCCGAAGACGTAGAACTTGCGCGCCGGCAGGTCGAACAGCACCGCCTGGTGGCCGTCCCAGTTCAACCACGGGAACAGGTAATACATTCCCAGCAGCCAGAACACCGCCAGCTTGCGCAGGCGGTCCAGCCGACCGGAAACATCGCGTGGATAGACCTTGCGCTCCTTGACGTAAACGGAGCCGCCACTGCCGTCATCCAGCAGGTCGATGTCGATTTTCTTGCTCACCGCGAAAGACCTACTCCGGAGGCAATGATTTGTTGAAGCGGCTGGCCGGTCGCAGCAACAGCCAGGTGAACAGGCTGGACGAAGCGGTGGCCAGCCAGAACATGAAGAAGCCGATGGTGTAGCCCATGCTGCGTGTGATCTGGATGTGCGGGAAAGTCATGTCGCGCAGTTCCAGCGGATCGACCAGGGCGAAGAACACCATGGTCGCGACCCCGGCGGCGAAGAAGCTTGGCCACAAGACCGCCCCGACCCGCTGCACCAGCGGGCGCACCGGGTAATCGAGCGGCTTCGGGGCCTGCCAGCTCATGGCGCGGCCGCTGGTGGTTCGACAGGCGCGGGTGCGGGTGCGGCCGTCGCAGGTGCGGGTGCGGTTGCAGGTTTGGATCCAGGCTTGTGCGACAGCGACCAGACATAGGCCGCGACCAGGCGCGCGCGGGTCTCGCCCAGCAGTTCGCGATGCGCCGGCATCACGCCATGGCGACCCTTGGCGATGGTCTGGCGCAGGCTTTCCTTGCTGTTGCCATACAACCAGTATTTGTCGGTGAGGTCCGGCGCGCCCAGTTCCTGGTTGCCTTTGCCGTCGATGCCGTGGCAGGCCACGCAGACGCCGTCATAGAGTTTCTTGCCTTGCGCGGCCAGGTAGTCGTTCTGCACCGACTGGCCGGGCGTGCCCAGCGCACGCACATAGGCGACGGTGTAGTCGACGGCATTGGGGCCGCCCATGCTGGTCAGCACCGGGCCCCATTCGGGCATCACTCCTTCACGGCCGTCCAGCACGGTCTGCAGGACGCGGTCGGGTTCGCCGCCCCAGTGCCAGATGTCGTCGGCCAGGTTGGGATAGCCGATCGCGCCCTGGCCCGAGGAACCGTGGCAGGTGGCGCAGGTGTTGGAGAAGATCGAACGGCCCAGCCGCAGCGCTTCCGGATTGGTGGCCAGGCGATCGATCGGCTGGCCGTCGTAGGGACGGAAGGTTTCGGCGAGGTTCGCATCGGAAGCGGCCTTGTCGCGCGCATGTTCCTGCTGCGAACTCCAGCCGCTGATGCCGGCGTACTTGCCCAGGCCGCCATACCACGCCAGGTAGGCGATGCTGAAGGCGATGGCGATGTAGAAGCCCTGGATCCACCAGCGCGGCATCGGCTTGTTGTACTCGGTGATGTCCTCGTCCCAGTAGTGGCTGGTTTCCTCCGGCCTGGGATCGCCGGGACGGCGCTTGGCCGTCCACCACAGCAGCCAGGCCACGCCGAGGAGATTGAGTGCCGCAAGGGCGATGATGTACCACGACCAGCCGGTGCTCATGCGTGCGGCTCCGCTTTGCCTGCAAGGTTGTTGTTGGTGTTGTCGTCGGCCGCGGCGCCGTCATCCAGCGCCAGGCGCGCGGTTTCATCGAAGGACTGCTTGTGCCGCGGCTGCCAGGCCCAGATCCAGATCGCCACGAACAGCAGCATCAATACGACGGTGATGATTCCCGAAAGCATGCTTCAGCCTCCGCGCGGCGCGTGCAGGCCGAGGCCTTGCAGGTAGGCCACGACCGCGTCGAGTTCGCTCTTGCCGGCCACGTCGGCGGCGGCCTGCTCGATCTGCTGGTCGGTGTACGGGTCGCCCAGCCGCTGCAGGGCCTTCATGTGCGCGGTCACCGTGGCGCCATCGACATGGTTCTTTTCCAGCCAGGGGAACGACGGCATGTTGGATTCCGGCACCACCGCGCGCGGATCGGTCAGGTGGACCCGGTGCCAGTCGTCGGAATAGCGTCCGCCGATGCGGGCCAGGTCCGGGCCGGTGCGCTTGGAGCCCCACTGGAACGGACGGTCGTACACCGATTCGCCAGCCAGCGAATAATGGCCGTAGCGCTCGGTCTCGAAACGCAGGGTGCGGATCATCTGCGAGTGGCAGTTGTAGCAACCCTCGCGCACATAGACGTCGCGGCCGGCCAGTTCCAGCGCCGGATAGGGCTTGATCCCGGGCAGTGGCTTGATCGCCTCGGCCTGGTACATCAGCGGCACGATCTCGGCCAGGCCGCCCAGCGACACCGCCACGGCGACCAGGATCGCCATCAGGCCGATGTTCTTCTCGATCTTTTCGTGTCCAAGACTCATGGTTCGTCCTCAGCCCTGCGCTTCGGCCGCATGCGGCGGCAATACCGGGTGCGCCGCCAACGCGCGCACCGACTGGCGTGTTTTCCACATGTTCCAGGACATCAGGCAGATGCCGGACAGGATCACCAGCCCGCCCAGCAGGCGGCCCAGGTAATACGGATAGGTGGCGACCAGCGATTCCACGAAGCTGTAGGTCAGGGTGCTGTCGGCATTGGTCGCGCGCCACATCAGGCCCTGGGTGATGCCGGCGATCCACATCGAGACGATGTAGAACACCACGCCCACGGTGTGCATCCAGAAATGGACATCGATCCACTTGATCGAATACATCTCCCTGGCCCCGATCAGGCGCGGATACAGCGAATACAGCGAGCCGAACGAGATCATCGCCACCCAGCCCAAAGTGCCGGCGTGGACGTGGCCCACGGTCCAGTCGGTGTAGTGGCTCAGCGAGTTGACCGTCTTGATCGACAGCAGCGGGCCTTCGAAGGTCGCGATCATGTAGAAGCTGATGGCGACGATCAGGAATTTCAGGATTGGATCGGTGCGCAGTTTGTGCCAGACGCCCGACAGGGTGAGGATGCCGTTCATCGCGCCGCCCCAGCTGGGCGCCAGCAGGATCACCGAGAACACCATGCCCACCGATTGCGCCCAGTCGGGCAGCGCGGTGTAGTGCAGGTGGTGCGGCCCGGCCCACATGTAGACCGAGATCAGCGCCCAGAAATGCACGATCGACAAGCGGTAGGAGTAGATCGGCCGGCCGGCCTGCTTGGGCACGAAGTAATACATCATCGCCAGGTAGCCCACGGTCAGCAGGAACGCCACTGCGTTGTGCCCGTACCACCACTGGGCCATGGCGTCGACCGCGCCGCTATAGACCGAATACGACTTCCACAGCCCGGCCGGCATCACCAGGTTGTTGACGATGTGCAACAGGCACACGCCGATGATGTAGGCGCCGAAGAACCAGTTGGCGACATAGATGTGCTTGACCCGGCGCTTGGCGATCGTGCGGAAGAACAGCCAGCCGTAGGCCACCCAGACCACCGCGATCAGCAGATCCAGCGGCCATTCCAGTTCGGCGTATTCCTTGCCCTGGGTGAGACCCATCGGCAGGGTGATGACCGCGCCGACCATGGCCGCCTGCCAACCCCAGAACACGAAACTGGCCAGCTTGTCGGAAATCAGCCGCACATGGCAGGTGCGCTGGACCACGTACAGGCTGGTGGCGAACAGCACCGAGCCGCCGAAGGCGAAGATCACCCCGTTGGTATGCAGCGGGCGCAGCCGGCCGTAGCTCAGCCAGGGGGTGTCGAAGTTCAGCGCCGGCCAGTACAGCTGGGCGGCGATGAACACGCCGACGGCCATGCCGACGATGCCCCAGAACATGGTCGCGACCACGAACTGATGCACCACCTTGTCGTTGTAGAAACCGGCCGTGCCGGAGTCTCCGCCGGGCGGATGCGGGAAGTCTTGGTTGTTCATGGACACCCTTTGTTGAACTGGTCTTTGCTGAACAGGGATCTATTTTCCCAGCCTGGCCGCAAGGTGGCTTGATCTGGATCAAACCAACCCGGCTCAACCCATGCCTGCCCGCCCCGGCCACCATACTCCGCCAGCGTGTCGGTTGTTCAGTGGCTGATGCCGTGCGGTTCGATCACGCCGCTGGCGATGCCCGCCGCGACCAGCGCGATCAGCAACACCGACAGGCCGATGCGCCGGGTCAGCGCATTGACCGTCCGCTTGCTGCCGCCGTCGTCCACCAGCATGTAGTAGAGCCCGGCGCCGAGCTGGTACACGATCAGTCCCAGGAAGCCCAGGATGAGGACGGTCTTCATGCTTGTTGCTCCGCAGGCGAGGGGGAAGGGGTGGACCGCGACAGCCAGGCCCAGCGCAGCATCACCGCGACCGTCATGACCATCAGGAAACCGCCGTAAGCCATCATCGTGGCCAGGATCTGCTGCCACATGTGGCCGTAGCCGGCTTCGGCGTTGCGCACGCTCCATTGCATGGCGAAGGTCGCCAGTGCCGTGGCCAGGACCAGCGAGGCGATGTCGAAGGCCTTGCGCGCGCGGCCGCGTGGTTGCCGGGGGAACATCCAGAACAGGATCGCCAGGATCGAGAACCAGGGGACGAACAGGATCATGGCCAGGTTGAGTTCGACCAGGGGGTTCATGGCGAGGCCCTCCGTGGACGGGTTGGGGACCCGGCCATGATCCCCTGACCGTATCAGTTTCAGTAGAATCAGATTCAATGAAAAAAACCGTATCAGTTGAGCCGTGAAGCGCTACGAATCGCTGGCCGCGGACATCGCCCACTCGATCCGAGAGGGCCTGCTCAAGCCGGGCCAACGCCTGCCTTCGGTGCGCCAGGCCTCGGCGGCGCGCCAGGTCAGTCCTTCCACCGTGTTCCAGGCCTACTACCTGCTCGAGGCGCGCGGACTGGTGCAGTCGCGGCCCCGGTCCGGCTATTACGTCACCGCCCACGTGCAGCCGCTGCCGCCGGAACCGGAAACCGCCTCGCGTCCCGATGGCGAATCGCGCGATGTCGATGTCAGCGAACTGGTGTTCGAGGTGCTGCAGTCGGCCATGGCCCACGACGTGGTCCCTCTGGGATCCGCCTTCCCCAGCCCGCTGCTGTTCCCGCTGGCCCGGATCGGCCGGGCGGTGGCCTCGGCGGCGGTGCATCTGGACCCGTGGAGCACGGTCGACGACCTGACCCCGGGCAACGCCGCGTTGCGGCGGCAGATCGCCTTGCGCTACCGGATCGACGGCATGGACGTGGGCATCGATGAAATCGTCATCACCAACGGCGCGCTGGAGGCCTTGAACCTGTGCGTGGCCGCGGTGACCCGGCCCGGCGACGCGGTGCTGGTCGAATCGCCGTGTTTCTACGCCACCCTGCAATCGCTGGAACGCAACGGCCTGCGCGCGATCGAAGTGCGCACCCATCCGCGCGACGGCATCGACCTTGACGCGCTGGAAGCGGCGATCGCGCGCCACGCGCCACGCGCCTGTTGGCTGATGCCGACCTTCCACAATCCGCTGGGCAGCAGCATGCCGGAGGAACGCAAACGCGCGCTGGTCGCGCTGCTGTCGCAACACGGCATTCCGCTGATCGAAGACGACGTCTATGCCGAACTGCATTACGCCGGCCAACGCGCCTTGCCGGCCAAGGCCTTCGATCGCGACGGACTGGTGATGCATTGCTCTTCCTTCTCCAAGAGCCTGGCCCCGGGCTACCGCATCGGCTGGGTCGCGGCCGGGCGCGAAGCGCACAACATCGCCCGGCTCAAGCTGACCACGACCTTGAACAGCAACGTGCCGACCCAGATCGGCATCGCCCATTACCTGGAACGCGGTGGCTTCGATCGCCACTTGCGCCGCCTGCGCAAGACCCTGGCCACGCAGCAGGAGCAATACATCGCCGCGATCGGCCAGGCGTTTCCAGCGGGCACGCGGGTCACGCGTCCGGCCGGCGGTTATTTCCTGTGGATCGAAATGGATCGCAGCGTGGATGCATTGCGCCTGCAGCGCGCGGCCTCGAAGCTGGACATCAGCATCGCCCCGGGCCCGATGTTCTCGGCCAGCCGCGGCTTCGGCCATTGCCTGCGGATGAATTGCGGGCATCCGCTGGATGCGCGGATCGCCGCGGCTCTGGTCACGCTGGGACGGATGGCCGCGCAAACCGCTTGAAGGGAACCTCTAAAGAAGGAAACTTCGCGGTTTATCGGGAAAATTCGTCGTGCCGTAGGAGCGCCCCATGGGCGCGAGCTCTTGGATGGTTTTGCGATCTGGTCGAAGAGCTCGCGCCCATGCCTGTAGGAGCATTGGGCGCTCCTACAGGGGAAGCCAAAAAAAAGGGTGTTCGAATTACTTGGTGACGACCAGCTTGCCTTTCATGATTCCCGAATGACCCGGGAACGAGCAGAAGAAGCTGTAGTCGCCGCCGGCCTTGAGCTTGCTGCCGGCGAACTTGGCCGAGGTCTTGCCGCCGCCGCCGATCATCGGCGTGGCCGCGATCACGCGGGCATCGCCCTTGGGCGTGTAGTTGGCGGCGGCGCCGGCCTTCATTCCGGCCGCGCTGATCGCGCCGATGTCACCGGTGGCGCTGACCACCACGTTGTGGCCCATCGCCACGACCGGCAGCTTGCCGGTGTGGGCCAGCTGGATGTCGATCGATGCGCAGGACGCGGAAACCGTCGCGGTCTTCAGGTCGAACTGCATCGCGTCGTTGCCCTGCAGCTTGATCGTGCAGTTGGGCGCTGCGCTGGCGTGGGCGGCGACGCCGAACAGGACCAGGCCGAGGGCGAGGGTGGGGAGGTTTTTCATGCGGGTTGCTCCGTGGGTTGGGGATTCGGTATCAAGGTTCAAGGCGTCGCTGCCGCGCGGCGCACGGCAGCGACGAATTCGGGATCGGGCTTGCTGCCCATCTGTTCGCTGCGCGCCAGGATCCGGCCTTCGCCATCCAGCAGGACCATGGCGCTGGTGTGGTTGAACTCGCCATCGGCCAGCGCGCGGTAGCGGATGCCGAGCACGCCGGCGACTTCGCGCACGTCGGCGGGGGCGGGGCTGGCCAGGGTCCAGTACGCGCGATCGAGTTTTCGCTTGTTGACGATCGACATCAGTGCCGCGGGGTTGTCGCGCTTCGGGTCCATGCTGACCAGCAGGATGCCCAGGCGTTCGCGTTCGGCCTGGGACAGTTGCCGTTCCACCGCCTTGCCGCTGTCCACGATCAACGGGCAGATGTACTGGCACGAGGTGTAGAACATCGAGACCAGTTGCACCTTGCCGCGCCGGCTCGCCCATTCGAAACGCTTGCCGTCCTGGTCGGTGAGCCGCACCGGCAATTGGTAGACCGAGTCGCGCGGCAGCGACGCGGTCTTGCTGGCGGCGAACGCTGGCGCGGACAACAGCGGCAGGGACAACATCAATGCCGCGAACACAGGGATCAGTCTTTTCATTTCACGTCCTTGGCGCAGCGGAAGCCCAGGTTGCGCGTGGTGTCTTTGGCGTCCAGCGAAGACAGCATCGCCACCCGCATCAGCACCGCGTAGTTGTCGCGGTCGTCCATCGACAGCGCGCCGGCGCCGCAGAACTTCGCCTTGTCGGCGTCGCCCTGGTTGCGGTTGTCGGTGGCGACCAGCAACGAGGAAAAATCCTCGGTCCATTCCCAGACCAGGCCGTGCAGATCCTGCACGCCGTAAACATTCGGCGCCTGCAACCCGGCCCGCGGCAATGCGGTGGTCGAAGGGCGCGAATACCAGCGCAGGATGCGTTCGCGCCAGGCCGGGTCGCGGCGCGCGTCGTGGCGGGTCTCGTCGGCCGCCGCCGCGTATTCCCATTCATCCCAGCTGGGCAGGCGCCCGCCTTGCGACTCGCAGTAAGCCTGCGCGGCGAACCAGCTGACCTGGACCACGGGTTGTTGCGGCAGGGCCTTGGTCCCCAGCGCATCGGCGCCGGCCCAGTGCGAGAGGTAGCGGGGTTCGGCAAACACGCCCGCGACCCGGTCGCGCCGCCATTGCGGATGCGCCTGGACGAAAGCCAGGAACTCCGCGTTGGTGACCGGCTTGCGCATCAGCGCGAACGGGGCGATACGGGTGTCGCCCTTGCGGTCTTCGTACTTCAGCGCGGTGCGGAAAGCGCCGCCCGGCAATTGCACGTAATCCGCCGCGCCGGCGGCGAGGCCGGCGAGGGGGATCAGCAACAACAGGGCGGCCAGTCGGCGCATGGCTTCAGTGGCCTTCCGAGGCGTTGGCGGGTTTCAGCTTGCGTGCCGTGGCGGCCTCTTCCTTGGTCACGTGGCCGCCCGGGTTGCCCCAGCTGTTGAGCACGTAGGTGGCCAGTTGCGCGACCTCGTCGTCGGTCAGCTGGTTCATCGGCGGCATGATCGAGTTGTATTCCTTGCCGTTGACCGTCACCGGGCCTTGCAGGCCATGCAGCATCACGCTGGCCAGCCGCGTCTTGTCGCTGGCGAAGTAGTCGGACTTGGCCAGTGGCGGGAACACCCCGGCCATGCCTTCGCCGTTGGGCTGGTGGCAGGTGGCGCAGGTGCCGTTGAACAGCTCCTTGCCGGCGGCGATCTGCTCGTCCACGGTGAGCTCGCCGCTGTGCGCGGCTTTCGCCGCCGTCTCCACCGCCGCCATGTTCGGCTGCGCGCGGTTGCCCAGGTACACGTAGTCGACTTCCTTGCCGGAGTAGATCGCCTTGTTCTCGGGACCATCGGCCTTGAGGATGGCCAGTGCGCCCTTGTTGAACGCGCGGAAGATGCTGTGGTCGACCAGCACGTAGCTGCCCGGCACTTCCAGGTGGAATTCCATCATCGCCGCGCCGCCCGAGGGAATCAGCGTGGTCTGCACGTTTTCCTGGTACTTGGTGCCGCCCTCGTACCAGACCTTGTCGAAGATCTCGCCGATGACGTGGAAGCTGGACACCAGGTTCGGGCCGCCATTGCCCACGTACAGACGCACGTTGTCGCCGACATGCGCGGCCAAGGCGTTGTCGCCGGTCAGGGCGCCTTCCTTGCCGTTGAACAGGACATAGGTCGGGTTCTCATCGATGCCCTTTTCCATGTCGAAACCCTGCAGGCCCTTCTCCCGGTACTTGCCGGTGGTGTAGAAGTCGCCCTGCATCACGTAGTACTCCTTGTCGACTGGCGGCAGGCCCTCCGGTGGTTCGACCAGGATCAGGCCGTACATGCCATTGGCGATGTGCATGCCGACCGGCGCGGTGGCACAGTGGTACACGTACAAACCGGCATTGAGCGCCTTGAAGGTGAAGCGCGAGGAATGTCCCGGCGCGGTGAAGCTGGACGCCGCGCCGCCACCGGGACCGGTGACGCCGTGCAGGTCGATGTTATGCGGCATCTTGGATTCGGGCAGGTTGCGCAGGTGGAATTCCACCGTGTCGCCCTGGCGCACGCGGATGAAGCTGCCGGGCACGGTGCCGCCGAAGGTCCAGAACGTGTAGCTGACGCCTTCGGAAATTTCCATTTCCTTCTCGATCACGTCCAGGGTGACGATGACCTTGGCCGGAACCTTGCGGCCGGTGGCCGGCGGCACGTGCGGCGGCGAAGTCAGGATGGCGTCGATCGGCTTGCCTTGCGGCGGGCCGAAATCGCCCTTGCGCGAGCCGCCGGAGTCGGCTGCGGCCGTGGCGGAGGTTGCGGGCTTGTCGTCGCCACGGCAGGCCGACAGGGCCAGCGTGGCGGCGACAAGGACCAGGAGCAGATAGCGGGTGGCGTGCTTCATGCGGGCTTCCCTTGGTGTGTGCGGGTGTCTGTCGCGTCGTCTTGCGCGTGTTCCGCGGCCATGGCCTCGGCCCTGGTCGCGTGCACCGTGCCCGGTGCGGTTTCCGGCGGAGCGTACACGGTGTACAGGCGAATGGGTTTGTCGCCGGTGTTGACCAGGTTGTGCCTGGTTCCGGCGGGAACCGAAACCAGCGCGCCTTTCTCCACCGCCGAGGCCACGCCTTCCAGTCGCACTTCGCCCTTGCCCTTCACCAGGACCAGCAACTGGTCGTTGTTCGCGTGGATCTCCTCGCCGATGTCCTCGCCCGGTTGCAGGCACATCAGCACGACCTGGCTGTGGGCATTGGTGAGAATTTCGCGACGGAAGTCGTTGTTGGCTTTTGCCAGTTTCTTGATGTTGTCGTTGAATACGGGCATGACGGATTCGCGTTATCGAAGTGGCGGACGCAGCCGCTTGCTGGCTACGGGAGTCACATTACGGCGGCGGGCCAGGGCAACCATTGATCTGGATCAAACGGGGGGCGGCGCGCGCGCGCCTTGTCCGGATTCCGGTATGCGGCTTGATCCAGGTCAACCCGCAGGCGGGCAAGCGGACGACACGCGGTCGACGCATCGACCATGGCTTGATCTGGGTCATGGTCGCCACCCGCGCACGATGGTCTGCTGGAGCCCCTGCACTGATGGCGGTGCGGAACGAGGATGCGGTCATGGCGAACGAACTGGAATGGCTGGGTTTCGCATCGCAGATGGAAACCGGGATCCGCGAGGCGCTGGATGCCGCCGGCGTCGATTGCGCCATGCCGGGATTGCCCGGCGCGGAGTACGACCCTGCTTTCCTTCCAGGCCGCGTCGCGGATGACCAGCCGGACTTCTGAGCGATCCGCCGAGCCATCCCCCGAGCGCCCCGTGCTGGGGCGGATCGAGGTAGTGGCCAACGCGCGCACGATGGAAATCGACGCCCGCGTGATAGGCGCCGGGCTCGGGCTGGAGCCCGCGCAGGTCCAGGCCTTGATGCAGTCGGAAAAGATCTCCCTGCTATGCGAACGCGGCACCGGCGAAGACCAGGGCTGCCACCGGGTCACGTTCTACTACTCGGGCAGGCGCTTCCGCATCCTGATCGATACCGCCGGACGCATCTTCGAAACGGAGTGATTGCTGGTTTTTGCAGGAGCGTCCCATGGGCGCGAGCTCTTGATGTTGTGGGAGCGGGCTTTTGTGGGAGCGGCTTCCAGCCGCGAGCTCTTGATTTCCCTTGCGCTTCAGTTAGAGCTCGCGCCCATGGGCGCTCCTACAGGTTCGACCCGCTCAGGCCAGCCAGTAATGAATCCAGCCCAGTGGGTGATGCGCGCGGGCGATGCCGATCATGGTCAGGTAAACCAGCACCGCGGCGACGTAACACCCGCCGCGCATGCGCGCGCTGCGACCGCGCTTCAATGCCAGGCTGCCCAGCACCACATAGACCACCAGCAACACCAGCTTGATGGCCAGCCAGCCGTTGCCGAACATCGCCCACGGCAGCATGGTCAGCAACATCATCGCTGCGGTCAGCAGGGTGGTGTCGATGGCATAGCTGGTCCAGCGCACCGGCAGCGACTGCGGCCAGCGCGCACCGGCCAGCACTCCGATGCCGCGCAATGCGAACAAGGCGCCGCTCAGCAGCACCGTCAGCACGTGCACGTATTTGATCTGCGGGTAGAACTCGATCATTGCGTTGGGGAACCCTTGAAGAAATCGTGCATTCCAGTCTATTCGGTGGCTGAAGGTTCTGCGGTAGCCGGTAGCCGGTAGCCGGGAGGGGCGCTGGGCAGCTCTTGATTTCCCGGCTACCGGCTACCGGCTACCGGCTACCGGCTCACGGTTCACCGCTACCGGCTCCTTCACCCCGGCTTGCCGTCGGCGCGCGGACTCAAATAGATGCGACCGATGCGCAGCAACCACGGCGCGAAGGCCAGCAGCCAGCCGCACGCGGCCAATGCCTGCCATGCGCCCGCATCGGGCAGCACTTCCGCGGCGACCCGCATCACCGCCACCACCTGGATGGCGACGAAGGCGAACCACGCCACCGCCGGCATCAGCAGCGGCCGTCCGGAATGGCCCTGGGTCACCCGCGTCACCATGGCGATCATCACGCTGCCGAAGAAACCCACGAACAGCGCATGCGCCGGGCCGCGCCCCAGCCAGTACATTCCAGTCATCGCATAGGCGACGCTCTGCGCCGAATACAGCGCGAAGGCCAGCGGCAACCACGCCAGGCCGATGAACAGCACCGCCAGCAGGCCCGGCATGCGCCCGCGCGGTCGTTCCTGCGCATCCTGCGCTCGCGGCACTCGGACATCCATGCCCTTCGGCCACCAGCGCCACAGCATCGTCGCAGTCAGCGCCAGCAGCGGCACATCGACCAGCCACGACCAGGCATAGGCATGGACCAGTTCCAGCAGCAGGTGCGCCAGGCACAGCGGCCAGAACACGGCCAGCAGCCACAACGGCCGCCACGGCTGGTAGCCGGGCACCGAATTCCCGGCAAAGAACGGAAACATGCGGTGGGCCACCGTCATGTAGATCGGCAACAGCAGGCCGAAGGTGCCCAGCTTGATGCTGGCGAACACCCACAGCGGCGAACCGCCCAGCAGGAACACCAGGAACCCCAGCAGGCCCACATAGCCCAGCGCCAACGCCGCGAAACACGAGCGCGCATGCCAGGTCGTGCCTTTTTCCCGCCACAACAGCGGCGCCAGAGTCGCCAGCCCGGCGCTCCAGCCGCCGATCGTCATCAGCAGGCCGACGACGATCCCCACTTCCCAGCCCAAAACGCCCAGCAATATCGCGATCTGGCCGCCGAAGATGCCGATCCCGACCGGCAGGTAGCGCCAGGGACTGAAATCCGGCTGGCCCATCCAGCGCGGGAAAGTGGTCAGCAGGAAACCGAAGATGAAACTGGGAAACACCTGGTACTGCATCACGAAGGCATGCAGCCAGCCCGCGTACGGCTCGGGCTGCGGCATCGTCAGCAGCGCCGGCCAGCGCGCGGCCACCAGCCACGCCGCCCACCACAGCATCGCCAGCAACACGTTGCTGGCGCCAACGAAGAACATCAACCGGTGCGGCGCATTGGCCAGCAGCCGCGGCGACAGTGAGGCTTGGGGTTGGGTATCCATGGCCGCCAGTGTGGACCAGGGAATGTGCCGGGACATTGATCTGGATCAGTCGGCAAGCGCCTGCGACAGGATCGCCATCCCGTAGGAGCGCCCCATGGGCGCGAGCTCTTGATCTTCCGCGAATGGATCGAAGAGCTCGCGCCCATGGGGCGCTCCTACAGGCAATTCCCCACAAAAAAGGAGAGGCCGAAGCCGCTCCTTCATTGACAAGCGAAACGCGATGCCGGATCAGCCGTTGCGGCTGGCCGCCACGGCCTTGTGCGACTGGCGCCACCACAGCGACGCCACGAACAGCGCGATGAGGAATGCGCCGGCCGCGAAGATCGTGTCGCCGGGGACCCGCATCCACACCAGCAGATCGATGATGGCCCGGTTCATGAACTCCGCCGAACGCGCATACCAGTAGCCGTGTTCCAGATTGGCTTCCAGTTGCAGCACGCCCATCGGCAACAGGGTCAGCACGGTCATCAGGGCCAGGCCGATGTTCATCGCCCAGAAACCGCTGCGGATAAGTCCGGTCCTCCACACCGCATCGGGTTTCAGGCCGCGCAGGCAATACAGCATCAGGCCGATGCCGAGCATGCCGTACACGCCGAACAGCGCGGTATGGCCGTGGGCGGCGGTGATGTTGGTGCCCTGCATGTAGAACAGCGCCAGCGGGGTGTTGATCAGGAAGCCGAGCAGGCCGGCACCGACCAGGTTCCAGAAGCTGACCGCCAGGAAGAACATGATCGGCCACTGGTAACGCTGCATCCAGGGCGTGGCGCGGCTGCTCTTCCAGGTCTCGTGCGCCTCCAGTCCGATCAAGGCCAACGGCACCACTTCCAGCGCCGAGATACTGGCGCCCAGCGCGATCACCCCGGTGGTGACGCCGGCGAAGTACAGGTGGTGGAACATGCCCAGCACGCCGCCGGCCATGAACACGATGGTCGCGAACAACACGTTGATCGTCGCCGACCGGCCGCGGACCAGGCCCAGCTTGACGAAGATGAAGCTGATCACCGCGACCGCGAACACCTCGAAGAATCCTTCCACCCACAGGTGCACGATCCAGAAGCGCCAGTAGGTGATGATCGAGATGTGGGTGTCTTCCTTCCACATCAGGCCGGCCGCGTACAGCAGGCCGATCGCCACCGTGGACAGGAACAGCAGTCCGGCAATGGACGAAGTCTGGTCCTTGCGGCGCATCGCCGGCCACAGCGCGCGGCCCACCAGGGTCAGCCACAACATCAGGCCGACGAACAGATAGACCTGCCAGAAGCGGCCGATATCGACGTATTCCCAGCCCTGGTGGCCGAACCAGAAGTTGTTGGCCAGGCCCAGCTTCTGCATCACCGCGAACCATTGCCCGGCAAACGCGCCGACCACGATCACGATCAGGCTGATGAACAGGAAGTTCACCCCCAGGCGCTGGTATTTGGGTTCATGCCCGGAAATCGCCGGCCCCAGGTAAAGGCCGGTCGCCAGCCACGCCGTGGCGATCCACAGGATGGCCAGTTGCGTGTGCCAGCTGCGGGTCAACGCATAGGGCAGGTAATCGGCCAGGGCGAAGCCATAAGCCTCCTGGCCTTCGATCTGGTAATGCGCGGTTGTCGCGCCCATCAGGATCTGGAACAGGAACAAGCCCATCACCACCCAGAAATACTTGGCGGTGGCGCGCATCGACGGAGTCACCACCATGCCGGCGGATGGATCCGTGGTGGGCGGCACCAATGGTTTTTCCTTGCCGTGATAGACCGCGTAGTGCCACGCCAACAGCGCGATGCCGGCGATCATGAACAAAATGCTGAACATCGACCACATGAAGCTGCTGGCGGTAGGCGTGTTGCCGACCAGGGGCTCGTGCGGGAAGTTGTTGGTGTACGACTTCACGTCGTCCGGTCGATTGGTCACCGTGGCCCACGATGCCCAGAAGAAGAATCCGGTCATCAAGCGGCGATGTTCCGCATCGGGAACCGGGTCTTCGCGCAAGGCGTAGGCTTCGCGCAGGTCGGCGGTCGCCGGGTCGTTGGAGAACACGCTCATGTAGTGCGCGGCCACCTGCGAAATCGCCAGTGCGCGCTCGTCGGAGACGACCAGCGATCCGCTTTCCGGGTCGTAGGTATTGAGGCGGATCGCAGGCTTGACCTCGGCCTGCAGCTTGGCCTTTTCGCTATCGTCCAGGTTCTCGTAGGGCATGCCGAACTCGGCGCGTGCGCGCAGGTCCAGCAACGCCATCACTTCGCGATGCAGCCAGTCGGCCGACCAGTCGGGGGCGATCAGGGCGCCATGGCCCCAGATCGAGCCGTTCTGCTGGCCGCCGATGCTCTGCCACACATGGCGCCCGGTCTCGATGTCCTTCTTGGTATAGAGCACCTGGCCGCTGCTGGTCACCACTTGTTCCGGCATCGGCGGGGCGGTCTGGTAGATGTCCTTGCCCAGCCACAACATGATGCCGAAACTGACTATCAGCAGAGCCCCCAGGCCCAGCCATAGCCGTCGGGTTATCTGTACGCCATTCGTTTCCATTGGTTTCGCTCTTCCGGACAGGTGGCGCCATCTTGGCCAGTTGCCGGGCGCGGGGTGTTGATCTGGATCAAGGTGCGCGGGAAACGGGCGCTGCTCTTGCTCTCAGACCCCGTTGAGGCCCGGCAAGCAGGTGGGGCGAATACCCGAAGGGCGGCGCGCACGATGCGCGCCGTTTCCGGACGGCACAGGGATGTGCCTTCCGGAAATGCCTCGCCTGCTTGCGCATCGGCCGTGCGAAGCAGGGCCGACGGACCGACCGGGTGGCCTTCTTTGGTTACTTTCTTGGCCACACAAGAAAGTAACCCGCGCATCGCGCGGAACGCTTTTGACTTTGGCCACTGCTCGTGACTGAAAAGCCAATCCCACACCAGATTCCGGATACCCGGAAAATCAAGGCGCTGGGTTGACCAGCTGACGCTGTTGAAAAGCACTTCCGCCTACGCGGGAATGACGAACAAGAGTGAATCAGCGATGCAGCACCGGATCGGCCAGCGCTTCCAGCCGTTCGCGGCCCAGCAGTTCCAGTTCGCGCCGGTCGACCTTCAACAAACCCTCGTCCTGGAAGCGCTTGAGCACCCGGCTGATGGTTTCCGGGGCCAGCCGCAGGTAATTGGCGATGTCGGTGCGGGCCATGGTCAGCTGGAAGCGGTCGGGAGAGAAGCCGCGCGCGGCCAGGCGCCGCGACAATCCGATCAGGAACGCGGCCATGCGCTGGTCGGCGGTCCAGTCGCCGGTCAACAGCGTGGCGTTGCCGATGTCCCGGCTCATCAGCCGGAACAGATGCTGCTGCAAGCCGGGCAGGCGCGCGGCCAGCACCGAGATCTTGGGGAACGAGAACCGGCACAGCATCACCGTATCCAGCGCCACCGCATTGCACGGGTAGCGGTCGCCGTCGATCGCGTTCAGGCCGATGACTTCGCCGGGCAGGTGGAAGCCCAGCACGTGCTCGTGGCCGTCGCGGTCGATCATGTAGGTCTTGACCGTGCCGGCGCGGACCGCGGCGATCGCCTCGAACGGATCGCCTTCGCGGAACACGTGCTCGCCGGCATGCAGCGGGCCGACGTGTTCGACCAGCATGTGCAGGTCCATCAGCGCGCTCTTGTCCATGCCCTGCGACAGGCAGGCCTGGGAAAACGCGCAGGTCGAACAGAAATTCAGTTCGTCGCCGTCGTCGGCAAGGATGTTGCGGTCGAGGCGCGGAAAGGCGGTGCCGCTCACGTCAGCGACTCCCGAACGGTCAGATCGCGCGCGAGAAGCGTGGCGTAGCCACGCCCGCCGGGTCGGTTGGTATTTGCAGGTAATGGTCGAAGCACATGGCAATGTTACGCAACAACAGCCGACCTTGCTTCGTTGCGACGATGCGCCCGGGCTCGAAACGGACCAGGCCATCCTCGCGCAGGGGCTGCAATCGGGCCAGCGAGTCGGAGAAATAGGCATGGAAATCGATCGCATGGCGGCGTTCCAGCGCGTCGATCGGGATTTCGCCCTGGCACATCAGCTGCTGGATCAGGTCGGCACGCAGGATGTCGTCGTCGGACAGGCGCATGCCGCGGAACACCGGCAGGCGGCCTTCGTCCAGCGCGATCTGCCAGCTGGGCAGGTCGCGCGGGTTCTGGCTGAAGCTGTCGCCGATGTGGCTGATCGCGCTCACGCCCATGCCGACCAGGTCGGTGTCGGCGTGGGTGGTATAGCCCATGAAATTGCGATGCAGGCTGCCGCGTTGCTGGGCCAGCGCCAGTTCGTCGTCGGGCAGGGCGAAATGATCCATGCCTATGTAGACGTAACCGGCGGCGGTCAGCTTGTCGATCGCCAGGCACAGCAGTTGCAGCTTCACTTCCGCCGGCGGCAGGTCCTCGGCATTGAGCTGGCGCTGGGCCTTGAACATGGTCGGCAGGTGCGCGTAGCCATACACGGCCAGGCGGCTGGGGCGCGCGTCGATGACCGTGTCCAGGGTGCGCGCGAAGCCTTGCAGGGTCTGCCTGGGCAGGCCGTAGATCAGGTCCACGTTGACCGAGCGCAGGCCATGAGTGCGGCAGGCCTCGATGATGGCCAGGGTTTCGTCCACGCCCTGGATGCGGTTCACCGCTTCCTGCACGGCGGGATCGAAGTCCTGCACGCCCAGGCTGGCGCGGTTGAAACCGGCCGCGGCCAGTTCGCCCACGTCGTCGGGTTTCAGGAAGCGCGGGTCCAGTTCGATGGAGATATCGCGCGTATTCGCCTTGCTGAAGCGGAAATGGCCGCGCAGCACGTCCACCGCTTCGGCCAGTTGCGCCGGCGACAGGAAATTGGGGGTGCCGCCGCCAAAATGCAGCTGGACCACTTCGCGGTCGCGGTCGAACAGGGCCGAAACCAGCTCGATCTCGCGGTACAAACGCGCCAGATAGACTTCGCCGCGGCCCACGTCGCGGGTGATGATGCGATTGCAGCCGCAATAGAAGCACGGGCTCATGCAGAACGGCACGTGCAGGTACAGCGACAGGCGACGCGGGATCGGATCGCCATTGCTCAGCTGCACCGCCTCGCGCAATTGCGGCTCGCCGAAGCTGCCGCTGAACTGCGGTGCGGTCGGGTATGAGGTATAGCGCGGCCCCGGGCGGTCGTAACGCCGCAACAACTCCGCTTCGAGGGTCAGATCACTGGTCATGCGGTGCAGGCTAAACGCGGGGCCGGATCGCCACCTTGATCCGGATCAAGATTGCCGCTGCCCATGCAGTGGCCTTCACGCCGGGCGGGGTTCAGCCGGGGCGTGGCAGCCTGCGCCCCCGATACCCGCTGGAGTAGCCGATGCGCTTGTTCCCGATCCTGTTGGCATGCGGCCTCGCCGTAGTCGCAGCTCCACTGCTTGCCGCCACCCGCGCCGAAAATCCCGCACCCGAGATCAAGCGCGACACCGGCGCGCCGCAAGCCGTCGGCGCCGCGCACACCCTGCGCACCATCCCCGAAGCCTGCGCGCGCCTGGAAGGCGTGTTCACCGGCGAAGCGGCGCAACCGTACAGATACGCCGTGGTCCGCACCCATCCGCAATGCCAGCCGCGCGCCCGCTTCGTCGATTACGCCAAGGCGCAACCGACGGAAGCGAAAGGCTGGAAACTCAACGACCTGATCCGCGTGCCCAACGCCGCCTGCCCCTCGCAACAAGCCGTGGTCCGCGTATGGCGTCTGCCGGCCGACAACAAGCCGGTGCTCGACGGGCAAGGCAGCGCACGCGTTTATCTGCAGGACGCGAAGGAAGCCGCCGCCGCAGGCAAAAAACTGCCGCCGGTGACGATGTATGCGGCGGAGATGAAGGTGGAAGGGAAGGGTTGCCCGTAGGCGCGCGTAGAAGCGCCGTCAGTCGCGACCCGTATCGTGTCAGCAGGCCCCGTAGGATGGGTCGAGCGCAGCGACACCCATCGCTCTTCCTTTCCGCAGCGATAAAACAATAAACCAATGCGCCTGTTTTACGAACCCATGACGACGTTGGGCGTCATGCGTGATGGGTGTCGCTGCGCTCGACCCATCCTACGGGCTAGCTTTCATCCCCGGCTGCTCGTGATGCTTCGTGTACTAAGAGCAGGAGATGATCGCGAAAGTAATGGCACGCAAGATGGGAATACAAATTATCAATTTGAAGCCTGTCGCCGAGGTACGATCTAGTAATACTAACCTCATCGAACTTTGATCCAAGCTGAAGCCGACGAACCCTGTGCTCTTGCGACAAATACCTTCCGCGAGCAACTAAATCTCGAAGCTTCAGGTTATCGCGTGACCACTCTAGTACGCCACTGCAGTGAACCAAGCAGTTGCGGATTGAAATTGCGGCCTCAACGGGGGCGTAGGTTTGCAGGGCGGAATAGTCAATACCTGTCAGTTTGAAGAATGAGTGAATCCGGCTTTGGCCCTGCCCGTTGCATGTATGAAGTTTATTGAAATGTTTGTCTAGGAGCCGGGCCACCAGCAGGAGGTAGGTCTCGAATAGAGATGCTACTGAAAAGAGGTTGCCCACAGCGATCATGTACGGAAATGTAGTTTCTAACTTTTTTGCCTCGCGCCGCCATCTGAAATCTGCCAAGTCTGGGCGGTCTGTGAAATACGTCTCAAGCTTCTTCAGTTCGAGGGCTGTTTCGTGATCAATTAACCGTGGCGCTTTCCACACGTAGTCGGCCGCAGAATCAAACTCATGCTGGATTTGAGATAAGAGTGCTTCGTCAAGCTCTTGGTTCATATCGCGACATTCTGCCTATGTGACCAAGAACGGGGTCCAAGAACGGGGTCAGGTTGGGTTATCGGGGTAGCAATACCGCAAATGAAATCTGGCCCAGTCTCGTCGTTTTCGCGCGCCCTTCCGCTGCGGAGCAGGGACGATGGCTCGTCAACGTATTCAGCCCTCCCACTTCGGCAGCTTCTTCTTCACCGCCACGTTCTTCAACGTCACGTAGTTCGGCAAGCCGTCGCGCCCATACGGCGGATATGCCTCGCCACGGATCAACGGCTCCAGGTATTTCCGCGCGGCGGGGGTGATGCCGTAGCCGTCCTTGCGCAGGAAGCCGTTCGGCATCTTCTTCTCGTGGTTGGCGACCTTGCTCAACGGCGCGGCTTCGATCTTCCAGCGGTATGGCGCATCGGACGTGCGCACGATCACCGGCATCACCGCGTTCTGTCCCTTCAGCGCGAACTGCACCGCCGCCTTGCCTGCGGCCTGCGCCTGTTCCCAATCGGTCTTCGAGGCGATGTGCCGCGCCGAACGCTGCAGGTAGTCGGGCAGGGTCCAGTGCACCTTCATGCCGAGTTCGTTCTTGACCCGTCCGGCCAGATAGGAAGCGACGCCGCCGAGTTGGGTATGGCCGAAGGAATCCTTGCCGCCACCGGCATCGGCGACGAAGCGGCCATCGGCGTACTGGATGCCTTCGCTGGCCACGACCACGCACCAGCCCACTTTCGCCACCACTTTCTTCACCTGGGCCAGGAACGCGACTTCGTCGTAGGCGCGTTCCGGGAACAGGATGATCTGCGGCGCCTCGTCGGGATTCTTGCCGGCCAGCCCCGCCGCCGCGGCCAGCCAGCCGGCGTGGCGGCCCATGGCTTCGTAAACGAAGACCTTGGTCGAGGTGTCGGCCATCGCGGCCACGTCCAGTGCCGCCTCGCGCACCGACACCGCGGTGTACTTGGCCGCCGAGCCGAAGCCCGGGCAGGTGTCGGTGACGGCCAGGTCGTTGTCCACGGTCTTGGGCACGCCGATGCAGGTCAGCGGATAGTCGTAGGCCTGGGCCAGCTGCGAGACCTTCCACGCGGTGTCGGCGGAATCGTTTCCACCGTTGTAGAGGAACCAGCGCACGTCGTGGGCCCTGAACACGTCCAGCAGGCGCTCGTACTTGGCCGCATCGGCCTCCAGCGACTTGAGCTTGTAGCGGCAGGAACCAAACGCCCCGCCGGGGGTGTGGGCCAGGGCGCGGATCGCGGCGGCGGACTCCTTGCTGGTGTCGATCAGGTCCTCGCGCAGGGCGCCCAGGATGCCGTTGCGGGCGGCCAGGACCTTGACCTTGCGGGCGCGGGCCTCGCTGATGACGGCCGAAGCGGAGGCGTTGATGACGGCGGTGACGCCGCCGGACTGGGCGTACAAAAGGGTGCCTGCAACCATGGTCGGGTTCGTTCCGGAAAGGGGGGATGCGGTAAGCTGCACTTATGGCGCGGTGCAGCGCGGGCGTGGGGAAAGTCTAACGCCGCCTGGGACCCACTGGTTATTCAAGTTCGGGAGTAAGTGAATGCGACTGGTTCTATTGGGCCCGCCCGGGTCAGGCAAGGGCACGCAAGCGGCGCGGCTCAAGGATTATCTGCAGGTTCCCCATATCTCCACTGGCGATCTGTTGCGCGCCGAAGTGGCCGCCGGCAGCCCGCTGGGCGTGCAGGCCAAGGAAGTGATGGCGCGCGGCGATTTCGTCAGCGATGCGATCCTGCTGGGCATGCTGGAAGACCGCTTCGCCCGCCCCGATACCGCCGGTGGTTTCATCCTGGATGGCTACCCGCGTAACCTGGCCCAGGCCGATGCCTTGGGCGTGCTGTTGCACAAGCTCGGCCAGCCGATGGATTACGCGGTGCAGCTGGCGGTCCCCGACGAATTGCTGGTGGAACGCATCGCCGGCCGCGCTGCCGCCGAGGGCCGCGCCGACGATACGCCGGAAGTGGTGCGCAACCGCCTGCAGAAGTACAACAACGAAACCGCGCCGGTGATCGATTATTACCGCCAGCATGGGCAGTTGACCGTGGTCAACGGGGTGGGCTCGCTGGATGAGGTGCTGAGCCGCCTGATCGAGGCGTTGTCGCCGGCGAAAGAGGTCGGTTGACCCTGGTTCGTAGGAGCGTCCCATGGGCGCGAGCTCTTCGTCGGGATGCTTGATGCGGGACGAAGAGCTCGCGCCCATGGGGCGCTCCTACAGTTTGTGCCGGAATCGGGCGACAATCGCCGCATGAGCAAACTCCATATCCTCGGCATCGCCGGTACCTTCATGGGCGGCGTGGCCGCGTTGGCGCGGGAGCTGGGCCATGCGGTCGAGGGCAGCGACCAGGCGATCTATCCGCCGATGTCCACCCAGCTGGAAACCCTGGGCATCCCGTTCTCGCAGGGCTACCTGCCGGAAAACATTTCCCCCGATTGCGACGAGGTCGTGGTCGGCAACGCGCTCTCGCGTGGCAACGCCGCGGTCGAGGCGGTGCTGGATGCAGGCCGCAAGTACACCTCCGGCGCGCAATGGCTGGCCGAGAACGTGCTGCCCGGCCGCGACACGATCGCCGTCGCCGGCACCCACGGCAAGACCACCACCACCACCATCCTCAGCTACCTGCTGCACGCGGCGGGCCGCGATCCGGGTTTCCTGATCGGTGGCGTGGCGGAGGATTTCGGGGTCTCCGCGCGTGTGGGTAGCGGGCGTGAGTTCGTGGTCGAAGCCGACGAATACGACACCGCGTTCTTCGACAAGCGCAGCAAGTTCGTGCACTACCGGCCGCTGGTGGCGATCCTCAACAATCTGGAATACGACCACGCCGATATCTTCCCCGATATCGCGTCGATCCAGCGCCAGTTCCACCATCTGGTACGCACGGTGCCGCGTCGTGGCCGTTTGATCGTCAATGGCGAGGACCAGCGCGTGGCCGAAGTGCTGGCGATGGGGTGCTGGACGCCGGTGGAACGTTTCGGCTTCGACGCATCGCTGGAATGGAGCGCACGGCTGGTCAACGAAGACGGCAGCGTTTTCGCCGTGCTTCACAACGGTGTCGCAGTTGGCGAAGTGCACTGGCCCATGCTGGGTAACCACAATGTGCTGAACGGACTGGCGGCACTGGCGGCGGCGCATGCGGCCGGTATCGATATCGCCAAGGTCATTCCCGCGCTGGCGAACTTCCGCAGCGTCAAGCGCCGCCTGGAAATCATCGGCCAGTCGAACGGCATCACCATTTACGACGACTTCGCCCATCACCCGACCGCCATCCAGACCACGTTGCAAGGCCTGCGTGCAAAAGTTGGCAACGCGCGGATAGTGGTAGCGATGGAGCCGCGCAGCAATTCCATGCGCCTGGGCGCGCATGCCGAGGCGCTGGCGCCTTCGCTTGATGGCGCCGATGCGGTGGTGTTCCTGCATCGCCCGGAACTGGCATGGGATGCGGGTAAGGTGGTATCGGCGATCCGTGGCGATGCGCGTACCGTTGCCGACGTGGACGCGCTGATCGAAGCGCTGGGTGCGATCGCGCGGCCCGGAGACCATGTGGTGTTCATGTCCAATGGCGGCTTTGATGGCGCGCCTCGGCGGTTCCTGACGGCGTTGCAAAGCGTTTCTTGACACGGATAAAAGCTGATAAGTGCGGATAGGGTCTTGCAGGAGGGGCTTCAGCCCCGACACTTTCCGCGAAGTGCGTCGGGGCTGAAGCCCCTCCCACAAGAGGAAACCCTTCTACACCCCGAAGGAAGTCCCCTTGGGGGACAAGAAACAGACTTTTCCCATATCCGCTCCTATCCGCTTTTATCCGTGTCAAAAGCCCTCAGGCCCATGTCCGAATCGTTACCGCTATTTCCCCTGCGTACTGTGCTGCTTCCCGGTGCTTCCCTCGGCCTGCGCCTGTTCGAACGGCGTTATCTGGACATGGTCGGCGATTGCGGCCGCAATGGTCGCGGCTTCGGCGTCTGCCTGATCCTGCAAGGCGAAGAAGCCGGCGTACCGGCGACGCCTGCCGCGTTCGGCACCGAGGCGCTGATCGAGGATTTCGACACCGGCGATGATGGGCTGTTGACCCTGCAGGTGCGTGGCGCACGGCGCTTCCATGTGCAGCGCACGCGGGTGCGCGACAACGGCCTGGTCATGGGCGAAGTGCAATGGCGCGAAGCCGACCTGGACGACTGCCTGCGCCCGGAGCATGCGTTGCTGGCAACGGTGCTGCAGCATTTCCTGGAAAAGGTCGGCGGCGAACACAGCAAGGCGAGCAACGCACGCTTCGACGATGCCGCCTGGGTCGGCTGGCGCCTGGCGGAGTTGTTGCCACTTGAAGATGCGCAGCGTTTGCGGCTCCTGCAGGAAGACGATGTGCATGAGCGCCTGGCGCTACTGTTGCAGATGATGCCCTGACGCGTTGTAGGAGCGCCCATGGGCGCGAGCTCTTCGGTGGGGTCCTCGATGCGTGACGGAGAGCTCGCGGCTGGAAGCCGCTCCCACAGACAAGAGCTCGCGCCCATGGGGCGCTCCTGCGCTATTGATCGGTACGGATCCGCAGCACAGGCCATTCGGTTTCCGGATGCGGCGCAAGCTGGTGTTGCAGCGGGCCGATGTCCGCGGACAAGGCCTGCAGCGACGCGCCGGCCTCGCGCAAGGGTCGCCACATGCCGATGAATTCCAGTGCCCGCTGGTGTTGCAGGGTCTGCACGCTGCCGATCCACAGCGGTATGTCGCCTGGTTGCAAATGGGTGGGCGCGGCCCACAACCGCAAGGCCAGCATTTCGCCGGGACGCGCGCCCTCGCGCAGCATCAGCAGGCTTTCCGCATGCGCATCCAGGGTGGCCGGCAGCACCGGCTGCTGTTGCGCGGACAACTCGCTGTCGAGCAGGTTCAACGCCTGTTCCCACCCCGCCTGCGGCTGCAGCCGCCAGCCTTTCGCCTCGAGTTGCGCGCGCAATGGCGCCAGCGGGCCCGCGACCTGCACGTCCAGCGGCCAGCGTTGTTCGTCATCGAACTCATTGCGTCGCGAGGGTTGCTGCACCCAGTCGCGTTGCCACCACGCTTCCAGCGCGACCGAGTCGTGGATCGGCAGCACCTCGAATTGCGCCAGCAGCGGTTCGATGTTGCGCGGCGCGTGCCACAACGCGGCCACCGCGATCGCGCCGTAGAACAGCGAGGCCAGCGGTTTCATCCACAACGAACGCACCGTGCGGCGGCGATAGGCGATGCCCAGCACCAGCAGCCAGACGATGCCGAACAGCATTCCGCCGATCACGTCGCTCAGCCAGTGCGCGCCCAGGTAGATGCGGGCAAAGCCGATCAGCGCCACCACCACGCCGGAGACCAGGTATGGCCAGATTCGCCGACGCCCCGGCAATTCGCGTGCGATCAGCACGGCGAAGAAGCCGAACGTGATCGTGGACATGGTGATGGTGATGGAAGGGAAGCTGAAACCGCTGGCCACCGCGGGCGGACGCGGGAAATCCACCGACGCGCCCAGCCACGCGGTCAGCGCCAGGCCGAACGCCAGCGCCGCCAACCAATGCGCCGCAGCCATCCAGCGCTTGCGCCAGGCCAGGTACAGCAGCACCAGCAGCGCGGCCGGGGCCAGCACTTCGGTATCGCCCAGCGAGGCCAGCGCCGCCATCGGGTAATCCGCCAACGGATTGCGCAGCGCCTGCATGAAATCGTGGATGGCGACGTCCACGCCTAGCGGTTCGCCGTGGCCGAGCACCAGCGCCAGGAACGCGAACCAGATCCAGCCGATCGCCAGCAGCATCACCGCCAGCAGGGCCAGCGATACCGATTCGCGGCGCTGCGGGTCGAACACCGCCATCGAATAGCGGCCCAGCACCGGATGCTCGTGCGACCACGCCAGCGCGCGCGCCAGCAGCGAGTCGGCATGCGCGGCGAACCAGCGATAGGTGTACAGCACCATCGCCCAGGCCAGCGCCATCACCACCAACAACAGGCCCAGCACCAGGGCCAGGCGTCCGGCCACCGCAGCCACCGCGTCGTAGGCTTCGCCCAGCACCCAGCCCGGGACCAGGAACAGCGCCGCCCAGGTCACCGCCGCCAGCGCGCTGGCCGGCAGGTAGCGTCGCCAGGGCATCTTCAACATCCCGGCGATGGCCGGGACGAAGGGGCGGATAGGGCCCACGTAGCGCGCGATCAGGATGCTCTTCAACGCATTGCGGCGGAACATGGTCTCGCCGCGGTCCAGCAGTTGCGGGAACTTGCGGAACGGCCAGTGCGTGCGCAATTGCGGCCCCCAGCGCCTGCCGACCTGGAAGCTCAGGCCATCGCCAACGAAGGCGCCCAGGGCGGCGCAGGCCAACGCGTACGGTCCCGACAGTTCGCCCAGGCCGATCAGCATGCCCACCGCGAACAACAAGGGCAGCGCCGGCACGATCGCCCCCAGCACGATGACCGCATCGCAGAACGCGATGGCGAAGATCACCGCCCCCGCGGCCACGGGATGCGCTGTGATCCAGGCCAGCAGGGTGTCGAACCAGGAGGGATTCATTGCCGGCGATTATAGGCGGCGGCAACGCAGGCGGCGCGACCAGACAGACGGCTTAAACTGTGATGAAAGCGGTGAACGGTGAAGTCGGCTTCTGCGCAGCCTGCCAATAACCAATCTCAAGCAAAATCCGCTCCGACCATTTACAGCGCCGCAGGCGCGACTTCCCTCTTCGTCCTTTATCTCCAAGGAACCAACATGGCGACGCTGCAAGGAAAAACCCTGTTCATCACCGGCGCCTCGCGCGGCATCGGTCTGGCCATCGCCCTGCGCGCGGCGCGCGACGGCGCCAATGTCGCGATCGCGGCCAAGTCGGCGGTGCCCAATCCCAAGTTGCCGGGCACCATCCACACCGCCGCCGCCGCCGTGACTGCGGCCGGCGGGCAGGGACTGGCGCTGAAGTGCGATATCCGCGAGGAGGACGAAGTGAAGGCGGCGGTCGCCGCGACCGTGGAACGTTTCGGTGGCATCGACATCCTGGTCAACAACGCCAGCGCCATCTGGCTGCGCGGCGCGCTGGACACGCCGATGAAGCGTTTCGACCTGATGAGCCAGGTCAACTCGCGCGGCAGTTTCCTGTGCGCGCAAGCCTGCCTGCCGCATCTGTTGCAGTCGTCGAACCCGCACATCCTGACCCTGGCGCCGCCGCCGTCGCTGGACCCGAAATGGTGGGCGCCGCATACCGGCTACACCCTGGCGAAGATGGGCATGAGCTTCGTCACCTTGGGCCTTGCCGCCGAATTCGGCCCGCAAGGCGTGGCCATCAACGCCCTGTGGCCGCGCACGCTGATCGCCACCGAAGCGCTGAACATGATTCCCGGCGTCAGCGCCGGCAATGGCCGCAAGCCGGAGATCATGGCCGATGCGGCGCATGCGGTGCTGGTGCGTCCGGCGCAGGGTTTCTCCGGCAACTTCCTGATCGATGACGAGGTGCTGGCTGAAGCCGGAGTCACCGATCTTTCTGGTTACGCAGTTGATCCGTCGCAGCCGCTGCTGCCAGACCTGTTCCTCGATTAAGCGGGAATCGCTCTTGCTCTGCTCCGTTTTTCCCCGGACGCCTGAAAAACAAGAGCGATTCCCGCCTTCGCGGGAATGACGAGCAAAAGCGAGTACGCTTTTCTCACTCCTCACTCCTCACTCCTCACTCCCCATGAAATACCTCCACGCCATGATCCGCGTCCACGACCTGGACGCCACCAGCAAGTTCTTCACCGCAGGCCTGGGCCTGCGCGAGACCCGGCGCATCGACAACCCGGCCGGCAAGTTCACCCTGGTTTATTTCGGCGCACCCGCGAATCCGGATGCAGAGATCGAGCTGACCCACAATTGGGGCTCGGATGAGGACTACGGCAGCGCGCGCAATTTCGGCCATCTCGCCTTCGAGGTGGACGACATCTACGCCACCTGCGCGCACCTGCAAGCGCAGGGCATCGTCATAAACCGCCCGCCACGCGATGGACGCATGGCCTTCGTGCGTTCGCCCGACCTGATCTCCATCGAACTGCTGCAGAAGGGCGGGGCCCTGGGGCCGCGGGAGCCGTGGTTGTCGATGGAAAATATCGACGTCTGGTAAAACCGCATCCCGCATCCCGCATCCCGGCGTAGGAGCGACGTGAGTCGCGAAGACATCACACGCAACCCTTCGCGACTCACGTCGCTCCTACGACAGATGGACGTGCGGCAACAGTCGGGTGATTCGCCTGCCTTATAATTCCACCGCCTTCCGCAGGAAACCACGCATGTCCACCACCACCGACCTGCTCGCCATCGGGCAGCAGTATTACCTGCCGGTCTACCGCCCACGCGAAGTGGTCCTCGAACGCGGCCAGGGCGCGCGCGTCTGGGATCGCGAAGGCACGGAATACATCGACCTGTCCGCCGGCATCGCCGTGTGCGGACTGGGCCACAACGATCCGGACCTGGTCGCGGCATTGACCGAACAGGCCGGCAAGCTGTGGCACACCAGCAACGTGTTCTACAGCGAACCGCCGCTGCGGCTGGCGGAGGAACTGGTGGTCGCCTCGCGTTTCGCCAGCCGTGTGTTCCTGTGCAACTCCGGCGCCGAGGCCAACGAAGCGGCGATCAAGCTGATCCGCAAGTGGGCGACGGCGCAAGGCCGCGCACCAGATCGGCGTGTGATCGTCACCTTCCGTGGCAGTTTCCATGGCCGCACGATGGCCACGGTAACCGCGACCGCGCAACCGAAATACCAGGAAGGTTACGAACCGCTGCCCGGTGGTTTCCGCTACGTCGATTACAACGATCTGGCCCAGCTTGCGGAGGCGATGGCCGGCGGCGATGTCGCGGCGGTGCTGGTGGAGCCAGTCCAGGGCGAAGGCGGGGTGATGCCGGCGGCGGACGGTTTCCTGCGCGGCGTGCGCGAACTTTGCGACCGCCATGGCGCGCTGCTGGCGCTGGATGAAATCCAGTGCGGCATGGGCCGCACCGGCGGCCTGTTCGCGCATTGGCAGGATGGCGTGGTGCCGGACATCGTGACCCTGGCCAAGGCCCTGGGCGGCGGCTTTCCCATTGGCGCGATGCTCGCGGGGCCGAAGGTTGCGGAAATCATGCAGTTCGGCGCGCACGGCACCACCTTCGGCGGCAATCCATTGGCGGCGGCGGTGGCGCGGGTGGCGTTGCGCAAGCTGGCTTCGGAACAGATCGCGGCCAATGTCGTGAAGCAGTCCACTGCATTGCGCAACGGACTGGCGGCAATCAACGATGAAGTGCAGTTGTTTTCACAAGTGCGCGGGCGCGGGCTGATGCTGGGCGCGGTGCTGAAGCCCGAGTACGCCGGCCGCGCCGGCGAGATCCTCGATCACGCCGCCGCGAACGGCTTGTTGCTGTTGCAGGCGGGACCGGATGTGCTGCGTTTCGTGCCGGCATTGAACATCAGCGATGAGGAAATCAGCGAAGGCCTGCAGCGGTTGCAAACCGCGTTGCGTGGATTCTCCCAGGCGTAGGAACGGCGTAGGAGCGACGTGAGTCGCGAAGGGTTTTGATCTAAAGCGCCAAGTCGCGACTCACGTCGCTCCTACGCGCGTGCGACGACCTTGAACGCCTCGCGCGCCGCGGCCACGGTCTGGGCGATGATCGCGTCGTCATGCGCGCTGGACATGAAGCCCGCCTCGTAGGCCGACGGCGCCAGGTACACGCCGCGTTCCAGCATGGCGTGGAAGAAGCGGTTGAACGCGGCGGTGTCGCAGGCGATGGCCTGGGCGTAGGTATCGACCTGTTCCGAAGTGAAGAACAAACCGAACATGCCGCCCACGCGCGTGGTGGTGAGCGGGACTCCCGCCTCGCGTGCCGCCTGTTCCAGCCCATCGCACAATGCATTGGTTGCGGTCGTGAGCCTGTCGTGGAAACCCGGCGCCTGCACCAGTTCCAGCATCGCCAGGCCCGCGGCCATCGCCACCGGATTGCCGGACAGCGTGCCGGCCTGGTAGATCGGGCCGCTGGGCGCGATCTGCGCCATCAGATCGCGGCGGCCACCGTAGGCGCCGACCGGCATGCCGCCACCGATGACCTTGCCGAAGGTGCTCAGGTCCGGGGTGATGCCGTAATGCGCCTGCGCGCCGCCCAGGGCGACGCGGAAGCCGGTCATCACTTCGTCGAAGATCAGCAGCGCGCCATGCTTCGTGCACAATTCGCGCAGGTGTTGCAGATAACCCGCGCGCGGCGGCAGGCAATTGGCGTTGCCGACCACCGGTTCGATGATCACGCAGGCTATTTCGCCGCCGATCTCGTCGAACATTTTCGTAGCGCCGTCGAAATCGTTGTAGCTCAGGGTCGAAGTCAGTTCGCCCAGGCCGGCCGGTACGCCTGGCGAAGTCGGCACGCCGAGGGTCAACATTCCCGAGCCGGCTTTCACCAGGAAAGAATCGCCGTGGCCGTGGTAGCAGCCCTCGAACTTGACGATGCGCATGCGCCCGGTGGCGCCGCGCGCCAGGCGGATCGCCGACAGCGTGGCCTCGGTGCCGGAGTTGACCATGCGCACCATTTCGCACGACGGGATCAGGCGGGTGATGGTTTCGGCCATGGCGACCTCGGCCGGGCAGGGCGCGCCGAACGACAGGCCATCATCGATCGCGCGCAGCACCGCCTCGCGCACCTGTGGATGGTTGTGGCCGACGATCATCGGTCCCCACGAGCCGACGTAGTCGATGTAGCGATTGCCATCCACGTCGAACAGATACGGGCCATCGGCACGCTGGACGAAGAACGGTTCGCCGCCCACCGACTTGAATGCGCGCACCGGCGAGTTGACTCCGCCGGGCAGCAGTTCCTGGGCGCGGGAAAAAAGAGTGTGGGATTTTTCGTGGTTCATGGTGTTCTTTGTCCAGGAAAGCATGGTGGAATCCGTAGGAGCGGGCCCTGCCCGCGACGCTCTTATGCGATCTGGCCGAAAAGCATCGCGGGCAGGGCCCGCTCCTACGGGAAAGATTGGTGGTAGGCGTGCATGGCGGCGACCGGATCCGCTGCGTCATAAACACCGGAAATTACCGCGACCAGATCCGCGCCGGCTTCGACCAGTGAATACGCATTGTCCGGGGTAATGCCGCCTATCGCCACCCGAGGCACGCCCAGCGATGCGGATTCGCTCAGCAAGCGCGGATCCGCACGGCGGGTGCCGGTCTTGCTGCGGGTGGGGAAGAACGCGCCAAACGCCACGTAATCCGCGCCCGCGGCCACGGCGGCTTCGGCCAGGGCCAACTGGTCGTAGCAGGACGAACCGAGGATCGCGTCCGTTCCCAGCAAATCACGCGCCACGGCGATCTCGCCATCGTCTTCGCCCAGGTGCACGCCCGCCGCGCTCACGGCCTTGGCCAGTCGCGCGTCGTCATTGATGATCAAGGGCACGCCGGCCTGCAGGCAAAGCTCCTGCAAGGCTCGGGCTTGCTCGCACCGCAAGGCGTGGCCGGCGATCTTGTTGCGGTATTGCAGCCAGGTCGCGCCTGCGGCCAGCAGCGGCGCCGTGCGCGCCAGCAAGCGTGCCGTATCGGCTTCATCCGGGGTGATCAGGTACAGGCCGCGAGGCGTGGAACCGCGATACGACCAGCGGGAATTCATCGGCAAACTTCCGGTGCGGGGTGGGGAATGGGACAATGGCGGCCCGTTTTCCCGACATTATCCCCCGATGACCGACGCCACCGACACCCGTTACCAGACCTGGATGTGCGTCGTCTGCGGCTTCATCTACGACGAGGCCAAGGGCCTGCCGGAGGAAGGGCTGGCGCCCGGCACGCGCTGGAACGACATTCCCGACGACTGGACCTGTCCGGATTGCGGCGTGGGCAAGGACGATTTCGAGATGATCGAAGTCGATTGATGCTGTCGTAGGAGCGCCCCATGGGCGCGAGCTCTTCGCTTGTTTTGCGATCGGATCGAAGAGCTCGCG
>JAYRTC010000010.1:0-129282 GCA_041919795.1 Pseudoxanthomonas sp. | reverse complement strand
CGATCGCGATCTGATTGAAGAGCTCGCGCCCATGGGGCGCTCCTACAGGATGGCGATCTATCCGTTTGCGATCATCGGCTCACACCATCACGATGCAATCCACCGGGCAGGCTGGTACGCATAGTTCGCAACCGGTGCACAGCGGCTCGATGACCACGTGCATGTGCTTGGCGCCGCCGACGATGGCATCGACCGGGCAGGCCTGGATGCACTTGGTGCAGCCGATGCAGTCGGCTTCCACGATCAGCGCGACTTGCGCAGGTTTGTGCAGGCCGCGGCTGCGGTCATAGGGCAGGGGCGGCACGTCGAGGATCCGCGCCAGCGCGCGCGCACCGGCATCGCCGCCAGGCGGGCAACGATCCACCTGCGCCTCGCCACGCGCCATCGCTTCGGCGTAGGGGTGGCAACCCTCGAACCCGCATTGGCCGCATTGGGTCTGCGGCAATACGCGATCAAGTCTTTCGATCAGGTTGTTGGCGGGGTCTTGCATCGTTGGCATCAGGGCCATGCATCGCGCCGGAGCGCAAACAGTGGTGGGGTGGATCAGGCGACCTGGCGGCCGCGATACCAGCGCTGCTGGGCCAACGCCAGCATGTCCAGGTCTTCGCGACTGTCGCCGTAGGCATGGACTTGCGGGTAGGCGCCGATATCGTAGCGCGCCCGGATCAGCCGGGCCTTGTGCGGGCCGCAATCTTCGCCTTCGTAGCGACCGGTGAGCACGCCGTCGCGCGCTTCCAGCTGGTTGCAGATCAGTTCCAGGCCGTGTTGTTCGCACCAGGGCCGCAGGTAGACATCCAGCGACGCCGACACCAGGACCACGGTATCGCCACGCTCCCGGTGCCAGGCGATGCGCTGCATCATCTCCGGGCGCAGCAGGCCGGGCAGCACTTCCCGTGCATGGCGGGTGCCGTGTTCGCGGATGCCTGCTTCCGCGAGGTCGCGAAAGGCCAGCTTCACGACCCGTGCCCGCAATTGCCGGGCCGATACCAGCCCCAGCCGGTAGCCGGCCAGCCACGGTCCCGCCGTCCACTTCGCCGAAGCCAGTTGCTGCGGCGTGGCGAGGTCGCGGATGAAGCGACCGAAGCTGTCGCCGGTGGTGATGGTGTGGTCGAAATCGAACAGGGCCAGATCCGTGGCGCTCCGTGGTTCCGAAGTCACCGGACCGGCATGCCCGGTTCGGCCGCGCTGTCGGCGTCCAGCAGCGCGAGCGCGCCACCGTCGAAACCGGCGGACAGGATCATGCCCTCGCTGGTGCCGAAGCGCATCTTGCGCGGGGCAAGGTTGGCGATGAAAACGACCGTGCGGCCGACCAGTTTCTCCGGCTCGCCATAACTGGCGCGGATGCCGGAAAAGATCTGCCGCTTGCCCAGCTCGCCCGCATCCAACTCGAAGCGCAGCAGTTTGTCGGAACCCTCGACGAACTCGCAGGCCAGCACCCTGCCGATGCGCAGGTCCAGCTTGGTGAAGTCGTCGATGGAGATGGTCGGGCTTGAAACCCCGGCCGCAGGAGCGGCGTTTGTGGGAGCGACGTCAGTCGCGATCGCTTTCTCCGCAGGTTTCGCATTCGCGGCTGACGCCGCTCCCACAACAACGGGCGCGCCCAGGGTGTCCTTCGAAGCTTCGGTCATGGCGTCTATCTTCTTCGGGTCGATGCGCGTGAACAGCGGCAGGTAGGGCTTGACCGCATGCGCAAGCAGCGGTGCATCGAGGTCCTGCCATGCGTACACGGGGGCGGCGAGGAATTCCTCTGCCTGGACCGAGGTGTGCGGGAGGATCGGCTTCAGCGCGGCGACGAGCACGCGGAACAAATTCAGACCCTGCGTGCATACGGATTGAAGTTCGGCCTCGGCGCCTTCCCGGCCGTTATCAAGTTCCTTCGCGATGACCCAGGGCTTCCTGTCGTCGATGTAGCGGTTCGCTTCATCGGCCAGGGCCATGGTCTGGCGGATCGCGCCAGCCGGGTCGTTGCGTTCGTAGGCCTCGCGGATCGGCGCCAGCGCGGCCACGAAGCGGTCGTACATCGCGGGTTCCGGCAAGGCCGCAGCCAGTTTCCCGTCGAAGCGCTTCTCGATGAAGCCGGCGCAACGGCTGGCCAGGTTGACGAACTTGCCGACCAGGTCGGCGTTGACCCGGGCGATGAAATCGCCAAGATTGAGGTCCAGGTCATCGACCCCGCCCGAGGATTTGGCCGCGTAGTAATAGCGCAGCGCCTCCGGCTCCAGGCCCATGTCCAGATAAGTGCGGGCCATGATGAAGGTGCCGCGCGATTTCGACATCTTGGCGCCGTCCACGGTCAGGTAGCCGTTGACGTGCAGGCGCGTCGGCGTGCGATAACCGACGCCATGCAGCACCGCCGGCCAGAACAGGCCGTGGAAATTGACGATGTCCTTGCCGATGAAGTGATGCAGTTCGGTCTGCGTGCCGGCGAGCAGGTGCGATTCGAAATCCAGTCCGTTGCGTGCGCACAGATTGCGGAAGCTGCTCAGGTAGCCGATCGGCGCGTCCAGCCAGACGTAGAAATACTTGCCCGGCGCGCCGGGAATCTGGAAACCGAAATACGGCGCGTCGCGGGAGATGTCCCAGGCTCGCAAGCCACCTTCGGCATCCAGCCATTCCATCAGCTTGGCCTTGACCCCGGGCAGCGCTACATCGCCGGCCATCCATTCGCGCAGGAAGGATTCGAAGCGTCCGACTTCGAAGAAGTAATGTTCCGAATCGCGCAGCTCGGGCGTGGCCCCGGACAGCACCGATTTCGGTTCCTTCAGGTCGGTCGGCGCATAGGTCGCGCCGCAGTTCTCGCAGTTGTCGCCGTACTGGTCGGGCGTGCCGCAGTTGGGACAGATGCCCTTGATGTAGCGGTCCGGCAGGAACATGCCTTTTGCCGGATCGTAGAACTGGGCGACGCTGCGGCGGGCGATATGGCCGCCGGCTTCGAGCCGGGCGTAGAAGGTTTCGGTCAGCTCGCGGTTGGCGGTCGAGTGGGTGGAATCGTAGTGGTCGAAGGCCACGCCGAAGGCGGCGAAATCGCGCTCGTGCGAAGCCTGGACATTGGCGATGAAGGCCTCAGGCGTGACCCCGGCCTTTTCCGCCGCCAGCATGATCGGGGTGCCGTGGGTGTCGTCGGCGCATACGAACCAGGCCGTGTCGCCGCGCAAGCGCCTTGCGCGCACCCAGATGTCGGCCTGGATATAGCCGACCAGGTGGCCCAGGTGCAGCGGACCATTGGCATAGGGCAGGGCGGTGGTGACGAGCGCGGTGCGGGTCATGGGCGGCGGCGTGCGAAGGGGACGCGATTATCGCATGCGCGGCAAACCGGCTCCCCGCATAAAGCATCGGCCCGGTGGGTACCGGGCCGAATGCGGTGTTTTCATGCGGCGGCGATCGCTTATTCGCGGATCCAGGTCTGGGTACGGCAGATGAACGCGATGCAGCCGTCCATATCCAGCTTGTTGCCGCCGGCCTGCAGCTCCACCTTGGATTTGTAGGTCTTGCCCTTGGCGGGGTCCAGCACAGTGCCACCCGCCCAATGGGTTGCGTCCTGGGCCTTCAGGTTCCAGAGGATGACCATGCCCTTGACCGGCTTGTTCTTGTTGCTGCCGGAACATTTGTCGCAAATCGGGTTCGGACCCTTGTCGGAGTGCAGGATCTCGACCACCTTGCCAGCCAGCGTGCCATTGGTGGTCTTGTAGATCTCGACGATGGATTTGACCTTGCCGGTTTCGTCATCGATGGTCTTCCAGCGGCCCGTGGCATCGGCTGCCCTGGCCGACAACGACAAGCCCAGCAAGGGCAAGGCCAGCAAAGTAACGAGTAGTTTGTTGCGCATATTCCCCTCCCAGGGCTTTGATTTCGTTACGCCTGACTAAAATTGCCCGGCAGGCGTACTTTATACCGCAGTCAGGACGCGGGCGTATGGATGGTGGCGAACTCGTTCATCTGGCTGTGTACCCAGGTCATATTCGTCACGCACCGGCGCTGTTGATTCCCGCGGTTCTGCTTGCGGCTGGCTTGCCGCGATACGCGAATGTGCTGCGCCAGCCCTGATCTGTTCCAACCCGCCCATGTTGGCACGCCCAATCCTTGGCTTGATCCAGATGCTGTCGTGCCAATCCCGGTATGGCTTGGGATCCCAGTAGCGATCGCGTGGCACTTGAAATCCAGCATGACCGCGCTTGGCGGCGATGCTGGCCCGGGAGTAGGCGAACGTGAAGTTGCGCTGGCTTCACTTTCCATTTCGAAGTGTCTCGGCCGCGACGCCTTGTTTGCGGAGGTTATTTGACCTGTTCGACTTTGCCTGTACTGACGCTGCCGCCGATATGCCGCGCAAAGAAATCCAGCATTTCGGTATATAGCTTCAAATTGTTCTCTTCTTTGTAGAAGCCGTGCATTTCTCCAGACTGGATGATAGTGCCTTCAGGAGGGTTACCAGCCGCGGTCAATGCCTTGCTCATTGCTTCCGTTTGCTCTGGAACTGCACGAACATCACGTGCGCCAGCAGCGAGATATACCGGGATTTTGATGCTATCCGCCAAGCTGGTGGGGGACGTGGCGCGCAGCTCCGTTTTATCAGTGCCCAGCGTGCGCCGCAGGTAGCGTTTGCCGGATTCGCGTTGCGGGATATCTCCTTTTTCGAACATCATCTCCATGTCGTAAACTCCAACGTAGCCGAATGCGCATTTGTAAAGATCAGGCTCGCGTGCGGGCGCCATCAGCGATGAGTAGCCTCCGAAGCTTCCGCCGTAGATGCAAATGCGATTCTTGTCCGCGTAGCCTTGGTTGATCGCCCAGTGCGTCGCATCCAGGATGTCGTTCTGGATGCCTTTGCTCCATTGGCGATGCCCGGCATCCTGGAATGCCTTGCCGTAGCCGCCCGACCCGCGGAAATTGACTTGTAGCACCAAGTAGCCCCGATTCGCGAACATCTGTGTTTCAGTATTGAATCCCCAATTGTCGCGTGGGCCGATCGGTCCACCATGCGGGTTGACGATCATCGGTAGATTCTTGCCGTTGGAACCGCGAGGAATGGTCAGATAGCCATGGATCTGCATGCCATCCCTCGAAAGGAAAGAAAAAGGTTTGACCGATGCCATCGCGTTCTTGTCGAGCCATTGGCGCCCCTGCATCAGAAACCGGGCCTTGCCGGTATCGCGATCGTATAGATAGAGTTCTCCGGGATTGCTGTCGCTATAGACGGATACGACGATTTTCCTGCCATCCTGCGTATAGCTGGAGAAATCCACCATCTGGCCGGGGAACGCCGCGGCCAGCGATGCATAGAGCTCCGCATCGGGATGCGACTCCTGTACAAGTTTCACGTTCGGTGCGCCTGCTTCTGTTGCAACGGCGATCAATCGTTGCTCATCAGTGGACCAGATCGTCCGCGAGATGTCGGCCACAGGATCCTGGAACAGCGGTTTGAACGCGCCTGTCGTCGTGTCGAGGATGCCGATGGCCGAGGGCGCCTTGCCATCGCTCTGCCTCGCGTACACGGTCCCGTCGGGCGCTGTGTGCTCCACTGACAGATACTTGCCATCGGTTTTGGACGCGCTTATCAAAGTCCAGCCCGAATCGCCGAGGCGATACAGTTCGGATCGTTCGTCGTACTCGCCTTCTTCGTCCCTGCTCGAACTGCAGATCGCGAATCGCGGCAGTCTGGCGGCATCCAGTGCGATGCTGCAATTTTCCTTGGGCGCGCGCGCTAGGGATTTGCGCCGGCCACTGACAGTGTCCATCAGCACGACTTCTGTGCCCGAACCCTCCGATGATCGTGGGTAGTCCACTTCCATGATCACGTTCGTATCATCGTCGCGCAAGGTGTCGAGCAGGGAGAATCGCTCATTGCCGACGGCCTTGCCTCGCTGGGTGACGTCGCGGGTGCCGTAGAAGATCAATGGGCGCGGCTGGGTGCCGTCCGCATTGACCGCGAACCATTCTCCCGTGCCGAAGGGCTGTTCGTATTTGCCCAGCTTGCGCACTGCGTTGAACATCAACCGGGTGGGACTGGTCCAGTAGAAGCTGCCCACGCTCTTCTTGTCCGGCAGCTGGTTTACCTTGACCACGCCCAAGTCCTTTGTGCGCAGGATCGTCAGCACATCCTGGTCGCCGCGATCAACGGTCATGGCGAGGTACTCGCCCATTGGCGAGATCTTCACGCTGCTATAGGTCGGATGCTTGACGAAATCCCCAATCGGAATCGCCACCGGGGAAGCCATGGCGTCAGCCACGAGGAGAGTCGTCAAGCCAAAGGCGAATATCAATCCCAATTTCATAGTTTTCATCCAGGACGCCATAGGATTAAGGTTCTGGTTCCGCTTGCGCGAGCGATTTTCGCCAAGTCCCGTGGTGCGGGCGCCGGCAAAAAAGAACCCGGCGTGCGCCGGGTTCCGGGTATTGCGGAAACGGGTATCAATTGAACCGATAGTCGAACTGCAGGAACACCTCGCGGCCAACCGGGCTATACGCGCGCCAGAAGTACGGATAGCTATTGAACGTATCGTCGCGAGGATGGATCGTGTCCAGGACGTTATTGACGTAGACGCCCACCGTGGCTTTCTCGGTGATTTTCTTCGACACGTTCAGATTCCAGAGGACATGCGAACCGATCCGGCCGGTTTCTGCCCAGTTGGGCAAGGAGCCCCACCGCGTGCCGTAGACCGCCGTGGTCCAGTCGTCCTTCTGCCAGACAACGCTGCCATTGATGCGGCTGCGGAAATTGAAGTACTGCGGGTTGTCGCGGATATCTTCCATCGCATCGCCCGGGAACTCCTGGAACTCGAGCGTCAGGACATGGGTCCAGCCCAGCCCCAGCTTGAAATCGCCGAAACGATCGGTATCGATGTTGTACTTCCACGAGGCGTCCAAGCCAGTGGTCCGGTTCAGCGACTGGTTGATCGGGAACGAATGGAATTCCGTGACGTCGCCGTCTGCGAACGGCCCGCTGCCTTCGCGATCCACGAGGCCGAGGTAGAACTGGCAGGACGTGGAATTCGGGTCGACTACCTGGCCATCGCGCGTTTGGCCAAGGAGACAATCCGCCTCGTTGCGGAACAATAACCCGGAGATGTCGCCGACGGCATTCTCAAGCTCGATGTTGTAGTAATCGACCGAAACCGACATGTTGTCCATCACGTCCCAGACGAATCCGACCGTGGTCGATTTTCCTTCCTCTGCCTTGAGGCCCGGATCGCCTTGGCGCGTGCCAAAGACCTGGTAGACGTAATCGGTTCCGGTGCATGGATTGGGATTGTCCCTGGGGTCGAGGCCGGCTGCACGGCACTTGTACTCGTCGAAGATCTGGGTGAAGAAGCCCGATTCATCGGCGAAGATGTAGTGCATGTCCGGGGCGCGGAAGCTGGTGCTATGGCTGCCACGGATCAACAGGCTCTCGACCGGCCGCCATTCCAGGCCCGCTTGCCAAGTGAAGGAGCCATCGACAGCGCTGATGTCCTCGTATTTGTCGTAACGTCCGGCAAGGTTTGCCTTCAGTGAAGCCAGAATCGGCACGCTGAACTCAAGACCAAGTGCGAAGCGGTCGCGGTCGCCACCACCACCGGTGCTGGTCAGGTTGTAGATCTGGTCCGGGCCCGTGTAGTTGGGGTTGGTGCGGGCGTCCGGCGTAATTTTGTAACTCTGCGTGGCGGCTTCGACCACGGCAGCCATGCCCACGGCGCCGGCCGGAAGCTCGAAGAGGTCGCCGGACAGCACGAAGCTGGCTTGGTTGACACTGGATTCGGCCTTGTCCTTAACCAGGGTATTGAGTGAGGCAAAGGTAGTGGGGTCGAGTGGGTTGTAGTAGCGATCCTGGTTCAGTTCATAAACCGGGTAGGCGTCAAAATAAGGATCCAAACCCTGCTGCGGGCCCAGGAAATAGTCTTGTAGCGGGGTGGCCAGGAACCGAGGTTGCGAGCTATCCAGCCAGTATTCGGAGCGAGACAGCGTCGCGTCCCAATCGAAGCGTCCGTTTGCCAGCGTGCCGCGCAGGCCTATGGCGAAATCATAGGATTTCTCTTCAATTGTGGTGACGAGTGATCCGCCGGTCTCGGCCGGGGTGAAGATTCGCTGAGTGGTTACGAACGCGCCACCGCCTGGTCCAAGTGCGGCGGACTCCAGGTTGGGATCAAAGAATAGAGGCGACTGCCAGAATTGGGTTCCGCTGGTCAACTTCGCCTTGGCTTGGGTGTAGCTCAACTGGGCGAAGCCCTGCAGGTTTTCGTTGAAATCCCAATTTCCGTACAGATAGGCCGACTGGTTGCTGTCGGAGTTGCGGATTTCCTGCGTGGCGGGGTAGCCGGGGTAGCCGCAGCGCGGACCCCTGTACACGCTGGATGTCTCGAAGTGATAGATCTCGAATCCTGCAAATCGGTCGCAGGTGGCCTGTGCGCCATCGGGGAAAATACGGTTGCTGTTGAAGGCATCAAGGACATACAGGCCCTCGACTGGATTGATGTCGATCCGGTCGCGTCCCGGTTCGTCGTAATACGAATCCATGAAATCACGCTGGCTGGCGAAGATCTGCTCGCGTTCCAGGGCCTCGAAGGCATAGGTCACGCTCCAGTTGTCGCCTGATTTGCCGCCGACCCACTGCACGTCACCAGTATCGCCGCCACCGCGGGTGGTGGTGCCGGCGCGCAAGGTCAGCTCGTCGCCTTCGAAGTTGGTTTTCAGGATGATGTTGACCACACCCGCAACCGCATCCGAACCATAAATGGCCGAAGCGCCGCCGGTGAGTATCTCGATACGATCGATGGCGGCGGCCGGGATGTTCGAAAGATTCACGGCGTTCGACTGACTGTTGTAGGGCAGCGGATAGTCGGCTGCGCGACGACCGTTGATGAGGACCAACTGGTAGCCCGGGCCCAGGCCGCGCAGATTGAGGAAGCTCGCGTTCGGTGTGAAGCCATTCTGGTTCAGCTCGTTCTGTACGCTGCCGGTGAATTGGGTCAGGGTGTTCAGTGCGTCGTAAACGGTGGTGAAGCCTTGCTTTTCGATGTCTGCGGCGGTGAGCACCACGACAGGCGCAGGGCCCTCGATTTCGGATCGTTTGATGCGAGACCCCGTCACCACCACCTTGTCAAGGTTGGTCGCTTCCTGGGTAGTGGCGGGCGCGGGCGCTGGCTCCGGTTCGCCCTGCGTCCCCTGCTCTTGCGCAAGGACGGCGCCGGCGACCGGGAGCAGCATCGCGGCAAGCAACGCGGCACTCAAACGGCTCCGTTCAGTCGTAATCCGATTACGTATTGCCATGGATCTATCCCCTCGTTCGATCAGCGTGAGACGGCCCTTGCTCGGCAAATCCATTCGCCAAGAACCGCCAAGTGAAATCCATCATCGCGCGAACTTAACATGCGATTAACGGATGGACAAGCAAGAGTGAATACGGGGAACTTGATTGTCGGCAGTTCATGGTTCATGGGACTTGGGTTCGGGAGGGAGCTAAACTAAGTGCCGGGAAAAACAGGTGTTCATGTCGATAAAATGCAAGAAGATACGAGAGTTGACTTCACAAAGCGCATCAAGGGCCATGCGGTGCAGCCCGGACTGGCACCCAATGCAAGGGTCCGCAACGTCATCGCCATCGGCTCCGGCAAGGGCGGGGTCGGCAAATCGACCACTGCGGTCAACCTGGCCCTGGCCCTGCAGGCGGAGGGAGCGAAGGTCGGCATCCTCGACGCCGACGTGTACGGCCCCAGCATCCCCACCATGCTTGGCCTGAGCGGCAAGCCCGACAGCCCGGACAACAAGTCGATCGAGCCGATGCGCGCCTTCGGCGTGGAAACCATGTCGATCGGTTTCCTGGTCGAGGCCGACACGCCGATGATCTGGCGCGGGCCGATGGCGACATCAGCCCTGACCCAATTGTTCAACGACACCTTGTGGGGCGACCTGGATTACCTGCTGGTCGATCTGCCGCCGGGCACCGGAGACATCCAGCTGACCCTGGCGCAGAAGATCCCGGTGGCGGGGGCGGTCGTCGTCACCACGCCGCAGGACATCGCCACGCTGGATGCGAAGAAGGCGCTGGCGATGTTCCAGAAGGTCCATGTCCACGTGCTGGGCATCGTCGAGAACATGGCCGTGCATGTCTGCTCGAACTGCGGCCACGAGGAACACCTGTTCGGCGAAGGCGGTGGCCAGCGCATGGCCGCGCAATACGGCGTGCCCTTGCTGGGCTCGCTGCCGCTGGACATCGCCATCCGCGAGCAGGGCGACGTGGGGCAACCGGTGGTGATCGCGGCTCCCGATTCGGCCGTGGCCCAGGCCTACCGGCAGGTGGCGCGGGCAATGGCGGCGCAACTGGCGCAACGCCCGCGCGCCGCGATGCCGATCGCCTCGTCGCTGCTCTGAGGCGATCGTGGGAGCGGCTTCCAGCCGCGATGGGCTTGGGAAAAAGCCATCGCGGCTGGAAGCCGCTCCCACACACGTCCGCTCCTGCAGGGGCGCTCGGCTAGAATTGCATCCATTGGCCTTCGCGCCTTCCGGGAATACACATGAGCATCAAGAGTGACCGCTGGATCCGCCGCATGTCCGAACAGCACGGCATGATCGAACCGTACGAAGCCGGACAGGTGAAGCAGGTCAATGGCGAGCGCATCGTCAGCTACGGCACCTCGAGCTACGGCTACGACGTGCGCTGCTCGCGCGAGTTCAAGATCTTCACCAACATCAACTCGACGATCGTCGACCCGAAGCATTTCGACAGCGGCAGCTTCGTCGACGTCGAGGCGGACTCCTGCGTGATCCCGCCGAACAGTTTCGCCCTGGCGCGCACGGTGGAATTCTTCCGCATCCCGCGCAGCACCCTGGTCGTGTGCCTGGGAAAGAGCACCTATGCGCGCTGCGGCATCATCGTCAACGTGACCCCGCTGGAACCGGAGTGGGAAGGCCACGTGACCCTGGAATTCAGCAACACCACGCCGCTGCCCGCGCGCATCTACGCCAATGAAGGCGTGGCCCAGATGCTGTTCTTCGAATCCGATGAAGTCTGCGAGACCAGCTACAAGGACCGTGGCGGCAAGTACCAGGGCCAGACCGGCGTGACCCTGCCGCGCACCTGACCTCTACCTGTAGGAGCGCCCCATGGGCGCGAGCTCTTCGTGCCGCATCCGCGATCCCACCCAAGAGCTCGCGCCCATGGGGCGCTCCTACATCAGGTTCCGGTGTCAGTTTTTCCCGGGCGCCTGCCACAGCTTCGCTTCCGCCTTGCCGCCCAGCATCTGCCCGCGCACCAGCGGGATCGGCGGACCGCCGTAGCTGAGGAACTGGTCGTGGAAGGCTTTCCAGCCCTCGCGTCCGCCGTGGTTCGCGGTCCAGTCCTGGCGTAGCTGCATGATCATCAGCTTGCCCATGGTGTAGTTGAGGTAGGCCGGATCGTAGGTGCCGCGCGCGGCCTGCTGGCGCGCGTTGCCCGGATCCTGGAAGGCCTTGTCCTTGAACATCTGTTCCGACTGGGCCACGGTCATGCCGCCGGTGTGCAGGCCTATCGCCGACAGATAGCGCACGTCGCGCAGCAGCGCATTGGTCAGTTGGCCGATATGCACTTCCGGGGTCGCGCCTTCCACGCCGGCGTCGAACATCATCTCCTCGGTGTAGTGCGCCCAGCCTTCCGCGTAGGCATAGCCGACGAACAACTGGCCGAACGACCACTTGGCCCGGTTGGCATGCAGGAACTGCAGGAAGTGGCCCGGCCAGACTTCATGCGCCGAGGTGAACAGCAGGTCGGCCTGGCCCGGCACGTAGGCGTCCTGCTCGGCCTTGGGCCACTTCGGATCCGGCGGCGCGATGTAATACACCGAGGGCAGGTTCTTTTCGTAAGGGCCGGGAATCTCGATATAGGCGAAGTTCCAGCGGTTGAACGGCGGCGCTTCGTCGACTTTCGCTTCTTCGGTGCCGGGGATGCTCACCAGGTCCTTGTCGAGGATGAACTGCCTCAGCCCGACCAGTTGCTTGCGTGCGCCTTCGACCGCGCCGCCTTCGGGTTTATGGCTGTCGACCCTGGCGATGCAGTCCTTGATCGGCTGGCCGGCGGCGAACTGGCCGCACGCCGCCTTCAAGGCGTCGAGGTTGCGCTGCAGGTCGGCCTCGCCAATCGCCTTCAGCTGGTCCAGCGGCAGGTCGACGCGCTCGGTGGCGTAGAGCATCTTCGAGAACTTCTCCGCGCCCAGGGCGAAGTCCTGGGTGGCCTTGGGTTTCTGCGCGGTGAACCAGTCGGCCATCTCCTGGGTGGCTTTCACCGCTGCGGCATTGGCGGCCTTGAAGCGCGCCTGCAGGGCGTCGTCCTTCACTTCGGCGAAGATCGCCGGCACCTGGTCGCGGAAGAAGCTGGCGTAGCCGCCGAAACTGTTGGCGCCCAGGTCGATGTAGGTGGCCGGCAATGGCGTCTTGAGGTTGCCGCGGATCTGTTCGATCGCCTTGGGCAGGGCTTCCTGGTAGGTGACGAACGCGGCCATGCGCTGCGGCAGCGGCGCGTACGGGCGGGTCAGGTACATGCTGGGCGACAGGTCGCCGGTGTAGAAGCCCGGATTGTTGTGGGCGAAACCGGAATCCTCCAGCCAGAACAGCTGTGCGTCGATCACCGCCAGCACGTAGTCGCGCTGGAAGCCCTGGGTCGCATCCAGCTTGTCCTGGCCGAAACCGGAGAAACGGTCGCGTTGCGCATGCAGCCAGTCGATGTTCGCCTTCAATCCTTCCGGGCTGAAGTCGGGCAGCTTGCCGTCGAATTCATGCTTGCCCGCATTGGCGCCCCAGGTGGGGAAATGCTGGAAGAAACCGGAAATGAAATCGTCCACCGCCGGCTGCCAGGTGGCGTCGCCGGCCGCGGGTGCGGCAGTCGCCGGAACGGCGGCGGTACCGGCGGCGGGAGTGGCGGGCTGCTTGCAACCGACCAGCAGCGCGACCAGGACGGAAGTAGCCAGGAACAGTCGCGAAGGTTTGTTCAATGGGCGCATGCGTGTGGGTCCTGGCCGGAAGAGGGAGGGTTCTTCAAGAAACGAAAGCGCGATGGCGCGGCCATCCTAACAAGTGGCTCGAATGCCGGAATCATTGCAGTCGCGTGCGCCAGTATTCGACCTGCGCGGCCAGCGCTTCCGGTGTGTGCCGCTGCGCGGCGCCGCTGCCCCATACCGGGCCGGGCCAGGCGGCATCGCCGGCATGGCGGCCGACCAGGTGCACGTGCAACTGGCGCACGATGTTGCCGAGCGCGCCGATGTTGAGCTTTTCAACCTCCGGCAACGCGCGGATCAGGTTGCCGGCCTGGTTGATCTCGGCCAGCAGCAGCCGTTGCTGCGCGCCGTCCAGTTCCAGCCACTCGGAAGCATCGGCCACGCGCGGCACCAGCACCAGCCAGGGAAATCGCGTGTCGTCCATCAGGCGCACCTGCGACAGCGGGCCGTCGGCGATGAATGCGCTGTCGGCGGCCAGGCGCGAGTCGAGCGGGAAATCGGTCATGGTTTCGTCTCAGGCGAGGTGTTCCGCGAAGAAGGCCAGGGTGCGTTGGCGCGCGAGTTTTGCGCTGGCGGGATCGTGATTGGCGCGCACGTCGCAGTTGAAACCGTGGTCGGCGGGGTAGGTGTGCACCGGCATCCGTGGCAATGCGTCGCGATGCTTCTGGACCATTTCCGGCGGGATCGACTTGTCGTGTTCGCCGAAGTGGAAGATCAGCGGGGCCTTCGGTGTTTCGCCCAGGAACGGCACGTCGCGCGAACCGTAGTAGCTGGCCGAGGGCAATCCCAGGCGCAACGCGGCAAGCAGGGCGACGGTGCCGCCCCAGCAGTAACCCACCGTGCCGATGGCACCCATGCCTGAAAGCGATCGGGCCGCGTCGGCAACGATGTCCACTGCTTTTTCCAGGCCGAGCCGGGTGATCAGGTCCCGGCCCCTGGACATGCCTTCGTTGTCGTAATCGAGTTCGACCCCCTGTTCCAGCACGTCGAAGAATGCGGGCGCCAAGGCCACGTAGCCTTCGCTGGCGAAGTCCTCGGCGACGCTGCGGATATGCGGATTGACGCCGAAGATCTCCTGGATCACCACCAGGGCGCCGCGCGGCTTGCCGACAGGCTCGGCCCGCCAGGCGGCGATGTTGCCGTGCGCGGTGCGCAGATCGATCCATTGGCCCATGTCCGGCTCCTTGGCGGGAAGGGTCGAGTTTAATCCCTCGCGCCATTCCCTCGCCCAGGCGATGCTTTCGGCCTCGTAGGAGCGGGCCTTGCCCGCGATGCTTTCGCATCGAAGCCAGAACTTTTCGTGAGGGATGAGGAGGTTGGAAGCAAGATCAAGATCAATATCAAGATCAAAGGCTCCCCTCCTCGATCCTCCCCTGCGCTGCGCGCAAGGGAGGAGGCCAGGCAGCGCGCTTCTGGCTCCTCCCTTTGCGTAGCAAGGGGAGGCTGGGAGGGGTTGCTCGGGTATCGATGCGCTTGATGAAAAGCAAGCAACATCAAAGTCACCCCTCCTCAATCCTCCCCTGCGCTGTGCGCAAGGGAGGAGGTCAACAGCTCGGGCTTCTGGCTCCTCCCCTGCTATGCAAGGGAGGAGCCAAGGGCGGCTCAGGACAAATCGTTGTAGTCCACGCCGATGACCGCGAACGACTGGGAGCCGCCGGGCAGGCTGGCTTCCACTTCATCGTCGATGCGTTTCTTCAGCAAGGCGCGCGCCAGCGGCGAGTCGATGCTTATGTAGCCGCGCGAGGCGTCGGTTTCATCAGGGCCGACGATGCGGTAACGCGACACGACGCCGTTGGAAATGTTCTCCAGTTCGACCGTGGCGCCGAAGAACACCGCTTCCGGGTCGGCGGGCGCCGTATCGACCACGCGCAACACTTCCAGGCGTTTGCTCAGGTAACGCACGCGGCGATCGATCTCGCCCAGTTGCTTCTTGCGGTAGTGGTACTCGGCGTTCTCGGAACGATCGCCTTCGGCGGCGGCGGCGGTCAGGGCGACGACTACTTCCGGCCGCCGTACCCGCCACAGATCGTCCAGTTCCGCTTTCAGGCGCTCGTGGCCTTCGCGGGTGATGAGGGCGGTGCTGGGGAGTGACGGGGAACGCCAGCGGGACATGTTCGGCAAAGACGATCAGCAGGATCGTACTTATCGCCCAGTTTCCGCCGGCGCTCAAGTCACTGGGCCGCAGTTTGTGCTTACGGTGTCGTCAGTCGTTCGACCAATTGCGTCGAAGTCATCGGGCCTGCGGTGAAGGTGTCGGTATGCGATGCGACCATCGATCGGAATTCCAGTCCGGCTTTCGGGCCCGTCTTCAGGCCGTGCTTCTTGGCCAGTTCGTCGAGTTTGTCCTGCGTTGCTTCGTCCACTTCAGGCGCAATCGAGACGTAGTCCCAGCTGTCGCCGTCCATGTGCGCATACCACTGGGTCTGGGGAACGCCGGCTTCGCGGTCGACGGCATCGCGCGCGGCCTGCCACTTCAGGAAATCGAGTTGCTTGCCGGGGACGATGTGGTAGATCGAAACCAGTGTGTTCGCAGGCTTTTCCTGTGCCCACGCGGGCAAGGACAGGCAGGCGGCGATCAGGAACAGGGCGAGGGGTCGCAATGCGCGTTTGAAGGCAATCATGCTGGGTTCCTTTGCCCGCGGATGCGGGCTCTCCCGGAGTGATTCAGGCGAACCAGGCCGGGTCCGGGCTGGCGAGGCATGCCTTCGGAGTGGCATGCATTCAGCTTCAACGCGTCGCCGCAACTGCATCGGACACGGTCTCCGCGTTGTCATTGGAATCAATCAATTGCGACCGGTCCGCCAGATTCGGCATGGCGGAATCCGGGGGCAGGATATGGCTCTTCAGACGAATCCAGGCGCAGGCGCGCCAGAGACACTACTTGTCGGTCACGCGGCGGAAGGTGCGGGCGCCGTTACCACTTCGCAACTCGTCGTTGGACACCACCTGGAAGCGCACGTCCTCGGCGGACTTGCTGTTGGGATCGAGCAACAAGCCATCGCCATCCACAGCGCTCCAGTTGCCATCGGTGGAAATGGCGTTGCCGCCGACCAGCAGCGTTTGCACGTAGCTGCCGTCGGCGCGCAGTTCCAGCACCGATTCGCCGTCGCCGAACTTGCCGGCAAGCGCCTTGGTATCGAGCGTGGCGACGGTTGCATCGGCTGCGGGCGTGTTGTCGACGGCCGCAATGGCATCGACCGTGTTGGTTTCAGGCGCGGCGGTTGCCGTGGCCGGTGCGACAGCAGGCGTCGCCTCTGGCTCGCGCTTGCATGCGGTCGCGAGGGCGAGGACCACGGCGCAGGCGCCGAGTATCTGGATGGGCTTCATTCGATCTGTTCCTCTGGTTGTCCGGATCATGTTCGTCCGGATCATGTGTGCCTGGATCAACGTGTGTGCCCGGATCAGCGCTTGCCGCCGAAAATGCCGCCGAGCAAGCCGCGCAATATCTGCCGGCCGACCTGGTTGCCGACGGTGCGCGCGGTCTGCTTGGCCATGGTTTCGACCATGCCCTGGCGGCGCCTGGTGCCGAACACCGCGTCCTTCACCGCCTGGCCGAAACCGCCTTCCTGGCTGTCGTCCTGCGCGCGGGTCTTTGCTGGCGGCGCCTCGGCTTTTTCCGCCGCGGCCTCGGCGCGCTTGGCCAGCATTTCCGACGCCGATTCGCGGTCGATGGCGTTGTCGTACTTCGCGCCCACCGGGCTGCCAGCGCGTACCTGGGCGCGTTCGGTATCGCTGATCGAACCCATGCGGCAGCGCGGTGGCGCGATCAGGGTCTGCTGCACCGGCATCGGTACGCCCTTGTCCTGCAGCGTCGAGACCAGCGCCTCGCCGGTACCGAGCTTGGAGATGGCCTCGGCCACGTCGAGCTTGGGATTGGGCACGAAGGTTTCAGCGGCGGTGCGCACCGCCTTCTGGTCGCGCGGGGTGAACGCGCGCAAGGCGTGCTGCACGCGGTTGCCGAGCTGGCCGAGGATGTTGTCGGGCACGTCGTCGGGGAACTGCGAGCAGAAGTACACGCCTACGCCCTTGGAGCGGATCAGTCGGACGACTTGTTCCACGCGCTGCACCAGCGCCGGGGGGGAATCGTCGAACAGCAGGTGCGCTTCGTCGAACACGAACACCAGCTTGGGCTTGTCCAGGTCGCCGACTTCGGGCAATTGCTCGAACAGCTCCGACAGCAGCCACAACAGGAAGCTGGAATACAGGCGCGGATTGAGGATCAGCTGGTCGGCGGCAAGAATGCCGATCACCCCGCGTCCATCGGTGGTGGTGCGCATCAGGTCGGCCAGTTCCAGCGCGGGTTCGCCGAAGAAGCCTTCGCCGCCATTCTGGGCCAGGCGCAACAGCGAACGCTGGATCGCGCCGACCGAGGCGGTGCTGACCAGGCCGTATTCGGTGGCGATGTCCTTGCGTTCGTCCGCGACCAGGGCGAGCAGGGCGCGCAGGTCGTCCAGGTCGAGCAGCAGCAGGCCGCGGTCGTCGGCCAGCTTGAACACGATGTCCAGCACGCCGCTCTGGGTGTCGTTCAGCTCCAGGATGCGGGCCAGCAGCAGCGAGCCTATTTCGCTGACCGTGGTCCGCACCGGGTGGCCTTTCTTGCCATAAAGGTCCCAGAAGATCACCGGGCTGGCGCCGGGCGCGTAGTCGGTGATGCCCAGGTCCTTCGCCCGCTTCAGGATCTTTTCGTTGCCGTCGCCGGCCACGGCCAGGCCGGCCACATCGCCCTTCACGTCGGCCATGAACACCGGCACGCCCAGCTTCGAGAATCCTTCGGCCAGGGTCATCAGGGTCACGGTCTTGCCGGTGCCGGTGGCGCCCGCCACCAATCCATGCCGGTTGCCGAATTTGGGCAGAAGCGTGACCGCGACCTCGTCAGTGATGCCTTTGCCTAGCAGGATGGGATCCATGTCGTTCCTGATGATGGAAGTGAAGCGGGGATTCTAGCGGTTGAACCTGTCGCTCAGGGCAACGGCGGCGCTTGTCAACCTTGCCCCCTGCAGTGCCGCGAGGCTAACCTGCCTTTTTCCTGTAGTCGTAATGTGCTGATGCCTTCCCGGATTTTCCTTTCCCGCGCCTGGCCGTTGCTGGTCGCGCTGCCGCTCCTGTTCATCGCCCCTTCCGCCCTGGCCCAGCGCGTTTCCGCGCGCGACCAGCAGGCCGTGGAAACCCTCAATCAGCGCATGGATACGGCCGAAAAACGCTACCGGGCCGCACTGGTGCTGAGCGCCAACAGCGATCCCAAGGGCAGCACCGAGGGCGACGCGGCGCTGGAGGACATGGAAGACGTGCTGGATGCTTGCATCAAGCAGCGTGGTTGCCAGATGCATACGCTGCTGACCGCGTACAAGCGCCTGCTCAAGCAGAACGTGGATGCGGAGTCCTCCGCTTCCGACGAAGACGGCGAGGTCGACCTGCTCGATGACGGCACCGACCATGCCGTGAATGTGGCCAGCCTGCCGGAAGCCGAGCGCGCCGCCGCATTGCTCAACGACAAGCGCCACGCCTTCGACCGGATGGTGGAATACAACCCGGCGGTGCAGGCCGGTATCCGCCGCTGGCTGACCGACATGCGCGTGTCCTTGATCACCAGTTACGAAAACTACCAGTACGTGCGTCCGTCGATGTGGCCGTCATGGCAACGCGATGGCCTGCCCGAGGCGCTGCTGTTCGGGATCATGGCCAAGGAATCCAACGGCCGCGTGCACGCCAGTTCGCGTGCCGGCGCCGCCGGCCTGATGCAGTTCATGCCGGCCACCGGGCGTCGTTTCGGCCTGGGCCCGGATGGCACCGGCTTCGATACCCGCTTCGATCCGCAGGCGGTGGGCATGGCCAGCGCCGATTACATCAACGAGCGCATGGGCGCGCTCAACAACAACATCGAAATGGCGCTGGCCGCCTACAACGGCGGCGAAGGCCGCGCCCAGCGCGTCTACAACCAGTTCGCCGGCCGCAGCTTCTGGGACGAGGTGGTCTACAACCAGTTCCCCGGCGAAACCAAGGACTACGTGCCGATGGTGATCGCGGCGGCGTGGCTGTTCCTGCATCCGAAGCAGTACGGGCTGACTTTCCCGAAAGTCGACGCGCAGCCGGCGACGTTCCGGCTGGCCAGGACCGCTTCCATCTATGAGCTGACCATCTGCCTGGGCAATGGCGGCACCCGCGACGGCTACATGCGCGCGCTGCGCAATCTCAATCCGCGTTACGAAGCCGACTTCTGGATTCCCGCCAACACCCTGCTCAAGGGCACCACCCGCATCGCCAACCTGTACGCGCGCAATTGCGTCAACGGCCCACGCGCCGACCTGGCGCGCACCTTGATCGCGGCGAACGTGGAATCGGCCATCGTGCGCTCGCCGTTGACCGGCAGCGTGGCGGTCGGCGATGTGACCCCCATTGCCGGCGTGCCCACCACTGTGGCCACGGGTGAACCCAGACCAGCCAAGCCCAAGGCCAGGCAGGCGCGCGATTATCGCGTTGCCCGCGGCGACAGCCTGGGCAAGATCGCCAGGAAGTTCGAGTGCGACCTGAAGGATCTGGCGCGGGCGAATGGCTTGAAGACGCCTTACCGCGTGCGGCAGGGGCAGGAGATCAAGTTGCAGGGATGCAAGAAGTAGAAGCGAATGTGGGAGGGGCGTAGAGCCGAGCTTGCTCGGCTGCTCTGGCTTCAAATGCGGAAAGCATTCGAGCTAATAGGTTGGGGTGAGCTTGCGAACCCCAACGTCCGCGAGAACCAAGGGGTGGGGTGTTGGGGTTCACTTCGTTCACCCCAACCTATGCCGGCCATCAGGAAGTGCGCATCGCCAACCGCTGCCCAAGCCGCACTGCGGTTTCCGCTCCCAGTTCCGGTGAAAGCTCCGCCACGCCCGGCGGCAACAGCACGATCACGGTCGAGCCGTAATTGAAGCGCGCCATCTCCGCGAAACGCTCCAGCACGATGCCCTTGCCGCGCCAATCCTTGCGCGTGATCGCATCGCCATAACGCGGAATCTCCACGCCGCTCCATACCGTTTCCACGCCCGAGACCAGCAGCGCGCCGACCATCACCGAGGCCATAGGCCCGAAGCTGGTGTCGAAGTGGCAGACCAGGCGCTCGTTGCGCGCGAACAGGCGCGGCACCGTCGCCACCGCCGCGGTGCCGACGCTGAACAACCGGCCCGGCACGTGCACGGTTTCGCGCAAGGTGCCGGTCCACGGCATATGCACGCGGTGATAGTCCTTCGGCGACAGATAGACGGTGGCGAACAGGCCGTTTTCGAAAGGCTTGGCCGCTTCCGCATCGCCCAGCAATTCGGCAGCAGTGAACGACCGGCCCTTGGCCTGGAAGATGCGGCCCGGCTCTTGCCCGGGGCCGCCGATCCTGCCGCACTGGCTGATGCGGCCATCCGCAGGCATCAGCAGGGCGCGTGGATCGGGATCGGCGAGGCGCGCGCCGGGTTTCAACGCGCGGGTGAAGAAGGCGTTGAAAGTCGGGTAGGCGGTCGGGTCCGGCTGCGCGGCTTCGCCCAGGTCCACGCCGAACTTGCGCGTGACCGTGTCGATCAGCCATTGCTTGGTGCGCGGTGAAGACGAATACGCCAGTCGCCGTGCCAACGAGGACAGCAAGCGGTGCGGCAACAGGTAAGTCAGGTGGGTGACCAGGCTCATCGCATCGCCGCCTGGGTCAGAGCCGTCATGTCGTCGGCGATGGCCTTGGGCTGGAATGGCGGCTTGATGAAGCCGACCATGCGCCCTTGCGGGTCCAGCACCGCGATGTTGGCCGAATGATCCATGGTGTAGTCCTCGGGATTCTTCTCGAAATCCTGCCCCGGCATCTTCTGGAACACGAACATCAACGATTTGGCGAAGTTCTCCAGCGCCGGCACGTCGGCGGTCGCCGCCAGCGTATCGGCGTGGAAAGCGTGGGCGTATTCGCCGATCCGGGTGGGCGTGTCGCGTTCCGGGTCCACCGACACGAACAGCACGCGCGGGCGGGTGCTGTCGGGCAGCGACTTCCACTGGTTCTGGGCCTTGGCCAGTTCGGCCAGGGTGGTCGGGCAGACATCCGGGCAATAGGTGAAGCCCAGGAACACCAGGGTCCAGTGCCCGTTCAATTCGCCTGAAGTCAGCTGGGTGCCATCGGACTGGCGCAGCGAGAAGGCGGGCAGGGCGCGTGGCTGCGGGAACATCGTCACGGTCTTGGTTTCCGGCCATTGCGGGCCACTGCGCGCGCTGCCGAAGTATTTCTGCGCGGCCAGCAACCCCAGCCCGGCGGCCAGGGCGATGACGAGGATGAAGCCGATCCTGCGGTTGAACATGAAGTGGTCCAGGCAATCAGTCGTGGTGAGCGCCCATGATACCGGCGCATCCGCTTCACGCCCCCTATAATCCAAGGCCGACCCTGCGAAAGCCTCGCCATGACCGCCGACCCGGCCGCCGAACTGCACACGATCATCGACCTGATCCGTTACGGCGCCAGCCGTTTCAACGCCGCTGGCCTGACCTTCGGGCACAGCTACGACAATGCGCTGGACGAGGCCACGCACCTGGTCCTGCATACGCTGCACCTGCCGCCCGACCTGGGCCCGGCCTATGGCCAGGCGCGGGTGACCACGGCGGAAAAGGCTGGGATCCTGGCCCTGTTCGAGCGCCGCATCGCAGAGCGGGTGCCGGTCGCCTACCTGACTGGAGAAGCCTGGTTCGCGGGCCTCAACTTCAAGAGCGACACCCGCGCGCTGGTGCCGCGTTCGCCGATCGCCGAGCTGATCGAAAACGGCTTCGAGCCCTGGCTGGGCGGCCGCGAAGTGCGCCGCGCGCTGGACCTGTGCACCGGTTCGGGCTGCATCGCCATCGCCATGGGCCACTACAACCCGGACTGGCATGTGGACGGCGTGGACCTCAGCGACGATGCGTTGGCCCTGGCCAATGAAAACAAGGCGCGCCTGCATGCCGACAACGTGCGCTTGTTCAAGTCGGACCTGTTCGCCGGCCTGTCCGGCGAGCACTACCAGCTGATCGTCACCAATCCGCCGTACGTGACCAATGCGGAAACCGACGCGTTGCCGCAGGAATATTCCTACGAGCCAGAGATGGGCTTGCGCGCCGGCGACGACGGCCTGGACCTGGTGCTGAAGATCCTGCGCGACGCGCCGCTGCACCTGAGCCAGGACGGCCTGCTGATCTGCGAAGTGGGCGAATCCGAGCACGCGCTGGTCAAGCTGCTGCCGGACGTCGAATTCGCCTGGATCGAGTTCAAGGTCGGGCAGATGGGCATCTTCGCGGTGGAATGCGCCGAGCTGATCGTGCACCACCCGCGGATTCGCGAATTGGCGAATGCGAGGGGCTGAGCGCCCATCACAATTGAATTCGTCATCCCCGCGCAGGCGGGGACCCAGTGCCTTTAAGCGTTGTACGGGTCTGGTGGAAAGCAAAGTCGCTGGGTTCCCGCTTCCGCGGGAATGACGATCTCATTATTTATCGCGGAGTAGATCCAACGTGTCCAGCAACACCTTCGGAAAACTGTTCTCGGTCACCACCTTCGGCGAATCCCACGGCCCCGCCATCGGCTGCGTGATCGATGGCTGCCCGCCGGGGCTGGAAATCGCGGTCGAGGAATTCCGCACCGACCTGGATCGCCGTGCCACCGGAAAATCGCGGCACACTTCGGCCCGGAATGAAGCCGATGAGGTGGAAATCCTCAGCGGCGTGTACCAGGGCAAGACCACAGGCACGCCGATCGCCTTGCTGATCCGCAACACCGACGCGCGCAGCAAGGACTACAGCAAAATTTCCGAACAGTTCCGTCCCGGTCACGCCGACTACACCTACTGGCAGAAGTACGGCATCCGCGATCCGCGTGGCGGCGGACGCTCTTCGGCGCGCGAGACCACCATGCGCGTGGCCGCGGCGGTGATCGCCAAGAAATGGCTGGCGCTGCATCACGGCGTGCGCGTGCGCGGCTACCTGTCGCAACTGGGCGAGATCGCCCCGCAAGCGTTCGACTGGGACGCGGTGGAAAACAACCCGTTCTTCTGGCCTTCGGCCGAACAGGTGCCGGTGCTGGAAAGCTACATGGATGCGCTGCGCAAGTCGGGCGACTCGGTCGGCGCGCGGGTCAACGTGGTCGCCGATGGCGTGCCGCCCGGCTGGGGCGAGCCGATCTACGGCAAGCTCGATGGCGAACTGGCGGCGGCGCTGATGAGCATCAACGCGGTCAAGGGCGTGGAGATCGGCGACGGCTTCGCCGCAGTGGCGCAGAAAGGCACCGAGCATCGCGACGAGATTTCACCCGAAGGTTTCCTCTCCAACCATGCGGGCGGCATCCTCGGTGGTATTTCCACCGGCCAGCAGGTCGTGGCTTCCCTCGTGTTGAAACCGACTTCCAGCCTGCGCCTGCCGGGCAATACGGTGGATGTTGAAGGCAACGCGACCGAAGTCATGACCACCGGCCGCCACGATCCCTGCGTCGGCATCCGCGCCACCCCGATCGCCGAGGCGATGATGGCGCTGGTGCTGATCGACCAGGCCTTGCGCCACCGTGCGCAGTGCGGCGATGTCGGTCCGGTCGTTCCGCTGGTTCCCGGCAGCGCGCCCGTAGACAGCGGCCATGGCTGAATCGCGTCCGCGGGTGTGGGTGTCACAGCCCCTGTTCGACGATGTCATTGCGAGGCTGGAGGAGTACTTCGAAGTCGTTCCGGCAACGCAAGTCGTTGAATACACGCCGGAGCAGGTTTCGGCCGCATTGAGCGCGGTCGATGGCGCGCTGATCACCCTCAACGAACGCATCGGCGGCGAACAGATCGCTGGCGCGCATCGGTTGCGGGCGATCGCCAACGTTGGCGTCGGCTACAACAACCTCGATGTCCCGGCGCTGTCGGCGGCGGGAATCATCGCCACCAACACGCCCGATGTGCTGACCGAAACCACCGCCGATTTCGGTTTCGCCCTGCTGATGGCCACCGCCCGCCGCATCACCGAGGCGGAGCGCTGGCTGCGCGAAGGGCACTGGCGGCAATGGTCGTTCCAGAACCTGCTCGGCGCCGACCTGCATGGCAGCACGTTGGGCATCCTGGGCATGGGCCGGATCGGGCAGGGCATCGCTCGGCGCGCGTCGGGCTTCGACATGAAGGTGCTGTACCACAACCGCAGTCGTTTGCCGGAAGCCGTCGAGCGCGAAACCCGCGCCAGCTACGTCGGTTTCGACGCGTTGCTCGCTCAGGCCGACCACCTGGTGCTGGTGCTGCCTTACTCGAAGGAGAGCCACCACCTGATCGACGGACGCGCACTGTTGCAAATGAAACCTGCCGCCACGCTGGTGAACATCGCCCGAGGTGGTTTGATCGATGAAGATGCGCTGGCCGACGCGCTGGGCAACGGCCGGTTGGCGGCGGCGGGGCTGGACGTGTTCGAAGGCGAGCCTGCGATCAATCCACGCTTGCTGGCGCTGCGCAACGTGGTGCTGACCCCGCATATCGCCAGTGGCAGCCTGGCCACGCGCCGGGCGATGGTGTCGCTGGCGGTGGACAATCTGATCGCCGCGATGGGCTGCGGGCCGGAGGCGGGCAATCCGCCGAATCCGGTTGCTGCGTAAGCCACCGCGTTTCCGTTATCCTCCAAGGTTCCCGTAGGAGCGCCCCATGGGCGCGAGCTCTTGCTTCTTCGATTGCATGACGAAGAGCTCGCGCCCATGGGGCGCTCCTACCCAAACCCCACACCCCCACCTGTCGAAGAGAAAATGAGCAACCAACCCCGTAGCTTCAAAGTCGCGGTCGTTGGCGCCACCGGCGCCGTCGGCGAAGTCATGCTGTCGATCCTGGCAGAGCGCAAATTCCCGGTCGGCGAACTGGTGGCCCTGGCCAGCGCGCGCTCGGCGGGCGGCGAGATCGATTTCGGCGGGCGAAAAATCATCGTGCAGGACCTGGCCACCTTCGACCCGGCCGGGGTCGATATCGCCCTGTTTTCCGCCGGCGGTGGCACTTCCAGGGAATACGCGCCGAAGTTCGCCGCCGCCGGCGCGGTGGTGATCGACAACTCCTCGACCTTCCGCTACGACGACGACGTGCCGCTGGTGGTCAGCGAGGTCAACCCCGAAGCGGTGAAGAACCGTCCGCGCGGGATCATCGCCAACCCGAATTGCTCGACCATGCAATTGATGGTCGCGCTGAAGCCGATCCACGACGCCGTCGGCATCGAACGCATCAACGTGGCCACCTACCAGTCGGTGTCCGGCGGTGGCCGCAGCGGGCTGGAGGAACTGGGCAAGCAGACCGCCGAGTTGCTCAACTTCCAGGAGATCACGCCGCAGAAGTTCCAGGTGCAGATCGCCTTCAACCTGATCCCGCACATCGACGACTTCCAGGACAACGGCTACACCAAGGAAGAGATGAAGCTGGTCTGGGAAACCCGCAAGATCCTCGGCGACGACAATGTCCAGGTGAACCCGACCGCGGTGCGCGTACCGGTGTTCTACGGCCATTCCGAAGCGGTCAATGTCGAGACCCGGGCCAAGATCAGTCCCGAAGCGGTGCGCAAGCTGCTGGAATCCGCGCCGGGCGTGGAAGTGGTCGACGACCCGGTCGCTGGCGGCTATCCCACCCCGGTCACCCATGCGTCGGGTACCGATGCGGTCTATGTGGGCCGGATCCGCGAGGATTTCTCGCATCCGCGCGCGGTCAACCTGTGGGTGGTGTCGGACAACATCCGCAAGGGCGCCGCACTGAACGCGGTGCAGGTAGCCGAACTGGTTGCGGCTGAGTCTGCATAATCGGGTCGCTAAGGCTATATTCGGCATCGGGACAGGAAGGGGCATACCCATGACACAGGCCGCGAAATCGTGACGAAGCAGGGACGGGTGGCATACCGTTCGTGGGGCCTGCGCAGCCTGGCTGGCTTGGCGTTGCTGCTGCTCAGCGGCGCGGCCATGGCCCTGGGGCTGGGTGAGATCCGGGTCAAGTCGCAGCCCGGCCAGCCGCTGGTGGCGGAAATCCCGATCATTTCCAGCGAGCCCGGCGAACTGGAGCATCTGCAGGTGCGCCTGGCTTCGCCGGTCACCTTCGAGCGCGTGGGCCTGGCGCGGCCGGAAGGCCTGATCAACAACCTCAGCTTCACCGTGGGATTGAGCGATGACGGCCGTGCGGTCGTGCGTGTCACCAGCCAGGAGCCGGTGCAGGTCGCGGCGCTCAATTTCCTGATCGAAGTGGATTGGGGCCAGGGCCGCCTGGTGCGCGAATATTCGGCGCTGGTGGATACGCCCGGTGCGCTGGCCGCCGCCAGCCAGCCAATTATCGAAGCACCACTGCCACCGCCTTCCAACACCATCATCCGCGAGCCTGAAACAGCCGTTGCGAGCGAGCCCGTTCCAGCACCGGTGCAAATTCCCGCACCGGTCGCTCCTGTCGCGCCGAAGCCCGCTCCCATGGCCGCGGCGCCAGCTACCGCGCCCCCGGCACCCGCGATCCCGGCCGTCAATGGCCAGATCGAAGTCCAGCGCGGTCAGACCCTGTCGCAGATCGCTCGCGACCTGGGCCAGGGCTACAGCCTGGACCAGACCATGCTGGCATTGCTGCGGGCCAACCCCGACGCGTTCATCAAGGGCAACATCAATCGCCTGAAGCAGGGCGCGGTGCTGCGCGTCCCGCAGTCGGAAGAACAGGCGCAACTCGGCAGATCCGAAGCGGCCGCGATGGTCCGCGACCAGATGGCCGAATGGCGCCAGGCGCGCCGGCCGATCCCGCAGCCGGTTGAATCGGCTGCGGCGCAGTTCCCGGCCTCCGTGAGTGCGCCGACCCCGGCCAAAACCACGGCCCCGCAGGTCGCCGAGGCCAGGCTCGAGATCGCACCGCCCGCCGCCAGTGCGGCGACCCGGGCGGGAACACAATCCGGCATCGATGCCGAAGGCGAGGGTGACATGCTGGCGAATCAACAACTGACGCTGACCAAGGAAGAACTGGCGGCGCGCGAATCGGAAGTGCAGGACTTGCGCGCCCAGGTCGCCGAACTGGAAAGCATCAAGCAGCAGCAGGGCAAGCTGATCGCGATGAAGGACAGCGAGCTGGCCGCCGCGCAGCAGCGCCTGGCCAAGTCGCAGGGTGACGCTTCGCAGCCGTTGTGGCTGTGGGCCGGGTTGGGCCTGCTGGTCGCAGGCCTGGTGGTCGGTTGGATGATCAGCCGCCGCAAGCCGGCTGCCGTCGCCAGGGACACTGTCGCCAAGAACGCGGTCGCCAAGACCACTGTCGCCAGGCGCTCCGGCTACGACAGCGCGGCATTGGCCGCTGCGATGCCGGGGGCCGGGAGCGTCCGCGAGGAAGCGGCGGAAACCGTGGACGAAGCGGTCGATACGCAGGAAGAAGACGAGATCCCGGCCACGCTCGCCGAAGAAGATGACGAGTCGTCCGTGCCCGCACCAGCTTCTACTTCTTCCTTCGCCCCGCAGTCCTGGACCACCGCCGCGACCAAGCCCACCTGGCACACCGGAGACGCCGGCCTGAACGTGGCGCCGCTGAATGCCGCGCCGGCCGGACGCGAGCGCCTGGAGCTGGCCATCGCCTACCTGGACCTGGGCGACCTGGAAACCGCGCGCGACCTGCTCAACGAAGTGGCCGCCGGCGGAGATGCCGTCGCGCGCAACGAAGCGACGCAGCTGCTGCGCGAGATCGGCTGATCCAGCAATGAAACACTGCTGATGCGGTACGCGTTGGGCGTCGAGTACGACGGTAGCGGTTTCCACGGCTGGCAACGGCTCAGTCCGCATGGGCAACCGGGCCAACCGACCGTGCAGGCCACGCTGGAAGACGCCTTGTCGTCGGTTGCGGCAACCCCGGTCCAGGTGATCTGCGCCGGCCGCACCGACGCCGGTGTGCATGCGCTATGCCAGGTGGTGCACTTCGACAGCGATGCGCCGCGTACGCCGCGCAGCTGGAGCCTGGGCACGACGACCCGACTGCCGCCATCGGTCTGCGTGCGTTGGTGCCTGCCGATGACGGACGATTTCAACGCGCGATTCTCGGCGCGCGCGCGCCGTTACCGCTATCGCATCCTCAACCGTGCCGTGCGCCCGGCCCTGGGTCGCGAGCAGCTCAGCTGGGAACGCCTGCCGCTGGACGCCGACGCCATGCACCACGCGGCGCAGGCGCTGCTGGGCGAAAACGACTTCAACGCCTTCCGCACCGTGCATTGCCAGGCCCCGCACGCGATGCGCGACCTGCAGGCGATTTCCATCGTGCGCGAAGGCGAACAAGTGATTGTCGAAGTGCAGGCCAACGCGTTCCTGCACCACATGGTTCGCAATATCGTCGGTTCGTTGCTGATGGTGGGAAGAGGCGAGCGTCCGGAAGTCTGGATCGCCGAATTGCTCGCCGGCCGCGACCGCACGCTGGCGGGACCGACCGCGCCTGCGGATGGGCTGGTGTTCCTGGGGCCGCTGTATCCGGCGGTGTGGGGGTTGCCGGGGGAAGTGACGATGGGCAGGAGTGACTAGAGAGGAGTGAGAAGTGAGCGAGAAACGGATATCCGTCTTCCTCCATGTGCTGGAATGACGAATACTCACTCCTCACTCCTCACTCCTCACTCCTCACTCCTCACTCCTCACTCCTCCATGACCCACACCCGCATAAAATTCTGCGGCCTGACCCGCGCCGAAGACGTGCGCCTGGCGGTGGAGCTGGGCGTGGACTACATCGGCCTGGTGTTCGCGCCGCGCAGTTCGCGCAAGCTGCTGCTGGGGCAGGCGCGGATGCTGCGGGAACTGGTTCCCGAGGAAATCGCCGTCGTCGCGTTGGCGATGGACAACACGGCGGCCGAGATCGAGGCGATCGTTGAAAATGTCCGCCCCGACCTGCTGCAGTTCCACGGCGGGGAAGACGATGCGTTTTGCGCCGGTTTCGGCATTCCCTTCCTCAAGGCCATCGCCATGGGCGGTGGCGTAGAAGACGCGGCCCTCGTGGCTGCCGGATTTCCGTCCGCCTACGGCTATCTGCTCGACGGCCACGCGCAGGGCGAGCAGGGCGGCAGCGGCCAGCGTTTCGACTGGAAACGCGTGCCGCAGGGATTCGGCAAGCCGGGGTCGGGCGAACGTGTCCTCCTCGCCGGCGGGCTTTCAGCCGACAACGTGGCTCTGGCCATTCACACCACCCGGTCGTGGGGCGTGGATGTGTCCAGTGGCATCGAGTCGGCGCCGGGTGAAAAGAGCGCGGTGAAGATGCGCGCCTTCGTCGAAGCGGTCCGCAAGGCGGACGCATCTCGATGAGGCGTGGTTGCGGCGCAGGCGTGCCGTATTGTGTAGGCTATGCCCACTCCATGAACGTTTCCAGCCGTCAATCCGCCCCTTTCGGTCGCTCGCTGCGCCGCTGGCGCCGCGTGCCTGCCGCCGCAGTCCGAGCCCGATAGGCCGGTTTCGCGCGATGCCGCAGCCGCGTTGCATGGCTGCGTTCCCTTTGGGTTTCTGGAGAATTCTTTTGTCCATTTCAGTTTCACAGGCCGCGCCGGGCGCGATTGCCGACTACAACCTTTATCCGGATGCCAATGGCCACTTCGGTCGCTACGGCGGGCGTTTCGTCGCTGAGACCCTGATCGGTCCCTTGCAGGAACTCGCTGCCGCCTACGATGCCGCGCGCGTCGATCCGGCCTTCATCGCCGAGTTCGAAAAAGACCTGAAGCACTATGTCGGCCGCCCCAGCCCGATCTACGAAGCCGAGCGCCTGTCGAAGGAAGTCGGCGGCGCACGGATCCTGCTCAAGCGCGAAGACCTGAACCACACCGGCGCGCACAAGATCAACAACACCATCGGCCAGGCCTTGCTGGCCAGCCGCATGGGCAAGACCCGGATCATCGCCGAGACCGGCGCCGGCCAGCACGGCGTGGCCAGCGCCACCGTGGCCGCGCGCCTGGGCCTGGAATGCGTGGTGTACATGGGCGCCACCGACATCGAGCGGCAGAAGATCAACGTCTACCGGATGAAGCTGCTCGGCGCGACCGTGGTGCCGGTGACCTCGGGCTCGCAGACGCTGAAGGATGCCTTGAACGAGGCCATGCGCGATTGGGTGACCAATGTGCGCGATACCTTCTACATCATCGGCACGGTCGCCGGTCCGGATCCGTATCCGCGCATGGTCCGCGACTTCAATGCCGTGGTCGGACGCGAGGCGCGGGCGCAGATGCTGGCCGATTACGGTCGCCTGCCGGACGTCATCACTGCTTGCGTCGGCGGCGGCAGCAATGCCATCGGCCTGTTTCACGCTTTCCTCAATGATGCGGAAGTGAAGATCGTCGGCGCGGAAGCCGCGGGCGACGGCATCGACACCGGTCGCCATGCCGCCTCGATTGCAGCTGGTCGTCCGGGTGTACTTCATGGCAATCGCACTTACGTGATCTGCGACGACGACGGCCAGATCATCGAGACCCATTCGGTGTCCGCCGGCCTGGATTACCCGGGCGTGGGGCCGGAACATTCCTTCCTCAGCGATGCCGGGCGTGCGCGGTACGTCGGCGTCACCGATGACGAGGCGCTCGCCGCGTTCCACGCGCTGGCGCGCACCGAGGGCATCCTGGCGGCGCTGGAGTCCAGCCATGCCGTGGCCCAGGCGATCAAGCTGGCGCGCGATCTGCCCAAGGACGCGCTGGTGCTGTGCAACCTGTCCGGGCGTGGCGACAAGGACGTGCATACCATCGCCGCGCGCGAGGGTCTTGAATTGTAGGAGCGCCCCATGGGCGCGAGCCTTTTTTGGGTGTTCCAGCAAAAGCAAGAGCTCGCGCCCATGGGGCGCTCCTACACAAAGATTGAAACCATGTCCCGTCTCAACAAAAAATTCGCGTCCCTCCAGGCGGCTGGCCGCAAGGCCCTGATTCCTTTCATTACTGCCGGCGATCCCTCGCTGGAGGCCACCGTGCCGGTGATGCACGCATTGGTCGCGGCCGGCGCCGACGTGATCGAGCTGGGGGTGCCGTTTTCCGACCCGATGGCCGACGGCCCGGTGATCCAGCGCAGTTCCGAACAGGCGCTGCGGCGCGGTGCCGGCCTGCGCTACGTGTTGCAGGCAGTCAATGAATTCCGCCAGCGCGACGCCGATACCCCGGTGGTGTTGATGGGTTACCTGAACCCGGTCGAGATCCACGGCAACCAGCGTTTTGCCGAAGAAGCGGTGCGGGCCGGGGTGGACGGGATCCTGCTGGTCGACCTGCCGCCCGAGGAAGCCGCGGAGACGCGTGAAACATTCACCCGCCAGGGCCTGGACCTGATCGCACTGGCATCGCCCACCACCACGCCCGAGCGCATGGCCATGCTTTGCGGTTCCGCGCAGGGATACCTGTACTACGTGAGTTTCGCCGGGGTCACCGGCGCCGGCCACCTGGATACGCAGGCGGCCGGCTTGCGCCTGCATGACCTGCGAGCGCAATCGCCGGTACCGGTGGTGGCCGGCTTCGGTATCAAGGACGCGGCCAGCGCCGCAGCCATGGCGATGGAGGCCGATGGCGTGGTGGTCGGCAGCGCGCTGGTGGCCTGCCTGGCCGATGCCCTGACCCCGGAAGAGGCGGCATTGCGGGCCACGGCATTCCTGCGTCCGTTGCGCCAGGCACTGGATACCTGAACCCGGGAACCGGCGCCTGGGCTAAACTCAGGGGCTGATCCAGGCACCGAAACTGAACGGGCATCGCAAACACATGGCAAACGCATGAGCTGGCTGAGCAAACTGATGCCATCGGGCATCCGTACCCAGGCGGGAACCCAAAAGAACAAGCGCAGCGTGCCGGAAGGCCTGTGGGAAAAATGCGAGCGCTGCGGCTCGGTTCTTTATCGCCCCGAACTGGAAGAGAACCTGGAGGTCTGCCCCAAGTGCAACTTCCACATGGCGATCCGCGCGCGGGCGCGGCTGCTGGCGTTGTTCGACGCCGGCGAGACCGTGGAGATCGGTGCCGACCTCGGGCCCACCGATGCGCTGAAGTTCAAGGACCAGAAGAAATACGCCGACCGGATCAAGGCTTCGCAGAAGTCATCCGGCGAGCGTGATGCCCTGGTCGTGCTGCAGGGAATGTTGAAGGAGCGCCCGCTGGTCGCCGCCGCGTTCGATTTCGCCTTCATGGGTGGCTCGATGGGGTCGGTCGTCGGCGAACGCTTCGCCCTGGGCGCCGAGCGCGCGCTCGAGATCGGCTCCCCGTTCGTATGTTTCTCCGCCAGCGGCGGCGCGCGCATGCAGGAAGGCCTGTTCTCGCTGATGCAGATGGCCAAGACCTCGGCCGCGCTCGGTCGCCTGCGCGAAGCCGGCCTGCCGTACATCTCGGTCATGACCCATCCGACCACCGGCGGCGTTTCGGCCTCGTTCGCCATGCTCGGCGACATCAACCTGGCCGAGCCCGAAGCGCTGATCGGCTTCGCCGGACCGCGCGTGATCGAGCAGACCGTGCGCGAAACCCTGCCTGAAGGCTTCCAGCGTTCCGAGTTCCTGGTCGAGCACGGCGCCATCGACCAGATCTGCGACCGCCGCGAGATGCGCGACCGGCTGGCCGACCTGCTTGCGTTGATGATGAAACAACCAAAGCCGGGCGACAGCCCACTGGTGGACGCCGCATGAGCCGCAAATATTTCGGCACCGACGGCATCCGTGGGCGCGTCGGCGAAGGCGCGATTTCGGCCGATTTCATGCTGCGCCTTGGCAATGCCTATGGCCACGCGCTGCGTGCGTCGGTGCGCAGCGCGGGCGACTGGCGCAAGCCGAAGGTGATCATCGGCAAGGACACGCGCATTTCCAACTACATGTTCGAAGCCGCGCTGGAGGCCGGGCTGGTCGCGGCGGGCGTGGACGTGGAACTGATGGGGCCGATGCCGACCCCGGCGGTGTCGCACATGACCCACTCGCTGCTTGCCGACGGCGGCATCGTGATTTCCGCTTCGCACAATCCGCACCACGACAACGGCATCAAGTTCTTCTCCGCCGAAGGCGAAAAACTCGATGACGCCGCCGAGTTGGCCATCGAGGCGGCGCTGGACCGGCCGTTCAGTACCGTGCCCTCCGAGCAACTGGGCAAGGCGGTGCGCACCCGCGATGCGATCGGTCGTTATGTCGAGGCCTGCAAGAACTCGGTGCCGCGCCTGTTCGACCTGAATGGCATGCGCATCGTGGTCGACTGTGCGAATGGCGCCACCTACCAGGTCGGCCCGATCGTGTTGCGCGAACTCGGTGCGCGCGTGGAAGTGATGGGCGCCGAGCCCAATGGCGTGAACATCAACGACGGCGTCGGTTCCACCCATCCCGAGGCGCTGGCCGCGCGGGTACACGAATCCGGCGCGGCCCTGGGCATCGCCTTCGATGGCGATGGCGACCGGGTCCTGTTCGTGGATGGCGACGGCCGCATCGTCGATGGCGATGGCCTGATCTACGTGCTGGCCAACGACTGGAAAAAAAGCGGGCGCCTGCGCGGCCCGGTGGTCGGCACACTGATGAGCAATTACGGCCTGGAGCGTGCTTTCGCCGAAGCCGGCATCGCCTTCCAGCGGGCCAAGGTTGGCGACCGCTACGTGCACCAGGCGCTGGTTGAAGGGAAGGGCATTCTTGGCGGCGAAGCTTCCGGGCATCTGATGTGCCTGGACCGCACCAGCACCGGCGACGGCATCATCAGCGCGCTGCAGGTGCTGGAAGTGCTCAGCCGCACTGGCAGGTCGCTGCGCGAGGCGTTGGCCGGTCTGGTCATGGTGCCGCAGAAAACCATCAACGTGCGTCTGGCCAATGGCGCCAGGCCGGCCGAGGCCGAAAGCGTGAAAACCGCGCTTGCCGAAGCGCAGGCCGCGGTCGCCGGTCGCGGCCGCGCTTTCCTGCGCCCGTCGGGCACCGAACCAGTGGTTCGGGTCACGGTGGAAGCCGATGACGACGGTTTGATGCAGGACACGCTGGACAAGCTGGCCGACGCGGTGCGTGCGGTGGCTTAGCTTTTCCTTCTCCTTCGGGAGAAGAGCCTGCCCCCGCGAAGGCGGGGGTGGCGCGAAGCGACGGACGCTGCGCAGCACGCACCCTTGGGGTGTGAGAGAAGGAGTCATCCGTGTCGGCATTGTCCAGCGATCTGAGAGTGCGTTCCCTCATCCGCCCTGTGGGCACCTTCTCCCGGCGGGAGAAGGGAACAAAAACCAGAGTAAAAACATGACAGCAAGAATCCCCACCCTCGACATCACCCGTTTCAGCAATCCGTCGGACAGCCGCGACCGCGAGGCTTTCGTGGCCGAACTCGGCGCCGCTTACCGGGAATGGGGTTTTGCCGGCATCCGCAACCATGGCATCCCGCAGTCGGCGATCGATGCCGCCTACGACGCGTTCCGGAATTTCTTCGCCCTGCCCGAGGAAACCAAGCTCAAGTACCACGTGCCCGGCGGTGGCGGCGCTCGCGGCTACACTCCGTTCGGGGTGGAAACGGCGAAGGATTCCAAGCACTTCGACCTGAAGGAGTTCTGGCATATCGGTCGCGAGATTCCGCGTGACTCCAGGTACGCCGGGGACATGCCGCCCAACCTGTGGCCGTCCGAGGCGCCCGGTTTCCGCGAGCATGGCTACGGCCTGTACGAGGCGCTGGATCAACTCGGTTCGCGGGTGTTGTCGGCGCTGGCTCTGCACCTGCGGTTGCCGGAGGATTATTTCGCAGACAAAACCAATTTCGGCAATTCCATCCTGCGCCCGATCCACTATCCACCGATCACGGCGGACGACATCCCCAACGTGCGCGCCGGAGCGCACGAGGACATCAATCTGATCACCCTGCTGGTCGGAGCGAGCGCGGCGGGCCTGGAAGTGAAGTCCAAACAGGGCGAGTGGGTGCCGTTCACTTCCGACGCGGACACCATCGTGGTCAACATCGGCGACATGCTGCAGCGCCTGACCAACCATGTGTATCCGTCCACCACCCACCGGGTCACCAACCCGCCGGGCGAACAGGCGCGCCAGCCGCGCTATTCGGTGCCGTTCTTCCTGCATCCCAATCCGGATTTCATGATCGACGTGCTGCCTTCCACGATCAGCGCGGAAAATCCCAGCCGCTACCCCGAGCCGATCAGCGCGCAGGATTACCTGGAAGAGCGCTTGCGCGAGATCAAGCTGAAGTAATCAAGCTGAAGTAATCCGGCAAGCTCCCGCCTGCGGCGGGCAGGAGAGGAGAGTCGTCATCCCGGCGCAAGCCGGGAGCCGTTCTGCTTTTGCCGTAGCCGATAGTTGCCAGAACGAAGATCAAGCTGGATCCCGGCTTGCGCGGGATGAGGGGACAGGGCAGCCACCCGCCAGCCTTCAATCCACCTTGCGGATCTTCTTCGAGTTCCTGCCCATCAATCCCAGCACCATGCGCTGCGGCAGGTGCCTGGCGACGAAATGAACCAGCCGATAGACGCGCCCGGGAACCACGATCACCCGGCCGCGTTCGACGCCATCGATACCGGCCCGGGCCACCGCATCGGCCTGCAGCCATGCCCATGCGGGCAATTTCGACATCATTTCCCGGGTGCCGGTGACGTCGTGGAATTCGGACCAGGTGAAGCCAGGGCATAGCGCGGTCACGTGCACGCCGCGATCGATGTTCTCCAGCGCCAACGATTCGCTGAACCTGACCAGGTAAGCCTTGACCGCTGCATACAGCGTCTGTCCGTCCGCACCCGGCACCAGCGCGGCGAACGAGGCCACATTGAGGATGCGGCCGTTGCCGGAAGCGCGGATCGCGGGCAGCAGGCGCCAGGTCAGTTCGCTGACCGCCCCGATCATCACCTGCAGGAATTGCGCGTGGGTCTGCCAGTCCTTGGTCAGGTAGCGGCCGGGCACCCCGTAGCCGGCATTGTTGACCAGGATGCGGATCGGCAGGCCGCGACGCTCGATCTCGGCGACCAGGGCCGCAGGCGCCTGGAGGTCGGCCAGGTCCGCCACGATCACTTCGACCGGCACCTGGCCGCGCAACTCGGCGGCCAGCTGTTCCAGCTTGTCCGCGCGGCGCGCGGTCAGGATCAGGGGCACGCCGCGACGCGCGTATTCGCGCGCGATCGCCGCGCCGATGCCGCTGGAGGCGCCGGTGACCAGCGCCCAGCCGGGATTCGATCCTGAAGCAGGGCGGGTGGGTGCGCTGGAAACCATGGAGTGCCTGCCGGGTAGGGTCGGGGAGGGGTATCGGCTATCCTTTGCGGCCCTTGAAGCAGCCCCGACAGGAAAAAACGATGCGTCGCAAGATCGTAGCCGGAAACTGGAAACTGCATGGCAGCCGCGATTTCGCCACCGGCCTGGTGGCCGAACTGGTCGCTGGCTTGCCCGTGGACGGGGTCGAGATGGTCGTGCTGCCGCCATTGCCCTATCTGGGTGACCTGATCGAGGACTTCGAGGGCCACGCCATCGCCTTCGGTGCCCAGGACGTCAGCAGCAACGAAAAAGGCGCCTACACCGGCGAGGTTTCCGCGGCCATGCTGGTGGACGTGGGCGCGCGCTACGGCCTGGTCGGCCACTCGGAGCGCCGTCAGTACCATGCGGAAAACAGCGAGCTGGTGGCCGCGAAGTTCCAGGCGGCCAAGCATGCCGGGCTCATTCCCATCCTGTGCGTGGGCGAAACCCTGGAACAGCGCGAGGCCGGCCAGACCGAGGCAGTGATCGCGGCCCAGCTGGCGCCGGTGCTGGACCTGGTCGGGGTGGAGGCCTTTGCCGGGGCGGTGGTGGCTTATGAGCCGGTATGGGCCATCGGCACCGGCCGCACCGCCAGTCCGGAGCAGGCGCAGGCTGTGCATGCCTTCATTCGTGGCGTGGTCAAGGGCCGCGATGCTAGAATCGCCGATTCGCTGCCGCTGCTGTATGGCGGAAGCGTCAAGCCCGACAACGCCGCGGAACTGTTCGCCCAGGCCGATGTCGATGGTGGACTGGTCGGTGGCGCCTCCCTGGTGGCCGGCGACTTCCTGGCCATCGCCCGGGCGGCGGGTTGATCAAGGCGCCACTGTCGGAGCGGCCCTGATCAGAGCGCCACTTGCAAGCCCGGTTCGGTTCGCCGGGCTTTTCCAAATTCGATCGAGATCCATGAAATGTTGATGTTGACCCTGAATGTAATTTACGTGCTGATCGCCATCGCGATCATCGCCCTGGTGCTGATGCAGCGCGGTAGCGGCGCGGCCGCTGGCTCCGGCTTCGGTGCGGGCGCTTCGGGCACCGTGTTCGGCGCGCGCGGCGCATCCAACTTCCTGTCCAAGAGCACCAAGTGGCTGGCCATCGCCTTCTTCGCCATCAGCTTGTTCATGGCCTGGAACGCATCGCACAAGGCGCGTCCCAAGGTGGAACAGAATCTCGGCGTGATGGCTGAGCAGCCCGCGCCTGCGGCGGCGGGCGAATTGACCAAGCCGGCACAGCCGTCCACCGTGCCCAGCGCCCCGGCCGGCATTCCTTCCGCGGCCCCGGCAGTGCCTTCGGCGCCTGCCGCGGCCACGCCCGCGCAAGCGACTCCGGCGGAAGTGGAAAACACCGAAGTGGAAAACACTCCCGCCAAGCCTGCGCCGCAACCGGTCACACCCGCGCAAGGCGGCTGAAGCCGGTTACAATAGTCAGCGCGTCGGGGCATGCCCCGACGCATAAGTTTGCCCAGGTGGCGGAATTGGTAGACGCACTACCTTGAGGTGGTAGCGGCGAAAGTCGTAGGGGTTCGAGTCCCCTCTTGGGCACCAAGATGCGAATCCCTCTCAAAGCCCGCGTTCGCAAGACGCGGACTTTATAATTGGGAGGCGCGAGTAGCCTGCGGAACACGCGCGCGACCCGCGCGTTTCCCGCAGGGAAACTAACAAAGATTTCCCGCAGGGAAACTAACAAGGGTTTCCAGCAGGGAAACCAACCGAGGACCACGCGTGCTGGCCGAATACCTGCCGACCCTGTTGTTCCTGATCGTCGCTACCGGCATCGGCATCTCGCTGATGGTGATAGGACGGCTCATCGGTCCCCGCCGTCCCGACGCGCAGAAGCTCTCGCCTTACGAGTGCGGCTTCGAGGCCTTCGAGGATGCGCGCATGAAGTTCGATGTGCGCTATTACCTGATCGCGATCCAGTTCATCGTCTTCGACCTGGAAATCATCTTCATCATGCCCTGGACCCTGGTGTTCCAGGAACTGGGCGCACGCGCGCTGGTCACCATGGGTCTGTTCGTGGGCATGCTGTTCCTCGGATTCATTTACGTCTGGAAGAAGGGAGCCCTGGAATGGGAGTGATCCTGTGAGTGTGATCGGAACCATCGATCGATTGATGACCAACCCGATCCCGGAAGGACGGGTGGACGACCTCCTGCGACCGGAAGGCGAGAACCCGCTGCTGGAAAAGGGTTTCGTCACCACCACGGTGGACGCGCTGATGAACTGGGGTCGCACCGGCTCGATGTGGCCGGTGACCTTCGGTCTGGCCTGCTGCGCGGTGGAAATGATGCACACCGGCGCGGCGCGCATCGATCAGGACAGATTCGGCGTGGTGTTCCGTCCGTCGCCGCGCCAGGCCGACGTGATGATCGTGGCCGGCACCCTGGTCAACAAGATGGCCCCGGCGCTGCGCAAGGTCTATGACCAGATGCCGGACCCGAAGTGGGTCATCTCGATGGGTAGTTGCGCCAATGGCGGCGGCTACTACCATTACTCCTATTCCGTGGTGCGCGGTTGCGACCGCATCGTTCCCGTGGACGTGTATGTCCCGGGTTGCCCGCCCACTGCCGAGGCGCTGATGTACGGCATCCTGCAGTTGCAGAAGAAGATCTGGCGTACCCAGACCATCGCCCGCTGAGCCGGCCTTTTCCCCTAATCCAGAGCACGCCAAGCCCCCATGGCCGAGCAAGCTGTAACCTACATCGAACAACTGCAGGCGCGTTTTCCCGACGCGATCCTCGTCATCGCCGAAGCCCGCGGTGAAGTGACGCTGGAAGTGCCGTCCGCGACCTGGCATGCGGCCTGTCTTTCGCTGCGCGACGACTTCGGTTTCGAGCAATTGGTCGATCTGTGCGGCGTCGATTACCTGGGCCACGGCAGCGACGAGTGGGAAACCGCCAGTGTTTCCACCGAGGGCTTCAGCCGCGGCGTGGAGCTGGGTTTCGGGCCCGGACGCTTCAACTGGGAAAACCGCCCGCGTGGCGAAGGCCCGGTGCATCGTTTCGCCACCGTGGCCCATTTGCGCTCCTACCAGCACAACCGCCTGCTGCGCGTGCGCTGCTACGCGCCGGACGACGAATTGCCGGTGGTCGCTTCGGTCACCGATATCTGGCCCGGCGCCAACTGGTTCGAGCGCGAAGCCTTCGATCTGTTCGGCATCCTCTACGAGGGCCACCCGGATTTGCGCCGCATCCTCACTGACTACGGTTTCGTCGGTCATCCGTTCCGCAAGGATTTCCCGTTGATCGGCAACGTGGAAGTGCGCTATGACGAAGAGAAGAAGCGCGTGGTCTACGAGCCGGTGACTTCGGTCGAGCCCCGCGTCGGCGTGCCGCGCGTGATCCGCGACGATGCGCGCTATGCGACCGCGGCCGATGAGGCTGCGCAAAGGGAGTCCGCCAAGTGATCGTCCAGCAATCCGGCGTCGCCTTCGCCAGCAATCCTGCCGAAAGCGCGCAGGAAATCCGCAACTACACCCTGAATTTCGGCCCGCAGCATCCAGCCGCGCACGGCGTGCTGCGCCTGATCCTGGAGATGGACGGCGAAACGGTCGTTCGCGCCGACCCGCACATCGGCCTGCTGCACCGCGGCACCGAGAAGCTGGCCGAAAGCAAGCCGTTCAACCAGTCGATCGGTTACATGGACCGGCTGGACTACGTGTCGATGATGTGCAACGAGCACGCCTACGTGCTTGCGATCGAGCGGCTGATGGGCATCCAGGCGCCCGAGCGCGCGCAGTACATCCGCACCATGTTCGACGAGATCACCCGCATCCTGAATCATCTGATGTGGCTCGGCTCCAATGGCCTGGACCTGGGCGCGATGGCGGTGTTCCTGTACGCCTTCCGCGAGCGCGAGGAGTTGATGGACTGCTACGAGGCGGTCAGCGGCGCGCGCATGCACGCGACCTACTACCGCCCGGGCGGGGTCTATCGCGACTTGCCCGACCACATGCCCAAGTACAAGGAATCGCCGTGGCGCAAGGGCAAGAAGCTCAAGCGCTTCAACGAGGCGCGCGAGGGTTCGCTGCTGGATTTCCTCGAGGACTTCACCAACGAATTCCCGAAGCGCGTCGATGAGTACGAAACCCTGCTCACCGACAACCGCATCTGGAAGCAGCGCACCGTCGGCATCGGCGTTATCTCGCCGGAAGAAGCGCGCGCCTGGGGCATGACCGGTGCGATGCTGCGCGGTTCCGGCATCGCCTGGGACCTGCGCAAGAAGCAGCCCTATGCCAAATACGACACGGTGGATTTCGAGATCCCGATCGGCACCAACGGCGATTGCTACGACCGTTACCTGGTGCGCGTGGCCGAGATGCGCCAGTCCAACCTCATCATCAGGCAATGCGTGAAATGGCTGAAGGCCAATCCGGGCCCGGTGATGGTGCAGAACTTCAAGGTGGCACCGCCGTCCCGCGAGGAAATGAAGGACGACATGGAAGCGCTGATCCACCACTTCAAGCTGTTCAGCGAAGGCTATTGCGTGCCTGCCGGCGAAACCTATGCCGCGGTCGAAGCGCCCAAGGGCGAATTTGGCTGCTACCTGGTTTCGGATGGCGCCAACAAGCCGTTCCGCGTGCACCTGCGCGCGCCGGGCTTCGCCCATCTTTCGTCGATGGACCACGTTGTCAGCGGGCACATGCTGCCGGACGTCGTGGCCATGATCGGCACCTATGATCTCGTTTTTGGTGAGGTGGACCGGTGAAGGCCACGGGTAATTTCGAAGCGGCGCGCAATGTCGATCCGCTGGTCGCGTTGAACGACAGCACGCGCGCGCATATCGACCACTGGCTGACCAAGTTCCCGCCGGACCGCAAGCGTTCGGCCGTGCTGCAGGGCTTGCATGCCGCGCAGGAGCAGAACCAGGGCTGGCTCAGCGACGAGCTGATCGTCGCCGTGGCCAAATACCTCGAGTTGCCGCCGGTGTGGGCCTACGAAGTGGCCAGCTTCTATTCGATGTTCGAGACCAAGCCGGTCGGCCGCAACAACGTCGCTTTCTGCACCAACATCAGCTGCTGGTTGAACGGCGCCGAAGACCTGGTCGCGCATGCGGAGAAGAAACTCGGCTGCAAGCTCGGCCAGTCAACGGCCGACGGCCGCGTCTACCTCAAGCGCGAGGAAGAATGCGTCGCCGCCTGCTGCGGCGCGCCGGTGGTCGTCATCAACGGCCACTACCACGAGAAGCTCACGCCCGCGAAGGTGGACGAACTGCTGGACGGGTTGGAATAAGCGCATGGCACATCACCCACACGCCTCCGAGGGCTATGGCCCGGTCGGTCCCGCACCGAAAGAGCACCAGGTGGTCTACACCACGCTGCATTTCGACAAGCCGTGGTCGTACGAGAACTACCTGAAGACCGGTGGCTACAGCGCGCTGCGCAGGATCATCGAAGAAAAGATCCCGCCGACCGACGTGGTCGAGATGGTCAAGCAGTCCGGCCTGCGCGGCCGTGGCGGCGCAGGCTTCCCGACCGGACTGAAGTGGAGCTTCATGCCGAAGGGCGACATGCAGAAGTACATCCTCTGCAATTCCGACGAGTCGGAACCCGGCACCGCCAAGGACCGCGACATCCTGCGCTTCAACCCGCATGCGGTGATCGAGGGCATGGCCATCGCCTGCTACGCGACCGGTTCCACCGCCGCCTACAACTACCTGCGCGGCGAGTTCCACCACGAACCCTTCGAACATCTGGAAGAGGCCACCGCCGAGGCCTACAAGCACGGCTGGCTGGGCAAGAACGTGCTCGGTTCGGGCATCGACATCGACATCTACAATGCGCTCGGCGCGGGCGCCTATATCTGTGGCGAGGAAACCGCGCTGATGGAATCGCTGGAAGGCAAGAAGGGCCAGCCGCGCTTCAAGCCGCCGTTCCCGGCCAACTTCGGTCTGTACGGAAAGCCGACCACGATCAACAACACCGAGACCTATGCCTCGGTGCCGGCGATCATCCGCAACGGCGCCGAATGGTTCCTCAACCTGGGCAAGCCGAACAATGGCGGGCCGAAGATCTTTTCGGTGTCCGGCCATGTCGCACGCCCCGGCAACTATGAAATCCGTCTCGGCACGCCGTTCTCCGAACTGCTGGAAATGGCCGGTGGCATCCGCAACGGGCACAAGATCAAGGCGGTGATCCCGGGCGGCTCGTCGATGCCGGTGCTGCCGGGCGAGACCATGATGGGCCTGACCATGGACTACGACTCCATCCAGAAGGCGGGCTCAGGCCTGGGTTCGGGCGCGGTCATCGTCATGGACGAGACCACCTGCATGGTCCGCGCCTGCCAGCGCATATCTCGCTTCTATTACGCCGAGTCCTGCGGCCAGTGCACGCCATGCCGCGAAGGCACCGGCTGGATGTATCGCATGATCACCCGCGTGGTCGAAGGCAAGGCAACGCTGGAAGACCTCAATACGCTGAAGGCTTCGGCCGGCCAGATCGAAGGCCACACCATCTGCGCGTTCGGCGAAGCCGCAGCGTGGCCGGTGCAGGGCATGTTGCGCCACTACTGGAACGAATTCGAATATTTCATCCTCAACGGCCATTCGATTGTCGATGAGAAATTGGGCCGCGTTGCCCAGGAGCGCGCCGCATGAGCGCCCAACCCGTCAATCCGAACCTCGCGCCCGACCATGTCACCGTATTCATCGACGGCGTGGAGCTGGCTGCGCCCAAGGGCTCGATGATCATCCAGGCCGCAGACAAGGCCGGCATCCCGATCCCGCGCTTCTGCTACCACGACAAGCTGGCTATCGCCGCCAACTGCCGCATGTGCCTGGTCGAAGTGGAGAAGATGCCCAAGCCCGCGCCGGCTTGCGCCACGCCGGTGATGGATGGCATGAAGATCGCCACGCGCAGCGACAAGGCCTTGAAGTCGCAGCGTAACGTGATGGAATTCCTGCTGATCAACCATCCGCTGGATTGTCCGGTCTGCGACCAGGGCGGCGAGTGCGAATTGCAGGATCTGTCGCTGGGTTACGGCCGTTCGGTCAGTCGTTTCCAGGAACGCAAGCGCGTGGTCGCGGACGAGGACATCGGCCCGCTGGTCGCCACCGAGATGACCCGCTGCATCCACTGCACGCGTTGCGTGCGCTTCACCGCGGACATCGCCGGCACCTACGAGCTGGGCGGCATGTATCGCGGCGAGAACCTGCAGATCGGCACCTACGACGGCAAGCCGCTGACCACCGAATTGTCCGGCAATGTCGTGGACGTGTGCCCGGTCGGCGCATTGACCAACAAGGTGTTCCAGTTCCGCGCGCGCCCGTGGGAACTGGTCGCGCGCGAATCGGTCGGCTACCACGATGCGATGGGCTCGAACCTGTTCACCCACGTGCGCCGCGGCGAGATCCTGCGCACCGTGCCGCGCGATAACGAAGCGGTCAACGAATGCTGGCTGTCGGATCGCGATCGCTATTCGCACCAGGGCCTGTACGCCGACGACCGTGCGGTCAAGCCGCTGCTCAAGGTGGGCGAGAGCGGTACCGATAACGACTGGAAGGAAGTGTCCTGGACCGAGGGCCTGGCCGCCGCCGCTGAAATCCTGCGTGCCCACAAGGGCGACGATCTGGGCGTGCTTGCGCACCCGGCCACGCCCAACGACGAAGGTAGCCTGCTGGCGCGCCTGGCCGATGGGCTGGGCAGCGGCAACCTGGATCACCGCATCTTCAATCGCGATTTCTCCGATGGCGCGGTCGCCGAGCCATTCGCCATGCCGCTGGCTGAAATCGAGCAGGCCGATGTCATCGTCCTGTTTGGCAGCAACATCCGCCACGAACTGCCGCTGTTGCACCAGCGCATCCGCAAGGCCAATACTCACCGCAAGGCCAAGGTGTATGCGGTCAACCCGGTCGATTTCGATTTCGCCTTCTCGCTGGCCGGCAAGCGGATCGTCGCGCCGTCGAAGCTGGCCGAGGCATTGAACGATGCCTCGATCGTCGACGCGGTGAAGGGCGCCAGCCGCCCGGTGCTGATCGTCGGCGCGCTGGCCGAAAATCATCCGCAGGCCGCGTCCTTGCGCGCCGCCGCAAAAGCCTTTGCTGCCGCTACCGGCGCGGCTCTGTGCCGCATTCCGCAAGGCGCCAACGCAGTCGGACTGGTGCGCAACGGCGTGCTGCCGTCCCGGCGAGATGTCGTCGGCATGTTTGCCGAGCCGCGTGCCGCCTACGTGATCTACGGCATCGAACCTGGCCTGGACTTCGCCGATGGCGCGGCCGCGCAGGAAGCATTGAAAGCGGCCAAGGTCGTGGCCTTCAGCCACTTCGCCTGCAAGTCCACGCGAAACGTGGCCGACGTGATCCTGCCGATCGGCGCATTGCCGGAAATCGAAGCGGTGCTGACCAACCTGGACGGCATCGACCAGCGCACCCAGGCCGGCGGCAAGTTGCCGGGCGAGGCGCGCGAGGGCTGGAAGGTGCTACGCGCGCTCGGCGGCGAATTGCAGTTGCCTGCTTTCGAATTCACCGACCTGGCCGGTGCGCGTGCTTTTGGTGCCGCATCAGCACCAACGGCGATTGCGAAGTCGGCTGCGCCCGCTGCTGCTTCGGATGGGCTGGAGCTTGCCGCGACCGCCGCGATCTATCGCACCGACGGTGTCGTGCGTCGTGCCCAGGCCCTGCAGGAGCATCCCCTCAACCTGTCGCCACGCATCACCCTGAACCCGGTCGATGCCGAAGCGCTGGGGTTGGCCGAAGCTGCGATCGCAAAAGTGTCTGCCGCAGACGGTACGGCCACGCTGCCGGTCTTCATCGATGCGCGTGTCGCGCGCGGCGCCGCCTGGATTGAAAGCGGGCATGGCGCCACCGCGCCGCTGGGCGCCGGGAACGTGAAGGTGGTGGGCGCATGAACGAGTTGCTGCTGAACGCCATCGACCCGCTGCGCGAGTGGTTCCTCGGGCTCGGCAATATCGGCGTGGCGCTGTGGATCGTGCTGAAGATCCTGGCCATCGCGGTGCCGGTGATCGTCGCCGTCGCCTTCTATGTCGTCTGGGAGCGCAAGCTGATCGGCTGGATGCACGTGCGCCATGGGCCGATGTACGTGGGCATGGGCATCTTCCAGGCCTTCGCCGACGTATTCAAGTTGCTGTTCAAGGAAGTCCTGTTGCCGACCAAGGCGCAGAAGACCATGTACATCCTTGGGCCATTGATCACGCTCGCGCCCGCGTTCGCGGCATGGGCGGTGGTGCCGTTCGACGCGCAGATCGTACTGTCCAACGCCAATGCCGGCTTGTTGTACCTGCTGGCCATGACCTCGCTGGGCGTGTACGGCATCATCATCGCGGGCTGGGCGTCGAACTCGAAATACGCTTTCCTGGGCGCGATGCGTTCGGCCGCGCAGGTGGTCAGTTACGAGATCGCGATGGGCTTCGCCCTGGTCGGCGTGCTGATCGCGTCAGGCAGCCTGAACCTGAGCGACATCGTCATGGCGCAGGCCGGCAATGCCGGGCCGTTCGAGTGGTTCTGGTTGCCACTGTTCCCGTTGTTCATCGTGTACTGGGTGTCCGGCGTGGCCGAGACCAACCGCTCGCCGTTCGACGTGGCCGAGGGCGAATCGGAAATCGTCGCCGGGCACATGGTCGAGTATTCCGGCGCGGCGTTCGCGCTGTTCTTCCTGGCCGAATACGCCAACATGATCCTGGTCAGCTTCCTGGTGTCGCTGTTCTTCATGGGCGGCTGGCTCAGCCCGTTGCAGGGCTGGATCGTCGCCGACGTGTCGCCGTGGGTGGACTGGATCTGGCAGGGCGGCTGGCCGTGGCTGCTGTTGAAGGTGGGCTTCTTCGCCAGCGCCTTCATCTGGTTCCGCGCCACCTTCCCGCGTTACCGTTACGACCAGATCATGCGGCTTGGCTGGAAGGTATTCATTCCGCTGACCATCGCCTGGATCGCGGTCACTGCGTTGATGGTGTTCTTTGGCGTGTTCGAGAAGGGCGTCTGAGTGATGAACAAGGTTTTCCATTACTTCAAGAGCCTGATGCTGGTCGAACTGGTCCAGGGCATGTGGCTGACGCTGAAGTACGCGTTCAAGCCGAAGTACACGGTCATGTACCCGATGGAGAAGTTCCCGCAGTCGCCGCGCTTCCGCGGCCTGCACGCGCTGCGCCGCTATCCCAACGGCGAGGAGCGCTGCATCGCCTGCAAGTTGTGCGAGGCGGTGTGCCCGGCATTGGCCATCACCATCGATTCGGAAAAGCGCGAGGACGGCACCCGCCGCACCACGCGTTACGACATCGACCTGTTCAAGTGCATCTATTGCGGATTCTGCGAGGAAAGTTGCCCGGTGGATTCCATCGTCGAGACCCACATCCTGGAATACCACTTCGAGAACCGTGGCGAGAACATCGTCACCAAGCCGCAGCTGCTGGCAATCGGGGACCGGCTGGAAGCCGAGATCGCCGAGCGCCGCGCCGCCGACGCCGCCTTCCGCTGAGGTCATGATGGATCTGCTGCTCTTCTCTTTCTACGCATTCGCCACCATAGCGGTCGTCGCCGCCGGTGCGGTGATCAGCGTGCGCAACCCGGTGCATGCGGTGCTGTGCCTGATCCTGACTTTCTTCTCCATCGCCTGCGTCTGGCTGCTGGTCGGCGCCGAGTTCCTCGGCGTGGCCCTGATCCTGGTGTACGTGGGCGCGGTGATGGTGCTGTTCCTGTTCGTGGTGATGATGCTGGACATCGACATCGTCAAGATCCGCGAAGGTTGGGTCCGCTACCTGCCACTCGGCTTGCTGGTGGCGGTGGTGATGCTGCTGGAAATCCTCGCCCTGATCGGCTTCAAGGCCAAGCTGGCCACTCCGTATGCGGCCAATGCCGCGTCTGCGGCGGCCGATGCCTCCAACACCAAGTGGCTGGCGCACACGCTGTTCACCAAGTTCCTGCTGCCGTTCGAGTTCGCCGCGGTGATCCTGACCGTGGCGGTGATCGCCGCGGTCATGCTGACCCTGCGCAAGCGTGCGGGCACCAAGACCCAGGATCCGGCCGAACAATCGCGGGTCAAGGCATCGGATCGCCTGCGCATGATCGATGTGGCGGTCGAAAACCCGGTGCGCGAGACCCTGATCGCACCGGCCGCGGCCGAACCGGAGGCCAAGCCATGATCGCCCTGGGCCACCTGCTCGCGCTGGGCGCGGTGCTGTTCTGCATCAGCGTCGCCGGCATCTTCCTCAACCGCAAGAACGTCATCGTGCTGCTGATGTCGATCGAGCTGATGCTGTTGTCGGTGAACGTCAACTTCGTCGCGTTCTCGCGCCAGTTCGGCGATCCGGACGGACAGATCTTCGTGTTCTTCATCCTGACCGTGGCCGCTGCGGAGGCCGCCATCGGCCTGGCCATCCTGGTCGCCCTGTTCCGCGCCCGGCACACGATCAACGTGGCCGAAGTCGATAGTCTGAAAGGCTGATGCACCGATGACAGGTCTGGAAATTTCCAAGAATCTACTTTTGGCCGTGGTGCTCGCGCCGTTGCTGGGCAGCATCGTGGCTGGTCTGTTCGGGCGCCAGGTCGGCAGGGCCGGCGCGCATTGGGTCACCATCCTGGGCGTTGCGGCCAGCTGCGCATTGTCGTGCTGGGTGCTGTACCAACTGGTCGGGCAGGGCGCCTCGCCGTTCAACCAGAATCTTTACACCGTGTTCGAAGTGGGCAGCATCCAGGCCCATGTCGGCTTCATGATCGACAAGCTGACCGCGATGATGATGGTGGTGGTGACCTTCGTCTCGCTGCTGGTGCATATCTACACCATCGGCTACATGGCCGAAGATCCGGGCTACCAGCGATTCTTCAGCTACATCTCGTTGTTCACTTTCTCCATGCTGATGCTGGTGATGAGCAACAACTTCATGCAGCTGTTCTTCGGCTGGGAAGCGGTCGGCCTGGTCTCGTACCTGCTGATCGGATTCTGGTTCAAGCGTCCCAGCGCGATCTTCGCCAACCTCAAGGCGTTCCTGGTCAACCGGGTCGGCGATTTCGGCTTCCTGCTTGGCATCGCCGGCGTGCTGGCCATGTTCGGCACGCTGGACTATGCCGAGGTGTTCGCCAATGCGCCGCTGCTGGCAGGCAAGATGGCGCAGGTGTGGTCGGGTTCGATCGGAAGCTGGCAGGTGCTGGACCAGCCGGCGTTGTGGTCCATCGCCACGATCATCTGCATCTGCCTGTTCATCGGCGCCATGGGCAAGTCGGCACAGGTGCCGTTGCATGTGTGGCTGCCCGACTCGATGGAAGGCCCGACCCCGATCTCGGCGCTGATCCATGCGGCGACCATGGTCACTGCGGGCATCTTCATGGTCGCGCGCATGTCGCCGTTGTTCGAGATGTCGCAGACGGCGCTGGATTTCGTGCTGTTCATCGGCGCGACCACCGCGCTGTTCACCGGCATGATCGGCATCGTGCAGAACGACATCAAGCGGGTGATCGCGTATTCGACCCTGTCGCAGCTGGGTTACATGACCGTGGCCCTGGGCGTTTCGGCGTATTCGGCGGCGGTGTTCCACCTGATGACCCACGCGTTCTTCAAGGCGCTGCTGTTCCTCGCTGCCGGTTCGGTGATCATCGGCATGCACCACGAGCAGGACATGCGCAAGATGGGCGGGCTGCGCAAGTACATGCCCATCACCTGGATCACCAGCCTGATCGGCACGCTGGCGCTGGTCGGCACGCCGTTCTTCTCCGGCTTCTATTCGAAGGACATCATCATCGAGGCGGCGGAGCACCACAAGGAACAAGCTGCCGAAGCCGCGCACAAGCTCGCCGAAATGGGCGCGATGGCCCCCGAGGGCATCCATGGCGCCAGCAGCTGGGTTGCGACCTACGGTTACTGGGCGGTGTTGCTGGGCGTGTTCGTCACCAGCTTCTACAGCTTCCGCCTGCTGTACCTGACTTTCCATGGCAAGGAACGTTTCCGCGACGCGCACGCAGGCGATCATGGCCACGACGATGCGCATGCGCACGACGACCATGGCCACCATGGCGCCCACGAACCGCATGAATCGCCGTGGGTCGTGACCGTGCCCTTGATCCTGTTGGCGATCCCGTCGATCGCGATCGGTTTCTTCACCATCGGCCCGATGCTGTTCGGCACCGACTGGAGAGGCCACCACGAACAACTGCCGTTCTTCCTTGGCGCGATCGACTTCATAAATCCGGGACGCGACTCGGTGATGGCGCTGAAGGAAGGCTTCCACGGCCCCGTTGCTTTCGCCCTGCATGGCTTGAAGGCCTGGCCTTTCTGGCTGACATTGGCCGGTTTCGCCGCGGCCACGCTGCTGTACATCGTGCTGTCGCCGGAATGGCCGGCGCGCATGCGCAACAGCCGTGCCGGCGGGTTCCTGGCCAATATCCTGGACAAGAAGTACTGGATGGACACGATCTGGATCGGTGGCCTGGCCGGCGGTGGCCTGGCCTTGGGCGACGTGTCGCGAAAGATCGACAGCAATGTGATCGATGGCGTCGCGGTCAACGGCAGCGCCCGATTGGTCGATCTGGCCGCCAACCTGTTGCGACGCACCCAATCGGGTTTCCTCTACCACTACGCCTTCGCGATGATCATCGGCCTGATTGCACTCCTGGCCGTGCTCATGCGTTTCTGGCAATGAACGCCGCGGCGTTGAACTGACGGACTAAGAACACGTGTCGAACTGGCCTTTATTGAGTGTATTGATCTGGTTGCCCATGCTGGGCGGCGCGCTGGTCCTCGCCCTGGGCAATGCCCGGCCGAGCGCGGCGCGCTGGACCGCGCTGGGCGTGGCGCTGCTGACCTTCGTCGCCAGCATCGGCTTGCTGACCGGCGTCAACCACGCCGACCCGGGCATGCAATTCGTCGAAACGCATGCGTGGATTCCCGCCTACAAGATCGGCTACAACCTGGGCGCCGATGGCATCTCCATCGCCCTGATCGTGCTGACCACGCTGACCACGGCGCTGGCCCTGATCGGCGCGTGGTCGGTGATCGAGAAACGCGTCAGCCAGTACGTGGCCGCGTTCCTGTTCCTGGAAGGAATGATGATCGGTGTGTTCTGCGCCACCGACGCGATGCTGTTCTACGTGTTCTTCGAGGCCATGCTGATCCCGATGTTCCTGATCATCGGCGTCTGGGGCGGGCCGCGCCGCATCTACGCGGCGGTCAAGTTCTTCCTGTACACCTTCCTCGGCTCGGTGCTGATGCTGGTCGGGTTGATCTACCTGTACCTGAAGGGCGGCAGCTTCCAGTTCGCCGACCTGTTCCTGTTGCCGCTGAGCGCCAAGGAGCAGACCTGGCTGTTCTTCGCCTTCCTGATCGCATTCGCGGTCAAGGTGCCGATGTTCCCGGTGCACACCTGGTTGCCGGATGCGCACGTCGAGGCGCCTACCGCCGGTTCGGTGATCCTGGCGGCGATCATGCTGAAGATCGGTGGCTACGGCTTCCTGCGCTTCACCCTGCCGATGTTGCCCGACGCGGGCCGCGAGTGGGCGCTGCTGGTGATCGTGCTGTCGCTGATCGCCGTGGTCTACGTGGCCCTGGTCGCGCTGGTCCAGGAGGACATGAAGAAACTGATCGCCTATTCGTCGGTCGCGCACATGGGTTTCGTGACCCTGGGCATCTTCATCGCGTTCGGGATGATGAGCGACGGCAACCTGGATGGCGCCCGCCTGGGCCTGCAGGGCGCCATGGTGCAGATGATTTCGCATGGATTGATATCGGGCGCGATGTTCTCCTGCGTCGGCGTGCTTTACGACCGGCTGCATACGCGCATGATCCGCGACTACGGCGGGGTGGCGAACGTGATGCCGTGGTTCGCGGTGCTGTTCGTGTTCTTCGCCATGGCCAACTCCGGCTTGCCGGGCACCAGTGGTTTCGTTGGCGAATTCATGGTCATTCTGGCCGCGTTCCAGCGCAACCCGTACATGTCGCTGATCGTGGCCTCCACCCTGATCACCGGCGCGGCCTACAACCTGTGGCTGGTCAAGCGCGTGTTGTACGGCGAGGTGGCGAACGCGCACGTGGCCGGGATGAAGGACCTGAATGGTCGCGAGATCGTGGTGCTGGGTGTATTCGCGATCGGCGTGCTGGCGGTCGGCCTCTGGCCCAAGCCGCTGACCGACCTGATGGAACCCGCGATCGCGCAACTGGCGATGCAGCTCGCCAACAGCAAGTTGTAAGGAAGAATGATGACCACGCCGATGTTGTCCACCACCGCCGACCTGATGCCGCTGCTGCCGGAACTGGTGCTGATCGGGGGTGCCTTCGCACTGCTGATGCTCGATCTGTTCCTGGATGCGAATCGTCGCTTCGTCACCCAGACGCTCGCATTGGCCCTGCTGGCCGTGGTGACGGCCATGATCGCCTGTGGGACAGGCGGGCACGGCACGGTATTCCACGGCATGTTCGTGCGCGACGTTATGGCCGATGTCAGCAAGGTGGTGATCCTGCTGACCAGCGCGCTGTCGCTGCTCTATGCCTGGCCGTACCTGCGCGAACGCAAGCTGTATCCGGGCGAAGTGCCGGTACTGATCCTGTTCGCGACCGCGGGCATGATGATGCTGGTTTCGGCCGGCAGCCTGGTCATGGTCTACCTGGGACTGGAATTGCTGGCGCTGTGTTCCTATGCGCTGGTTGCCTTGAATCGCGACGATGGACTTTCGACCGAAGCGGGCATGAAGTACATCGTGCTGGGTTCGCTGGCTTCCGGCTTGCTTCTGTACGGCATGTCGCTGGTCTATGGCGCCACCGGCACCCTGGACCTGGCCGGCATCCATGCGGCTTCGGGCAACGTCGCCGACAAGACCCTGCTGCTGACCGGCGTGGTGTTCCTGGTGGCCGGCATCGCCTTCAAGCTGGGCGCGGCGCCGTTCCATATGTGGCTGCCAGACGTCTATCAGGGCGCACCGACGCCGATCACGCTGTTCATCAGCGCGGGCCCTAAGCTTGCCGCATTCGGCATGGCTTACCGCTTGCTTGAAACCGGCGTCGGTCCGCTATCGGAGCAGTGGCAATTGCTGTTGGGCGGACTTGCGGCCGTGTCGCTGGTGATCGGCAACGTGATCGCCATCGCCCAGACCAACCTCAAGCGCATGCTCGCCTATTCCACGGTCTCGCATATCGGCTTCCTGCTGGTGGGCCTGGCCGGTGGCGATGAACGCGGTTACGCCGCAGCGCTGTTCTATGCGATCACCTATGCGTTGATGTCCACCGCGGCCTTCGGCGCCATCGTGGTGCTGTCGCGCCAGGGCTTCGAGGCCGACAGGATCGACGACTTCAAGGGCCTCAATGCGCGCAATCCGTGGCAGGCGGGGTTGGTGATGTGCGCAATGTTCTCCTTGGCCGGCGTGCCGCCATTCCTGGGCTTCTGGGCCAAGCTGCTGGTGCTGGGCGCGGCGGTGGAAGGAGGAATGACCTGGCTGGCGGTCCTGGGCGTGGTCTGCGCAGTGATCGGCGCCTTCTACTACCTGCGCGTGATCAAGGTGATGTACTTCGACGAACCGGTCGGAGAACTGCCGCCGCCGCGCAAGGATCGCCTGGCCCCGGCGGTGCTGACCGTCAATGCGTTGGCCCTTCTGGTATTGGGCCTGGCGTGGAACCCGATCATGGCGTGGTGCCAGCAAGCCTTCGCCTGAAGCGAAAGCTGAAACGAAAGCCTTGGACACGGATCAGAGCGGAAAAAAGCGGATAGGGCGAGAACAGCGACAAGGTAATGAGGCAATGCAGATGTGGCTTTTGCTCTATCTGCATTTTCCATTCTGATCCGTGTCGAAAAACGCTTTTCGGCCGCTAGCTATGTTTTCCGCCAGGCCTTTGCCCGAAGCTAAAGCTGAAGCGAAAGCTTTGGACACGGACCTGAGCGGAAAAAGCGGATAGGGCGACAAAGCGACAAGATGACAAAACACTGCAGATGTAGGTTTTGCTCTATCCGCCTTTTTCCGCTCTGATTCGTGTCAAGAAATGCTTTTAGTGCACCCGCTATATCCCTCAATCCCGCGAGGGCGTCGGCGGCGTCCGTGAACGGGTGGGTTCAGCCCGGGGCTTGCATTAAATAACCCGAGTCACCATAATTCCGCTTCTGATGCGGGGTGGAGCAGTCTGGCAGCTCGTCGGGCTCATAACCCGAAGGTCGCAGGTTCAAATCCTGCCCCCGCTACCAAGCTTTTCGGTTCGACTGGAAGGCCTCCCAAAGAGGCTTTTTTACTGACCAAGGCCTGGGCTCGTGAAGGCGAATGTTCCCGCCTCCACACCGGAATCCAGCAGTATCGGACAAGGGGCCCATCAGGGCCCTTTGCTGTTTCCGGGCTGTCGTTTTTTCACTCCAGCGGGCGGATCGTCACCACGTGAGCGACAAGGCAAAACAAATCGCGAACCTGCTGTCGCCAACGGTGCAGGCCCTAGGCCTGGAGCTGCTGGGCGCCGAATACCTGCCCGCGCCGGGCAGCGCCACGCTGCGGCTGTACATCGACGTGCCCGAAGCCGAACTGGCCACGCGCATGGTCAACATCGAGGACTGCGAAGCGGTCAGCCGCGAGGTTTCCGCGCAGCTCGATGTCGAGGATCCGATCACCGGCAACTACACGCTGGAAGTATCGTCACCGGGCATCGATCGCCCGTTGTTCACCCTGGCCCAGTTCGTGCGCCACCAGGGCGAGTCGGCCAAGGTCGTGCTGAGGATCCCGCAGGAAGGCCGTCGCCGCCTGCAGGGACTCATCGCGCGGATCGAAGGCAACGGCATCGTGTTCCTGGTCGACAACGCAGAGATGACGGTGGCGTTCGAGAACGTGGACAAGGCCCGGCTGATGCCCGACTGGGTCGCGCTGGGCCTGGCTCCGCAGCCGAAGAAAGGCGCGCCCGCCAAGGCGCCCCCGGCGAAGAATCCAGGCGCAAAGAAAGCGACGCCGGCGAAGAAAGCGGCGAAGAAGAAACCGGCCGTGAAATCGGCTTCCAACAAAGCGGGCCCCAAGCAACCGGGCCAGAGAAAACCCAACCAACCGGCGGCCAGGCGGCCGCGCGCGGAGTGAAAGATGAGTAAGGAATTGTTGCTGGTAGTCGATGCGGTGGCCAATGAAAAAGGCGTGCCGCGCGAAGTCATCTTCGATGCGATCGAGGCCGCGCTGGCTTCGGCGGCGAAGAAGCGTTATCCCGATCAGGAAGTGCTGGCCCGGGTGACCATCGACCACAAGACCGGCGAGTACGAAACCTTCCGCCGCTGGGAAGTGGTGGCCGACGACGTGGTGATGGAGTCGCCTGATTTCCAGATCCGCCTGATGGACGCGCTGGACGAAAGCGAAGGCGCCGAAGTAGGCGACTACGTCGAAGAACAGATCGAGAATCCCGACTTCGGCCGCATCGCCGCGCAGGCCGCCAAGCAGGTCATCGTGCAGCGCGTGCGCGAAGCCGAGCGCGCCCAGGTCGTGGACGCGTGGAAGGATCGCATCGGCGAGCTGGTCACCGGCGTGGTCAAGCGCGCCGAGCGCGGCAACATCTACGTGGACCTGGGCGGCAACGCCGAGGCCTTCATTCCCAAGGACAAGGGCATCCCGCGCGACACCCTGCGCGCCGGCGACCGCGTCCGCGGCTACCTGTTCGACGTGCGCACCGAGCCGCGCGGCCCGCAGCTGTTCATCAGCCGCGCCGCCCCGGAATTCATGATCGAACTGTTCAAGCTGGAAGTGCCGGAAGTGGGCCAGGGCCTGGTCGAGATCAAGGCCTGCGCACGCGATCCGGGCGACCGCGCCAAGATCGCCGTGCTTGCCCACGACACCCGCACCGATCCGATCGGCGCCTGCATCGGCATGCGCGGTTCGCGCGTGCAGGCCGTGTCCAACGAGCTCAACGGCGAGCGCGTCGATATCGTGCTGTGGAACGAGAGCGCCGCCAATTTCGTCATCAACGCCATGGCGCCGGCGGAAGTGCAGTCGATCATCGTCGATGAAGAGAAGCACTCCATGGACCTGGCCGTGGCCGAAGACCGCCTGGCCCAGGCCATCGGCAAGGGCGGCCAGAACGTGCGCCTGGCCAGCCGTCTGACCGGTTGGCAGCTCAACGTGATGACCCAGGACCAGGTCGCGGCCAAGTCCGAGGGCGAACAGGCTGTCGCCCGCCAGTTGTTCGTCGACAAGCTGGAAGTGGACGAAGAAATCGCCGCCATCCTGGTCTCGGAAGGTTTCAATACGGTCGAGGAAATCGCCTACGTGCCGGTCGGCGAGCTGCTGGCGGTGGAGGGCTTCGACGAGGATATCGTCGAGGAACTCCGCGCCCGTGCCCGCGACGCACTGCTGAATGAAGCGCTGGCCGAGGAAGAAGAGGCCGACGAGAACCAGCCGGCCGACGACCTGCTGGCGCTGGAGGGCATGGACGACGAAACCGCCTACGCGCTGGCTGCGCATGGCGTGCGCACCAGCGAGGATCTTTCCGACCTGGGCGCCGATGAAATCGTCGATTTCGGCATCGAGGGCATCGACGTCGACCGCGCCAGGACACTGATCCTGGCGGCTCGCGCCGAGGAGATTGCCCGTCTGGAACGCGGCGAATGAGCCGGCAATGAACGCCGCCCTGCAGAATACAGGGCTAGAATCCGCGTTCCCTTCGCAATAGGCGGGGGACGCCTACGAAGGTCACGGGATCCGAATGACGCAGCAAACCACCATCCGCAAGCTTGCCGAACTGGTCAACACGCCGGTCGAGAAACTGCTGGAGCAACTGGCCGAGGCCGGGATGAGCTTCAGTGGCCCCGACCAGGCCGTGACCAGCACCGAGAAGATGAAACTGCTCGGCTTCCTGCGCCGCACCCACGGCAAGGCCGACCAGCCTGCCGATGACGCGGTCGCACCGAAGAAGATCACGCTCAATCGCCGCAAGGTGCAGGAAGTGACGGTCGCCGCAGGCCGCACCAAGACCACGGTCAATGTCGAGGTCCGGCAGAAGCGGACCTACGTCAAGCCCGATGAAGTCGAAGCGCCGCCAAGCGACGAGCGCGCCGATGCGCTGCGCAAGCTGGAGGAATCCCGGCAGCGCAACCTGGAAGAGCAGCAGCGCCTTGCCGAAGGCGACAAGAAGCGCGCCGACGAGCGTGAACGCCAGCGCCAGGAAGAGGAAGCCGCGCGCCAGCAGGCCGAGGCCGAACGCCTCCAGGCCGAGGCCGAGGCCGTGGCCGCCGCGACCGGCGCCGTGCCCGCCGATGGCGAGGAGACCGCACGTCCGGCCAAGCCCGGCGGGCACCATGTTCCCAAGCCACCGGTACGCAAGGATCCGCCGCGCGCCGACGATCGCAACACCACCGCCGCCAAGCACAAGACCCGCGGTTCGCACGCGATGGTCGCGGGTGTGGAGGATGACGACAGCACCCAGCGCTTCGCCGGGCAGCTGCACCTTTCCGCCGCCGACCGCGCCCGCCGCACGACCACGCGCGGCAAGCCCAAGCCGCGTCGCCAGGAACAATTGCGTGGCGGTACCGGCACCCATGCCTTCGAGCGTCCGACCGCGCCGGTCGTGCGCGAAGTCGCCATCGGCGAAACCATCACCGTGGCCGACCTGGCGCAGAAGCTCGCGCTGAAGGGTGGCGAGGTGGTGAAGGCGCTGTTCAAGATGGGCGTGATGGCGACCATCACCCAGAGCATCGACCACGACACCGCCGCATTGGTGACCGAGGAGCTCGGCCACAACGTGGTGCGCGCCGACAGTGGCGATGTCGAGGAGCACCTGATCGCACACACCGAGGGCGAGCAGGGCGAACTGTCGCCGCGCCCGCCGGTGGTGACCATCATGGGCCACGTCGACCACGGCAAGACCTCGCTGCTGGATTACATCCGCCGGACCAAGGTCGCGACCGGCGAAGCGGGTGGCATCACCCAGCACATCGGCGCCTACCATGTGGAAACCGACAAGGGCGTCATCAGCTTCCTGGATACTCCCGGCCATGCCGCCTTCAGCCAGATGCGCGCGCGTGGCGCCAAGCTCACCGACATCGTGGTGCTGGTGGTGGCCGCCGACGACGGCGTGATGCCGCAGACCATCGAGGCGGTGAAGCTGGCCAAGGCGGCCAACGTGCCGTTGATCGTGGCGGTGAACAAGATGGACAAGAGCGATGCCGACCCGGGTCGCGTGAAGAACGAATTCCTGACCCATGACGTGGTCGCCGAAGAGTTCGGTGGCGACACCCAGTTCGTCGAGTTGTCGGCCAAGACCGGCGCCGGCGTCGACAATTTGCTCGACTCGATCCTGCTGCAGGCCGAAGTGCTTGAACTCAAGGCGTCGGCCGAAGGCCGCGCCAGCGGCGTGGTGATCGAGTCCTCGCTCGACAAGGGCCGCGGCCCGGTGGCCACGGTGCTGGTCCAGCAGGGCAAGCTGAAGAAGGGCGATTACCTGGTCTGCGGCACCCAGTACGGCCGCGTCCGCGCGTTGTTCGACGAAACCGGCGGCCAGCCGGCCGAGGCCGGTCCGTCGATCCCGGTGCAGGTGCTTGGCTTGTCCGGCGTGCCGGATGCGGGCGACGATTTCGTCGTCGTCGCCGACGAGCGCCTGGCCAAGGACGTGGCCCAGCAACGCGACGCCAAGCGCCGCGAGTCGCGCCTGGTCCAGTCCGCTGGCAGCCGCATGGAAGACATCATGTCGCAGCTCGGCAAGGGCGATGGCCAGCAGGTGCTGAACCTGGTGGTCAAGGCCGACGTGCAGGGCTCGGTGGAAGCGCTGAAGCATTCCCTGGTCGCGTTGTCCAACGACATGATCCGGATCAACATCATCCATTCCGGGGTGGGCGGCATCACCGAGTCCGATGCGAATTCCGCATTGACCTCGAAGGCCACCATGATCGGCTTCAACGTGCGCGCCGATGCGGCCGCGCGCCGTATCATCGAATCCAATGGCATCGACCTGCGCTACTTCTCGATCATCTACGACGTGATCGACCAGGTGAAGCAGGTGGCTTCCGGCCTGCTGGGCGTGGAGATCCGCGAAGAGATCATCGGTATCGCCGAAGTCCGCGACGTATTCCGCAGCTCCAAGTTCGGCGCGGTCGCCGGCTGCATGGTCGTGGAGGGCACGGTCAAGCGCAACAAGCCGATCCGCGTGCTGCGCGACAGCACCGTGGTCTTCGAGGGCGAACTGGAATCGCTGCGCCGCTTCAAGGAAAACGTGGACGAAGTGCGCAACGGCACCGAATGCGGCATCGGCGTGAAGGCCTACAACGACGTGCAGCCGGGCGACCAGATCGAGTGCTTCGAGCGCATCGAAGTGCAGCGTACGCTGTAACGGCCAGGAGTGAGCGTGGAGGAGTGAGTAACGAGTAAGAGCGTCTCCACTCAATTCTCACTCCTCTCCACTCACTCCTCGCTCCTCTCAGCCATCCACTATCCATGCCCATCAAATCCTTCCACCGCAGCGACCGCGTCTCCGCCCAGCTCCGCCGTGAACTGGGCAAGCTGGTGCACGAGTTCGTGCGCGAGCACGGCCTGCCTTCGGCCAGCGTGTCGGACGTGGAGGTCACCCGTGACCTCGCTCATGCCAAGGTGTTCGTCACTGCCTTGATGCAGGAGCGGTCGGCCGAAGCGGTGAAGGGGTTGAAGGCGCTGGCGCCGCAGATCCGTTACCAGTTGGGCAAGGCGATGAAACTGCGCCACGTGCCCGAACTGCATTTCCACTACGACGACTCGGTGGATCGCGGCGAGCGCATGGAGAACCTGTTGCGCGATCTGCCGCCGCCGCCGGTGGACGACGAAGAAAACGAAGAAAAATGATCGTGCGAGGATTGTAGGAGCGGGCCCTGCCCGCGATGCTTTCCCGCCAGGCAACGAAGAGCATCGCGGGCAGGGCCCGCTCCTACAAGGATCGCGTGCACCTCAGATGTCGTTGCCCAAGGTCAAATTCCGCCGCCTCGACGGCATCCTGCTGCTGGACAAGCCGCAAGGGTTGAGTTCCAACCAGGCCTTGCAGCGGGCGCGGTTCCTGTTCCGCGCGCAGAAGGGCGGGCATACCGGCAGCCTGGATCCACTGGCCACCGGGCTGCTGCCGCTGTGCTTCGGCGAGGCCACCAAGATCGCCGGCAGCCTGCTTGGCGCGCGCAAGGCCTACGACACCGTCGCGCGGCTGGGCATCACCACCGACACCGACGACGCCGAAGGCCAACCCCTGCGCGAACGGCCGGTGGGCAAATACACCTTGCCGCAGATCGACGCGGCCTTGCGTGAGCTGACCGGCCGCATCCGGCAGCGCCCGCCCATCTATTCGGCGCTCAAACGCGGTGGCGAGCCCTTGTACGCCAAGGCCAGGCGCGGCGAGATCGTGGAAGTGGAGCCGCGGGAAATCGAAGTCCACCGATTCGAACTGCAGTCCGCCGCCGACCTGCTCGATGGCGGTGCCCCGTTGCTGCGCCTGCAGGTGGAATGCGGATCCGGTACCTACGTGCGCAGCCTGGTCCGTGATCTGGGCGAGCTGCTGGGTTGCGGCGCCCACGTGGTGGAGTTGCGTCGCCTGTGGGTGGAACCCTTCCGCGAGCCGCGCATGTGGACGCTGGAAGCCCTGCAGGCCCTGGCCCAGCGCGACGAACGCAGCCTGGACGCCTGCCTGCTGCCGCTGGACGCCGGCCTGATCGGTTTCCGTCGGGTCGACCTGACCGAGGAAGCGGCCCGCCGGTTCAGCCAGGGTCAGCGCCTGCCCGGAATCCCGGGTGTGGCAGGGCCTTGTGCCGTCTACGACCCCGGCAACCGGGTCCTGGGCCTGGCCGAACTGGGCGAGGGGGGCGTGTTGGCTCCGCAGCGGCTGTTCAATTGGGAATAGCGAGGAGTGAGTGGAGAGGAGTGAGTGGGGGCGGGATTCTTGCTTTTTTTGGGCGAGAAGGGCGCTTTTGCAGGTATTTCAGTGGAAGGGCGAACGTCCTGGCCCCGTACTCCATCCGCTCCGCCTCACTTCTCACTCCTCTCCACTCACTCCCCGCCCTTCGCCCCAAGTAAACCCTTGTTCCGCAAGGCTTCGGCGACTACAATATCGCGGCCTTTTCGGCACCCCTCGATCATCACGATCACCACAGCAAACGGCGAGCCCGGCGGTGCGCACCGCATCCCTGATCCAGGGATCCAGCGCGTTCCTGCAGGCCACGCATCTCAAGAGAAAATCAAAATGCCCATCGATACCCAGAAAGTCATTGAAGACAACAAGCGCGGTCCCGCCGATACCGGTTCGCCGGAAGTCCAGGTCGCCCTGATCACCGCCCGCATCGAACAGCTCAGCGGCCACTTCAAGACCCACAAGAAAGACCACCACAGCCGCCGCGGCCTGCTGCAGCTCGTGAACCGCCGCCGCAGTCTGCTCGACTACCTCAAGAAGAAGGACGGCGAGCGCTACAAGACCCTGATCGAGAAACTCGGCTTGCGTCGCTAAACCGAATACCGACCGCGGCGCAGCGATGCGCCGCGGTTTGCATTTCCGGGGCAGGAAATCCCGCTGCCTGAAAAAGTTTCCACCATCGCAACACCCGGCCGGACCAACCCGGCCATCCGCATGCGGCATGGGCCGCATCCGGTTCAACCGAAAGCGCATTACCAAGGATCAACCAACGTGGCAAAAATCACCAAGACCTTCCAGTACGGCAAGCACCAGGTCACCCTGGAAACCGGCGAGATCGCCCGCCAGGCCGGCGGCGCCGTCATCGTCAAGTTCGACGATACCGTGCTGCTGGTTTCCGCAGTCGCCGCCAAGAAGGCGCGCGAAGGCCAGGACTTCTTCCCGCTGACCGTCGACTACCAGGAGCGTTTCTACGCCGGTGGCCGCATCCCGGGCGGCTTCTTCAAGCGCGAAGGCCGCGCCACGGAGAAGGAAACCCTGATCTCGCGCCTGATCGACCGTCCGCTGCGCCCGCTGTTCCCGGAAGAGTTCCGCAATGAAGTGCAGGTCATCGCCACGGTGATGTCGCTGAACCCGGAAATCGATGGCGACATCCCGGCCCTGATCGGCGCCTCCGCCGCCGTCGCCCTGACCGGCGCGCCGTTCAACGGCCCGATTGGCGCGGCCAAGGTCGGCTACATCAACGGCGAATACGTGTTGAACCCGACCGTCAGCGAGCTGAAGGATTCCAAGCTGGAGTTGGTCGTTGCCGGTACCTCCAACGCCGTGCTGATGGTCGAATCCGAAGCCGCCGAGCTGTCCGAAGACGTGATGCTGGGCGCGGTGATGTTCGGTCATCGCGAGATGCAGAAGGTCATCAACATCATCAACGAACTGGTCGTCGAAGCCGGCACCAAGTCGTGGGACTGGGCCGCACCTGCCAAGAACGACGCGCTGGTTTCCGCACTGAAGGAAGCCGTCGGCACCCAGCTCGATTCCGCCTTCCAGGTGCGCGACAAGCTGCAGCGCCGCGACGCCATCGCTGCGATCAAGAGCGACGTGATGCAGGGCCTGGCCGGCCGCGCCGAAGCCGATGGCTGGAGCGGTGGCGAGCTGTCGAAGGAATTCGGCGAGCTGGAATACCAGACCATGCGTGGTTCCGTGCTGGCGACCAAGGTCCGCATCGACGGCCGCGCGCTGGACACCGTGCGCCCGATCAGCTCCAAGGTCAGCGTGCTGCCGCGCGTGCACGGCTCCTCGCTGTTCACCCGCGGTGAAACGCAGGCGATCGTGGCGGTCACCCTGGGCACCGCCCGCGATGGCCAGGTCATCGACGCCGTCTCCGGCGAGTACAAGGACCACTTCCTGTTCCACTACAACTTCCCCCCGTACTCGGTGGGCGAAGCCGGCCGCATGATGGGCCCGAAGCGTCGCGAAATCGGCCACGGCCGTCTGGCCAAGCGCGGCGTGCTGGCGGTGATGCCGACCATGGAAGCCTTCCCGTACACGATCCGCGTGGTCTCGGAAATCACCGAGTCGAACGGTTCCTCGTCGATGGCCTCGGTCTGCGGCAGCTCGCTGGCGCTGATGGATGCCGGCGTGCCGATCTCGGCGCCGGTCGCCGGCATCGCCATGGGCCTGGTCAAGGAAGGCAACGACTTCGTCGTGCTCTCCGACATCCTGGGTGACGAAGACCACCTGGGCGACATGGACTTCAAGGTGGCCGGCACCCAGAACGGCGTGTCCGCGCTGCAGATGGACATCAAGATCGAAGGCATCACCGAAGAGATCATGAAGCAGGCGCTGTCGCAGGCGAAAGCCGGTCGCTTGCACATCCTCGGCGAAATGGCCAACGCCATGACCGCGCCGCGCCAGGAGCTGAGCGAGTTCGCGCCGCGCCTGATCACGATCAAGATCCACCCCGACAAGATCCGCGAAGTGATCGGCAAGGGCGGCTCGGTGATCCAGGCGATCACCAAGGAAACCGGCACCCAGATCGACATCCAGGACGACGGCACCATCACGATTGCTTCCGTCAACGGCGCCGCCGGCCAGGCCGCGAAGGCCCGCATCGAGCAGATCACCTCCGACGTCGAGCCGGGCCGGATCTACGAAGGCAAGGTCGCCAAGCTGATGGACTTCGGTGCGTTCGTCACGATTGCTCCTGGCAAGGACGGCCTGGTCCATGTGTCGCAGATCTCGGCCGACCGCGTCGAGAAGGTCAGCGATGTGTTGAAGGAAGGCGACGTGGTCAAGGTCAAGGTGCTGGAAGTCGACAAGCAGGGCCGCATCCGCCTGTCGATGAAGGCCGTGGAAGAAGGCGAGGGCGTCGCGGCCGGCTGAGCCGTCGCGTCATTGCGAATGTCATGAAAAAGCGGGCTTCGGCCCGCTTTTTCTTTGCCGTGTTTCGATGGCCTGCTTCAATGATTCATCATCCATGACCAGGGGGTTTCCATGTGGGCTGTCTTCATCGCTTTCTTCGTCATCATCATCGGTTTATCCGTCGTCATTCTTTCCAGCAAGAAGAAACCCTGGCGATCAGAGAAACAGGGGGCCGAAAACGGGCGATGAAACACGGGTAAGGGCGCCAGTTTCCCCAATCACAAGCGACAAGGTAAAGCGGGCTTCGGCTCGCTTTTTATTTGCCTGTATGCATTCTCCCCGCTTCGGTCCCAGCGATGGCGTATGCGCCGCGTCACCCGGAATACAACACAATGTTGTATATTGCGCGGCCTCATGGAGGACGCAATGATCGGCAAGCAGCAATACCTGGCCCTTTCCGAGTTCCGTTTCCGGCTGGCAGAGTTCCTGCATTTCAGCGAATCGGCGGCGCAGGCGGCGGGGATCACCCCGGCGCAATACCTGTTGCTGCTGCACCTGCGCGGGTTTCCGGGGCGGGAGTGGGGCACGGTGAGCGAGTTGGCCGGGCGCCTGCAGGCCAGCCACCAGGGCACGGTGGCGCTGGTCCAGCGCTGCGAGCGCAATGGGCTGGTCAGCAAGCGGCGCAGTCGCACCGATGCGCGCTGCGTCGAGATCCGGCTGACCCCGCGCGCGCGCGGACTGGTGCAGCGGATCGCCAAATGCCATGCAGAGGCATTGGCAACCATGGATGGCGTGTTCCAGGCCGCCAGCGCCGCTGGCGCGAAAGTCGGACGCCAAACCAAACGCCGCAAGGCAAGCACGGTCGAATAGGAACAAGCTCATGCATAAGCGCGATTTTTCCGGCAGCAACCGCCTGCTGCTGCTGTCCGCCTTCGCCGTGGCGATCGGCGGCCTGAGCACGCTTGGTGCGTGGCTGCTGCTGGCGATGATCCGTTTCTTCACCAACCTGTTTTTCTACCAGACGTTTTCGCTGGCGCAATCGTCGCCTGCCGACAACCAGCTAGGTGCCTGGGTGATCCTGGTGCCTGCGCTGGGTGGCTTGATCGTCGGCCTGATGGCGCGCTACGGCAGCGACAAGATCCGCGGGCATGGCATTCCAGAAGCGTTGGAGGCGATCCTGTTCGGCAAGAGCCAGATGTCGGCGAAGGTCGCGGTGCTGAAGCCATTGTCGTCGGGCGTGGTCATCGGCAGCGGTGGACCGTTCGGCGCGGAAGGTCCGGTGATCATGACCGGTGGCGCCGCGGCTTCGCTGTTGGCGCAAGCCTTCCACCTGACCTCGGCCGAACGCAAGGCCTTGCTCGTCGCCGGCGCCTGCGCCGGCATGACCGCGGTGTTCGGCACGCCGCTGGCGGCGGTCCTGCTGGCGGTGGAGCTGCTGTTGTTCGAATTGCGCCCGCGCAGCCTGCTGCCGGTGGCATTGGCCTGTGCCGTGGCCGGTTTCCTGCGGCCGTTGTGGGCCGAACCCGGCCCGCTGTTCGCGATGCAGACGCCGGCACCCGATACGATCGCCTTGCTGTCGTGCGTCGTCGCCGGACTGGCGGCGGGAATGCTGTGCACGCTGATGACCAAGGTGCTGTACACGGTCGAGGACGCCTTCGGCCGCCTGCCGTTGCACTGGATGTGGTGGCCGGCGATTGGCGGGCTGGTGGTCGGCATCGGCGGCTGGTTCGAACCGCGCGCGCTGGGTGTCGGCTACGACGTGATCGGCGACCTGCTGGCCAACCATCTCGCGCTGTCGGTGGTGATCGCGCTGGTGCTGGTGAAGGCGGTCATCTGGGCGGTGGCGTTGGGGTCGGGCACGTCGGGCGGCATCCTCGCGCCGCTACTGATGATCGGCGCCGGACTCGGTTGCGTGATCGGCCCCTGGCTTCCGGGCGGCGATGTGCGGCTGTGGGCGCTGGTGTGCATGGCGGCGACGCTGGGCGGGACCATGCGCGCGCCGTTGATGGCGGTGGTGTTCGCGTTCGAGCTGACCTTCGACACCAACGCGCTGCTGCCGACGATCCTTGGTTGCGTGGTGGCTTACGGGTTCTCGGTGGTGGCGATGCCACGCTCGATCCTTACCGAGAAGATCGCCCGTCGCGGCCTGCACGTGTATCGCGAATACGGGGTCGATCCGCTGGAGCGGCATTTCGTCAACGAAGTCATGACCAGCGCGGTGATCTCGATCCCGGCCGCGATGCCGGTGCCGCAAGTACAGGCGGACTACTTCGGCATGAGCCAGAAACAGCGCGCGTATCCCGTGGTCGATGGCGAACGCCTGCTCGGCATGCTGGTGCGCGAAGAGTTGCCGCCGGAGGTGGTGCAGGATCCAGCACAGCCGGTCGCCGAGTTGTTGCAGGGCATCGAGATCAGCTATGCCCTGGCTAACGAGACCTGCCGCGCGGTCGCTTCGCGGATGGCGGCGCTGGGACTGGAGCGATTGGCGGTCGTGGAATCCGCCGAATCCTTGAAACTGGTCGGCGTGGTCAGCCGCAGCGACTTGCTGAAGCCGGCACGGCACCTGCACGAAGAGGAATCGCGACGCGAGCGATTCCTGCGCTGACCCGTAGGGTGGGCTTCAGCCCACCGCTCTTTCCGTAATCGTTACCACCGTCGGGTGGATCGCATTGGTGGGCCGAGGCCCACCCTACGTGCAGCGACTCCAAGGGTGGCTTTACGGTTTTTGGCGATCGAACGCCTTCCTGACTTCCGGCACGTTCAGCGGCGTGTGATCAGGCCTAGCGTTGCGGCGCGCCAAGCACCGCCTCCGCCACTGCATGGAACCGACATGCCCAGGCTCGACCGCCGCCAATTCCTGAAACTCGCCACTGCGCTGGGCGCGACCCTGGCCTGGGGTTGCGCGCACGTACGCCCCTCTTCGAGCGGATGGCGCGAGCGTCGCGACCTGTATCCGCAAGGTGTCGCGTCGGGCGATCCCGATGCCGGCAGCGTCCTGCTGTGGACGCGGCGACCGTATGCGGATGGACGCGAGAGTGCCATGCTGCTGGTCGAAGTGGCGGAGGATCCTGCCTTCGCGCGGGTGGTCGCGACCGCCTCGGCGAAGGTGCAGACCGCGTCCGACTGGACCTGCCGCGTGCTGGTCGGCCACCTGCCGCCGGCTGGTGAATACTGGTACCGCTTCGTTGACGAGGAAGGCAACGGCAGCCGTATCGGCCGCACCCTGACCGCGCCGGCGAATGATGATGCGCGACCGTCGCGCTTCGCCTTCGTCAGTTGCCAGAGCCTCCCCGAGGGCTACGGGAATGCCTATCGGCGGATGATCTTCGAAGACGAGCGCGCCGCGCCCGGGGAACGGATCGGATTCGTGCTGCACCTGGGCGACTTCGTCTACGAGGTGGTGCAGTACCCGGAGCAGGTGGCGAAGAACGGCAAGCGCTACGATCGCGTCATCACCTTCCCGATCAGGTTCCCGAAGGGCAAGCCGGTGGCGAAGAACCGCTTCATGGTGCCCGACTCGCTGGACGACTATCGCGCCCTCTACCATGCCTACCTGCAGGATCCCGACCTACAGGATGCGCGCGCACGCTGGCCCTTCGTGTGCATCTGGGACAACCATGAGTTCTCCTGGAACGGCTGGCAGTCGATCCAGGAATTCGCCGGCACGCCAGGCTGGGTGCCCGCGCAGACGCTCAAGGTCGCGGCCAACCAGGCCTGGTTCGAATACCAGCCGGCACGGGTGCTGCCGCCGGGATCGAAGCTGGACACTTTCGATGCACCGCAGGTGGTCGATGTGCTGGTCAAGGACTTCGACGACGACGGCTTGGGCACCGAGCCCAACAACCTGGCCGCGATCAACAGCCTGATCGCCTATCGCGCCCTGCGCTGGGGCCGGCACATCGACCTGTTGATCACCGACAACCGCAGCTTCCGTTCCCGCGACCCCGGCAACCACGACGAAATCAACCCGCTTTTCGAAGGCGACACGCTCGGCTTCGTCCCCGAGGAATTGTGGGCGCAGCTCGATGCCGGCCGCGCCTATGCCGACGGCCATCCGCCGGCGAAGCTGACGATGGGCGACAAGTCGGTGGACAACTACGTGGCCAAGGCGGCGCCGCAGACCATGCTGGGGGCGAAGCAGAAGGCGTGGTTCCTCGACAAGCTGCGCAATGCGCAGGCTACGTGGAAGATCTGGGGCAATTCACTGGGCGCGCTCGATACGCGCGTCGACCCGCAGAACCTGCCACCCGGACTCGGCACGTGGAAGGGCAAGGGCTATGGCCTCATGAGCGTCTACGACTGGGGCAGCATGTACTTCGAGCGTGCGGAGATCTTCGATGCCGTGCGCGATGCCGGCATCACCGGTTTCGCGATCGTCGCCGGCGATCGCCACAGCTTCTGGGCAGGCTACGCGGCCAAGGCCCTGCCGCCCGCGGCCTTCGAGCCGGTGGGCGTCAGCTTCGTCGGCGGCTCGCTGATTTCCCCGGGCATGGCCGAGGCCAACGAGCACAACCAGAAGAAGGAAAACAATCCGACGCGCGGCCTGTACATCGCCGAGGACGCCAGCGGAAAACCGCAGTGCACCGCCAACCTGATGTTCCGCCACGGCGTGCGCTCGGCGCTGGAATACGCCAGCAGCAAGGATCTGCAAAAGGCGCTGGCCGTGCGCAACCCCGAGTTGGCGCCGCACCTGACCTTCGTGGACAACGGCGGCCACGGTTACGCCACCATGCGTGTCGATGCGGACAGGATGGTCGCCGAGTTCGTCTGCATCCCGCGCCCGATCACGCGCAGCGCCACGCCGGACGGCGGGCCGCTGCGCTATCGCGTCCGCCACGAGGTGCCGCTGTGGAAGGCAGGCGAGCGACCGCGGATGACGCAGAAGGTGGTGGAGGGCGATGCGGGGCTGGCGGTGTGAGGCCTCGTAGGGTGGGCCTCGGCCCACGGATCTTTCCCGGAACCATTACAACCATCGGCTGGATCGCATGGGTGAGCCAAGGCCCAGCTCGTGCAATCCCTGCATGGAGCAAACAAGCCTTCCGGAATCCCGGAAAACCTTTCCCGAAGACAAAAAAGCCGTTCCGCAAAGGAAAATTGCTCTTGCGGAAAGCAGAAACACTCTTCTGGAATCCCTTTTCGCTCTTCGCGAAAGGCAAATAAGCCTTCCGGAACAGGAGTTTTCTTCATCGGAACAGCTTTTTTGTCTTCCGCTGATGAAATTTTCATCAACGGAATGCCTTTTTTCCATTCCACAAGGCAAAAAAAGTCTCAACCAGGAAAATTCGCCGCGTTTCACCCGCTCATCAAAGGGTGAGTGGTTTCGGTCTCCCGGTTAACTCGATTCACCCCGGTCCATGGCGGCCGATCTGTTCCGCGAATCCACGCAGGAAGCGCCCGAGCTGCTGGCGCACCGCTTCGTCCACCAGTTCGCCCTGTTCGTCGAACACCTTGCCGGCGCGCGAGACCTGCAGGCGTCCGCCCGACCATTGCCGGGTGCCCAGCGTCTTCAGCACCGGAAGCCAGGCGTTCTGGGCGAGGATCGTGCCGAAGCCGCTGGGTGAGGCGCCGATCACCGCGAAGGGACGGTCGCCGAATACGCGCGCGATGTCGGTGGCCGGGCGCGACAGCCAGTCGATCGCGTTCTTGAACACGCCGGGGATGCCGTTGTTGTATTCCGGGGTCACCAGCAGCACGCCATCGCTGGCGACGATGCGCTCCTTCAGTTCCACGACCGCCGTGGGCGGGCCGTCGCGATGTTCCGCGTCGCCGTCGTACAGCGGTATGCCGTGCAGGGTGGCCGCATCCAGGGCGAAGCCGTCGCCGGCCTGCGCTTGCGCGGCGCGCAGCAGGGCAGTGTTGTACGACTGCGCGCGCAGGCTGCCGGAAATGCCCAGGAGTTTGATCATGGCTGGCTTGCCCGTGCCGCGACCATTTCGGCCTCAAGCCTGGTGGCGATGCGTATCTCGCCGGACAAGACCTTGTGGATCGGGCAGGCATTGGCGATCTGCAGCAGGCGTTCGCGTTGTTCGTCGCTCAACGGTCCCTGCAATGTGATCGCGCGGGCGATGTCGGTGCCGGCGTCGGGCTTGCCGTCCGGATTGAATTGCAACTCGACCTGGACGCTTTCCAGCGGCCATTGCTTGCGCGCCGCATACATCTTCAAGGTGATGGAAGTGCAGGCGCCGAGCGCCGACAGCAGTAATTGCTCCGGGGCCGGGCCGGTATCTCCGCCGTCGGCGTCGAGTGGTTCGTCGGCCAGCCAGGCATGCCCGGCGTCATCGGTCAGCGTCACCGCGTAGGCAGTAGCGCCAATGCTGGAGCGGACAGTCGACGTGGACATGGCGGCATCCTTTGCTGGGGTTCGAACCATCATCCTCCAATCAGCTGCCGCAGGCCATGGAAGCGAAGCGTGAATCGAGCAATGCGCGGGTCGCCTTCGATCGGGATCCGTGAAGCCGCTTGCAGTCCCACTCGCCAGCCCGGCAAACCTCAGCGTTCGCGCCGCGTCATCACCCGGTTCCCGCGCCCACGGATCTGCCAATCGGGCGTGCCTGGTGTTGTTGTCGACACATTGTTCGCAACATTGCCGGGCATGGCAGGGCTGGTCGCGGCGTGCAGTGGCGAGGCCATCGCACTGGCCGCGGCCATCTGCACCGCAAGGTCGGCGCCCTGGACGATACCGAGCGGCGAGTAACCCGCATAACCCGGGAAAATCGTGCCGAGTTGCGGGTTGGCCATGCGCCGGACCATGATTTCGGAGAACACCCTGCGGTAGTCCGTGGTCACCGGCACGTCGCCGAAGGTCGGCGACAGCGTTTCCGGGTTCAGGCCCGGCCAGCTGCCATAGAACTTGCGTCCGTTGACCGCGCCGCCCAATACCAGCAGCGGATTACCGTAACCATGGTCGGTGCCGCCATTGGCATTCGCGCGCACGCGGCGACCGAATTCCGATTGCACGATCACCGTGACCCGCGACATCTGCCCGCCGCTGTTCAATTCGCCGAAGAACGCGGCCAGTCCGGCCGACAGTTCGTTGATCTTGTTCTGGTAGTAGTGGTAGCCGTCACCCGCGGTGCCCTGGCCCTCGTGGGTGTCCCAGCCACCCAGGTCGAGCGTGGCGAAACGCAGGCCCAGGTTGAATTTGATCGACTGGGCGATGGTCCACAACTGGTCGGCGAAGCTGCCGGTGGGCCAGGTCGCGGGCAACGCCGCATAGGCTTGCTTGCCGATGGTCTTCAACGCCGCGTCGGCGCGCTTGCCGTTGAGTTCGATGCCGGTGCTGCCCGACCACATCTCGGTCAGGGTTTCGTTGAGGCCCATGAAGCCGGCGGGAGAATCCTCGCGCACCCTCTGCCAGGCCCAGGCGCCCGAGTTGAGCGCGAAATCCTCGGGGCTGCTCATGGTCAACGCGTCGGTCGCTCCCATCAGGCCGATCGGTTGGGTGCCGGAGATGCCCAATGCGGGTAGCACGGCCGCAGGCGTGGAAGCGGCACGCGTCTGCCAGGCGCGGGTCATCCAGCCGCTGGGAGTGCCGAATTTCCCCGGCGTGCCCAGGTCGATGGACAGTTGCGAATCGAAATGACTGCGCGTGCCGGTGGGCATGCCGCAGGCATGGACGATGGCCAGCTTGCCGTCGTTCCACAGATCGCGCAGCCCGGTCGCGGAAGGATGCAGCCCGAACCCGGTGGCTGCGCCACCGCCCAGGGTCAGCGGCAAGGCGCCGTAGGCGCCGCTGGCGGCGATGGAAAGATCGGGCCGCGCTTCCTCGTAGAACGTGCGGTCGGCGCCGCTTACCGGCAGCACCAGGTTCAACCCATCCATGCCGCCGCGCAGGAACAGGTGCACCACGGTGTCGTAGCTGTTGGCGGCGGCGATGGCGTCGTCGGCGAACATCAGGCTGCTGCCGGCGCTGCCGACCAAGGCGGCGCTGCAGCAGCCCTTGACGAATTCGCGGCGCGTCAGTGTGTAGTCGCTCATGTCGGCTGCCTCAACGCGTCTGGAATTCGGGGGAAAGAAGAATCAACGACACCATGCTGCGCAACCTTTGCTGGTTGTAGTGTTTCTTCAAGTCGTTTGCGGACCAGGTGTCGTTGTCGGCGATGACGTCGGTCGCGGCGTTGCCGTTCTGGGCCATGAACGCGGACAGCACCGATTTGCGAGCCGCCGTGGGCTGGTAGCCCAGGATGCGTTGGCACCAGAACGCGACCAGGTTGTTGGCCGTCCAGCTGGCGACACCGGCGCGGGTCGCGGCCAGGATGGGACTCATGGGCACGTCGGCATCGCTGGTTTCGGTCATCCAGTTGAGCAGTTTCCAGGTCATGGCGAAGGAGTTGGCGCCCGACCACGCCACCGCGGTGTCCGGATAACCATTCGGCGAGGGCCAGTTGTAGGCGGCATGTCCGGTATAGCCGACCCGCCACATGAATTCGTCGCTCTTGTCGTGGTCCAGGCGCAGGGTCCAGTCCTGGCCCAGCACGCGCATCGCGGCTACGGTGGCCTCGAACGGGCGCCGGATCTTCTGCCCCCAGCTGTTGTACAGGTCGTCGGAGTTGAGGATATGGCGCAGGGTGATTTCGATCTGCTTCGGGTGCTGCCAGTTGGCGCGGAAAATCGCCGCCGCGCTGTCGATGAGTTTTTGCGAAGGGGTGTCGTTGATGAAGCGGCGGATGAGTTTCTTGCAGATGAACTTGGCCACGCGCGGATGGCTGGCCAGCCGATCCAGCACGTCGCGACCATCCTTCAGTGCCGGCTGCTCCGGGTAGATCATCATCCCGAGCAGGAACTTGGGGCCGGCGTCATGCCAGGACTGGCGATAGACGAAGGTGCCGTCGTCCTCGGCCGGGAATTCCCAATGCCCGTTCTTCGCCGACCAGCCGGTGAACGCGGCCGAGGTCTCGTACACGTCGATGTCGGTGTAACCGATGGGATAGGCGGGATCTTCCGGGCATTTCGGCACCAGGAACGGATCCATGAAACCCAGATAGTTGTCCACGCCCAGGGTGTGCAGTTCCAGCAGCTCGCGGGAGAAATTCTCGTTCGGTCCGGCGCGGGAATTGTTGATGTTGTCCAGGTAGTACAGCATCGAGGTGCTGCTGGCCACGGCTTCCAGCATGACCCGGAAATTGCCGGTGGCGTTGGCCCGGATCACGTCGCGGTCGTAATGCACGAACACCGGCCCGGCGCTGAAGTCGGTGCCCATCACGTTGAAATGGGCATGCCAGAAATTGACGACCATTTCGCGCAACTGGCGTTTGGAATGGGTGGCGCGCACGTAGGCGGCGCGCTGCACTTCCCAGGCCGGGCGCATGCGGATGCTGTATTCCGGATCGGCCTTGATGTGGTCGGCCCACAACTGGGTCAGGCTCTTGCCCAGGGTGGTGTAGCCGGCATTGGCGAGGCGCGCATCCAGCGCGCTGTCGTTGATGGCGCTCCAGTCGAGTTGCCAGTCCACCCAGTTGGCCAGGCGCTGGAAGTCGTTGCCACCCAGGGCATTGAACTCGGCGATGGATTGGGGCGTGGCGCCGTAGCTGAGATTGTTGAGCGCGCGAACGGCGAAGTCGGGTCTGGCCAGTGTCAGCAGGCGTGGATTGGACATCGACGCGCTGGAATGCGTCGCGGACGACGTGCTGGTTTCCATGCCGGATTGCGCTTCCGCTTCCCTTGCCGGTGGCAATGTGGTCGCTGCCCAGCGTGCGCCATACAGACGCTGCTGGCGCGCCTTGACCTGGCTCAGCAGGCTGGGAGGCGATCGCACCGCCCGTGCAATTTGCGGGGCCGGATCGGCTTGCCCGATCGTTTCCACGATCCGAGGGTCCGGACGAAGATGGGCACGGGAACCGATCCGTGCGATGCGGGACGTGCGTCGCGCCATGTGCGAACTCCAGAAAACCCCCAAAGTGGCCGAAGTATCGGGGAATTCGCCGGAGTGGTCTGCGACCTGGCGCACAGGCCCACGCGGCTTGCCGCGTGCGGGTCTGTGCAGGAATTATCCGGGGTCAGACCAGCCCGGTCGCGTAATACAGGCCGATGATGAAGAACACCGCAAGGGTCTTGATCACGGTAATGGCGAACACGTCCTTGTACGACTGGCGATGGGTCAGGCCGGTGACCGCCAGCAGGGTAATGACCGCGCCGTTGTGGGGCAGGGTATCCATGCCGCCGGAAGCCATCGCCGCGACCCGGTGCAGTACTTCCATCGGTATGCCGGCGGCATTGGCGTTGGCGATGAAGCTGTCGGCCATCGCGGCCAGGGCGATGCTCATGCCACCCGAGGCCGAACCGGTAATGCCGGCCAGCGCGGTCACCGAAATCGCTTCATTCACCAGCGGATTGGGAATGGCATGCAAGGCATTGGCCACCACCAGGAAGCCGGGAAGGGCCGCGATCACCGCGCCGAAGCCATATTCCGAAGCGGTGTTCATCGAAGCCAGCAGCGCGCCGCCAATGGCCGACTTGGTGCCTTCGGCGAAACTCGCCATCACCGGTCGCCAGGCGAATGCGATCACCGCGATTATCCCCACCAGCAATGCGCCCTGGACCGCCCAGATCGCGGCTACCTTGGAGACTTCCTGCACCACCGGAGCCGGGTTGCCGATCACCGCGGGCACGAACGACTGGCTGTGGCCGTAGAAACCGGGAATGAGCTTGGTGAAGACGAAATTGGCCACACCGACCAGCACCAGCGGCAGGATCGCTATCAACGGATGGGCCAGTTTGTCGCCGCGGAATATTTCCGGTTCGTTGCGCAAGTCGCCGCCGTAGCCTTCGCCCGCGCGCATCGCCACCCGCCGCCGCCATTCCAGGTAACTCATGCCCAGCAGCAGGATGAACACGCCCCCCAGCGTGCCCAGCACCGGCGCGGCCCAGCTGGTGGTGCCGAAGAACGAGGTGGGAATGATGTTCTGGATCTGCGGCGTGCCCGGCAATGCGTCCATGGTGAAGGTGAAGGCGCCGAGGGCGATGGTGCCGGGGATCAAGCGCTTGGGAATATCACTTTGGCGGAACAGTTCGGCCGCGAACGGATACACCGCGAACACCACCACGAACAGCGACACGCCGCCGTAGGTCAGCAGTGCGCAGACCAGTACGATGGACAGCATGGCGCGTTGAGCGCCGACCACCTTGATGGTCGCCGCGACTATCGACTTGGAGAACCCGGAAATCTCGATCAGCTTGCCGAACACCGCGCCGAGCAGGAACACGGGGAAGTACAACTTGAGGAAACCGACCATCTTGTCCATGAACAAGCCGGTGAACATCGGCGCGACCAGCGACGGGTCGATCAGCAGCACCGCCCCCATGGCCGCGATCGGTGCGAACAGGATCACGCTGTAGCCGCGATAGGCCACGAACATCAGGAAGCACAACGCGGCCAGCACGATCAGGAAGGACATCCAGGAACTCCGGGGAAAGCGGTTAAGGGTGAAGTCGGCAGCCGCGCTGCCTGCGAATGGTCGGAGCCAACAGCGACGAGCTGTTCTTCACCCTTCGCCATTTACCCTTCACTGTTCTGGACAGCGAGTATCCGCAGCAACGGCTTTCGTCCCCACTGTACGAAGGTACAGGTGCCTGTCGGGGCCCCAGTCTCTAGCCTTGCCTGCGAATCGGCCGCATCGGCCGCGGCCACGTGGTATCCGGGAGAGGGAAACAATGAAGCGCAAATATTTGAGTCTGGCGATCGGCGGCATCTTGTTGGCGCCTGCGGCATGGGCACAGGAAGCGGCGCCCGCGGGCGATACGCCCGCCAGCAAGGCCACCACGCTGGGAGCCGTCACGGTCACCGCGCGCAAGCGCGAGGAAACCCTGCAGGAAGTGCCGGTGGCCGTCACCGCGTTCACCTCCGAATCGCTGGACAAGCTGAACATCAGGGACATCGGCGACCTGGATGCGCAGGTGCCCAACCTGACCATCTACGCCGCGCGTGGTTCCAGCAGCACCGCCACCGCCTTCATCCGTGGCGTCGGCCAGGCCGATACGCTGTGGGGCGTTGATCCGGGCGTCGGCATCTACCTGGACGACGTTTACATCGCGCGTCCCCAGGGCGCCTTGCTCGACGTGTTCGACGTGGAGCGGATCGAGGTGCTGCGCGGACCGCAGGGCACCTTGTACGGCAAGAACACCATCGGTGGCGCGATCAAGTACATCTCCCGCGGCCTGCCGCAGAAAACCAGCGGCTTCGCCTCGATCACCGTGGGCAACTACAACCAGGTCGATGCCAAGGCCGCCATCGGCGGCTCGATCGGCGGCGCCGACAGCGGCCTGCGCGGCCGGGTCGCGGTGGCGAGCATGAACCGCGATGGCTTCGGCGAAAACCTGTACACCGACCAGGAAGTCAGCGACAAGGAAATCAACGCCGCCCGTTTCCAGCTCGGCGCCTACGTCGGGGACGATCTCGACGTGCAATTCGCGCTCGACTGGATGGACGACCAGTCCGGCGTGCGCGGCGCGAAGATGCTGACGCCCAATCCTTTCACCACCAGTCCGATCCCCGTTTTCAGGCCCCTGACCGTTTATGGCCCGAATGCGCCGCTGGATGACCGCTACGACATCCGCAGCGGGATGAAGAACATCAACGACACGGAGATGAAAGGCGCCTCGGCCACGGTCAACTGGCGGCCCAACGAGGACTGGGCGTTCAAGTACGTGATCGCCAAGCGCGAATCCGACACCGAGACCAACATCGACTTCGATACGACTCCCGCACCGATCGCAGACGTCAAGGCGTTCTACAGCGACAGCCAGGTCAGCAACGAACTGCAGGCCAATTACGACGGTGGCGGCCGCGTGCGCGGCGTGACCGGCCTGTACTGGTTCAGTGGCGACGCTGGCGGCCAGGTGCTCAACAACTTCTTCGGGCTGAGCTTCGGCGACACCCAGGGCGTGGTCAACACCGAAAGCTTCGCGGTCTACGCCGACTGGACCTTCGACCTGACCGACAAGTTGAAGCTGGACGTGGGCGCACGCTATACCGACGAAGACAAGCATGCCGTCGCCTACAACATCGGCTACACCGACGCGACGTTCAGCAGGCCGAACGGCGTGGTCGCGGCCAACTTCGACAAGACCATCAACTTCAAGAACGTCTCGCCGAAGATCTCGCTGGATTACCAGGTCACCCCCGATATCCTGTTGTACGGCCTCGCTTCGCGCGGCTTCAAGTCGGGCGGCTACAACATCCGCGCCAACACCACGGCGGTGCCGCGTTCGGGTAATCCGTTCGACGACGAGAGCGTGGACAGCTTCGAGATCGGCAGCAAGATGAGCTTCCTCGACCAGAGCCTGTTCCTGAACCTCGCCGCCTTCCACAACAAGTACGAAGACATCCAGCTTTCGGTCTTCACCCAGTACATTGACGCGGCGGGCAACCCGCAGTTCTTCGGCGACTTCGCCAACGCCGGCAAGGGCACGGTCAACGGCGTCGAGGTCGAGTACCAGTGGCTGCCCACCACGAACTGGCTGATCAGCGGCAACCTGGCCTGGCTGGATACGAAGTACGACGAGTTCATCACCGCCGGCGTCAACGTGGCCGACAGCCAGCGCTTCACCAATGCCCCGGAATTCTCCGGTGCGCTGAACGTGGAGTACCGTACCGACCTGGCCAGCGGCGGCAACCTGTCCGCACGCGTGGGTTATTCCTACCAGAGCGAAGTCTGGCCGACCACCGACCTGAGCCCGCTGATCCGGCAGGATGGTTACGGACTGGTTGGCGCGGGCGTGATCTGGAAAGTCAACGATGCCTGGCAGTTCTCCCTGCAGGGCAGCAACCTGGCCGACAAGGAATACCGCACCACCGGCTACAACCTGCAAACGGCGCTGGGCGTGACGACCGGCTTCTACGGCCCGCCGCGCCAGTACTCGCTGACCGCGCGCTACGATTTCTGATCGATGCGTGATTGTTGATTGACCGGCAGCGGCGGGCGAAAGCCCGCCGCTGCTGCGTTATGCTTCGGGAAACTCGTAGAGCCGAGCTTGCTCGGCTGCTTTTGATCTTTGGGCAGGAGCAGCCGAGCAAGCTCGGCTCTACGAGGCGGGCCGTCCGCTCTCATGCACTTCGCCAGAACGACCATGACCTTGCTCACTGATCACGCCACCGCATGCTGAGTTTCTGGACTGTCGCCTTCGCCAGCGTGGTCTGGCTTGGACTGATGTTCGGCACCGCGCTGTACGGCGAGCGTCACCCGACGATTTTCGCGCGCCATTGGCGGCATGTGTATTCGCTGTCGCTGGCGGTGCATTGCACCTCGTGGACCTTCTACGGCACCGTCACCCAGGCGGCGCGCTACGGCTGGCCGTTGCCGCCGACTTTCCTCGGCGCGATCCTTTTCTACGCGTTGGCGGTGGCCTTCATGATCCGGCTGGTGAAGCTGGCGCGCGAGACCAACGCGACTTCGCTGGCCGACCTGATCGCCACGCGCCTGGGCAAGGATGCGTGGCTGGCGGCGACGGTGACCCTGGTCGCGGTGCTGGGCCTGATTCCCTACATCGCGCTGCAACTCAAGGCGATCGCGATGAGTTTCGCCACGCTGACAGTGGAGGCGGGCGATGCCGTGGAAAAAGCGCCTGCCTGGCGCGACAGCGCGCTGTACGTGGCCCTGGCCATGGCCTTGTTCGCGATGCTGTTCGGCACCCGCCGCGCCAACGCGGCCGAGCACAACCGCGGCCTGGTGCTGGCGATGGCGTTCGAGTCGTTGTTCAAGCTGGTGGCGATGCTGGCGTTGGGCGCGTTCGTCTGGTTCGGCTTGAAATCGTTACCGGCGGCCACCGCGCCAATCGCATCCGCGACGCCGGTCGGAGGCTTCGCCCCGCTGGTGCTGCTGGGCGCGCTGGCGATGTTCATCCTGCCGCACCAGTTCCATGTCGGCGTGGTGGAATGCCGCGACGATCGCGATGTACGCACCGCGCGCTGGCAGTTCCCGCTTTACCTGATGTTGATCGCCTTGCCGGCCTTGCCGCTGGCGCGCGCGGGCACCGCCTTGCTTGGCAACGGCGTGCCTTCGGACATGTACGCGCTGGCCTTGCCGTTTTCGCAGGGGCACGAAGGCGTGGCCTTGTTTGCGTTCCTCGGTGGTCTGAGCGCGGCCACCGGCATGGTCGTGGTCAGCACGCTGACCTTGAGTTTGATGATCGGCAACCACTGGTTCGCGCCGGGCCTGCTGCGTGGCGCGTGGTCGCGCGGCAAGGGTGGAGACCGCCGCGGCGACCTGCTGCTGCTGCGGCGTGGCGGCATCCTGGCGATCATGTTGCTGGCCTGGGCCTATAGCCGCCTGGACAGCGGCAACGATGCGCTGGCCGATATAGGCGCGGTTTCGTTTTCCGCATTGGCCACGCTGGCGCCGGCGCTGGGTTTCGCCGTTTGGCGGCCGCAGACGCCGCCACGCGCGGCGATTGTCGGTGTGGTCGCCGCGTTCTTTGTCTGGGCCTGGGTGATGCTGGTGCCGATGATCGCAGCGATTTCCGGCAGCGAACCTGCGTGGATGGTTGCGGGTCCCTTCGGCCAGGCCTGGCTTTCGCCGCAAGGATTGTTCGGGCTGACCGGCTGGAGTCCGCTCGGTCGCGCGGTCGGCGCCAGCTTGTTCACCGGCATCGTCGCGACTTTGATGGCGACCGCCTGGCGCCGGGAAACCCCGCATCGCGCCGGCCGCAACCTGGACCGGCAGGCACTGCTCGACGCAGGCTTGCGCTTTCTCGCACGCGAACGCGTCGAGCAGTTGCTGGAAGGCGCGCCTGCGCAGGGTCCGGTCCCGGCGCTGACCGAATCGCGGCTGGAACGCGAACTCTCCGCGGTGCTCGGTTCCGCCTCCGCGCGCCTGCTGTTGAATGCGGCGCGGCGCGAGGGTGGGGAACTGGATGCGGTCGCGGCGATCGTCGGCGAGGCTTCTCAGGATCTGCGCTTCAACCAGCAGGTGCTGGAAGCGGCGTTGCAGAACATGAGCCAGGGCATCAGCGTGGTCGATCGCGAACAACGCCTGGTCGCGTGGAATCGCCGTTATGTGGAACTGTTCGGCTTCCCCGATGAGTTGCTGCAGGTCGGCCGCTCGATCGCCGAACTCACGCGCTGGTCCTTGCAGCGGATGCCGCACCGCGGCTCGGACGAAGCCGCCTTGCAGCGGCGCCTGGCCTTCATGCGCGCCGGCACGCCGCACCTGACCGAGCGCGTGTTCCCCGATGGCAGTGTGGTTGAAATCCGCGGCAACCCGATGCCGGGCGGCGGTTTCGTCGCCACCTATACCGATATCACCGCCTCGCGACTGGCGGAGCGCGAGCTCAAGCGCGCCAACGAGACGCTGGAACAGCGCGTGGCCGAACGCACGACCTTGCTGGAAACCGCCAAGCGCGAGGCCGAACACGCCAACGACGCCAAGAGCCGCTTCCTCACCGCCATCGGTCACGACCTGCTGCAACCGCTGCACGCGGCGCACTTGTTCACCGATGCGCTGTCGCAGCAACTGGCCGATGCGCGGCAGCGGGAATCGGTGCAGCAGATCCGCGGCGCGCTGGATTCCACCACCGACCTGCTGACCGGCTTGCTGGACATGTCGCGGCTGGAGGCGGGTGGACTGGTGCCGGAACCGCGCGATTTCCCGTTGGGCGAAGTGCTGGAGCCGCTGGCGTCGGAATTCCGCGCGCTGGCTGGAGAACGCGGACTGTCGTTCTCATTCGTCGCCACCCGCGCCTGGGTGCATACCGATCCGCAACTGCTGCGGCGGATCCTGCAGAATTTCCTGGCCAATGCGGTGCGTTACACCGCGTCGGGTGGAATCCTGTTCGGTGTGCGCCGGATGGCCAGCGGATTGCGCATTGAGGTCCACGATACGGGGCCGGGTATCGCCGCGGCCGACCAACAGGCGATCTTCGAGGAATTCCGCCGTGGCGAAGACGCGGGCGGGCAGGGGCTTGGCCTTGGCTTGTCGATCGCGGACCGCATCGCGCACTTGCTGCGCGCGCCGTTGTCGGTGCGCAGCAGGCTTGGCAAGGGGACGATGTTCGCGGTGGAGTTGCCGCGGGTGGAATCGTTGCATTCCAGCGTGTCACCGGCTTTGGGCAAGGCTGGCTTGTCGGGACGCCGCGTGCTCGCGCTCGACAACGATCCGGTGGCGCTGGACGCACTCCGGCAAGTGCTGGCGGGCTGGGGTAGCGAAGTGGTGGTGGCGAAAAATGGTGACGACGCCATGGCTGCGCTGGGAAACGGCGAGTCCGATCTGTGGCTGTTCGATTACCACCTGGATGATGGCGATACCGGAGTGCAGGTGGCGCAACGGCTGACGCAGCGCTTCGGCGCGAGGCCGTGCCTGATCCTCAGCGCCGACCAGACCGAAGCGGTGCGTCGCGCCGTGCAGGAGGCGGGCCTGTTGCTGCTGGCCAAGCCAGTGCGGCCACTGGCGTTGAAATCGGTGCTGGACCGGTTGCTGGCGGCACGAACGACGTAGGAGGGACGTAGGCGGGGCGTAGGAGCGACGTGAGTCGCGACTGAAACTCCGTGAGAAACCGGATAGCACAATAGGTTTCAGTCGCGACTCACGTCGCTCCTACGCCAGCATTGTCGGCCCAGCCTTTAGAATGAGGAATTGTTTTCCCCGGAATCTCGCGATGCCCTACACCCCCATCGTCGCCACTCTCGGCTATGTGCTTTCGCCCGACCGCTCGCAGGTGCTGCTGGTCCATCGCAATGCGCGGCCCGACGACCAGCACCTGGGCAAGTACAACGGACTGGGCGGCAAGATCGAACGCGACGAGGACGTGGTGGCGGGGATGCGCCGCGAGATCCACGAGGAAGCCGGCATCGAATGCGATGAACTGTCGCTGCGCGGCACCATCAGCTGGCCCGGCTTTGGCAGGAACGGCGAGGACTGGCTGGGTTTCCTGTTCGTGATCACCGGATATTCCGGCACGCCCTACGCCAGCAACCCGGAAGGCACGCTGGAATGGGTGCCCGTGGCGGAGATCATGCGATTGCCGCTATGGGATGGCGACCGGCATTTCCTGCCGCTGGTGTTCGACGATGATCCGCGCGGCTTCCACGGGGTCATGCCGTATCGCGACGGCAAGATGGTCTCCTGGAATTTTTCGCGGGTGTAGGGTGGGCCTTGGCCCACCGCTCCAAGCCAAAGCGGACATGCCGGATGGTGGGCCAGGGTCCACCCTGTCCACAGGTGCTGTGGATGGAAGCTGGGCAAACATGTGGATAACTTCGGATCCGTCTTGCGTGGCGGGCGTGTCAAGCGATGTGTCGAAAAAATGACCAGCTCATTTTTGCGGGAGGTGGGAAGAGGGAGGCGTGATGGCAAACACCCCCTCACGCCTCCCTCTTCCCCCTTCACGGCCCCTCTCAGGCCCTAATCGATCTGTCGTGCCGGGTCGCTCAGTTCCAGTTCCCGCAACACCACGCCGGCCTGGGTGCGGTTGCGCACGCCCATGCGTTCGAAAATGGCGGTCAGATGCGCCTTGACCGTGCGTTCCTGCACGTCCAGGCGGTCGGCGATCTGCTTGTTCAACAAGCCTTCGGCGACCAGGGACAACACCCGGAACTGTTGCGGCGACAGGCTGGCCAGGCGTGCGGCCAGTTCGGCGTCGTGTTGCGAGGATTGCGCGCGCGCGACCGAGGCGCGCAGCGACGACGGCAGCCACTGTTCGCAGGCCAGCACGCTGCGAATCGCGTCGCGCAGCTCGTCCAGGCCGGAACTCTTGGGCAGGTAGCCGGCCGCGCCATGGTCCAGCGCGCGCCGCACCACCCGAGGATCGTCGTTGGCGGAAACCACCACCACCGCGACTTCCGGGTACTGCGCGCGGATCGCCGCCAGCCCGGCCAGGCCATGGTTGCCGGGCATGTGCAGATCCAGCAGCACCAGGTCGATGTCCCGGTTGGCTTCCAGTGCAGCCAGTACGCCATCCAGCGATTCGGCTTCCAGCACCGACAGTTCGGCCACGGCGTCGATGGCCGCGCCACGCAATGCCGCGCGGAACAGCGGATGGTCGTCGGCGATCAGCAGCCTGGGCATGTGCGCGGTATTTTCATCGGAGGCGTAGAAGGACGGATGGGGCACCGTATCAGCATAGTGCTTGGCGCTGCGTGGTACCAAAGTACGATGACGCGATGGACGCGACCGGTTAGCGTATGCCCATGAACAAGAATCCGTCCCTGCGCCTCGCCGTCCTCTTGCTCGCCTGCCTGTCGGCGGCCGCCTGCAGCACCTCGCCCAGCCGGGCGCTCATGAAGGAAGCCGCGATGATCGAACCGCAGCGCGAAACCGACCATCGCGGCAGCGACGACCTGTTGACCGCCGGATTGGGGCTGGCGGGCCTGCGCGGCATGACCCCGCCGGCATTCGCCGATGCGGCCAATCCGACTTCGGAAGAACTCCGGCGCCGGGCGATCTGGAACAACTGGCGCGGCATCGCCGATCTTTCCCTGACCGGCGGTTATGGCGAAGTCTATGGCAGCGTGGCCAACGTGCCGGGCCGCGAGTTCTCCGCTTTCGCCACGGTTCCGGGCGCGAAGCAGCCGCATCGCGTGCTGTTGCAGGTACCCGACAGCTTCGACACCCGCAAGCGCTGCGTGGTGGTGACGGCGTCCTCCGGTTCGCGCGGCATCTACGGCTCCATCGCCGTGGCCGGCGCCTGGGGACTGCCGAAGGGTTGCGCGGTCGCCTATACCGACAAGGGCGCGGGCACGGATTACTACGACATCGATACGCACACCGGGGTCAAGCTGGACGGCACCCGTGGCGAACTGGGTGAAACCCTGGCCTTCGTGCCGGAAGTTCCGCTGGGCATGTCCGGCGTGGCTTTCAAGCACGCGCTGTCCGGCGACAATCCGGAAGCCGACTGGGGCCGGCACGTGAAGCAGGCGGCCGAGTTCGCGCTGTCCGCGCTGGACCGCGCCTATCCACAGGCCAAACCATTCACCTTCGACAATACGCGGATCATCGCGGTCGGCATTTCCAATGGCGGTGGCGCGGTGCTGCGCGCGGCGGAACTGGACGGCGGCTGGCTCGACGCCGTGGTCGCGGGTGAACCCAACATCTACCTGCCGACTTCCGGCAGCCGCACGCTTTACGACTTCGCCACGGAAGCAGCGCTACTGATGCCGTGCGCCTTGCTGCATCTTCCCGCCGACTCATTGCCGCAGCCGCCGATGCGCGCCCAGGTCGAGCCTCTGTGGACCGCGCGTTGCGCTGCCTTGAAGAAAACGGGACTGGTCACCGGCGACGACAGCGTTGCGCAGGCGAAATCCGCCTACGACCAGTTGCACGCCAAGGGTTGGACCGACCAGTCGCTTGTTTCGGGTGTGCTCAGCGCCGGCTTCGACCTGTGGCGCGCGGTGGCGGTGACGTACGCGTCGGCCTATGCGCGTGCGGGCATCGGCGAACAGCCTTGCGGCTACTCGTTCGCCGCGCAGAATCCGGATTTCTCGCCGCGTGCGGCGACCGCGGTCGAACGCGCCGCCTGGTACGCCGACGGCAGCGGCATTCCGCCGGGTGCGGGCGTGGGCATCATCGACACGCAACTGGCGCCGCCGGATTTCACCTTGCCGGGACTGCAGTGCCTGCGTGGGTTGCTGGAGGCGGGCGATACGACCGCTTTCGGCAGGGGTCTGGCGCAAACCGCCGCCGCATTGCCGCAGGAAAACCTGCCGGTGGTGGTGATCCACGGCCTGGATGACGGCCTGGTGCCGCCCGCGTTCAGCAGCGCGCCGTATGTCGCCGCCTCCAAGGCCGCTGGCCGCGAGGTCAGCTACTGGCAAGTGAAGCATGCGCAGCACTTCGACGGCTTCCTGGCGCTGTCGGCCTATGGCGCGCGTTACGTGCCGTTGCTGCCGTATGTGTACGCCGCGCTTGACCAAGTCTCCGCGCAACTGGATGGCAAGGGCAAACTGCCTGTCGATGCGGTGATCGAATCGAAACCGCGCGGCGCCGGCACGGTCGAAGCAGGGCAGTTCGCGATTCCCGCACAGCCCTGATCCCGGCGCGGGCCCTTCACTGGCCCTGATCCCGTAGGAGCGCCCCTTGGGCGCGATGCCTTTCGGCTCGGCTCCACGATCCTGACCAGGAGCTTCGCGCCCAAGGGGCGCTCCTACAGTTGCCGGCTTCACCTCGGTTTTGGCAGTCTGTGAACCTTGACCCGCCAGGGAAACAACATGCCACGCCATTTTTCGATGCTGCGCGAGTTCCAGCTGGCCGACTGGTTCACCCTGGGCAATGCTTTCTGCGGCACCAGCGCGGTGTTCGCGGCGATGCGTTTCCTGCATGAAGGCGACGTTCGCGACCTGATGATCGGCATGGCCCTGATCCCGCTGGCCTTCATCTTCGACGCGCTGGATGGGCGTATCGCGCGCTGGCGCAAGTCGTCCTCGACCCTGGGCCGCGAACTGGATTCGCTGGCCGACGTGATTTCCTTCGGCGTGGCCCCGGCGGCGCTGGCCTACGCTTGCGGACTGCGGGGCGGATGGGACTGGATCGTGCTCAGTTACTTCGTCTGCTGCGGGGTCAGTCGCCTGGCCCGCTACAACGTCACCGCCGAACAACTGTCGGACGAAGACGACAAGGTGAAATATTTCGAAGGCACGCCCATTCCCACCAGCCTGGTGCTGGTGATCCTGCTGGCCGTGGCTGCGGGTACGGGCGCGATTGGCGAAGCGGTGTGGTTCGGCGCGATCCGGCTGGGCCCGTGGCTGCTGCATCCGCTGGTGCTGGTATTCGCCCTGTCCGGCTCGCTGATGATCAGCAAGACCCTGCGCATCCCCAAGCCCTGACCACGGTTCGCGGTAGCGCGGACAAAACCAAACCTGCGATTGCTATGATCGGGCGCATGGCCTTGGAGGATCGGTGATGTTCAAGTCGGGATTCGGCAATACGGGCGATTTCGAGGCAATGGCGCGGCAATACTGGAGCGCGTGGGGCGAGGCGATGCGCCAGGGCGGCAGGGACGCGGCCGCGCCGCCACAGCCCGCACAGCAATGGCAACAGGCGGTCGATTGGTGGTCGCAGCTGTTGCCCGACGGTCGCAGCCAGGCCAATGACGCGGTAGGGCGTTTCAACCAGCAGGCCAGCCAGTGGTTCGGGCAGATGCAACAGGTCGCCGCGCAATTCGCCGGCCAGGACGGCAGCGCCAGGGAAGTCAGCCAGGCCTGGCGCCAGGCGATGGGCGCCAATGGCGATGGAAATCCCTTCACCGACCTGTTCAAGGCGATGCGCGGGCAGGGTGCGCACGGACTGGACGAATGGCTGGACCAGGTCAAGCCCTATCTTGAAGGATTCCAGCAGCAGAGCCAGCGCTGGCAACAGTTGCCGGCCTTCGGCCAATACCGCGAGCACCAGGAACGCTGGCAGGCGTTGCAACTTGCCCAGCAGGAATACCAGCGGCAGAGCGATATCTTCAATGCGTTGATGCTCAAGTGCATGCAGCGCGCCTTCGAGGTATTCGAGGACAAGCTGATCGCGCATGAGGAGCCGGGCCGGCAGATCACCAGCGCCCGCGGCTTGTTCGACCTGTGGATCGATTCAGCCGAACAGGCCTATGCCGCGATTGCGTTGTCGGCCGAATTCCGCAAGGTCCAGGGCGCGCTGACCAATGCGCAGATGCGCCTGCGCGCGGCCATCCAGCTGGAAGTGGAGCACATGACCGGCCTGTTCGGCATGCCGACCCGCACCGAAATCGATTCGGCGCACCGCAAGATCGCCGAACTGGAGCGCGCGTTGCGGCGCGCGTCTGCGACAACCGTACGACCAATGGCCGAACCGAAGGCGACACGCGCGCCCAGGCCGGCAGGCCAGGCCGCACCGCCCGCAAGATCCCGGCCCCGACGCGCGACTTCTCCCCGTGTGGGAGCGGCGTCAGCCGCGAAGCGGCAGACCCAAGCGAAAGCAAAGCCAGCAACACGCAAACCAGCAGGAAAACCCGCAACAAAACGCAGGGCAGCCGCACGCAAACTGGCTGCCAGGCCCGCGGTCGTGGAGCAGAAAGTGCAGGCGAAACCGGTTGCCAAAGCGCCACCGAAAAAATCCGTGACCAAACAGCCGGCTGCCGGGAGGAAATCCACTCCCGCGGTGAAGACTGCCATCAAGAAGCCTGCAGCAAGGAAGACAGCTCCTGCGCGAACGAACAGCAGCCGCGTGGTTTCGATGAAAGACTGGGTCGCCCGCTACGCGGCGATGAACACTCCTGATGCCATTGGCAAGAACAAGGTGCGCAAATGAACGGGCCGCTGAACATCACTCCCGATGCGTTGGCGCAGGAAGCCATGACCCTGCAGCAGAAGCTTTCCGCAGGCCTGCAGACCTTGCCGGAAGTGGAAGACGTGCACTACGGCGCCACCGAGAAGCAGGAAGTCTGGCGCGACGGCAAGGTGGTGCTGTACCGCTTTGTCGGCGACCAAGCGCCGACCGCGAAGGTGCCGTTGCTGATCGCCTACGCGCTGGTCAACCGGCCGTACATGGTCGATCTGCAATCGGATCGTTCGCTGGTCAAGGGACTGCTGGCGCGCGGCGAGGACGTGTACATCATCGACTGGGGATACCCGGACCGTTCCGACCGTTTCCTGATGCTGGACGACTACATCAACCGTTTCATCGACGGTGCGGTGGACCACCTGCGGCGCAGCTTGGGCCTGGACGCCATCAACCTGCTCGGCATCTGCCAGGGTGGCGCGTTCTCGCTGTGCTACGCGTCGCTGCATCCGGAAAAAGTGAAGAACCTGATCACCATGGTCACGCCGGTGGATTTCCACACCCCGGACAACATGCTGTCCAACTGGGTCCAGAACATCGACGTGGACCTGTTCGTCGACACGCTGGGCAACGTGCCGGCCGACCTGATGAATTCCAGTTACCTGATGCTCAAGCCGTTCCGCCTGCACCTGCAGAAATACGTGGGCCTGGTCGACATCCTCGACGACAAGCATGCCATCGAGGATTTCCTGCGCATGGAGAAATGGATCTTCGATTCGCCCGATCTGGCCGGCGAGGCGTTCCGCCAGTTCATCAAGCAGTTCTACCAGGGCAACGGCTTCGTCAACGGCGGCATCGAGATCGATGGCGAGGCGGTGGACCTGGGCTACGTGGACATGCCGATCCTCAACATCTTCGCCGAACAGGATCACCTGGTGCCGCCGGATGCCTCGCGCGCGCTGCAAGGACTCGCCGGTACGCGCGACTACACCGAGCTCAGTTTCAAGGGTGGCCACATCGGCATCTACGTCTCCAGTCGCGCCCAGCGCGAAGTGCCGACCGCGATCCACGAATGGCTGGGCAAGCGCGCGCGTTGATGGGCCATGCAGGTGGCGGACGTTGTGGGAGCGGCGCAAGCCGCGATGCGACACGCTCACCGGGTGAAGACACAGGACGATGAAAGCAAAGGCACTACTGCTTGGAAGCCTGCTGCTCTGCATCCCGCAGGCCGCGTCCGCCGCACCCACGTCCAAGGTAAAGGCCGAAATCGCCGGATTGATGGACGCACTGGCGAACTCCGGCTGTCGCTTCCAGCGCAATGGCAGCTGGCATGGGGCGACGGAAGCGCGCGCCCATCTGCAGCGCAAGTACGACTATCTGCTGCGGAAGGGCAAGGTCGATACCGCCGAACAGTTCATCGAGCGCGCCGCCAGCAGGAGCAGCATGAGTGGCCGGGCTTACCGGGTGCAATGCAAGGGCATGGAACAGGATGCCGCCAGCTGGTTCAACGGCCAGTTGAAGCGATTGCGCAATTCCGGGGCAGGTGCGACGTAGGTGTAACGTAGGAGCGACGTGAGTCGCGAAGGCCGCATTCGTGGGTATTTCTTCGCGACTCACGTCGCTCCTACGCAATTCCGGGTTCGTGATTCATGCGTGCCGGCGCGCTAGACTTCCGGCGAACCCGCCCAGGAGCCGTCATCGTGGATCAGGCCAGACCTTTCGCCCGCTCGCTCAACGACCGCATGCTCGCCGGGGTGATGGGCGGGATCGCGCATCGCTTCGGCTGGAATTCCACCTTGTTGCGCGCATTGTTCGTGATCGTGTCGATCGCCTCGGCTGCGTTCCCGGGCATCCTGGTGTACCTGATCCTGTGGCTGCTGATGCCCAACGAGGCGGACTGAACATCGATGCGGCAACTCACCAGGATGGGCGCCGCGCGCGCGCTGGGCATGGTCTGGGCGCTGCCCAACACGGTGATTGGATTGCTGGCTGGTGCGATCGGCATACTGGCCGGCGCCAAACCCGAGTTCAGCCGCAAGGATCTTGCGCTGGTATTCCATCATTGGCCGTGGGGGCCAGGTGGTGCGATCACCTTCGGCAACACGATCCTGCACACCGGTACGACCCTGGATTCGGAGTGCACGACCTATGAACACCGTGCCGGCCGCTGCAAGCATCCGCCGATCAAGATCGGCGACCACGAGCGCGCCCATGTCTATCAGTACATGGTGCTGGGGCCTCTGTTCCTGCCGGTGTACCTGCTTTGCGGCGGGGTGAGCGTGCGCAATCCGTTCGAGCGCGCAGCCGACCGGTATGCGATGACCGGGAAAAACTGGTGGCCGTGGGGCCAGGCCTGAAACGACGCCAGCCGCCCATCCATTGGGCTGTTGAAGATCTGGTGGGAGCCGGTAGCCGGTAGCCGGAGAGCGATTCTGATTTTCGGCTCCCGGCTACCGCAGGGGAAGCCGCAGACCATTCCGGCCATTGTTAGCGCGGCAATGTGCCGTGCAGGAAATTCTCCACCGCATCGCGCGCATAGGCTCGCAGTTCGGTCGCATCGATCCGCCGCACGTTGCCGCTGGATACGCGGATCACCAGGTCGCCGAACAGCATCATGAAGAACTGGCTGGAAGCCATGTGCGGCGAGGCCATGCGCAGACGGCCCGCAGCCACTTCCTGTTCGAAATATTCGCAAAGATGGCTGCGCAATGCACCCACGCCGCGGTCGAAATACCAGTCCCGCAAGGCGGGAAAGGACTGGCCTTCACCGATCACGATGCGGTGGATGACGTGGAATTGATCGGAAGCCACGCTGTCGGAGAATTGTTCGGCGGTCAGGTGCAGCGCCTGTTCCGGGGGCAGGCCGGACAAGTTGACTTGCAGCTGTCCAGACAGATCGCTGAGGCCGCGCTGGATGATGGCGTGGGCCAGGCCTTCCTTGTCGCCGAAGACCCGGTACAGGGTGGCTAACGAACCACCGGCGCGGGCCACGATCTCGCTGAGGCGCGCATGCTGGTAGCCCTTTTCGGTGAACACCTCGGTGGCGGCATCCAGGAATCGCTCGACCCGCATCTCGCCGCGCTTGCACAGGTCCACCGGCATTCGCGGGCGTAGCGCCGCCAGAGAGGCCGGGGACCCGGAGTCAACGTGGTCGAGCGTGTCCGAAGGTACAGTCATGTGGCTGGAACAGGTGTCGTGGCAGGTCGCCGCCGGCGCAATCTAGCAAAAAAAGGGTGGGGCCGGATTCATCGGGCTGGACGGATACAGGCTGTGCGAAGGGGCTCCGGAACCCGCACTGGAATCCGCACGCCCCCGGAAATCCGCAATGGAAGAGATTCCCCCTGAAGCCAGGCGCGGCAGATGGTATATCTGGCGCCCTTCCATTCCCGGGGAAACCGATTTGGCCAACCACATGCTGCGCGCCGCTTCCCTGTCGGTGAAGCCGCGGACACGAGAGCCCGCGCGCGGGTCCGGCGGGGCGCATGGATGCGGAGGCGCGCGATGATCCAGGTCGCCACTCTGGTCTCGATCCTCGACCTGATCGGCACCTTCGTGTTCGCCATCAGCGGCGCGAGCGCGGCGGCCCGGCAGCGGCTCGATGTCTTCGGCGTGCTGGTGGTGGCCTTCGTGGCCGGCAATTTCGGTGGCATCACCCGTGACCTGCTGATCGGCGCGGTGCCACCGGCCGCGCTGGATGACGGGCGTTATCTCGTGGTCTCGCTGCTGGCAGGGATGGTCACGTTCCGCTGGCACGCCATCGTCGAAAGGCTGCGCCACCCGGTACTGATCTTCGATGCGATGGGACTGGCGCTGTTCGCCGTCGCCGGCACGCAGAAGGCACTGGCGTTCGGCCTGCATCCGGTCATGGCCGCCTTGCTGGGCATGCTTACCGGCGTCGGCGGCGGGGTGATGCGCGACATGCTGTTGAACCGGGTTCCCGCGGTGCTGCGCGCCGACCTGTACGCGGTGGTCGCGCTGGCGGGCGCGTCGGTGGTGGTGCTGGGCCATTGGCTGCATTGGCCGCCGGCGCTCTCGGCGATCGGTGGCGCGGGATTGTGCTTTCTGTTGCGGGTGCTGGCGCTGCGCTACGACTGGCACCTGCCGGTGGCCCCCGGCCTGGCGCCGGACGAGGAAGGCAAGGGGCCGGACGGAACCTCCGGCTAGGGACCATTCCGCGCAATATGCTTCCGGCGCGAGCGCAATGCGCCGCCCCGCACACGTATCCAGGAGATTTGCGGCCAGTCGTTGCGGAGCGGTCGCGGCAACGAGGGCCCGGAAATGGAAAAAGCCCTGGAAACAGGGCTTTTCTGGTGCCGAAGGTGGGCGCCGGACAAGAGTCCGATCTGAAAGCCGCTCGGATGGCCAGGTCCGAACGGATCGGTGCGGTAGTTGGCACCACATCGCAAACAAGGGAAATCGTGTGAATTGCCTGATGCGAATCTGTCGGATCCGGACTGGAATGGAACCCTGGCGCGGAAGCCGGATCCCGCACCTCCCAGTTCTCTGCCAAGTCGACCGACGATCCCATACTGGGCATGCCGCGCTCAGTGGCCAAGGTTTTCAGGCATTTCATCAAGGCCGTGCCGGGGCCCTTGCCTTGCCAGGCATCCGCCGCCACCGCCGCACACTCGCAAGCCTTGCGCGAAGAGTCGATCGCGTAGCGGCTCACCCCAGCGATCCTGTATCCCGCGCCTATTCGTGGGAGCCGCGCGTCGGGGCGCTGTTACGCCAGATCGGCATATTCCAAGTACTCCGGCACATGCGCCGTCCAGCCAAGCTCGCGTTGAATGCGCACACGTAAGGCATCGGCCGCGTCGGGTTCGCCATGGGTTACGAATATGCCGCGGGGTTGATGTGGCGCCGAACGTAACCAATCAAGGATCTCGTCGGCATCGGCATGCGCCGAGGCTGCGGAGAGCTGGACTACCTCAGCGCGAATCGGCACATCCTGTCCATAGATTCGGACCGTCGAGGCGCCTGCCGCGATGGACGCACCTCGAGTACCACCGGCCTGGAACCCGCACAGGACTATGGCATTTCGCGGATCCGGCGCGAATGCGATGAGGTGATGCAGGACTCGTCCGCCGGTGACCATTCCGCTGGCCGAGACGATCACCATTGGCCCTTTGCGACGATTGAGCGCTTTGGATTCCTCCGCGCTGGTAACCATCCGTGTCATCCGCTCAAGTTCATTCAGGCCGGCGCTGTCGATGCGATGAAGATCCGGATAATTCCGATACAGATCGGTGACTCCAGTCGCCATGGGGCTGTTCAAGTACACCGGTACTGCCGGAGCCTGACCAGAGCTTTGTAGTTGCGCGATGATGTGCAGCAAGAGCTGTGCACGACCCACGGCGAACGCCGGAATCACCACGACACCGCCACGGGCAGCAACACGACGCAACACCTCGCCCAGCTCTTCCTTGGGAGTTTCCGGTGGGTGCGCGCGGTCGCCGTAAGTGGATTCGGTGACGATCCAGTCCGAATCGGCTGGAGGCGAAGGCGGGAGCATGACCGGATCATGCGGCCGGCCCAGGTCTCCGCTGAAAGTAATGCGTCTGCCTTGGTACTCGAGCGTTACCGCTGCGGCGCCGAGAATGTGGCCCTGTAGATGCAGGCTGGCTTTAATTCCGGGCGCCGGCTCGAAAGTCCGGTTGAACGCTACGCCTCGCAACTGCCGCAAGCTCCGGTTGGCGTCTTCTTCGCTGTACAGCGGCTCCGCGGGGTGATGCTTGGACGTGCCAGTCCGGTTGGCGTACCCGGCTTCCTCTTCCAGCAAGCGTCCCGAATCCGGCAGCAGAATGCCGCACAAGCTGCTGGTCGCCTGGGTGCACCACGCCGGGCCGCTGAAGCCGGAGCGCACCAGGCGGGGCAGGTAACCGCTATGATCGAGATGGGCATGGGTCAGGATCACCGCGTCGATCGACTTCGGGTCGACCGGGAAGGGCGCCCAGTTCCTCAGTCGTAACGGCTTGTAGCCCTGGAACAGTCCGCAGTCGACTAGGATCCGGCGGTCGCCTGCCTCCACCAGATAGCGAGAGCCCGTAACAGTCCCGTTGGCGCCGAGAAACTGAACTCGAAATACATCTTTTGTGTCTGGAGAAGCCGTTGTCATGGGGTCAATAATGGCCTGAGGAACAGAGCCTTCGTTGATCCATGTCAAGAAAGGCGGTTTCATTCGGCAATCTCGCAGTACGGAGAGTTCGCTCATGGCGGACATCGCAGTGCCGGGAGGCCTGGTTGCCTTTCTCGAGCCAACGCATGGGCACGGCATGTGGCCAGGTCATGCGGCTTCTCCAGCGTAGCAGTGGCGAGGACAATTCGTAGCCACTTTTGTCGTTCGTGGGCTCGCGCTGGGGCGTATGCGGATTTCGCTGCCGGTGCCGCCCCGACGAGCATGCTGGCCGAGTACTCGAAGGTGGCAGTGGACTCCCTGTTCAGGGCGCGGGAAGGCTTCGATACGTGTCCCGGTTGGCTGACTGAGAACTAGGCTCCCAACTCTTGGTCCTGTGCGAAGAGCCCACGCGGGACGGAGCGTGACATCGCCGCCGGAACCAGGTCAGGCATCCGCGCCGCAGTAGACGGCATGCAGCGTTTGCAGAAGGTGTTGCGCAGGGCCGGGCGCGATTGAATAGACGATGCTCTGCGCTTCGCGTCGGGTCTGCACCAGGCCGTCGTCGCGCAGTACGGCCAGGTGCTGGGAGAGGGCCGACTGGCTCAGATCCAGCAGTGCATTGAGTTCACCGACCGAGCGCTCGGCGTCGACCAGCAGGCACAGGATCATCAGCCGCTTCTCGTTGGCCAGGACCTTGAGCAACTGGGCGGCATCGCCGGCATGCTCGCGCATTCGCTCGGCGTTGAGGGGGGATCGGGCGATACGGCGCGCCATGAGGTTCTTCAGCTCCTTTTCGGTTTCATCCGGGTACGACGATCGGTAGATCGGCCTCGGCCCAGCCCATGATGCCACCGGTCAGCGAACGGACCTCATCCAGGCCCGGCATCGACAGGCTCAGCACAGCCAGTGCAGCGCGTCCGCCGCCGCGGCAATACAGCACGATGGGGTGGGGCCCACCCGCCAGAGCCGGATGCGACTCGACCTGGCATTCGAGCACGCCGCGCGGAATATTGATCGCGCCAGGGAGGTGGCCCGTCGCGAATTCAGCGGGCTCGCGCACATCGATCAGCACGGCTCTGGCGTCCTCGGCAGCGAATGCGCGTCGTGCGATTTCGATAATGCGATTGCGGGCGCAATCCACCAGTCGGCTTGCGGTGAGCGGCATTTGGCCGACCCCTTAATATTAGTTGACACTAATATAATAAAGATCTAAATTGAAGACAAGCAGGCCGATGGCCGACGATTTGACCAGGGTCAATACCGTCAGGCTGGAACTGGCGAACAGGGTGCATTACAGGAGATTTGCTATGGCCAAGATCATCGTGCCCGGAGCCGGTCTCGCCGGCATGAGCGCTGCCTATGAGCTGCGCGAGCGGTTGGGCAAGACGCACTCGGTTACCGTCGTCGGCGACGGCGACCGGTTCAGCTTCACGCCGTCCAACCCATGGCTTGCCGTGGGCTGGCGCGAGGCCGACGACTTCACTTTCCCTGCCGGCGAGTACTTGGCGAAGTATGCGTTCATGGGCGCGATGCCGTTGTTGGGCTGGCTGGCTGCTGCTCAGCGCGGGAGGCAAGCCGGTGCCGTTCTTCGGCCTCGAGCTTCCAGCGCTGGCCGGCACCGATGCGGCACTCGCCGATTCATTCAAAACCCTTCACGAAACCATTGGTACTGCCGGCTATTACCTCGTCGGCCTGCATGCCATAGCGGTGCTGTTCCACCACCTGCACGACAACACCCTGCTGCGAATGCTGCCGCAGCGTCGCCGTCGATCAGCTTGAATATCCATCCATCCTTTGGAGACCAGGAATGAACCTTGACCGTGCCGTGATGGCCTTCGCCGGCGTGATGATCCTCATCAGCGTCGCCTTGACCCAGCTCGTCTCGCCGTGGTGGTGGCTGCTGACCGCCTTCGTCGGGCTGAACCTGCTGCAGTCCGCGTTCACAGGCTTCTGTCCGGCCGCGATGGTGATGCGCAAGCTCGGCATCGGCAGGGGCGTCGCGCCCGGATGCCACTACAAGTGATCGAGGGTCCGGCGACGCACCACACGACGTCCATGGGCGTTCGGATCCGCACGGTCCTCGCGGCCAGCCTGGTGCTGGCCCTGGCGGCCTGCGGCAACGAGCCGGCGTCGCCGGAGCTACAGCCGTTGCCGAAACTCGACACGATCACGTTGGAGGCCGGCGGCGACACCCGCGGCCGCAGCTGGGACGGCGTGGTCGAGGCCGTGCAGCAGGCGTCCCTGACCGCGCAGACAGCCGGCCGCGTCACCGTGGTCAATGTCGACGTCAACGATCGCGTTGACAGCGGCGACGTGCTGCTGCGCCTGACCGCGGTCGAACAGCAGGCCGGTGCGAACACCGCAGCTGCGCAATTGCGCGCCGCCGAAACGGCCGCCACCGAGGCGGCGGTGAATTACCGGCGTTATGCCGCGCTGGCCGATGGCCAGTACGTTTCGCGCGCGCAGATCGACCAGGCTCGCGCGGCCCGTGACAGCGCCGCCGCCGCGCGCGACGCGGCACGCGCGCAACTGGCGCAGGCCGGCCAGCAGACCGAGTACACGGTGATCCGCACGCCGTTCGCGGGCATCGTCAGCGCCCGACTGGTGGAGCCGGGCGAGGGTGTGGCGCCGGGTCAGCCGCTGATGGCGGTGTATGCGCCGGGCGCATTGCGCATCGAGGTGCAGGTACCGCAGTCCGACGCCGTGGCGATCCGCGCTGCCGGCCGCGCACAAGTCGTGCTGGCCGACAGTCGCCGCATCGATGCCGCGCAGGTCACGGTGTTCCCTGCCGCCGACCCGTCCACCCACAGTGTCGGCGTGCGCGTGGTGCTGCCCGATCTCGAGCAGCCGCCGCAACCGGGGGCGACCGCCAAGGTGGTGTTTCCGATCAGCGCCAGCGACCGCGTATTGCGCATTCCCGCCAGCGCGCTCGCGCAACGCGGCGAAGTGAGTGGGGTCTACGTGCTGGTCGACAACCGCCTTGTCCTGCGCCAGGTCCGTCTCGGCCAGCGCAGCGGGCAGGAGGTCGAGGTGATCGCCGGACTGAAGGCCGGCGACAAGGTCGCCACCGATCCGGTTGCCGCGCTGCAGGTGCTCACCGCGCAGCGCAAGGCCACTGCCGGAGCCGGCCATGAGTGAGGCTGCGCCGACTCCCCGGCTTGGATTGTCCGGCCGGCTTGCCGCCGCATTCCAGTCCAATCCGCTGACCCCGGTGCTGGCGCTGCTTGGCCTGCTGCTGGGCCTGGTCGCGGCGCTGATCACCCCGCGCGAGGAAGAGCCGCAGATCGACGTGACCATGGCGAATGTGATCGTGCCGTTCGCTGGCGCCAGCGCGCGCGACGTCGAGCAACTGGTCAGTACTCCGCTGGAGCAGAAGCTGTCGGAAATCGAAGGCATCAAGCACGTGTATTCGATCAGCCGCCCGGGCATGGCTGTGCTGACCGTCGAGTTCACCGTCGGCATCGAACGCCAGCCCGCGATCGTACGCCTGTACAACCAGGTGTTCTCGAACCAGGACTGGTTGCCAGCAGGCGTGGGCGTCGGCCAGCCGCTGATCAAGCCCAAGGGCATCGATGACGTTCCGGTGATGAGCCTCACGGTATGGACGGACGATCCGCAGCGCGGTGCCACCGAGCTGGCCGAGGTCGCGCACACCCTGGAGACCGAGATCAAGCGCGTCAGCGGCACCCGCGACGTCTACACGATCGGCGCGCCCGAGCGCGTGGTCGCGGTGACGCTCGACCCGGCGCGGCTCGGCGCCTACGGACTGACCGTGTCCGACCTGTCGCAGGCGCTGCAGGCTGCCAATGCGGTGCGTCAGGTCGGCGAACGCGTCGACGCGCAGGGCGCGATCCCGGTCACCGCTGGCCAGTTCCTGGTCGATACCGATGCGGTCGCTGGCCTGGTGATCGGTCTCGACGGCGGCCGCCCGCTGCGCCTGGCCGACGTCGCCGAGGTCCGCGCCGGCGCCGATGTCGCCACGCGCTACGCCTGGCACGGCGCGCCCGCCGGCCGCGCGGGTCCTGCATCGGGGTTCGCCCCTGCGGTAACGATCGCCGTGGCCAAGAAGCCCGGCAGCAACGCCGCCGACATCACCGGCGCGATCACCCGGCGGGTCCAGCAACTCAAGGGCGAACTGATCCCCGACGGTATCAACGTCACCATTACCCGCGATTACGGCCAGACCGCGACCGACAAGGCGATGAAGCTGATCCAGAAGCTGGTGTTCGCGACTGGCTCGGTGGTGCTGTTGGTGCTGTTCGCGCTTGGCTGGCGCGAGGCGATCGTGGTCGGCAGCGCAGTCGTACTGACTCTGGCGGTGACCTTGTTCGCATCGTGGGCGATGGGCTTCACGCTCAACCGGGTGTCGCTGTTCGCGCTGATCTTCTCGATCGGCATCCTGGTCGATGACGCGATCGTGATCGTCGAGAACATCCACCGGCACATGGCGCGCGGCGGCATGACGCTGCGTGAGGCGATCCCGCCGGCCGTGGACGAGGTCGGCGGCCCGACCATCCTCGCCACCTTTACCGTGATTGCGGCGCTGATGCCAATGGCGTTCGTGACCGGCCTGATGGGGCCATACATGCGCCCGATCCCGATCAATGCGTCGGTGGGCATGTTGCTGTCGCTGGCCATCGCGCTGATCGTGACGCCGTGGCTGTCGCTGAAGCTGCTGGCACGGCACCATGCTCCGGCGCACGTCGACGCCAGCCACGGGGGGGCTGGCGAGGCTGCGAAGGAAACACGCCTGCACCGCTGGTTCGGCAAGGTCATGCGCCCGTTCCTGGATCGCGAGCGCGGCGGTCGGCGTCGGTTGTGGCTGTTCGGCGGCATGGCCGGACTCGTGGTGTTGGCCGCATCGCTGGCGGTGGTGCAACTGGTGGTGCTGAAGATGCTGCCGTTCGACAACAAGTCCGAGCTGCAGGTGGTCGTTGACCTGCCCGAGGGCCGGACGCTGGAGGATACCAATGCGCTGCTGACCGAGCTCGCTTCGGTGGTCGACCGCGTGCCGGAGGTGCTCGACTACCAGGGCTACGCGGGCACGTCGGCGCCGATGAACTTCAACGGCCTGGTGCGGCAGTATTTCCTGCGTAGCGGCAGCAATGTCGGCGACCTGCAGATCAACCTCATCGACAAGCATGAGCGCGACCGCCAGAGCCACGAGATCGCACGTGCGCTGCGGCCGCAACTGGACGCTGTCGGCCGGCGCCACGGGGCGTCGGTGAAGGTCGTGGAGGTACCGCCGGGTCCGCCGGTGCTGTCGCCGGTGGTCGCCGAACTGTACGGCCCCGATTACGCGCGCAGCCGCGAGCTCGCGCGGGCGCTGGAGAAACGCTTCCACGCGACCGACGGCATCGTCGACATCGACACCAGCGTCGAAAGCGATGCGCCGCGCGAGACCCTGGTCGTCGATCGTGCCCGTGCCGCGCGCCTGGGCGTGCCGCAGTCGGCGATCGCCGATGCGTTGGCCGCGGCGGTTTCGGGCCTTGATGCGACCTACATGCACGACGGCGCGTCGAAGTATCCACGTCCGGTGCGCCTGCGCCTGCCGGCAGCCGAGCAGGCCGACATCCAGCGCCTGCTCACGCTGCGGGTGCGCGGCGGCGAAGGGCAACTGGTACCGTTGTCGGAACTGGTCACCGTGCAGCGCGGTACCTGGGACGGTGCGATCCACCACAAGGACCTGCTGCCGGTGGTGTACGTGACCGGCGACGAAGCCAGCGACACCGACAGTCCGCTGTACGGAATGTTCGACCTGGTCGGCCAGCTGAACGACGCCACTGTCGGCGGGCAGAAGATCGCCCAGACCTTCATCGCTCAGCCGCAGGACACCGGCGATTTCGCGATCAAGTGGGACGGTGAATGGCAGATCACCTACGAAACCTTCCGCGACATGGGGATCGCCTACGCCGCTGGCATGGTGCTGATCTACCTGCTGGTGGTCGCGCAGTTCCGTAGCTATCTGGTGCCCTTGGTGATCATGGCGCCGATACCCTTGACTGTCATCGGCGTGATGCCGGGTCATGCGCTGCTCGGCGCGCAGTTCACCGCGACCTCGATGATCGGCATGATCGCGTTGGCCGGCATCATCGTGCGCAATTCAATCCTGCTCGTGGACTTCATCAACCAGTCGGTTGCCGAGGGGTGCGGACTCGACGAGGCCGTGATCGAGGCCTGCGCGGTGCGCGCCAAGCCCATCGTGCTGACCGGCGTGGCGGCGATGATGGGGGCCTTCTTCATCCTCGACGATCCGATCTTCAACGGCCTGGCGATCTCGCTGATCTTCGGCATCCTGGTCAGCACCGTACTCACGCTGGTGGTGATTCCGTTGCTGTATTACGTGCTGCTGGCGGCGCGGGGGCGCCGTGCCGCGGCGACCTGACCCTCCCACAAAAACCGGAGAACACGATGAGCATAGAACAACCGATCCGCGTGACCCTGGAGCAGGAGGAGGGCTACGCGTTCCGCATCCGCTTCGACGACAGTACGCTGGAGCCGTTGCTGAGCGACGAAACCGCGCCGCTGGGCGAGGGTCGCGGACCCAACCCATCGCGAATTCTGTTGGCGGCCATCGCCAACTGCCTGTCCGCCAGCCTGTTGTTCGCGCTGCGCAAGTACAAGAACGCACCGGGCCCGCTGCGCGCAGAAATCACTGCCGCGCCGATGCGAAACACCGAGGGACGCTGGCGCATTCCGCGGGCCTTCGTCGAGATCCACCTGGCCGAAGGCGGCGAGGCGCACGCACAGCTGGATCGTATCCTGGCGCAGTTCGAAGAGTTCTGCGTGGTCACCCAGAGCGTGCGCGAGGGCATGGACGTCGAAGTGACGGTAAAGGACATGCATGGCCGCGTGCTGCTCGGCGACAAGAGTCCCGAGGCTGGGGCGTGATTCGTTTCCATCGCCTGACGGATCGATGTCATGCCTGACCTTCATCGGTGCATGCAGAGTACGAAGCCGCTGTCGGGCGTTCTGATCATCGGCAGCGCGGAGCTGCGCCGGGTTTGGCGCCAGGCCGAGCCTGGACCTGATCCCGCAGGCATTGGCCAAGGCCAAATTTGCATCCGGTCCAGGGAGTAGGGTCATGCGCGGAACTCACGGGCGCACTAAATTACCCGGATCGCCGGTGCCATCGATAGCGGCGCGCCGTGCATGGTCGAGCAGTGCTTCGCGATTCCAACCGGCCGCGGTCGCTGCGGCATCCACCGCATGTGCCCAGGTGCAGCGGTTGGCGAACAGCATGCCGGGGACATCGAAGGTACCGCCGCGACTGATGTAGCCGAGGGCATGGGTCCTGGCCGGGCCGCTGTCGATACGACGCAGGATGCCGAGCATGGGCTCGGGGCGGGTGTGGGTGAGGATCACGCGCGGCAGGCCCGGCGGGAAGAGCGCGTTGACGGTGATGTCGTCATCGACGAATTCGGTTTCCATGGCGTCGCGCGGGATACGCAGGCGGCCGGGTTCCAGGATGACGGTGACGCAAGCGTCCTTGCCCAGGCCGGCAAGGTGCCGCTGCGCCTTGATTGCTTCGTCGAGTTGGTAGGCGCCCAGCGCGATGAGTTGCACCTCGGCGTCGGCGGGGTCACCGATCAGATGGGCGGCGCCGTCGCGGATCAGGTGTCGCGCCGATTCGGCGTCGAAGCGGTTCTCCACATCGCGTTTGGAGACGATCAAACAGGCGAGCTGGCCGCGTCCGGCATAGACGTCGCGCAGCGCGGCGACGGCGGTGTTGCCATCCACCGGGAACAGCACGCGCGAGGTGTCTGACATTTCGCCCAGCAGCGCTTCGCCAATGGTCGGATCCTGGTGCGACTGTTCGTTCTTGGCGTTTTCCCAAGTGTGGGAAGTGACGATCAGCGGCACCGATAACCAGCCAGCCGGTCGGCCGATCTGGCGCTGGTGGCGGGCGAAGATGATTTCCTGCCGCATCAGGCCGAGCATCTTTACCGCAAACGCCTCGTAGCTGACGATCAGGCCCAACCCGCCTTTGTTGCCGAGTGCGGCAGCAGCCACGGCTTCTTCGTTGAGCGCGGTGATGACGGCGCCGTGCAGGTCCTCGGGCACACCGGGTTCGGGTTCGTTGACGCGGTGCTTGAGCAGTGCCAGGGTGCCGCCCATTTTGTTGCTGGCCAATTCGTCCGGGTTGCCGATGCGCATGCGCAGCTCAGGATTGGCCTTGGCGAATTCGACGAACCATTGGTCCAGCGCAGTCATCGCACTGCCTTCGCTGCCAGGTTTTTCCCAATGGGGTTCAGGCAGCCTGGGTGCGGCGGGATGTCGGTGCGCCATCGGGTGCGCGCTTTCCAGCGGACGTTGCTGGGCAAGGTGGGTTGCGAAGGCAGCGAGCGCAGCGTCAAGTTCAGCGGATGGGACGAACAGGGCGGCAGCGCTGTCGTTGAACAACTCGCGCATGGCGGCATCGGTGTGGGGGTTGCCACCCAGTGGCAGGTTGTGTGCGGCGTTGCTGCCTGCGCCGGGAAAGCCGAAGCCTTTCTCGGTCTCGGCGATCACGTAGGGCAGAGGCGCCGGATAGCGACGATCCGGATCGGCCGCGAAAGCGCGTAGCGCGTCCTCGGCTTCGATGATCGCCCAGGCGATCGCGGCCGGGTCGCGGCCATCGACGATCACCGGGTCAAAACCGTTGTGGCGCACGTCTTCGGCCAGCCATTGCGCACCCCCTTCCTGCATGATCTGGGTGCGCTGCTCGATGCGGCGGCCGTTGAGAATCATCACCGGCACGGCGAAGCCGCTGTCCCGCGCGCGCCACCAGCGCGGCGCCCAGTCCGGGCCGCGCTGTTCCTCGAAGGCGCCGTCGCTGAGGAAGGCGACCAGCGATTCGCCAGGCAGCGGCATGTGGATGTACTGCAGTTCGGCAAAGCCGAGGTAGCCGCCTTCGGACACGGCGCCGGCGGTGTTGGGGCCGGCATGGCTGCCCAGTGGCACGGCCGGCTGCCCTTGCGCATCGATGGCATAGGAATAGAAATCGGCGCACAGGCGCGACAGACCTTCCTCGCTGCGGTCGTAGCGGTCCCGCTGCGCGGGCGAGACGTCGCCGATCAGCGTATTAACGGCTTCGATGGCGGCGACGCAATGGCCTTGGCCCATGATCCAGCAGCGCGTGCTGCCGGTGAGGGCGTTGGCGAGCAGGTAGCCGACGAAGGCCTGCACCATGTTCAGCGAGCCGCCGGTGTGGCCTTCGGGCGTTGGCTTGAAGTCCTCGGCTGACAGCGCCGCGCCGGAAAGATCGATGCGGCGCGCATAGGTCATGTGCGCGACCACGTTCATTGCCACGCAGCTCAGGCGGTCGGCGGCGGCGAACAGGGTGTAGGCCGTCGCCTCATCGGCAACGCGGCCTTCGGCGATCAAACGGGACACCAGTGTTTCAATGCGTTTGACGGTTTCGTCGCGATGGGTGATGGGGCCGTGGCCGGCCAGCCAGCGCTGGCGGAGGATGGAAGCGGTGGTCATGTGATTTTCCTTCTTTGGTGCCGATGAATCCCTGCGTGGCTACAGAATCCGTTGAGCTGCGCGCGCTCGGCCTGACCGGGACATCACGCGGCGGCCATCAATTCCTGCGTATAGCGTGCTGCGATCCATTCCTCGTTGGTGGGCTCCACCGCGACGCGCACGCGGCTGTCGGCGGTGGAGATGACGGGGGCATCGATGGCGTTGGCACCGGCATCGAGCCTGATGCCGAGAAAGGCCAGGTCGCGGCAGACGCGCTCGCGCACGAAGGCGTTGTGCTCGCCGACGCCGGCAGTGAATGCGAGCAGATCCAGGCCGCCAAGGACTGCGGTCAGCGCGCCGATCTCGCGCACGATGCGGCGCACATAGAGCGCCAGCGCGATGCGGGCGCGTTCGCCGGCTTCGCCGGGGTCATCCTCGTGCTTCACCACTACGCGTGGTTCGGCCGAAATCCCCGAAACACCGAGCAGGCCGGATTGGTTGTAGAGCGTGCAGCCCACTTCTTCCAGCGAGAGTTTTTCGATCTCCATCAGGTAGAGCAGGGCGCCCGGATCGAGCGAGCCGGTACGGGTGCCCATCATCAGGCCGTCGAGCGCGGAAAACCCCATCGTGGTGGCGACGCTTTGCAGGTTCTGCATCGCGCACAGGCTGGCCCCGCTGCCGAGGTGCGCGACGATGGCGCGGCCACGTGCCAGGTCACCGTGGCGCTCTGGCAGAGCGCGGCTCATGTAGTCGTACGAAAGGCCGTGGAAACCGTAGCGGCGCAGACCGCGTTTCCAGGCCGAATACGGCAGCGGCAGGATCTGCTCCACTTTGGGCAGGGTCTGGTGGAAGGCGGTGTCGAAGCACGCCACTTGAATCGTTCCAGGCCACTGCTCAAACAACAGGCTCATGGCCTTCAGAGGAAAGGGTTGGTGCAGCGGTGCCAAAGGAATCAAGGTCCGCAGCTCCGCGATGGTGCCAGCGGTCACCAGCGTTGGCTCGAAGTACCTGCCGCCGCCATGGACGACACGGTGTGCGATGGCCACGATGCGGCGGCCGTCGAGTCGGGCCGAGATGCGCGCTTGAATCAACGCGAGGGCGGCAGTGTGAGGGTGTTCGTGATCCAGGTGGATGCGCTGCTGTGCAGTGCCGCTGTCGCTGTATTCAGGAGCGGACCCGGCAATCCCTTGCACTTTGCCGTGCCACAGCGGCTTGCGCGGCAATGGATGCACCTGCGCATCGAACAAGGCGAACTTGATGCTTGAGGAGCCGCAGTTGAGCACCAGGATGAGGCTCGGCCGAGAGTTGCTCATCGTGACGTTCCCGATCGTGATGCCCCATGCGAACCGGTCCGGGAAAAATACCTGTCAGCGGCTCCCATAAAACTGCTCCACGAACGATTGGCGGAAGCTTTGATGGCAGGCAAGGCAACTTTGTTGCGTCTTGGAGAACGCCGCGATGACGGTCTGGCCGTCGCCGCGCTTAGCGGCATCCCCCATGGCGGTCGCAGCGTCATGGACCTGTCCATCGAAACCCCGAAACTTCCCGGCATCCGTGCCGAGCCAGGCGAGGATGCGCATCTTTTCCGCCAGAGGGGGTTCGGCATGCTTGGCGATTTTTGGCGCTAACTCGGCGACTAGTGCCCATTCTTCCCTGGAAATAGCGCCGGTGACGGTTTGCATGTTACGGCCAAGTTTCTCCATGACGGTGCGAAGTGCCATCGGCTTTGCGGCCTCGGCGGACTGCGCGCCAAGTCCCGTGGTGGCGGTAGCCAAGGCTACCGACAAGGCGATGGTGAAAAGCTGTCGAGGATTCAAGAGGTGGCTCACGAGGTTCTCCATTGAGGTCGTTGGTGAATGCTGCGCAGGCGAGCGGATGGCTTCGGACACTTTCAAAACTCCAGGCTCAGTGCAACCGATCCGAAGGCGTGGTGGCCGATCTGCTGGTCGAACTCGCGGGTTCTCCAGACGCGCATCGCCGCAAGCCGCAAGCCATGCCCGGCAACAATCCATTGGCTGCTGATGCCGATCGCCGCCTGAGCGACCCAGGGTCGACGGCTGACGTGGTGGCTGTGCCGAAACAGGTTTCCATCGAGCGAGAAATCCCAGGCAACGGCTTTGGCTTCCAGGTTCAGGAATGCATGCGCCCCGGGTTTTGGCGCACGGGCCGATTGCGGCTTTGTCGTGCGCAGATCGGCAACGCCCGAGGGCGGGCGGTTTTCCGCGCCGGGCCGAATCGGATAGCTGCCGAAATCGTTCGGGATGTTCCAGCCCGCACGCAATTCCACGCCGGTGCTGGCTGCGGTTTCAATGTTTCCGATCCGCAGGGCATAGCTGCCGATCACGTCGCCGCCCCATCCCGGCCAGACGGCATTCTCCGTGTACGGCTTGAACTTGCGCTCCATGGCCATCTGGAACGCGGGTTCGTTGCGCAACTGGTTGTCCCAGCCGCGAAAGCGCTCGATGCCCCGCACCCGATGCACCAGATCCTGCGATTGCTCCGTCAACGACCAGGGGCCAATCACGCCCAGGGTCAGTTCGCGGACGTCAAGCATTTCATAGCTGGCGGCCTGTGGATGGACGCGGCGATTCCATGCCAAGCCCAGGTACAGCAGGCCAGCGTATGGGCGATCGTCGGAAATCAGGTCGGTGCGCATCTTGTCCTCGGGCGTGTACATGGACTGACCGAAGCGCACGACGATGTTTTGCGACGCCGGCCGGGCGCCAGAGTCGCGCCAGAACTCGGGATCAGCCCAGCCGATGAAGCGGGCGTACCACGCAATCGGCTGGGGCAGGCACTCCGGGCGCAGTGCACCTTGCAGATCGCGCGAAACCACGGTCAACGCCACACCGTTGGTGTAGTTGCGGTCGGTGCCCGTGAACAAATCGTTCTCCAGGCGCAGGGTTCCGCCGCGCCAGCTCAAGGCCTGCTCCAGTGTGCAGCGGTCATCCTGGCTCGGCTGCAAGGGCTCAGCGGCACGATCGACTGCGGCAGCGGCGAAGGCCGAACTCGCCAGGAGCAAAAAAACGAGACAAGACATCACCTTCCGCCGTAGTGCGCATGGGGTGCAGGGCAAAGTACCGAAAGCGAAATGCCGGTTCCGGACCGATGCACTGATGTAAGGATTTGGGTTCTTGCTCATGCAGTAGGCGACGTTGAACCAGATAAAAGCCTTGCTTACGCAAGACATGCCGGCACTCACAGTGCTGACGCCGTGCGTGCCGCGAGTCGTGCCATGACAAGCCTCAACAGCTCCAGCCACGCCACGCACAGCGCCAGCAGGACGGCACCAGCCACCAGCGCCGGCGGACCCGCGCCGTCCAGCCCCATCAGGTGGCGCAGGCCGGGTACGGCCAGTATGGCCATCAGCAGCAACACCACGGCTGCCGCCATGGGGCGCAACCAGGGGTTGGTGGCCCGTCCGCGCCGCCACAGCGGTTGCGCCGGGTCGCGGTGCGCAAGGATCAGCATCAGCGCGCACAGCATGAGTGCTCCAAACACCACGCTGCGGCTCTGGGCCAGGTTCCAGCCTTGGGCATGGAGCCAGGCCTGGGCACCCAGCAGCAGAGCGGCGATTCCCGAGCCCTGCAGCAGCGGCAGCCACAGCGCACGCAGTGCGAACGGCGAATCCATCACCGGCCGTGGCGGGCGCTCCATGATGTCGGATGCTTCGGGCTCGGCCTCGAACACGATGGAACACGCCGGATCGATCAGCAGCTCCATGAGCACGATGTGCACCGGCAGCAGCAGAGCGGGCCAGTGCAGCAAGGTGGGCACCAGGGCCAGCGCGACGATGGGCATGTGCACGGCAAACACGAAGCGCGTGGCCTTGCGCACGTTGTCGTCGATGCGCCGCCCCTGCCGAATCGCGGCGACGATGTGTGCGAAGCTGTCCTGGAGCAGCACCAGCGCCGCCGCCTCGCGCGCCACGTCGGTGCCGCGCTCACCCATGGCGATGCCCACATCGGCCGCCTTGAGCGCGGGAGCGTCGTTCACGCCGTCGCCGGTCATGGCCACCACCGAGCCATCGGCGCGCAGGGCCTGCACCAGACGCAGCTTGTGTGCGGGCTTGAGGCGCGCGCACAGGTCCACGTGGCGCAAGCGTTCGCGCAGCGTGGCGTCGTCCAGGGCCTGCAATTCGTCACCGGTGAGCACCTCGGGGCGCTCGGACAGGCCCACCTGTCGGGCAATGGCGCGGGCCGTCGCCGGGTGGTCGCCCGTCATCATCACCACACGCACTCCGGCACTGCGGCATTGAGCCAGGGCATCGGGCACCTCAGGACGTGGCGGGTCGGCCAGCGCCAGCAGGCCCAGGAATTCGAAGTCGAAGTCGTGCTGGCTCGGCGGCCAGGCCTGCGCCTGGCCCGTCCAGCGTCCGCGGGCCACGCCCAGCACGCGCAGCCCGCTCTCGGCCAGGCCTTCGACCTGGACGCGAATGGCGGCGCGGCGCGCATCGTCCAGGTGGCACAGGTCGGCCACGGCCTCGGGTGCCCCCTTGGTGGCCAGCAGGTGCTGGTCGGGTGCGCCGCTGGCGTAGATACGCGTCATGGCCAGGATCTCGCCCGACAGGGCGTACTCGAACACCGGCTCGCGTCCGTCGTGCACGTGCTCCGTGCCCCGCAGCCAGTCGTGGCCGAACTGCTGGATGGCCTTCTCCATGGGATCGAACGGGTCGCCCGGCGTGGCCAGCATGGACAACTCGACCAGCGCGTGGAAGTCCTCGGGCAGCTCGCTGGCGCCCTGGGCGCGCCAGTGCTGCCCAGGCGTTGCCAACTCGGCCACCGCCATGCGGTTGACGGTGAGAGTACCGGTCTTGTCCACCGCCAGCACGTCGATGGCGCCCAGGGTCTCCACGGCGGTGATGCGCCGTGTCAGCACCTGCAGGCGCGCGATGCGCCAGGCGCCCAGGGCCAGGAACACGGTGAGGATGACCGGTATCTCCTCCGGCAGCAGTGCCATGGCCAGCGCAATGCCGGACAGCAGGCTGTCGAGCAGCGGCCGGTCGTTCCACCACCAACCCAGCAGCACCTGGGCCGTGGCCAGGACGAGCGCCAGCGCTCCCAATACGCGCACCAGCCGGCGCGAACGCTGCTGCAGCGGCGACGGCGGCGTCACGGTGGCGGCCAGGTCGGCACCGATGCGGCCCACGGCCGTGCGGCCTGCCGTGGCCTGCACCCGAGCCAGGCCCACGCCGCGCGTGACCACGGTACTGGCGTACAGGTGCCCGCCGCTTCCGTCGCCGGGCGGCGCCACGGGCAGCTTGGCCACGGGCACGGACTCACCGGTGAGCAGCGACTCGTCCACCTCCAACTGGCCGTCGAGCAGCGCTGCGTCAGCGGCGATGCGGTCGCCCTCGCGCAGTACGAGCAGGTCGTCGCACACCACCTCGCGCCCGGCAATGCGCTGCTCTACCCCGTCGCGGACGACCAGGGCACGCGGTGCGGACAGATCGCGCAGCGACTCCAGCGCGCGCTGGGTGCGGCGCTCCTGCACCAGTGTGATGCCAATGACCACGAAGACGAAGCCGAGCAGGAATAGCGCCTCGCCCCGGTCGCCCAGGGCGAGATAGATGCCGCCTGCGGCCAGCAGCATCAGGAACATGGGTTCGGTAAGCACCTCGCGCACGATGGCGGCCGTGGATTTGGGCGTGCTGCCCGGCAATTGGTTCGGGCCATCGCGCGCCAGGCGTTCGGCGGCCTCGGTGCTGCTCAAACCTTGCAGATCGTGACTTGCGGATGGGGACTTGTCCGTCATGGGCTCAGGCACCGGGTTTGCATTGTTTCGACATGCCTTTCAGCATGGAATCGGCGTGAAAACGCTCCAGGGCGGCAATGATTTCCTCGGCATCGTCAGCGTGCACGAACAGGTCGGTGTCCTCCGCCTCGATGTAGCCCTCGTCGATCAGATGGTCGAAATTGACTGCACGGCGCCAGAACCTGCGCCCGACAAGCACCACTGGAATCCGGGGCATCTTCCCGGTCTGGATCAGGGTCAGCACCTCGAACAACTCGTCGAGCGTTCCATAACCGCCGGGAAAGGCCACCAGACCTTTCGCATGCAGCAAAAAGTGCATCTTGCGCAACGCGAAGTAGTGGAACCGGAACGCCAGCTCCGGACACATGTAGGGGTTCGGGGCCTGTTCGTGTGGCAACGTGATGTTGAAGCCGATCGAGCGGGCCCCTGCATCGAAAGCACCGCGATTGGCTGCCTCCATGATGCCTGGCCCGCCGCCGGTGACGACGACGAAATCGCACCGCTCCTGCTGCTGGAAGCGGGTAGAGATCAGTTGGGCGAAGCGCTGCGCCTCTTCGTAATAGCGCGCCTGTTCCACGCGGCGACGGGCCAAGGCCAGTTCCCGCCCAAGCATCGGATCCCCCGGCATGGTGTTCGCTCGCTGCTCCAGCACAGCGAGCCGGTCGCGTGCAGTGGCGGCATCGTGTACGCGAGCACTACCGAATACCACCACGGTCGAATGCACGCCTTGCTCACGCAAGACACGTTCGGGCTTGAGCAGTTCAAGCTGCAGACGCAGCGGACGCAAATCGTCCTGGCCGAGCAGTTCCACGTCCTCATATGCGAGGCGATACGCTGGCGAGTCGATGATGGCGCGCAAACGCTCGGCTCGGTCCGCTGGCGTGTTCATGGCCGGCCCGCCACTTGACCATGCTCGGGCACAGACGCATCTCCGAACCGTCCCAGCCCCGTCGCCACCAGCGCAGCGTCTCGGCGCAGCAGCCACAGCGCCTCCAGTCCCATGCGCTGCGCCACGGCCAAGCCTTCGCCTGGGCCCGCCACCAGCAGTGCCGTGGCCCAGGCGTCGGCATGCATGCACGTGTGCGCCAGCACGGTGACCGAGGCCACTTCGTTGCGCACGGGTCCGGCGCGGTGTACGACGCGGCGCACATCCATGGTGTGCGCCAGGCGCGCATCGCCGATGTCCCAATAGCGCCGGTAATCGCCGGAAGTTGCCACCGCCAGGTCCTGCAGCTCGATCACGCCATGTGCGGCGCGGCGTCCGGCTTCCGGGCTTTCCACGGCCACGGCCCAGGGGTGACCGTTGGCCTGGCCACCAAGGGCGCGCAGTTCTCCATCGAGAGCTGCCAGCGCGTGCCGCACGCCGTGCGCTTCCAGGACAGCGATCATGCGATCTACGGCATAGCCTTTGGCGATGCCGCACAGGTCCAGTTGCAGCGGCACGTGCTTGCGGGCGCGGCCTGCGGCACGGTCCAGTTCCACTGCCTCATGTGTGGGCGGGTATTCGGCCCCGGCTGCAGCGCGGATCGCCGCGGCATCGGGCGCATCACGCGCCGGCCCGAAGCCCCAGGCATCGACCAGCGCACCGACGGCCGGGTCGAATGCGCCCTGGCTCAGGCGGCTGATGTCCAGCGCGCAGGCCAGCACCTCCAGGATTTCAGGTGGCAGCGCCAGCCATGTGCCGGGTGGCGTGTGGTTGAGGCGGTTGAGGTCGCTGCCGGGCAGCCAGGGCGACATCTGCGCATCCACCTGCTGCAGGGCGGCGACCAGGGCCTGTTGCAGGGCCTGCGTGTTCACGCCCGGCTCGGCGTCGCAGGCGACGGACCAGCGCGTGCCCATGGTGGGGCCGTGCAGCAGCAGGCGCCGGGAATCAGAACAAGTCTTCGGCATAGCGTTCACGCTGCTTGAGTTTGGCCACGCTCAGCCCCAGGCCGCCCAGGATGTCGTCCAGCACCTGCGTCACCCCCTGGGCCATGGGGCGGCTGCCGCACACGCGCACGACGGCGCCGCGTGCCAGCAGGTCGCGTACCCGTGCGGCGTCGCGGCGCAGGGCCTCCTGCACATAGCCGCCGCCGTCAGGCGTGCGCGAGAACGTGGTGTGCAGATCGGCCAGGCGGCCCTCAGCCTGCCAACCCTGCAGTTCTTCGCCGAAGTAGAAATCCCGCGCCGGATCACGTGCGCCGTAATACAGATGCATGGGGCGGTGCCGCGCATTGCCCCGGATGAAGCCCGCCAGCGGCGCCACGCCCGTACCCGCACCGATCAGCAGCACCGGTCGGCGCGAGCCGCGCAGCGCGAAGCCCGGGTTGGGGTGGATGAAAGCCTGCACACTGTCGCCCGGCCGCAAGCCATGTAAGTGGGTGGAGGACACGCCGCCCGGCATGCGGCGCACGCAGATTTCCACGAAACCATCGCGCGTACCCGAGGCCAGCGAGTAGTAGCGCGGCACAGGCTGCTCTCCCGGTGGCATGATGCCCAGCAGATCGCCGGCGACGAAGCGCGGCAGGCCACGGACGGGCAAGGCAAAGCGCAGGATGGCCGCTGGTTCGCCCGCCCCTCCCGCGAAGTCCTGCCGCGCCACCAACGTGAGCATCGCGGTGTGCGGCAGGCGCGGCTGGTAGACGAGCGGCAGAGGCTGGCCCAGGGCTTGCGCCAGCGCTTGCCCCCAGCGGGCGAATTCCTGTGCGGACTGCTGGTGAATGCGCTCCAGCGCCAACAGCGGCTTCCAGCCCTGGGCAAGCACGGCCTGCTCCAGCGCTTCGGCAAAGGCGCAGAAGGCGGGGAACTGCCGGTCGCCAAAGCCCAGCACCGCCACCTGCGCGCCGGTGACGGGCTGGCGCGCGATGGCGTCCAGCGCCCGCGCGGCATGGGCGGGTGCCTGGCCTTCGCCATAGGTGGCGGCCAGCACATAGACATGGCGTGCGGCCGGCGGTACCCGCCAGCGCTCCAGCGTCGTGGTGTGCACGCGGTGGCCGGCGGCCACCAGCGCGGTGTGCAGGGCCTGGGCAAAGCCCCAGGTGCTGCCGCTTTCGCTGGCCACGAAGACCAGGCTGTCGGCCTGCGCCAGCGGGCTGTTGCCCTCGATGGCGGGGCGGCTGCGGCGCGCCTGCCACCACAGCAGCACGCCCGTGACCCAGAACAGCGGGATGCTCGCGCCCATGGTGCCCAGCACCACGGCCCAGACCCAGGCACCGTCGCCCGTGTGCAGCAGCAGCGCCCAGTCGTGCACGCGCTGCGCCGTTGTGGCCTCCTGCCAGGCCAGGGTCTGACCGCTGTATCGATCCACCCAGCCTTGGCCGTGGACGGTGACGATGCTCCAGATGTCCTGCGGGTCCTCGGCTGCGGGTACGTTCAGCTTGCGCAGGTCTTGCACACGCAGGTTTTGCAGCAGCGTCAGCTGACCCGTCGGCAGCGATGCCTGACCGTCGGAGGAGGATGCGACCTCGGGTTCCGCTTCAGCGTCGAGCTGCACCAGGTCGAAGGTAGCTGCGCTCATGTAGAGCGCGGCGGTCGCCGACAGGGCCAGGACCGCCAGCACCACCCGCCCGGCCAGCACGTGCAGGCGCTGCGCCAGCGTGCCGCGCACCGGGCCGGCCAGGCGCCGCCAGCCGCCCATGCGGCGCAACAGCAGCACCAGGCCCGAGACCGCCAGCACCAGCATGGCCAGTGCCACCACCGCCGCAGCGACACGCCCAGGATCATCCAGCAGCAGCGCACGATGCAGGTTCTTCACCCAGCGCGGCAGCAGCGAGGGCTGGTAGCCGCCGAGCACGCGGCCGTCGACGGGGTCCACGCGCAGAGCCTGGGCCTGGTTGCCGTCGAAGGCGTAGACCACGATGCCGCCCGAGGGCAGGCGGCGGATTTCCTCCGCTCCCGGTACGGTGGCCTGTACACGTTGCACCAGAGTGGCCACCGACATGTCAGGCTCGGTGGGTGCTGCCTGGATGGCGTTGCGTAGCGGATCGAGCGCCAGCAGCGTGCCCGTGATGCCCAGCACCAGCGCGAGCGTACCCGCCACCAGGCCCAGCCATCGATGGGCGAATCGCCAGATCATGCGGATTCCTTACGGCAACCGATAGGTGAACGACTGGATGTATTGCTTGCCGGCCTGCGGCTTGCCCGCCTGGGCCGACGACAGGGGCACGCGGATCTCCGATGGACTGTCGCGCATGTCCTCTGCGGCGGCGTCGATGCGAATCTCGTAGCCTGCGTCGATCAGCGCGTCGGCCAGCTCGGCCGTCACCTTGAGCGCGCGGCCGGCGCCCACGCTGGCACCGGTCACGCCCTGCAGGCGCTTGCTGTCATTGGCCGACAGGCGGTTCCAGTCCGCCAGGTGCTTGTAGTACTTGGCCTTGCCGCCAGCCACCCACAACGTGCGGACGTAGGCGCCCTTGGCGTCGGTGAGGTAGACGGCGAGATAGGCGCCGTCGCCGCCGTAGTTCTTGAGTGTGGTCGAGAGCGTGACCGGGCGGCTCTGCGCCATGGCTGGCAGGGCCAACGCACAGGCCGCGGCTACGGTGGTCAGCAGGAATCTGGTGGACATGGTGGGTCTCCGGTGCAGACAGGGGGAATCACTCGATCTGGCCATGGGGTGCGGTGCCAGGGGACGGTACAGGGCTGGCGGTAGCGGGTGCAGGGTCATCCCGGCTCCGCGTGCGCTCGCGTTCGTGGTTGTCGTCGTCATTGCGCAGCTTCATCTTCACCACGCGCAGCGTTTGAGGATCGAGCTTGGCCTTGAAGGCACGCCCCTGGGCATCGCGGCCGCGAATCTCGTAGCAGCCATCGTCGATCTTCAGGCGCTGCACTTGCCAGCCCAGGCTGGCTGCATGCCGTAGCGCGGCGTCACGCGACTGCCAGTGCTGCACAGGCACGTCGCAGTCATCGTCCGCCAGAGCAGGGGCAGCGGCCAGAGCCAAGACCAGAGCCAGGATCGCCAGGGAGGAATAGGGTTTCATGATTTTCTCCTTGTCGTACGGGGTGAGGGCAGGGCGCGCTCGACACGGTCTGGTGAAGGCTCTCATCGCGGATCCGCCGGGAAATCTGGCCAATGCGCGACCTGACCGAGTTCGGGAACCGTCACTCGCCAACCGGGCTTTTGGTGCAGCAAGTCGGCCAACGTCCGCGCTGCTTCGGATTCGCCATGGACCACGAAGGTCTGTCCTGGCGGTTGCTGGAAAGCACCGGCCCAGTTCAGCAAAGCGGCCTGATCGGCATGCGCCGAGAGGCCATCGACACTGTGAATCGCGGCGCGCACGGGAACGTCCTCGCCAAACATGCGTACTCGCTTGGCGCCATCGACCAGATGCCGGCCGAGTGTTCCTTGCGCCTGGAAGCCGGGAATCAGTACGCTGCATTCGCGCCGAGGCAAATTATGACGCAAGTGGTGACGGATACGCCCAGCATCACACATGCCACTGGCGGAAATGATGATGGCACCAGAGCGGATCTGGTTGAGCGCCTTCGATTCTTCGACGCTTTCGGTGAAATGCAGGTACGGCAGATCCTTGCCCCGCGCGTGCCAGCCAACGAGTTGCCTGGCCTGTTCGTCGAACAGCTCCATGTGCTCGCGCGTGATGCGCGTGGCTTGCGTGGCCATCGGCGAGTCGACGAACACCTTCGGATGCCGCAGCCTCCCCTGACTCGCAAGATGGTGCAGGAGGTAGAGCACTTGCTGGGTGCGGCCGACCGCGAAGGCCGGCATGATGACGTTGCCGCCGCGCTGGAAAAGAGTCTGCTCGACGATGGCGATCGTCTCGTCTTCGGTCGCGGCCAGGTCCGTGTGCAGGCGATTGCCGTAGGTGGACTCGATGACGAGGATGTCGGCTTCCTCGATCGGCGCGGGATCGCGCAGGATCGGGCGCCCGGGCTGGCCCAGGTCACCGCTGAAGACCAGCTTGGTGGCGCGGTCGTGTTCGGTGACCCAGACCTCGATGATGGCCGAACCCAGGATGTGCCCGGCCTCGCGAAAGCGGCAGCGCACTCCGAACCGGGGCGCAAATTCCCGGTCGTAGTCCACGCCGCGCGCCCGCTTCAGGCATTCGCGCGCGTCCTGCAGGGTGTACAGCGGAGGCATCGGGTTGTTTTCCCGGGATCGTGCGGCGGCGCGTTTGGCGTCGTTCTCCTGGATGTGAGCGCTATCGGGCAGCATCACCCCGAGCAGATCCACCGTGGCCGCGGTGGCGTAGATAGGGCCTTTGAAGCCCGCACGAGTGAGCTTGGGCAACAGGCCGCTGTGGTCGATGTGAGCATGGGTGAGCAGGACGAAATCGACGGATGCAGGATCGAACCTGAATGGCTCGCGGTTGCGTGCCGGCGCCTCGCGTCCGCCTTGCACCATGCCGCAGTCCACCAGAAAGCGGATGCCCACAGCCTCCACCATGAAGCAGGAGCCCGTGACCTCGCGGGCCGCGCCGAGAAAGCTCAGTTGCATGATGGGTTCACTCCGGTTTGCGCGCCGGGCAGGTACTCCGGCCCAGCAGGCGGTAGCCCGGGCAGCGCCCGGCCAGGCCGGTGACCAAGGGCATCAGGCCAATGAGTCCCAACCAGCGCCACGAAGAATCCAGCCAGAACGGCAAGCTGAGCAGCACCAGGCCGACGACGATGCGTGCGATACGATCAGGACTTCCAACGTTGATTTGCATGGCGATATTCCTCATCGAGTGGGAGAGATATGCTGCGGGGGTAGCAGTGCCGACGCGTCCGCCGTGCGCGCGACGGGAATAGCTGCAACTGGCTCCTGGGTTGAACTTGCAGTGGCGGCTGGCATGGTGGCGGGCGCGTCCCAGCCGCCACCAAGCGCCTTGTACAGCGCCACCAGTTGCACGGCGGCGGTCGTATGAGCACGCACGTTCGAGGTTTCAGCCTCGTGCAGCACGCGCTCGGCAGCCAACAGCTCGATCAGGGCGATGTCGCCGGCCGCGTAGCGTGCCTTGGCATGACCGTGGCTACGGCGGGTGGCGTCCAACGCGGCCTGGCGACGGCCCAGCGTGTCCAGGCCCGCGTGGTAGTCGCCCAGCGCGCGTTCGGCGTCGCCAAGAGCAGCCAGTACGGCCTGTTCATAGGCCAGTGCGGCTTGCTGCTCGGTCGCTTCGCGGGCACGGATTTCCGCGCGCACGCGGCCGCCGTCGAAAAGCCGCCAGGAAATCAACGGCAGGATCGAGAACCGTGTGCTGGAGGCGTTGAACCAATCGCCGGTACCGAGTGCCTGGAAACCGCCGCCGATGCCGATCGACAGCTTCGGGAACAGCTCGGCTGTGGCAACACCAATGTCAGCCGTGCTGGCAGCCAGGCGCCGTTCGGCAGCCAGTACGTCCGGCCGGCGGCGCAGCACGTCGGCGCGCTCGCCCACCGGCAATGCCAGCAAGGCAAGCGGCGATGGCGCAGCATTCAGCAGCGCCAGTTCACGCTCCGGCGGCGCGCCCAACAGCACACCGAGACTCAACACGGCAGCGCGCTGGCGGGCCTGGATATCCGGCAGCGCGGCATTGGCGGCGGCCCACTGCGCGTACGCCGCGTCCGCGTCTGCGATGGAAGCATCGCCTAGCGCCTGGCGCTGGCGCACCAGTTCGAGCGTGTGCTGCAGCGTTTCCAGCATCGCCTGCTGCGTACGCAATTCGTGTCCGGCACCGGCGGCGGTGAACCAGGCGCGGGCGACTTCGGCGACGATACGCATGCGCACGCCCTGCGCATCGGCTTCGGCCGCCTGCAGCCGGGCGCCGGCACCCTCCAGCGCACGCCGCTTGGCACCAAACGGGTCGGCTTCCCAGGCCGCATCGAAGCCGGCGTCGTAAATGGTCTGCGTGGCCTCAAGGCCGGGAATGGAGCCAATCGGCAAGGGGCCGTTCTCGCTTTGCCGACGCCGGTTGACGCTGGCGCCCGCGGCAACGACGGGGGCCTGGTCACCGGCGACGCGATCGCGCAGCGCGCGTGCCTCGTCGATGCGTGCCGAGGCCACGCGCAGATCGAGGTTTGCGGCCAACGCGGTGTCGATCAGGCGTTCGAGCACCGGATCACCCAACGTTGACCACCAGCGTGCCAGGTCCGTCGGTGTCGATGTGGCTGCGGCGGCCTGGCTCCAGCCGTCTCCGGTGGCCACTGGCGGCGGCGCACGATACTCGGGACCGACCGCACAGGCTGTCAGCAAGGCGCTGCCCAACAGCAGCGCGGCGGGGCGCAACCGTCGGGCCGGCCGGTGCCATGCAGCCGCCATGGTGGTCATTTCAATGTGATCGGTACGTGTCATTGCAGGCGCCCTCGGACGAAAACGGTGGCCATCGTGAGCGATACCAGAGCGATGATCGCCAACGGCCAGAGGCTGGCGAGGATGTCGCTGAGCGGCAGTGCCTTGAGGAAACTGCCCTGCACGATGATCAGGAAATGGGTGAGTGGAATGGCCTGGGCCAGCCATTGCAGCAGCGTCGGCATGTTTTCCACCGGCGTGGCGAAACCCGACATCAGCACGGCCGGCACGCCGATGGCGAACGCTCCCAGGATGGCCTGCTGTTGCGTCATGCTGACCGCGGAAATCATCAGGCCGATACCGACCACCGACAGGATGAACAACACCAGGCTGGCGAGCAGAAGCGCGAACGAGCCGGTAAACGGAATGCCGAACAGGAACACGCCTGCGCTGATCATGAACAAGCCCAGCAGCGTGCCGATCGCCAGCGCGGGCAGCGACTTCGAAATGATGATTTCCGGCGTGGACGTGGGCGAGACCAGCAACTGGTCGAAGGTGCCCAGCTCGCGTTCGCGCGCGATCGACAGCGAAGTGATGAGCAGCGCGCTGAACAGGGCCAGGATGCCGGTCAGGCCGGGCACGATGAACCAGCGGTAGACCAGGTTCGGATTGAACCAGTGGCGCACGACCACGGGCGTTGGCGCCTGCGCATCGGGCACGACTTCAGCGCCGACGTCGGCGGCGATGGTGGACAGGTAGGCCACGGTGATCTGGCCCGAGTTGCTGCGCCGGCCATCGACCAACACCTGGGCCTTGCCGCTGTCGCCGGCGGCGATGGTGCGTGAGAAATCGACGGGAATGGCGAGCGCGGCGATCACCTCGCCCCGGTCGATCATCTCGTGCAACTGCCGCTGGCTGTCCGCATGCCGGACATGGGTGATGAAGCGGGCGCTGTCCAGGCGCTGTACCAGCTCGTGCGACCAGCGCCCCGCGTCCTGGTTGTAGACGGCGACGTCGACGTTGCGCACCTCCAGCGTGGCGGCAAAGGCGAATACCAGCAGTTGCATGATGGGCGGCACGAACACCACCATGCGGCTGCGCGGGTCGCGCAGCACGCTCAGCACTTCCTTGATGAACTGGGCGCGCAGGCGCGTGAATGAGAAGGCGGAGGTCAACATCGCGTCACTCCAGATTCTTGCGCGTGGCGCGCTTGGCGATGGCGAAGAACAGCACCCCGATCGCCGCCATGGCCGCTAGGTTGGGCAGGAATACCGCCCAGATGTCACCGGCCAGGAACACGGTTTTGAGCGAATCGACGAAGTAACGCGCTGGAACCAGGTGTGTGATGGCCCGGATTGGCGCCGGCATGGCATCGATCTCGTACAGAAAGCCCGAGAGCATGAAGGCCGGCAAAAAGCCGGTGAAGAGGGCGATCTGCGCCGCGAGGAACTGGTTGCGCGCCAGCGACGAAATTAGCAAGCCCTGGCCCAGCGCCGGCACCATGAACACGGCGGACAACAGCAGCAGGGCCGCCAGCGAGCCGCGCATCGGCACGCCAAAGACGAACACCGCCAGCGCCGCCGCGCCCAGTGTGGACAGCATGCCCAGCACGAAGTAGGGCAGTAGCTTGCCGATCAGGATTTCCGCCACCGAGGCGGGCGTGGAGAGCACCGCCTCCATGGTGCCGCGCTCCCATTCGCGCGCCACCACCAGCGCGGTGAGCATGGTGCCGATGATGGTCATGACGATGGCAATCGCCCCGGGAATCAGCGCGCGCCGGCTTTCCAGCTCGGGGTTGAACCAGTAGCGCGGCTCCAGCACGACGGACTGCGCGGGTGCCGCGACATCGAGCCCGGCACGCCAGGTCTGCACCACGCCGCGGGCGTAGTTCTCGACGTAGTTGGCGGTGTTGGGATAGGAGCCATCGGTGACGATCTGCACCAGCGGCTCTGCTCCGCGCTGGGCCAGGCGCTGCTCGAAATTCTGCGGAATGACGACGTAGCCGCGCAGCGCACCGGAGACGAGTTGCTCGGCCACCTCGCGCCGGTCGTGGGCGAAGTGCGTCTTCAGGAATCGAGTGCCCGAGAAGGCGGCGGCCAGCGACTGCGCCGATGCGCCAGGCGTCTCCAGCACCACGCCGACGCGAACCTCCTTGGCATCCAGCGACACCGCATAGGCGAACAGCAGCAGCAACACCACCGGCAGCACGAAGGCGATCAAGAGCGTCGAGGGGTCGCGCAGCGCCTGGTAACTTTCCTTGGTGACCAGGGCAGTCAGCCGCCGTAGGTCAAACCGGCGCAAATCGCCCGGCTCCAAGGCAGTCCCTTCCTTGCGTTGTGCTACAGCGTTCATGCGGCCACCTCCATCGCACGGTCGGCAGACTCCACCAGGTGAATGAAGGCGTCCTCCATGGTCGGGTCGGGGTGTTCGACATTGGCGGCGGCGCGCTTGAGCGCATCGGGCGTGTCCAGTGCGATCAGGCGCGCGCGAGAGAGCATGGCGACGCGGTCGCAGTACTCAGCCTCGTCCATGAAGTGGGTGGTGACCATGATGGTCACGCCCTTGCGCGCCAGACCGTTGATGTGGGTCCAGAACTCGCGCCGGGTGATCGGGTCCACGCCCGAGGTAGGCTCATCTAGGAACAGCACGGGGGGCCGATGCATGAGCGAGCAGGCCAGCGCCAGGCGCTGCTTGTGCCCCAGCGGCAGGGAATCGGGCGTGGCGGACAGCCAGTCGCCCAGATCGAAGGTCTCGATCATTTCCGCGATGCGCTCGCGCCGGGTATTGCCTTCCAGTCCGTAAACGCCGGCCGAAAATTCCAGGTTCTGCCGCACCGACAGCAGGCCGTAGAGCGAGAACTTCTGCGCCATGTAGCCGAGCCGGCTCTTGGCTGCACCGGTCGCGCGGCGCAGATCGTGTCCCACCACATGCGCTTCACCCGCGGTGGGTTTCAGCAGGCCGCACAGCATCTTGAAGGTGGTGGACTTGCCGGCGCCGTTGGGGCCGAGCAGGCCGAAAATTTCACCTTTTTGCACCTCGAAACTGACCTGGTCGGTGGCGGTGAACTCACCGAAACGCTTGGTGAGATTACGGCAGGACACGGCCACGTCGGAGCCCAGTTCGACCGGTGACAGGCGCTCGGCGAGGGTCGACGTGCCGCCAGGCCCGCCACCGAGCAGGTCGATGAAGGCGTCTTCGAAGCGCGCGGGCACCGGCGCCAGCTGCACCTGGGCCCGATCGGCCAGCGCCTGGATTTGGCTGGCCTGCGCGCCACCCCGCAGCACCACCCGCACCCCGGCGCCCTGGATCACGCCATCGCTCACGCTCTCCAGATCGAGTGCCTCGGTCAGAACCGCCCGGCGCTCGGCGCCGACGTTCTCCAGGCGAAAGCTGCGGCCTTCGAGCTGTGCGGTGAGTTGCTGCGGCGGGCCATCGAACAAGAGCTGCCCCTGGTTCAGCAGCAGCACGCTTTCACAGCGTTCGGCTTCGTCCAGGTAGGCGGTGGACCAGACCACGGCCATGCCCTCATCGGTCAGCGCCTGCACCATGCGCCACAGGTCCTGGCGGCTGACCGGGTCCACGCCTACACCGGGTTCGTCCAGCAGCAGTACCTTGGGCCGCGCCATCAGCGCGCAGGCCAGCCCCAATTTTTGCTTCATGCCGCCGGAGAGCTTGCCGGCCAAGCGCTTCGTAAAAGGCCCCAGCCGCGTGAACTCCAGCAACTCGGCAAACAAATCGGCGTTGCGCTCCGCGTCCATGCCGCGCAGCTGCGCATACAGGCGCATGTTTTCCATCACCGACAGGTCTTCGTACAGGCCGAAGCGTTGTGGCATGTAGCCGGTGGCCACATGGATGGCGTCGTTGTCGCGCACCACGTCGAAGCCTGCCACCGTCGCGTGGCCCGCGTTCGGCACCAGCAGGCCGGTCAGAAGGCGCATCAGCGTCGTCTTGCCGGCACCGTCCGGGCCAACCAGCCCCGTCAGCCGCCCATAGTGGATGCGCGCGCTCAAGTTCCGCAGGGCCTGCACCTTGCCGAAATGCTTGTCCACGCCTTCGATGACGACGGCAGCGGCAGCGGCAGCGGCGTTCGCGCTCGTCGGCGTGGCGGCCATGGCGGCGCTTGCCTGCATCTCAACGTTCCCCCACGCGCGTGCCGGAGGCTGGTTTGGCATCGACCGCGATCGTCACCGGCATGCCCTGACGCAAGGCGGCGTCGCTGTCGGCCTCGTCGATGACGATGCGCAGGCGATACACCAGATCCGTGCGCAAGTCCGTGGTCTCCACCGTCTTGGGCGTGAACTCGGCGCGCGGCGAGATGAAACCGATCTGGCCTTGATAAACCTTCTCGGAAGAATCGCTGCGCACGCGCACCCGGGTTCCAGGTGCGATACGGCCCAGATCCGGCTCGCCGACGTAGGCGCGCACGTACACCGGCGCGTCCAGGCTCAGGCTGTAGACCGTGCTTTGGTTGGCCACCATGCTGCCCGGCTCGCGCACCCGTGCGATCACGGTGCCCGCGCTCGGCGCCAGCAATTCGGTATCGGCCAGGGCGGTGGCGGCCTGTGCACGCGCCGCTTGCGCAGCGGCCAGGCGCGCTTCGCCAGCGGCGATGTCTTCACGGCGAAAACCCTCCGTGGCCTGCGACAGAGCAGCCTTTGCTGCTTTGACGCCGGCGACTGCCTGGTCCCGTGCGGCACGGGTGGCATCGACGGTACGCTGGCTGCTCGCGCCCGACCCCAGTAGATCGTTCTGACGGCGGAAGTTGCGCTCGGCATCGCCGGCAACGGCCAACGCCTGGTTGACGGCCTCCTGCGCCTGGGCGATCTCCTGCGGGCGCAAGCCACGGCGTAGCTTGTTCAGCTCCGCCTGCGCTACCTGCACGGTCGCTTCAGCCGCCGCGAACGCCTCTTGGTAGGGCCGTGCATCGAGAGCAGCCATGCGAGCACCATCGGTGACCGCGTCGCCCTCATCGAACGCCATCTGCGCCACGCGTCCGGGCTGGCGGAAGGCCAGTTGCACCTCGCGGATGTCGACGTTGCCGTACAGATGCAGCAGGTCATCGTCAGGCGAAGTACGCTGCGTCCACAACCACGCGGCACCCGCAGCAACGGCGACGGCGACGGCCATCACGATCCAGCGGACCTTTTCGGTGGGAAGTCTAGGGAGTTTCATGGGTGGCCCTCGGAAACAGGGGGCGTCAACAGGCGCCATGCCGCAAGCGCGATACCCACCCACACGAGTGTACGCACGCTCATTGCGATGAGCGTGCGCTGCTCCCAGGCACCGCCGAAATACAGGAATGCGCCAAACGCCGCGAACGTCAGCGCAGTTGCTGCGGCAATGGCGACAGCCAGCATCAGGGCCCACCGTCGGCGCATCCACAGCCCGACCCCGGCGATGACGTAGGCAAATCCCGCCAGAAAATTGAACCAGAGCACGAACGGCACGTAGTTTCCGGCCGCGGCACGCGCCGCGCCGTCATAAAACAGGACTGCGCCGCCTTCCCTGATGGTCAGTAGACCGAAACCGATGGCGATCAGCGAGATCGCACGCATCCAGGTACCGCGTTGACTGTGTGCTGTCATGTTCATTGTTCCCGGTTCTTTCGAAAAGTTTGTAGATCGTCGTGGCCCTTGCGCAGCAGGCAGGTGTTTCATGCGCCGCTTTCGATGCCACGGCGATAGATGGCGTACACGGCTGGGGCGTCACGGCGAATCCGACTGACCTTGCCGGCCAACAGTGACTGCATGACCAATCCCTGGATCGTGCCGATGAACAGAACGGCGGCGGCATCGACGTCCAGATCCTCATCCAGCTCGCCCTGCGCCTTGCCCGCTTCCATCAGGCGGCGCAGGCGCTGTCCGTACTGGCGGATCAAGGTCTGCACCATGCGCTTGGCGAGCGTCTCGCCAGAGCGCTGCAGCTCTCCGAACAGCATGCGTGGCACACCCGGATGCTTTGCCACGAAGTCGATATGCGTCATGAACATGGCTTCGAGCGCTGCGGCAGGAGATGCGGCGCCTTCAGCTGCCTTGTCTACGCTGACCAGAAGGCGTTCGCCGACCCAGGACAACGTCGCTTCCAGGATCGCTTCCTTGGTAGGGAAGTGACGAAACAACGCACCCTGCGTCAGGCCCATCCGATCGGCAATCGCCGTGGTCGTGATCTCGGCCGGATTCTGCTCTGCTGCCAGATCGACCACGGCTTGCACTGTGGCCGCGCGCCGATCTTCGGCAGACAGGTATTGGGGGCGTTGACTCATTGTTCAGATTCCGCATAGTAAGTGACTTGTCACTACCTTATCACGGAAAATGCCCGCGACACAAGCTCGGAAATTTTGTCGGATGGCACAGGATCGGTGACCTCTTCGCATAAGAAACGAAAAGGTCGACTTGATGCAGCCCAAGAAACAGAAGCGCCTTAAAAATTGATGAAAAGGCGTTCGCTCGTTGAGCCTGCGACTTCATCAACTAGAAGTGTTTGCCTTCGTGGAGGACGGAAATTTTTTCTCCTTGGGAAAAAGTTGCATCCTTTTCTGGAAGCTATAGGCTAGTAGTATGTCACTAACTAAATGAAGGATCAGGGATGAGTACTGTCCCCATACATGGCAAGGCCGGTCTGGCACAGTCCGAAGTCTGTCGTCCTGATGTCCTGGATACGCTTGCAAACGCTTGGCGGGCGCGGGGCACGGGTGGATTGTCGCCGGCGGCCGGCCTGCTGGCTTGGTACGACTGGGCGTTGCACCTGAGCCTTTCACCGGGCAAGCAACGCAGCTTGCTCGAAAAGGGATTCCACAAGCAGCAACGCCTTGCACGCTATGTCCTGCGTGTTGCAAGCACGCACGACTGCCCGACCTGCATTGAACCGCTGGAGCAGGATCGGCGCTTCGCCGCCCCGGCCTGGCAGCAGTGGCCCTTCAACGTGATCCACCAGGGATTTTTGCTGCAGCAGCAGTGGTGGCACAACGCCACCACCGGCGTGCGCGGCGTATCGCACCATCACGAGGACATGGTCACTTTCGCAGGGCGGCAGTGGCTGGACATGTGCTCGCCTTCGAATTTCATCTGGACCAACCCCGAGGTGCTGCACGCCATCACGCAAAGCGGTGGTGCCAATCTGTGGCGCGGCGCCATGAACTTCCTCGACGATGCGCGGCGCCTCGCGCTCGACGATGCGCCAGCAGGGGCCGAAGGGTTCGAGGTCGGCAAGGACGTGGCGGTCACCCCAGGGAAGGTGGTGTTTCGCAACCACCTGATCGAACTGATCCAGTACACACCCACGACGCCCGATGTGCATGCCGAGCCGGTACTGATCGTGCCCTCCTGGATCATGAAGTACTACATCCTCGACCTGTCGCCGCACAACTCGATGGTGAAGTACCTGGTGGATCAGGGGCATACGGTGTTCATCCTTTCCTGGAAGAACCCGACGGCGGCCGACCGCGACCTCGGCCTGGAGGACTACCGGTGGTTGGGGGTAATGGATGCCCTGGACGCGGTCACCGCCATCGTGCCCGAGCGCAAGGTGCAGGCGGTCGGCTATTGCCTGGGCGGCACCTTGCTCGCGATCGCCGCCGCCGCGATGGCGCGCGATGGCGACGAGCGGCTGCAAAGCCTGACGCTGCTCGCGTCGGAGACTGATTTTCGCGAATCGGGCGAGATCGCACTCTTCATCGACGAAAGCCAACTGGCCTGGCTCGAAGCAGGAATGTGGGACAAGGGCTATCTCGACGGCAAACAGATGGCCGGTGCGTTCCAGATGCTCAACTCGCGTGACCTGATCTGGTCACGACGGGTGCGCGAATACCTGCTGGGTGAGCGACAGGACCTCAATGATCTGATGGCCTGGAACGCCGACGTGACCCGCATGCCGTATCGCATGCACAGCGATTACCTGCGGCGCCTGTATCTGGGTAACGATCTGGCAGAGGGGCGCTACCGCGTCGGCGGAAGGCCCGTGGCGCTCGCCGACATCGAGGTACCCATGTTCATCGTCGGCACGGTGCGCGACCACGTCGCTCCCTGGCCATCCGTGTACAAGATGCACCTGCTCAGCGATGCGGAGCTGACCTTCGTGCTCACCAGCGGCGGGCACAACGCCGGCGTGGTCAGCGAGCCGGGGCACCCCCGGCGCAGCTTCCAGATCGCCACCCGGGCCGCCGGCGAACGCTACGTCGATCCGCAATTGTGGCGCACCGAAACCCCGCTGAACGAAGGCTCCTGGTGGCCGGCTTGGCAGCAGTGGCTGGCGCAGCGCTCGGCCGGACGCGCGCCGCCGCCCGCCATGGGCGGCAACGCGCATGCGCCGCTTGGCGATGCGCCCGGGACCTACGTGGCGATGAGGTGACACGACACCCCGAGGCCGCGGCCGAACCACTCCATTTCGACCGGGACATTCCCCAGGGATGGCCCACACCCGCCCCCTGGGGCGCACCATGACCGTGGAGCACTGCAATGAACAGCGAACTTCCTGTCCATCTTTACAAAGCCAATGCCCAGCTGCAGTTGCAGATCACCCGCTTGCTGCAGGAGAGCGGCCATCACTGGCTCGAAGCGATGCAACAGCTCAGCGCCGACGGCGTGCTGGAAACCACCTCGCGCATCCAGGGCCTTCAGCAGGCGGCCGACTGGCAAGCGCTCGCGACCTTGCCGTCCGAAGTGTTCTGGCGCCTGTGCCAGGGCCGCATGGGAGATGCCCAAGCGGCCGGCCAAGCCGCTGCCAGGAGCCAGGCCGCCTTTGCCGATGGCCTGCGCCAATCGCTCGCGACCTGGCAGGAGTCTGTCTCCGAGGCATTCGGCGCCAGTGGCGACACAACCTCTTTTGCCCAGCTTTGGCAGCCATGGACGCAGCCCTGGACCGCGCCAAGCGCCACGCCCCAGGGCAAGACCAAGAAGTGAGGAGTCAGCCATGAATACCTCCCGACGAACGGCTCTGGTGACAGGAGGCAACCGGGGCCTGGGCGCTGCCATCGCCCGTGCCCTGCACGATGCCGGCCACCGCGTGATCGTCACGCATACGCCAGCCAACGCCAAGATTGGCCGGTGGCAGCAAGCACAAGCTGCACAGGGCTACACATTTACCGCCTACGGAGTGGATGTGTCCGAGTACGAATCGGCGCAAGAGCTGGCGCGGCGCATCGGCGCCGATGGCCATCGGATCGACATCCTGGTGAACAACGCCGGCATCACCCGCGATGCCACGCTGCGCAAGCTCGACAAAGCCGGTTGGGACGCCGTATTGCGCACCAACCTGGATTCCATGTTCAATGTCACCAAGCCACTCATTGAACCGATGGTGGAGCGCGGCTGGGGACGTGTCATCAACATCTCGTCGATCAACGGCAGCAAGGGTCAGTTTGGCCAGACCAATTATTCGGCGGCCAAGGCCGGCGTGCACGGATTCACCAAGGCGCTGGCGCAAGAGGTGGCGCGCAAGGGCGTGACGGTCAACACCGTCTCGCCGGGCTACCTGGCCACCGAGATGGTGATGGCGGTGCGCGAAGACGTGCGCCAGAAAATCGTCGATGCGATTCCAGTCGGCCGCCTCGGCCAGCCGGACGAGATCGCGGCGCTGGTGGCTTTCATCGCTAGCGATGCCGCCGCCTTCATGACCGGCAGCAACGCCGCAATGAACGGCGGCCAGCACATGTCATGAGCCAGATCGAGTCGAACAAAAGCGGGCAGGGCGTGCCCACTGGCCCCGACCTGCGCGGCATCGACCGCCTGATCGCTTACGTGCAATCGATGGAGCCCTTGCGCATCGCCGTCGTTCACCCCTGCGATGCGCTGAGCTTGGGCGGCGCTATCGACGCACAGCGTGCCGGCATCATCGAGCCCGTGCTGGTTGCACCCACGAAAAAACTGCACAAGGTAGCCAGTGACGCTGGCTTGGACATTTCGGGGCACGAGATCATCGACGTGCCGCACAGCCACGCTGCAGCAGCCACCGCCGCCCGGCTGGCTGGCAAGGGCGAAGTGCAGGCACTGATGAAGGGCAGCCTGCACAGCGACGAGTACCTGGGCGCCATCCTCATGCCCGAAGCTGGCCTGCGTACCGAGCGTCGGTTGACGCACTGCTACGTCATGCAGACGGCGAGCTACCCGCGGCCCTTCATCATCACCGACGCAGCCATCAACATCGCTCCAACGCTCGAAATCAAGGCCGACATCGTGCGCAACGCCATCGACCTGGCGCACGCCATCGGCATCGCCGAGCCCAAGGTGGCGATCCTGGCGGCGGTCGAGACCGTCAACCCGCGAATGCTTTCGACCCTGGACGCGGCGGCGCTGTGCAAGATGGCCGACCGCGGCCAGATTACCGGAGGCGTGCTCGACGGACCGCTGGCCTTTGACAACGCCGTCTCTCCCGATGCCGCGCGCGTCAAGGGCATCAAGTCCACCGTGGCCGGGCAAGCCGACATCCTGGTCGTTCCCGACCTCGAAAGCGGCAACATGCTGGCCAAGCAACTGGAATACATGGGCCAAGCCGACAGTGCGGGGATCGTGATGGGCGCGCGCGTACCGATTGTGCTCACCAGCCGCTCGGACTCGCGCCGCACGCGCCTGGCCTCGTGCGCGATTGCACTCATGTTGGCACGTCGTTGGCGCGTTCACGCATTGGACAAGGAGATACCAACATGAAATACAATTTCACGGGCGGTTAGGAAAGGCATGAGTGGAGTTGCGCCACCTACGATGTTTCATCGCTGCCGCGGAGGAGCTTCATTTCGCCCGGGCCGCTGAACGGCTGCACATTGATCAGTCGCCGCTGTTGAAAGGACTGAAACCACGAGCAAGGTGATGCTGCTGATGCTGCCGCCACACTGACTGCATATGGCCCTTCTCAACCTTCGGAAACGGTGGGTGCACTCGCAGCCAATCCCGGGCGCATCAAGGAGATTAACGGCTGTGCAAGGAAGACCACGCGAAGGTCGATGATGAACTCTGCCGACGCGCCGCAGAAGCCGCCAAACGGCGTTTCCACGGTGATCGACCGGAGCAGAAATCCAGATAGGCGCCTGCGCACTCGCTTCGGTGCAAGGCAGTTCCGCCTGTTGCCTGGCCATGCTGCAACGCGCTTGTGACTGCGGCGTTTCCATTGTCTTCGCTACAACGAAAATTCTGGCTCTTTCAGCTTCAATCCCCGCCTAACGGTCTTTGCCGGCACTGGCCCGGCACCGATCCTGACGCCTGCGGTACGCCCTTGTGCCGCTTCTTCCATGAGGAATCGGCGCAGGCAAGGGACGAGCGTGCTGTTCGGTCAGATCGCCGTGGTATTCGACATCGTGATCGCCGGAGTGTGGGGCGCCGCTCAATGGACAGCAGCCTCCCTCGGCTAAGCGACGCTACCAGGGGGTGGTCCGATGCGAATTGCGTTCGGTACGACGTCTGGACCAAGCAAGGTGCCTGAACGTCGGCACGAATGCTGATGCGCGTAGGTCAGCGAGCAGAAATCTGGAATACAGAATTCAAGATGAAAAAACAGCCACTTAAGGCTGTTTTTTGGTGCCGAAGGTGGGACTCGAACCCACACGCTTTTAAGGGCGGCGGATTTTGAGTCCGCTGCGTCTACCGTTCCGCCACTTCGGCGCGGGTGCGAAGTATAGCGGATGCAAGCCGTATTGGCAGGGTTCGACCTTGCCGGCACGGCATCGCGGGCCGGTTCGCCCAGGCGCAGGCAATGATGCGCTGCAAGATGCTATTTTACGAACGATTCCCAGGCTGGGTCATGCCGTCGCGGGTGCACAGCCACTCTGAAGAACAACGGACCGGCCACCGCATATGACCCTACAGAAAACCCGTTGGCCGCAGTTCGGCGTGCTCATCACCGTGTTCTTCTTCTGGGGATTCGTCGCCGCCAGCAACGACATCCTGATCCCGGTGTTCCAGAAGGCCTTCAACCTCAGCCACACCCAGAGCCAGTTGGTGTCGTTCGCGTTCTACATCGCGTACACCGTCGGCTCGCTGCTGTATTTCGGCATTTCCAGGTTGGCCGGCGCCGATCTGCTCAACCGCATCGGCTACAAGAACGGCATCTGCCTGGGCCTGCTGGTTTCGGCGCTGGGCTCCCTGTTGTTCTACCCCGCAGCCAACAGCGGCTCGTTCGCGTTGATGCTGTCCGGCCTGTTCATCGTCGGCCTGGGCTTCTCGCTGCAGCAGATCGCCGCCAATCCGCTGGCGATCGTGATGGGCAACCCGGCCACCGGCGCGCAGCGCCTGACCCTGGCCGGCGGCGTCAACAACTTCGGCACCACCATCGGCCCGTTGCTGGTCAGCCTGGCGATCTTCGGCAACGTGGCCGCCGGCAATACCGAGGCCAGCATCGAAAGCGTCAAGACGCCCTACCTGGTGCTGGGCGGGGCCTTCATCCTGGTCGCCGCGTTCCTGAAGTTCTCCTCGGTGCCCAACTACATCGACCTGGACAAGGTGGCGAAGGACGAGGCGGAGGACACCAGCAAGCTCGCCCACAAGCCCTCCGCGTTCGCCTACCCGCAGCTGGTGCTGGGGATGATCGGCATCTTCGTCTACGTCGGCGTGGAAGTTTCCACCGGCGCCCACCTGCCCGCCTACATGCGCGAGAACCTGGGCGTGGACACGTCCTCGGTCGCGCCCTATGTCTCGCTGTACTGGGCCAGCCTGATGATCGGCCGCTGGACCGGCGCGGCCGGCGCGTTCGAGATCGGCGCCGGCGCCAAGCGCTGGCTGACCCTCATCCTCCCGTTCATCGCCTTTGCCGTGTTCCTTGCGGTCAACGCCGCACTCAGGCACGAGGTCTCGCAGTTCTACGGCTATGCTGGCGTGATCGTGGTGATGATCGCCGCCACCTTGCTCAGCCGCGGCAATCCGGCGCGGATGCTGCTGTATTTCGCGTTGTGCGGCATCGCCGCGCTGCTGATCGGCATATTCAGCGACGGCCAGGTCAGCGCGGTGGCCTTCATCAGCTCCGGCCTGTTCTGCAGCACGATGTGGCCGTGCGTCTTCGCCCTGGCGATCACCGGCCTGGGACGCCACACCAACCAGGGCAGCAGCCTGCTGATCATGATGATCATGGGCGGCGCGCTGGTGCCGCTGCTGCAAGGCCTGCTGGCGGACGCAGTCGGTATCCACATGAGCTTCTGGGTCGGCGTGGCCTGCTTCGCGTACCTCGCCTTCTACGCGCTGAGCACCGTCGGCATCCTGAAGAAACAGGGCATCGATCTGGACCGGATCAGCGTGGGTGGTTCGCACTGACTGCATGGGCTCGCCGGTGGCGAGCCATCAAGCCGGAAGGAGCGGGGGCAGGGTGAACCGGCCCGGGACGTTCAGCCGGGAACGACCTGGTCCGTTCCCAGCAAACGCTCGCCGCGGCTTTGCCATTGGCTGTCATCGGCTTCCGGCGAGAACACGCCACAGCGGACCATGGTTCGCTGGTAGACGTGCAGCGACACGGCGATGGCCTTGTCGCTGGGGTTGCGGATGGCGTGGTATTCGTGCGGCGGGATCAGGCTGCCGGCTGAACCAGTGCCGGCTTCGATGGTGCCTACGGGAATGAAGCGATAGCGTTCGTCGTCGCGCTCGGCCAGTTCGTACTGGGTGATTTCCAGGTGCCCCTTCCACACGCCTTCCACGCACCACATGCCGGAGTGGTCGTGGATCTTGGTGCCCTGGCCGGGGGCCCAGGTCATCGCGATCACGCTGTAGCCAAGCTCGGGGCTGGTGTAGAGCTCGCGCCGCGCGTAGTGGTCGGCGATGGGTTCCAGCACGCAGTCCGGTAGCGCGACCTGCTCGTCGCAGATCATCTCGCACAGGGCCTTGCGCAGTGCGTTGGTGATGGCGTGGTCGTCGCCCAGGGCGACGGCGGCATCGAGTGAAGCGACCAGCTTGTCGTGGCCGTTGAAACTGATGTTCATGGCGCGCGTCCTGTCGGGTTTGGGGCCACTTTACCCCGGTCTTTGTAGGAGCGCCCATGGGCGCGAGCTCTTCGGCTGTAATCTGGCGAATTGATGGGAGAGCTCGCGCCCATGGGCGCTCCTACACGGTCAAGTACCAGCGAGGAA